>JADKHH010000003.1 GCA_016721905.1 Candidatus Opimibacter skivensis | reverse complement strand
ACGACGATTGACGGATTCGGCTTGTCATGATGGCCACTTTGTGAGGCAAAATGCGGTAATGGAAACACCATTGCCACTTTCCTAACAAATCTTTCAACCACTCTTTATGAAAAACACTTTTAGCACTTTTTACTCCTGACTTTATGTACTATCATCATGAGCCATGCGCAGGTCACTAATGCTGCCAACTGTCGAGAATTACCCATCGGAACTGCAATTGAAAGGCACTGATTTGTACGTGAGTTTGCCTGATGAAACAGGATCGCCGTGCCAGACCCTTACTCAGCCATTTCGGCCACGCCAACAACCGTAATAGCGGATACGCTGATCCAACCGGTCTACTGGTCGTAGGCGATTATCTTTATTTCAATACCGAAGGCGTAACCCTGTTTCCGTATGCCAGATCCTTCCGGATTAATCTGATCAACCCAACCCCGTCATCGAACAGGTTTTGACTAATGTTATCGACGATGCACAAGGCTATGCCCGGATAGGGGACACCTTATACATCGGCAGTGCCAACAATGGGATATTCCGGATCGACTGAGTCAGCCATTACTCAGGCTGGTGTTTGATCAGCCCTGAAAGAGTTCCGAACAGCCATACGCGGCAAATGAACTTTATTATGGTCTCTACAGTGGCAATAATGTGTCCAAAATCAATAGACACCGGGGTCCAGCCCAACCCCAGTAACAGTCGTCTCGGCTCGGGACCTGAAGCAGACGGCTTGACGTTTAGCGGAAATTTTTATACGTGTCTGAGTCTGCGGGTAGCAGAATTGTAAAGTTCGACGTTACTCAGCCAATCAAATATTGAAACAGCGCTTCGCATCCCAGTCCTCGCTGGTCCTACGCTGACTGTTTTCGACGGATTGAGTATCTACTTTGGCCAGCAAACTTAGTGGTCGATTTCGTTGATATCAATGAGCTTCCTCCTTCTCACCTCCGGCCTTGTCTGTCTTTACTGAGGCATCAGCGTAACTCATGGTGGTTCACCAGTGGTCACTACAGTGGCTCAAACGTTACTGATAACGGTGATGGAGCCACCTTCACCTTCAATGCGCAAGCGGCAGGACCGGCATGCATTCAGTCACCCACACATTTGCGCTGAGTGCTGAAGCTTCCATTACGGTTGGAACCACCTTCCTGCTTACTACTTCTTCCACGCCTGCTTCTGGTGCGACGAACGACGGTACGGCTACTGCCCTTGTCTCTGGAGGCACCGCACCGTACAACTATTCTTGATAATGGATACGAATTCCCACGATTACAGGATCAATGTCAGTAGGAACATATACAGTGACAGTGGATTGATGTCTAAGCGGATGTGTCCAAATCTCTCAGCTACAGTGCAACAGGAAGTGTCGGGAGATATCTGCTCCGGTGCCATTGATATTAACGGGCTCTTTACCAACAACATCGGCATACCGGTGGTGTCCAGTCCTTATAACAACATAGGAGCTTCAGTGACTGAAGACCCATCGTTTGATCTGGCTTGCTTTTTTGAAATGATCCATTGCAACATACGGTTTGGTTCACCACCGGCGATGGCAACCGCTACCGTATCCGAAGGTACAAGGCAGTTACTCAATATATTCAGGATGGTGACACCTGTGCAGCACTATTTTAAGACAATTGCGCTAATCCCATTTTTCTGGGATGTATAGACGATGAAGATGCTTCTACAGCAAAGTCGAACTTGCTTTTGAAGCCATCACCACACCCGGTGGAATACCGGTTGATGCTGGATGGATATGTAGGCTTAGGAGAATTCTGCCTCGAAGTCACCCCGGTTGAATTTAAGCGCTATGATATTACTCGACCCTGAAATTGGATTACCCCAAATCCGGACTACCGGTCTCATCCAATGGAGTAATGTAGTGGCTGATGATGTACAGGTCTTTGATTATACAGGCCGTATGGTGCAGCGATCAACCAATTCGGGGACTAGCATTGACCTTTCCGGCCAGCCTGCCGGTTTGTATATACTGCAGATCCGTGAGAAGGATTCAGTGTACACAGCGCTTTGCTACTATATAATGCGGCTCACTTCATCAAGCCATTGGGCACATGCTTGTCGTCCTGGCACACCTTATTTGAATTTATTAAATGCTCCGCGCATCTTCATCCTTGGGGTTATGGTCATGCGCATGCCCTCATCAGCTCTCAGCCAGGCTGATTCTATCCTGGCCTTTCCGAAGCCGAACGCCACCCGACGATTGGATAGCTTGCTTCAAAAATCGGCTATACGTATTCTGAAGCTGCCAGCCGCCGCCTTGAAAAATGGAAAAGGAATTTCAAGACGAAGGCTTCGAAGACCTGGCCTTGATGTGTCTGCTCCATCGTATCATTATTCATCCCTCCGGCACAGAGACAGACCTGCAGGCCAGAGAACAATTGCTGCTCCGATCGATCGATGAAGCCCGTCGCAAAGGCCTGAAACGAGCAGAGGTAAACTCCTGCTATATGGAGGCTTTCATGCCACCGAATATGGCTGGTGGGGTATTGGGTTTGAACGATTAATGAAAGGCTATGATCTGCTCACCCAATATGGCTGGTCAGACCCTTATCAAAAAGTCAGTGACCTGGAAGTAATGAGTAATGCATACTATGGTTTCAGCGATTTTGAATCATCCATCCGCTTTTTCAAAGAAGCCGAGGCCGTAAAATTGCCGGCACCTTCAGACCAGTATCCACGAAATCTTTTAAACAACATTGGCTTGTGCTATCTGAAAATGGAGCAATATGATTCTGCTGTCCATTACCTCACCCAGGCTGTAGAGGCCGCTAAGATGTCGAAAGATCTTTCTGGATCGCACTTGCCACCGGCAACCTTGGGCATGCATGTTATAAAATAGGCCGGTATGACGAGGCTGGCCGCTCATTGAAACAGACTATAAGGTGAGTATCCGGATGAATCCAGCCAGCAGCGCTGCTAATGCGGCACAGACATTAGCTACCATGGCGCTGTACAAAGGCTCGCTACATGAAGCTGAAGAATACATGCGCTATGCGGACAAGAACAAAATTACATACGAGCCCGAAGGCCTGATCAATTACTACTCCAATCTCTACACCTATACAAGGCTCAAAGGCATTTTGCCTCCTGGTGCAGTATGCCGACTCCTGACCTGTATACGAAAAACTGGAAGCAGACCGGGACAAGAAAATACTTGAACAGGCCAAACTCAGGGTACAGGTAGACAAGTACAATACCAATATCCAATTGCTGGAAAAAGGACAGACCCGACAGATATTGTGCAGAAATTTATTGTTTGTAATCTTAATCCTTGCAGCATTGCTGACGGTCAATGGATCCGGCGTCTACAATTCCAGCGACGAAAGGAAACGAACTCAACCTTATCAAAGAAAAAATGCCGCGGATCTTTGCTCCATGCCCAAACGGATTGAGTACCTACACCCAGGCGCTGGTTGAAAAAATGAGCTCATCCAATCCTTCAAGACCGAGATCGAAGCACTCCAGCATTCAGGATCCATGCAGCATGATGAGCGCATGTCCCGCATGGTCGACCTCACTAATTCGAGCATCCTGACAGATGATGACTGGAAGCGCTTCCGTGAGCTCTTTGACCGGGTCTACCCTGGCTTTTTCATTCGGCTAAAGGAGAAGTGCCTGATCTCACCCCTGGCGAAATTCGCCTGCTGGCACCGACCAAGCTCCAGATTACTCCCCGGGATATGGCCGGCATGCTAGGCATCAGCGCTGACTCCATTAAAAAAACACGCCATCGCCTCCGCCGGAAGATCAATCTTCCCGAGGATGGCACACTGGATGAAGTGGCAGCTATGATTTAAGTTTATTTCTCGCGCAACGCCGCAACGTCGCAACGCCGCATTGCAGGTTTAGTCCCTCATTTAAGCTATTGAAAGTCTGTGTCCTGACAGCCCCTGTGCTCCCAGTCCCCTGTGCCTTGCCTTTTTCAGTATTCTGGGTTTGAATCTTCCAAATTTATTTCTCGCGCAACGCCGCAACGTCGCAACGCGGCAGTTCAGGTTTAGTACCTTATTTAAGCTATTGAATGTCTGTCTCCTGACAGCCCCTGTGCTCCCTGCTCCTTGCTTTCAGTATTCTTTGGTTTTGAATCTCCAAATTTATTTCTCGCGCAACGCCGCAACGTCGCAACGCGGCAGTTCAGGTTTAGTACCTTATTTAAGCTATTGAAAGTCTGTATCCTGACAGCCTCCTTGCTCCCTGCTCCTTGCTCCTTGCTGTAGGGCCTTTCTAGCCTAAATCCCTGACCACCAAAGATCTTCTCGTTTTGTCCCCCTATTTGTCCCCCACCCTGTCCCCACCATTGTCAACCCTTCAAATTTGGAAGCCAATGACATGAGGTGCAACCTTTGCTTTCGACAAATAAAATCATCATGCGCCTCCGTATTTCCTGGAAAAATCCTTACCTGATCGCGATCCTCACCACCCTGGTGGCGATGGCGATCATTGGCTGGGTATTTCAACGGGACGTGAAGCGCATCGATCAGCAAATCGAAAACATCAGACATCATGACCGCTAACACTTCCCTTACGCTTGCTCCAGCACCTTTCAAAGAAAAGCCCTTTTCCATCCGGGTCATCTCCCATGGCAGGTCGAAGCAAATCCAACCCGATCAAATCATCAGGTTACAGGCTTGTGGCAATTATACGATCATCCATACGGAGGCTTCCGCGCCCATGATGACGGCCAGGGTATTGAAATGCTATGCCTCGCATCTGCACGACTTTGGATTTGTGCGCGTCAACAAGGCGGACCTGGTCAATGCACACAAGATTGTCCGGGTAGAAGACAACAGCAAGGTGGTGATGCCGGATAACTACATCTCCACGATAGCAAGAAGAAGGAAAAACAATCTACGCTCATTGATAGTAGGAACTAGTCTGCTGTAGACAGCAAGCGTAATCTCATAGATTAACCAAATCAAAACTATACGTAATGAAAAAATCTGTTGCAATAGCATTTATACTGAGTCTCACGATCTTCACTCTTAATGCCCAGGTTGTAGAGGTGAACGGGAAACTTAAAGTATCTGAAATGGATACACTGAATGGTGAAACCATGTTAGTGGTAAAAAAATCAGACGGCACACTGGCAACACGAATGTCATCCTCGCTGCCACCAGCACCTGACACCATAAGATCGTTGAAAAGTGATCTGCTATTGACTTCAGCCTTGTGTAATTGCACAAGTTTGCCTCCGGCGATGATTCAGTCGCTGCTGGACAATGGATATTCCTTTCAAAATCTGCTAGGTTTTGAAGTACCCGTTCAAGACATTTTAGATGCGGGCTTTACCATCCAGGATCTTCTGAATGAAGGCCTTAGCATTCAAGATCTACTCGGTGGGGGGTTTACCATCCAGGACCTGCTGGATGGAGGGCAGACACCTAAATTTATTCAATGGTGGTGTAACTTTTGATTCATTGTATGGTAAAATGTATGCAGGAGGATTTATATTCTATCTAACTCCAGCTGCCGAGACAGGTCTTGTCGCGGCACCACCACACTGGGATGGAATAAATGACCCTGATCCCATCGGACCCTGGGGATGCTTTTTTATGGACCTCGCAGGTGCACAGGGAACAGCTATAGGCACAGGGGCACAGAATACCATAGATATTGAAGCTGGTTGTGGGACAAGTGGCATCGCAGCGGATCTTTGTGCCAATTTGGTTCTCAATGGTTTTAATGATTGGTTTTTACCGTCAAAGGATGAATTAAACGAAATGTATCTGAAAGTTGGTCAGGGAGCTGCAGGGCCAAATCAAAATATTGGTGGTTTTGCAAATGGTTCGTATTGGAGTTCCTCGGAAGAAAATGCTATGTGGAGCTGGGTTCATGACTTTAACAGTAACATTCAGTATTTTGAAGACAAGGACTTCTGGCTTCGAGTCAGGCCTGTTCGGGGATTTTAACCTCTAGCCCTTTTGAGCGATGTAAAATTATATGGAGGACTCAAAGGCTAAAGTATAAGGAAATCATGAGGTTGTTTATGCAGGTGATTCAGATTGTCGAATTCGAACTTCATGCTACAAATTTAGCTCAATGTATTAGCGGGTATTTGGCCATAATCGTAATATATTTGGTTGAATAAAACAATATAATACTACAAGCTGCATCCTATGCCCGCTATCCTTCTCTTCATCCTCACCACGCTGGCTTACATCGCCATGGCTTTCATCAATCTTCAGAAGACCCCAGCCAGGGGCGAGTACCTCCTGGTTTCTGGTTTCATGATGTTTGGCCTCATTGCCATGTATGTGATCACCAGCTTACTGCTTACGATCAGTGTAGCCTCGAGAGGTGGTTTTGATTGGTTGTCTCCCACTCCGTCAACAAGGAAAGTTTTTATTGGCGTTCTCTGGCTGGGTATGATTGCCGGAGTCGTTTTTTGCGCAATGTTGAGCACGGAGATTAATACGGACCGGACCACGGGTATCGTCAGGACACTCTCCATGCCCGTGTATTTTGGTAGCGTGTGGTTGCCTTTGCTGATGTTGATTCCCTACGCCATCCTGCTTAACCCGCAATGGCGTGAATCGCTTTCACCTGCGCTCTACAAATTCCCATTAGTGTTGGCCTGCGTGCTGGGTGTAGTCATCCTGATGATTCCTAAGATTGTTTCATCTGCTAACATTCAAGTTCCTAAACAATCGGATGCGGAATGGAAAAAGGAAAATCTCACGACGTCTATTCAAAATGAAACATCGCTTGAGACGCTCCTGCAGTATGTCAAAGATGAAGATGAGTGGGTGCGGAAAATGGCTGCTGAAAAATGAAAAAGGATCCACAGTATGAGGATCATTTGATCAAAACCCTGAGCCGTAATGATGGATATGGGCATTATGACTTTGACAAGGTCTATATGTTTATGGATCAAAACACGGTGGAACATCCGGACCGGTTTGTCGAATCGATCAATATTTCATTACTTTCTATTTCGACGGAGATACAACATGTATTGACCAAATCCTTTCTCTACTCTGGCGACCTCAGCATTCTTCATATCGATTTAGTATGTAAGGTGTTGGAGGAACAATTTAAAAACCATAGTGACGTATTCCGACCTAACATGCTCAAATTGCAAGAAGCACTTCATATGCCTCCGTCCTATCCATCAGATAAAGACGCGGAATTTGATAACCATCTTCAGAAGTGCAAGAATGCAGTGCAGTCATGGCTGGAAACGCATGGATGATGCATTTGTATAATCCATTTTGATAATAAAAATAAGCCCTGAATTGGCGTTCCTGCTACCGGTGGGCATTAGCCCCGGGTGCCAGTAGGCAAACTCATAAGCGATATAAGCTTCATAAGCGTTATAAGCTCCCTTATTTTTCCTTCTCTTTTCTTACATTTGATCACCCTGATATGCGGCCCGGCCATTTTCTCCTGATCCTGATATAAAACTGAAAAGTTTTTTACCAGCCATTGTACTCACGAAAACACTGTCTGAAATGTGGAAAGACTTCATAAGTCTTTCCACATTGAAAATGTCGCCTTCGTTACCAAATCTCCTGGCAGGCTAAGCGATGGTGACCAAAGGAAATGCGTAAATTTGGATGAAGGTGTCGGGGAGACAGGCCTTAACAAAGATGGCCTGACTATGAGCATCCTTAGTCAGATATGTCCTAATGAAAAAAGTATTCATCTTAATTATCGCCTGTTCAATTTCGGCACTAAATACATATGCTGAGAAAATAACTATAGATTCGAAAGGGAACATCTACCTCCTCGGACTTGTACAAGATTCGATAACTTTTTCAGATTCAACAACAATCTATACCAATAGTTTCCTCTATGAGTCTCCCAAAACATACCTGGTAAAATTAGACCCGGCTGGAAGTGTGATATGGTATAAATTGTTTGATCAGGATGATGAAAATTATTTTGATATCAAAGTTGACCATGCCGATCACCTGGTACTAGCATCGCTGTTAGCGGGAAACATAGCGTTGGATTCAATCACCATTATAGAATACATTTCTGGGTTTTTGATAGCAAAATTTGATCCTGATGGCCATCTCCTCTGGTATAATCTCTCATCGACCTACGCCAATGGCTATGGCGTTTCAATCGCCATTGATGCACATGATAATATTTACACCACAGGTTTGTTCACAGGTAATTTTCATTTTCATGGCCCGGATACGATTGCTGGCAGCTACCCGACCTACAGACCTTTCGTTGCCAAATTTGATTCCTCCGGCTACAATAGTTGGTTGCAAAAAATTGATAGCTGGTCAATTGCGGTAACTGATCTCGATGTAGATGATTCAGGGAATGTGGTGTTAGCTGGACATTGCAACCAAAACTTTATTCATCAGGGGGACACACTGAACTTCAGAGAAGATTGGGATGGATTTTGGATAAAGTATGATACAGACGGTGTGATTTTAAAAAGGAAACGAATCTACAGCACAGGGTATGATATTATTTGGGAGGTTGGAACTGGGAAAATGGTCAGTTTCCCTATTCAGGTTATTTCCAGGGTGATACATTATTTGTTGCTGATTTTCCTCTGACCATAAACGCCTCACCTGAAGAGGTAAATTTTTTCACCTATGTTAATCATGAAGCTACAGAAGCTTGGCTGTACGATTTTAATGGCGGATGTGGCTTGAGATGCTTTGGCATTGAGATGGATACAACTAATAACATCTACTTATACACGCTCATGGAGGAGTTTCAGTATAACTCATCCTTAAATGTTTTTGCAGGTGCCGACATAAGCAAATCGAATTATCTCATCAAAATGGATTCGACTGGCAACCCACTTTGCTTTCTCAAGATGAATAACGGACAAATTTCAGATGTAGAAATTTTGGAAAATGGAACTATCTACCTCACAGGGAAATTTGAAAACACCCTTATGCTGAACGATACAAGTTATACACAACCGAATAACTCAATATTTATAGCCACCTTTGATCTGAATTGCAATACCACATGGACTTCATTGATTTCTAATCCCTTGGTACTGGAATCCATGAAATCACTAATCCACCAAATGACGTTTCGATCTTTCCTAACCCCAACAAATAAAACATCATTAGCATTCAACGACCACATTGCTAAGTCAGGTAAAATTCAATTATATTCGATGGAAGGTGGAAAGAAGATGGAATTGGAGTTTTTCCAAAAAGTTAATCGAGTTAGATACAGAAATACTTTTACCAGGAATATATATAGGTCAAGTAACAACAAGTGACCATAAGCAAACAAATTTTAAACTAGTGAAAAAATAACGCCCGATAAAACATCATGTATTTATTACACCTCAGTCCTTCATTATGCATAAGTTCATCTTTTCCTGTACCCTATCCATCCTATTCATTTCTCTGCCCAGCCTCTATGCACAGCATAAGGATTGTTCTACAGCCCTTGAGCTATGTGATACTACTCCTTTGCATATAGATCCTGGTACAGGAGTAGGCATTATCGATGCAGGCATTGAGAATACCTGCGTTTTTCAGGAATATAATTCAATGTGGGTCAAGTGGACGGTCATGGAAAGCGGCATCATTTCGTTTGTGCTTTACCCGGACAGTGCGTTGCAAGACCTGGATTTTGTCGTTTTTCAGGCAGGAAGTGATGATGTTTGTAATGATAAGATCTCAGTCAGATGCATGGCAGCTGGTGCCAATGTAGCCAGCCTCCACAGCAGTGGTTGAATTGTTCAGGAGCCACTGGGTTAGCACCTGGAAATACAGATGCAGAAGAACCACCTGGATGTTCTTCCATTAGCAACAATTTTCTTGCTCCCATTGATGCATTAGCCGGTGAGCAATATATTCTGATGATCAATGAATTTTCTGACAGTGGGTTTGGATATACCTTAAGCTACACCGGCACGGCATCACTGACCTGTATCACAGGTACGGCATATCCTGAAGAGAAAAACCTGGCAAGCCTTACGTCTATCCAACAGTATCGACCGGAACTATTTTCATACGCGTAGATGAGACTGGACACTCCCTTAACCAACTGAACATAGTTAATACTGCAGGACAAATCGTTTATTCTAACAAGGAGCTAAGTGGAACGGATCTTGAAATCGATCTACAGCATTTGCCACCAGGTATCTACATTGCTCAACTAAGAACAAGCCATTCAACACTCACAAAAAAATTTCTGGTAACAAAGCAATTATACTGTATCGCCAGATAGACTCATCTTACCGAATCAATGTCAAATCTCCCTCCTGACCAAAGGGTGCTGAAGCATCTTTAAAATAGATTTCGGCTATATACACAAAAACCCCTGGTGGAAGTTGCTTGCCCTTAAACTCACCATTCCATGTAAATGAAGGATCTGTTGAAGAATACAACTCACTACCCCATCTGTCGAATAACGCAACACGAAAATCCGTGACCTCACACGATGCCGCATAGCCAAAACTAAACTCATCATTGATCCCGTCATCATTCGGGGAGATCACGTTAGGGATAAAGACGGCACAATCCAAATTCTGTACATCGCAGTCTTCATAAATCAAAGCAATCTGAATAATGGAATCACACCCATCAGCGGTCTGCACCATTTCAGTTCCAATTGGGTTTGACTCATTATAGGATGTTCCATTGATCATCACTGCATATCCATCACCTACGCAACCTGTATAAGAAATGCTGTTGCTATCTGCATCAACAAATGTCATGGCTACCATGATCGTCGAATCGCAACCGTGAACCGTGGTCATCGTTTCAACACCATTTGGATGCTGCTCATCGTAGGTGGTCCCATTGACAACAATACTAAATCCATCACCAGCGCAGCCTGAATAGGTAAAGGATGAAGTAGAAGCTGGCGCAAATAATAAATCTATATACACAAGGGTATCACATCCGGAAACACCAGAAATGTTCTCCATACCCAGAGGATGCTGTTCATCATAAAGATTTCCATTGACAAGGATGGAATACCCATCGCCTTCGCAGCCGGCATAATTTTCGTTAACAACAAATTGATTGCCGAAAACCATGTTTACAGTCACAACAGAATCACATCCATTGCTTCCGGTTAGCCACTCCATCCCCGTGGGATTGCTTTCACTATATACCGTACCATTGACGATGATCGAATAGTTATCTCCCACGCATCCTGTATACTGAATACCATGCTGAGTCCCTGTAAGAAAGCTTAAAGAGATCGTGATGACCGAATCACAACCATTCAGGGCTGTCATGATTTCGGTACCCTGCGGATTAAAGGCATTGTACAATATACCATTTACAACAACTTCATAGTCATCGCCTTCACAACCAACATAACTGATGGAGGCACTGCGGATAGGTTGAAACACTAATTGTATCGTTACAGCCGTATCACACCCCATCGTTCCCGAGATGACTTCAACGCCATTTGGGTTTGACTCATTATAAACGTTACCATTGATCACTAAAGCATATCCGTCACCTGCACATCCGGTATAACTATGGGTCACGGACACGATATTCTGAAAAATCAGGTTTATCGTAACGATTGAATCGCATCCATTTTGAGAAGTAAGCACTTCAACCCCTGAGGGATTCAGCTCATTGTAGATTGTACCATTGATCGTTACGGCATATCCATCGCCCGAGCAACCTGAATATGATTCGGTTCCTGCTACACTAGCCATGAAATCGAGTTGAACATTGACTATAGAATCACAACCTGTCTGACTGGTAAAACTCCTCCCCGGATGGATTAAGCTCATCATACAAAGTGCCATTGACCATGACCGAAAATCCACTACCCATGCAAGACGCGTGAAACTCGTTAACCGTAAAAGCCGGAAGAAAGGATAGCGACACAGTTACGATGGAATCACACCCATTCATTGCTGTCAGCACTTCCTGACCAGTAGGATTTGATTCATCGTAATTCGTTAAGTTTATCTGGATTGAATATCCATCACCTGAACAGCCTGTATAGGTAATGTCATGCAAAATGGGCTGCAAAAACGTCAACGATATCTGGATGATGGAATCACATCCTTCCACATCTGTCATCCATTCTGTCCCCGATGGATGGCTCTCGTCATACGAAGTTCCATTGATGACAATCGCATATCCACTTCCGGAACATGATGTGTAGGTGACATCAACAATATCTACCGTATTGAATACAAGGTCAATAGTCACAATAGAATCACATCCATATTGGTTGACCAGATATTCTTCTCCTGCCGGATTAGCTTCATCATACGTTGTCCCATTGACGTCTACTGCATATGCGTCTCCTGAGCATCCGAAATAGGAAATTTCAGAATAGGATACCGGAGCGAAGGCTAAATAGATCGTCACGATGGAATCACATCCATTTGTCGTCATCATTATTTCTGTCCCATCCGGATTAGACTCCTGTAAACTATACCATTAACGATGACCTCATATCCATCTCCTTCACAACCCTGATAATTAATTTCATAATCATAATAAGGATTATAAACAAGGTCAACTATAATCGTAGAATCACAATTTTCCTGTGTCATCAACATTTCTATGCCAGAAGGATTGGCTTCATTATAGAGGTTATTGCCTACTACCATGGAGTATCCATCGCCACTGCAGCCGGTATAGTTGATTTCCTGAGCATATTGTTCGTTGAATGTCAGATCGACATAGACTAAAGAATCGCAGCCATTACTGGCGGTCAACAATTCAGTCCCAACTGGATTGCCTTCGTTATACAATATGTTCCCCACCATCACTTCAAAACCACTTTGACTGCAAGTCTCTTCAACAATGGTAGAGGGCGCATCGAGTATGCCTATGGTCAAGCGAAGCCTGATAGTTGTATTCTCCGTATTACCCATATAGGACAGCGTAACCAGGTTACAATCCGCTGCCCATTCTGCTGACCCGGGCACATAGGTATTACCATTGCTCACAAAACTTGTCACATAACAGCCATATATTGAATATCCCGCTCCAAAGTGAAACTCTACTTCATTAATATTCAGTGCTCCTCCCCCGGTACTGAAATCATAACGGCATTCAATGCTGACAAATCCTCCATTGGCATTGAAGGTGCCATCGGCGTCTGAATAAAACACATCATAAAATTCCCGATCGGCCACCCCTTCGAAATCCCGGTTACCCGAATTCAATTGCCCTGGCAGCTGCGTTGCAAGCTCGACGTCATTGACTCCATACGTATGCGGAGCAATAGCCCCTGATTGTTCGTAAAAGGTGATGGAGGTCAGGTCAGGGAAACTAATCAGCGGCACCTGACCAAAGCCAGATGCTAAACAAAAGCACATCAACGAGAGAAGGAGAAGCCGCAAGGAGTGAACCATTCGAATTGAAAACAAAATATCCTCCCTAAGGTAGCTAACAATCGGAATATAAAGATGGAAACGGTTTTGGTGCGGGGGTAGTTACAATATAAAGAAAAATGAAAGCCCCTTCCCGGCGAATGACTTGCTATAAACCGCCAAGATGCATAACTATGCCTTTTCCATAATAAATTGAAATACTAAGCTTTAAAACCCATGGAGCAAGTCGCGGTTTGCTCCTGCAATCCAGAAAACTTGTGCTCGGAATCCGGTTAGCGCACTCCTGCGACGGCGAACCTAAAGGATTCCATTTGATTTTCCTTACAAACGATGCCTGACAAAAAATACAACTTTACCACAACACCCACCAAGTGAATTGACACTCAAAGGCTAGACCTGAACACAATTGTAACCCCCCAGGACCTTACGCCCCTGATCAAATGTTATTGGACACTTGAAAGTCCTAAGGAAATCTCTCCCGGAAAACAGACCATTGTCCCCGACGGATGCATGGAGATGATTTTTCATTATGGCGACCCTTACATACAGTACACAGACCAGGACCAACATTTCCTCCAGCCCAAATGCTTTGTCATCGGACAACTCACCCGGCCACTCGAAATAGAACCTACAGGAGAAACAGGAATATTTTCTGTTCGTTTCCATCCCGATGGATTTATACCATGGGCGACCAGGCCGATCAAGGAAATGGAAAACACACCACTATCCCTGGACCTGCTTTTTGGGAATGAAGGACGAATGATCGAAGCGCAAATGCTTGAAGCCTCTTCAACCGCTCAGCGCATCGAACGCATTGAGGCTTTTCTTATGCTCACGATGATGGAAACATCTGCCATTGACCGCATGGTGAAATCGGCTGTGGACATTTTACTGACCGCCAATGGCCAAATCTCTGTTCAATCACTTTCCCTACAGACCAATATCAACCGTAGACAATTAGAACGCAGGTTTTCTTCAGCAATTGGATTGAGCCCAAAACAATTAGCGAAAACCATCCGGTTTATCAATACACTGAGAATGTTGCTTAATAATCCATCTACCAGCCTTACAACTGTGGCTTATGCGAATGCCTATTACGACCAGGCGCACTTCAACAAGGACTTTAAGGCTTTGACGGGACTCACCCCCGGGGAATTTTACAAGGACAATCTGAAGATGTCGGCTATTTTCTATAGTGCGGATTAGCCATGTCGCATTTTTACTATTTCGGTCTTCTAATCCGTCATTACCTTGCGCCCGATAAATTCATCATTGACTATGGACAACCTTACAAAAACCAGGCAGAACTTTTCACCGTTTACCATCTTACGGAAAAGCTTGAGTACAACTTTTAAATTAGTGTGCGTATTGGCCGGCATGATGACATTGGCCGGATGGTCGATGGTTCAGTCCAATGACTTAAAGAAGGCCGCATGGCTTATAGGCACATGGGCAAACAAATCATCAAGAGGCATCATCTACGAATCGTGGAGCAGCCTCAATGACCAGGCGTATTCCGGTAAAAGTTATACCATCAGGCAGCAGGACACGATTCTTTTCGAGACGATTCAATTGGTCATGACGAAAGATGGCCTGGACTATATCCCAACGGTCCAGGGCATGAATGGCGGAATGCCTGTGCGATTCACCAGCACTACCGTGACAGATACACAATTGATATTTGAGAATCCTACGCATGACTTTCCTCAGGTCATACGCTACACCCTTATCCATCCGGATTCATTAGTAGCAGAAATCTCCGGTATCACTGGCGGTCAGCAACAGAAGCAGACCTTTCCTATGAAACGAATGAAATAGGAGGTAGTCGTTCTGTTCATTATTGAAAAAGTGGTAACCGCATATTGGCCATCTTTCTAGGTCAGGCGATATTGCATGAGCCCTTTTGCAATAAACATTCACGTCGACATCAACATAAGAGTCAATTTCCTTCGCCACGGCTTCATCGACGGAGCGTTTTTACTGGAAAATTTGTAAATTTAAGTTCGGGTACCTGCCCAGAGCTTCCTTTCCTGATTCATGCAAGGGGCATCCTGAAACAGATATCTGTTTCAAATTGTGTTGTAATTGACCCAATCATTAAAGTAAATATCACATGAGAATTATTTTACTCATCCTGACCATTGCCCTTTATTTGCCGCTTGGAGCTCAGATTGTGTTTGAAGAGGTTACCACATTGCCTGGAACATTTGTAAGACACATCGATGAATCATCCACCGGTTTGCAAAGCGCTGTGACTTCGGAGGCTCTATTTGGAAAAACAGTGACAGGTTCGTCATGGATCGAAAGGGACCAGGAGGTGACCGATATCTATGACGTGATGTATTCACCCGATGGTGACCTTTACACAAAAAACAACGATGCGATTCTCCACTCCCAGGATAATGGCGTAACCTTTACCACGATTGATTTTCCTAATGGGATCTTTAGCTACGAAAATACCTTTGTATATGTTCTCGATGATGATGCGCTTTTCATCTCTGACTATAGCAATGGATATTGTTACTATTCCATAAACAACGGACAATCCTGGCATTGGTCTGGACAATTATTCCTTTCAATGGAGCTTGCAGTAACGATGGTCGGCAACTTCATCTATGTTGCTGATGCATCATGGCTTGGGGCTGGAATTATCGCCCGCATAGATGTGCTCACGGAGCAAACAGAAATTATCGAAATAGTCCGCCTGTCAAACCAATATGAGTTTGTTCAATGCATAGTGCAAGAAGATGGTACCGTCTATTTTTATGCATGGGATGTCGTCAGTCCGGAGGGTGGATACTATCTTTTAGAATACAAATTTGGCCAGGAGCTTGTTTCGCTCGGTCTCTTTCCTCCTCCCGGCAATTTCAGCACATTTTTTTCTATTGGATCAACGATATATACCTTCGGTGCTACGAAAGCTCACGTTTTTAATGGATTGGAATTTCAACCGCTGACGTATATCGGACTTCCCCCGGAAGGTGAAAAGCGATACCTTCTGTCGGAGAATGATCATCTCTATGTAATCGTAAATGATACCCGCATTTTCAGATCAGTCGGGACACTCGCCTATCCTGGTGTGATTAGCGGCAAGGTATCTCTGGATGAGAGTCATGGATGTATTCCGGATACTGCACAGACTGGCCTTGCATTCTGGAATGTCACTGTGGAGGGAGAGAATTTCTTTCGCGCAGGCGTCAGCGGACCTAATGGGGAGTTCAGATACTCGGTACCGGAGGGAGAGTACACAGTCAAAGCTCAGCCACCAGGTGCAGGTTGGGAGCTTTGTGAAGATGAATTCAATGTCATCATGGATGCAAATCAATTGACAGATACCATCGATTTTCTTTCACAAGCAACAGCAACGTGTGCCAATCTAAGCCTGGATCTTTCCACTCCCCTGCTCAGGCGTTGTTTTGAAAACTATTATACCATTCGTGTGCGGAATACCGGACCGCAGGCAAGCACTGGCACGGCACTGGTTTTAAATCTTGATCCATTTTTCGAATTCCATTCAGCTACGATTCCTTACCAACAACTAGATGCTACGACGGTGTCATTTGACATGGGGACGTTGGAATTAAATGCAGACGTGACATTTCGGATTTACTTTAAACTCTCTTGTCAGGCGGAACTGGGTTTGGAGCATTGTCTCTCCGGAAAAATTAGCGGTGACAATGCCTGCCCTGCTGAACGAACTTTTGTCAGCGAGTGTCAGACAAACATTGGTTCATTTGATCCTAACGATAAACGATCTTTCAATCAAAGCGGAAGGGAGTCTGATCAGGTTGATAAAGATGAATATATCACCTATCACATCCGCTTCCAGAATACAGGTACAGACACTGCTTTTACAGTGCGCATCATTGATCCGCTTTCCACCTCTCTGGACCTGAGCTCTCTCGAAATGCTCAGCTCCAGCCATCCCTACACTTATGAGATTACTGACGGTCCTGCGCTCGTAGCTGACTTTAAGCATATTCTCCTTCCTGACAGTACGACAAATGAACCTGCGTCACATGGATTCCTGAAGTTCAGAGTGAAGCCACTTCCTTCCTTTGATTATGGTACCACCATTCCAAACAAGGCGGATATTTTCTTTGATTTCAATGAGCCTGTATTGACTAATGAGGTCGTGACCGCGATCCTTCCTGCAGTTGGTGTACACGAACAACATGAACAGATTCATTTTACTGTCTATCCGAATCCGGCAAAGAACAAACTGGAACTTCAAATCGATGAAACACATCGTAACCTGGTTGATTCATGGGTCATCTATGATGGTCAGGGCCGGATAGCTATACAGGCTTTATATCTCCACGATGTGGCATTGAATATCACCTCATTGACTCCTGGTGCTTATACGCTGGTGCTCCTAAGCAATAAGAAGATGATTGGTTCAAAGACGTTTGTGAAGGGTAGTCACCATAATCGTGATATCTAAGTGGTCCATAAAAAGAATGGCCATAGGGTTTATGTTTAGTCCTAAATCTGTAACAATCCCTCGGTATATTCGTCTTGACACCATAGATCGAGTAAATGGATTCAAACAAAAAAACGGCACGGATAGCCGGCTTGTTATATCTGATCGTTGTGCTGACAGGCATCTTTCATCTGATGTACGTTCCTTCCAGACTTATCGTATGGGATAGTGCCTCTGTGACGTTCAATAATATTTTGGAATCCGAAACGCTTTTCCGAATAGGCATTGTAGCCGGAATTGTTTGTTACACAGCTTTCTTAATTCTCCCTTTTGTACTTTATAAACTGCTCCATCAGGTTCATAAAACCATCGCAGTAGGAATGGTCATCCTGGCCGTCATCAGTGTTCCTGTCTCGCTTATTAACCTACTCAACAAAGTAAATGTACTGACGCTGATCGGTAAAGCTCAATACCTTCAAGCCATCGGGACGGACGAATTGCAAGCCCAGGTTTTATTATATCTCGACTTCTATAATAATGGAATGAAGATAGCATCTTTGTTTTGGGGGCTGTGGTTATTACCTTTTGGATATTTAGTTTTCAAATCTGGTTTCCTTCCTAAACTATTAGGCATTTTCCTGATGGCAGGTTGCTTTGGGTATCTCACCAATTTCATTGGTGGCTTTCTCATTCCAAATTATGGTGACCTGGGCATATCCCGCATGATTTCGCTACCTGCGAGCATAGGTGAAATTGGAATTTGCCTATGGCTTTTGATTATAGGCGTAAGGCACAAACAGACATTATGAACAACATAAAACATTTAGAAGACTTCAAAATAAACGTAAAGTTTAAACTTTCCGCATTATGGACAGCGGTGATGTTTTGCTACATTTACGGAGACTATTTTTCGCTTTACGTACCTACCTGCATTGCAGGATTTATAAGTGGAGAAACCATGCTTGATAGCCCGATAAAACTGTTTGCGGCATCCATGCTCATGGCCATTCCAGCTTTAATGATTTTCTTGTCACTCGCCTTAAAGCCTCAGCTGAGTAAATGGCTCAATATACTCTTTGGAACAATTTACACAGCTATCATGCTTTTGATCGCCATCACTTCGATTGCGCCCTGGTGGACATTTTATGTATTCCTGGCCATCGTAGAAAGTTGCATCACCCTATTGATTGTTTGGTATGCATGGAAATGGCCGGAACGAAACAGCACTCCTGAAACGATAACATAGAGTTCATTGTAGCAACGAAGCAACCTATAATTTTATATGAACGTACAAGAACAAATCAAAGCGTATATCAACAGCCAACCTGAACCAAAGCGTAGTGAAATGGAAACTTTACACCAACTCGCCCTTCAGGTGTCACCGGCATGTAAATTATGGTTTACCGATGGCAAAAACAGCGAAGGCAAAATTATTGCCAACCCCAATATTGGGTATGGATCATACACGATAAACTATGCGGATGGAACCACCCGGGAGTTTTATCAAATTGGTATCAGTGCTAACACAACCGGCATCTCCGTCTATATCATGGGGATCAACGATAAGACCTACCTGGCTAAAACGTACGGAGAAAAAATAGGTAAAGCAAGCGTGACAGGGTATTGTATTAAATTTAAAACGCTGAAGGATATTAACATGGATGTACTTGAACAAGCTATAAAATATGGGTTGAGGCTTTTCACTCTATACTACAACCCTCCATCTCCCAAAACGGGCCCCCCCCCAAACCACTACTTATTTTCTATGCCTTTCTCAAAATAAAGCAAATAGTTCAGATTAAATACTGATCTGGTGTGGGGGCACTTTTTCTCCACTGCAAGTATTCCTCCTACATCTGGGATAAGAGCCATGCCGTCAATGACCACCACACAGCCTTTACCTTCAACAGGCCGCAGTGCATTTTTAGGAAGCTGTGCACCTGTATCATACAAGGCCACATCTGCATCGAAGTTGCCTCCGTCCTCATGGCGCACACGCGACATCACCAAGGTATGCGCACTGGTAGGAAGGTGAATGACCTGTGTACCCCTGAATGGCTGCCGATACCACAGATATTCCCCCGCTGTGCTGAAGATGTACAGATTGTCCGTCTCGGGACCGGGAAACATATTGCTAAACTGCCCATTATCTATGACCACACGATTGCCCGTCTCCGGATCAATGGCCGCAATGTCAATGGGCCAGTCTGTACCAAAAGCAGGATTGTCATGCGTTAGCGTGGGGTAACGTGTGCGAAACCAGGTAACCACCTGATCGGTGTGCGTGACACCAACGCCAGCCAGTGGAAATCCGACACCTTCTATCGGGCCATTGGGAATAAGGAATGATGTATCCAATGTCAGCGTATCCAGTGCAAACAAATGCTGCCAGTCAGATGACGCTCCATCAAAGCCACCTTCGCCCTCAGAAATTGCCTGGTGAGTTTCTCCTCTTCTTCCAGACTCCCCGACATATCAAGTACATCGTCAAAGATTCCTTCTGAACCTACATTGGGAATCATACAGGTCGTCACCCATAGCTTATCACCAAAGACCACCGGATGTGTTAGCCTGAAACTCTGGCCAACAACTTGCTTTTGTGCAAGAAGGTCGCCACTCTGAAGATCCAGTGAATATACAATCATGTTTTCGGCCGGCACGAAAAGTCGCTGGTGCGCAGCCGCCATCTGTCCTTGAATCGGAGCAAGCAAAGGCGCTCCCACACCACCGCCCCACTCTGCCAATCCAACGCATACCCTGCCGCTATGACTGGCCAGATAGACCAGGCCACCTGTCAACAGTGGCGCCGTTGTGATACTACGGTCAGCAGTCAATTGCCAATCCACTGCACCGCTCTCTGCATGCAGGGCAACCACATCACCATAAACATCGACAAACAAAACACGATCGGTATCTGCGCAAGCTGTAGTAATCACCGGATCACCCATGTCATACGACCACAACGTACGCCCATCCTCCACATCAATACCATGGACAGTTCCCTGCATCGTGCCGACAAACATACGTCCACCGCTTACGACCGGTTGTACGCCTCGTGCGAGCGTGACCGGATACGTATCCGGAACCGGAAAGGAATATCCCTCCCGTGATTCGAGATCGTCAGTCCATGCAGCGTTAGCAGCCTCGTTAAGCAAAGTCAGGTCAGGCCCCAGCCAAAACCACTTTGCACGAAAGGGCGGAGATATCGAAGCTTCCGTTCGTGCTGTGCGCGCAGGATCGCGCAGCAATTGAGGCCACTCTGCGGTGGTTTGAGCCATCATGGATGATGCAAATATTAGCAGAACGAAAAGGTGTGTTAATGTTCTCATTGGATTATGAGCATTTTACTGGCTATCAGATTGCCTTCAAGGGATTCAATCATACAGACATAGCTACCTGCAGGCCACCGTCTAAGGCTGATTGAAATTTGGGTTGGTGCATCGGCAGTTCCATTGGCCATCAATTCACCTTCCATGTTACGCACGGACCATCGTACTGCGTCATTCCAATCTACTATTTGCAACACTACATTTTCATTCGCTGGATTTGGTGTCAGTGAAAACGTCGGCATCGGCTCGACAATCTGCTCTTCACCAGTTGTACCTGCATCGATTACCACAAGCGGAAAATCCGTATCGCGGACATCCACCAGGTTAGTGCTGGCAGCATGAGCCTCAATCGTTTGCACCAGTGCTTCCAACCAGTAACAATCACCAATACCTGTAGGGCTACTTCGCATGAAGCGACGCAGCTCTTGCGCAGGAGTTTCCAAAATCCACGTTTCCACTGGATGGTACATCCCAAATGCTTCCGTCGGCACACCTATACTTTCATCACCGGTCCATCGTGGAAAATAAGGCGCTTGCATCAACCACCACATCGGCAGGATGTGCTTGCCTTCCCGGTGCATACTATCTACTTGCGCCAGGCAGAAATCTTTTAAATACCTCGCCACTTCAGGGCCCATGTTGAGAAAAATAAAACCCCGGTACAGCAGGCCATCTTTACGCGAGTCATACATATCCGAGCCCGGCAACCTGTTGTACGGAGCGTCCCAACCAGCGAGTCCTGTTTGCGCAAAGGCATGCTTATTTTCTAATTGCAATCCATCTTCCAACTCCTCTTGCAGGCGTTGCATCGCTATACCAACCTGCTCATCATCACCATGGTGGTAGCTATCCTGGCCATAGCGAGATGGCCATTCATATCGCCATACAGTTTTGCTCTTTGATATTGGCTTTGATAAAAGGCTTTCAGCTCTTCATAATAAGTTTCCATCCATGCAGTCTGTCCACTCCGATAGCAGAACAACCAAAAGCCATAAAGCGTGTGGAGCCTGGGCCTGTAGTCTCCGAAATTACTTTCCACGCCATACTGGTGGGTCGAAGGATACAATTCCCTGCGTGCACCCTGATCGCGGGGAAGTGTGTAATTGGTGGCCCACGGTGCACGACCGGGAGTATTCAATTCATTCTCTACATACGCCAGGGTTGATGTCTGCTGATCTGGAGTCAGATAAGGCCAGGCCCATGCCAGCGTGGTCAGGATGCGGCCCGGCTCCTGGTATTGGAAATAGTTTTCCCAATACAGATCGCCAAAAGCCAGTCGGATAGGGGCTAACGGGCCTGCTTGAAGGATCTTGTCAACTTCCTCCTGAAGCATAACGATCAGATCGTCTGCCATCTTTATGGTGTCAGGTGCCGGAAAATACCAGGCATACTCCTCAGCCATGGGCGTTTGCGCGCGCACGAGTGAGCCGATCAACGAAAAGCACAATAGGACAGATAAATAGAATTTTCTCATGGGCTCAGTATGTCTTATGGTTCATGTAAAATAATGACTTTTCATATAAAAGCCAGTGCAGTGCAACACTGATAAAAGTCGTGTGTTACGAAACTGGTTTGATTTTGAATCAGTTCTATTCAACACATGGTTGGGATTGCTGCCAGCAGACAGGAAGGCAGATGAGCAGCACTCCACTTAGATTGGGTATAATTGCTTTATATTTCATGTGCCAACTTGAAGGTAAAACCAAGTACAGGCTATAAAACAGAATATCGATGAGAATTACATTTGAAAGCAGTATTTTATTTCTTTTCATGTTACTTCCTTTAGTTGGATGCATTCAAAATACAACTGCGACTACTACTACCAGCCATCAAAAGACGGAAATGGGGAAACCTCCTGAGACAACATACTATGTAGATGATAGTGCGGATGGTGTTTTTGAAAAAATAATTCCGGTGGAAGAACCAGTTCCAGTTCAGGGCAAAGAAGAATTCCGAACAAGCTTGCACAGCTTATTTAAATATCCACCTTCTGCCCGTGAAAAGGAATAGCAGGCTTTGTCGTTTTGGAAATACTAATTGATGAGTTTGGATTTGTTAAGGAAGTGAATGTTAAAAAAAGCCTGACCAGTGAATGTGATGAAGTCGTTAAAAATGCATTTCTCGAAGCTACCCAAAACGGTTATGCTCAGCTTAAATGGAATTCCTCTTTTGTAAAATACAAGATGGACTATCCTTTTGGATTCTACCTTCAATAACGAAAATGAAAATTCATGCGCATAGAAACTGAAAATTTAATCCTTATACCAGGCACTAAAAATCTGTTGACAAGTGCCATACAGGGAAACGATTTTTTGTCAAAAGCATTGGGATATGCTGTCTGCTCAGATTGGACAGAATTTGGTGTAGCACCTTTAGCGTACACCTTGAAAATACTCACACAAAGCGAAAATGAAAATGGCTGGTGGACATACTTTCCAATACATACTGTTGACCAAAAATTAATTGGGAGTTGTGGCTACAAAGGCAAACCCAGTCTGGATGGCATGGTGGAAATAGGATATGAAGTTTGCCCGGAGTATCGGCAGAAAGGGTATGGGACAGAAATAGCCAAGGGACTCCTGGCCCATGCGTTCAAGGATGAGCACATAAAAATAGTTGTTGCGCATACACTGCCCATGGAAAACGCTTCAACTAATATTCTAAGAAAATTGAGCTTTAATAAAGTCTCTGAAATTGAAGACCCGGAAGACGGGTTAATTTGGCGATGGGAAATAAAGAAACCTTAGACCAAACTGACGATTCAGGTCTGGCTGAGCCTTTCGCTTCGTAAAACAGGTAAAATAATCTATCCGCATGAACAGACGTTTCACAATATATTTTCAAGCCACCGCCGTAAACAACGATTATGTTTTTAAGAGAATGCAACTATCAATATACTGTCTGCTGATTGGACTTTCGGGAGTTGGCCAAAGTACGACAGAGCAGTTATCAGCGGTGATGCATACGTTCCACCATTACAATATGTTTGATGGTGCCGTCCTGGTAGCTGACCATGGAACGGTTGTCTATAAAGAAGCTTTTGGACTTGCCAACAGAGAATGGGATATACCCAATTCGACGGATACAAAATTCATGATTGGCTCCATTTCAAAACCAATAACAGCAACATTGATATTAATACTGACGGAAAAGAATCTTATAAATTTAGACAGTTCATTAGCATACTATGTACCGCAATTTAAAGACAAACCTGCTTCAAAAGTTACCATCAAACAACTGCTTAACCATACTTCAGGTCTTCCCAATTACGATATCATCAGAGACTTTTTCCCAAGGATCAGTCGCCAAAGCTTTACCAGAGAAGAATACCTTGAAATCTTTCAAGATTCAGCACTTGCATTTGAACCGGGTACAAGGTATATGTACAGTAGCTGGGGGTACTACACATTAGGTTACATTATTGAAAAAGTTACCGGGAAATCGTATGCACAAGCCATGAAAGATGAGATTTTCGATAAAATCAATATGCCTAATTCGGGTTCCTATCTACATACTCAAATTATTCCGAAAAGAGCTTCGGGTTACGACTATGGCCTGGGTGATTATGTGAGTGCCGATTTCAGGGACCAATCTAATACGATGGGCACTGGTGACATATACTCGACAGTGGAAGATCTTTTTGAATTTCACATGGCCTTGGCCAATAACAAACTATTGAGCAAAGAGCTAACTGAGGCAATGTTTATTCCCGGCTTGAGGCCAGCCAGGTATGGCTACGGATGGTTCAATCAAAATTTTAAATACACAAACAGTGATAGCATCAAAGCCAATTATCATTTAGGGTCAACAGAAGGTTTTATCTCCTTTATGATTCGGCTACCTGAAACGAACAGTATGATCGTCATTTTGTGCAACAGTGCTCCAACCGACTTTTTTGGCATTGTAAAAAGCCTTCTAAAAGTACTTTATCACAAACCTGTAGTCTTAAAAGAACCTGTCCACAAGAAAATGGAAACTATTATTGCCAACTTCAGTGCCGAAAAAGCAGTTGAAGAATACCAAACCATGAAAAAGGACACAGCTCTCTATTATGTAGATTGGCTTCAAATGTATTACCTCGGAGAAAAGTTATTAAGTTTAAAAAGGTATGATGATGCCCGCATCATCGGAGAAAACAATGCAATTGAATTTCCCGATAGGGATTTGGTTGCTTTATCGCTGGCCAATATTTATTTAGCCCTGAATAGAACGGCTGAAGCTATACTTTTTTACCAAAAAACGCTGCAAATAAATCCTGCCCGGGAAGAAGCCAAAAACAGGCTGAGGGAATTACAATCAGATTAAGGATGGCTTGAATCCAGGTTCTATATTCAACACTTCACACTCCACGATGTGAAGCGTTACACTGCATTCCACGATGTGAGAATTCTATAACTCTAATCTGGAATTCTGTAACGGTTTGCGCAATGGAATATCTCACATTGTGCAATTAATATTCCAATCGAAATTAAATGCACAAGGTGAAAAATAAATCTTCTACTGTACGGACAGGACGCGTCCTGTCCGTACAATCCGTACAGCAGTAGATTTTTACCACCCTGTGCATACGTTCGAACCCAAAGGAAGTAATCCTTTAAAATAAAAATGCCATCTATGAAAACACTTCGCTTAAACAAGTTAACCCTGACGGTATTGCTAATCGTCGGTGTCATTGTCATTACCGCCCAGGTAGCAGATAAACAAACGGCTAAAAGGGAATCGAGTTATACTTCGGTGATAGAAGAACCGCTTGCAGATGTCATCACAAAGGATAAGGCTGCGAGAGCCTCCATTATGAAACGTCAGCGGGCACTGCTTGCTGAACGGTATGATACTACTGCAAGAACCACCACTGACGTCACCATGTCGCGGGGCAAACCACTGCCAGTGGGTCCAACCGCCAAACTAAAGGGCGTCACCTGGGCCCAGCTTGCGGAGATGACTCCTGAAGAAATCAAAGGAAAAAATATCTTCCCGTACCTACCCTTACCGCATCCTAATCATCCGGTTGGAGGAATGGTATTTCCACAGATGTCGATAGATAGCTTCTCGCGGTTACAGCGTTTTGATTTGGATTTTGATCTACCAGAACACTTTCTTCCTGAATTTCCACCAGCCTTGTTTTTGACAACACATAAAGACCTGGGTGACGTATCGCAAGGAAAAGTAATCACCGTGGACAATTACTACGACCTCTTTAACGGACTGCTAAATCCCAAACAAATAGAAGGTCTCCGTCTCCTGGTGACCCAGTTTCCTCAGCAACAGTTTAACAATACGGCTGATCGTAAAACCGAAAAACCAAGTCTCGGCGTTTCATGCATGGACTGTCATGTCAACGGCCATACCAACGGTGCGACTCACCTGGTGGGTGATATACGGCCACAGGCAAACCGTAACCGCATTGAAACGCCTAGCTTGCGCGGGGTCAATGTCCAACGTTTATTTGGTTCTCAGCGTGCGCTGAAGACAGTAGAAGACTTTACTGAATTTGAACAGCGTGCAGCTTATTTTGATGGAGATCATCTAACTGCAGCTAAGAAGGGAGTAAATCCACTTGAACGCGGTAGCCAGGTTCATTTTATGTCAGAGTTCCAGGCGTTACTTGATTTTCCTCCTGCGCCCAAGCTCGACATATTCGGCCAGCTCATCCCCTCAAAAGCTTCAGCATCAGAGTTGCGAGGTGAAATCCTGTTTTACGGGAAAGCGAAATGCGCAAGTTGTCATACACCACCTTACTTTACGGATAATCAAATGCATGATCTCCAGGTGGAGCGTTTTTACACACCGCAAACCATCAATGGTCAGTATATACGTGCGGAAGGCCCGATAAAGTCTTTTGTGCTGAGAGGGATTAAAGACTCCCCACCCTATCTGCATGATGGCAGACTGCTGACCCTGGAAGATGTGGTTGAGTTTTTCAACCTGATCGATCAAACGAAGCTCACGGGTGAAGAGAAAAAAGATCTTGTTGCATTTCTCAGGCAATTGTAATGTCATCCCTGGATCTCCATGAAAAAGTCAATTAAACAAAAAGCTGTAACTTGGTAATGGCCAATTACTAAAGTTATGAAAAGATTCATACTTCTCATCGTCACCCTGCTTATTTCCTTGCATGGGCAAACCCAGTCCAGTTGGTTTCCCACCGGAGCGAAATGGTATTATCAATATGGCTCAATGCTTGGGCACGGCATGACTACTCTTGAGGTAATGAATGAAGACACCTTCATTGGTACATGGACCTATAGGAAGCTGCTATCAACCACCATTGGTGAATTTTTAGGAACCATCGATACATTTACAGAGACGATGTATGTCATTGAAGATAATCAGGTCGTGTATGGTCATGACAGGTTTCTGGGAGGCACTTTCCTTTATGATTTCAATGCCGGGCCAGGTGATACACTTCCCATGTTTTTTGGTGGACTGAGCCCGGAGCCATTTGTTGTAGATTCGATCGGGGAGATAGAATTTAATGGCCAGCAACTGGCGTACCAGGATATCCAATTTCCGAACCACTTTGGACCAGGTGAGTATTATACAATGAGAGTTATAGAACGAATTGGCACTATTAATTCTCATCTTTTTCATAGTCACACCATTCTACAGCCTACCGACGCACCTTCTTATCTCCTGCGATGCTATGAAGATGACGAACTTGGCTTGATCAGACTCACAGACGATAGTGGACCATGCAATCTATTTGAAGGACCAACCTCCACTTCAGATCGCGAAGAAGCAGCTTTTTCCATTTTCCCTAACCCTGCTTATGATGTTATAAATGTGCGAGGTTTTCAAAAAGACATTGATCAAATTAAGGTAGTGGATATGCTGGGGGCTGTCAGGATCAGATCGAATTTTATTAATCAATCAACCCTGGAAATCGATATCCATAAACTTGAATCCGGACTGTATTACCTTATTGGATCCGGAAAAAGCGGAGAGATCCTTTTCATCAGGAAGATTGCAAAATTGGGTTATTAATCAACGTATCATGTATCGACTATGCTTTCTAATAGCTATCCTCATCGGAGGATGCAATTCCCGTGTACCAGAAACCAAGGTCGAAGAAAAGGCCGATACCATGGTGGTTGAAAAAGAAATCACCACACCACCAGCCAACTTAAAAGTCTATGGCAATGCGCGCTTTAAAAACGTGACTGTAGAGAAAACAGGTGACCACACTTTCCTGATCACCGGAAAAGGGCAAGTCTTTGAAGCCACCATCAGCTGGGTAGTCGAGGATGGCCATGATGAGTTATTAAAGGGCTTCGTAACGGCAGATATGGGCGCTCCTGAGTGGGGGAACTTCAGCTTCACCATTGACATCGCTAAAAAGCGTGAGAATTCAACCCTGACGCTCATCCTCTTTGAGTCGAGTGCAGAAGATGGCAGCCGCCAACATGAATTGCCGATGTTACTTTACTAGTTTAATGTAAATACCTTTCTACTCCACTATTACCTTGCCGAGGATACGATAACCCGACCCGGTCAAGGTCACCACATACATTCCCGATGGTCCTTCGAAAGGTACCACTACCCTCTCTTCACCACGATAAGGAGTAGAATAGACTTCACGACCTTGTAGATCAGAAACAGTTATCACACCGTTGCCCAACACGCGACCTGGTTCGATGACAAATTGATCACTGGCAGGATTTGGATATAATTTCAAGTCAGTAAGGGTCAGTACATCTTTAGTGCCTACGATGATCACATTGTAACAAGCAGAAGTATCTACACAATCGCCGGAGGTTACAATCACTGCATAGTTACCGGTAGTGACCGCAGCAAACTGTTGCAAAGTCTCGCCATCGATCGGTTGATTTCCATTGTCACAATCGATCCATTGATAAGTAACCCCTGCCATGTCAGCAGTCAGGAGGGTTTCTTCCTGCGTAACGTTAGCGTCAATAGTGATGATCGTCAGATCCACAGTCATGAAGCTATCGCAGCCAGCTTGATTGGTGATCGTATCAAGGTATATCCCTGACTCCGTCCATACTTCTCCTGCACTCGGCGAAAGGTAGCTATCACAAGCGGTGATACTCAAATCTGCAGTCGTGCTGAGATGTATCGTGAGATTAACAGTCACCACACTGTCACATTCACCAGCTGTATCAAATACTTCCTGATAGACACCAGATTCGGTCCAAGTCTGTGTACCACCTGGCAAAGTGTATCTGTCACACGCATCTATAGTAAACTCCGTCTCAGGTGTAATGTTTATAGTCAGATTGATAGTCACTACACTATCGCAACCAACTGCATTGGGGATGGTGTCATGGTAAACACCCGATTCAGTCCAGGTCTCTTCACCATCAGGAGAAATATAACTATCACATGCAGTTGCATCCACACTGGAGGATGTGCTGTGATGAATGGTCAGGTAAAATGTGACGATGCTGTCGCATGCGCCTCCAACAGGTATGTACTCAAAGTAGGTGCCTGATTCAGTCCAGGTCGATGCTCCACTGGGTGATGTATGATGCCTGATTCAGTCCATGTCTGTGTGCCGCCGGGTAAACTAAAACTATCACATGCCTCCATCGTAATCTCTGAAGCTGATGGTGAAAGAATAGTCAATATGATCGTCATAAAACTATCGCAACCGGATGCAGTCGGAATGGTATCCAGGTAGGTTCCTGAAACTGTCCATAACTCTGTGCCATCAGGTGAGACATAACTTTCACAAGCAGCTACTTCTACCTCAACAGTATCACTGTGGTTGATCGTCAGATTGACGGTGATGATACTATCACATTCGCCTGGCAATGGTACGATCTCCTGGTAAATACCTGATTCTGTCCAGATCTGTGTACCTGTTGGTGAAGTATAACTATCACATGCTTCTGCGGTGATCTCCAGGGAAGGGCTGATATTGATGGTCAGATTGACCGTGACTATACTGTCACAGCCAACTGCATTGAGCAATGTATCCTGATAGATGCCTGACTCCGTCCAGGTCTGGGTGCCACCCGGGATGCTATAACTATCACAAGCGGTGACGGTGATTTCAGAGGAGCTGCTGTTGATGATGGTCAGGTTGATTGTCATATTACTATCACATCCTGCTTCATTTGGAATTACATCCTGGTAAACACCGGAGGTATTCCAAACCTCGCCAGTTGATGAAACCAGACTATCACAAGCTGTTACATCCAGGAAGGAAGAAGTACTGAGGTTGATCGTCAGATCTATCGTGATGATGCTATCACATCCACCAGCGTTAGGAATGGTATCGTTGTAGATGCCGGATGTTGTCCAAACATAAATACCACTCGGCGAAGTAAAATTATCGCAGGCTTCAACCGTGATCTCAGCAGCAGAGTCATCTAAAATAGTCAGTTGTATAGTAATGACACTATCACACCCTAGCTGATTCAAAATCGTATCCGTATAAATTCCTGACTCAGTCCACGTCTCCAATCCATCAGGTGAAACAAAACTTCCGCAGGATTCGGCTATGATTTCTGAAGCAGTACTATGGTTGATGGTCAAATCAATCGTAATAATGCTATCACATCCCACTGCATTGCTCAAGGTGTCGAGGTATAGGCCAGACTCAGTCCATGTATCCAAACCATCTGGTGAGGTATAACTGTCGCAAGTCGTAATGCTCAAAGTTGATGTCGTACTGTTAAGGATCGTCAACTGTACGGTGATGATACTGTCACAGCCAGCGTTATTGAGGAGTGTATCGAGATACGTACCTGAAACTGTCCAAATCTCAAGGCCATCCGGAGAGGTATACGTATCACAAGCTGTTTCAAAAATTTCAGACGTACTGCTGTTCAGAATGGTCAGATATACAGTGATGATACTATCACAACCACCAAACAGGACCAGTGTATCTACATAGGTACCGGACACCGTCCATATCTCCAGGCCATCCGGCGATGTGTATTGATCACATGCCGTAGGACTGATTTCACCATAGGTAGGATAGCATGGTTCGAGAATGACAATAAATGCATCCGTAGCGCCAAACGAAGTCAATGTAGCATCACCATTTCCGGGATCAAAATCAACAGCCCCGGAAAAATAACCTGAGGTATATACGAATGCAGAATCACCAACCACCATATCAAGGCTGCGGTCTTCATCGGGTCCGCCAAATTGTGTCGCCCATTGGAATTCACCATCCGCATTCAGCTTTGAAACAAATGCATCCAAACCTCCTGCAGAGGTGAGGATAAAATCCGAACTACCCGGATCAAAATCTGCTGCTCCAGCAAAGTATCCTGAGGTGTAGATATTGCCTGCTGTATCTGTATCTATTGCATGTGGCTTTTCAAGTCCTGATCCTCCCATTTGCCTGGCCATGATAAAAGCCCCATCGGCATCAAGTACCGAAATGAAAATATCTTCTGCACCAAAGCTTGTCAGGTCAGTTGCTTCAGCGCCCGGATCAAAATCCGCAGTGCCTTGAAAAAATCCAGTAGTATATACAAGACCAGCTGCATCCGTATGGATAGCAGTCCCTTCATCCAGCAGACCTGCACCCAGGCTGACCGCCCACACATACTCAGCATCTTCAGTTATTTTGGAGATAAACGCATCTTCCATTCCATTGGATATGAGATTAGCCACACCGATACCGGGATCAAAATCAACGGTGGTTGCAAAACGACCTGTGGTCAGAATGTTATTATCGCTATCGATAGCTAAACCACGAGCCAGGTCATTACCTGTATTTCCAAATTGAGATGCCCATACCAATTCACCTGCATCATTGAGCTTGACAACAAATATGTCATTGCCTCCTGCTGATGTCAGGTTGAAATTTCCGGCACCTGGATCAAAATCAGCAGTTCCACTAAATTGACCTGCCAGGAGAATATTACCTGCAGTGTCAACGGCCATATCTCTCACCTGGTCCGCGCTGGCACCTCCAAGGCGTATAGCCCATAGGAAATTACCATCCGCGTCAAACTTGGATAGAAATGCATCATAATCACCGGCAGCGGTTAGATTTGTGGTACCGGAACCTGGTTGAAAATCTGATGTGCCATTGAAATATCCTGCAACGTAGACATTGCCGTCTTCATCAATCGACAGCGCTTCGCCATAATCTTCGGTGCTACCACCAAACGTAAAGGCCCAGACGAAATGCCCGTCCTTATCAAGCTTGCTGACGAAAACATCTGCATCTCCTGAAGAAAGAAATACATTAAATCCCGGACCCGGATCAAGATCAGCAAAACCTTGAAAAGAACCAGTTGTATATATATGACTTGAATCATCCGTCATCACAGCATAGGCGTGATCAAAAAGAGTACCTCCAAGTTGTGCGGCCCAGCCGAGATCCTGCGCATCTGAACGGAGCAGGCTTCCAAGCATAAGGATAGTGAGTAGTAAGTACTTCATGGGTATAAATGTTATTGTTTGTAGAAATATAGATGCGGCCAGAGGAAAGCTGCGGCTGCAAATATATATCAATTTTTACAATATAATCGTCAGGAGATTGAACCCACACCTTTGCGTTCAAGGATGGTTTCGCGCTTAAGGTGACGCTGATACTATTTCTGCCTCCACAGAATTTCAGTAAGTTTGATGACTACAGGGCCATATTCGCAAAGCGCCATCACGTTATCATGAAGAAAATTCCGATAAGGCAAATTCGCACTACATCTATAGAGCCTCATCTTTCCGGAAGCTTTACAATCCGGGATGTCAGTGATGTGCTGGCTGGAAAAGACCTGATCCACGAACTTCACAGGCATGACTACTATTATATACTGGCCCTGCAGAAAGGAAAGGGAAAACATGAAATAGATTTCACGTCTTACCAGGTTCATGATCATTCTCTTTTCTTTCTGCGCCCCGGCAACGTGCACCAACTGACGCTGAAAGCAGGAAGTACAGGGTACCTGATACAATTCAAAACAAGCTTCTATCCTGCGGGTGATAAGACTTCAGGTGATCTATTACGGAAAGTGAGCAATAAGCACCTGTGCCCTCTTGATGTAAAAAGTTTTCAAAGATTACTTCCCATCCTGACATCCATTCATCAGGAGTTTACGGATATGAATGAAGGATATCAGGAAGTAATAAAAGCTTATCTCCGTATATTCTTTACTGAACTTGTCCGGCACCGGCAGAACAGAATAGATCCTAAAATGGACAACACGCCTTATACGCAGGAACGTGTTGACGAATTATCTGAGCTTATAGTGATGCATATTGCAAAGTATAAGCAGGTTGCTCAATATGCTAAAATGATGAATCTTTCTCTCTTCCAGTTAAACGCGATCACAAAGGCAAGCCTGGGTAAAACCTGTTCTGAACTCATCAATGAACACATTATCCTCGAGGCGAAAAGGCACCTTCTTGCCACCTCCAGCCAGGTGAACCAGATAGCTTACCACCTCGGCTATGAAGATGCCTCTTACTTTATCAGGTACTTCAGGAAACACACAGGCTATACCCCTGAGGCCTTCAGGCACCATTTCAAATAAGTCCTGCTCAACTTCAGCATTGTCCTATCCGGCATGTCATACGGCAAATTAATTTTGCAAGCGTAAACTAAAATCATTTAAACATTTTAATCTGTATGAAAACTAAAATGAAATTACTGGCATCCCTGAAGATATGGATCGTCATCTATCCATCTATCACCTTATTTCTTTACCTCTTCGGTGCAGCACTCTCTCCCTTGCCGCTGTATCAAAGAACATTTTTACTCACGATTTCTCTAGTCCCCTGGATAGTTTTTGTGGGTGTCCCCTTTGTCGACAGGATTATCCGGAACTTTTCCGCTCCTTCTGAAAATACAAGGACGTAAAGGCGTCCTTTAACAGGCAAGAAGTAATGGATGTATTAACAAGACGCCAATTGATCAAACTAAGCTGCATTGCAACGGGGGTAATTATTTTACCCTATGGCGTGAAAGCACTATCAACCACAAATCAAATGTCAGACAACACACAATATGATGTCATCATCGTCGGCGGAAGCTATTCAGGCCTTGCAGCCGGCATGGCACTTGGCAGATCCCTGAAGCGAGTCCTCATTATCGATAGCGGCTTGCCATGCAACAGGCAGACTCCTCATTCGCATAACTTCATCACCCATGATGGAAAAACCCCTGCAGAAATCGCTTCACTTGCCAGGCAGCAATTGGGGCATTATGCTACAGTACATCTGATCAATGACCAGGCACTAACCGGAAGTAAGGCTCAACATGGATTTGACATTATGACCAGTTCAGGCGTAACATACCAGGCGAAGAAACTGATCTTTGCAACAGGAATCAGGGACATCCTACCACCTATAGATGGCCTGGCAGCATGCTGGGGTATCACTGTTATCCATTGTCCCTATTGCCATGGGTATGAGGTGAGAAATGAAAAGACCGGAATCCTCAGCAATACAGAGCATACATTTGATTTCGTTGCACTGATCTCAAACTGGACAAAAGATCTCACCTTGTTTACCAATGGCCAATCAATCCTTTCGTCTGAACAACGTGCAAAGCTTGCTCAACATCAAATCCAGATAGTTGAAAAAGAAATTGAAAGCCTCGCCCATGATGCAGGCCAGTTAAAGCACATCCTGTTCAAGGATCAGACCACAGCGCCTCTCACTGCCTTATATGCTCCGACTTCATTCGAACAGCACTGCCCTATTCCTCAATCACTGGGCTGCGAATTGACAGAAGAGGGCTATATCAAGATAGATCCGTTTCAAAAAACATCGGTTCATGGCATCTTTGCCTGTGGTGATAACACGACGCGCATGCGTACAGTTGCCAATGCGGTGGGGATGGGTACCGCCGCCGGTATGATGGCGAACAAAGAAATGGTCATGGAAGCATTCTGATTAAAATGGGCGTGACAACATCGGATTGCATTCCTAAATAAAAGCAGATATTCGATCTAAAATCAAAATGATATGCCAACTGCGAAACGAACATTCATCATTATTCTGTTAGTGCTCAATGCCGTCGTCCTCTTAGGTCAGATATGGCCGGAAGGAGCACCTCCATTTGCCAGGGCAGTCAATTTGATCACTCTCGGCTTGAATGTTTCTTTTCTGCTGACGATGATTAAATCGCCGGGGATCAAGCAAAAAAAATAAATCCTTCCAAAGATTGAATCCTATTGTCACGGGCGTATTGCATCCGCCCGTGACAATAGGATTCAATTTTCAGGGGCGGATGCAATACGCCCCTGACACCAACCACTAAAATTATCTTCAATTGCCCCGGCTTTTAAGCCGGGGTTAGAACAGAGTTACGGCTTTAGCCAAAAAAAACACCACGGAACGGGTTGGGCAAAGCCCAAAATCCCCCCACCCATTCCATCTGGCCGGGGCAATTGTTATTCAAAACAAATTATCTTCAATTGCCCCTGGCTTTAGCCAGGAATAGGATTAGGGTTGTTAACGGCTTTAGCCAAAAGAATAATCATCAAGTATAGATCACGGTAAAGCCCGTTGTCGATGCCAACCATTGAAGCATACCACTAATCGTGACGTTCGTCCAATATCCGGAGCATTCGGTTTAGCTGAAACGTTCCTTGAGTAATTTCAGATTCTAAAATCCAATTATTATGAAAAATGCCTCTACACTTCGCCTTTTCATTGCCATCACCTTTCTGGGTATGTCAATTACAAACTGGGCGCAAACCATCACCACTCCAAGAACACCGAGTCCTGCAGCCGAAGTATCACAAACACTCGGCATATCCACAGTCAGCGTCAACTATTCCAGGCCCTCTGTCAAAGGGCGCATAGTCTGGGGAGAGCTGGTGCCCTTTGGCTGGAATGTAGAACCCTTCGGCAGTCCGCATCCCACGCCATGGCGTGCGGGAGCAAATGAAAACACAGTAATAGAATTTTCACACGATGCCACTGTAGCAGGTCAGAAAGTTCCTGCCGGACGTTATGGATTATTTTTCGCCATCAACAAGGACAATTCCGGTGAAGTAGTGCTGTCTAAAGACAGCCACTCCTGGGGAAATTTCTTTTATGATCCTGCCAATGACTTATGCAGAGCTAATATCCAGATCAGGGAAAATGCCATGACCGAAATGTTGACGTATTCCTTCATCAACGTCGACAGGAATTCAGCAGAACTCGTGCTCAATTGGGAGAAAAAACAATTTCCTGTAAAAATTGAATTTGCCGTTGACGAAATAGTCATGGCCAATGCTGATGAGCAATTGAAAGGCGCGATGGGGTTCACCTGGCAGGGATTTAATTCCGCTGCGAATTATTCACTGCAAAATAAAATCAATATCGATCGGGGCCTGTATTACGCAGAAAGAGCAGTAGCCTTCAACAAAAACTTCACCACCTTAAACACCAAAGCCGGACTGCTAAGGTTAAATGGCAGAACTGAAGAAGCTGATAAAATCCAGGCAGAAGCCATGACAGTAGCCAATGAAGTGGAACTCAACGCCTACGGCTATCAGTTGCTCAACAGTGGTAATATGGAAGGTGCCATCAAAGCCTTTAAAGACAATACAGACCGACATCCGGAGAGTGCTAATGCATGGGACAGCCTGGGAGAAGGATATGCCATCAAGGGAGATAAGAAAGAAGCAATCAAGTGCTTCAAGAAATCGCTGACCTTAAATCCCACTGACCTCGTAAAAGCTAACTCGGAAAAATATCTGAAACAGTTAGGTGAAAAGTAAACAGGCCTGAAAGGGCGCCATCTATCAACCCAGGGTGATAGCCCCAGGACACACCCAATGACCGACAAATCATGTAATGTGATGACAACACACCCAATGAAATATTTTCTGATTTTAGTGACACTACTGTGCTGCAACCTTGGTAAATCTCAGGATGTAAGTAATGAAAAACTAAATGCCTTAATCGATTTTTGTGATTCTACAAAAGCCGATGAAATACTGTTACAACACAAAGGAAAAATCATCTCGCATTGGAAAAGAACCGACTTTTCAAAAGTACAATCCGAATTTGCAAACCCTGAATGTGGCAGCCCCTACATGGGCACCGCCTCAATGGTGAAATCGTGGACCGGAATCGTCACAGGGATACTCCTGGATATAGGAACCATCGATAGCCTTGATGCACCTGCATGCAAGTACATACCCGAATGGAAGGCCGGATGCGAAAACAATATTACGATACGGCATTTACTGACGATGACTGCGGGACTAAACCGAAAAGGACCCAGAGGCGTATTAAGCCAATCTGACATGAACCAATACGTACTCAGTCTCAAACCAGACACCTTGCCAGGCATCAGGTTTAGCTATTCCAATGAATCGGTACAACTACTAGGGCTCATTCTCGAACGTGCTACTGGCAAAAAAGCTGATGTTGTTTTTAAAGAGCTCCTGTTTACTCCTTTGAAGATGGACTCTACTACCCTGTCCCTGGACTCCGTTGGAAATGTGATCGTCTATGGTGGCTGCAAGACGACTGTAAAAGATGCGGTTAAGGTTGGCCAACTCATGTTGAATCAAGGTCGATATGATAACAAACAAATTGTGTCATCACAATGGGTCAAAGCGTCTGTTACCCCGCATAGCCTCGCTCCTTATTATGGGTATCTATGGTGGATTGATAAAAGTTCAGAAAACTGGAATTACGCGGCTACAGGTGACCTGGGCCAGATGACCATTGTATTTCCTGAATCAGAACTTGTCTTTATTCGCAAGCAGACCTGTGACCTTTCCCCGGCAAGCGTAAATATGACTTGGATGGGACCAGGATTTCTTACTTTGCTTGCTAATATCACTAAACCGTAAAACTCGTATGAACAACAAACTCCTTCTCTTGGCTTCATTACTGCTCCTCCAGATCCTGGCATGTGGCAGCAAACCACAACAGGAAAATACTACCGCCACACCTGCCACTATTACAGAGCCTGCTCCAGCCGGTAACAGGTTAAGCATGAAAATCAATGGTGTCGAGTGGAAGGCAGACAACGAAATCTTCGGGGCCTTTCATCCCAAAGGATACAACAAAGCCATCATTATAGCCGGTAGCAAAGGGCCGAAAAACAAAGATGAACAGCCTTTTAACATCAACCTTTACAATGTCGATGGTCCCGGTACCTACCAGATACAAACTGGCAACCCGGATTTGAATGTAGCCCAATTAGCTAATCTTTCACCACAGAATTACCTGTATGGAAGCATGATGGGCTTCAACCTTAAAGTAGTCATCACTAAAGCTTCTACGGGTCCAGATGAAATTGAAGCGACCTTTGAAGGAGAAATGACTGGTAATGCCGGAGATGTACTAAAAATTACGGAAGGATCGTTTTACTACCACGAGTAGCACGGAGGTGTCTTTAATTTTTTAATACCCCATATTAAGAAACTATGAAACTCAAATTCTTAACCATTACTTTCCTCCTTCTCTTTGCGAGGGGATGCGACTTTTACTCCACCAGTCTCTGGTTTTTTGAACCAGGTGGTATGGAGGGGGAAATGAATCCATTAACAAGATTTTTTGGTGTTGGGTGGAATGGATTAATTATCGCCAATATACTTGTCATCGCGCCGATTATTGCATGTTACTTCTTTTATGAATTTAGTTACCGTCCGAAAAAGATCGGTATCCAATCCACTAATTTCCTTGATTTTGCCTCCGAATTGTATTTCGGTGAGAAGGGAAAATTACACCAGATGGCATACAAAATGCCAAGAGACAAGCGCATGATGATTGCTCACTTCGGATACGTGATGGTCCGGATGTTCATCGTTGCGAGTTTTCTGGCCACCTTCCATAACCTTTGTCAGTATTACAACGCACCTTTCTACAATACCTTCCGGGACATTGTGGGCCGCCCACTATTTGTAATCTATGGCCTGATATTTCTATCCTTCCTGTATTTTCAGTACAGGGTATTTAAAAAAGAATATGCAGTCCAGATGCAATGAGCTGGTTCATTCATTTAATTCCTATATTTAGAAGGTATTTATTTCTGCTAAATCACGTCTAAATGAAAACCCTCCTACTCCTCGCCACCTTTGTTCTCCTGGTCAGTTGCAAAGAGCAATCTCCGCCGCAATCCAAAGAAGAATTAACTTCTGTTGAGGTAAATATAGATTCGCTCAACGCAGTTTTCCTGGCCGGTTGGAACAATAAAGATTCCATAGCTATCATGGCGACTCTGGCCCGGGATGCCATCGTCATGAATGATTCACTTATCCATACCGGCAAGGAGGCTATTGCCAAAAACTGGGTCAGCGGTGGCGTAAAAGTCCTGAGTAATATAGTCACGAAATCATCTATCCAGAACACTAGTGGTGACCTCGCTTATGATGGTGGCACGTATTCCTTAGACCTCACGATACCCAATGGACCCACACTCAAAGAGCGTGGTAACTATAGCCTGGTCTGGACCAGGCAGCCTGACCAGCAGTGGTTGCTGACTCTGGTGCATATCGAAGATGTGACAAGGTTGCCCGATGTCCGGTAATCCAATTACGTCTGGTATGATGCTCCTTGCCATAGGCCTTTCATTATTAGCATGTGCGCCTCCCAAGGTTGATCTCCAAAAAGAATTAGGTGCACTCACTGAATTACAAAAACAGGAACAGACCGCACATCTCGAAGAACAACCCGCGCTCCTCGTCAATATGCTCAATGACACTTTCACCCAGGTCAAGAATGGTGAGGTCAGCTACTTTACCAAAGACCAAATGACCGAGAGGTTTATCAGTTATTTCGAATCAGTGGAATTTATCAAATGGGAAGATGCACGCCCACCAGTCTATTCGATCTCTGCGGATGGCAGCATGGCGCATATCCTTGTCCAGAAACATGTGGTGGTCGATATAGAACAAGACACGGCAGGCACCCGGGAAACCACCAATTTTGCCTGGACGGAAATGTGGAGGAAGAAAGAAGGTAGGTGGAAGATGTACTCGGTCACTACAACGGAGCGTGAGAGCGTGAGAGTGAGAGAGTGAGAAAGTGAGAGCGTGAGAACGTGAGAGCGTGAGAACGTGAGAGCGTGAGAGCGTGAGAGCGTGAGAGCGTGATTCTCTTGTAGATAGGAAATTTAATTAAACTGTGCCAACCGAGATATATGGTTAAGCCCATCATTGCATTTCTTTCTATGATTTTCTGCATTTGCTGTGCAAGGCCAGCTAACCAGGAACAGCATACGCCACACATATTGACAACGCTGGAGGAGCGTGATCTGATTCCGGAGGGAACAGCCTATGATCCGATAACAGAACAGGTGTTTATCAGTAGTATGTATAAGCGAAAAATAGTGGCGATCAGAAAAGATGGCAGCCATTACGATTTCGCCAAAGAAGCATCTGATGATCTTTGGGCCACCTTCGGTATGGAAGTTGATCCTTTACGCCGTAAACTTTGGGTGATCACTAGCAAAGGGGAAGGAGGTATCCTGACGCAAATCAAAATCGAAGACGGATCATGGGATTCACAACTCTACTGTTACGATCTCGATTCATCATCCCTCATCCGAAAGTATGCTGTACTCGCCAGTGTACCCAAAGGGTATTGCTTCAACGATCTTACGGTTGCATCAAACGGAGATGTTTATATCACTGAATCGATAACCAATAAAATCTTCATCCTTCAACACGGCGCTGATTCTATTAACGTGATTTTTGAACCATCGGGTTACACTTTCTTAAATGGGATCACCCTTACAGGCGATGAAAAGAGTTTAATTGTTTCGAGTACAGAATCACTCTTGCGCATTAACCTGGAAAAAAAATCAATTACCCTATTACCCTACACTGCCCCTATCAAGCAAAGACCTATTGATGGTCTGACTTACTACAACAATAGCCTTATTGGCCATCAAAGCAACAACTTGACCCTGTTCTACTTAAATGAACAGGAAGATTCCATATTAACCAACCAAATCATTGATACCAGTGGTCTTGACAGCTCTACGACAGGTGAGATTGGCGAAGATGGATGGTACTATTATATTGCCAATTCACAGATCCGGTCAGGTATTGACTATGACAAAATGATAATTATGCCTATGGATAGTCTTGAACCTGTATTTATAAAAAAGCTCAGGTTGTAATCACCTCCCTCGGCGAAGCCGTTGTTGGTGCGCCGTGGTGAGCGGAGTCGAACTATCCCCACCAACAACCACCGGAATCCACGCTGGTGGTGAGGACACCAGGCCAGCGGCAATGGAAATCCCTGCTGGTGGTGAGAACACCAGGCCAGCGGCAATAATTGAATTGAGGTTTTTAAAAATGCTACTTATGACCCAACAGGATGAAATTATTCAGCAACTGCTTGAGAAACTGGATGCATTAGGAAAAAGACAGGAGACTTTCTCAAAAGAAATCAATGCACTGAAAGAGGAAATAAAAAACCTTCAGTTGGCACCTGATCATGCAGAACCACCAAAGCCCGTGCAACAGGTTCCGCCTCCAATCAATACTGTTGATACTCCTCAGGATGAATTATCGTCCAGACCTCCGACAATTCATATACCACCACCAATTCAAAGGCCCCCTGATATTCCGGCATTTCGCCCCCAGCCACCCAGGAAATCAAAATCAGAGATGGAGCAATTTATCGGATCCAATCTCATCAACAAGATCGGTATTGCCATCACGATCATCGGAGTCGCCATAGGTGCCAAATATTCGATCGATCATGACCTGATCAGCCCGCTCGCCCGCATTGTCCTAGGATATGTGATCGGCATTGGACTCATGGGATTAGGTTTTAAATTAAAGAAAGCATACACGGATTTCAGTGCGGTACTGGTCAGCGGTGCGATTGCTATCATGTATTTTATTACGTATGCGGCTTACAGTTTTTACAGCTTATTTCCCCAGCTAGCCGCATTCAGCTTGATGGTATTATTCACCATCATGACGATAGCAGCGGCTTTAAATTACAACCGACAGGTGATAGCCCATATCGGTTTGGTAGGCGCTTATGCAGTTCCATTTCTGCTGAGTGAAAATTCAGGCAATGTTACCGTACTCTACAGCTACATGGCCATCATCAACATCGGGGTCCTGATCATCTCAGTTAAAAAATACTGGAAGCCCCTTTACTATTCATCGTTCATCCTGACCTGGATCATCTTCAGCTTCTGGTATATCACCGATTTTCAGGCAGACGCGCACTCCGCTATTTTCTGGGTGTTCGCGTTTCTGTTCTTTATGACCTTCTATTTAATTTTTATTTCCTACAAACTCCTCCATCAGGAAAAATTCCAGGCCAGTGATGTGCTGCTGATCCTTTCCAATTCCTTTATCTTTTATGGATTAGGTTACTCCGTGCTTGTCAACGATCCCGGTGGCGAGCAACTGCTTGGCCTGTTTACTTTAGGAAACGCTGCCATTCATCTGGCGGTCACGCTATATATCTACCAGCAAAAGGCTGGTGACCGCAACCTGTTCTTTATGGTCGCCGGACTGGTCCTGATTTTCATCACCATCGCCATACCTGTGCAGTTGGATGGCAGTTGGGTCACCTTGCTTTGGGCAGGTGAAGCCGCTCTACTCTTCTGGATTGGAAGAAGAAGGAATGATCCGATCTACGAAAAGATCTCCTACGTGCTCATGTTGCTTGCCTTTGTAAGCATCGCAGGTGATTGGATGACTGTCTATAATCAGTATGTTCCCGATGTGCCTGCAACAAGGATGAAGCCGCTTTTGAATATCAACTTTCTGACCTCATTGTTTTTCATCGGCGCATTTGCTTTTATGGCCTACCTCAACAGACCAGCAGATGAATCCCCTGCCCTCCCAGATCAAAAGCCTATCCGCGCACTGATGGGTGTTGTCATCCCCGCTATTTTATTAATCACCGTGTATTACACCTTTAGCCTCGAAATCACCATGTACTGGCATCAGTTATATCTGGATTCTGCCAAGACTTTGACACTGGAAGGAAATGAATATGAGGGCTATTACTGGAATGAGGACCTGGTCAGCTTCAAGGTTTTATGGAACCTGAATTATTCATTCCTATTTTTATCGTTGCTCGCATTCTTCAATATGAAATTGATCAGAAGCAAATTGCTTGCCATGACAACACTGATCTTTGGCTTCATTTGTATCGTCGTATTTCTTTCCGAAGGGCTATGGGCACTCAGTACCCTGCGCGATAATTACCTGACCCAATATCTTTCAGAGCACTACCCTCGAAGCACGTTCAATATTGGCATCCGCTATACATTATTTGCCTTTGCGGCTCTGATGATATACGCGCTACACCGGATCATAAAAGAACATGACCTGGAACCCCGCCGCCAAAATCTTCGCAAGTTGTTCGATTTACTTTTCCACTTTACCATCTTATGCGTGATCAGTAATGAATGGCTGACCTGGATGGCAGTGCTTCAATTTTCAGAATCCACCCGACTGGGATTATCCATCATCTGGGGTGTCTATGCCCTGATCCTGATCATCCTGGGGATTTGGAAAGCAAAAGGACACCTGCGTATCATGGCTATAGCCTTGTTTGCCATCACCCTCATCAAACTGGCTGTATACGACATTTCGCATCTCAATACCATCGCCAAGACCATTGTCTTCGTTACGCTGGGTGTATTGCTTTTGATTATTTCGTTTTTATACAATAAGTATAAGCACCTGACCCTCCCGGAGGAAAAAGGCGTAGGCTAAGGCTAAGAAAAAAAAGGCTTAAGAGGCCGAAGGGTTAAAGAGGCTCAAGTGCCTTTAAGATCGAATAATTCTAATAAGATCGATGATTTGTCATCATCGATCCAAGTGCCGTAGGCACGACCGATATTGTAAAGTGGGGTTTTAACCCCACTAAGAAAACACCTAAACACTAAACACTGGTAGCTGTAAGCTACCAGCAGGTACATGACTGAAAACTGAGAGCTGATAGCTGATAGCTAAAAGTGAGGACACCAGGCCAGCGGCAGATCTCCGGCGAAGCCGTTGTTGGTGTCCCCACCAACAACCACCGCAATCCCCGCTGGTGGTGAGGACACCAGGCCAGCGGCAATCCGCAATCCCCGCTGGTGGTGAGGACACCAGGCCAGCGGCAATCAGGGAAAACCCGGGGCAACCTCAAAATTTTATAGGGTTTTCCACCCCAAAAACAGGCAATTATGGGTTAACAGGTGTTAATAAGCTGCAAATCGGGGTTATTATTCCGGCCTCAGGCACTAACTTTACACAATTACAAGTTAGGTTTACATAGTTCACACGTATTTAATTCTCCCGAATGAAGAAAATAGCCGGTTTCTCCATCCTTTACTCTTTGAGTTCAGTCCTTATTATTTTCTTCTTTACCCTGACTTCCTGGAGTTCGGCTAACTCAAACATCCTGACGGATTTCTCCGCTGGTATCGTGGAAGAGGTAGTCGTTGCTCCCGCAGTAGATATCAACACCTTACCTCTGGATGTTCCTACCGAAGCTATTATCCCCATGGAGCAATTACAGGATGCTGAACTGCAACAAGCACTCGAAGGTATCCTGAGATCGGATAAAAGGTGGGTCGAGCTTTCAAAAAATAAAACCCTGAGCATTGGCATTGTGGATATGGAGGATCCGATGCATTCCCGTTTTGCAGCGATCAATCCTAACAACATGGTCTATGCTGCGAGCCTGCCGAAGATTGCTATCCTCCTTGCCTCCGAAGATGCAATCGCCAGTGGAAAAATAAAAGAAACACCTGAGGTAAAGGCAGATATGCGGTTGATGATCGCAAAGAGCAGCAATGAAGCTGCCAGCCGCATGTTCAACCGGGTTGGAATTGATTATATCTCTAAGGTGCTTCAGGATCCCTGCTACAACCTCTACGATAAGAAGAATGGCGGTGGCCTGTGGGTTGGAAAACCTTATGGCGGCGGTGGTACCCGCGTAGGCGATCCGATCAAGGGTCTGAGCCACGCTGCTTCCGTGATGCAGGTTTGCAAATATTATTACATGCTTGCTTTCGGTCAGTTAGTCAATGAAGACAGGTCAAAAGACATGCTTCAGATGCTGGTTGATCCTCAGCTTCACCATAAGTTTGTCTCCGTGCTCGATCGCGTAGCACCTACAGCCAAGGTATACCGCAAGTCCGGCACCTGGGAAAACTGGCACGCTGATTCAGCACTGGTCTGGGACAAGACCCGCCGCTATATTGTTGTTGCCCTGGCCCAGGACAGCAATGGCGAAAAAATCCTTCGTGATTTAATGTTGAAAATCGATAATGTCTTGGCCCTAAAGGGGTAGATTAGCAGCCTCATATGTTTGAAGCGCTGCTGTCGAAGGGAAAAGACTTCTTCCTTCGGATGTTTGACATCCGCGTGGGTGAATTCCGACGTGTATTGCTCATGCAGCTCAATGTATTCCTGCTGATCCAATGCCTCTGGATCGTCAAGCCCGTCGTCAATGCCCAATTCCTCGCTACTGCCGGTATCGACAAATTGCCGCTCGTCTTCCTGCTGGTCGCACTTACAGCTTTGGCCGTCGCTACTGCCTATTCACGATTATTGAACCGTTTGCCATTGGGCACGATCATGGCACGGACCTACATGATCTCGATTTTCGCCCTGATCTCATTTGCGATCCTGCTCCATCTTGACTTCTTTAAAGACTGGATGAGTTATGTTTTTTATATCGGCGTGGCCTTGTTTGGGCTGATCACTACTTCTCAATTCTGGCTACTCGGTAATCTTGTCTTCAGTTCGCTGGAAGCTAAGCGCCTTTTCGGAATCATCGGAGCAGGGGCCATCGCCGGCGGGATCAGCGGCGGCTATATTACTTCTGCGCTTGCACCATTGATGGACGGTAAAAATATCCTGCTGGTTGCCTCCGCTATGCTGATGGTGGGCATGAGGGTCAATCAACGCATATGGCTAACCTTCGTTCCTGAATTTAACCGGACTGTCCAAAGCCGCCAGACAAAGACACTGCATGAGTATCCGCTGCGACTGATCCGTAATTCAAAACATCTGACCTTCCTGGCCCTGATCATGGGGATCAGTGTAGTCGTGAGCAAATTAATTGAATTCCAATTTAGCTCCATTGCCTCACAGCGGATACAAGATCCTGAAAAGCTCACAGCCTTCTTTGGCTTTTGGTTTTCCACAGCCAATGTAATCTCCCTCGGTGTTCAACTGCTGGTCACACAGCGTGTCCTGGCGGCCCTTGGTGTCGGCAGAAGCCTTTTTGTTTCACCGGCAGTCCTCTTTGCCGGCGCAGCGGCAGTGCTCTATACGCCGGTGCTTTGGGCCGGAACAAGCCTTAAAATCCTGGATATCTCCTTGAAGCAATCCATTAATAAGGCCGTCACTGAATTACTCATCCTGCCTATCCCCATGGCAATCAAAAGCCAGGCGAAAACATTTATTGATGTCTTCGTGGACACAACCGCTACAGGCATCGGTGGGATCATCCTCATCTTTCTGGTCAACGGACTTAACCTTTCCGTCCGCGCCGTTTGCGCTATGATCCTGCTACTTATTTTCCTTTGGATATACTTCGCCATTCGTTTGCGTAGAGAATACGTTCTTGCTTTTGAAGCCAGGGCAGGTATGACGAGACAACCTTCGACGAAAAAGGAATTTCGTCACACGGCCACTTCAGTGATAGGTGGTATCCGTCGCACACTCCAGACAGGGACGACTAAACAAATTCTTTACCTGTTGGCCAGAATTGAAGAGAGCAAGGATGCCAGGCTGATGCCCGATACGATTCCTTTGCTGGCTCACGAATCTCCTATAGTGCGTCAGGCCGCTTTACGCTGCCTTTATTATTCCACCGACCATACCATCACAGGTATTATAGAGCCTTTATTAAAAGATCCTGACGATGAAGTCAGATCAAGGGCTTTTTCCACCCTGTTGGCCCAAACAAGGCAAAACCGCGTAGACATGATCAATGCCTATCTGCTGGATGAAGATCCTGCTGTCAACGGTGCAGCACTTGTAGGGCTTGCGACAGAAGCCTGCGATAATCCCGACATGCAGGCTATGTTTAAACTCCAGGAACGACTGCAGGAAAAATTAGAACAATCGAAAAACCTGAATGCGCCAAAAGACCTGGAAGCATTCAAGATCATGATCGCACGAACCATCGGCTATGGAAAACTTGCGGCTTTCTATCCCATCCTGGAAGACTACATGAAAGACCTCAGTCCGGCTGTTGTCAAACAAGCTATTCTATCCGCTGGTAGCAGCCAGGCACATTGCTTTATCAAGACACTACTTTCATTTCTCCCAAATAAATCAACAAGATCCGCCGCCAGAAAAGCACTTGCCAGATATGAACCTGCAGAATTACTGCCGATACTGGAAGATGTGAGCCGTGCCCTGGAGACAAAAACAGATCTGCTGATTCAATTACCTGCACTCGCGGAAACGATGGAAACCCAGCAAGCCGTCGATTATCTTTTTGCGTTAGTGCAGCAAGAGGATCCAATCGTAAAAATGGAAGCCCTTGAATCCCTGCACAAGATCAAAGCCCGGTTTCCACATCTCACCATTGGCTGGAAGCGCCTGATACCCGTTATCACCGGGGATATTGACCTTTACAAAGACACACTTGTCTTGAGCTATACAGCACAACACAGCCTGGAGAGATACAAGGATGATCAAAAGATCAGCTTGGCGCTGAATGAATTGATAGAGTTACTGGAGAGGAGACGCAATAACATCCTTGAACATATTTTTTGGGTCATCGGCCTGGCTTATCCACCGAATGTCATTTTACCTTTATTCAAGGAACTCCACCATGAAGACCCTGCCGTCCGAATGAATGCAATTGAATTGCTGGATAATATCCTGGAGCCTGCTTTGAAAAAGATAGTCATGCCTATCGTGGAAACAGCCTCACTGGAAACGATGTCTGATGATGTGATGGCCAGGCTGGATCTTGAAGTATTGACCAAACAATCAAGCTTTGAGCGCTTGCTGAAAGGCGATGATGATCTTGTTAAGTTGGCTGTCCTCTCTTTAATAGAAGCCATCGCTAAGGAAAAATATACACCGTTACTACACCTGGCTGCAAAGGATGATAATCCAAGGATCAGTATGCTGGCTAAGAAGATGCTGGCTCAGGCGTGAGAACGTGAGAGCGTGAGAACGTGAGAGCGTGAGATCGTGAGAATGTGAGAACGTGAGAACGTGAGAGGCCGAAAAGGCTCAAGAGGCATAAGAGGCCCAAAAGCATCCATCATAAAATCATTCTAAAAAGATCGATGATAACAAATCATCGACACAAGTGCCGTAGGCACGACGGATTTTGTAAAGTGGGGTTTTAACCCCACTAAAAAAGGAGATGTCGGAAGATCCTGATTTTATAGTCCCCGAACCTTTTTATCAATGGCTGCAGCGAGTGCCATATGATCATTGGCGCTGTTCTTCTTGCGCACATTGGACATGAGTGCTACCATGTAGGTCGTACCATCAGGATGTTCGATGATGGCGACACTGTTCATAAAATTGTCCACATTGCCTTTATACTTTGCACAGGAATAACCTTCCTCGGGGCGGCATTTATACAAGCTCCCGGATTTGAAATAGACGGCTGCGTTACGCAAAGCCGGTGCTGATGCATAGCGTATGCGCCTGTCCGTCATGTAAAACAATCTTTTCATTTCAAGACTGCTCTCTTCATCTACAGCAAGGCCGCGTTCCATCTTGATCAGGAATTTCATCAATCCCAGTGGTGTACCAATGCTTCCACCCTTCGGAGGAATGCGCCCGGATGCACCGCTGGTAAACATCGTACCGAGCCGCCACTCATCATGTGCAATGCCTAGTTCACGCAACGGGTCGTTGACAACTTGGATAGCAAGTTCTGACAACTCGGATTTAGGTGTTGCTTTAAAATATTCCTCAGCCTTGGCTTCTGTCAGATTCGGATAATCCTTTCCAAATGCGCGCATCAGGATTGCCTCGCGCCAGCATACAGCTGCAGCACCATTGTTGCTGACCGACATCATATAATCAAGCCACTCGTAAAGCAGGAACACATCATTCGCCTGCACCTGCCTTTTCTTAAGGGTCTGTGTTTGTGTGTTGAAAATGGACACTGTATGTTCATCTGTCAACGCCCACACGCCACCGCGAACTTCTTTCGTACATAAAAGCTCCTGCCGCATAGCAAAAGAGTCGGGATAAATTTTAGCCAGCTCTGTAAAAACAGCTAACAAAACAGCAAGCTTACCAACACTGCCGGGCTGGTATCCTGCTGTTTCCTTGCGGCTTGCGTATCGGGCAGGTCTTCCTACCGTAATATCAAGCAAGGCCACACTGTAATTCTCATTGAGTCCAGGAAACAAACTATTCAAGGCTTTCTGCAAGGCCGGATCAGGAGCTGGGATTTTGTAAAGACTATCTCCCATCGGATTCATCAGGTTAAGGCAGATGTCATTGATAGACTTCATCGCGCCCGGCACTGGCAAAGTGCCTTTGATGTCTCCATCCACGACTTGTTGCAAATAATCAAGCCGGCGAATATTGGTGAGTTGATACGCATCAATCGGATATGATGGTGCACCCGTGCTGAAAATGCAAACCAAGATAACCGTGAGTGCAATGCTTCGGAATACCATATTTATATAGTCATATCAAGTGAAACTGATTGCCCGCCGTCAAACTCAGGAGTTATAAACTGCAAGTATACAGATGCGGCAGCCTGTTTGTTTTCTACAAAAGGACGAACCTGGAAAAGCCACATCTTATCATCCTTAAAACCAAGCTCCATATCAAATGGACCCGTAGTGCTGATGCCTGGTGCATTTGGCAATTCCTTAAGTATCCTCGCCGCCAGTGTTCTCAATTCTTTAAGATGCGCGGGTGTAAGAATTCTGCTTTCAAATGTAGCTGGTCTGCGTAGGCTCCCACCTGTGGCTGGTATGGAAAGATAAGATGACTCCCTGGCTGGTGTAAGCAGCAAATCCGCACCATTGGCATTCAGCAACCATGATTCTGCAGCCTGACCATCCACAGCACCACCAACCCCATGATTGAAAGCAACCGTAATGTCTTTCTCACTTCCTGTTGTAACACCTTTAGTAACCATCACGCCTGAATGATCAGCATCCACACTTGGAATAATCACAATGGATGGAAATACATTCTCAGGATTGTTCAGGTACCGCTGCCTCCACTTAAAACTCCGCTCCGTATACGGTGAAGCCCATACATCACGAATGCCCTGGTATATCTTTTCAACATCAACGACATTGAAGACCGTGAGGTTAAGACCCGCACCTGTAAAGTCCTTGAGGTCTTCCATGTTGGTATCACTTCGCACAAAGACAGGCACCTTGCCCAGCGGCAGACCAAAGGCTGCCTGGAATTGTTGCTGCATTTCACTTTTAAACGAAGGAAGCAAAGGCATCTTTTTAATTAACCCACGCAGGGAATCCAAACCATGTAAAAGGAATGCTTCTATATCAGGTTCAGATGCTCCGCTGCTACGCATTCGCTCTCCTTCTTTAAAAGTACCGTACATCATGTTCCAATACGTGGTTTGATGTCCGGGAATGGTCTGGTCCATATGTTGTCTGAAAATCGAAAATGGTAATACTATTCCTTCTACCACATTGTCAGGAAACATCTTCTTCAACTGACCGAGGTTAGCCGCTTTCGGGCCACACACTTTTCCTGATTGTGATGCATTTACTTGTTGAGATTGAGGATGTTGGATTATCCAGTAAAATCCGATCTACTGGAACCGAAATTTTTTCTTCCCGTTCTTTTTTCTTTTTAAAAAGTTCAAACTCCCATGGCGCCATCGTAAACCAAGGCTTGATGATCACCGTGCCTTTGTTAGAAACCGCATAGAAAACATCAAGCAGGTGAAAAGCGCGTATGGCTTCCATATTCTCCTTAGAGACGACAGCATTAGGAATGCCCAGGTTTCTGGCCAACAATTGCACATGGGAAACCATATTACCTTCCGTGACCGTAGCAATACCGGCTACTGGTTTTAGATTCTCCGGTGCCTGATAAAAGACATATATCTTATCAGGAGAAAGCACCATATCCTTAGTTGATTCAGTCACTACAATCAACTGACCTGCGGCATAACCAGGATTGAGCCCACGGATGGCAGACTGGTCAGGTATAGCCAATACATCATTCGAAAAATCAGCTTCCCGCGCAAACTCATCACCAAGACGGCTTACGGCAAGTCCCAGATGTAACAGCACCGAAGATCGTACTCTGTCATCAAAAAATCCATTGGCTAAAGGTTCAAAGTCCTTGTATAGATTGATGACCGGAAAATAATTGGCACGAACCATACCTGCCCCCACTCTGCTATCTGGCGACCGGCATCACTGAATTCACTCAGCTTTTGTAAGGTTATTGATTTACCCCCCGGTAATTCCATGGCTTTGCGTAATTGATCCCATTCCCACAACTCGAGAAATCCAAATCCGGCGGCAGCTTCTGAAAGGCAATATACCTGTGTAAGTAGCTCCTTCAATGAGGTTGGTTTCCATTGGGATATCTCCTGGTTGATCAGGCTCTCTAATTTGTTCGAAATATCAATCAGTGCCAATCGAGCATTGCCCTTCATGGGGGTGGTGATTTGCCGGCGCAGTTGAAGTGCTGTCTGGCTCATGAGCTGGCATCGCGCTGCGGGAGTAGTTAACCCGGGATATTGTGTTACAAATTTCAGCATGATATTATCTGCTTCCATTCCCAATGGGAACTTTTTGCGATGGACCACAAAGTCACTGACATCAAAGGGACGGTACATGATTTTCAGGCCACTGATCAATGCATCAAACTTTGGCGTCAGGTCAGCAGGAATCTTTTTCAGATTTTGCTGTTGGAACTGCTGCACCTGTTGGATCAGCTTTGCATCCGGAAGCCCATGGATTTTGATCCGTAAATCCTGGAAAGCGGGAAACTCTTCGGCGATCTCGCTGGATAAGGCGCGCACAAGCTGTGTGTTGTTATTCTCAGCATGATGCGGGATATCCTTAGCACTCTGGCGAATCAGGAAATAATGCGTTGCGATCTTATCTGCATCCGACAGTAGCCATTGATAAAACTCAATCCCCCACTCATTTTCATCTTCCACCTGCACAGCTCCGCGATAGAATTGTGCACGTTGGTTTACCCAGCCATGATCTACGTTTTGAAGATATAGCCCGAGCTGATACTGCTTGAGACGTGACTGGGCCTTGTCTCCATCCCAGAAATCCTCATGAGGCGTAGAGGCCAGTATCTGTCCGAGGAAGATATGTTCCTTTTCAGCGAGTCTTTTGACTTCATCTTTATACCTGGCGTGCTGATAACCTTGCTTCTCACCTGGACACGGATCACGGGCTGCACGGGTTGAGCCATCCTTACAAAACCATCGGATGTCAAGATATGGGCCACGTGCATCCGATTTGTACTTGCTGATCAGCTTCTTTATGGCCTCAGGGTTGGATACCTGACCCGACAAAGGCAGAGCAATTGCAGTGATGATAAGGAAAACCGGTAGAAAGTATAAAACGCGTTTGGACATAAGGTTGATGGGAGGTATAGTCTAAAGATACTAAGAAAGATGTAAGAGAGTAAGAGGATGTAAGAGAGTGAGAGGTTTATCGGTTGATGGGTTGATGAGTTGATGGGTTTGTAGGAGATTAAAAAAGCTTTTATGTAGAGACGCGATTAATCGCGTCTCTACATAAAAGCTTTTTTAATTAATGTTGCCGCTCGTTCAAGTCTTCAGACTTGAATGCAATATATGCTCGTATCCTGACGAGCGAAAAAGACTACTGACGAAATCACTACCCGACACATGGATTGGCAAACACGACGTGCAAATTTAGTTACCCTTAAATTATTTCACTAACTACTTTTTGTATTAAGGATATTTTTGTCTTTATTTGTATCTACGTCATCTTTATCCTAAATCAATCTATATGAAAAAAACGCTTCTACACCTTTTCCTCTGCCTGGGTCTTTGGCCAGTAATCACCCACAGCCAGGACTCCATCCCCGTAAGCCAAAACATGAATGCTCATCCAAACGGCCTGGCCGGCTTCCATTTTGGGGTTGTGCAGCCAATCGTGGCTTTCCAGAATGGTGAATCTCATTTTCTGAATGAGCAAAACTTTTATGAAATCGGCTTCCCGCTTGGGGTCACTTTTCACACAAATGGAAAGGTTCTTTTTGATTTGGAATTTGTTCCCTTTCTCAAACCGTATGCAAATTCGGATACGCCCTATGAGACCCACCTGCTCGTACATCCTGGTTTCCTGTTTCCAATCTCGAAAGGCTTCACATTTGGTATACGGGCTGCTTTTGATATGGGCACAAACCAGTTTGGCTTTACTCCACTCATCAACCAGGTAATCTGCAGAGGAAAAAAACAGGTGTTTTTCATCGAAATCGTAGCTCCTGGACGCTTTGGCCCCGAAAAGGATTCAGGATACACACAAGCTTTAGCCTTACATCTCGGTTTTGGGTTTTGATCAGGACTTCAGCGGATTAGCTTGAACTATCGCTAGTCATAATGCTTCCTAAACCCTCCTCCTCCAATAGTCAGGCGGAGATAAGGGCTTACAAAAGAGCCAGGAGAAGGAATGCCTGTGACTGTGCCCACATCATCTCTCCAGGTATCAACAGGAAGTGCTATCGTGGCACCGAGATCAAGTCCAAACATAAGGCCTCCGAATTTCCGGCTGCTCTGATTGATTTTAGTGGCGATAGATTTATTGTTGACCGCCAGGTCATAAAGGATATATCCCCTGAAATAATCTTCATCCCCACGAGGAAGGACAGGTGTATTACTGCTGAAATAAATAGGTGTTTGATCTGAAGTATTTTCGATTCCCACATACATGACCCCTCCTCCAAATCCGGCCATCAGCGATGCAAAGTAGCGGGGCTGCTGGTAGACCACATACCCTACTTTGGCATAACCACCTCCAAATCCAAACCGTAACACACCACGATCTGATTCCATGTTCTGCGTAATCAGTCCAAAACCGCCACCGCCGACAAGTAACCTGTGAATTTCGGCGTATCCTTCAACACCGGTATTGATCGCCACATTGTCCCATGCAAACGACGAACCGAATACTGCAGGGCTCTGAAGATGGCTGACCAGATCAGCTGGTTCGATCCACCCCATGCCCGTGAAAAAATGACCATATCCACCACTGAAATCAGTGGCCTTTTGGAGTTGATCCGGTTGAGTGCCTTGTGTACCCTGTGCCTGCGAAAGCACACATATAGAAGACAGGAGGATAAAGACTAAGATTAGATTTCTCATAGTGATGGATTTTAAAGGCGTTATTCTAAAAACAAAGTTAAGGTTTATTCAAAACCATTAAACGTTCCACCGGGTATCTTTTGCTGCCTCCAATAATCACTTCAATAAATATTTTGCAATCTGGGAATGCGACAATATTTATATAGGCGAAGTGAGGTTTGCGGCAATTTAAAAAGCACGGAACAGACCAGGCGGAAAAAGTTAATCTTATCTCAATTGAAACGATACTCAGGTAATGAGCCAGGTCACTTTTTCCAATGACAATTGTCATTTACTTTCTGGTGCCTAAGTACTAAGATTATTACATAAAACTAATGACCATGAAAAAGTTCGGCTTAACAAGTGTCCTATGCGTGTATACCCTTTTGTCATATGCTCAATGGATCTGGCAAAATCCACTACCACAAGGGAACGGATTACATTCAGTTTTCTTTCCAAATGAAGACATAGGTTATTCAGTCGGTGCCCTGGGATCCATCATTAAAACCATAGACGGGGGAAAAACATATACTGTTCAATCAAGTCCAACCAAAAAGACTCTTACTGCAGTGTTCTTTATTGACTCCAACACCGGATATGCTGTAGGTGATAGCGGAACAATCATAAAAACCGTTAATGGAGGGGCAACATGGACAGATGTTTCAATAGATAAAGCTGATGCTATACGTGGCGTTTATTTTACGGATGCTAACACAGGTTATATTGCAGGAGGAGGATATTTTGTAGGCAATGGTTACGGAATGATCAAGAAGACTGTTGACGGAGGAACAACCTGGATTGACCTCTTAAATGAACCTGAATACACCTTAAACGCAATATTGTTTACGGATGACAATACAGGATATGTTGTAGGTCAAACTTTGGCGGGAGGGATCATTCTTAAGACTACTGATGCCGGAACAACCTGGACGCCATATACTACAACAGAATCAGGATTATTGTCAATATTGTTTATTGACCAGAATACAGGCTATGTAGCCGGGGCTTCCAATCTGTATAAAACAATGGATGGCGCCATCACATGGATAGAGATCGAGACTAACTTTAATTGCAATTCCATCTATTTTACAAACGCGAACACCGGCTATGCAGTGGGAGGACAAACTTATCCGGAATACCAATACGGATACATATCCAAGACCATTGACGGCGGCTTAACATGGGTTACTATTCAACAAACTGATTTTCCGTTGCTTTCAATTGACTTTACAGATCCACTGAGAGGATATGCTGTAGGAGCAAGAGGAATCATCTTAAAAACAAATGATGCAGGAGAAACATGGACACCTTTTTCCAATAATTATAGTACATTTTTTAATGTATGTTTTCCTACCCCAATAACAGGATATGCTGTGGGTGATGATGGAGTGATTTTAAAAACTATTGATGGTGGATCCTCCTGGAATAATTTATCTGTCAACAGTACCAACCAGTTTACGGATGCATTCTTTCTGGATGAAAACATTGGATATGTGGCGGGCACCGTGCGTATACCCTGGGCTATAGGTTCTGCCGTCATTAAAACTTTGGACGGTGGTGCTACATGGCTGGCTACGGATTCTACAATTGCAACTTATATCAATTCCATTTTCTTTACGGATGTGAATACCGGTTATGCTGTTGGCTCAACTATTTTAAACACAACCAATGGAGGAGCCACGTGGGAAACTGATTCTCCCGGGACTGCTACAGGATTAAATGCAGTTTATTTTACGGATGCGGAGACAGGCTATATCGTAGGACAAAGTGGGCTGATCCTTAAAACAACTGATGCCGGAACAACGTGGAATTCATTAACTTCAAACACAACAGCTCACTTATCTTCAGTTTTCTTTATTGATGCCAACAATGGTTATGCTGTCGGTGCAGGGAGCATCTTAAAGACTACAGATGCAGGTGCTACCTGGGAGTTAATTCCACAAGTATTATCTAACTACTTCATGTCTTCAGTCTATTTCACGGATGTGAATACAGGTTATATCGGCTGTAATGGAGAAATATTTAAAACTACTGACGGGGGTCTTCACTGGAGTGCACCTCAACGCATGACCTATAATACAATCAATTCAATTCAGTTTATTGATAGCCAAACGGGATATGCAGTTGGTGCCGGAGGTACCATTCTAAAAACCACAAACGGTGGTATAACATTTATTGAAGAAGCTGCTTTCCCTGTTAAATCCTCCTTTATCCTCTACCCTAACCCGGCGACAAATAGCGTTACCATCGAGGCGACAAAAGTCTGGACCGGCGAGACGATCATCCGGATTTACAATTCAAATGGCACCTTAGTATTGAGTGGCAGGTTTGAAGATCAGCAAAAAATGGACATAGAGGCCAGTACATTGGTCCCCGGAATGTATATCGTAGAAATCCGAACTAATGCAGGTCATGAAATAAAGAAACTCTTGATTCAACAATAGACGCATGATTTCCAAACTAACGCATGTTGAGTGAAGGCGTATAGTTCCTGACAAATATGTCCCCAGAAATACCTCCTACTTTTCCTTGGCTATTGGCTATTGGCTATTGAATAATAGCTTGCCCTATAACCAGACAGTCCCTATGCTCTATGCACTATGCTCTATACCTCTTCCGCCCTTCTGCCTTTTCTGCCTTTTCAGCCTTTTCAGCCTCTTTAGCCCCTTTATACTATCTTTCAGGCCAAACAAAAACGAATGACCTCCTCTCGCCAACTGGCCGCTATCATGTTTACCGATATCGTGGGATACACCGCGTTGATGGGCCATGATGAAAAGAATGCCTTTGACATCCTCCGCAAAAACCGGCAACTACAAAAACCACTGATCGAAACCCACGGTGGCCTTTATATCAAAGAACTTGGCGATGGAACCCTCGCCAGTTTTTCGACGGTCATTGATGCCGTCAATTGTGCATGCCTGATGATCAAGGCCTGTGAAGATATTGAAGGATTACAATTGCGCATCGGCATTCATCTGGGCGATGTAGTCTTTGAAAACAATGATGTCTTTGGCGACAGCGTCAATATCGCTGCAAGGCTGCAGGCCCTCGCTCCCGTCGGTGGCATTTGGATTTCCGAATCCGTACACAAGAATATCTCTAACAAACAAGGAATCATCTCCACATTTGTCCGCGAAGAAAATCTCAAAAATGTAAAAGAACCGGTAAAAATATACGAGGTCGATATCAATAGCTTCCATGCAGAATCTGCCGCTCCTGTGCGCATGTTTGCAATGATGTCCCAGGATAAAATTGAAAATCCAAAACAAGGCAGTTTCCCCGTCCGAAAAATCATCACGATTGCTTTACCGCTTCTTGCACTAGGTATAGCAGGCATTTTGATCATACCGGGTATTGTGAAAAAACAACATGCCCGTAATACATTGATACCGGCAATCGAAAAGCTGGTCATTGAAAATTTTCGTCCGCCGACAGAAGCATTTGATATGGGCCTGGAGGCTGAAAAGTATATTGCTGAGGATTCTGCGCTTATCAAATTATGGCCTAAAATTTCGACAACTCCATACCTGATAACAGACCCTGCAGGCGTCGAGGTGCTATGGAAAGACTACCACACGCCAGATGCGGAATGGAGATCTGCTGGTATTACGCCACTCATCGGTACTCGTTTCCCTCGCGGGTATCTCAGAATGGAATTTCGAAAGGAAGGGTATCAAACCATTGAATATGCAGGTTCCCTGGCCGCTGGTCCTTTGGGACAGGACAGTGCGGCAATAAAACTAGATGCCATCGGCAGCCTGCCGGAAGACATGGTGAGAATTCCGAAATCACAAACGTACATGTACATCGTTGGACTTGAGCAACATGGCCCAAAGGATGTGGATGCATTCCTGATAGATCGTCATGAAGTAACGAATACAGCATACAAGAAATTTATTGAAGCAGGTGGTTACACTGATTCAAAGTACTGGAAGCATCCTATCATCATCGGAGGAAAAGAGTTGCCCTTTGAAGAAGCTGTGAAGGGGTTCCTCGACAAGACAGGAAGGCAGGGGCCTGCAATGTGGGAAGCAGGCACTTATCCGGACGGTCAGGCAATGCATCCTGTGACCGGGGTATCATGGTATGAAGCTGCTGCCTATGCTGAGTTTGCAGGAAAACAACTACCAACTGTATTTCACTGGGGTGTAGTTGCTGCCACTGCACGTACTGAATTTATAGTTCCTTTGAGTAACTTCAATGGAAAGGGCACCATTCCTGTTGATTCTCTTACAGGCATCAGTACCTATGGCCTATACAACCTCGCAGGGAATGCCCGTGAGTGGTGCTTCAATGCTAATACAGATCAGAAGATCAGATATATCCTTGGCGGAGGTTGGAATGACCCCTCCTACGCCTTTAATGATGCATATTATCAACCTGCTGCTGACAGAAGTTTAACCAATGGATTCAGATGCATGAAGGTTTTGGACGGAGACACGACAACCGCTTTGCTCAAACCAGTAGATGCAGCCTTCCGCGATTATCTCAAAGAAAAACCGGTGGATGATAAGACATTTTCATTTTTCCTTCCACAATTCAGTTACGACAAGAAGCCGTTGAATGAGAAAACAGAAACCACACTTGACCAGGAGAATTGGACCATTGAAAAAATCACATTTGACGCAGGCTATAATAATGAACGGATGGAATTGTATCTCTATCTGCCAAAGAATTCGAAACCACCCTATCAGCCAGTTTTGTTTTTTCCAGGATCTCAGGCACTTTTTACAAAAAATTATAACCTTGCCTCTGTTGAAGGGCGAATTGATTTTATCCTTAAAAGCGGAAGAGCTCTCGTGGTACCGATCTATAAAGGGACGTATGAACGCCATGATGGTATAAAATCTGATTTACCGGAAGCGACTGTTTTCTATAAAGATCATGTCATCATGTGGCGTAAAGACATCGGCAGGACAATCGATTATCTCGAAACCCGAAAGGACATGCAATCAGATAAAATTGGATACGTAGGCTGGAGCTGGGGCGGATTTATGGGAGGCATCATGCCTGCCATTGAAAAGCGACTCAAAGCTATCGTTCTCAATGTAGGAGGCATGTGTATGACTCCTGCCCTGCCTGAAGTCGATCAGATCAACTTCCTGCCCCGGATCACACAGCCGGTGCTGATGCTCAACGGAAAGCATGATATGTACTTCCCTGTAGAGACGTCGCAGAAACCAATGTTCAATTTCCTCGGCACGCCGGCTAAGGATAAGAAAATGATCCTTTATGAAGTCGGGCACCTGGTACCGCGCACGGACTTTGCAAAAGAAACACTGGCGTGGTTTGATCTGTATCTCGGAAGTGTAAGAGAGTAAGAGCGTGAGAACGTGAGAACGTGAGAGCGTGAAAGCGTGAGAGCATGAGAGCATGAGAGAGCGAGAGCGTGAGAGCGTGAGAGCGTGAGAACGTGAGAGCGTGAGAGGGTTAGGAGGTTAGTGGGTATTTGTCTAGAGTTGCTTGTTCAAGTCTTCAGACTTGAACTAAATATAATCTCGTCTCCAGACGAGAGGGAGAGTTCACCGTGACTCTTTAGGTGCTTCGGATTCTAAAAGAGGTGTAAGGAAAGGTTGGGCAAAAGGATGATCCTTTTTTATTCAGTTACCAGGTGGACCGGATACGTTTTCGATTTTATTTGATTTCAAAACCAATTCCTTTAGTTCCTGTACAGCGGATTTGAGCAACTCGTTTTCCTGTTTTAAAAGTTCAATTTGCTGTTGTTGCTCCTGGACTGCTTTGACGAGGGGCACTACAAACTCTGCATACCGGAGGCCATAGAAATCATTTTCAGTTTTTGGCTTGTCTACACCACTAAAATCAAATCCAAGATTATTGGCTGCAGCTTCCACTTCTTGCGCAATAAACCCTGTTGTTGTTTCAGAGTATGTATCGCCCTCAATAAATGGTATGGGCTCATGGCGATCAGCTGCTAATACACTCCTGCGATCATTCACTCCATTGAAGTCATTGATTTTTTCGCGGTTGAGGCGGTAGGTTACTGGTCGCAATTGCGAAATAAAACTCAGGCCGGGTACATCTTCCTGAACAAACTCCTTAAAACGTCCATCACTTAAAGCGGTCCATCCAACTTGTCCACCAATTGATGTCACAAAACTGTTTCCGATCCGGACCATATTATTACCATTAGCAAGGGCATCGACACCCAGGCAAGTCGTGTTTTGATAGGCCGTCCCATTAGGTCCTGTGTTGTAGCCTACTGATGTATTGTAAGAGCCGCTTTGATTGGCTGTCATAGCAAGAGAACCAATGGCCGTATTTTGCCAGCCAATCGTCGTGCTTAATGCACTTATATTGCCAACAGCTGTATTATCATCACCTGTCGTATTATTTTTTAATGCAAATGCACCCAATGCCGTGTTTTGATATCCATTCGTGTTGCTATGTACACTTTGGCAACCAAATGCCGTATTACTATCACCGATTGAATTTGACATTAATGCTTTTGAACCAACAGCCGTATTTGATTTCGCATGCCAGAGCTCACTAGCTCCATTGCCATTATTTAACAAAGCCGAATCCCCGACGGCGACAAGGTTATTGCGATTTTGGTTATCGCGAAGGGCATAAGACCCAATGCCAATATTGCAATATCCAGTTACATTATCACGCATCACTTCCTGTCCAATACCCACATTAGAATTGCCTGAGGAATTTGATTGCATTGCCCCACTTCCAATAGCTGTATTTCCTTTACCTGTTGTATTGAAAAATAACGCAATACTTCCAGTAGCTGTATTTCCATTGCCTGTTGTATTATTTAATAAGGAATGACTACCTAGTGCCGTGTTATCCTTCCCTCCAGAATTATTCTCAAGTGAATGAAATCCAACGCCTGTATTATAATCACCTAAAGTATTCGAAAAGAGTGCTTTTGAACCTATGGCTGTATTAAAAAGTTTGGTTGTATTATGAAATAAAGCCGAATCCCCCACAGCTACTATACTATTTGCAGTTGTATTATGATACAATGCACTTATGCCTACACCCACATTTGAATACCCTGATAAATTATTGTGTAATGCACTCAAACCTATTCCTGTATTACCAGAACCAGCAGCATTAGAATAGAGGGCACGTCTGCCAATAGCCGTATTCTGTTCGCCTGTGCTATTAGCATATAGCGCAATATCTCCAACGGCCGTATTTTCATCTCCTGTAGAATTGGTAAAAAAAGCCGAATGCCCTATAGCGGTATTAACTTCTCCTGAAGTTGTTGAATATCCGGAATAAGCACCCATGAATGTATTACCTGAAGCAGTTGTGCTTGAATATCCTGCCTTTGAACCCACAGCTGTATTTCGTATAGCCTCAAAAGAAAATGTTGCACCAACGCCATTATTGTATAAAGCCGAATCCCCCACGGCAACAAGATTGCTGCGGTCGCTGCTACTGACCAATGCCCTTGAACCGATAGCCACATTAGCATAACCCGAGGTATTGGACACAAGCGCATACTGCCCTATCGCCACATTCGCGGATCCAGTGGTGTTATCATACATGGAAATATACCCAAGAGCCGTATTTCTTTCGCCGGTAGTATTATTTGTGAGCGAGAGATATCCGACAGCTGTATTGGCCAGGCCTGTGGTATTGGCAAAGAGACTTTTTGAACCAACAGCCGTATTACCGGTTGATTCAAAGGAGTAGGTAGCACCAATCCCATTGTTAAACAAAGCCGAATCGCCAACAGCCACTATGTTGCTACGATCAGTATTATTCAATAATGCCCTGGAGCCAATAGCCACATTTGAATGGCCAGTGGAATTGACAAGCAAAGCACCACTTCCAACCGCCGTATTGTTTCCACCTGTTGTATTTAGCAGCAAAGCACTGTACCCAACGGCCGTATTTTCATAACCCTCAGTATTTGTATGGAGGGAAGTTATGCCAAACGCCGTATTATAATTACCACTGGAATTGGAATATAAACTTTGATAACCGGTAGCCGTATTTCCGAATCCTATGGTATTGGCATGAAGTGCTTTGGAACCAATGGCCGTATTTTTTGAACCCTCAAATGCCATTGTAGCACCTATGCCATTATTCATTAAAGCTGAATCACCGATTGCTACAAGATTGCTTCGCTCTGTATTACCATATAGTGATTCCGTACCTATGGCTACATTAGAAATACCAATTGTATTGGAATAAAGTGATTTTGCGCCAAAAGCTGAGTTATGTGCCCCACTGGTATTTGCGTAAAGCGCTTGTGCTCCACCAGCTGTATTATGGTATCCGGTATTAGTGGAAAACATAGCCTGGTGTCCCACGGCTGTATTTTTATTTCCGATGGTATTATTTAATAATGATTTTGAGCCGATGCCTGTATTTTCGGTTCCGTGCCAGAACTGGGTTGCATCGGTTCCATTTTTTAATAAAGATGAATCACCTACCGCGACCAGGTTACTCCGGTTGGAATTGTAATACAACGCCTCTCGACCTATAGCAACATTTGAATTTCCGGTAGTATTAGCAGATAGCGCGTCAAGTCCTAAGGCCGTATTACCAATTCCTGTTGTATTATGGTTTAATGCAGAAAAACCAGTTGCCGTATTATATCTTCCGGTGGTATTGGCATACAAGGCGGATGCACCTACTGCCACATTTGAAAACCCATCAATATTTTGATACATCGCATTATACCCGATCGCAATATTATCATATCCAATTGTATTTAAATTTAACGCATATGCCCCAATGCTGACGTTGTTGTCCCCCTCTGTATTTAAACTTAGTGCCGCGTAACCCAGTGCTGTATTAAGAACGCCTGATTCACTTTGGCTTAATACACCATAGCCTATGGCTGTGTTAAAGCTTCCAGTTGAATTTGCAGCCAAAGCACTGGAACCCAATGCTGTATTTTGAACACCCGTGGTATTACTCCCTAAAACATACTCACCAATGGCCACATTATTATAACCCGTGGTATTTATGGAAAGCGAGCTCAATCCAAAAGAGGTATTTCCCAAATCACTATCTATCCTTCCGGCGATGATATTATGCCTTTTAAAGACGAGGTCCGCATTACTGGTGGTCCCTAGAAAATGGATGGCCGGATCAATCCCTGCATTTCCTGAAGTATTCCATGTTGCTGATGTAGTCGTAAGCTTTATCCATTCAGGTGCTCCTGATGTACCGGCATTATAATAGAATCCCTGACTAGCATTGGTTTGGTATACCAATAATCCGGCAGCAGGGAGGGCAATAGCCATCCGCTGCGCCTGTGTCATCCTCGGCAATAAAAAACCCTTCTCGGTACTCCTGACATCCAGCAAAGCACTCGCATCAGGAGAAAGCCCATCCGTATTGATCCCTACAGATTGAGCCTGGATTACTGCCCAGCTAAAACCCAGAATAACCGGAAGCAAGCAGAGTATGCGTTTTGACCACATGTTTTGCTTTCTAATCTCGCCCCTTTATAATGGATGATCAAGAGCCAGATGACATTCGGTCAGGAACCATTGAGTGAACGGGCGCACCTATTGAGTACGGATTTACTTACTATGCTATTCATGCTTGAGCAAGGCCATAAATTCCTCCTTTCTCCTCTTAGCAATGGGAATGTGAAAGCCATCGGCCATGACGACATATCCTCCGTCATCCCTGAGGTAACGCTGTATATGGCTCAACTGAATGAGATAAGACTGATGTATCCTGAAAAACCCATGGTTTTCGAGCAGATGCTCCACCTCCTTTAAGGTTTTAGCGTAGGTGTATTTCTTTCCATCCCGCATACTGAGATGCGTATAGTTGCTTTCTGATGAGCAATAAAGGATGTCTTCTGTATTGACAAAGTCCATACCCCTGCTGGAAGGAAGCACTATCCTCGGAGATTTGAGGCCGTCCCGCAGATTGTGCATCAGGATGTCCAGCCTGCTGTCATCCTGGGCGATGGGATGATAGCTTCCGACCCTGCTGACCGCTTCTTTCAGTTGCTCCCATGTAACAGGCTTCAGGAGGTAATCAAGTGCCGCATATCGAAAGGCCTGAATAGCATACTGATCGTATGCTGTCACAAATATAATGTTGAAGGTGACCGGACTAAGCCTGTGCAGAACATCAAATCCACTCATGCCAGGCATTTCTATATCCATGAATACAAGATCAGGATGAAGGTCATTGATCTTGTCAATAGCTTCTTCACCGGACAAGGCCACACCTATGACTTCCACGTGTGGACAATGCTTTGACAACTCATAGCGCAGTGTATGGACACAGTGATTTTCGTCATCAACGATTATGGCCTTGATCGTATCCATTTTCCAAATTTACGAAGCATCTTCATTGATCAGCGGAATATTGATCACCACACGTGTTCCCTCCGCCTCACCCCTTGCGTTGACCAGGTCAATAATATGAACTTTCGTATCGATCCCATAAATACGGTTGATCATCGATATCCGGTCACCCGTAATCTGTATGCCCATGGATTTTTTGTGCCCGGGTCCATTGCCTTTCAGCTCCAGGGCCTTCTTTCTTCCAATGCCATTATCCTCGATAACACACTGAATCGATGTCCCCAAATCCTTAACCTGGACGATTAGCTTTCCGCCGGCGGTTTTGCGCATCAGCCCATGCCATATGGCATTCTCTACAAACGGTTGTAGGATCATGGGCGGCACCTGGGCTTGTTCGACGCGGATACTCGTATCAACATCAAAGGAATAATCAAATTTTCCCTCCAGACGTAAATGTTCGATTTCAATATACAAGCGCAATGCTTCCAGTTCATCCTTAATGCTGATGGTGTGGGATTTGGAATTATTTAAAATCGTCCTGACCAATGAAGAAAATTTGGTGAGATAATCTGCAGTCGCTTCCTTGTCTTTACTAAGGGCATAATACTTGATAGAGTTCAGGCTGTTGAACAGGAAATGTGGATTCATCTGCGCCCTCAAAGCCTGCATTTCAATTTCAGTCACCTTCTTATTGAAATCCGATTTCAATTGTTCCTCCTTTCTCGTGCGGGACATCAGGTAACGGTTTGTCCCAAACAACATACCGCCAAGGAGCAACGCTCCCATCACCCAGAACCAGCCATATTCTGTGAGCTTCCGTTCGACCTCAATCGGCAGACTGGTGACTTCGCCCCACTCACCGTTACCTTCTCTACCTCTGATCAGGAAGGTATACCGGCCGCCATGTAATCGGGTGTATTGAACAAGGCGCTGATCACTGGTCACCCATTCCTTATCCCATCCTTGAAGCTGGTATTGATAAGTAACATTCTCCGCGTGAAGTGGATTAGGCAAGACATAACGGATAGTAATATCACGTTGATCATCCTGGAGATCTAGTGATTGATGGTAGAGAAGCGGCTTTACCACATCAGCTCGCGCATTTGAAACCTGTACATCTGTAATGCAAACTTTTGGTATAAATACGGGTCTCTCCGACCTGACGAAAGCATTTCTGGCATATTGGATCCCTTGCCATGAGCTGATCCATAAACGACCATGACGGTCTGCGAGCATCGCACGGAAGAATTCATTCGGGAGCAAACCATCCGGACGTGCAGGGTCATAGGTCCAGGCTTGGTATTCTCCATTATGCTTATTGAGCAGGCCTACACTGTTCTTAGTGGATATCCAAAGTTGATCCGCATCTGTTGCAGGTAATACACTATACACCTCACCAACACTTTGTGCATGATCGTTGCCCGGCAATGACAATTTGTACTCAACAAAATGACCAGTCAGAGGAGCAAATCGAAACAATTTACCCGCATGCGCTTCCTTGCCCGCATCACCGGCTATCCAGACATCTACTTCCTTATCCTGGTACAAGTCAAGGATGACAATACCCGGCGCTTCAGGAATAATGTAATGGGCATATTCTCCAGTACCCTTGTTGTAACTGAAGAATCCATCTGCTGTACCTAACCACAGGAGGTTTTTATCACTCCGGTCAACGACCATATCAATAATATGCTTAGGCATCTGTCTCTGGTCCGCTTGATTAGAGGGCAGCATACAATCAATGGCCTCCGATTGCCAGTCCAACCTGCACAATCCGTAAGCAGTTCCAAACCATGTACATTCACAAGTGCTATCAGGTATGATAGGCTCTACGAGGAACGTTGTATAATCCGGCACTTTGTCAATCGCATCGGCAAAGCACTGCATTGAACCTGAAACGAGGTCCAGTATGGTCATACCTCCATGGGTTCCGATATAGAGTTTGCCATCTGCATAGCTGAAAACCGTATTGATTTCATTACTCGATAATGAGCGATGGAGTTTTGAAGGATCAACCACGAACGTTTTAAGATCATAGCCATCATATCTGTATAATCCTCCTCCATGGCGGCTACCAAACCAGATAAAGCCATATTCATCTTCAGCGAGGCAATGATAGAAGGAAGACATTAGCTTTTCATCCCGTCTGAGCTGATGGAAACTGGCAGGAGGAAGCTGGGCGAAAAGGAGTGCATTCACCAATATTGTCAACAGGATGACCAGGTTTCTCCGCATGAAGCCAAACAGATTATTTCAAGCGTCCGTCAATACTTCAGGTATTTCATACTAAGTTGAGGCTTTTAGTCGAAAATTTTACCTGTTAGTGAGTAATAGCCTTTAAGTGTTGAGTATTCGGTGACAGGTAATTTTTAAATATGTGTCACCTGACAGCCCCTATACTCTCTGCTCTTTGCCCCTTCCGCTTTTTCTGCCATTCAGCCGTTCTGCCCTTCCGACATTCCGCCCTTCCGCGAACTTAAAGGCTTTGCCTTTAAGCATTTTACTATCTTTCAGCATTAACTGATCTGAATGTCTTCAACCCGTCAACTTGCTGCTATCATGTTTACCGATATCCGGGGCTATAAGGCTTGGCTGCAAAAGGTTCCTGGAGCTCCGCTTATGAAATATCTGCTTGTATCACTCCTCCTGTTGAACCCATTCGTGTTGAATAGGTTGTGTGCCCAGGATACCAATACAACCTTTTATCTAAAGGACACACTGCCTGTCTCAACCTCAGCAACATCCAATCCATGCATCCTCATCAATGGCATATGGAAATATCACCCTGATGACAATGCATATCCTCTGGATCAGTGGACCAGTCCGGATTTTAATGATACATCCTGGGAAGAAACCCTATCGAGATTGCCTATGGACACTCTCCCCAAAGGTGGATGGCCAGGTGCCGGTTTGTTCCGGCTTCACTTGATCGTTGACTCAATGCTATGGAACAAACCCTTAGCTATTTATATCGTTCAAAAAGGTGCATCAGAAATATACTTAGATGGCAAATTGGTCAGGAAATATGGGATTGTAGGTAGCACTGGCAATGCGGAAACCGGGGTAAACACATTAACCACACACCCGGGTTTTGTTATATTATCACAATCAACCCATGTTATTTCTGTTCGATTTTCTTCCTTCAGTTTACTCCACAACCGACCTCCCGGTATAACAGATCTTGGATTTGTTGTTGCTATTGGAAACGCCACAACAGCAATACAACAAGGTATAAACAATCTGAAGTTCTTTAGAACTATTGAAATCCTAGCCATTGCCATACCGCTTACATTTAGCTTGCTTCACTTTCTTCTATTCTTGTTTGCCGGCAGGATCCGATCAAACCTTTACTTCGCTGTATTCACATTTGTCATTGCGCTTTGGGGTATCCTTGAACATGAATCATTTTTCACCGTGGAACTGCAGACAGCTCTCACCCTAAAACGGCTTTGGCCGGTATATACAGCATTGGCCCCGCTCACTGGGATCAGGTTTCTATACGCCCTCTTTTACCCAAAGATTCCAAAACAATTCTGGGTTTTTACCCTGGTAGCATTTGCATTGGCTATAGCAGCGTGGTTTACACGCAAAATAGTCCCTTACCTGATATTGATCCTCTTCCTCCTCTATATCTTCGAAATGCTCAGGGTGGTCGTTGTTGCTATACGCGGCAAGAAACAAGGCGCTAAAATTATTGGATTCGGATTTATGACTTTTGGGTTCAGCCTTCTGGCATTGATCATCGCAGGGCTGGTATTTCACTATTTCTCGCTACACTTTTTCTATGGCATGCTCTATCTCGTGGGCGTCCTGGGCATCCTCATCTCCATGTCCCTTTACCTGTCATTGTCCATCTCCAACACCAATAAAAATCTGGAAGTACAAACGCAAAAATCCCATGCTCTTGAAGTGGAAAATGCGCGCAAGGAAGTTGAATTAGAAAAAGCGGCAGAATTAAAAGAGGCATACAATGCTCTTGAGGCCGCACATTCTACCCTAAAATCTACTCAAGCTCAATTGATTCAATCCGAAAAAATGGCCTCCCTCGGCGAACTCACCGCAGGTGTTGCCCACGAAATTCAAAACCCATTGAACTTCGTCAACAACTTTTCTGAAGTCAACACAGAGCTGATTGATGAAATGAATCACGAGGTTGACAAAGGCAACTTGCCCGAAGTCAAATCCATTGCAAGGCACATCAAAGAAAATCAAGAGAAAATAACCGAGCATGGCAAACGAGCGGATGCCATCGTCAAGGGCATGTTGCAACACAGCCGGAGTAGCTCTGGTGTCAAAGAACCAACCGACATCAATGCCCTTGTAGACGAATACCTGCGTCTCGCATACCATGGCCTTCGCGCGAAAGACAAAACCTTCAATGCCACGATGAAAACGGATTATGATCCTTCCATCGGATTAGTCAATGTCATTCCCCAGGATATCGGGAGGGTGATCCTGAATTTGATCACGAATGCGTTTTACGCCGTTAGTGAAAAGAATAAAACAATGACCCATCTGACCCCCTACCCCCTGGAAGGGGGACCTGAGTTCGTACCAACCGTTTCAGTACAAACAAAACTTCAACTCCCCCTTCCAGGGGGTAGGGGGTCAGATGGAGCAAATAGGTTTGTTGAAATCTCCGTCTCCGACAACGGCCCCGGCATCTCAGCTCACATCCTCGACAAGATATTCCAACCTTTCTTTACCACTAAACCCACAGGTCAGGGAACTGGACTTGGATTGTCTTTAAGTTATGACATTGTCAAAGCACATGGCGGAGAAATCAAAGTAAATACATCGGAAGGTGAAGGCACCGAATTTATCATCCAACTACCTGTCTCTTTATAAAGTCTTTGCCTATAAGCATTTTGTTATCTTTCAGGATTAACCAAAACGAATGACCTCTTCCCGTCAACTTTCTGCTATCATGTTTACCGATATTGTGGGATATACGGATATGATGCAAAGGGATGAGCCGTCGATGCCTTCTTTTGTCATGAACCCGCTTTTTGATAGCTTGAAATACATTCCTGAATACCGGCTCTTAGTCAATCCTTTTGATGATAAGAATAAAACCTTAAAATGAATCCAAAAGCTACTTTGAATGCAATAACATGGATCCTGAAATTTCAAAGAAATAAAAAGAGGTCATGAATTTCAAGATAATTTTAACCCTATACCTTTTATTCCTATATCAATCGCATTGTGATGGGCAGTATAAGGTTAATATTACTGTCCATGATTTTTCGCCAATCCCCAGGGAAAGTATTTATATCTCAGGATCATTTAACAACTGGGACACCTTGCCGAACCCACAAAGAAAATTTACTAAAGTAAAATCAACAATCCATTCTATAACATTAAATCTTAATGCCGGACGTCATGAATTTAAGTTGAATGGCGGCAATTGGTCTTCCGTAGAAAAAACGGGAGTTGGAGGTGAATTCGAAAACAGGAGTTTCATGATCCAATCAGATACCAGTTTGTCCATTAACGTCTATCAATGGAGGGATTTGATGATTCCCGGCAACAGGATGGCTCTTCAGCAAGCAAAAGAAGATTCTACCAGGTTGAAAGCAATGACAGTGCTGGCCATTGCTTTTTCCGGAGACCCCATTTTCTACAATACGGATTCCAGCCTTTATTATGCACAATCTGCTATGCAAGTGATCAACCGGATGAATGCTACGGGTAAAGGGAAATCGTGGAATGACTACAACTGGTGGATAAATACCCTCCGGTATAACTATGCAACCCTGCTGAGATCACGAGGTAATTATCTGAAGGCATTGGAAGTAAGGTTGGACATTCTTCGTTTTCAGGAATCGCTAAACGATACCATAGAGATTATCAGTGCACTTCATCAAATCGCCAATGAATATTTGCAGGTGAAGGATTATGACAATACCCTGGCATCATCTTATCGCGCTTTAAAACTGCTCCATGAAGTCCGGATATTCGATTCCGGGTACCATACCTATTTAACTTTACAGACAAACTTACAATTGGCCACTGTTTATTTTTATAAGCAAGATTATGGCAAAAGTCTAACATATGCTAAATCAGCTTCTGAAACAGCGCAACCAACTTACTATTACCATGTGCTTTCTTCCATTGATCAATTGATCGGAGATATTTTTTTCAAGATGCATCTCCCGGATTCCGCTAAATTGTATTATTGGGAAGCTATTTCGTATTCAACCAGCTCACACAATCTTCAGTCTTTATCCTTAACGCTTAAAGGTCTTGCCAATATCTCCCGCGAAAAAAACCAAATAGATTCGGCACTTTATTTTGCACGACTTTCTTTAAATATCGTCCAGAATAATAAATCTCACTTCCAGGCCTCCGGAGAGTTTGCGGAAAGTTACATCGCTGAAATAAGCCCGCTGATCGCTGATCTCTACCGTCGTCAAAACCAGCTGGATAGCGCATATCATTATCTCATGCTTTCCGTAACCCTAAAAGACAGCCTCTTTAATAATCAAAAAATCAGAGATATTCAGAATATGGCTTTCAATGAAGCCACCCGAATACAAAAAGAAGCCCAACTTAAAGAGGAAGAACAGCAGCGCGCCTACCCGCCTTAAGACATATGCTTTTCTTATAGGCATCCTGATTCTTTCCATACTTGCCCTCCTTCAATATCGTAATAACAGGCAAAAGAGTACAATCAACAATCAACTTAGGAATCAAAAAAAGGACTTGGAAAACACACTCCACACTTTACAGCTAACCCAAAAGCAACTCATTCAATCCGAAAAAATGGCCTCCCTCGGCGAACTCACCGCAGGCATAGCACACGAAATACAGAACCCATTAAACTTTGTCAATAATTTTTCAGAAGTAAACACAGAACTGATTGATGAGATGAATCATGAAATTGACAAAGGCAACCTACCCGAAGTCAAATCCATCGCAAAGGACATCCAGGAAAATCAAAACAAGATTACCGAACATGGCAAACGCGCCGATGTCATTGTCAAGGGTATGTTGCAACACAGCCGCAGCAGCTCAGGCGTAAAGGAACCAACCAATATCAATGCATTGGCAGATGAATACCTCCGGCTCGCCTATCATGGCTTGCGCGCAAAAGATAAGTCATTCAATGCCACCATGAAAACGAATTATGATCCTTCCATTGGATTAGTCAATGTCCTTCCCCAGGATATCGGGAGGGTGATTTTGAATTTGATCACGAATGCGTTTTATGCAGTTTCCGAAAAAGCGAAAATGATCTCCCAAACCCCCTACCCCCTGGAAGGGGGACCTGATTATCAACCTACCGTGACGATAATGACAAAACATCAACTCCCCCTTCCAGGGGGTAGGGGGTCGGACGGAGCAAATGGGTTTGTTGAAATCTCCGTCTCCGACAACGGCCCCGGCATCCCAGCTCACATTCTGGACAAGATCTTTCAACCCTTCTTCACTACCAAACCCACCGGCCAGGGAACAGGTCTTGGTTTGTCCTTGAGCTATGACATCGTCAAGTCACATGGCGGCGAAATAAAGGTCACCACAAAAGAAGGAGAGGGCACTGAATTTATCATCCAGTTACCAGCCTCATAACATGACAGCATAGCATTACGACCATAACAAGAGAATAAATATGAAAAAACTGACCGCGCTCCTCCGCCATGTCAATACGAGTATTAACTTAGCAGCCTTAATTCAGTTACCTGGCGGTCTCCCGAACCGCCAGTCAATCGCCTGGTATAGTCAGTTCCCGAAGTCTATACTTCTCTTGCTTCTACTCTTGGTCGCCTCTGTCAGTGGATTCTCACAGCAAAGTGTCAGGAAGGACGAAGACCTGGTCCTTGAAAAAGTCAATCAGTTTTTTGAGGCCCTGGAAAAGCAGGACACCAATCTTTTTAAGAGCATCATTCATCCCGGTGGACAGACCTGGGCTGTGAAAGAAGAATCCGATTCAGTTCGCATTTCGGTGCGCTCGTTCGAGGATAGATTGAAAAAGTTTATCAACCCGGCATATGTTATCCAGGAACGGGCATTAGACGTCGAGATTAAAATACATAAGCAGGTAGCCATGGCCTGGGTGCCTTATGAACTAGACGTCAGTGGCAATTTTCAACATTGCGGAGTAGATATCTTCACGATGATCAAAAGCAATGAAAGTTGGAAAATAGTAACTGTCGCTTTCACCATGGAACCGGATGGATGTGATGAATTGAAAAAAAGGAGAAGGAAGTAATTGTGAGTTGTGAGTTGTGAATTGTGAGTAAACAAAATAAGCTTATAAGCCTATAAGCACCTCAACTTATAAACTTATAAACTTATAAACATCAACTTATAAACTCATCAACTTATAAACTCATCAACCGATCGTCTCATCAACTTATAAACTCATCAACTTATAAACTCATCAACCGATCAACCGATCAACTCATCAACAAATAAACAGATAAACAGATAAACTATAGTGAAGGCAAAATCAATACACGGCAACTCCCCTGAAGAAATAAGACTTGCCTTGGAGCAGAGCTTATCGGATGACTTTACACCAACCTTGGCAATTGTCTTCCTATCCATCAAACAGGATCGCAAGGCAGTGTGTACAATACTGGACAAAATGGGAATTGATGTTATAGGTGCAACGTCTGCCGGTGAATTTACAGATGGGCACCAGAGTGAAGGCGCTTCGGTAATCATGCTATTGGATATTCCTAAAGAAGATTATAGCATATTTTTTGAAACCATTGGCGACGGATCATCAGAAGTGACGGCCCGACAATTAGGAGAAGTAGCCCTTCGCCAATTCAACCATCCCGCCATCATCTTCTGCAGCACATTCCTCTCTGCAGAAGGGATTGCGATAGACGGTGAAACACTGATGCGCAATATTGAAAACGTAGTTGGCTCACAGGTCAATATATTTGGCGGCATGGCCGGCGATGACCTATCCTTCACTGGCTCGTATGTTTTTACAAACAACGATGCTACAGATTACGGATTGGTAGCGCTGATAGTTGATGCAGATAAAATAGCCATGCAGGGTATGGCGATCTCCGGCTGGAAACCCATGGGTATCTCCAGGACCATTACCAAAAGTGAAGGCAACCTGATTTACACCATCGATGACAAACCTGCGCTTGAAACATACATGCGGTTTCTTGGTGGGGACATTTCGACTGCGGATGACAATTTCAATTTCTTCGACTCGATAGGCGTCCACTACCCTTTCCAAATCGAAAGGGAAAACCGCGAACCAATGATGTGCAACCCGATCGGATATGATCGTGAGAAAGAAGCGCTCATCACTGAATCCAATGTTGCCCAGGGCACCAAATTCCGTTTTTCAACACCCCCTGATTTTGATATTGTAGAAACCGTCGTGCAGAAAGCCAGAGAATTGAAATCGGAAACCAATGCGAAAGCGGAGGCCCTGCTTATTTTCTCCTGCGTCGGCCGCCTGAGTGCCCTCGGCCCGATGGCCCAACAAGAAAATGAAGGTTTGCATGAAGTATGGAATACCCCTATGGCCGGCTTTTACACGTATGGTGAATTTGGCAGAGCCGTGAATGGAAAACATGAGTTCCACTCGACGACATGCTGCTGGGTCGCTTTAAGTGAAAAGTGAAAAGGCGAAGGCTGAGGCTGAGGCGAAGTAATAACATCAGCGAAAAACTGGCTTCCAAGCCAGGAATTGAATTGCCACGACTTTCAAGTCGTGGACGCTCATGAGACACAGGCGAAGGCTGAGGCGAAGAATGACAAGAGGAAGGCCTGAAGGGGCGTCATAAAAGTGAAGAGTGAAAAGTGAAAAGTGAACAGTGAAAAGTGAATTGTGAGTTGTGAGTTGTGAGCTGTGAGTAAAAAAATAAGCATATAAGCTAATAAGCCTATAAGCACATCAACCTATAAACACATCAACTTATAAACGCATCAACTTATAAACGCATCAACACATCAACCTATCAACAATTAACAATTACCATTTAATACAACGTGAAAGCAAAATCAATCAAAGGAAATTCTCCTGCAGAAATAAAAACAGCCCTTGCGCAAAGCATGGCTGATGGCTTCAACCCTACCCTTGCCATTGTATTCATTTCCATCCTGATGGATGTGCGAGGGACAATGGCTGTGTTGGAAGAAGCTGGACTGGCCATTTTTGGAGCAAGTACTGCCGGTGAGTTTACGGACTCAGGCATTGCACATCATTCTGCGGCAATATTGCTTTTGGATATACCCGCAACATATTTCCATATTACACTCAGTGCTTACAACAGAGGGGAGGAAAAAGAAACGGCAAGGCATATCGGTGAAGAAGGAAAAAAGGCTTTCCGTCATCCGGCAGTAATGATGGTCACATCTCATCTTGAAACACCAGGAGAATACGTCATGGAAGGCCTTACAGATGCCCTTGGGCCGGATGTTACGATTATCGGAGGCGTAGCCGGAGATGATCTGCTCATGCAAGGCGGTATTGTTTTTACAAATCACACCTCCAGCGAAAGAGCCATCTGTGCACTTTTCCTGGACCAGGACAAAATAGACATTCGGGGCATGGCTGTCTCAGGATGGAAAGGTGTCGGCACCACAAAAACAGTGACGAAGAGCAAGGGTAACTGGATTGAGACCATCGATGATCAGCCTGCTCTTGATATGTTGATTAAATTTACGGGCCTAAAGGTCGACTTTAACGGTGACCAGAATCTCCTGACCCAGATAGGCATGTCTTTCCCGCTGCAGGTGATCCGGGATAAAGGTATTCCTACAATGAAACCTCCCCTGATGTATAACCGGGAAACTAAAGCAGTTATGACTGGTGGTTACGTACCCCAGGGTTCAAGCATCCGCTTTTCATTGCCTCCGGATTTTGATGTGGTGGATACGGTGATCGAAAGTGCCCAAAAGATTAAAGACAATACCCTACGCGATGCGGATGCCATGATCGTCTTTTCTTGCATCGGCAGATTCAGCACCTTAGGCCCGTTGATAGAAGCGGAAATCGATGGTCTGAAACAAGTCTGGAACGCACCATTGGCCGGGTTTTTCTCCTATGGTGAATATGGCAGAACGGAAGGCGGTGATCTTGACTTTCATGGGACCACATGCAGCTGGGTCGCCTTAAGTGAAAAATGAAAAGGGAAAAGTGAAAAAAGGCGAAGGCTGAGGCGAAGCACGATTAGAGAAAGCCCTGAAGGGGCGTCATAAAAGTGAAGAGTGAAAAGTGAAAAGTGAAAAATGAACAGTGAAAGGTGAATTGTGAGTTGTGAGCTGTGAGTAAACGAAATAAGCACATAAGCCTAATAAGCCATAAGCTAAACCCATCAACTTATCAACCCATCAACTTACAAACTCATCAACCCATCAACTTATAAACCCATCAACCTATCAACAAATAAACATTTAACAGATCGTGAAAGCAAAATCTATAAAAGGAAATTCCCCTGAAGAAATACAATCTGCACTACAGTATAGTATAGCAGATGGATTTTCACCCACATTGGCCATTGTATTTTTATCTGTCAAACAAGATCACAAGGCTATTTGCAAACTCATGGATGATGCTGGCATTGCTGTTTTTGGATGCACGACCAATGGAGAGTTTATTGACGAAGCAACAGAAAAAGGTTCGATTGCCATTCTTTTACTTGACATCAAAAGAAGCTACTTTCAAATTTACTTTGAAGAGTACCCTGAAAAGAATTACCGGGAAATAACAAACAGGATTGCACAAAAAGTAAAAGAAAGATTTTCTGCCCCTGCCTTCTTTATTGCCGGCAGCAATATGGAAACGGATGCAGAAGAACTGTTGTTTGGTTTTGAAGATGTAGTCGGAAAAGAGGTAAATGTCTACGGATGTATGGCCGGTGATGATTTTACGTTTTCAGATCAGTTTGTATTTACAAATGAATATTCCAGCTCACGGGGCCTGGTTTGCCTGGCGTTGGATGAGGAAAAGATCATGATTCGTGGAGTGGCTACCTGTGGCTGGCGAGCCGTAGGTACGTTAAGAACGGTTACTAAAAGTTCAGGCAATCATGTCTATACGGTAGATGATATTCCTGTGCTCGACCTTACAACAAAGTATGGCGGACTTGAAAATGTATCGCCGGATAATGAAGGACTGCTACTGGAAATAGCCGCCAATTTTCCGTTGCAGCTCCAACGTGAAAAGGGAGATCCAGTCATGAGGCCGGGGCTGGTAATTGATTGGAGCGATCATTCCTTTTTTTGTAGCGGCTCTGTCCCGGAAGGTTCAAAAATACGTTTCTCCCTGCCGCCCGATTTTGATGTCTTGGAAAAAGTAATTAAAGGCGTGGAAAACTTGAAAGCCACACAGATGCCCGATGCGGATGCACTGGTAGTGTTTAGTTGTGCCGGAAGAATTCTTTCGCTAGGACCATTAATGGCACAGGAAATTGAAGGTATCAGGAATGTGTGGAATGTGCCCATGCTTGGCATGTTCTCCAATGCAGAGCTGGCGAGGGCCACCGGCGGTAATCTGGAGATGCATAACCTAACCACTTGTTGTGTAGCTTTAAAGGAAAAATAAGCAAGGCGAATCGATTGACGGCATCCCATTAATAGTGTATGAACCAGCATCTGCAAGTCCTTTTAACCTTCTTTCAGGACTCACCTCATCTATCCCCGGAGGAAAAAGCAACCCTCCTCAAATCCCTGAAAGATGTTGATAAAGACCTCGAAATCGCCTTATTCAAACTCGACAGGACTGAAAAGGTAAAGCGTACGACAGCCATCCTCCTGGAAGAAACTATTGAAGAACTGGAAAACAAGCGAAAAGCTATTGAGGAGACCAATGCAGCCCTTTCACGGTCATTGGATGAGCTCAAAGCGGCGCAGACCCAACTCATCCAATCCGAAAAAATGGCCTCCCTCGGTGAACTCACTGCCGGCATTGCACATGAGATTCAGAATCCATTAAACTTCGTCAACAATTTCTCAGAGGTGAGCGCGGAGTTGCTGGATGAAATGAAAGACGAACTGGCAAAAGGCAATACGCAGGATGCTATGGATATGGCAGAGGATATCAAACAAAACCTGCAGAAAATATTAATCCACGGAAAACGTGCAGATGGAATAGTTAAAGGCATGTTACAACACAGCCGCAAAAGTACAGGACAGAAAGAACCCACAGATATCAATGCATTAGCAGATGAGTATCTCCGCTTAGCTTACCATGGTATTCGTGCAAAAGACAATTCTTTTAACGCAACTTTGAAAACAGATTTTGATCCTGCTATTGGTTTGATCAATGTCATTCCTCAGGATATCGGAAGGGTGATCTTGAATTTGATTACGAATGCGTTTTACGCAGTGTCTACCATGACCCCCTACCCCCTGAAAGGGGGACCAGATTATCAGCCCACTGTAACGGTCACCACAAAATATCAACACCCCCTTTCAGGGGGCAGGGGGTCAGAGGAATCAGGGGTCCAGTGGGTAACGATCTCCGTCTCCGACAATGGCCCCGGCATCCCTTCTCACATCCTCGACAAAATCTTCCAACCCTTCTTCACCACCAAACCCACCGGGCAAGGAACAGGTTTAGGACTTTCATTGAGCTATGACATCGTCAAAGCACATGGAGGTGAATTGAAAGTAGAAACGAAGGAAGGAGAAGGTAGTGTATTCACCATTCAATTACCCGTTAGTTGATCATCAGACCAGACAGATCAATGTATTAAAAAGACAAAACGATTAATAAATGAAATCCGTGAAATCCTTAAATCAGTGTAATCCGTGATTCAGACAAATGAAGACATCGTCATAGCACACGGATGGGAGATAAAATTAGAGGCAAAAGAAAATGAGGGAACAACGTTCACCATTCAATTACCCTTATAATCAAACCAATGACAAATAAACTAACCCTATCTATCCTTTTTGTTATTGCTGCAGGTATCGCTTTTGCACAGCAAAAGAAAATTCCTTTTGAAAAATACGGTGTAGCTGAAGGCTTACCGGAAGAGGTTGCCGTAACACCCATACAGGATGACAAGGGCTTTATCTGGTTTGGCACACAAAATGGCCTGGTAAAATACGATGGCTATACTTTTAAAGTGTTTAAAGCAGCTTCCGATGAAACGGATTCGACTAGCTTACAAATGCGAAGCCTTTGGGGAGGTCTCCTAAAAGCAAAGGATGGAAAGATCTGGATGGCTGGCGAAAGCAGTGGAATTGCATCTTTTGATCCGACAAGAGAGCAATTTCAAAATTTTTATCCTGCGGGCAAAACTAACATCGGTAGCAACCGAAATTTTAGCACCCTACTATTTGAAGACGAGCCTGGAAATATTTGGTTCGGGGGAGGAACATTTTTGGACACAAAGTTTACAACTTTCTGTCTTAACCCTGAAACCGGCATTATTAAAGAGTACCCTATCGCAGGCAGGAATATTACAGGTAGGTATTTAAAAAGATATGGTACAGTCGAATCATACGGAACTGTCTGGCTGATAGATGAAGAAAACAATCTCCAACGACTGAACCGTCAGAAAGACAGTTTTGAAATCATGATCCCTGCCGGAAAGGAAGTTGTGCTATCAGCAAATGCTGATACGCTCATGCAGCTTAGCAAAGGAGGCGCTGACAAGTTATTGCTCACAGGTTCTCATGGTCTTTATATTTTCGACCATAAAGCTGAAAAAATTGTAAAAAGCTATGTGCATCAACCCGGAAATGCGATTGGAATAGCCGATTCTGTTATTTATGCTGTTGAGGATTTGAATGGTCAAATTTGGGTTATGCACCGGCAAGGCACGATTTCATTGGTTGACCCGGTGACCGATAAAATCCAAACCTTTACCTATGGAAGCAACTCAATCCCATACCAAACGGGTATTGAAGAAGTAAGCAATTTCCTCTTCATTGGGCAAGACAATCAAGGTATATGGTTTCAGGCATATTTAGGATTTCAATCGACAACATTTTTCATTCACTATCAATTTGCTAATAAAACGTTTAGCCTCTACGATTACAATTTTAATCTCACCGGAAATCCTTTACCTCAATATTCATATCCCTATGAGTATTTTCAGGACCGTACCGGTTTAATGTGGTTAGGCACCCGTCCGGGCTTATATAAACAGGCACCAAAAAAACAACAGATGGATCTCTTCCGCTACCGGGAAGATGACCCAGGCTGTTTGCCTTCAGATAGTATCCGCTATTTATTCGAGGACAGCCAAAAAAGAATGTGGGTCGGTACGACCAACGGCTTGGCATTGTACCAACCTGATCAGGAGAATTTCAAAGTTTTCAGAAACAATCCATCAAGTACGTCTTCAATAAGCAACAATTTTATTACAACCGTGCAGGAAGATGCAAATGGAAAAATATGGGTGGGCACCCGGAATGGACTGAACCTTTGGCAGGAATCAACCGGAAGTTTCAGGCGTTATTTTTATGCTCCAGGTGAAGTCAATATCATTAGTTTTCTTTTCCACGATGCACAAAAACGGCTCTGGCTTTCCATACGTGACAAAGGCGTTTATGTACTGGACAGAAATACAGGCAGCATAATAAAAACCTTTGTTCCCGACACTAAAAATCCTGCATCACTTACCAGCAAAACGATTGAAGTGTTTTACCAGGATTCCAGGGGAAATATCTGGCTTGGCGATAGAGTTGATAATGAGTTTGGTTTATACCGACTGAATGAGGAAGAAGATGGCTTTACGCATTACTTACCTGTTTTGGGTGATAGTAATTCCATCAGCAGTAATGAAATAAGTTTTCTTGCCGAAGACGGAAAACAGCGGTTATGGATTGGAACGGATGGTGGGTTGAACTTATATCATTATGACAAAAACATGTTTACTGTTTTCAAGAGTTCCAGACTTTCTTCAACTAATTTTTTTACAACAGATAAAAATGGAGAACCCTGGTTTGGAACGTATTCAAGTGGCGGTCTGATATCTATAGACGTTGATAATGGGATCATTACATCTTTTGATGAATCAAAGGGCTTGTTACAAAATGATATGACCGGTGGACAAAATGGGCGAATGGCCAAGGATGCGTTCGGTCGGTTTTGGTTGCCGACACAAAGGGGAATATCGGTATTCGACCCGGAAAATAAATCTTTCATTTCCTACTTCGAACGAGATGGCTTTCAGCCTCATGACAGAAGATATACTAGTATTGAAACCAGTAATGGGGATATTTGGATTGGTAGTAACAATGGCCTGAATCATATTGTACCGGCCAACCTGCTAAAGAAAGACACTACACTTCCTTCTATTGTTATTACACAGGTGAGTATCAATGATTCGCTATATTCAAAACCGGATGGTACTATTTTCAAACAATCAGTTGCCTATACCAATGCTATTGAGTTGAAGCATTGGCAGAAGGATTTGAGTTTCGATTTTGTGGCCCTTCATTATCTGCGTTCTGATGACAACCTGTATAGCTGGAAGCTGGAGAATTATGATAAGAATTGGTCAGCCCCTTCCAAAGAAAGAAAAGCATCTTATACAAATCTTTCTCCGGGCAAATATATTTTCAGGGTAAAGGCATCCAATGCAGATGGCATTTGGAATGAAGAGGGTACTTCTGTCACGATCACACTCTTACCCCCATGGTGGAGGACCTGGTGGGCTTACCTCATCTATGCCCTGATTTTCCTTGGCACATTGCGCATCTTCAGCAAATGGCGCGAAAGAAACCTACGTACAAAGAATGAATTGCTTGAGCGCAAGATCGAAGAAAGAACCAATAGCCTCACAACCACACTCGACAATCTCAAATCCACCCAGGCCCAACTCATCCAATCCGAAAAAATGGCTTCCCTTGGTGAGCTTACTGCGGGCATCGCCCATGAAATACAGAATCCACTCAACTTCATAAACAATTTTGCGGAGGTCAATTCGGAACTGATTGATGAACTAAAGGAAGGCATCGAGAACAACAACCTGACGGAAGCTAAATCGCTGGCAACTACTATCCGCGATAACGAAGACAAGATCATTTTCCATGGCAAACGGGCGGATGCTATCGTCAAAGGAATGCTGCAACATAGCCGAAGTAGCAATGGTAGTAAAGAGCCAACAGATATCAATGCATTAGCAGATGAGTATCTCCGCTTAGCCTACCATGGTATTCGTGCAAAAGACAATTCTTTTAACGCAACTTTGAAAACTGATTTTGATCCTGCAATAGGGATGGTCAATATCATCCCTCAGGATATCGGAAGAGTGATACTGAATCTGATTACGAATGCGTTTTTCGCAGTGTCTGATAAAGCGAAAATGACTTCTCAGACCCCCTACCCCCTGAAAGGGGGACCAGAATATCAGCCCACCGTAACCGTCACCACAAAACTTCAACACCCCCTTTCAGGGGGCAGGGGGTCAGATGGTGCAATGGTCACTATTAGCGTTTCCGACAACGGCCCCGGCATCCCCGCTCACATCCTCGACAAAATCTTCCAACCTTTCTTCACCACCAAGCCCACCGGGCAAGGAACAGGGTTAGGTCTCTCGTTGAGTTATGACATTGTAAAAGCACATGGAGGTGAATTGAAAGTAGAAACGAAAGAAGGGGAAGGCAGTGTATTTACCATTCAATTACCCGTTAGTTGATCATCAGACCAGTGAGATCAATAAATTAAAAAGACTAAACAGTTCATAAATGAAATCCGTGAAATCCTCAAATCAGTATAATCCGTGATTCAGACAAAAGAAATCATCCTCAAGCCAGATGGCATTGCGTTAAGTGTGGAATCAAAAAGAGTGAAGGCTCATTATTCATTTTCCGGCTGCCGGCTAATTGATAAACATGATACTTTCTAAAGAAACAGAACAAGAAATACGCCAACTATATCAAGCCTACTGGGATGCATACCTCAGTGGTGACTTCGAAACCTTTGCCTCCTTTCTGGATGATCATATTGTCATCTATGGAACAGCCGTTGGAGAAATATTCAGTACAAAAGAAGAAGCACTGGCATTTTATACGGCTACGGCTGAAGAGATGACGGGTAAAGCTGAATTTCGAAACAGGGAAATCAGTATACAACCTGTAGGAGATACCATTGTCATCTACGAGCAGAGCCATTTATTTATCTTAATAGAAGGCACATGGACCTATTATGGGTTTGCCCGCATCACTGGCATCTTTGAGAAAAAAGGCAATGAGTGGAAACTCGTCCATCAACATGGTTCTTTTCCTGATAGCAGGACAGAAGAAGGCCAGCAGATCGCCAGCGAAAAAATAAAAGAGGAGAACCTGCAATTGCGTGAAGCCGTACAGCGTCGCACGGTTGATTTAGAAAATAAAAACCGCGAATTGGCCATAGAATCTTCACTGGAGAAAGTAAGAGCAGTGGCTATGGGTATGCGCAAACCAGATGATATGCTGGAGGTGTGCCGCATGATTTCCGAACAACTGGAAATACTTGGCGTCCGGGAAATACGGAATGTCCAGACTGCCATTTTCTATCCGGTTAAAAGCGTTTATGTAAATTATGAATACTACCGACTTCACCAGAAATCATTAATTACCGAAGTCGATTACAAATCGCACCCGATACAGGAAAATTTTGCCAATGCTATGATAGAAGGCAAAGGCGAAATGGTAATTGAGCAGTTAAACGGCAAGGAAGTAATTGACTGGGTTGAATACCAGTCGACCACCCCTCAGTTTGTCGATACACATCTCTACAATGTATCATCACTTCACTATTACTGGTATTCTCTTGGATCAATCGCGCTTGGTATGTCAACCTATGCGCCATTGACTGAAACTGAATTGAATCTTTTCAAGCGTTTTCGAAATGTTTTTGATCTCGCCTATCGCAGGTATCTTGACATCGAGCAAGCCGAAGCTCAGGCCAGAGAGGCGCAAATTGAAGCTGCACTGGAACGAATAAGGTCCAGGACGATGGCCATGCAAAAAAGTGATGAGCTGAAGGAAGTCATCCAGGTAGTATATGATCAATTCTTACTTTTAAAAATCAATATTGAACACACGGGTTTTATCATCGACTACAAAGAAAGGAATGATATGCATATCTGGTTAGCCGATATATATGTGAGTCCTTTTCAAATAACCATCCCCTATTTTGATTCACCCCATTGGAACAGCTTTGTTGAAGCGAAAGCTAAAGGAGAAGATTTCTTTTCCAATCTTCTGGATTTTGAAGAAAAAAACAAATTCTACACAGATCTATTTAAGTTGATTCCTGGATTGCCAGAGGAATCACAGCAAACTATATTCTCCAAACCTGGCCTGGCCATATCGACTGTATTGTTAGATAATGTTGGATTGTATATTGAAAATTTTTCAGGCAAACCCTATTCAGACGATGAGAATGCCACCTTGATGCGTTTTGGAAAAGTATTCCAGCAAACGTATACCCGCTTCCTCGACCTGCAAAAGGCGGAAGCACAAGCCAGAGAGTCTCAGATCGAAGCTGCACTGGAAAAAGTCAGAAGCAGAACAATGGCTATGCAAAGCAGTAATGAACTACAGGAAACAGCTGCCGTCCTTTTCCAGGAATTTAAAAAATTGGGTGCGAATGATGTGTACCAGGTTACTATTGGCATCTACAATGTAGAAGAACAATTGATAGATTTCAGGGTAACAAGCTGGGCAGGAAACGGCGAACAGGAGAGTCGATCTTTCAACCTTGATATGAACGAACCCACCCTGTTACAGCCTGTCGTGACTGCATGGAAAGCCAATAAAAAATCAGTGGTAATTGACCTTACCGGAGCAGCATTGGAAGGATGGATTACCTACCGCAATAAAATGAGTGGAGTCACGATCAGCAGTGAAGACTCTGGAGGCCGCCGGGTCATCAGTGCCGCCTTTTTTTCAAAAGGTCATATTTCCATTTCTTCACCCGCACCCATGCCGAAGGAAACACTCAATACGTTGGAACGATTTGCAGCGGTATTCGATGGAACCTACACTCGTTTTCTCGATCTTGAAAAAGCGGAAGCGCAAGCGAGAGAAGCACAAATCGAAACAGGACTTGAACGCGTTCGTAGCCGCACTATGGCCATGCAATCCTGTGACGAACTTGCAGAAACAGCCGCTGTGCTTCTAAATGAACTAGTAAAACTAGGTATTGCACCAAACCGACTTTATATAGCCATCATCGAAAACGAGAATACGGATGTCCATTTCTACCTGACCAATGAAGAAGGTGGCAAAGATTGCTCAGTGTACACCACCAATTCTGAGAATAATATCTCTGTGCGCAAGATGTATGAAGGATGGGCCTCCCATCAATCCTCGATCACGCTCATTATGGAAGGCCAGGAACTGGTTCAATATTTTAATTACCTAAAAGATGTTGTTGGAGTACCCTTTAAAAACTCAAACTTTCCAACTCGCCGGATTCAAACAATTGCATACTTCTCCCAAGGTTACATTGGCATCGCTTCCCAGGAAGATCAGCCGGTGGAGACTACAAAACTGCTTGAGCGTTTTGCAGCTGTATTCAACCTCACTTACACTCGCTTCAATGATTTAAAACAAGCCGAAAAACTCGCTCATCAGGCTACTTTGGATTTGTTTAGGTTGAAGGAAGAAAAGGCACGCACAGAATTGGCTTTGATTGAATTAAAAGCTGCTCAGGCCCAACTCATCCAATCCGAAAAAATGGCCTCCCTCGGCGAACTCACCGCCGGCATAGCCCATGAAATTCAAAACCCGTTGAATTTCGTCAATAACTTTTCAGATGTCAATACCGAATTGATTCAAGAAATGAAGGAAGAACTGCAGCTGGGAAACAATACCGAAGCCATTGCTATCGCAAATGACATTGCAGATAACGAACAAAAAATAAATCACCACGGGAAGCGAGCCGATGCGATCGTAAAGGGCATGCTTCAACATAGCAGCTCCGGAAGCGGGACTAAAGAACCGACAGATATCAATGCCCTTGCAGATGAATACCTCCGCCTCGCCTATCATGGCTTACGTGCAAAAGACAAATCATTCAACGCGACGATGAAGACGGATTTTGACAATTCCATTGGAAAGGTCGATATTATTCCACAGGATATTGGAAGAGTGATCCTGAATCTGATTACGAATGCGTTTTATGCAGTGGCCGAAAAAGCGAAAATGAATTCTCAGACCCCCTACCCCCTGAAAGGGGGAGTTGATTTTGAACCTCTGGTTTCGGTATCAACAAAACTACAAGTCCCCCTTTCAGGGGCAGGGGGTTAGTGGAATCAGGGGGCAGGGGGTCAGATGGTGCAATGGTCACTGTTAGCGTCTCCGACAATGGCCCCGGCATCCCCAATCACTTGCTGGACAAAATCTTCCAACCCTTCTTCACCACCAAACCCACTGGCCAGGGCACAGGCCTCGGCTTATCACTATCTTACGATATCGTCAAAGCCCATGGAGGTGAATTGAAAGTAGAAACGAAGCAAGGAGAAGGGAGTGTATTTATCATTCAATTACCCGTGAGTTGATCATCAGACCAGTGAGATTAATGCATTAATCAGTCCAAACTCTTAATAAATGAAATCCGTGAAATCCTTAAATCCGCGCAATCCGTGATTCAGACAAAAGAAGACATTGTCAAAACACAATACATGCAGTCTACACGAATCATAATCTTCTTACTACTCTTTCCACTTCTTGGGAAAACGCAAGCCACTCGCTCAGGGCAAGATGGTACCATCCCCGATAGCCTGAGGCAAATCCTAACCAGCACAAACAATGATTCCACCAGATACCAGGCTTGCAGATTGCTGTACACCTATTACGAAGAAAGAAACAGAGATTCCGCATTACACTACGCTGACCAACGGCTATTACTTTCCAGAAAGAATAACAAAAGGATTCCTGAAGCCTTTGATTTGGGAGTGAAGGGATATCAACTTATTTACCTCGGACGTTTTGGCGAAGCCCTGGACTGCCTACTCAAAGGCTCCATACTCGCGGAAGATCCAAAGTATGATAACGACGAATCCTGGAAACTCAACAACTATCCATCCCCCGGCAAAAACCGGCAGGTGACACTTTCCATGATCAACCACATGTTCGGCCACCTGATGATGCAAACGCATAATGTAGACCGACAACTATTCCATCTCAAAGAAGGAAGAAGGATAGCCCTGGAGATCAACAATCACTTCCGCATTGTGGTAGCCGACATGGTACTCGGCAGCAGTTACCTGACCCTTAACCAACCTGACTCAGCCATGTACTTTGCCAGGGAAGCTGAGCATTTTGCCTTTGAGGCAGGAATAAAAAGATATTACGGGTATATCTGGTTTGTCATGGGCGATGTGTACCTCAGGCAAGAGGATATGAAATCAGCATTTGACTATTATCACAAAGCATTGGCATCTGCACTCGAACAGCAAAACCTTAGCACATCCATCATATGCTATGACCGGCTGATCCAATACCACCTCATTAAAGGAAACAAGGATTCCATATTGCATTATGCACTTGAAAACCTGCAGCGGATAAAAACGATTGGCGCAGTGACCTCCACGGCCGCGCAGGAAATCAATATTGGAACAGCCTATGAGCAATTGGCGGCCGGATATAGATTAGTCCATCAGCTTGATAGCGCGCTAAAGTACCAGGGACTTGCCCTCACCACCAAAGACAGCCTGACCAGAATAAAAATCAAAAACCTGGCAGACTTTCAAAATTTATCACTGAACGAACAGTTACGCCTTCAACATATCGAACAGGAAAAAGTGCTGTATCAAAACAAGATCAGGGCCTATGCGATGCTTGCTGGTCTTGCTGTTTTTATGCTGATTGCATTCCTCCTCTACCGCAACAACCGCAATCGTCTAAAAGCAAATAGGATCTTGAGTCAACAAAAAGAAGAACTCCAGTCTACCCTATCAGAATTAAAATCCACCCAATCCCAACTCATCCAATCCGAAAAAATGGCCTCCCTCGGCGAACTCACCGCCGGCATAGCCCATGAAATTCAGAACCCACTGAATTTTGTAAATAATTTTTCTGATGTCAATACCGAATTGATTGAAGAAATGAAAGAGGAATTGCAACTGGGAAATAATACCGAAGCCATTGCCATTGCCAATGACATTGCTGACAACGAACAAAAAATAAATCACCACGGGAAACGAGCCGATGCGATCGTAAAGGGCATGCTTCAACATAGCAGCTCCGGTAGTGGGACGAAAGAACCGACAGATATCAATGCCCTTGCAGATGAATACCTCCGCCTCGCCTATCATGGCTTACGTGCAAAAGACAAATCATTCAATGCCACTATGAAAACAGATTTTGACCCTGCTATTGGATTGATCAACATCATTCCTCAGGATATCGGAAGAGTGATCTTAAATCTGATTACGAATGCGTTTTACGCAGTGGCCGAAAAAACGAAAATGAATTCTCAGACCCCCTACCCCCTGAAAGGGGGAGTTGATTTTGAACCTCTGGTTTCGGTATCCACAAAACTACAAGTCCCCCTTCCAGGGGGCAGGGGGTTAGTGGAATCAGGGGCAGGGGGTCAGATGGTCAATGGTCACTGTTAGCGTCTCCGACAACGGCCCCGGCATCCCCAATCATATGCTGGACAAAATCTTCCAACCCTTCTTCACCACCAAACCCACTGGCCAGGGCACAGGCCTCGGCTTATCACTATCTTACGATATCGTCAAAGCCCATGGGGTAAGAAGAGGTTTTCTCTCCCCCCCCCCCCCCGGGGGCCCCCCCCCCCGCCCGGGAACTTTAATCACACCCCCCCCCCCCTAAATAAACCCCCCCCAACCCCCCCCCCCCCCCCCCCCCCCGATTCCACCAGGGTATATCCCTCAAAGCCGTGAATTGAAAGTAGAAACAAAGGAAGGTGAAGGAAGCGTATTTACAATCAAATTACCCGTGAGTTGATCATCAGACCAGTGAGATCAATGAATTAAAAAGACAAAACGCTTAATAAATGAAATCCGTGAAATCCTTAAATCCGCGTAATCCGTGATTCAGACAAAAGAGTATATCGTCAAAGCCCATGGAGGTGAATTGAAAGTAGAAACAAAGGAAGGCGAAGGAAGTAAATTTCTTATTGTATTACCAATCTGATATCAACTCTAATGAAGAAGCAAACGAATTTGATTGTACGGCTCATTGTAGTATGCTGGTTTGCCATCTCTTCAAACACGGTGATGGCCCAGCAAACAAAAGTTGACTCTATTATTCTGCTATTAAATAAAAGCTATACAAACAACAAACTGGATACCGCCAGCTTCGAATATGCAAAGGAGATTATAGCTACCAGCACATTGACCGAAAGTCAAATTAATCAAATAGAAAAAACGATTGAAGGTTATCAGGACCGTGAGAAGGCCGTAATTGGTTACGTAGTGTTTAATAATGTTTTTGAATCAGATCCCGGCCTGGCGATCCAATACGGAAAATTACAAATAGAGAGATTAGATAAGTTAGCTAAATTCAATGATCCTGAAGTTACATGGCTAAAAACCTATTATCTAAACCGACTCAGGCTATCCTTTCGTAATTCAAACAGACTTGAAGATGGTTTAGGGTATTACTCACAGAAATTAAACGAGTATAAATCCGGCAAAGACTCCGCAAGCATCAACACTTGTTACTTCGTACTATTCGGGTTCTACAGCATTTCGGGTATAACCGATCTGGCCGTCTATAATTTGAAGAAATCTATCAGCTACATTGATCCATTGAAACACAAATCTGGATGGCAATCCTGTATGGCTGTCCTGGGCAACGAATACCTATTAAAGGGAGATAAGCATGAATGCATACGCTATAGTGGTATAGCGCTTTCTGCTTCCACAGAAAAAGCTCAACGGAGGTTTCCTGCCTTGACGATGGCGAGAATAATGATGTTACATAACGAACCAGACAGCGCCGCTTATTTTATAAATATAGCCAAGGAAGACACCGCTGCTGTCAGCGGAAGGGATGATCGCCTTTGCGCTATTCTTCAAACCGAAGCCTTGTATAAAATACATTCAGGTGCCTTGGAAGAAGCTGAAGCCCTGTTGCAAAAATGCTGGCAACTGATTCTTGAAAATAAAATCCCCGTCAATCCCGGGTCTGGCACTATAGCGCCGGATTATTACCTGGCCCTGGTCAGGATTAAGCAAAACAGGTTAGACGAAGCCATTGCACTTCTTATAAGTGATATTGATCGGCTAAGCAACGATCGTCTGGATGTACTGAGGGATTACAAACTCATGGCTGAGCTTTATAAAGAAACAGGAAAAGGCGATATGGCGGCTGAAACCTATGCATTATTTATTGCCAAGAAGGACAGTTTGTTGACAGAACAGAACAAGTACCGATCCATCAGCTTTGAAGCTGAACAGCAAATGAATGACAAGGAACTTTCCATTGCCAGGCTCGAAAGTCAAAACAGAATTTCATCCCTCACAAAGAATTTTTTGATTGGAATCGCCGCCTTGTTCGTATTGATCGCTGCAGGCTTGTATAACCGGTTTCGTGTCAAGAAGAAGGCCAATAAAGTGCTTGAAAAAACATTGACTGATCTAAAATCCACCCAAGCCCAGCTCATCCAATCCGAAAAGATGGCCTCCCTCGGCGAACTCACCGCCGGCATCGCGCATGAAATACAAAACCCGTTAAACTTCGTCAATAACTTTTCGGACCTCAATACCGAACTGATCGATGAACTGACGGATGAAGCTGAAAAAGGAAACCTGGAAGAAGTAAAGGCCATAGCAAAAGACTTAAGGGGAAATGAGCAAAAAATAAACCACCACGGCAAGCGCGCTGATGCGATTGTAAAAGGTATGCTTCAGCATAGCCGCACCAACAGCGGCACGAAAGAGCCAACAGATATCAATGCATTGGCAGATGAATACCTCCGCCTCGCCTACCATGGGTTGCGTGCAAAAGATAAATCTTTCAATGCAACAATGAAGACTGACTTTGATCAGTCCATTGGTAAGGTTGATCTTATTTCACAGGATATCGGGAGGGTGATTTTGAATCTGATCACAAATGCGTTTTACGCCGTCTCCGAAAAAGCTAAATCAACTTCCACAGGATATGAACCAACGGTAATAGTAAGAACTCAGAAGTTGGTACCCCCCATAGGGGGCAAAGGGGGGCAATGCATTGAAATCTCCATCTCCGACAACGGCCCCGGCATCCCCAATCACATCCTCGATAAAATCTTCCAGCCCTTCTTCACCACCAAGCCCACCGGACAAGGAACAGGATTAGGACTTTCATTGAGCTATGACATCGTCAAGGCGCATGGCGGTGAATTGAAAGTAGAAACGAAGGAAGGAGAAGGATCTGAATTTACCATTATCTTACCCATATAAGCTGAGGGTACACCTCACATACAAAGCGCCCAATAAATGATCAAACGACTGACGAAATATTTATATATCCTGCTCTTTTTCATTCCGGGATTCTCTGAGGCACAAACACACGATTTGAAATTTACCACCGTCACCGGAGAAAATGGTGTATTTCTTGGTAAAATCAACGATATAACACAAGACAGAAACGGAACGATCTGGTTTTCTGATCAGACCAACAGAGGGATAACGAAGTATGACGGAACCCGGATGACCCGCTATCAGAATGACAGCAGAAAAACCAACTCCCTGGGAGGCATTTATCCCGAATGCCTGTTTGCAGATTCTTCGGGCATAATCTGGATAGGTTTCTATGGATATGGCCTTGATCGCTTCGATCCGGAGAATAACATATTTACGCATTTCAGGCATGATCCAAATGACTCACAAAGCATCGCCAATGATACCGTCACAGCTGTACTGATCGACCATCTCAATAATGTCTGGGTAGCAACGTATGGCGGCCTTGACCTGCTTGACCCTGCTACAGGTAAATTCTCCCATTTTGCGCATGACCCTTCAGATCCTGCAAGTCTTAGCTGGAATATCATCCGGGCATTATACGAAGATCGCGAAGGCACGATTTGGGTAGGCACCGGACTGGCTTGGCATACAAACCAGAACGGAGGGCTCAATCGCTTTGATCGCAAGTCCGGAACATTTACCAGATACCTGCACAACCCCGAGAATCCTTATAGCCTTTCGAATAATAAAGTCCGCGCCATTTTTGAAGATAGTAATGGCACATTTTGGGTGGGAAGTATGGGCAAAAATGGATTACAATCTCTTGACAGGAAAACTGGCATCTTTACAACATATCCCCTTGGCCCTAAAACTCAAGATAGTCCAAGCCGTCCTCCGGTAAAAAGTGAATTTGACCACATTACCTTCCTGACCGAAGATGCAGAAAAGTGCCTCTGGATAGGCACACTCGCCAACGGAATTAGCCGATTCAATCCGCAGACAAAAACCACCTCCCATTATACCAGCCAAACTGCATCGACTAAGGGCTTTAAGGACGATAGCGGATGGACTGCCTATGCCTCACCGGATGGCTGGCTATGGATCAGCACCCAGGAAGCCAACCTGTATAAGGTAGACTTGTACATCAATAAATTCATTCCGGACAACTCCATTGGCCTCCCAATAAATGGAATATATAGTGAAAACGCTGATGTGGTGTGGTTTGCAACTGAAGCAGGACTCTTCAGGAGGGATTTTAACATAGGATCAACACAACATTACCCAATTGACCCGGGCGCCCCATACAGAAGTACTACAAACCAGGTGTATGATGTATACCCCGACCACGATGGAATCTTCTGGCTCTCCTCCCCTCAGGGCTTAATACGTTTTGACCAAAAAACGAAAGCGACTACCCGATACCGCTATAATCCCGCGGATGATTCAAGCATTTCCTGGGATGATATTTCTCAGGTATACCAGGATTCCGAATCAAATCTCTTTGTTTGCACATACGGAGGTGGCCTGAATCTCATGGATACGAAAACCGGAACATTTCTGCACTATGTGCATGACGAGGAGGATTCTACAAGCCTGAGTGGGAATATTATCACCTCCATCCTGGAAGATGAAACAAAAGACTATTGGATTGGCACCTGGACATCCGGAATAAACCGAATGGACAGAAAGACACGGAGATGTAAGCGTTACTTAGCTGACATTACTGTGATCGAGATTATTAAGGATAACAATCAGACAATCTGGGTAGGTGCCTCAAATGGGCTATATCGATACAACAGGGTAGCCGATAGCTTTGATCCGGTTGTAATTGGTGGCGTCCCCGTATCCTTTGATGAATTGAAGTCATTGGTGCAGGATAAAACGGGTATGCTGTGGATTTCAACACTCTCCGGCTTATTTAAAGTTGATCCTGAAAATGACCATTACAACATATACGGAAAAGAAAATGGCATTTCCACTGCCGACTTCTATTATAGCTCAGCATGTGTCAGGGAGAATGGAGAGATCTTGATCGGTTCCGCATTGGGATATTACCATTTCTATCCGGACAAGATTAAAACGCCAGCGGTAAAACCTCATATATTCTTAACATCATTCTTTTTAAAAGGCCAGTTGATTAAACCGGCATCGGGAAACATCTTGACCGAGGTGATTGGCAACACCAGAGAAATTCATCTTTCCTATGACCAGAATGTATTTTCCTTCAGTTTTACAGGTATCGATTATGGAGCTGACATATCGAAAGCGGTATACTACAAACTGGAAAATTATGATCCGGAATGGCGGGTGGCGGGATCGGATGGCCAGATATACTATTTTAATATCCCGCCGGGAATGTACAATCTGCGTATCAAGGCAGTCAACAGTACGTATGGTACATTCGATGAGAAACAACTGGCCATTATCATCACCCCACCCTGGTATAGTACATGGTGGGCGTATGGCCTCTATATCCTTGGAGCCCTTCTATTGATCTTTTCAACGCATCGTATTCTTAAGGCAAGAGTGATCAAAGCGGAAAAAGAAAAAAACCGGGAACACGAACTCGCCCAGGCCCGCGAAATTGAAAAAGCCTATCATCAATTGAAGAATACCCAGGCCCAATTAATCCAATCCGAAAAAATGGCCTCCCTCGGCGAACTCACCGCAGGTATCGCGCACGAGATCCAAAATCCACTCAACTTCATCAACAACTTTGCTGAAGTCAATGCAGAATTAATTGATGAACTCCATGAAGGCATTGACAACAACAACCTGACTGAAGTCAAGTCCATCTCCAAGCATATCAGGGACAATGAGGAAAAAATAATCTTCCATGGGAAACGCGCCGATGCGATTGTCAAAGGTATGCTGCAACACAGCCGAAGCAGCAGTGGAGTTAAGGAGCCAACAGACATCAATGCCCTTGCAGACGAATACCTCCGCCTCGCTTACCATGGCCTACGTGCAAAAGACAAATCCTTCAATGCCATGATGAAAACAGATTTTGATGACACCATCGGCATGGTCAATGTCATTCCTCAGGATATCGGGAGAGTGATCCTTAACCTGATCACGAATGCGTTTTATGCGGTTAGTGAAAAACAAAAGGCCCTACAAACCCCCTACCCCCTGGAAGGGGGACCAGATTACCAACCCACCGTGACAGTAATGACAAAACATCAACTCCCCCTTTCAGGGGGCAGGGGGTCAGACGGAGCAAATGGGTTTATCGAAATCTCTGTCTCCGACAACGGCCCCGGCATCCCCAAATCTGCAATGGATAAAATCTTCCAACCCTTCTTCACCACCAAGCCCACCGGCCAGGGAACCGGCTTAGGGTTATCTTTAAGCTATGACATCATCAAAGCTCATGGTGGCGAATTGAAAAAACAAGAAGGCACATGGCGGCGAATTGAAAGTCGAAACGAAAGAAGGTGAAGGCACTGTATTTTCTATCCATTTACCCATCGAGCTATAGTCCTATGCCTCATCCCTCTGCCTTACAAGCCTCCTCATACACATGAAAGAACTCGTTCATCATACTACATCACTAATTGAAGAGCAGGTCTTACTGGTTAATACGGCCTTCTGGCAAGCATTGGCTGAAAGGAATGTCGATGTTCGGTTTTCTTATTGTGCAGACTTTGTCACGTTCATTGGTTCTGGCCTCAATGAAAAAGCAGCCAACAAGGAAGAGTACATGGCTATTAATCGAATAGGTGTGCAACAATACCCTGCTCCATTTGAAATCAATGTCCTATGGCATCGCGCTACGCAGTGTCTTGATATGGCTTGGGTCGAATCTGAAATAGAATGGACGTTATCTTTCGACGGACGCGCTGAAAAAGAGATGCTGCGCAATACCGTCGTCCTTAAAAAATTTGACAACCAATGGCTGATTGTACATGTCCATGGATCCATGCCTGACTATCGCCTGTCTGGTCAAAACTATATGACCAATGCAGATACTTCAAAACGGAATATCGAACTTGAGCAACAGGTTTACCAGCGAACAAAGGAACTCAATGAGGCATTAGAAAACTTAAGATCGACTCAATCCCTGCTCATACAATCCGAAAAAATGGCTTCCCTCGGCGAACTCACCGCCGGCATAGCCCACGAAATCCAGAACCCATTAAATTTTGTGAATAATTTCTCTGAGGTCAATTCCGAATTGATCGAGGAAATGAAAGAGGAACTCCAAACGGGCAATTCCAAAGAAGCCATCGCAATTGCCAATGACATTGCTGAAAACCAAAAGAAAATCAACCACCATGGCAAGCGTGCTGATGCTATTGTCAAAGGCATGCTTCAACACTGCCAAAAAAACAGTGGTGTTAAAGAACCCACCGATTTAAATGCCCTTGCAGATGAACATCTCCGGCTCGCCTACCATGGATTCCGTGCCAAAGACAAATCATTCAATGCCACAATAAAAACAGACTACGATGAAACCATCGGCATAGTCAATGTCATCCCTCAGGATATCGGGAGAGTGATCCTTAACCTGATTACGAATGCGTTCTACGCCGTATCCGAAAAAGCAAAACTTAGCCCTGCAGATTATCAACCAACGGTTATAGTATTAACAAAAAGATTGGTACCCCCTTTAGGGGGCAAAGGGGGGCAAGAGATTGCAATATCCATCTCAGACAATGGCCCTGGCATCCCGCAAAATATCCTTGACAAAATCTTCCAACCCTTCTTCACCACCAAACCAACCGGGCAAGGAACTGGTCTGGGCTTGTCATTAAGTTACGATATTGTGCAGGCACACGGTGGTGAATTGAATGTAGAAACAAAAGATGGAGAAGGCAGTGTATTCACCATTCAATTACCCTTCGTTTATTTTCAATTACCATTACCATGACCCAAATCAAATACTTCACCATCCTCATCAGTTTCATTTTAGTTACACATTCAGCTTTCGGACAGGAGGATCTCTTTCCAGCAATTAGAAAGCAGCAGGATTCCCTGTTGCAAAAAATTGAAATGGAACCAGATGATACGAAACGAATTGATTTGATTTTAGCTATTTACAGAACAAGAGTTGAAGCATATCCATTAATGGTGCTCGAGGTTGGACAGAAACTCGCTAAACTGGCACAGAAAACAAAAGATCCCATTACAGAAGCGATCTCATGGGGATTCTTTGGCCAGGGATACAGGTTATCTGGTGATTACACCAAAGCGCTGGAGTGTCATCATAAGGCAGTGGCATTAGCAGAAAAAACCGGCAACTACTCCCTGATCGCCATCACTAAAAATCAAATGGGCCACATCTATAAGGATCGTGATGAAAATGAAAAAGCCCTGCATTTATACCAGGAAGCCTTGGCCAGCGCAAGAAAAGGGAAAAACGGAGAAGCTGAAATCTGGCCCATGATGAACATGGGAGCCATTTTCCTCGCGTTAAACCAATTAGATTCAGCACTCTACTATTCCAATATCGTTTATGTCCGATGTGAGGAAATCAAGCTGTATCGGAATATGGCCTACATTTTATCCAACATAGCCAGTACCTACAGCAAAATGGGAAATGCCGCTATGGCCATATCCTTTTATCAAAAAGCCCTTTCTTCAGCACAGGAGAGCCAATCCGCAAGATACTTGAACCAGGTGTATACTTCTCTCGCGGAACATTATCAACGAACAAACCAGGAAGATTCAACCCTGTACTATGCTAAAAAAGCAATCAGTGAAACGCAAAATACACTCTTTACTTTCCTGAGTATCAAGCCAGCTAAACTGCTGACCGATATATATGAAAAAAGCAATGCAGACAGCACCTTAAAATACTTGAAAGTTTATCGGGCCGCGAATGATAGCTTGTTTAGCGCCAGAGCCGAACAACAACTACAGATGATGACATTCGAAGAAGACCAGCGCCAACTGGAACTGGCGAAAGAAAAGATAAACTACCGCAACAAAATCAAGATGAACATGATGCTGGGAGGTCTGGGTACATTCCTCCTTATTGCTGTGATCCTGTTTCGTAACAACAAGCAAAAACAAAAAGCAAACGCCCTACTCCACAGGCAGAAGAAAGAAATAGAAAATACACTGTCCCAGTTAAAAACCACGCAGGCCCAACTCATCCAATCCGAAAAAATGGCCTCCCTCGGCGAACTCACCGCTGGCATCGCGCACGAAATCCAGAATCCCCTCAACTTCGTCAATAATTTTTCGGAGGTCAACACCGAACTGATCGATGAACTCCAACATGAACTGAAAATCGGAAACACAACAGAGGCAATAAGTATCTCTAATAGCATCAGGGAAAACGAAGAAAAAATCAACCACCACGGCAAACGCGCCGATGCCATCGTCAAAGGCATGTTACAGCACAGCCGCAGCAGCAGTGGCGTGAAGGAACCAACGGATATCAATGCACTCGCAGATGAATACCTGCGCCTCGCTTACCATGGCCTCCGCGCAAAGGACAAGACATTTAATGCAACGATGAAGACAGATTATGATCCAACCATAGGCCTGGTCAATGTCATCCCACAGGATATCGGAAGGGTGTTCTTGAATCTGATCACGAATGCGTTTTATGCGGTTAGTGAAAAACAAAGGCCCTAAACCCCACCCCTGAAGGGGACCAGATTACCAACCCATTGTAACGGTAATGACAAAAAATCAACTCCCCCTTTCAGGGGGTAGGGGGTCAGATGGACCAATGGTCACTATTAGTATCTCCGACAACGGCCCCGGCATCCCCAAATCCGCCCTCGACAAAATCTTCCAACCTTTCTTCACCACCAAACCCACCGGACAAGGAACCGGTTTAGGTTTATCTTTAAGCTATGACATCGTCAAAGCACACGGTGGTGAATTGAAAGTAGAAACAAAAGAAGGAGAAGGAAGTGTATTTACCATTCAATTACCCTTGGGTTCATAAGACTAGTGGGGCTATTGTATAAATCAGATAAAGCTCTTAATAAATAAAATCCGTGAAATCCTTAAATCCGTGTAATCCGTGATTCAGACAAAAGAAGGCATCATCAAAGCACTCAACAAAATGCAAACGATCACATTTCATACAAAGGGCTAAACAACTGCTCAAAATGCTCCGAATAGTTTATATAAAATCTGTACTCATTACACTTTCTGTGGTGACCGGCTTCAATGCTTCAGCACAAAAGCAAGATGGCCTGGATTCAATCCTATACCACCTAAACCAGCTAAGTGGTATCAAGGAGAAAGATTCTTTAGTCCTGAAAGCAATGGTCATTGAAATGTCTTCTTTCAAGCCTGAATACCTGGCGGACAAAAGGTTTGAACAGGCCATGATTATGCTAAAATCAACACTAAAGCCTGATCACTACTACAGAATTGCATACGATTTCCTTTTTACTGCCAATTATAAAAGCAAAGCCGGCGAATATGATTATCCAATTGATTATGGCCTGAACATGATTGATGAATTGAAGTCGTATTCTTCTATACACCAGAAATTTATTCTCCTAACTGCCATGAGGGACATCCGTGTTCCGTTCCGCAATGGCTCACGCATCCATGAAGGCATAGAAACATACTCCACGCTGGCCTCCTTCTTTCAGCAAAGAGGAGATTCTGCCTCTGTTTCGATAGCCTATAATGTTTTAGCCTCATTATACAATACCCTAGGACTTGCGGATAAAGCAGAGTATTTTCAATTGAAATCCATTGATTTTCTCGATGACATCATCTACCCCTATGACGACTCCTATCTTGGATACGGAGACCCGCCCAATATAGGCCTGGACGGAAAAATCAACCGTAAAAGCGTTCTTGCTTCCTACTTGGTGGATATGGGCAAGTATGAAAAAGCAATTCAGCAACTTCATGAAATGTTTGCCCTGACCAGAAAAGACAGCAGCGGCTTGCTACAGGGCGAACCCACTTTTTCGTATTTGCAAATGGCAAGAGCTAAAGTCTTCCTGAAGGCTGACAGTGTAGAATACTATTTTGACTTAATGCGCAAAACGCTCAGTGATACCTTAATAAATAGTTTTCAATTCGCCCATTATTTCCAGGAAAAATCGTTTGCCTTTTACATGGAGGACAAGCTTGATTCCGCAGAAGTCAATATCCTGAGATGCATGGCAATTATCACTGAAGGCAATCTTCCTATTACCAGTATTATGGGCGCCCTTACGCCAGGCTATTACCTCGCCTTGATCAGGATCAGGCAAAACAGAATAAAAGAGGCTATCTCTCTCCTGCAACCGGAAATCGTCAACCTGCGTGCAGTGAATTTGCGCCGGGAAACCTTAGACGTTATGAAACTGCTGGCACAGGCCTATACCCTTGGTGGCGACTTTCTGAAGGCCACAAAAGCATATGAGGACTATAGTAAACTATCCTCCGAAATGATCGAAGAAGAGCGTAACAACCGTTCCCTCAGCTTTGATATCGAAAAACGTATGGCTGAGAATGAGAGGGCTGTTCAGTTGCTTGAAACGGAAAATAAATACTCCCAAAAAAGGCAATATTACCTGCTCGGCATCCTGGGCTTATTGTCCATCCTGGCATTCGGCTTGTTGACCAGGAACCGGTACAAACAAAAAATAAACAAGGAATTACTCCGTAAGAACAAGGAAATAGAATCCGCTCTGAGCAAACTTCAATCGACACAAGCCCAACTTGTCCAATCCGAAAAAATGGCCTCCCTCGGCGAACTCACCGCAGGCATCGCCCACGAAATCCAGAATCCATTAAACTTCGTAAATAATTTCTCAGAGGTCAACACCGAGCTCATCGAGGAAATGCAGCATGAACTAAAAACCGGTAACACAGCAGAGGCCATTACCATCTCTAATAGCATCAAGGAAAACGAAGAGAAAATCAATCACCACGGCAAACGTGCCGATGCCATCGTCAAAGGCATGTTACAACACAGCCGTAGCAGCAGCGGCGTCAAGGAACCAACAGACATCAATACACTCGCAGATGAGTACCTGCGTCTGGCTTACCATGGCCTCCGCGCAAAGGATAAGACCTTCACTGCCTCGATGAAAACAGATTTTGATGACACCATCGGATTGGTCAATGTCATACCGCAGGATATCGGAAGGGTGATCTTGAATCTGATCACGAATGCCTTCTACGCTGTGTCTGAAAAAACAAAACTTAGCCCTGCAGATTATCAACCAACAGTTATAGTATTAACAAAAAGGTTGGTACCCCCTTTAGGGGGCAAAGGGGGGCAAGAGATTGCAATATCCATCTCCGACAACGGCCCCGGCATCCCAAAATCTGCATTCGACAAAATCTTCCAACCTTTCTTCACCACCAAACCCACCGGCCAGGGAACCGGCTTAGGGTTATCTTTAAGCTATGACATCATCAAAGCTCATGGTGGTGAATTGAAAGTAGAAACAAAAGAAGGCGAAGGAACTGCATTTACCATTCAATTACCTATGGGTTCATAAGACTAGCGGGACCATTGTATAAATCAGATAAATCTCCCAATAAATGAAATCTGTGAAATCCTTAAATCCGCGTAATCCGTGATGCAGACAAAATGTATAAATCCGTGATGCAGACAAAATGTATAAATCCGTGATGCAGACAAAAGTGACGATGCAGCATGCCTGCATTTGGAGCAGTATTGCCACACTCGTCGCTTTGCTTTTTTCATGCAACCTCCGGGAAGAAAATTCCGATACGCGAAACTTCGGCCCCAAAGTCGTTGAAGCCCACGGCAGCTTAGTCCCCCCAGACAGCATGTTGAAGTTTGAAACTGAGATCATTGATGAAAGCAAACAACTGAAACAACCTGCCGGGCAACCCAGAGTCATACCTACCACAACGAATATCCATCCGGCTGTCACCCCTAAAGTAGTCATTGCTGGCGTGCCACAAATCTACACGCCCGGACAAGACTCCCTCCTTCTTCCGAAGACCGTACCCGCCATCGACAGCCCCTTCATAGCAGGTATCCCGGAGGTAGTCCCTGCAAAAGATCTTGTTAGCAAAGACCTCAATGCGCAAAACTTTAGCTACTTCAGTAAAATGCAAGGATTGAAATCAGGCGTGATCAACTGTATGATTCAGGACAAATCCGGAAATCTCTGGATCGGTACGGCTGGCGATGGTGTAAGCCGATATGACGGCAAATCATTCACTCATTATACTGAAACGGAAGGGCTGTCCAATAATTTCGTTTTCAGTATGCTGGAAGATCAAAAGGGTAACATCTGGTTCGGCACTATAGGCGGAGGCGTGACCAGATTCGACGGAAAATCATTTACCCGTTTTACCAAAAAAGAAGGACTATCTCATAATAATGTTATGTCCATGCTGGAAGACGAATCTGGAAATATCTGGTTCGGCACTTCAAGTGGTGCGAATAAATATGACGGAAAATCATTTACTCAATTTAATATCACAGAAGGCCTATACGATGGTAATATCTTGAGCATGTACGAGGATCGACAAGGCAATCTTTGGTTCGGCACAGGACACGGCGTAAACATGTATGACGGAAAATCATTTACCCGCTATACGGAAGCCGAAGGTTTATCCGGCAATATTTTTACGAATATTCTGGAAGACAAAGCAGGAAATTTTTGGTTCAGCTCCGGTGACAGCGGCGTAAATAAGTTTGACGGAAAAACATTTACACATTTTACCGAGGCAGAAGGTTTATTAAATCACTTAGTGAGGAGATCTATTCAAGACCGATCCGGAAATCTTTGGTTCGCAACCGATATGGGCGGCCTAAGCATGTATGACGGAAAAACATTTACCAATTTTACCGAAAAAGACGGCCTGTCTAATAAGTCTGTCTATAGTCTGATGGAAGACCGATCCGGAAATATCTGGTGCGGCACCGCAGGTGGAGGTGTGAACAGATTTGACGGCAATAAATTCACTCATTTTACTGAAGCCGAAGGCATGTCAAGCCCTTATGTCTGGAGTATGCATAAAGATCATTCCGGAAACATGTGGTTCGGTACGGATGGCGAAGGTGCAATTAAATATGACGGAAAATCCTTTGCCCATTTCTCAGAACCTGAAAACCTCTCCAATAATACAGTAGCATGTATCCTCGAAGATAAATCCGGAAATATGTGGTTCGGGACCAACAGTCATGGGCTTAATAAGTATGCATTGCCTAAGGATGGTCAGGCAGGCACACTTACTTATTTTTGGGCAAGCCATGGAACTACTGACAATAACATTACCACCTTACTTGAAGACCGTGCCGGTAATATCTGGATCGGTACATATCGTGGCGGTGTAGACAAATATGATGGGAAATCCATTACGATCTTTGCGAAAGCCAACGGCAGTGCAGTCAATAAGGTGACGAGTCTACTGGAAGATCAATCCGGAAATATTTGGTATGGATCCCAGGGTGGTGGTTTAACCAAAATTGATGGTGCTACCATAACCCATTTTACGGTCACTGGAGGCTTGTCTGATAATTTCGTCAACGCACTCCTTGAAGACAAATCCGGAATGATCTGGATCGGCACCAGGAATGGCTTAACCAGGTATGACGGAAAATTCTTTACCCATTTAACTGCAACCCAGGGACTGGCCAATAACAACATAACAAGTATCCTGGAAGACCAATCGGGAAATCTCTGGTTCGGCACACCAACTGGATTAAGCAAATTAACCAGGAATAAATTAATGGTGTTACTTGACAAGATCAAAACAAACACTGTTAAGGAGTCAGACGTATTTTTTGCTAATTACACCTATGAAGATGGATTTCTGGGAATAGGTTGCTATGCAAACACATTATGTGAAGATAACACCGGAACGATCTGGATCGGCGCCAATGACAGACTCACCGCATACCATCCGGCGATCGGAAATATAGAAGCTGATACAAGCGGACCAACCATGCAGGTGACCGCTATCTCTTTATATAATGAGCCAGTGGCATGGGCCAAACTGGAACAACACAAAGACAGCACACTCACCATGGGAAATGGCGTGCACGTGAAGAATTTCAGATTCAACGGCACCTCCGGTTGGTATGGCCTCCCCCAGGACTTAAGCCTCGCGTACAATAACAACTACCTTACCTTTAATTTCATTGGGATCACCATGCACCAATCTAAAAAGGTCAAATACCAATACAAGATGGAAGGCCTTGAAAAAGATTGGAGTGCCCTGAGCCTTCGCACAGAAGCACCTTATGGTAACCTGCCGAATGGTACGTATACCTTCAAAGTAAAAGCTATGAACAGCGATGGTTACTGGAGCAATGAATTTCACTACCCCTTCACCATACGCCCTCCCTGGTGGCTGACATGGTGGGCTTACACCTTGTACGCAGTTGCATTGATAGCCGTGATCCTACGACTGAATACATACCTGAAGGCACGCACACTCCGCATCGAAAGAGAAAGAACGCAGAAGAAAGAACTGGAGCAAGCCAAAGAAATCGAACATGCTTATGCTGAACTTAAATCCACACAAAAGCAACTCATTCATGCCGAAAAAATGGCCTCCCTCGGCGAACTCACCGCAGGCATAGCACATGAAATCCAGAACCCATTAAACTTTGTCAATAATTTTTCTGATATCAATAAAGAACTGCTTGCCGAAATGAAAGATGAACTCGGCAAAGGCAATATCGATGAAGTGGAAGCCCTGGCCAATGACATTATGGCCAATGAAGTAAAAATAAATCACCATGGCAAACGCGCAGATGCCATCGTCAAGGGCATGCTCCAACATAGCCGCACCAGCAGCGGTGTCAGTGAACCAACAGACATCAATGCCCTGTGCGATGAATATCTTCGCCTCGCCTATCACGGCCTCCGCGCAAAGGACAAATCCTTCAACGCGACCTTAAAGACCGACCTTGATGAAACCATTGGCAAGGTAAATGTCATACCACAGGATTTAGGAAGGGTGATCCTGAATTTGATTACGAATGCGTTTTATGCAGTATCCAACATTTACCCTAAATCCCCTGAAGGGGACTTACCTTATACTCCTATTGTCACCGTCTCCACAAAACTTATCAAGTCCCCTTCAGGGGATTTAGGGGCAAAACGGGTCACAGGGGATTTAAGGGTAGAGATAAGTGTTCGTGACAACGGCCCCGGCATCCCAGCTCACATCCTCGACAAAATCTTCCAACCCTTCTTCACCACCAAACCCACCGGCCAGGGAACCGGCTTAGGATTATCATTGAGTTACGATATTGTAAAGGCACATGGCGGTGAATTGATAGTAGATACAACAGAAGGCGAAGGCACCGTATTCACCATTCAATTACCCATTGGATCATAAGACTAGTGGGACTATTGTATAAATCAGATAATGCTCTTAATAAATGAAATCCGTGAAATCCTTAAATCCGTGTAATCCGTGATTCAGACAAAAGAGACAGCGCCTATGTCCATGGCAACAAAGGAATGCAAAGATTCTGTATTTATACCTATTTTGCCCTACACTACTGATTCGATTTGAACCGGACTTCCATTATTCATTCATGCTTTAAAATGAAGTGGTTCATCCCGCTCCTGCTGGGGCTATGTCCATATATCCTGAGTGCTCAGGTAGAACCAGCACTGCTCTCTTCTTCCATGTTAACCTCCAGCCACCAGTTATACACCGGAGAAATCACAGGCTGGGAATTCTACCCAGGGATAGCTAACCCGGATTCTGCATCGCAGCCTTCCATGTGGAAAACGTTAAGACCTGCTGATCTCTCTACCTCAATGGCAGATGCTGACGGTAAACTATCAGGATGGCTTAGGTTGAAATTCAAAATGGACATCGACCTTGCCAGCAAAATTAGCGGCTTCCGGATGGGCACCTGGGCTGCAACAGAAGTATATTTGGATGGAAAGCACTTTCAGTCCTTTGGGCAAACAGGTGCGAATAGAATTGGATTTAAAGAATATAATCCATACCAGAAATGGCCCTCCGCAATCTTTCTGACACCTGACACCATCCACACACTGATGGTCCAGGTAGCAGATCGTGTCTCTCCGTTTGATCACGGCCAGCTGCAAATGCAAAAAGTTAATCCACGCGCATTTCTTGTCTTTACCACTCACGAATACAACAAAGGCTTTCTGCATGCATTAAGGCAACAACATATTTCGACTTCCGTCTGGATTTCTACATGCCTGCTTTTATCCCTGCTTTTTTGGCTCATGTACTTCTTGCATAAAGAAGAATCTTATCTAAAGTTGTTTGCCATTCTCACTACCCTGTCTACGCTATCATCACTTGGAACAGCCTGGAGTACCAGCCCTGACATCTCCTATGTAGCACATTGTATACTGGATGCAGCATGGTCTGTTTTCGGTTGGAGTATGATCGGTATGACCGCTGTTGTACTAGCTGGTATTTTCAAAGCACATATCCCTCGCTGGATAAAACTTTTTTTCGTAGCCATTTCTATATTTGGCCTGGTAGATGGATTTGTTCCTGGTACTATTTCCAAAATTGTAGCCGCAGCACTCTCTTTTATCATTTTTGGATACCTCCTCTTCACCTCCTGGCGAAAGATTAAGGGAGCGCAATGGGCTATTGTCGTCGGATTGCTTTCCACCCTTGTTTGGCTTGTCATCTGGGCTATCACACGGAGGGAAACCGTCGCTTCCGCCATCCTTTTATCTTTCCCATTGTCCCTGTTAGTCTATGTAGCCCTCAGGTTCAGAGCTATCCAGGAAGAGATCCGGAAATCAGCTGAGCATGTAGTCGCCCTGGCAGAAGAAAAAAAGAAAATCCTCACCACGCAAAACGAATTGCTGGAACAACAGGTGGAAGAACGCACCGCCAGCCTACATCAAAGTCTCACCGAATTAAAATCCGCGCAAGCCCTCCTTGTCCAATCTGAAAAAATGGCCTCTCTCGGCCAACTGACCGCTGGCATAGCACATGAAATACAGAATCCATTAAACTTCGTCAATAATTTCTCAGACGTCAATAAAGAACTGCTGGCAGAAATCAAGGAAGCCATAGAGAAAGGAAATTTTGGAGAGGTTGGAAATACCGTTACAGATATCCTGGCCAATGAAGAAAAAATAAATCACCACGGTAAACGCGCAGATGCGATTGTCAAAGGGATGCTCCAGCACAGCCGCACCAGCAGCGGTGTCAAAGAACCAACAGACATCAATGCCCTGTGCGACGAATATCTTCGCCTCGCCTATCACGGCCTCCGCGCCAAGGACAAGTCATTTAATGCCATGACGAAAACGGATTTTGATCAAAGTATCGGCAAGGTAAATGTCATCCCTCAGGATATCGGTAGGGTGATCCTCAATCTGATCACGAATGCGTTTTATGCGGTTAGTGAAAAACAAAAGGCCCTACAAACCCCCTACCCCCTGGAAGGGGGACCAGATTACCAACCCATTGTAACGGTAATGACAAAACATCAACTCCCCCTTTCAGGGGGTAGGGGGTCAGATGGACCAATTGTCACTATTAGTGTCTCCGACAACGGCTCCGGCATCCCTGCATCTGCATTAGATAAAATCTTCCAACCCTTTTTTACCACCAAACCCACCGGACAAGGAACTGGCTTAGGGTTGTCATTAAGTTACGATATTGTAAAAGCACACGGCGGTGAATTGAAAGTAGAAACAAAAGAAGGAGAAGGAAGTGTATTTATAATCCAATTACCCGCTAATTGATCATAAGAATAGTGGAAACAATGTATAAATCAGATGAACCTCTTAATAATTGAAATCCGTGAAATCCTTAAATCCGTATAATCCGTGATTCAGACAAAAGAGTACAATTCCTTAAATCCGTGTAATCCGTGATTCAGACAAAAGAGTACAAATCCATAAATCCGCGTAATCCGTGATTCAGACAAATGAAGACATCGTCAAAGCACACGGTGTTGAACTCCGCTTAGAAACAAAAGAAACTGAATTTGCTGAATTTATAATTATTTTACCCTTGTAAACACCCATCCCTGTACTATGCATATTTTAGTAGTTGACGACGAAAGAGATGTCCAGATACTCTTTGAACAAAGATTCAGAAAAGAGATCAAAAACAATGAAATTGAATTTGCCTTTGCATTTTCCGGAGAAGAAGCACTGCAATACCTCAATCAGCACGACCATGGAGCCGTACTGATCCTGTCGGATATCAATATGCCCGGCATGAGTGGTCTGGAACTTCTCCGCCATATCAAGGAAAAATACCACACGCCCCCTCCCCTCGTGATGATGATCACCGCCTATGGGGATGCGGAAAACTACAACACAGCCATGCGTCTCGGAGCAGATGATTTCCTGACCAAACCGGTGGAGTTTAATGTCCTTAAAGAAAAACTTAAAGCAATACAGTAATGGCCAAAATATTAGTGGTAGACGATGAAGCGGATCTGGAAGCCCTGATCAAACAAAAATTCCGGCAGAAAATACGTGAACATCATTATGAATTTGTGTTCGCTTCCAACGGCAGGCATGCCCTGGAGCAACTCGCGGAACACGCAGATGTGGATGTGGTGCTGAGCGATATCAATATGCCCGAAATGGATGGACTCACCCTGCTCACCAGACTGGCAGAGGATAACGTATTGCTAAAATCCGTTATCGTTTCTGCATACGGCGATATGGAAAATATCCGGACCGCTATGAACCGCGGTGCATTTGACTTCATTACGAAGCCAGTCAATTTCGAAGATCTTGACCTGACCATGGAAAAAACCATCCGTCATGTACAGCAGAGCCGCGAAACGATAAAGGCCATCAAAGAGAACAATATCCTGAGGATGTATGTGGATGAAAATGTCCTGAAGTTTATGGCCAGTCGCGAATTCGAATCCTCCCTCATGGCCAATGATACGATTGTGGGTACGGTCGCCTTTATTGATATCTGCAGCTTTACAACCATCAGTGAAAATGAACCCCCGGATACTGTCGTCAAACTCCTCAACAATTATTTTGAAGTGATGGTAAAGGAGATAATCGAACAGGGAGGCTATGTGGATAAGTTTATCGGAGATGCCATCATGGCCGTTTTCCGTGGAGATTTTCACCTCGACAGAGCCATTGATGCCTGCCTGGCGGTGCGCAACCAGATTGAAAAACTACCCTCCCTGCATGAACATGTAGATTTTACGCCCCGGGTATCTATAGGCATCAATAGCGGCGAAATGATCTCCGGTAATATAGGGTCTTCCAGCCTCCGCAGACTGGATTATACCGTGATCGGTGATACCGTCAATACCGCACAACGACTTCAAAGTGTGGCCTCCCCAGGCAAGATTGTCATCAATCAGGCAGCGTATGACATCGTAAAGGAGTCTTTCAATTGCCTGAAGGTAGGCGAGTTTATGTTAAAGAATAAGTCAGTGCCTGCAGTCATTTATGAGGTGCTGGATTGATTTTTCGCCTGCCCGAATGCCTGCATGACCCATAAATTGATTGTTTTTCAGATATTTGAAGACAAAATAAAGAGAGAAGACACACGCTATTGCCGCTTTATGAGAATCACCTTGCTTTTTATTATCTGTATTTTAAGCACCCTAGGCCTGTCTGGCCAGGGATTCTATTCCCGTTCCAGTACAACAGGCAGCTTGCAGCCTAACGACTCTTTCAATCCCACAGATTCCATCCCTGCAGGAGCAGCGGCTGACATCCATGTCTATATTCCCAATATTTTCTCCCCAAACGGCGATGGCACCAACGACTTGTTTCAAATCCAGGCACCCGTCGGTGACCAGGTGATGATCACCCGGTTTTTTATTTTTGACAAGCGGGGCACAAATGTTTACTCCCGATACAATATGCCTATTGCCCCTTCTGAAGACTGGTGGGATGGCTCTTACAAAAATTTTAATATGAGCCCTGGTGTTTTCGCTTATTACCTCGAAGTCCAATTTTCAAATGGTGAGCGGAAAACCTTCAAAGGAAACGTAACCCTCGTACGCTGATTTATTTCACGTTTTCAAGTAAGGCCTTCACTTCATTCCGGATATCAGAAATTTCCGATTTCAATTTCGCTTTCACCGAAAATCCTAAAGTCAATACTTTCCATATCAGATCGAAGGGAGGCCGGAAAAACATCCCTGAAAGCATGACCGTCACCCAGGCAAGAACAATCCATAGCGGCCATCCCGCTATCAGGCAAATAATAAGCAGTATCAGGCTAATCAAGGGATACAAGACCATCGCGGCACCAACAGTCACAGGAGATTTAAACGTATTCGCTTTTATTTTGGAGAAGATAATCCTTCGCACACTTCTCCATATCCAACCACCACAAACCAACCAAATCAATTTTAGGATCAACATGATCGCCAGGATGAATCGATTGGCCATAACCAGATGTGGAAAATAAACTGCCTCCCCTATCTTCATTTTTTTCAGGGTATGAAAATACGTATGCACCCTATCTAAGAGTGCCTGATGTCTGTCATGTTGGTTGACCACATTGGAGAGCAGCACTAGATCATCATGCGCAGATCCACATGGTCTCCCACCTTGCACGCATCGCATATACACAGAAGCCAACACATCATAATGATGATCATATCGCTCCTCTGTCACCTGAATAATCAACGGACTCATCGCATCACTGAGGGTGCTGGTAAACCTGTCGATGGCATCACGATCTTCTCGGGTAGCTTGCTCAGTCAGAAATGGAGCGCCAAACTTGACCACAACATCAGTCCCTGGCAATCGCGGCTCAGTAAAGTTGACCGCCACCGGGAGAATAAGCAATTCCTCCCCCTCCTTGACAAAAGGTAAGGTGCCAAAAGCCAGATGCGCAGTGCCACGTTGTATAGGTCGCATTCTTTTTTCGAGGATGGTCTTAGCCTCCGGAAAAATAAGTACCGCCTCGCCATCCGCCAGTTTACGGTAGGTTAGCTCAAAACTGGATGCATTCTTACGCAGGTTGCTGATTCCATCCTTCTGCCGGTAGATCGGGATCTGGTTAGTCCAGTCAAAAAGCCACTGGAACTTCGGATGAAACATATCCCCCGCACCAGATAGTGCAGCGGCCTCCCCAGTATAGTGCCCATGATGCTCGCCTCCAGAAATGCGCTGGGATGATTGCTGGCGACTATCAATGGCCCCTTTTTGGGTATGTGTTCCAGGCCATATACTATGGTCTTCCTGAAATATAACCGCAGAAATAATGTAGCCCACAACCGTATTATCTGATAAACCATAAAGAAATCCGAACTTGCTGCCCAGGCCCGCAAAGATATGTCAAACAAACTACTGGTGGTGATCGGAGGCCCTACAGGTGTAGGCAAGACGGACATGGCTATCCGGCTGGCCCAACATTATCAAACTGAAATCATCTGCGCTGATTCAAGACAGGTCTACACCGAACTCAACATCGGCGTCGGCAGACCCACGGCTTCTCAATTGAACGCCATTCCACACCACCTCATCGGACATATCAGCATCCATCAGGATTATTCAGTTGCTCACTATACCAATGAAGCACTTCACATCCTTGATGAGTTGTTTCTCCATCACGACATGGTCATACTGACAGGCGGGACAGGACTCTACGTCAAGGCACTCATGGAAGGCTTTGATGATATCCCTGAAGTTGAAGAAGGAGTCACAGAGCGATGGACTGCATTATGGAAAGAGCAAGGAATTGAGTCGCTTTTGAAATCACTCGAAGAGCTTGATCCTGTTTATTTGGACATCGTGGACAAAGCCAATCCAAGAAGGATCATCCGGGCACTTGCTGTAAGCGAATCTTCTGGCAAGCCATTCAGTTCCTTTCTTAAAGGTGAACCCATCAAACGACCCTTCAACATCCTACCCATCGTTCTCACCCTTCCAAGAGAAGAATTATACGCCCGCATTGATCAACGCGTGCTCCATATGATCAGTCAAGGTTGGGAAGCCGAAGCAAGATCACTTTATCCATTCAGGCATCTCAAGGCGCTGGATACTGTCGGCTACAAAGAGCTCTTCGACTACTTCGATGGCAATTGCTCACTGCCGGAAGCAATCAGTGCTATCCAACAATCCACCCGTCGCTACGCTAAGCGCCAGATGACCTGGTGGCGTCATCAGGGCAGCTGGCACAGCTTTACCCCTGATGATGATCTTTCTATTATCAATGCTATTGACCTGGAACTTGAGGCAAGGGGCAAGGAGCAAGGAGCAAGGAGCAAGTCGTAGTCCCGCTGAGATCCCGTCGAATATTCAGCATTTGCAGCCGGAGAGCAAGGAGAAACCAATAAAACACTAGAATGCGAGCGATCTGGAATAACTAGTGATTCGCTTACTCAGCACATGAAGTCGCTCATAGGTTTCCTCCTTTTCCGTAGGGCTGATATGCTTTTCCTTTTCGAGGATGACAAGTAAGTTAGCAGCTTCGTAGGTCTCACGTTTTGAATATCTCAGAAATTGTTGCTGTTCACCTACCATATCGGTACCAGTACTTTCAGAGATATTATTGGGAATACCAAGTCCCACGCCCCGCACCTGATCAGCAAATCGCCATAGGCGCTTCTCTTCTAATTTATCGGCTATTCTAAATAAAATAGTCGCAATTTCAATTGCCTCCTTCCATATTTCAAGATCTTCAAAACGAAACCTGTTCATGACGTACATTTTAAATGGTTAATAATAAATTATCAACCATAGTGTCTTGAACACACCCAAATGTGACTCACTTTGAAAATATTTTTAAAAAAAACTCCTTGCCCTTTGCTCCTTGCCCTCGCTCCCTGCACTGCCCTTGCCCCTGCCCCCCCTTGCTCCCCTGCCCTTGCTCCTTGCCCCTTGCTCCTTGCTCCTTGCTCCTTGCCCCTTGCTCCTTGCCCCTTGCTATTTAACCCACCAAGCCGCCACAATCGCCGCCGCAGACGCAACATTCAAACTCTCGGCACCAAGACTCTTGTCGCCAGGTATAGCAAACACCTCCTTCACCTGATGGGCAATCTCTCCTGAAACACCTAATGATTCATTTCCTAAAACGATAATGCCCCCTTGTGGTGGTGTTGTAGTGAAGATGTTTTTACCCTCAGCATCGCAGGCATATATCTTGCCTTCACCAAAAGCAAGCAACTCAACTTTGTCAAGTACACAAGTCTTGACACGCAAAGCGCTGCCCATGGACGCCTGAAGCACTTTATGGTTGAATATGTCAACACAATCAGGTGACAGGATCACATAGTCCAACCCAAACCAGTCCGAAATGCGCAGGATAGTGCCCAGATTGCCCGGATCACGTATCGAATCAAGATAAAATATTCGTAAATCATCGACATGCTCCGGCAGATGGATTTCAGGAGGCAATGCACAAACCGCAAGTACACCTGGTGGCGTAGACATCTGCGATATTTGATGCATCTGTTGAGGTGTGACCTGACAAATCCGGTCTGATTCGATAAGATTCTCAAGAATTGCCTGATAATCAGGGTTGGAAATATAGACTGATTCTACTATGGAAAGGCGCTCCAGGATCAGCTCCCTGGTGATCTTGAGACCCTCTACTATGAATTTGTCATACTTTTGTCTGTACTTTTTATGTTGAAGTGACTGTATGAGTTTGATCCTGGCTTTGGAAAATGGCTCCATATTAAAATATTGTCGTAGAGGACACCATTCGCGCACCGCGTTCTGGGGCTCTTTGCTTGCACTATGCGTCCTTCTTTCTTCATGCAATAGTAAAAAATATCTGGAGGATGATCAGTCCTTTCTGATGTCCAACAAGATAAAGCTCAAATCAAGCGACCCTATCCATAGTAAATCAGAGATTAAGGAGAGTTTCCTGAAGTACTATCGACAACCACAGACAAAGTATTCTCTGGGGTTTCCCCGCCATGTCTTCTATTATCAATACCAGGAAAAGTTAAAAGCAAAGCCTGAACATAAGAAATGGGACGAAGAGCGGATCATTAAAAACCGACCGGTGATCTATGACTCCCTGAAAGCAGAACAGACCAGCGATGACTTTGAAAAATACCTTCAACTCCGGGGATATAGATCAGCCATTGTCAACTATGAAGCGAAGACAGAAAAGAAAGTTACGAAAGTGCTCTATCATGTCAATCCCGGACCCAGGATATTTCTGGACACCATCCTGATCATAGCTGAAGATTCGATGCTTCAGGAGATAGTGGATAAAACAAATGCAAACTCGCTGATCCCTGTGGAAAGTGCATTGGATATCCAGTTATACAATCAGGAGAAGGCGCGAATTGTCCGATTGCTTCAAAACGAGGGCTACGCTACCTTCAATGAAACCTATGTTTCCCCCATGGAAGTAGATACAGCGGGCAACAGGGTTAAAGGCGTGATACGTCTCTTAAACCCATCCGACAGTACCCTTCACCAGATTTATGTAGTAGGCGATATCAAAGTCTATCCGGATTATAATATCGTGGACCCAAAGCATTACCACGATACCATGGTCAATCACATCACCTACTTTCTACCGGATAGCAGTGTGTTCACCTTGAAGCCGGAAGCCCTTGAACGTAATATCTTCCTTTATCCCAATGAGCATACCCGAAAAGACAATATCGACCTGACGATTAAAAAACTTGGCCGGATAGAACTGATCCGATTTGTAAATCCTGATGCCGTCATTGATTCTTCCGGAGTCGGAGCACCGGCGATTGATTATACATTCTTCCTGACACGTAATAAGAAAATCAATTTTGATGTCAATGGTGAACTCACCTATTCGAATATTGCATCCCAGGAGCGAAGATCTTTGTTTGGCACTTCGTTCAGCTCCAATTATCGTGACCGTAATATTTTCGGCAAAGCTGAAATCCTCAACGTCAATGCCGAGCTGGGTTTTGAATTTAATTTCTTCAACAGGGAGTCTACCACCAATAGCCAGCTATTAAATAGCCTCAATGCAGGCCTGACGACAGATCTCTCCTTCCGGCAGTTTATGGATCCGCTCAATATCTACCATATGATCGGGCATACCGATGATCCGGAGAAAAAAGCAAGGATCGGTGGTCGGCTGCACCATTGGCTTGTCGATGATGCATCCACACGCCTCAGTGCTGGATTCAATTATGTCATCATTACAGATTTGTACGATTATTATAATGTCAACGCTAACCTGAGTTATGATATCCAGCCAGACCCCTTTAAAAAGCTAACCATCACCCGTATCGGATTTGATTTATTTGTACCCACCGCTTATCCGGAATATCAGAAGATCCTGGATTCAAACAAGTTTCTTGCAGAGAGTTTTGGTAATCAGCTGTACACCGGCTTCCTGTTTCGAAATTATATCTATGAGGTAAATTCACGGGTCAAATCGAAGACCGGCCACTTCAGGATGCTGCACAGCATGGAATTATCCGGTATTGAAATGTATGCCATCAATTCTGTCGCAAACCTCATCAGCGGTGAGTTTAAAGAAATTGTACTCAACCCAAATGGAAGCGAAGACGATATTGTAGAATTCTCCCAATTTGCAAAGGGCGAAATAGATGTTCGCTACTTCCGTAACGTGACACGAAACACAGAATTAGCGATCAAGTTGAATACTGGTATTGCAACACCATATGGTCCTTACACAAAGCAAGTACCCTATCCCAAACAATTTTTCGTAGGAGGTGCTTTAAGCAACAGGGCCTGGCAGATCCGGCAACTTGGTCCCGGAGGATATGAAGACAAGACAGAAATTCCGCCGAATGTCCCCTTCTATCAAACCGGTGATTTTAAAATTGATTTCTCCGCTGAGCTCAGGTTCCCACTCTTCTGGTATTTCAAAGGCGTTCTCTTTGTGGACGCAGCCAATGTGTGGATTCTACAGGAGGACGATTCGCGCCTCGAAGCAAATTTGTCACACAACTTTTACAAAGAATTTGGAATCGGCTATGGCTATGGCATCCGCCTTGATCTTGATTTCTTCATTCTCCGTCTCGATCTCGGCTACAAGCTCCACAATCCATATCCTGTGCTCTACGACCCAAACAAAGCCCCTTCCCGGTGGCTCGTGAATGAAATCAAGAAATTTCCCTCCGGCGCCGAACCCCAGATAGCCGTCGGCTTACCTTTCTAAAAGGTATCCTTTTTTTTTGCTTCGCCTTAGCCTTCGTCTCAGCCTTTTTTCTCCCGTTCGTTCATGTCTCTGACTTGAATGCAATATGCTTTGCGTCTCCTGACGCTAGAGTTAAATCATCCTCAACATCACATCGTTCGTTCATGTCTCTGACTTGAATGCAATATGCTTTGCGTCTCCTGACGCCACGCTAGAGTTAAATCATGCTCCATGATACTAACAATTCACAACTCACAACTCACATTTGCACGACTCACGATTCACGATTGACCACTCTTCACTTTTCACTTTTCACTTTTCACTTCTTCCATACACTCTACAAATCGGACACTTCTCCCTCACATGCCCCCTCGCCGGACAATACTCCCTTCCAAAATAGATTATCTGCAAATGCAATTTATTCCAACTTTCCTCTGGAAATAATTTCTTCAAATCCGCTTCAGTCTTCTCCACATTCTTTCCATCACTCAATCCCCATCGGTAGGCCAGCCTGTGGATGTGTGTATCAACCGGAAAAGCAGGCACTCCAAATGCCTGCGCCATCACCACCGAGGCCGTCTTGTGCCCTACACCGGGTAAGGCTTCAAGTTCCGCAAATGTCTGTGGCACTTGTCCTCCATACTGATCAACCAATATAGTTGACATCTGCTTGATGTTTTTTGACTTGGCCGGAGAAAGGCCGCATGGCTTGATGATCTCCCGGATGCTATCCACGTCCATCTTTGCCATTGCTTGTGCCGTATCGGCTTTTGCAAATAAGAACGGTGTCACCTGATTGACTTTAATATCCGTACACCGTGCAGATAAGATCACCGCAACCAAGAGTGTATACGGATCTTCGTGCGCCAAAGGCACAGGCACTACAGGATATAAATCTTCGAGGATGCGGGCAATCGCAAGGGCCTTTTCCTTTTTTGAAATTCGCATAGCTTACACTTTACAAGGATGCAAGGAATTGCATGGTGTCTACCCCATCAGCATACTGATCCAAACGTGGACGTTGACTGTCTCCAAAATGAACATGCTCCCAACCATCGATCGGATCTTGGCTGATCACACATTGGATCTCTTCCCTTTTCGTGTCCAGGATATTACCTAATGATTCTTTTCCTGTGTAGTAACTGTAATGAAGACATCCGATACGTGACGCAATAGCATCATCTTCCTTAAGGATCAGATGACCAAGATTGGTATGCGGTATACTGTTGATGATAAAAATAGCAAAATTGTACTCCAGGTTATTCTTGTATTTATTGTGGTCCTCCAGATATTTCCAGGCCGCAGTCGCTTCATCCCACATCGTGAAATTATAATCTTGCGGCACAAAAATCTTAGAGACGTTCCTGCATCCAAAACCGAAATACAAGAAGATATCTTCAGCCAGTTTCCGGAGATCATCCATCGTTTCATGGCCTGTCAACACCGCTACCCCATTACGGTTCTGCCGCAGGATGTGCGGGTACGACCTGAAGTAATATTCAAAATACCTGCCACTGTTATTGCTGCCGGTGGCAATCACTGCATCGTATCCTTCAAATCTTTCAGTGTAGGTGATGCGTGAAGCCAACTCAGGATAGATACTGATCCATTGCTCTGTGATCCATGGCAACAGCGTGGCATCTCTGTCGCTCAGCTTGATCACGGCGGAATGCCCACTGGCCAGGATGCAAAACAAATCATGGAATCCGACCAAAGGAAGATTGCCGGCCATGATGACGGCAATTCTTTTTTGCCCTCCGGTGGTGGGGGGATACGAAAACATCCATTCGCTGCATTTTCGCTCATCGAGAAACTCCTCCGCAATCGCGATGATACTCCTTTTTGTAAACGCAGGAATAAACCACGGATTGGCTATATAGGCACGCTCTATTTGTGCCTCAAGAGCTTCTGAATCTGAAAGCAATAACTCCTTTAAAGGTTTCAAGGAATGCAGGAAAGCCGCATGGTCTGTCATTGCCCAAGTGTTTCTTTTCGATGGGCCACGTAGGACCTCCACTTGATCAGGAGGTTGTTCATATCATCCGGTAACTCACAATCAAAGAACATCCTTTCGCCTGTAGTCGGATGATTAAATCCAAGCGTGCGTGCGTGAAGTGCCTGTCTCGGACAAATCGTGAAACAGTTTTCTACAAACTGCTTATATTTTGTAAAGATGGTTCCTTTCAGGATGCTGTCTCCGCCATATCTGTCATCACTGAACACCGGATGACCAATGTGCTTCATATGCACCCTGATCTGATGTGTACGGCCGGTTTCGAGCACGCACTTCACAAGGCTGACATAATACAAGTCCTCGAGCACCTCGTAATGTGTCCTGGATTCCTTTCCGCCTTCTCCTTCTTCAAATACAGTCATCAATTGCCTGAATCGCGGATCTCTCCCCAGTGCCCCTTCAATGGTACCTACCGGTGGATCAGGACTCCCCCAAACTATCGCATTATATTCCCTGGTGATGGTATGGTCAAAAAACTGCTTGGCCAGGTGAGTCATCGCATAGTCATTCTTGGCAATCAGGATCAATCCGGAGGTATCCTTGTCAATACGATGCACTAGTCCTGGACGATCTGGGGTGTTACCCGGCAGCACTGGCATGTCTGTCTGCTGAAGATGCCATGCAAGCGCATTGACGAGTGTTCCACGCTCATGACCTATACCCGGATGCACGACCAGCCCGGGTGGCTTGTAGATCACCATGACATCATCATCTTCATACCGGATATCCAATGGTATATTCTCCGGGACGATGCTCTCCCCGATAGCCACTGGCTTTGGTAACAATATGGTAATGGTTTCCCCAGGCTTCAGTTTATGGTTGGGCTTGATGGTTTCTCCATCCACCAGCACAGCGCCAGCCCTGATACCATTCTGTATTTTATTTCGGGATATTCCCTCCAGTTTGGTCTGGATGTACTTGTCCACCCGCAAAGGCGTGAGCCCCGCTGGCGCCAGGAAACGATGATGCTCATATAAGCCTTCTTCCCCTTCTACTTCAATTTCCTGATCTTTCAACATGGTACAAAAATAGCCACAACTTATGGATTCTCCCTAAACAGCGATTTCAGGCTATTGTTCCTCCCTTTTAACCCTCTGCTTCCTACCTCTTACTTTCTTACCCTCTTACACCTCTCACGACTCACGTCTGACGACTCACGCCTTACCCCACTCACAACTCACAATTCACAACTCACAACTCATTCTCGCCTCACGACTCACGTCTGACGACTCACGCCTTACCCCACTCACAATTCACAACTCACAACTCACAACTCACAACTCACAACTCACAACTCACCTCCCTTAGAATAAATAACTAATCCCCACCGACACCTTCAGCCAGCTACCCGCCGACGTATGCTCCTCAAAATAATCAATCGGATTACCGGAAGTACCTGCATTCGCTTCATCAAACGACAAGAAAGAAACACTTGGATTGGCCACAAATCCAACCCGGATATCACCACGTACATACCAGATATTGGGGACGATATGGATACCGAGATCCAGGCCATAGGACAGTACCGAAGACGTCATCTCTGAGATTCTATCAATACTTTCATCCGTCTCATCATCCTTGAGAATACTTGACGACTGATATACCGCCATGCCTACCCTTCCCTGAAGATAGGGTTGCAGCAACCAGTTGATCTCCGGATAAAATCCTGCGGTCAATCCAAAATCAAGCCGTCGTGTATTTGCTTTTTCCTTGATATAGGTGACAGCATCAGGATCATAGAGCGTATAGGTTAATTCATACTTACTCAGACCCGCTTCGGCAAAATATAGACCGGCCAGAAATGGCTTATTATACTGCAAGCGGTATTGAAACTCAAACCGATACCCCCAGTCATCTTCGTCGAGAAACTGGTCCACCGGTTCGCGGGGATTCATATAATCCAGATGCGTACTGATCATCCAGCGCGGCAATGCCTTGATGACATACTGTGCCGAACTAACCAGCGGAAATAATACCAGCACGCATGCAAAACCTGATGATGCCTAAATGTTTATACATACCGGTATACTATCTGTGAAGAAAATTAATTCAATTGGGCAATACTCTTTTGCAGTTGTTCAATTTTAGATTCACCATCAGCCTTCTTTTGTCTTTCCTTTTCTACAACGTCAGGATGAGCATTGGCGACAAATTTTTCATTACTCAGTTTCTTATCAACGCTCAGCACAAAGCCCTGGTAGTAAGCCAGCTCCTCATTCATCCGCTTCAATTCAGCTTCCTTGTCAACTTCGATAGTGAGCACGGCATGATACTGATATTTTCCCGCGAGGAAAGTTACACCGGTTCCTATACCTTCGGCGCACGTGGCATTGGCGAGTTTGTGGAGCACCGCTTCAGCACCAGGCGTGTTCCATAGCGTGATCAATTCAGGCTCTGATGGAAACACGAGCACCATCGTTTCCTTTGGAGAAAGCTGATGTTGATTACGTAACTCCAGGACCGCTGATTTCACCGTGAGTATGTGTTCAAATACTTCAAGCACTTTAGGATCCGCTTCGCCAACTGTACCTGATATTAGGGACATCATACAATCATCTCCTCCTGTCCTTGGCTTCAACTGGTGCCAGATCTCTTCAGTAATGAAAGGCATAAACGGATGTAACAATTTGCAGATCTCTTCAAATAACTCAAGCGTTGCATCATAACTCTTCTGATCTGATGCCTCTCCGTAGGCAGGCTTGATGACCTCCAGAAATACACTGCAGAAATCATCCCATACAAAGGAATACAATGATGTCACCCCTTCTGATAAGCGAAACTGTTGATAATGTCTCCTCAACTCTGTATCGACTTCACTCAACCTTGATTTCATCCAGAGAATCGCAATGGCCCTGCCATCATCATGTGGCAAGGATGGATCGACCTGCCATGATTTGACTAGTCGCAGCGCGTTCCATACTTTATTACAGAAATTACGTCCCAGCTCACACAGCTTTTCATCAAACAGGATATCCCCTCCCGCAGGAGCAGACGCCATGATGCCATAACGAACGCCATCCGCACCAAACTGATCGATGAGCGCTAATGCATCAGGACTATTGCCTAACTGCTTACTCATCTTGCGGCGCTGCTTATCGCGCACCATGCCGGTGAAATACACAGATTTAAATGGCTTTTGACCTTGCCATTCGTAACCAGCCATAATCATTCTCGCCACCCACAGGAATATAATATCCCATCCGGTCACCAACACACTCGTTGGATAATAATAGTCAAGCTCTTCCTTATTCTTCCATCCGTCAAACACACTGATAGGCCAGAGCCATGAAGAAAACCATGTGTCCAACACATCTTCATCTTGTCGTAGATCCGAAAGTTGAAGATCGCTACGGCCAGTAATTTTTCTAGCTTCCGCCAACGCATCATCTGCCGTTGCGCCTACAAACACTTGGTTGTCATTAAGATTACCAACTGATTCTGAAGCCAGGTACCATGCAGGTATTTGATGGCCCCACCACAATTGACGCGATATGCACCAGTCACGGATATTCTCCACCCAATGCCGGTAGGTATTCTTTAAGTTCTCTGGATAGAATTCAATTTCATTTTCCATCACCGCCCGCAACGCCGGTTCAGCAATGGTCTTCATATCAACAAACCACTGAAGCGACAATCTTGGTTCGACCACTACTCTCGTCCGTTCTGATCTACCAACATTATGAATCAATTCCTCTGTAGAAACAATATGGCCAGCCTCTGTCAATGCTTCGAACATCGCCTTCCTGGCAACATCCCTATCCAGTCCCACAAACATTTGCGCAGCTTCACTCATCGATCCATCTGCATTGAGCACATCGATCACTTCCAATTGATGGCGCAAACCGATTTCATAATCATTGATATCATGGGCCGGTGTCACCTTCAGCGCTCCGGTACCGAATGCTATATCAACATACGTGTCTGCTATGATCGGTATCTCACGGTTGATTAGTGGAACAATTGCCTTTTTACCATGAAGATGTGCATACCGTGGATCATCAGGATGCACCGCTATGGCTGTATCCCCTAAAATTGTTTCAGGCCTTGTCGTCGCGATCGTGATCCACTCATCATCAGTACCGGCGATTTTATACCTGACTTTATAGAGCTGCGTCTTCTCTTCTTCATAGAGGACTTCTTCGTTGGACAAAACGGTTTGTGCGGATGGATCCCAGTTGACCATCCTTTTGCCTCTGTACAATTTCCCCTTGCGATACAGATCTACGAATATCCCGATGACCGCATCCGACCTCACCTCATCCATCGTAAAGGCAGTACGCTCCCAATCACAGGACGCACCGAGTTTCTTCAATTGATGCAGGATGATACCGCCATACTTTTCAGTCCATTCCCATGCATGACCCAGGAACTCCTCTCTGGTCAGGTCAGATTTTTTAATCCCCTTTTCACGCAACATATTCACCACCTTAGCTTCAGTGGCAATAGAAGCATGATCTGTTCCAGGTACCCAGCAAGCGTTTTTGCCTTCCTGCCGGGCTCTCCTGATCAGGGTATCCTGAATGGTATTATTCAAAATATGCCCCATATGCAACTGACCAGTCACATTAGGGGGTGGTATCACGATGCTAAAGGACTCCCGGTCATCCGGCGTAGAATGAAAATGTCCGGATTCCATCCAGTACTGATACCATTTATCTTCTATTTCACCGGGATTGTACCGTTTTGACAACTCTTCCATAAACTCGTTTCATGTGCATTTGTGCAGGCACAAAGATAATGGACGAATGCAAAGGGGACGTAATACCCCGATATCAGTCTTTATTCAGAACCCAACTTCATGATATGGGTTTCTGGGGACCCACTCCAGATCAGGCTTAAAGAAGGAATAGAGTCTGGGTACCAAGGAGTTAAAGGCCTTGTTGGGCGCCCGCATATAAGCCCACATGGGCACGCCCTGCGCTCCTACTGAACTCTTTATCTCCGTAGCGGTCCTCGATAACTGGAGTTGCCTGAATCCTCTGGTCGAAGCCAGATCAATCATCCGCAGAAGCATGTTCAGGTAAAGTTTGTACTTGTGGTTGACCTCTGGATCATATCCAAGGAAATGAGCATCCAGGATATCACCATCCTCAAACACCGTGAAAAACGATATCAACTCGCCCTTGTCTTTATATATCCATAACCTGAATTTATCTCCCAGTGATTTCTTGAGCGCACTGAAATATCCTTGGGATAAAATAAACAGGTTAAACCCTACATCATCTACTACTTTCAGGTACAATTGGTGTAGCTGAGGTTCCATTGCTTCAATCTCATCAGCATGCAGCTCAATGCATTCGATATCCCTTGCTACCTTCAATGCTTTATTAGCCCTGATCCTGTATTTTGATTTAAGGGATTGGAGGTATCCCTGGAAATTGCCCCATTCGGAAGGAATATCCATGATCATGCTGGGCTGCGTATCGATTGCATGATATTTCTTACAGTATGGTGAGTCAGGTATCTCACTGAAGATGTCTTTGTAAAAATCCTTGACAAACACAAGCCCGATTTTCTTAAATGATTTCAGGGTGAGCATCCAGTCTATGGTCTCCATCATCAACACCGTCTGCATACGGTCCGAGATCCAAGGCTGGAAACAGAAACCGTAGTCACCCGTGACCAGCGTGTTTCCGAGACAAAGCACACTCAGGTTGATCAGCGAAGCCGTTTTATATCTGGCAGCCCTGACTAGATTACCATTGACCTGGTTCTTAAGACTATCCCCTGGATTAAAGTCCTTGACCTGGAAGCAAAGGATACCCGCCAGCTTATATTCCTGCTCAATGCGGACATACCAGAAATTCATTTTATCAGGCGGAGCTGACTCCAGGGCCCTGTGGTAAGCTTTGTGCTGGAAGATACTCGTACATCCTATATCAGTAAAAAGCGGATCCAGACAGCTATTGAACAGGATAGCTTTATACTGCAGACCTTCGATCTCGAAAGTTGTCACCTGGTGCAATACGGATGTGGATGTGATTGTCTGCATTACCTGCCTCCTAACAAATGTAATGTCCTTTTGTTACTAATCACCAATGCATGCACAAAATGGCTAAAGAGGCTCAAGGGGCTCAAGAGGCTCCTGAGGCTGAAATGGCTGAGGGGAGCAATGAAAAAATTAATATTCTCCAGTAGGGGTTCAATATGTTGAACCCCTACTGGAGAATATTAATTTTGACTCACTCACAACTCACACTCACAACTGACAACTCACAACTCACAACTCACACTAAAATGAGCCAAAAAGCATACTTCCAACCCGAAGACCTGAAGAAATTCGGTAACATCACCGAATTCCAGGAAGAAATGGGTAAAAAATTCTTCGAATACTACAATGAGGTCTTTAAGGAAGGTGCACTGACCGAAAGAGAAAAAGCCCTCATCGCCCTGGCGGTGGCACATACCGTCCAATGCCCATACTGCATTGACGCATACACCTCCACCTGCCTCGCTAAAGGCGCAGACGAAGAACAAATGATGGAAGCCGTCCATGTGTCCGCGGCTATTCGTGCCGGTGCCAGTCTCGTCAATTCGGTGATGATGATGAACCAGGTGAAACAAGTCGTGATGTAGGTTATGGCCATTAAGCAAGCAGGAAAATCATTAGCATCCCGACATAGTCCTTTAGCTGATACGCTCTATCAGCTCGAAGTACTGAATCAACATGAAACACACGTTTCAGACCATCCTTCATTCACTTCATCACTGGAGCGCGTAGGCTACCCACAGTTATCTCCAGTCAAACTTGAGATTCTCCAAATCAATATTGGTAAGCAGTGCAATCAATCCTGCGCGCATTGCCATGTTGATGCAGGACCGGATCGGACAGAAACGATGAGCAAGGAATTACTATCAACATGCCTTGATATTATCCGGAGGGAGTCCATTCCTACGGTTGACATTACTGGCGGTGCCCCTGAACTCAACTCTCATTTCCGTTGGTTTGTAGAGGAGTGCAGGAAACTGGACTGCCATATCATCAACCGCTGCAATCTCACCATCATTGTTTCTAATCCGAAATACCACGACCTGCCTCAGTTTTTTGCTGACCAGGGAGTGCACCTGATCTGCTCACTACCCCACTTCAACAAACTCCGCACCGACCATCAGCGCGGCGATGGTGTTTTTGATGATAGTATCCGGGCCATGGCGATGCTCAATGAAGTTGGATATGGAAAACCAGGCACAGGGCTTCTGCTAGACCTGGTACACAATCCTTCAGGAGCCTTCCTTCCCGGAGAGCAATCTGCCCTTGAACAGGAATTCAAACGCCAACTCTCCCGCAAACACCAGATTGTGTTCAACCAACTGTATGTCATCACTAATCTCCCTATCAGCCGATTCCTGGATTTCCTCCTCGAATCAGGCAACTATGAACAATACATGCAGTCCCTGATCGAAGCATTCAATCCGGCCACCATTCAAAATCTCATGTGTAGAAACACGATCAGCGTAGGCTGGGATGGATATCTCTATGATTGCGATTTCAATCAAATGCTTGACCTCAAAGTCGCATCACCTCGAAACCACATCAACGACTTCGACATAGACACACTTTCATCCCGATCCATTGTAGTCAATCAACACTGCTATGGCTGCACTGCCGGCTCAGGCAGCAGCTGTGGCGGTGTCTTGGTATAAGATTAAAATAGAAGCTTCTGGGTGTATATGAAGTATCATGCTTCGCCTCAGCCTCCTTAGCCTTAGCCTTAGCCTTAGCCTTTTTCTTTCCGTTTGCTGAGCGTAGCCGAAGCATCACTTTTCACTTGCCTTCGGCAATCCGGATCATCGTATCCTCTACATGATGCACCAACTCCGTAAAATGTTTATCACGCTTCGTACTGTAATCACGACGCAGTGGAAGGTCAATATCAATGTGTTCAATGATAAGTGATGGAGGTGATTTCATGATATAGATATCATCTGCCAGATAAACCGCTTCACTGATATCATGCGTCACGAAAATAATCGTGGAAGAAAACCGGTGCCAGAGATTCACAAGCAGTTCCTGCATCTGAATCCGGGTCTTGATATCTAATGCCCCAAAAGGCTCGTCCATCAATATGATTTCCGGATTGGCGATGATACTTCTTGCTATGGCTACGCGCTGCAACTGCCCACCTGACAAAGCAGGATATTGGGCATACTTCTTCTCATGCCCTGCCAGGCCCACCAACTCGATGAGTTCCATGGCCTGTGCATATCGCTCTTTCTTATTGACGCCCTTATACTCAAGCGCCAGCGCTACATTATCCAGTACAGTCATCCACGGCATGGATGAATATTGCTGAAACACCATACTCACCCGCTGCTTATCACTCACCGGTTTTCCTTTGATGAGCACCTCTCCTTCGGTGGGTTCCTGCAGTCCGGCTATGTATCGAAGGAGGGTTGACTTTCCGCTACCTGACATACCCAACAACACAATAAACTGACCCTGGTCTGGCTTGTCTTCAATCAACATATTCAAACCCTTGATGATCCAAGATTGACCACCATCATAGGATTGGCCTATATTCCGCAATTCAATGATATTGTCCCTTGCAGGAGTATCGGTAAAATTCACACTCATGACCCTGTTGTTTTGGTGGGGATGGCCTGCAATGCAAGCTGGTCAGATCGCTTCTTATACCAGGTCCATCCCTGGAAAAACAGGATCAAAAAGAAGATGATATGCATCACATTGACACTGTCTCCAAATACATAACTCAGCGGCTTGAAATCACCCATGAATGGTACAAACTCCTGGAGCATCAATAAGAAATATATTCCCAGACTAATCCAACCCAGCGCTAAAAAAATATACTCCAACACTATACTAACTATTCCCTTTTGATCTATCCGGGAAGATTTGATGGATTCTTTGGCCTGGTATTTAAAGGGAAAAAATTGCTTATCCAGTCTGACAAATATTTTATCCTGGATGATCCCAATCAACATGATGATGATCAGCAAAGCAAATATCTTATCTGAACGAACCTGTCGCTGCCCGACATTATATATCAATGTTCCGATTCCACCCTGGTTACTGTTGATGGATTCCGCCACAATAATGTAAGTCCATGATATCGCTGTGAGGACTCTGATATCATCTGACAATCTGGATACTACACTAGGAAAATAAACGGACTTCAATACTTGCCAGTCTGTAGCACCAAGTGTATGCACTGTTTTCAAGTAGACATCATCAACTTCATCAATTCGCTGGATCATGACCGGCAGCATGTAGATAATGATACCAAAGGCAAGGAAATGTACTTTCATATCCGTCCCAATTCCAAACCATATAATAAACAAAAGGGTCACTGCAGTCAATGGAATATAACGCAATGCATCCACCTGGCGCTGAAATCCCCATCGGGCATATTTGATCAAGCCAATAAAAAAACCAATGGGTATGGTGATCAGTATCGCCTCCAGATAACCTGAAAGATTGAGTCCAATACTGAAGCCCATGTTCTTGACCAGATTATTTTCTGAAAATAATTCAGGAAAAGCCTGGAGTACACTTAGCGGAGAGGGCAGGACCACCGGGCGCAATATAGGATTGGCTCCTGCCGTAAGAAAAACCCATACCATGAGCACCAGGACTATCCCTGCAACTCCATAAAAGAGCTTTTGACCAACGGTACCTTCCTCCGCTCCTCCCAATAATTTCATACGGACTGCTGATTTGAACCTTGTCTACGCTTAATCTGAAATAAGCTGAAAATCTGTTCTTCTGTTTTTTGCCTTACAGGCTTCATTCTGATTTTGCTCACAACCAGGCACAGGTTTATCAGGCCCGTTACCTATAATGACAAAACGGTTTTTATCAATCTTATACTGGGAGGCTAAGTAATCAGCCACAGCCTGTGCCCGTTTCCTGGAAAGCTCAGCATTAGTCGCCTTGGACCCAACGTTGTCTGTATTTCCTTCAATTCTGACACGCGCATTGGCAAATGACTTAGCTACATCTGCAAACTGTATATCTATGATGGTCTTCGAATTTTCATCCAATTGAAATTTGCCTGAAGCAAAACTGATACTCACTGGCTTACTGGCGATAGCAGTAGCTGTCTTGGCTTCAGCGGTGGGCGCACTAAAGGTCTTGCTTGCTTCCGCTGCGTACGCAGGTCCTGTTAGGTTTGCAGAGCCAGTTTGCACTGCTCCTGTAAATATAGAACTCCTCCATGCTGGAGCTTCCTTCTCTGCATCACCGGTGATGACAAAGTTCTTGCTCATCTTGGTATAAAGATCTTCTCCACGCTGACCACGGTATTCCGGATTCATACCAAAGAAATTCAAATTGTCTCCATGACCAGTCCAATAGACCACATCCATCATTCCCATGGCATCAGCAGCACTCAGGCCATTGATCTCGCCAAGATATTTAGCCGCCTTCTCTTTATTAGAAGGATTTGCTTTCAGCTCTGCTACAGCCTTCATCCAGCCCTCATAGAAACCATCAATCATCTTTCGGTGACTGTTGAGATAAGATTCCTTTGCAAAGAAGATGTCAGCAATAACATGCGACTGATCCTTAGTCGTGAGGAGAATTTTGGAGCCTGCTACATCATTGGTTGCCAGTATATCATCTGGACTCCAAACCACAGCAGCATCAACATCCGCACTCCTGAAAAGCTGCGCAGCCTTTAGATTGTCCGTGGTCTTGATCACTTCTACATCACTATATTTAAGATTTGCAGCTTCAAGTGCTGTCATCAACAGGGTTTGTGCTGGGGAAGGCACAGCCACAGCAATTTTCTTGCCCTTGAGATCATTTACACTGTTGATCCCTCTCTTGACGATGATGGCATCTCCACCCCGTGACCAGTCAACTTGCATAAAAGCCTTAGGCTTAAACTCAGCGATGTCTTTAGGGCCGGTGTACAACGGAAATGCATCCGCAGTCTGCACCGCTACATCATATTCATCTGCGATCCATGCATTCATCGCATTGATGAGATCGTTCTCCACAACAAAGCGAACCTTAAATCCATAGTCTTTGTAAAATCTGGATTGCTCGTTAGGTTCAGCACCTTCATTGAAATATAATCCGGGACCATATCCACCCCAGGTGACTAACTGAACGACAAGTGTATTATCATCATCGTTGAAACCAGTCTTCGGCGTTTCCGTTGTCTCGCTTTCAGTTTTTAATTCTTCTGCTTTCTTACGCTGGTCTTGTCCCCAGGCTGTTTTATTAAAGATATACCATACCCCGCCCCCGATGACACCCAGGATGATGAGAGTAATGAAAAATTTAGAAAATGCAGTCAGTCGTGTTGCCATGATTCAGTCTATTTTATGTTTTGGTTATTGGTTTAGTATTTCTTGTTACTTTTTACTTCTTTCTTCTTTCTTCTACTTCTACTTCTTACTTCGCTATTCGCTATTCGTTATTCAAAAAACGAGTCATACTGATTCTTCCGCATCTCCACTTTCTCCGGCCGTTTCAGCGGTGCATTGATGTCAAGCACATTTGATTCATCCTCCGCTTCTTTCAGCAAGGTTTGTTTCTGTTCGCCAAGAATACTCGAGACGCCCTCATTCTCCCACTTCTCAAGCATCCGCAAGCCTTCTTCTTCGAAGATACCATTTTGAAGGTCTACCGATTTCATAAAGTTCTCAGATACATCCATAAAACGCTCCATCTCTCCGACCTTGTTGGCCACATCATCCGCGATGGCTTCCAGGGCCATGTCAAAAACCATTCGTTTGTCTTTATCTCCTGCGATGATGTTCATGGCCGATTTCATAGCACTGTGGCTGGCATGCATAGCCTTCCGCTCCTGGTCCTTCAACTCGACCTGATCCTGGATATCCTCCAGCATGACTTCACTGTTCTCATACATCTTGCCCAATACACGGTACAGGATTTCCATTTTCTTGTACAGGTCTTCCAGCTTGATGTTGGATTCTTTCAACCGCCCGGCCTTCCTGCTTTTGAGGATCATCACCGCCTGCTTGTCCGTTTCCTTGGCCTGGCTTGCCAGGTGGAGGTTACTCTGTATCTCCTTCCGGTTGTTGAGGATCAATTCCTGCAACTTATGCATCTGACCTCTCAGCATGCTGATCTGCCTGTTCATCTTTCGCAGGTTCTCCTTGAGATCACTCACATATCCTTTCAGGATTGCGATTGGATCCATCTTGACAAAGATACCTGTGATAGAGCGCATCACGCTCTTGTACATATACCAGATCAGGTTCCTGGATTTGGAATCGATCGCCATGAAAATGAGGGTTCCCAGAATAGCCAGTGTCGCCACAAGCCCGATAGTTGATGTCAATGCACCAACGATCAAGGCAGCAGATTTGACCGTTATGAAACCGATCGCAGCAATGATGGCCACCATAAAAACTGCCCCTGTAACGCCCTCAGGCCTTTCCCAAAATGTTTTTGGTTTATATCCGTCCATTCTTTCTGTTGTCAGTACTATAGATGTGATTCAATATTCTTTACGTCAAGCTGTATCTGGCCGAGTAAGGCCTGGTAAGTTGCTTCAAAATCATTTGCTGTCTGGCCAAGTTTTTCACTGGCAGTATTGATTTCCTTTTCCAGGTTGCCGATCTGTTGCCGGTGACCTTCCAGGTCCGACTTGAGTTTTTCGATCTCAGCCTCCTTATTCTTGATGGTTTGTTCGAGTTGTTTGATCTCCTCCTGCTTACCGGTGAGATTCCTGTCCCTTTGACCGCTCAGGGCCTCCTGAAATTTTAACTGCTCCCTGGATAGGATTCCCAGGTAATGCTGTGCGCTGCTAATGATTTTCTCCCTGGTGGCCCCCATCGTCTGAGCGGTAGCAAAAGCCGATTTATACCTCGTCCCATCATCCATAGGAACATTGGCCAGTGACCGCAGAAAATCCTTAAACTCCATGTAGTCAAAGCCATCCTGGTTGTTTGCTTCCAAGGCATCAAACAAAACTTCAAGAAATTTATCCTGCACTTTTCCGGGCCCGGTAGAACCTACAGGCACCTGAAAAGTCCTGGTGGGTGCAGGAACATCCTTCTGAGGGCCGGTAGCCTTTTCAACAGGAGTTTGGGCTTCAGGGGTAGTCCCCCCCTCTTCAATGATAAAAAGCGACTTGAACTTTTTTAACATAGCGGGTCTAAGGATTGGCTTTATTTTAGATGTATAAAATGTAAAAATACGTTTTAGGTTCAAGTTGGACAGGCCGTAAAGATTTAAAAATGATTTGGGGGCTGCGGGCTGTCTTCCTAGGGACTTAACCTTACCTTTGCGCTATGATCGATCATGTTTACGTTCCATCCGAAATCGGGGCCTTGCAACGTGTTATTGTACACAGGCCGGATGCGGGAATCGCCAGGATATCACCCCGCCATGCAGGTGAACTGCTCTTTGATGATATCGTCCACCTGCCTAAAATGCAGGAAGAACATGACATCTTCACCTCAGTTCTTGCTCATTTTATAGGCCGTGCCAATGTACTCGAAGTGCAGGATCTCGTCCTCGAATCGCTTAAAGCAGATCCAAAAGCAAGGGAGCACTTTATGGGATACATCGCCAGCTTCGAAGAACTGCCGGCCATGTATGTCGAAGAGCTCAACGCCATGGATGATGAGCTGCTGACCCAGGTTTTGATTACCGGCAGGGATCCCAACACAGACTATATATACTTTGATCCTGTACCTAACCTGATCTTTACAAGGGATATTGCTGTGGTGGTCAATGACCACATCGTCATCACCAAGGCCGCCAAGGAAGCCCGGTACCGCGAAAACCTCCTCTCCAGGTTCATTTTCTGGTACCATCCTTCCTTCCAGCACCTCAAAGAACAAAAAAGACTGATCAACCTCAATGATGTAGATATGTTCCCGCCATCCCGCGATGGTGAGCGGATCTCCATCGAAGGCGGAGATATGATGGTACTCAACAATAAGTACCTCCTGATAGGATGCAGCGAAAGGTCTACTCCTCACGCCTTCCATTCCTTAAAGAAAGTCCTCTTTGAACGCAATGTAATTGACCATGTGGCGATGGTGGTGATTCCAAGGGAACGTTCGTATATGCATATCGATACGATCTTTACCCATGTGGATACGGATCACATTGTAGCCTATAAGCCTATCGTCGTTGATGGGCTCAGCAGCTATGTTGAAGTGTTTGATAAGGATGGCTGCGAGCGCGAGTATTCCTCCATCAGTGAATTTATCAAGCAGGAAATCAATAGTAAAATGCAGTTTATCCATAGTGGCAACGGAAAATCACCATACCAGGAGCGGGAACAGTGGACCGATGGCTGCAACCTGGTGACCATCCGTCCGGGTGTGGCACTGACATACGACAGAAACCCTTTTACTGAAGAAGCATTCAAAACCTCTGGCTTCAATGTCATGAGGGCAGAAGACTTTTTACTCAAAGCCTCATCCGATCCAGCGTATGCAGCCAGTGTTGAAAAAACGATTATAACACTTCCCAGTAATGAACTCTCAAGAGCCCGGGGCGGCTCACACTGCATGACCTGCCCTATCCTCAGATCATGAGTTATCAGCATACCTGGCAACTAAGGGTGCGTTATGGTGAGACAGATCAGATGGGTTTTGTCTACTATGGCGTTTATGCTCAATACTACGAAGTGGCGAGGGTTGAAGCCATCAGGAATCTGGGCGTACTTTATGCCGACCTTGAAAAACTTCATCACATCTGGATGCCGGTAATGAATATGCAGGTCCGCTATCTCAGGCCCGCACGCTATGATGATTTGTTGACGATCCACACGACGATACCTTCACTCCCCGCTAAGGATATCAGGTTCAGGTACGAAATCCACAATGAAGCAGGAACCTTACTCAATGGGGCACTGGTTCAATTGTGCTTTCTGGATGCCCGGACCCAAAAACGTATAGACGCACCTGATTTTATCAAAGATCCGCTCAGATCCTATTACAGATGAATAAAGCCTATTGGAAGCGGAAGTATAGAGAGTTCAGAGCCTTGTTGTACAGACAGAGCCTTCCGGGTTTTAATGGTATACCCATCGCCATCATATTGAAATATGTTTGGAAAGAAATTCTCAGGGATGATATTATGGTCAGGTCAAATTCAATGGCCTACAGCTTCTTCCTTTCCATTTTTCCTGGACTGCTCGTGATTTTATCATTGCTCCCCTATTTGCCGATTGATAATATGGTATCAGCATTTCAGCGAAATTATGTGGACCTCCTTCCTAGTGAAATGTCAACCTATATCAATAATATTATCGTTGAAATGACGCAGACAGGCAAAGAAGGCCTGTTGAGTTTGAGTTTATTACTGGCCATCTTTTTTGCTTCCAATGGAGTTAGCTCTATGCTGAAGGGATTTCACAAAAGCTACGAAACCACGTATAAAAAACAAAACCTCTTGCAACGGGAATGGAGAGCTATTTACCTGACCATGCTGCTCGGCTTGTTCATGGTGGGGTCGTTGGTTGTCATCATCATCGGCAAGCCTATTCTCCAGAATTTATTGTCATCAAGTGGGTCACAGAATTCACCCAGTGCGATTTTTAGTTATCTCCGATGGATCATTTCCTTCGTCTTCTATTATTTAGGCATCAGTATCATTTACCGCTTTGGTCCAGCCTTCAAAACCAAACTTAGATATTTTACACCTGGAGCAACACTCGCCACTATTCTCTCTATCATCAGCTCCGTATTGTTCTCTATTTATGTTACCAATATTTTCGCCTACAATAAAATCTATGGCTCTATCGGAGCGCTGATCCTGATCCTCGTATGGCTTCAGCTCAACTCATTCATCATCCTGCTGGGATATGAACTCAATGCTTCCATCGCCATCAACCGTGATCTCCTCGCACAAGAGGAAGCCTAAACCGGTCAATGATTTTAGTTGAAATTTTCCTTATTTTTTATTTGCTTTTCTACCGCCAAAGCCTTAGCTTTATTTCATTGATACACGAATCAATTAGATTTATAAGACTGTTACAAGCCCTCCGCTGTTTTGGCTCAACATGACAAACATGAGGATTAGTTTTGGTACATCATTAGGGCGGGCCTCAATTCTGTGGCATCTTCCATGCGGCAGATTCCTAAGCGGGACAGAGGATTGCTGAACATGTACCGGGCGCTCCGGACTTTACTTTGGGGCCCAAAACAAACTTCGGCTTGTACAGTCTTTTTTTTATCCCGCTCGTTCAAGTCTCCAGACTTGAATGCCATGTGCTTTGCGTCTCCAGACGCTAGAGTTAAATCATCCTCTATTCTCGCGTTCGTTCAAGTCTCCAGACTTGAATGCCATATGCTTTGCGTCTCCTGACGCTAGAGTCAAATCATGATTACTTCTGAAATCTCTGACTTAAATGCTACTGATTCTTGCGTCTCCTGACGCTAGAGTAAAATCATGCACCAATCGGTCACTTTTCACTCTTCACTCTTCACTTTTCACTTCCTTCTTCAGCTTTCTTATGATCCGCCAGAAACTGCGCCAATCCAATATCAGTCAGTGGATGCTTCAACAATCCCAGTATAGCGGACAGCGGACAGGTGACAACATCAGCTCCAGCCTTTGCTGCATCAACGATTTGCTTCGATGTTCGGATAGAAGCCGCTAGTATAGCTGTATCATAACCTTGAATGGCATATATGTCTGCAATATCCTGGATCAGCGCCATGCCATCCCAGTTGATATCATCAACTCTTCCAATAAAAGGAGACAAATAGGTAGCCCCTGCTTTAGCGGCGAGGATAGCCTGGCCGGCTGAAAATACAAGAGTACAATTGGTGCGGATATTATGACTGGTCAGCCAGTGAATGGCCTTTATACCGTCTTTGGTCATCGGGACTTTGACGACAATATTGGGAGCGAGATCGGCGAGAAGCTGACCTTCTTCAATCATCCCCTTATAATCAGTAGAAATGACTTCTGCACTGACGTCACCATCAACGATGGCACAGATAGCCTTATAATGTTTGTAGATATTGTCAGTGCCTGTGATCCCTTCTTTGGCCATCAGGGAAGGATTGGTGGTAACACCATCGAGTATACCAAGCTCTGCAGCCTCTTTGATCTGATCAATATTGGCTGTATCGATAAAAAACTTCATATCAGGGAGGTTTATAGTAAATAAAAATGAGTGAGAAATCATATCGCACCGCTCAACTTTCTACCCTTGCTGCATTTCTGCCCTGGGGGAGTTTGAAAGGAGCTGGTCGTATGACTCTCACTCCCGACAAATGTAAAGCAATAATTTCTATTCAGAAGCCTCCAGCGCTGTAATATCCCTACGACCCTTATTCCATAAGGTTTGTCGAGGTATATCAGCAATCAAGACAACAGGTACTTTCTGGATCGGATGGATAAATTCCATCTTTCGGCAATGTAACAGGATCGATGAAGGATCATCAATAGAAGGGCCGCCATATTTGACGTCTCCTGCTATAGGACAACCTAAAAACTTCATATGCACCCGTAACTGATGAGATTTACCTGTGAGGGGATGCAACCTGACCAGGAAGAAGTTGCCCACTTTACCTAATGTCTTATATAAGGTCCTGGCCTTCACCGCGCCGGATTTTTCGCCCTTGACCACCTCCACGGTGTTTTTCACCCTGTCCTTTAATATCCACGTTTCAAGATCCCCTTCATCGGGATCAGGAAACCGGGAAACCAGGGCGAGGTAGGTCTTGTCAACTTTGCGTGATGCAAACAACGCGCTCATCCTTTCCTTGCCCTTGGAGGTCTTAGCAAAAATCAAAGCCCCACTCACCGGCCGGTCCAGACGGTGGCACGATTGCAGAAAGACGTTTCCGGGCTTCTTGTATTTTTCCTTCAGGTACTCCTTGAGCATCTGCTCAAGGCTGGTATCACCTGTATCATCCGTGTGAACGAGAAGGCCATTTGGCTTGTTTATGGCTATCAGGTGGTTATCTTCATAAATTATTTCGAGGTCGTTCATAGCCGGTGCACAAAATACCACTTTCAATGGAGTCAATGAAACTAACCCTGGGTTTTTCCCCATGCCCCAATGATACGTATATGTTTGCTGCCCTGGTCAACGGTTGGATCGACACCGGCAACCTGGATTTTGAGGTGCGGATGGCAGATGTCGAAACCCTCAACGAGTGGGCCGCCAATGAACTGCTCGATGTCTCCAAGATCAGCTTTAACAGGGCACTTTCACTGGACGACAAATACACGCTGCTTTCCTCCGGCGCAGCACTCGGCAATAAGTGCGGTCCTTTACTCATCTCCAAATCCCCCCTGACCCGAGAATCTATCATGGAGGGCCCCATTGCACTACCCGGTAAATGGACAACCGCCCATCTCCTGTTCTCGATCTTTTATCCGCAAGCAGTCAATAAACGGTTCCTTTCTTTTGATAAAATAGAAGAAGCCGTGCTCCACGACGAATTCCCCGCGGGAGTCATTATCCATGAAAACAGGTTCACCTACGAATCCAAAGGCCTGCTGAAAATCACTGACCTCGGTGAAGAATGGGAAATGTTGACAGGCCTACCCATACCACTCGGTGGAATTTTTACATCCCACCGACTACCTCAAGAAGTCGTAAACCATGTCGACCAATTGATCAGGGAAAGTGTACACTTTGCCAGAAACCACGAAGAAAAGGTAATGCCCTATGTATGGCAGTTCGCCCAGGAGATGGATGAAGAGGTGATGAAAAGCCATATCAACCTCTACGTGAATGACTTTTCCCTCGATTTGGGTGAAAAAGGGAGGAATGCGGTTCGGATGCTAAAAAAAATGACCTCCCGGTAGTTGATTTGCCCTCTCATATCAGCTAGATTTTCAGCCAAAAACATATTACAAATTTTAATTCTTTATTTTTTGCTGATAAAAAGTGATTTACATATAACAACTAATCGTAATATGTTTTTATATTTGTCACACAAGTTGTGGTTTGATGAATATTAAATCACAATAGTTCGTGAAAAGTCACGAGCCCAAATAAGAATCTCACCGGGAGCCCTCAAGGCTGTCGTCCAGATAAGAAGTGTGATCTTAGTTTTAGTTAACCTTAAGCCCGCTCGAAGGAGGGGGCTTTTTTTTTGTAAAACAGGCTGAGAAAAAGTCCAGTACGGACAGGACGCGTCCTGTCCGTACTCGTCCCTTTCCTGTACTTTGCCTTCGCCTCAGCCTTTGCCTTTGCCTATCAATCCTAATTATATACCTTTGGCGCACTTAAAAAAACAACCCGCTGTTATGATCATAGGTGTTCCAAAAGAAATCAAAACCAACGAAAATCGTGTTGCCCTCACTCCTGCCGGCGCGCTGGAACTGACTAAAAGAGGCCATAAAGTATATGTACAGCATACCGCAGGCGTAAACAGCGGATTTACAGACGCTGCATATGAACAACGCGGAGCAACTATCCTTCAGACAATTGAAGAGGTGTATGCTGTAGCTGACATGATTATCAAGGTGAAAGAGCCTATTGCTGTGGAATACCCGCTCATCAAGAAAGACCAGCTTCTTTTTACCTACTTCCATTTTGCATCCTATGAGCCACTAACAAATGCCATGATCAAAAGCGAGTCAGTTTGTCTCGCCTATGAAACCGTTGAACTGCCGGACCGTTCTTTACCATTATTGGTTCCTATGTCCGAAGTAGCCGGCCGTATGGCGGTGCAGGAAGGTGCTAAATTTCTTGAAAAACCTGAAGGAGGCCGTGGTGTCCTCCTGGGAGGCGTTCCAGGTGTAGCACCTGCCAATGTACTAGTGCTTGGCGGTGGTATTGTAGGCACACAAGCCGCAAAGATGGCAGCAGGTCTCGGTGCACATGTCACGATCATGGATGTAAATCTTAATCGCTTGCGATATTTATCGGACATCATGCCTCCAAATGTCACGACCATGTATTCCAACGAGGTCAACATTCGTGAGCTGATTGGTGATCACGATTTAATCATCGGCGCAGTCCTCATCCCAGGCGCGAAAGCTCCTATGCTGATTACCCGGGACATGCTCAAGGAAATGCGCCCAGGTACCGTATTAGTTGATGTCGCCGTAGACCAGGGAGGTTGTATCGAAACCTGCAGACCGACCACACATGATGACCCTATTTTTGTGATCGACGGTGTAGTCCATTACTGCGTGGCCAACATGCCCGGTGCAGTTCCTTATACTTCTACGATTGCCTTGACCAATGCTACCCTGCCCTATGCCATCAAGCTTGCTGACAAAGGCTGGCAGAATGCCTGCCGCCAGGATGCCGCACTTAAGAACGGCTTGAATGTAGTCAATGGCAAAGTGGTCTACAAGGGAGTTGCAGAAGCATTCGGCTTACCATTTGTCGGTGTTGATACTTTACTGCAGTAGTTTACATTTCAATCCACATTTAAATCCTGTCAGCTTCTGGCTAGAGGGAAAGAAAGTTGATAATACGCTGTATATCATAATATTATGCATTGATATTCCGTACTATTATGCTGGAGATAGGTATAATGGCATCCAATGCATACGTAACTCCCGCTCTCCCATTGAGTTACCCTTCTCTAGCGATCCGCAAGGACAAAAAAGTGTCATTTTTCCGTAAAATTATTTCCCTGATTGGTGATTTAGTCCTAACTTTCAAACGGTAATTATTTTCATCTTTTAATCACAACTTTCTAAAGTATGAATATCACTTTCGAAGAATTGAGAAGGATCAAGCATGCATTGCCAACCGGCGGTGTTAAGCGGATTGCTGACGAACTCAAGTTAGAGGAGCAAACAGTCAGAAATTATTTTGGCGCAAAAAAATACGAAAACGGACAAATCGTTTCGCAACATATTGAACCGGGTCCGGATGGAGGCATTGTACATCTGGAAGATGAAACGATCATCAACCTCGCAAGGAAGATCATCGAAGAGTCCACACACGATGCGATGGCGCATAATTAATTAAGGTGATTACTGTATAAGTGTCACCTTTTTTTTTGGTTTTCGTCTACGGCGGATGAAGAATGCAGGTTATTTACCTGGTTGGATACCCGTCAAATGCAGGTATGCATTTGTATAACTTTGATCAGGTGAATAAATCACGATCCTGCTGAAAGTTGGTTTGATCAGGTCTTTACCGAAATGCAATAAAGTTCGTTTCGGCTTGGTATCCGCATCAAATGAAAACACGTCCATTCTTTGTTGGTTATGGTACCCTACCAGGTTGGCTGCGCTAATCCATTTTGCTGCCGCTTCCGCAGGTACTATAATGCACAGTTGCCCTGACGTGGCAAGTCGGCTCAGCAAGCCGTTCATCCATTCATGTATTGGCGCAGTGCTATGTTTAGCCCTCGCCTTGTACTCGCTGTCAGGCAAGTTAGTGGTGTGGTAGAATGGAGGATTACAAAGGATTAGGTTATAAGCGGGCGATTCAGATGCAGGTGGTGCTAGCATGTTTTCATAGGAGACCTGGATCCTGTTATCAACCAATGCAGTTGAAGCATTCATGGCAGCTAGCCGGAGGGCATCTTGATCAATATCCACCGCAAATATTTTGGAAGAAGGAAAGGCCTTAGCCATCATGAGCGCAAGAATACCTGAACCCGTGCCTGCATCCAGGATAAAGGAAGGCACGTCTTCAACCAATCGTGCTGTCCATGAAGCAAGCAAGACAGCATCAGTACCCACTTTATGTACTGTCTCGTGCTGGAATATTTTTAAACCCTGCCAATCGAAAAATTCCGGTGCCTCTTCTGCTAAGGTGGTCACTTACTCATTCCCGTCTTCACCGGTGAAAACGATCTTGATAGCTTCACTCGTTTCCATATTGGATTCAAGGCTGACCCGTTGAGTCGTAATCCCATCAAAGACACTGATACTTGCCGTATTGGGTGGTACCATTCCGACATTGTGCGCATAAAGCACGAGATCCTGGCCAAAACCTGTAAGTGTGAGGTCGATCTGTTTTTTCTTGGCAGTGAGTTCATATTCGGCGAGAATCCATTCCTCCCCCAATTTCAGGGAGATGATATCCCCGTCAATGGTATTGTGATCCCACACATTGATGGTCAGTTTTCGGTTCTTCACCTGAAGGGATCCTTTCTCCAACACGACGATAGAGTCTACCGCAATATCAGCAGGTTTGGGTACAAGTTCTTTAACCGACCAGGACAACAGATCATGATTAGCATGGAATCCGGAAGTGGATGCAGTAAATCCTAGCCATGCTGTGTGATCCGGACTATTGATCTTAGCAGCTACATCTAACTTAACTGACAATACCGGAAAAAGATACGAGTCAAGATAAATCTGTAGACGACCGTCACGATAGATGATCCGCGTGAAATGCGGCTTACCATCTGTTATCTCAGGTATTTCATGCACAGTCGCGTACTGTCTATAATTCTTTGTTTCAGGATTGTAAAATGAAAGATTGATATGATTGCGGCTTCCTTCATCATCGTCCTTGATATCAAACTCCAGTGCCACCGCATATGGAATCTTCTTGTAACCGATATCATCTCCAGTACCTCCAGTCAACTCAGGTGACTGTGCCTGAATTACAAAAGCAAAACCATCACCGGGTGCAACACCAGTCACATCTTTCGAGATCAGAAAGGTGAATTCAGATTCGAACCCATCTGTAAAGTCAATTTTTCTGGTCTTATACCAGCATGCTCCCGCCTGGTTGGGTTTGTCAGAAGTTAAGCGGAGTTTTCCTTCCGCCACAGAACATCCGCCTCTTAGATTGATAGTTTGATCAGATGCCTTGAAATCATTTATCTGGAAAAGAAACTCCTGGGCCTCCAGGTTAAGGACAGCCTGCAAAATCATCACCACAAGTACAGCAAACCTCACCGGGCTGTAGAAAGTTACATGCTTGAAAGGTTTGGAGCTCATGGGCAGTTAGTAACAGGTAAAACTAAATCCGTATCCATAACGGGTTGAATAACAATACAAATGTAGACAACTGCATGAGATTGAAAGACTACGCCCCTCACATTCACACTTTATTGTAATATTTGGAGAAAACCCATCGATGCCCTACATCCAATCTGATAACTCAAAAAAAAAGCTCACAACATTCAGCAACTTACTGAAGTTATGAGCTTTATTGGCAGCCCCTAGGGGAATCGAACCCCTCTTTACAGAATGAAAATCTGCCGTCCTAACCGATAGACGAAGGGGCCGTCTGTTCGGACGCTTTCTTTAAAAGCAGGGCAAAATTAGAATTTTTTGAAAATCAAGCGTAAAAAAATTTAAAACTTAAACACTAAAAGCCCGTTAATGAATCATTCACTGCTGGTTATCAGTACAATAGGTCCTAAAGAAATATAGCAGCAGTTACCGGGGATCCTAAAATATGCAGACGCTTCTTCCGGATTCTTGTAATAAGGGTTTATTTTTGCACCTCATTTTTAATTTACTTTTTTTAATTCCATCAACATGGCAAAAAGAATTGCAATCAATGGCTTTGGACGAATAGGACGTTTGACCTTTCGTAAGCTCTATAATATGCCGGGTGTGGAAATCGTGGGCATCAATGACCTCACGGATCCGGCAACACTCGCGCACCTTCTCAAATATGACTCAGCTCAAGGTATGTTTAGAAATAAGGTCAGTGTAGAAGGCAATATGTTATTGGTAGATGATGAACGCATCCAGATATCCGCCATCAAATCTCCTGCTGAACTTTGGAAAGGACTGGAGGTAGATACAGTCCTCGAATGCACAGGGCTCTTCACAGACAGAGAGAAGGCTTCTGCGCACGTCAGACCTGATGGTGCTAAAAGGGTCATCATCAGCGCACCAGCTAAAGGCAAGGACGTTCCAACCATCGTGTTGGGCATCAATGATGATCAGATTAGCACAGAGGAGACCATTTATTCCAACGCTTCCTGCACTACTAACTGTCTCGCACCCCTCGTAAAAGTCCTCACTGATCATTTTGGCATCAAATCAGGCAACATGATCACGATTCATGCCTACACTTCTGATCAGAACCTCCAGGATGCCCCACACAGGGATCTCAGACGTGCCCGTTCAGCAGGTGTCAACATTATCCCGACCAGCACAGGAGCGGCCGCAGCACTCAAACTGGTGATCCCATCTATCGGCAACAAACTAGGCGCTATGTCTTACAGGGTTCCGGTCATCACAGGTTCAGTAGTAGACCTTAGTGTAATACTGGACAAGTCTGCAACTGTTGAGGAAATCAATGCTGCCTTTTTAAATGCATCCGAAAACCGCATGAAAGGCATTTTGAATTATTGCACAGATCCGATTGTCTCTTCCGATGTGGTTCGCAGCCCTTACTCCTGTATTTTCGATTCACTCATGACAGAAATCAGCGGTGAAACAGTGAGAGTCGTTGGTTGGTATGACAATGAAGCAGGATATTCCAGCAGGCTGGCTGAACTAGCTTTCAAAATAACTACATAGTTTTTATACCTACATCGCCATGAAAGGAGATCTGAGGGCACTGGATGTCCGCAATAAAAAAGTAATTGTAAGGGTAGACTTTAATGTCCCGCTGTCAAAGGATTTTCAGGTTACAGACGACACCCGGTTAAGAGGTGCCCTTCCTACCATTGAATACCTCGTTGAACAGGGAGCTAAAATTATACTTGTCTCCCATTTTGGAAGGCCGTTGGCAAAATTACTTCCCGATGGACAGATCGACAGGAACAAATTTTCTCTTCGCCATGTCGTTCCTGCTTTGTCAGCTTTAGTTGGAAAAGAAGTAGAGTTCTTTCCTGATTGCGTTGGAGAAGAAGCACTTCAAAAATCAGAACAATTAGGTTCTGGCGACATCCTCCTGCTGGAGAATACACGGTTTTATGCCGGTGAAGAAAAAGGTGACCCGGCCCTGGCATCCCAAATGGCTCTCTTAGGTGATATCTACATCAATGATGCCTTTGGCGCGGCACACAGGGCTCATGCCTCTACAACAGTCGTGGCCAACCATTTTGATGCAGCACATAAAGCATTTGGCTTCCTGATGCAACTGGAATTGGATAATGCTAAAAAGGTGCAAATAGATCCAAAGCATCCGTATGTAGCGATATTAGGTGGAGCAAAAGTTTCTGATAAGATTTTACTCATCGAAGCACTCCTCGACAAAGCGGATAAGATCATTATCGGTGGAGGCATGGCCTATACATTTGTAAAAGCTCAAGGAGGGCATGTAGGTAATTCCCTCGTGGAAGACGATAAGCTCGAACTTGCATTGGAACTACTGGCCAAAGCAGAAAAACTGGGCAAACCAATTGTCCTTCCATTAGATAGTATTGCGGCGGAAAAATTTGCAGCGGATGCCCATTATAAAAATGTGCCTTCGGATGAAATACCCTCCGGTTGGATGGGTCTTGATATCGGTCTTGTGGCGCGTGTCGAATATGAAGAACATCTGCAAGGTGCAGGTACCGTCCTTTGGAACGGCCCTATGGGAGTCTTCGAAATGGAGGCCTTTGCTCATGGCACAAGAGCCTTAGCCCGCGCTGTAGCTGAAGTGACCAAACAAGGAGCCTTTTCCCTTATTGGTGGTGGTGACTCAGCCGCCGCGATTGAACAGTCTGGCCTTGCTGACGAAGTAAGCTTTATCAGCACTGGAGGAGGTGCCATGCTTGAACTCCTCGAAGGCAAAGAATTACCGGGCGTCACCGCCATACTGAAATAACAAAAAGAAAACGATAGCTTAAAAAAGAAAGGAGACAGGAAAAATCACTTTTCCCTGTCTCCTTTCTCTTTTACTGTCTCCTGTTTCCTAGTTCCTGCCTCCTACTTTACGATAGTTATATCCCCCGTCACAAACTCAGATTTCCCATCTTCGAAATCGAGTCTTGCACTGAATGCATAAACCCCGGGTTGCATTGGCTCATCATTAAACGTACCATCCCAGCCTAGCGTATCTACATTAGGATCAAAATCAAGCTTTTCAAATACCTGGTTTCCCCACCGGTCAAAAATCCGCAGGTAACCAATCCTGGTAAGATTGAATCTGCCATAAATGGTGAAATAATCATTGACTCCATCATTATTTGGTGAGAATACATTAGGTATGTAATAAATCTTAGGTACAAGCACGGTCAGGCGCATGGAATCTGTTGCATCACAACCTGATGTATCCACGATCATTGAAGTGATCGTAGTACTCGTCGATGCAATAAACGCTATGCTTGGGCAACCCGGACAATTAATCGCACCTTCTCCACTCGTCCACGTAATGCCTGCAGTAGCACCAGGTGTCAGGTTCGTAATGCTTGCGATGACCACGGAATCCATGGCTCTGACTGTCATATCCGGTCCTACGCTCAGTGTGACCTTGTCAGGCTCACTCACCGTGTAAGATGTAATAAAGGAACAACCATTCTGATCCGATACTGTAACTGTGTACGTACCAGGGCCGAGATTGATCAGATCTGTTCCACCCTGGTTAGTTCCAGACCATACGTAGGTATAAGGAGGCAATCCACCTGTGATTCCAAGTACAGTTACGGTACCATTATTATCTCCATTACATACTACATTGGTGATGCTGGCATCTACGGCATCGATAATCTCATCGCTCTCCGGGACAAACACGTCTTCACTATTCTCACAACCATTATTCTTGTTCTCAATGGTGAGGGTATATGTTCCTCCTTGTGATACATCTATATCTTCACCGGTTGTTCCACCAACGATAGTGCCATCCATGGTAGTCCAACTGAGGTTATAGTCAGCAACAGGTCCACTTAAAGCGGATTCTGCAAATGAAATGGCTGTGTTACAGTCGATCGTATCACCAGCAGTCAAGGTTATACTGGCGACAGCTGTATCTATGCCGATGTCTACCCTACCCGAGCTTTGACATCCGGTCACGGTATCCCTGACGATAAGATTGTATTCTCCATCTCTGTTGGCTGTTATGTACAATCCGTTAGTTGGCCCCACGATGTTACCATCAGGAGTTGACCAGATGTAGATGATATCAGGTCCGGTAGTGGAAGCTCCGCCTAATGTAAAACTCAGGCTATCACAGGTGATGGTTTTGTCCGGACCTGGATCACTGGTTGGAATATTCGAATCCTGACCCACCGTTACAGATGTGGAATCAACACATCCTGAGATCGTGTTTGTCACCAGCAATTGATATACTCCTGGCGCAAGGGCTTCAGCTATCGGTGTATTAATACCTGAACCAATAACACCTACATCGGTTGTCCATTCATAACTTAATGGAGATCCGGAAGAAGCAGAACCATCCAGGAATATAGATCCAGCAGCACAGGTTATAATCAGATCAGTGTTGCTGATAAACGCATCTGGGACATCGTATACATTGACCGTTACACTTTCAACAAAGTCGCAACCATCGTCATTGTAATTGTAGGTAACCAGGTGAGCTCCTGCGCCAGCTATCGTTGGATCAAATCTACCAGTCGTTGTATTCGTGATACCTGTGCCGGCCCAATCACCACTGCCCGCACCATTGGTCACGCTGACTTCCATATCAAACGAGGCCGTCCCTGGATATAGACAAATATCATCTACAGGCGTTATCACGATTACTGGTGAAGGACACAAGCGGGCCTCACATTGCAAGGTATCTCTTCTGTCAGGACATGGTCCGGCAGATATGCTGATGATTTCAATTTCTACGATATCACCAGGTACGAGTCCGGTAAAATTAAGACTGTCTGTACCTACTGGTGTCCCAACAGGTCCGATAAGCGTATTGACTACATGGCCTGATGCAGCCGGGTCAACCGTCCATGAAAACAAAATTCCACTGGTATTCGGGCTGCAGTTGATGACGGGTGCATTAAGCGTAGCGATGACATCTGTGACGTGTGATATAATATCAGATGCACAACCATTTTCACTCACCTGTAATCTCACAGTTTTCGAACCGGCTGTAGCCCAATCTAACTGGTAAGGCCCTGCTCCGGTTCCTGCGATTACATTGGCAGTTCCAAAGGTATAATCATAAACTGCGCCTGCAGAAGCATTACCCGTATATGTGAGTCCTGCTGCATCTGAAATACAAATGACAGGGTCAAGCACAAAATCTGCCGTCAGTGAATCAAATACTGTAATCAGGTATGGCTCTGTAAAATCACATCCATTGACGGTTGCTGTAAAGGTCACCTGATGCGCTCCTGCTGCTGCAACTTGCGGATCAAACAATCCCTGGACAGGATCGATAATCCCGGGACCAGCCCATACACCTGGATCCGGATTTCCGTTTACCAGTGCATCCAGATCGATGATGGTTGGATTATTTAAGCAGGCACTATCCTGCCCCGAAAGAATGATAGTCGGAGGCGGACAATTTTCTGCCGTACAGGTAGCCATGACTACTATATCGGGACATGGCCCGGCACTAACTACAGTAAGTGTCATATTGATAACCGTACCTGGAGTCAGAGGATCTTCAAGCCACTCACTTGTCGCTGTCGCAACAGGTGCACCTCCGTTTATAGAAATCAGATAGCCACTTGCCCCTGCAACATCATCCCAATCAAAAAATACAGAACTAATCGTTGACGCGCAGTTGACAATTGGTGGCTGCATATTCGTCACTGAGACTATGCCTGAATTGTAGGCAGTATCGCATCCTGGTTCAATCACTGTGAGGTTTATTACTTTATCTCCGGGTACAGCCCAGCTCACAGTATATGGTCCGAGACCGGAACCCACCAGCGTAGTTGGATTGTCAAAATCCCAGATGACTTCTGCTATAGCACTGGCCGAACCTGTAAAGGTGACAATGGTGGTCTGATCTGCACAAACATCCAGATCATAGGAGAAAGCAGCAATCGGAGTTTGCTGGATATCCACCATAAAACAAAATGGTGGGCCATCGCCACATTCATTGGTGGCATAGACACATATTTCTGAGGGTCCTGCTGCTGAAAAATCAAATTCAGCAATAGGGGATCCATCCTGGTAGTTTGGAACATTAGACGGACTGCTCCAGGTATAAGTCATAGGATCCGCAAATGGATCCACAATCACTTCAAAGAACACACCAGCCTGAGCACAAACTAAAGTATCCGTAAAACCTAAATTCGGCGGATCCGGTCTGAAATCCTCAGCATTAAAGGCAAACGTTTCGAGAGGAAAAAAGCATGAACCAGCTTGTGTGATGACCTCTATAATGACATCATAAACACCTCCATCCAGGGTATACAACTGGGTTTCAGTTGAAATAAGCACACCACTCTCATACCATTCATATTCTATATCTGCATTGGAAGGCACCAGGCTTTGTACAAGTACAGTAAGTACAAACTCGCCATTCTCACATGACAATTCAATAAAAGCATCAAGCGCGGCAAGGGTGACATTTAATTCGGCAGTGGAATCACAACCATTTAAACCCATGCCGGGATAATCAAGGTCATAGGTACCTGCATCATCATAAAATTCCCCTTCATAAAAAAGAGATTCTTCGCAATGCAGCGTATCCAATACACCCACAGGAACCTCCGGATATTCTTCAACAACCCAGCTGCTATCAAAGGAACAACCTTCGGCTGTTGTAAAGTTTTGAAAGTACTCATCTGGCCCGGAAATACTTACATTGCCCCAGTTGAACGGAAACTCTTCCGGACAGAATGTGTCCGGTGGCTTTACTTCATCAGGAATTTCATAAACTTCAACTTGAATACATAATTCAAAATCTGCTGTATCACATCCACTAAAAGCTCTGACGCAAATATCATACAGGCCTGCTGGGACATCTGATGGTACATCAAGAGTCAGTTCAGGATCAGTGGTTTCTATCGTATCACCATCCCATTCAGGCACCCACCAGTATCCATGTGCATTGGTAACTTCCGGAGATGCTGACAGCATGAGGTTATTGTAGCCTTGACAAACATAGGTAGGATCTGCTACAACATCTTCAAGGTCATTGGCAAGTTGGGGGGTGAATACACCAGTTGCCTGTTCAATGGTATAGTCACACTGGGATCCTGCACTTCCATCAAACACCAAAAAGTAAATCTGCCCTACGACAAGGCCTGAAGCAGAAAGTGTGAATGTGCTGCCTTCACCTGCACCGGGATTACAATCGATCACTTCATTGGCACCTGTCCATGGACATGCATTAATGATAGCTGCCTGCAATGCATTTTGTCCACCTGAACACTGGCCTACAGTGATTGAGAAAAAGACATCTGGGAAAGTAGGAATGAATTGAAAGTATTGTGGGTTGTGAATGGCCGTATTGTTGCCACACCAGCCGGTATAGGACCCATCAGGTGTATTCTGTTCCGTAGCATCGCAAAGTTCATTGAGACAGACTAACGGAGCTTCCTGACAAGTAGCACCACCCTCCTCAGGGTTACACTGACTATAGGAGTTGACGGTCGAAAATAGGAGACAAAAAAATAGAAAAAAACCTGTCCCCAGGTATGATTTGGGTGAAACCATGCTTAGTCTTGTTTTACAATTCATTTACTGTTGGAACGCTAAATATATAAAAACATATCCTCTCTAAGGAGGCAATCTTTGTTTGCTTTAGCGTTACAATAAATTAGAGATACGCAACCAATGGAATACGCTTACCGGATTACAGTAATATTTCCATGATAAACTTCAGTTTTTCCACTAATGAGCTGTACTTCAAGCACATAAGGGAAAACGCCGGGATTCACAAAATCTCCGGTGGAGGTGCGCCCATTCCAGAAGACGGAGGTATCTGCCGGATCAAAATCAGTATGACCGAAAACAGCATTTCCCCACCTGTCAAAGATGACCCATTGCAACACTTTTTCTATCCCCGGAGAAGCATTTAAGCGGACTTCATCATTGACTCCATCTCCATTAGGTGAAAAGATATTAGCCATGTAATATTTGCCTTTTTCCAGTACAAAAACCACAACCTCATCTGATTTGACACACCCACTCCATGAAGTGAGTTGATAGGTATACGTAGTGGTCTCCAGCGGACTGACTTCAAAATCCGGGCAATTGGTACAAAGCGTGGCACCCATTGAATCCCATTGATCCGATAAAATATCTCCGGGGACAAGATCTGTCATACCTGTGAGCTCGATACTTTCGCCCAGATAGATTTCCACATCAGGGCCGGCATCAATAGAAAATGAAAATGAAGGTGCAATGATTATGGTCGTATCGAAAACACAATTTCCCGCATCGGTAACCTGCAACAAATATGTACCTGCTTGCAACCCATCAAAAACGGGACTTGATTGGATAGCTCCACCATTCAATTGATACACCAACGGGGATACCCCACCTTCAAGCCCAGTGATGGTAATGGAAGCATTTTCATCGCCACTACATTCAGGAGGGGCGACAGAGAGATATGCGAGCGTAATAGCATTTGGATTTTCAGATACCAGGATGCTGTCTCTTGCTATACATCCGTTGCCAGGTTGCTCAATTTCCAAAAAATAATAACCTGTGTCCCTCACCTGTACCTGCAGGAGCGAAGGGTCACTTAATATGGTTCCGCTATTGGTCGTCCATGAATAAATCAAAGGCAAAGGTGAAGAGCCAGAACCATCCAGTGTAATATCCCTGTTTTGACACCGGATCTCTCCGATAGCATTTATTTGCGGCACTGGTGGCAACGTATCATAGGGCACGGTGATCGTATCTCTGGTCTCACATGCATTAAGTCCGCTGACAGAGGCAATATAAGGTCCGGCTTGCGCAGCCTGTAACGGGGAGCTTGTTCCTAATGTATCCCCATTCAAATCTACCCAGGCAAGTGTGTACTGCGGTATGTCGATCTGCACCGAAACAGGAACAAGGGTTACCGCACAAGTAAAGGTGTCCGATGCCAGAGAAATAACGGGATAATCCACAGGATCAATTGTCACGGTATCATATGCCACGCATCGATTAGTTCCACTTAACTGGATTGTATACGTTCCGGGGACACTAACCAATACAAAGGAATCTGTGGAGATCAATTGATCACTTTGGTCGAACCAATTATAGGATAGAATAGAATCTACAGGCACGGCAGTAATCTCTGCTGGTCGATCACAACGCAGGGAGTCAGCTATCAGGTTATACAATGGTAACTGATAATTGCTGTCAACGATGATATCATGTTCAGCAATACATCCATTCAAGCCAGACGCAGAGAGATGATACAACCCTGCTTCATTAACATCGATGGTTTCACCTGCTGACATGATGATGCCAGGCCCACTCCACTGGTACGACATGATGGAATCCAGCGATTGTGAAATGATCTGAACTGTATCCTGGCATGATAATGTATCGGTTTCAAGAATTACGAAAGGCTGAACCGTATCAAATGGAATGTGAATTAACCAAATACCCTGGCATCCATTAGGAGTTACGCCAATCAGCCTGTGCTCCCCTATCAGACCTGACATTAAAGTGGGACCCTGGACAACAGAAAGGTCAGGCAATTCCCAGTATACGGCAGAATAGGTGTAACCTTGAAATGGGATAAAATTGAGTTCTGCTATAGGATCGTTGCATGTAATTGTATCTGTTGTGTATCCAAAGGAAGGAACACTGGTATCTGTTGGAACGAATACCTGGGCGGAGACTACACAACCAGTATTGGTATCGGTCATCTCAACCATATAATTGCCCCCTGACGTCACATCAATCATAGGTTGATCATCACCTGGTCCTGTATAATTAATCCAGTCAAAAGTATCTGCGTCTGGGGCGATAACCCCGATAGTGACCATTGTTGCGGAACACGTAATCGTATCTGAAAAAACCTGGAAATCAAAAATATCATCTCCCTTGTCTACAATCACCTGAGCTGAATTCTGACAACCATTTGGGGCGGTAACAATACCTGTATAAACGCCCACCTGATTAATCTGGACCGTTGATTGTGTGCTGCTGAAACCCAGCGGACCGCTCCATGAATATGAAGCACCCGCCGTAAGGGAAGATACCGTTATAGAAAGAAGCTCATTACAATTGAGCGTGTCTCTTGGGGAAATTGAAATATCAGGAATGCTAAAGTCACCATCAAAAAAGAAAGTACCTAGCCTTGTACACCCGTTAGTATATGTTCCGGTGAGTGTATACAAACCCGTATCAGTTACATTGGGTCTCCAGTAATTGCTGGAAAAGCCATTTGGCCCATTCCATTGCCATAGGCTCAGAAGTTCAGGATCATTCCCTAGCGTTATGTAACTGTTCTGACAGTTCTTCCCCATGTTAACAACATTGACTGGAAACGTGCTGGTATCAATACCTATATCAACAGTTCTCGAGGTTGTACATCCAGCTTGATTTGTAACGTTTAGCGTATAGTCACCTGGAATGGATACAGAAATATTTGGTTGAACAGTATTAAATCCTCCCGGGCCTGTCCATATTATATTAGCATCTGAAGGAATAAAAATAGGATTGATATCAATGGAAGGTTGAAGACAAGTGATCGTTCCTCCTTCAAAAAAGACTTGTGGAAATCCTTGATCCGCAATGACAATACTGCTGCCCGAACCATCACAAACGCCATCCGTTACAGCTAAGAAATATTGCCCAGCCTGGTCGACAGTGACGGAGCTTCCTGTAGTGGGCGAAGTTATATTGCCATTAATTGTTGACCATTGGTAACTAAAAGGTCCGGAAGCACCTGAAACGGTTGCACTGATGCTAACATTGCCAATGCCGCAAGACAAGGTATCCGGGATGGTCAGCAAAACAGATAAAGGTCTGTCGCTGATCCTTATTTCAACAACCGTATCGCACAATCCTGGTCCATCATTCACCTGGTAAAAGAAACCGTCCGTAAAGTAATCCTGTCCACGGTATGAAAAAACCTCACCGTTACACAAATTACCAGTAACAACAACAGTATCAGGTTTGGCACTGACATCTACAGTAACGCAGGATGTGGTCAACTGAGCACATACTACGCCATTGTCAATAGCCTGCGACAGTGTAGCATAATCATTTGTAGCTATCAATGCATCGACTGTGATTGCATCTGCACTTAAGTAACTTAAACCACAAATCGTATAGTTACCTGCTGGAGGTGTCAATGAAAAGGAAGAACCATTCTGCAATATCGTATTGCCTGCCAACAAAAGATATTCATAGGTATATGAAGCGGGCGGAGGAATATTACCTCCAAAATCAACCGTGATATCTGAAGACTGAATATTCTCACCTGAACAAATACTAAAGGAAGGAGGTGAAAGAATTCCACTATTGGCATTGCATTCCGTACAAATGAGTCCGGCGGGATTGCAAAAGAGGAGCGTTATGGAGACGATGTTACCAAGCTGAAACTGATCATGATCTTCAATAATAAACTGCCAGATTCCGTTTGCGGGCCCGGTATTAAAATCTTCCAGGCATCCGGACTGTGGATAGTATGTTCCATTATAGGGCGTGATCGCCTGCCATGCTTGCAGATTTGACCACATCGGTGTAAACCCGGGATCCGGATCGGCCGCTGAGCCACAAGGCACAAAATCAACATCCCACACAGATAAGTTGGTCGCGGATATGGCAGTTGTTGGATCTCCAATCAATTGGACTTCTGTGCCGGAAGGGGATATCAAGGTAATAGTGAGATCCCCGAGGTATTCATGGTTAAATTCAACTTCAACGCCACAAATACCCTGGGTAGGACTTGACAGATTGTTATCGACCAGCCCGGATACAGCAAACTGGATGGCAATAACATCATCATCCGGAATAGGTGTTGATGAAGCCAGGGTGCATTGACCATAGAGGCTAGAAATGCAAAGACAGAAACACAGCAGTGTTCCGATCCTGGTGATATGTTTTTTGGTGCGGTAGTTCAAATGCATTCTTCAGTTGTGTTCAATCCCTATTCCGCTGTTGAAGTGCCATCTGGCAAAACCAGCAGGACAAGGGAGATAGAACGAAATTCATTCAAAGTTAGGCATTCCACTTATAACAAAGAGCCCTCCAATTTGTGAGGAGGGCTCTAAAAACAAGAGAAATGGGCAAGTAAACTCTTTAGAGCATCAGCCTAGACTGAGCTGACGCTTTTGAGCTTATTATCTTACAATAGTGATGTCTCCGGCCAGTTGATCTTCCAGGCCATCCCCATATATAATCTCAATACGATATACATACACTCCTGGGTTGAGGTTTTCGCCGTCAAACTTTCCATCCCATCCCAAATTTGGAATGTTCGGATCGAAATCTGCTTTTCTGAAAACCAGATCACCCCAACGCGTATATATCTCCATCAAGGTGATTTTCTGTACGTCAGAATCTGTAAACAATGTAAAGAAATCATTAAACCCGTCGCCGTTCGGACTGAAGACGTTTGGAACATAAACATCCCTCTTCCTGATGACGAGGAAACTAATAGCATCCTCATTGTAACAACCTCTTTCATCATAGGTCTCCAGCGTAATCGTACCAGCGAGATATGCTTCGAGTTGAAGGACCGTACAATTTGTGCAAAGAATACTATCTCCAAGTTTCCATACACTGGAATCAGGGACGTTGTTGGTGCCCGTGTAAGCATAACTCAAGGTGATGGTATCGCCAAGGTCAAATACAAAGTCACCATTGACATAATCAACAATCGCAAGATCTGTCACCACCAATTCCTCAATGATGAAGTCCTCAGACAATTTACAACCTGTAGCATCCGTCACTTCGATGGTATGGTCACCGGCAGGTATATTATTGAATACCGGTGAAGCAACACCTGGTGCACCATCAAGTGAATATGCGAATGGAGCCGTGCCACCCGTCACTGCAGAAACCTGCGCAGAGCCTGGAGGATCTCCTTCACAATCCGGTGATTGAACAAGTAGAATCAGATCAGTTGGGAATGTACCTACCTGTGTGATCACAACCTGATCAGTTGCACTACAACCAGTTGCATTGTTGACTACAGTGAGTGTATATGTACCAGCTGATGATACAGAAATCAAAGGCTGGTCGGCAGGTGGAACGATGACACCACCTCCTGAAGCTACCCAGGTATAAACGAAATTTGGACCTGTACTTGTACCGCTACCACCAATCGTTGCCGTCGGTGTGATGCAATTGAGTTCTGTTGTAGTGCCGGCATCAGCTATAGGGTTGGCTTCAATGACCACTGTGACAGTGGTCATATCATCCGGACAAGGTCCAGCACCCATGATGACATAGTCAAAAGTATACGTACCCGGGGCCTGAGCCGCCACATTAAATGATCCTGTGGCAGGATTGAAGGCACCACCAGTACTTGGGTTTTGAGATGATTCATTCCATATACCGCCTGCATCTTCACCGGTAATTAATGTAGCCAGGGAAACAACCTGGTTTTCACCTGCGCAATAATCCACTGGTGCAGAGGCTATACCCGCAACCGGTGTCCTGATGACATTGATGTTGACAGTCGCATCATCATCACAATAAGTAGCGAGACCGCTGACCAGGTACTGAAGTGTATACGTGCCTGCATCAGCTGAAGTAGCATCAAATCTGTCTGGTGGAGTCAAGGTCGCAGGGTTCGATCCCGGAGGTGTTGAAACAATACTCCATGATCCACCGGATGGCGTTTGGGGTAATACTAAAGTGTTGAGATTGATAACACCAAGGTCATTACACATATCCGGTGCATTGTTGAGCACAACCGGAGGGCATGAACAATCCGCAACCACAACAGTAAGTGGATAAGATTGCTCTGTGCATGGAGCAACGGCAGAATTAGTAGTATAACTAAATGTATAAGTACCTGAATTCAATCCATTGAAATTGACACTAGCTGTGGTCGTCAGGTTAACAGGTGAAGGACCGGACACTTGTGTCCAGCTTCCACCAGTGTCACCACCTGTAACTAATGCATTGAAATTGACTATTGTGGAAGGACCTCCAGGCTCTTGCACATCGCATGCTGTTGCATTAGCGGTTACTATAGCAGTTGGCGAGAAGAATTGAGTCACTGCAAAGTCATCCTCTCCAACACAACCCGCGAGGCTGCTCACAGTGACGCTATAGGTGCCTGGAGCATTTACAATGGCGGTTTGATTAGTACCAAGTCCATTACTCCAGACATAATTATCGAATCCTGGCCCGGCATCTAGTACCGCATTTCCATTGTCACATATACTTAAGTCACCGGTGATGACTGGACTCAAGGTTGAGTTTGCATCAGTAATGACAGTATCATATGCTATACAACCAGTTGGATCAACAACGATTACGCTGACAGGGCCTTCGGTACTGACAAAAATCTGGTCCGTTGTTTCCGTGGTTGACCACAATACTGACGCATATCCCGGAGGAACTGCAAGCGTTGCCTGATCTCCCGGGCAGAATACAAATGATCCTGTGATATCAACCGTTTCCTGATAAGGCGCATTGACAGTAGTTACGGCAGTGTTGGTACATCCGTTTGCATCTGTGATGGTCACGGTATAAGGGCCTGCAGCATTTATGGTAATGGTAGGTGTTAAATCTGCTGTACTCCATATATAGTTATTGAAACCGGCAGTCGCTGTCATTTGCGTAGAACCTCCTACACAAAAATCAGGGTTACCTGCAATCGCTACAAAAGGAACCGGATGGTTATCCACTGTAAAAGCGGCATTACCCATACAACCTGAAGCGTCAACTACTGCAACAGTGTATAATCCGGCTGCGGAAACTGTAACACTTTGAGTCGTTGCAGATCCTGCATTTGGAGACCACAAATAACTTGCATATGGTCCACCTGCATCTAGTGTCGTCGACTCGGATGTCTGACAAATCAAGTTATCCCCTGTGATTTGCGGTACAAAAGGAGTTTCTATAATCGTGGTAGTAGCTACCGAGGTACATCCGTCACTACTGGTGACGGTCACAGAATGTGTACCATCATCAACCTGGACAACCTGTGTTGTTTGACTATTACTCCACAAGTAGGATGCACCGGCTGGTGTCGCTGTTATAGTGGCTAGCACGTTAGCACATATGGCTGTTGGGCCGGTAATACCAGCTACAAAATCTCCGGATACAATGGTAATCGTATCAGCACCAATACAACCTTCAGCATCCACCACAGTGACGCTATAATCTCCTATGGCAGTAACATCTACAGTTTGTGTTGTCGCACTTCCGGCATTTGCGGACCAATCATAAGAGACAAAGCCAGCCTGAGCCGAGAGTGTAATAGTCTCTCCTGTACACATAATGTTATCACCCTGCAGACCAGGGGTTATTGATGAATTCTCAACAACCTCAAATTCCTGATATCCTGAGCATCCGTTTACATCGAATACAAGGACATCATAGATGCCGGGAGTCGATGTGGTAAATTCATCAACACAACCTCCGCATTGTCCCCAAAGGAAGTTTTCCCATGGGCCACCGTAATCGTCAGCATTGATAGTCACTGAAGAACCAGGACAGAATTCAAAGGTATCCGGCATAATAAACACAGGCTGCGGATATAAGTCAATATCCACGGAAACATCTCCAGTGCAACCAAATTCATTTGTTACTGTAACTGTATAGGTGCCGGCATTATATACTTCAATTGAATTTTCACCATCTGCAAAATTGCCCACAGACCAATGATAATCATCAAACTGTTCAGTGACTTCAATTAATACAGCATCGTCAAAATTACACACCAACTGATCAGGGCCTAAGTCTGGCATGGGTTCAGGTTGAGCCTCAATTTCCAATTCGGCAGTGTTCGTACATCCGTTAGCATCTTCAACAGTAATCGTGTAGGTGCCTGGGGTGAATGCAAAAATATTTTTTCCGGATTCAGGTCCCTCAGGTGTATCCCATTCATAGATATATGGAGATTCCCCTCCGGTGGCAACACCTGCTAACTCCGTAGACTCACCTTCACAGATTGCAAGAGCGCCGTTGACAGCATCCACATAGACTTCAGGTGATTCATTAAATATCATGTCAATCGAATCCTTGCCAACACATCCTTCAACATCCGTCACGACAACCAGATGCTCGCCTGTCTCATCTGTGGTAATGGCCTGATTGGTGGACGTATTCGTACTTGGAAAGGTCCATTCAAATGAATACGGCTCAAAGCCACCTGTTGCGTTGGCTTCTAGACTTAACGGACCATCGACAAGGCACTGTTCTGTTATTGGCGCAATTATATCAACAGGGAAAGTTGAGTATACTGTTATTGACATTTGGGCTGTGCCGAAACAACCCACATCATCTGTAACACTCACGATATAATTTGTTCCATTGACCGGGTTAGGCACTGTAATCGATGGCGTGGATTCTCCGTTAGGAGCCCATTGATAATAATAGGTTCCATTACCACCTGTAACTTCAGGCGTAATGACATACGGAGTCAACGGTGTAGCACATAGTGTAAGCGGATCAAGCATCACCTGAATAGCCGGGAAAACCTCAATAGTTACTTCCTTTTGGAAAACAGGACATGCACCCCCTGCAAATCCGAGGAAGGTATAGGTTACAATTTCAGAGTCATCTCCTCCATTGACTAAAGTATTAATGATGACCGTACCCGGCCCTCCCGATCCTGGAGTACCACCAGAGACTGAACCTGAAGATACTGTCCACTCCCAATATTCTACCCCGGGTTCATCGATAGCGTAGACAAATTGCTGATGACTACAGATCGGATCTAACATATCCTCTGCCTCCATCAACTCTGAACAACACATTGGCAGAGTAACAAAGGCTGGTTGATCCAAGGCACAAATACTTGCATTACCCGTCCAGGCTCCGGTTTCACCGTCAGCGGTGGTAAAGAAGCCAAGCATTAGATTTTGAGTAGTTGGATCTGTAAGGCATTCAGGATAAGGTCTGACATTCAGTTCGAAACAAAATGCCCAGGGCCCCATACCTCCACCACATGTATTTCCATCACCCCAGTCAACCCTGACAGGTGGACCAGGCGTAGCACACGAACCATTGATACCGTAAGCAAACCAACCACCAGGCAGGATCGAACCGAGTGGTGCCCCCCAACAAGGGTTACAGCACCCACCCATCAGTCCACCCGTGTTTGGGCAGTCAGGGTCGAATAACAGATTACACATGTCTATTGTACCGTTACCATCAAAATCCCCGAGTTGGTAATTAAAGTGCTGATAGTGATAATCCACATCTGTAAACCAATCCCATATAGTTGATCCATATAGTCCGTTACCTGGCTGTCCGATTGCATTTCCATTTACGGTGGCATTGATCGGCTGTCCATTTCCATCAAATGAAGATGGATCCCATCCATTGCCAAAAACAGGAATTAATCCCTGGAACCATTGGCAACCATTATTAGCCGCAGTGTATGAGTTGACATTCATGCAGACACCAATTGTTTCACCAGGAAAGAACGGGCCTTCAAGCGGTCCACCTGAAGATCTGCTGGTTATTTCTATATCCCTGGATGTAACACAATTGGAAGCGGACGAAATGGTATTGACACAAAGTTCAAAATCACCGCCGATACTGTTGAATGAACTTACCGCAATATAATAAATGGCATTAGCTCCTACATCAGAACCAAACGCCTCTGCCTCAAAATTGGATCCAACGACACAAGGAAGATCACTACCGGTCAGCGGGACAATTTCTAAGTCAGAGCAATCTGTAAGTTGATGAAACAAGGTAATCGTTGGTGCAGAAATGTCCTGACTGTTAACTTGAATATTCATCAAACTGGCAAGACCATCTGTATTGACCTGAAACCAAACGGTGGAGAAATTACCTATTTCACAAGCATTATTGAATGTTTCAGGGTCAGCAAAAAGATTACAGCCTGGCACACACACAAAAGGCATATCAGAAAGTACGTTCGGGATAAGCTCCGCTTCCGTACACATATCATTCATAAAACATGGTGGAACTTCATCTACGCAAATGGTAAAATCTGTTTCATTTGGTTCTGAGGTGGACACCGATAGATAATAAGTCAGCGTCTCATCAATAGGTCCCCACAATATAGTTTCGGTTGGTGGTGCACCACATTGAAAGAAAACAATATTGCCTGGCAAATTACAATCAACGACTTCCCATAAAATCACTGATACTTCAACACCAGGGCCTACATCATCCAATGCCAGGTCAATTTCAAAACCAACATTATCAGGATCAGAAAGGGCAAGGGTATACCAGACGGTATTATCAATAGCTCCCTGGCAATCACCCGGAACAAAATAGCCCTCAGGATTAGCATAGATGGTGGTACCATCCGTACAGTTACCTTGAGTCGGTAATGCTATGGCATCACATGGCTCATCATTTGGTGGTGGTTCCGGATTGAATACATTCATACAAAAGTCGCCAACAACATTATTCTCGAATCCGACTGCGATATAGTACGTCTGACCTATAACCAGGTCATCATTATAATCCAGAATAGTACCATTAGCACATTCCAGCAAAACAGCACCTGCAAGCTCGCATGGTGTTCCGGTGTACTCTACGAGTGCGATTTGGGCATCCTCCGGAAATGAAGGATCAACAGTAATCTGTACATCATTTCCTTGTGCCACAAATGAATACCAGATATTATAGCTATCATCCGTATTCCAGCAACCGAATAGACCCACATCTGTGGAAGGCCAGTCATTGTTCAATGGATTACCGGCGATGGAGTTAAAACACGTTGTAGGATCGTCCAGCACATTGGTTGGAATGACGATAGCCATGTCGCAATCATCATTGGGTGCCGGCACCGGATTATCAATACACAATTCAAAATTGCCTATTCCATTTCCGTTAAAATCACTGTTTTGAAACCCGACTACTACAAAATACTGATTGCCAATAACCAGCTCATTGTCCAGGACAATGTGATTTGTACCCGTAGCGCATCCAAGGGTGACCGCACCTGCAGAAGAACAGTTGGTCACAAAATCAACTACTGCAACCTGGGCAACACCAGGGCCATTGGGCACATACAGGTCCAGACTGACACCATCCGCAACGAAGGAAAACCAAACGTTGTAGGTGGAACCGGTAAAACAACCAGGTATCAGCACGTCTGTAGAAGGGAAATTATTAGTGGAGGTAAAACAATTGTTGTCAACGTTATTGATGACTGTAGCTGTAGTGCAGGCATCATTCGAAGCGGGTGTCGGATTGTCTACACAAATATCAAATGTGCCTACCGGACTACTGGAGGCTGCCACCATGATATAATAGGTCTGCCCTACGACCAGTTCATTATCTGATACCAGCGTGGTTCCCGCTACGCACTCAAGTTCCAAAGCATCTCCCGCATTACAAGGTGAAGTTGGAAATTGTACGAGTGTAATTTCAGGCGTTCCCATTCCGCCACCCGGAGTCACGATGACTTCAACGCTGACGCCAGTAGCAACAAAATAAAACCAAACGTTTTCATTAGCTCCCACCGTACAAGCGGAAGGCCCGATATCCTCAGTGGCCAGGTCAACGGTGTTACCCATATCACAGGAACCATTAAGACTGGAGATAAGCTCCGCCGCACCACAAGGGTTGTTGGTGGGTTGCGCTACGCTATACAGGTAAGACACTACACATACGCATAGCAGAAGAATTCTTGTTCGCATTGTTGATTAGTCTAAATACTTGCCCAATAAAAAGATGTTATGCCCAATTGGTTTCTCAAAGTCTGGCACAATATACAAATTATATATTGTTAAAATGTTAATTGGCAGGAGATTATGTCAGCATTTCAGGGGTTGAGGAATTAATATTCCTAATTTAAGCAATTGTAAATCATTTATTTACAATTGATTATTTATATATCCATCATAAAAAACCAGATATGAGCCCAACGTGGTATCCCTGGAGATGATATATTTCTTTACATAGGATAATAATTTTCAAATCAGTTCGTTAACATTTTCCAGTCCCTGAAAGCTATAGGTTGGAAATTCTAACGAATTGCCTGATGAACATCCAATAAAGTCCTGCAACAAACGTTCAGACTTCTCTAAACTTTGGCGTTATAAAAGGTAGGATACAGCTTCATATCAGTTCGCTGCTTGACTTTACCCATATTTTTTTTGTGTTTTCAGCATTCTGGGCATTCCCTGCATATCAATTCTGACTTCCGGTTCGGTCCATTCCTCCCGGTTAAAGTACCCCTCGATTTCCTGCTTTCTGAATTCGTTGATTTCCAGATAACAACACCCATCAGGCTTTAATACATTTCCGGCATGTTCACTGATCATCTTGTAAAATAGATCCGGATCATGCCCTGGCGGATAAAGAGCAACTTCAGGTTCAAATTTCAACCGGTGGACGATGTCCCGGCCGGCTATTTCTTTAGAGATGTATGGAGGATTGCTGACCACAATATCAAATAACCCAAGTCCCGTAAGGCCCATGCTTATGACATCCCTTTGCACAAAATCGATCTGACTATCGAGTTGTTTGCTGTTCAGCCGGGCCACCTCAAGGGCCCCTTCAGAAATATCAATAGCAGTCACCTGAGCACGGTCACCCAGCTTTTTCTTTAAAACGATGGCTATACAGCCGCTACCGGTCCCGATATCAAGGACTTGGATTTCTTTTTTGCCTGATGCTCTTTGGTCTGCCAATATCCACTCTACCAGTTCTTCAGTTTCGGGCCTGGGAATTAGCACGTGAGGATTGACTTGAAATTGCAGCCCGTAAAACCACCCATACCCGGCGATGTACTGCACAGGTTCGCCGCTCAGGAGTCTATCAAAGGTCGCTGACAAAAGTTGTTGCTTGTCGCTATTTAATTCAAGCTCAGCCTGTAGTGGCAGTGCCAGGATATCCGTCCAGACCCATCGCGCCAGGCTGGTCGCTTCTCGATCGATAGCTATATCGGCCTTCTCTAACCGATCAGCAACCCTTGCTATATTCCAAATATCCATTTTGATGTCATAAAAGCTGCTATAAGCATTGCAGCATAAGCAAACCAGCTAAGGGGATGAATGATCGCGTCTAAGGAAATACCAAACCGTCTACGCACGAAGATGATCAAGACTGCTTTTTCAAAAACGAAGGCGATCAATGTCCCCATGGCAATGCCCGCAAGCCCAAAATACGAAAGTAACAATACACTGGCCACCACATTGACAGCAAGTTCTGCTAAGGAAATATACCAGAGCCATCTGGTCTCTCCACGGGCCGTCATGATGGATTGAGGGAAGACCAATTGTGTGAGCGTCAATAATAAATAGATATTAAAAATGAGGGCACTCTCTTTATAAGCTACTCCAAAAAAATACTCAAATAATGGGGGGCTGAACAGCATGACAAATGCCACTACAGGATAGCATATATGCATCAACCTTGTAGACCTGGACCGGAGTTCATCCAACGCATCAGAGGAAAAAAGCTTCGGGATCATCACCGTGCTCAATCCTGCTGCAAAGGCGACCACCAAAGGGAATTCCCTGGCACCATACCTGAAAATGGCGAAAGACGATTCATCAAAATGGCGGGCAACAAGCCATACATCAAAGCTGCGGGCGATACCAACTGAGACTGAGTACATCATCAATGGCCAGGTGACAGGCCATAGCGCCACTAACATTTTCCCCAACTGCAATTTGCGGACGAAAGTAGTGTTGGTCAATACCCACGCAAATCCAACTAGCGCATAGCTCAACAGACCAATCAGGACGCCTGATAATTCCGGTAGACTTCTGAATCCAGCATAACATGAAATGGCAGGTCCGACGAGTACATAGATGGATAGTAGAATGGCATTCTGGCCTTTCAACAATCCCAGGAAAGGAGCAATCCATACCGGAATAATCAAGGCCTGGTATAGGATAAAAAGGTGTATCCCCTGGAGACTGGTCCTGTCCACGAATAATGGTAATAAAACCTTCTGACCAATAACCAATATGGCCATGGCCGCAAATCCGGCAAACAGATATAGCCATATAAAAGCAGAAACGGCAATCTTATCTGATTTCACTTTCGCATCCGCAAGAAACCCTTTCAGCAATGCGTCTGACCAGAAAAAAGTCATCAGGTAGCCGCATAGCATCAGCATTTCAAAAACACCAACCTCCTCAATCGGCAGGGAACGGGCAATGACAATGGAAGACAAAATAACCCCTGTATGCCTGCACAGCATGAATAACTGTACCTGGCGGACTGGATCCTTTAAAAGAAGAAAAGTGCTTTTCATCCGGGTCATTGATCTGCGAAAGATGATCAAATCCTGAGAGAATCAATTACAATTTTCTTTCACCCTGCCTTATGGACATGAAATCGTATGAAATAACAGATCCTTCTGCATCATATCCATATACAATCACCATTTAAATCGCTGCCACATGAAAACTTCTATTTTGCTCAACCGGGAGATGAATGACATCGTGTTTGAAAACCGGAACAAATCGTATGGTGCCTTTGCCCTTCGCCAGGATTATGAGCGTATCATGTCCAGGGCTATGATTTCAGCTTTTCTCTTTTTCCTTTGCTGCATCAATAGTCCGAATGTGATCAGGCTTTTTCAAGATCGTTCATCCATTGATGTTAATACATATGACAACACACCTGTCAATCTTGATCCGATCAGGAATCTTGCACCTGTAGTAAAACCCCCAGTGGTGATTCCACAAAAAACACCACCCTCGATCAAAAGCCAGATCAAATACGTTGCACCAGCAGTCCAACCAGATGATTTGGTTACCCAGGAAGCGGACATTCCGAAGGTAAATCAACTGGAACATGTGCAGACAGGTATTACCACCATAGATAATCCGGAGGGCACCATTGATGCAGGTATCGCTGTCGACTTAGGAAACTCATCCGCGATTGTTGAAACACCTGACGAATCAACTGTTTTTAATTCCTATGCCGTTGAACAACAACCGGAATTCCCTGATGGTATGGCTGCCATGTATACCTTCCTGAAAAACAATCTTGATTTCCCTCAGCTGGCCATCGACCTGGGAATATCAGGCACAGTCTATGTTCAGTTTGTAGTTACAAAAGAAGGCTTGATTCAAAATGCAACTGTTGTCAGAGGACCTGGTGGCGGACTCAATCAGGAAGCGCTGCGAGTCGTCAACATGATGCCTGCATGGAAGCCCGGCAAACACAATGGCAAAGCTGTCGCTGTCAATTTTACCCTACCCATCAAGTTCCAATTGCTGAAATAGAAACCAGCCACAATAACTAGGCGATTGCCGTTGGATGGAGTTCTCTCCGCCAACCACCGAGATACCAAAAGTGACTGCCGTTGCAGGAGCGATGTGGTGAGCGTTTTCGAACTATTTGCTCCTGAGACCACCAAGATACCAAACCGAAATACCAGCTTAAATCCCCCAATAGCATCGGGGGCATCCGCCCCAGCGATGGATTTTTTCGTCAGGGTGGATGCACGCCCCTGACGAAAGAATCTCCCCCCCCCGGGGGGGGGCCCCCCCCCCCCCCCCCCCGAGATACCTAACGTATTCCCCTGAAGTCCTTATCTTGATTCCCTATGAGCCTCAGGGAATACACTTTTGCATACCAGGTGCATGATGATAAAAATAGCTTGTCACCAGCCGATCAATCATTGATAGAAATTTCTGTCAACGCATGCGGCAAGGCATATGCACCCTATTCTGATTTTAAAGTAGGTGCTGCCATCAGAACCACTGACCAACAGGTAATCGTTGGCTCAAACCAGGAGAATGGGGCATTTCCAATCGGCCAGTGCGCAGAGCGAGTTGCTTTATACAATATGATCCATCATCTGGGACGCTTACCCATTGATACGATCTCGATATCCGTTGATAACCCACAGCAAAAGACACCTGCAAGCCCATGCGGCTCGTGTCGTCAGGTGTTGAGCGAATACAGAAGCTTTCAGAAGACCCCAATCCGCTTGCTACTTACGCTGGCTGGAGGTGGTGTGGTGTATGAAATCAATGATGTCATGGATATCCTGCCGTTTGCCTTTGATGGCGCATTTCTCGGATTATAAATCCTGTAATGAAAAAGGGCTCACCACAGTGAACCCTTTTTAATGTCATGTTATAGCCTACCGATTACTAATCTTCCAATTCTGCGATCATGGAGGTCACTGTTTTCAAATCTTCCTCTGTATCGATGCCTATTGATTCCATATTCGTTTCAAAGCACTCGATGGACAACCCATGGGCAATCCAGGTGAGTTGTTCCAGTTTTTCCAGTGCCTCATAAGGATGTATGTGCAGTTTCTCAATAGCCATCAGCGCTTGTGAAGTATATGCGTACATACCGACGTGTTTGTAATAGACCCCATGCTCCAACCAACTATCAACTGGAAAATCACGCACAAACGGTATGGCCTGCCGGCTGAAATACATAGCTTCATTGTTCCGGTTGATGACCACCTTGACCACATTTGGATTTGAAAGGTCAGCCGCATCTTCAATACGACGCACCAGTGTCGCCACCTTCAATCCGGTTTGTTCGATCATATTGGTAGCCAGGAAATCAATCATCTGGGGATCGATCAGCGGTTCATCTCCCTGCACATTGACCACATGCGTCACCATCGGAAACTGGCTCAGTACTTCCGCGCACCGGAAAGTGCCAGAAGGCTGCTCATAGCGGGTCATGACTACATCATAACCGAGTTTTTTGACGTGGTTATAAATCAGGATATCATCAGTGGCTACACAAAAATGATCAATCACTTTGGCCTGCTGGACCCTTTCACAGACTCGCTGGATAAGGCTCTTACCCTTGATCATCATCAGGGGCTTACCGGGCAATCGTTGGGAACCATACCGGGCAGGAATGATGGCCATGGTACAATATGCGCTCATAGTTTTCGTCTTGTTGTCAGGCAAAAGTCCGATTTTAAATTAAATATTACAAATTTATTTAATATGTAATACATTTGTACCACTCTAAACCCAAATCATGCGTACGCCAGGCCTCCTCTTTTTCTACCTTTTCCTTTCCTTTTCAGCAGGGTCGCAGATTCCCACACCCAGTGAGGCTGCTCAAAAGTTCATTCACCATGTTGATCCCATTGGCCTCGTGATTATTGAAAAGGTTGAACCAGGTAATACCTTGTACGGCCTTTCCAAAAAATACAATGTCAGTATTGATTCCATCTTGGAAGCCAATCCGGACCTCAATCCAGGTTCTATCCCTCTTGGCTATCCCGTAAATATCCCCATCTATCCTAAAGCCTTTGTGTTTGCCCCTCCTTCGGGGCCGGAGGATGGCATTCCGGTGTTTTACCGCATACAACCCAAGGAAACGCTCTACCGCATTTCAAAAGTTTATCTCGGCACTTCTCCTGAAACGATCATATCCCTCAACCCGAGGGTGAGCGAAGGCTTGTCTATCGGTCAGGTCATCCACCTGGGATGGTATGTCCCTGGACTAAACACCCTCAGCCCTGCCGGAACTGCAGCAGCCTCAGCAGATGTAGCCTCCAGGTACACCGTCAAGGATTTTACGGATGAGTATAAGACTGAGGGTAAAATCATCCGCGAACAAAAGGGCCTGGCCGTTTGGAAACCGGGCAGTCAACAATCCCACTATTACGTCCTCCACCCCACCGCTAAAGTGGGATCCTACATGGAAGTAACCAACCCCATGCTACACAGGACCCTGACAGCCAAGGTGGCAGGCAATATACCTCCAGGTTTATACCAGTCTCAGGTTGGTTTGGTGGTTTCACCCTCAGTGGCTCGTGCCCTCGGGGTCCTGGATCAACAATTCTTTGCCCGGTGGCGCTTCGTTGAGTAGGCCTATTTTTCGCATCTTTGCCCCGATGAAAGTTTGTAAAAATGTGCTGGAAACTATAGGCAATACGCCTATGATCCGACTCAATAAGGTAGCCTCAGAGGTCAAAGCCCTGGTATTGGCCAAAGTCGAAACCTTTAATCCAGGTCACTCGATCAAGGACCGAATGGCTGTGCAAATGATCGATGATGCAGAAGCAAACGGCCTGCTCAAGCCAGGAGGCACCATCATTGAATGCACCTCCGGCAATACCGGAATGGGGATAGCTCTCGTAGCCGCTGTCAGGGGCTACAAATGCATTTTCACCACCAGTGATAAACAGAGCAAGGAAAAAATTGACATGCTCAAGGCGCTTGGTGCTGAAGTGATCGTCTGTCCGACCAATGTTGAGCCAAAAGATCCACGCTCCTACTATTCAGTTGCCGAACGATTGAGCAAGCAACTCCCGAATTCTTACTGGGCCAATCAATACGATAATCTGTCAAACACCAAAGCCCATTACCTGACCACCGGTCCTGAAATCTGGGATCAGACAGATGGCAAAATCACCCATCTTATTGTGGGCGTAGGCACTGGAGGTACTGTATCAGGCACAGCCAGGTATCTGAAAGAAAAAAACCCGGATGTCAAAATCTGGGGTATCGATACGTATGGCAGTGTATTTAAAAAATACCATGAGACCGGCATCTTCGATGAAAAGGAAATCTACCCTTATATCACAGAAGGTATCGGAGAGGACATCCTGCCGGCCAATGTCGACTTCAAATTGATAGATCATTTCGAAAAAGTCGCTGATGGAGACGCAGCACTGGCAGCAAGGCGACTTGCACGGGAGGAGGGCTTATTACTTGGCTATTCAGCCGGGAGCGCCCTGGCGGGATTACTGCAACTGAAAGACAGACTCAAGGAAGATGATGTGGTGGTGATTATTTTTCACGACCATGGCAGCCGGTATGTAGGTAAAATATACAACGACGACTGGATGCGGGAGCGGGGATTCCTTGATAAAGAACTGATGGTCAGAGATCTGATCAAGGCCCATGCAAACCAAAAACTCATCACCGTAGGTGCAGATGACAAGGTAAGACAGGCCCTCCAACTCATGAAGGAATACGATATTTCCCAAATGCCCGTTATGAAAGAAAACGAGATAGTGGGATCACTCTCTGAAAACGCCGTATTGACCTATATACTTGAAAATCCACTCAGCCATACGGAAAAACCTGTGTCTGAAATTATGGATGAACCCTTACCGATGGTCGATGAAGATCTGCCGGTCAGCAAGCTCAATAAATACATCACCAAGAAAATTCCTGCGGTCATGGCAAAAGATAAGGCGGGGAATGTCCACATACTCACCAAGTATGATATCCTCCAAATGATCTGAGTTATGAAGCACATTTTCCATTCTTTCCTTTTCGTCTCATTTGTATTTTGCTGTTCACAAGAGACCCTGGCACAAGACAAGCTTTTCACCCAATCTTTTGCCCACCCTGTTGATCTCAATCCCGCGTTTTCAGGGGCGATTGATGGTCGGTATCGCGTGACTGTTGCCTACAGGGATCAATGGCGAAGCATCATTGAAAGCCCTTACACAACGATGGGCCTCTATGGCGATATCAAGGTTGTACAGGAGCATAGTGATGATTATTTCGGCGCGGGATTTTCCCTCATTGCTGATCGTACCGCGATCTACAATGTCAACCAGAATATCCTCTCTCTCTACGGTAGTTATCACAAAGCACTCAACGCAGACCGGAAGCAATATCTGTCCGCCGGTGTAAATTTCGGTATCGCACAGCGTAACATCAATTACGAAGAGATTTATTTCAATGATCAGTTCAACGGCCTGGATCAATATTCTCTTGGCACAGCAGAAATCCTGCCGTCTAACAATTTCGCCTTCATGGATCTTGGACTTGGAGTCAGCTATATGACGGGAATGGGTGACTATTCAAGTCTTTCTTTGGGATTATCTGTAGATCATATACCCGGTAGTTCTATTTCTTTCTATTCGCACTCTATCGAACAGGACATCGAATATCCGGAGGCTAATATTTATCGCAAGTTTACTGCCTTCCTCTCCATGGAACTTGCCTCTAACGAATACGTTTCCGTGCTACCGCGTGTGATGTGGCAATCAGAAGGCCCGCATCAGATGCTTTCTGCGGCAGCGCTTGTCAAATTCGATATCACCAATTATGATAACCAGGCATTCCATCTCGGAGGAGGTGTACGTTTAAATCAAACTTTTGATGGTGGGTTAAAACCATCAGCCCTATACCTGATGGCTGCTTATGAAGTAGAAGGTCTGCTGATTGGTCTCAGTCATGATATTACTACCACGAGTTTAAGCTCACAATCACCCGGCAGAGGTGCTTTCGAATTGTCTATCAGTTTTACCGGCTTGTATGACAATGAAGAATCAATGTGTCCAACTTTTTAGCAAGGAGCAAAGAGCAAGGAGCATAGTGAAAGCGCGAGCGCTTTCACTCACTCACAACTCACAACTCACAACTCACAACTCACAATTTTACATTCTCTACAATCTCAAGGCCAAAACCAATCAGCCCTACACGGGATATGGTATTATTTGACATGAGTTTCATTTTGGAGATACCGAGCTCTCGGAGGATCTGAGCACCGACACCGATGTCTCTTTGCTCTGAAGTGGATGCACCATCCTGGCCGGCAAAGGATTTGAGGACGTCAAGTACATTATCCGATAGTTCACTATGACGCATCAATAGAAAAACGCCGTTGCCTTCTTCAGCAATCAAGGATAATGCCTTGTCTATTTCGGTACCTGTATTTCCAAAAATCAATCCTAACATATCTCCGGTGCGTGACATACTATGGACGCGTACTAGTGTGGAGTTTTGTTTTCCAGGATGCCCCTTGACAAGCGCAAGATGTATATCATCTGTGATCATCTGCCTGAACGGCACCACTTCCCAATCACCAAATCTGGAAGTGATCTGATAGGACGGCATCCGTTCTACAATCCGTTCGCGATCCATCCGGAATGCAATCAGATCCTGGATAGAGATTATTTTGAGGTCATGTTTCTTTGCAATTTCAATCAGTTGTGGCAACCTGGCCATCGTACCATCCTGGTTGAGAATTTCGACCAACACTCCCGCGGGATAAAATCCGGCCATGCGTGCAAGATCAATAGCTGCTTCGGTATGCCCGCTTCTGCGTAATACACCTCCCGTCTTTGCTTTCAAAGGAAAAATATGACCAGGCCGGGCATAGTCTTCAGCCTTGATGTCAGGATCAACCAAGGATCGAATTCCTGTGGAGCGATCTTGTGCTGAAATACCTGTTGTGCATCCATGACCAATCAGATCAATAGAAACCGTAAATGCCGTTTCATGTAATGCCGTATTGTCCTTGACCATCATCTGCAATTTCAGCTCCTCTACCCGCTTTTCATTTAATGGGGCGCAGATAAGTCCTCTTCCATGCGTCGCCATAAAATTGATGATCTCGGGGGTTACGCATTGCGCGGCACAAATAAAATCGCCTTCGTTTTCACGATCCTCATCATCGACGACGATCACCACCTTACCCAATCGTATATCTTCTATGGCTGATGATATGGAATCCAGCTGTGATGTCATTTCCATTGTGTCTGTTTCAGTTTGTATCATTTGTCTGCGTATACATTCTTTGAACTAATAAACGTTTCGAGTTTTTCAACCTGGTCTTCCCATTGGTAATTTGACATTACAAAAGCTCTGGCCGCAGTTGCAATCCTGTTGTATTCATTTTCATCTTTCAACAATCGCTGGACGTGATCCGCCAAACCCTCCAGCGTATCTGCGACAAGGATCTCTTTGTTGAGTGTTGCCCCAATCGCATTATTGACCATCGTGGTCGTCACGCAAGGTAGCCCCATCGCCATCGCCTCCAGAATTTTATTTTGTAACCCCAGCCCCGAAAACATGGGCGCTACAAAGATACGACCATCTGCATAGGCATCGCGTATATCCTCCACCCATCCCCTGACGGTGACTCCCTTTCTGTTTTTCAATAGCTGTATTTTCCGGCCAGGTCGTGCACCAGCCAGTAATAGCTTTAGATCCAGTCCACGCCTATCCAGTTCCGGCATGAGTTTCCCGACGAGGTATTGTGCGGCTGCAGTATTCGGGCCATAACCAAGGTTACCAACAAAGACAAGGTCGTGTGTTGGTCTTAGGATATCAGTTTTCGGTTTAAAATCCGGATCAACCCCATTAGGGATGACCATGATCTGGTCATGGGTCGCCAGTCGCAATCGGTCCCTGTCTTGCCTGGAGATGATCGTGTGCTTGTCAAAATCCTTATAGATCGTCCTTTCAAAGGCAGCCAGTCGTTTTGCTTCCCACTTGAAAATAAAACCGAAAGGATGATACTTCTTGGCCAGTTGAAACATGCCCTCTGAAAACACATCCATATAATCAAGTGTTTTCGGAAATGGCAGCGCCCGGACATAGGTTGATGCCCTGATAAGCTGACAAATGACATGATCAGGTTCCAGGTGGATGATGTGATATTGCACCTTCCGCTTGATGGTCCGATCCAGGAAATAACTCACCTGGAGAGGGAGGCCTTCAATCCAGCCCAAAACCAGTTGGAATGGTATCAGCCATTTATGGATCGGGAAAACTTTTATGGTCTTACAATACGGCTTCATAGCATCCAAATCTTCAGGTGCTATGGTGTTGTGTGAAATGGCAACAAGATGTATTTCATGATGGACACTCAGCATCCTGATCTGGTGAAATGCCCGGAGTTTGTCTCCCTTCTCAACCGGGTAAGGAAAACGTGATGTCACAAATACTATCCGCACGTTCAGGAAGGAGATTTAGGAAGTCTTGTTATGAATGGGTGATTTACCAGCCTGACGGGGCTCATATCCTAAAAGCATGTGGTAGATATTCAGGATTTTCTGGGCTGCTTCGCTACTGTCAAACTGCTTTTGTGCATTTTCTTTAGCCAGGTTCGATATCCCCATGGCCAGGTCAGGATGCTCAACGCAGAGTTGGATAGCCTGCATGAATTGGTTTTCATCATCCGCAACTAAGAAATGTTTTTTGTGCTCTCCTTCAATGCCTTCTTTCCCGAGCGTCGTAGTGATTATCACTTTGCCTAAAATCATTCCTTCAACTATTTTGACTCTCATGCCACTACCTGAAAAAAGCGGGACTATCATGACTGCATGCTTGTTGATAAATTCAGCAGCATCTGCGACTTCTCCATGGATCGTTACATTTGGCAACTTCATATTCAACATGGATAAAGGAGTATTTCGACCGGCAATATGCAACGTGATTTTTGGCCACCGCGCGTGAATGGAAGGCCAGCACTTCGATAGAAACCACTCCAGGCCTTCCATATTTGGCACCCAATCCAGGGAGCCAATAAAGCATAATGACATTTCAGGACCGAATGATGGTTTGCTATAAGGGTATATTTGTGTATCAAATCCTATAGGTGCAGAAGAAGCTCCGTTGATATACCCTTTGTCCTTAAACTGTTTCAAATCACGCTCAGTCAGTGTTACCAGGTAATCATATGCCGTAAACTGTCCGATTTCATAAGCCTTTAGTTTCCGTGTCAGGTAAGCCAGGTAAAACTTGCGAATGTTAGACTCGGTATTCCGTGTGATCCGTTCCCATATTTCATGCTCCACATTATGGGCACGCATGACGATCCTTGCATTTGAATATTCGCGTATAGTGTCAATATACGGTGCCAGGTAAAGCGTTTCCAATTGAATGATATCAAATGTATTTTGCTTAAGGATTTCTATCAATTTATCCCTGAATGCTCCGGATTTAAATCTGCGGATATGATATGACTCTCCTGAAACGATACTGGCAACTGCCTTCCAAGGCCTGATCGCATTGTCCAGGTCGATGGTATGGATCGTAGTAAAATAATTGTAGTCAGGTGGAAGGGCATTCGGGTCGCTGTAATGCTTGCTCGTATTCATGCTGAGCAGCGAAATATCACAGCCCAGGGCTTTTAGTTCTTTGCAAAGATTGCTCACCGCTATAGATTCACCATCTTTCAGCGGGTAAGGAAATTTTTTGCAGAGAAACAGAATTTTCATACACACAAACAGGCGGGGGTGCAAAAATAGTCATTTTCATAAGGTAACGCTTCAAACGACCGGAAAAGCTGCCCGAAAGCCTTCTCTTGTGGTGTGAAACATATTTTGCAAATTTGAGGCTGAATGACTGAAGCACAGGAATATAAATGGGCTATTGTAGCTGAAGGCTTACACCGGCAATATGGCACTCTCCAGGTATTAAAAGGCGTGACCCTGTCTATTGAAAAAGGTAAAATGGTCGCCATCGTTGGAAAATCTGGGTCCGGAAAGAGCACCTTGCTGCATATTCTTGGCACCCTTGATTCACCTGACTCAGGCAGCGTCTCAATCTGTGGCATGCCAGTTACCGGACTGAAAAGCAAGGCTTTAGCCTCACTGCGCAGCAAACATCTTGGGTTTGTTTTCCAGTTTCATCATCTTCTCCCTGAATTTACCGCTCTTGAAAATATTGCCATGCCAGCCCTGATCACCGGGATGAAAAAGAAGGAAGCGTTTAAAAGGGCAGGCGATTTATTAGGATATCTACAGCTCTCAGCCCGATCAGACCACAAACCAAACCAACTCTCCGGAGGCGAGCAACAAAGGGTGGCCATCGGCCGTGCCCTGATGAATGAACCCGATATCATACTGGCAGATGAACCCTCGGGCAACCTTGATACAGAAACATCCATCCAGGTCCACCAACTCCTCCGGAGCATTACTACTGACATGGGCAAGAGCCTGGTCATCGTCACCCACAATGCAGATCTGGCTGCACTGAGCGACCATATCTATGAAATGAAAGATGGTTTGTTGATCAGTTAGTTGTGAGTAGTGGTGAGAAGTGAGAAGTTAGTGAGACTAATGTGAGTTTGAGAGACGGATAATCGCGTCTCTACAAAATGATATAGCTGGTAGCTGAATGCTAACTGATAGCTGAAAACTGATAGCTGACAGCTCAAACTTAACTATTCCACATCCTTACGTACACTCCATCCGGATCCAATTTCTTACCTACAACATCATAGTGAATGATCCTGTCTTCCCTGCTATCTGGACCTACACCTGCCAGATTGAGCCAGGAAACCCAGTTACTGCAGGGATCATAATCAATCAAGGTTGCTTCAAAATAAGCGGCGCCTAATGTCCAGTCCAGCTTCAGCACTTTGATGAGATAATTGGCGACGGTCTTTCGTAAAACTTCGGAAATCCAACCTGTCCTGTTGAGCTGATGCATGGCTGCATCAATGATGGGGATGCCTGTATTTCCTGCTTTCCAGTTGTCAAAGGCTTCCGGATTAATTTCATATGCAGGGATCCTTGTTTTTATGCCTGTCCTGGCAAAGATCAAGTCACCGTACTTTTTTCCCATCAGGCGCAGATAATCCCGGTACAGCAGATGTTGTCTGACAAATTCTCCACCATCCTCCATGGTAAAGGAATCGTAGTATACTTTCTTAGGGGATAAACACCCCATTGATATCCAGGGTGAGATCTTCAATCCTTCTTCCATGGAAATGATGGCAGGATCGCGTTGATCATGGTTCAGCAGTGCTCTAAGTCCTTCTGTTTCCCCTCCGGCGAATAAATAATCTCCAGTCATATCATGATCCTGAAGGAATAACTTTATGTCCGGGATATCACTTGGTTCATATGGTGTTTTAATACCCGGCATAGCCAACGGCGAATCCAGTGGAGCTCGAACGGGAACAATAGCGTCTACCTCCTTTCTGAAAGTGATAAAGGAGTCCGGACAATGCGTCACCGGAAACGGAAGGTCAGATGTATAATAGAGCATCTTGCCTCTGCTATATCTGAGTTCCCGACCAGTGGTCCACAACTTTCGTTCGAGACTATCCTGTTCTTCTACTTCCTCGCGGGTACGTTCACGGTTGCAATACACCCACTGGCTTTTTGTCTCCACGGCAAGCTGATAGATGACCTCTTCCGGTTTTCCGATCCTGATCAGCAGATCAGAGCCCAACGCCCGCAACTGATGCCGGAGATCCGCCACACTCTCGATAAGGAATCTGAGTCTGAAAGCGCTGATTCGATCAGCTTTCACATTGAAAACATAAACAGGGACCACCTCATCAGCATTTCTAACCGACTCAGTTAGTGCTTCATTGTCGTGCAGCCTAAGATCCTGCCGGAACCAAAGTATCGAACTACTCATAAGTAAGTCGTAAAAGTAACCCGATTTCACTATGAACTACTTCCCTGTATCTTTGCATCGGATTTTAAACAAAACATATACATGAGAGTTCTATCAAGCATACTTTTCGCATCTCTTCTTTTATTGTCCTGCAAACCCTCCACGGATGCCGGAAACACATCATCTGAAGGTTCCGCAAACGACCTCAAAGCACTTGAGGATCAAGTGATGGCCATTCATGACGAGGTCATGCCTAAAATGGCAGACATCACTAAACTCACTGCTGAGTTACGCGCCATCAAAGCTACCATCAAGGAAAATCCGGATGGCAAAATGGTATCTCCGGATGGCCTGGAGGAACTGATGGGTTCATTGAAACTGGCTGAACAGGGTATGTGGGACTGGATGAAAGCATACAGCGACACGAAACCTACCATAAAGGAAGATCAAATGAAGTCCTTTTATGAGTCTCAACTTGAGACCATCAATAAGATCAAACAAGACATGCTGGGAAGCATTGAAAAAGCTCAGACCTGGCTAGCGGCTTATAAAGCAAAATAATTCTATCCCCATGACTAATATCCTCAGGTTTGCAGGGCTGGCATTGATCAGTTTCCTGTTATTGACAGGATGTGGCAATGAGCCACAAAGGCTGCCGTACCTTGGTAACGTTGAGATCAAGGGCGCTGATACCGTATATCACACCGTTCCTGACATAACTCTTACTGACCAGGACAGCCAGACTTACCGGATCAGCACATTGAACAACAAAATCATCCTGGCGGACTTCTTTTTCACCTCCTGTCCAAGTATTTGTCCCAAGGTCAAAAAACAAATGCTGCGCCTATATGACAGATACAAAGATGATGACCGGGTAGTCATGATCTCGCACACGATTGATCAACGGCATGACAGTGTTGCTGTACTAAACAGATATGCCCATAACCTGGGTGTGGATACTGATAAATGGAAATTTGTCACCGGCGAAAAGGACTCTATTTTCTACCTCGCGGATCGATACTTTGTCAGTGTGATCGAGGATCCGCTTGCGCCCGCAGGGTTTGACCATAGTGGCCGCATTATCCTTGTAGATAAAGCCAGACGGGTCAGGGGATTTTGTGAAGGCACAGATCCGGAATCCGTAACTGCTTTTTTTGAAACTGTTGATAAGCTGCTAAAGGATGAATACCAATAGTTTGTCTATTCTTTATCTTATTAGGTAATCCTTTCATTAGTTACCCCCAACAATTTAAAAACCAAGGCATTAATGCTCTTTACCCTACCCTATCCTTTGCTTACCATTTTCCTGCTTCTTTTCATTGGGGGATGTCAGCCGGAACCTTATAGCCAGGGAGAAGTGCTGTACAAGTACCATTGTGAAAACTGCCATATGGAGGATGGGAGCGGATTAGGTAAGCTTATACCACATCTTGATTCCTCAAGACTTACACTTTCAGACCCTGCAAAGCTTGTTTGCCTGATCCATAATGGATTACCGGTAAACAAGTTGACTGGCCAGAAAATGCCAGCCAATCTTAAATTAAATGAGGTGGAAATGACAAATCTTGTGAATTTCCTGGGGTCGAAATATGCTGCCAATCCACAAACCGTTATAGTAACGGATATAAAAAAGATGTTGGCTGGCTGTCAAACTGACTAATCAGGCCTGAGAGGTATCCAAAAAAGATTATTTTTACCACCCCTAGAAAAGGTTCTATCAGATGGTTTACACAATGGCAAAACACTCATTTTTAAGCATATTCACTTTAATGTTCCTTCTGGGAGCAACCGGCCTGCAGGCTCAGGTTTTCCTGGAAGCATCGCTGAGCACACCAGCCAACGCAGGCATACTGTCAGAAAGCTGCGGCGGGCCTTATGCGCTGATTATAGAGCGAGGTATAGCCAACACTGAAACAACAGACATCTTTATTAGTGATATTGGGGCTGCCCAGATTGGGATAGACTACACTTTCCCGGATGGCACATTCCCACTCCAGATGTTACCCGCGGATACAGCCGTTGTCATCCCCATCACTGTCATCAACGATGGTTTTCCTGAAGGATTTGAAACCCTCTCATGGGAAATAGCATACCTGGCCGGTCTGGAATCAGGCGTAGTCAATGTTGAAACAGGTATCACTGACAGCTATGATGTTGAAATACTGACCTCAGCAGATACAATCCAGTGGTGCCGTTATGCCCCGCTACAACTGACTGCTTCCTCCACCGCTGAAATTCATTGGTCCCCGACTTTTTCATTCGACAATTCTACCGGCTCAGAAGTGACGGTAAGGCCTTTTCTTTCAGGCTGGTATTTTGCCACAGTGGGTACCGACACCTGCGGTGCTAAAGACAGTGTGTACCTGGATCTTGCTATAGCAGATATCCTGGGGCCGGATACTATTTTTATCTGCCTTGATGTAGCAGGAACACGGTTAGATGGCAGGCTTGAAGGTCTCGCAACTACTTTTGAATGGATCCCTTCGGATACTACCTTGAGTGACCCTTCCATACTTACCCCAACTGCAACACCAACAGTCACTACAACATATATCCTTCAGTCTGACTTTGGTGTATGCATTGCAGCCGATACAGTAGTCGTGAAAGTTGATTCCCTGCCTGGTGATTTGCATATAGATATTGCTCCCTTTAAAGCCTATTATTGCGCTGGCGAGGTGGTAGCACTTTTTTCACCTGCATACGATTCACTTGATTTTCCGGATATGATCTTTAATTGGGCTCCGGATAACGGCACTTTTGAATCGCCATTGGATTTATTGAACGCTGCATTGACTTTACAGGATACAACCCTGTATATCCGTACCAACTCCAACAATGCATGCATTTCCAAAGATTCTATCCTGATCAATGTAGTTCCGCCGGCAATCCCACTTTCTGTTACGGACACCATTTTATGCCCGGGGGAAATGTTTACAGTCTCCGTGCTCTCTGACCAGATCACTGAGCCTGAATGGACTCCAGAGGATGGATTAAGCTGTGCGATGTGTCTCAACCCAACAGTCACCGTAATAGGGACTCCTGGAACTACGGTGATTTATCAGTTTTCAGGCAAAATCCTGGAATGCCCGGTAGGCGCTGTTCTCCCGATCCAAATACCTCCTTTCCAACTGATAGGTATAACTGCTCCTGAAGTGATCTGCATTGGGGACATGGTTCCGCTTTCGGTTACCGATCCAGCTGGACTATCCAATTTCAACTGGAGTGTCATTTCCGGCAATGGATCATTGAGTTGCACCAGCTGTCCTGATCCCGTGGTGACCATCAATGGTGCTGGTTCCGTCAACATATTGCTGACCGCTAATACGACAAACGAAAATTTCTGTGGTGCACAAGGCTCCATTCTGCTCATCCCGGGTACTCAGATACAGGAGATTAATATCTCCGGTGATAACGTTGTGTGCGAGGGAGACATCGTGCCTTTGACGATCACAAATCCAGCGGGATTGTCAGGCTTTACATGGAGTATCATCGAGGGCAATGGTACATTGAGTTGCACCAATTGTCCAGATCCCTCCGTAACTGTTACAGGAACTGATACGGTACTTGTTGGATTAACAGCTAATACGACGAACCCCGATTTTTGTATCGCACAAGGTGTATTCGAGATGGTACCTGGCTCAAATCCTCAGTTGAACAGTACACAGTTTTTCACATGCATTGGCGGTACAGTGGTTGTAAATACCGGTGACCCGACTCTCACAAATGTTGAATGGTCAGTGGCAAGCGGCGACCTTGATTTGAGTTGTACACAATGTGCAACACCAACTGTTACCGTTAATTCGGCCGGCAAGCTCCAGTTCTTTGCTGAATCACCGGATCCTGACATCTGCAAGGTTTCCGGGCTGGTTTCCATGTCCATTTATGGTGGGGATGAATCAAATCTTTTCCGAGTGCCAATGACTGATAGCACAATACAAGGCTCCGAAGTTACAGTTACACTATTTGCAACTCCTGATCCTACACCTGTCACATGGACTGTAAATGGCCAATCTGTACCAGGAAGTGGCACATCTATCGTTTTTAATGCTAATGAGGAAATCATCTTCGTCGAGGCGACTTTTATCAACAGTGTGGGTTGTGAGCAAAAAGATACCCTTTCCTTTACGACGATACCACCAAGTTTTATGATCCCCAATGCGTTCACGCCTGACAACAATGATGAGCTGAATGATAACTTCAGGATCATCATCACCGGGAACATCGTCATTGAGAAATTCCTGATCTTCAATCGCTGGGGCCAGTTAGTCTACGATGCACCGGATGGTGATCTGGCTGGATGGGATGGTATGTGGAAGAATGAGCCAGCCATTCCTGATACGTATGTATACACAGCAACGCTTCGCTACCCTGATGGGCGGTCGGAAGTCAGGAAAGGCGATGTCATGCTGCTGAGGTAATACAGGATTAATCTCCTATCTGAATCCAGTACGAAGCTCCGTGTCTTTCTACCTCAGGCATAGAAGCATGCTCCCATAAGGGGGTAAGAATCTTTAGTTAATTCCTGATCCTCTGACACAAAAAAGTTAGGCATGATCGTCCTGTATTTAGCAGGATTAGCCAACACAAATGCAGCCAACGCATACTGTTCGGAGTAATACCGGTCACAAACTTCCTGCGGATAATCAAATGGAAGGTATACATCATGGACATGTACAATCACGCCTGGAGCCAGGATCGGCAGCACATCCATGAAGAAAACAGTAGCATCTGAATTAGGAAAAATCCGATGTGAGTTGTCTACAAAAACAACATCTCCGCTTTTCAAAGAGGTAAATAATCCCAGGTCAGCATTTTCAAATGGCTGCCTGACAATGGTATCGGCTAGCTGATCAATTTCAGCTCTGGGTGCCGGGTCCATAGAAATAATCTGTAGTGGAAGTTGATGATCCTTCTTAGCTCTTGCGACTACTTTGGTGGAATTGCCGGAACCAATCTCAACGTAGGTCGATGGTTTGCCAGATGCAATGAGAGAATACAGCATGACCATATCAAGCCCTGGCAGGAAACCATTGTTCCAGGAAGGTTGGATAGAATGATGCTGTGGATCATATACCGGCCATTGGACAAACTGTTCACGGAAATCTAAGGCTGCTTGAAGCCAACTTTTATAAACATTCCTGTCAACTTCTATAATTGCATTTAATCCCTGATGCACGGGTTTACCGAATCCATATCTGGGTTTCATGTCCACCGGATATTCCAGATGTAATGTCTGGTACCTTGACAGAATGGATTTAAGGAGGGATTTAAATTTTTGAGACACCATATCCTACTTCTCCGTGTCTGCTTCTAATTCAGCAAACAGGGCTTTAAGACCATGCGCATCTTCCGGCTTGAGACGTCCGGCTAACACCAGTCTTACTTCCCTGCGACGTGCCGCTCCTTTGAAGAGCGTGTGCTCTTCGTCGGACTCGGGAATTACCTGCGGCACTTCCTTTGGCCTTGAGGTCCTGGAATCCAGGGCAACGAAGGTCATATAGGCATGGTTTGATTTTTCCAGGTCTGCCCCGAATGAAGAGGTAGTAAACACTTCAAGATATATCTCAACGGAGGTATTAAAGGCCCTTGTGACAGAAGCTTTAATGGTGATGACGTCGCCCAGGTGGATCGGCTTGGCAAAGGATACATTATCGACAGATGCAGTCACTGCGTGCGCTCCACAATGTCTGGCCGCGCAGATGCCGCCGGCTATATCCATCCATCTCATCAGATTACCACCCATCAGGTGACCCAATGGATTGGTGTCATTGGGCATCACCAATTCAGTCATCATCGTCCGGCTATAGTTGACCGGCCGTGGATCTGGTTTGTTCATTGCTGTATTTCCTACTGAAAAAAAATTAGGCTTATCAGAATCGCACTAAGGCATCCATTATAGAAGGCGAGAAAAGTGACTCCATTAGCTGCGGCTGCTCCATATTGATCTCCACGAGTTTCCACACATCGGAGCCTGTGTTGATGAACATCATTGCTTTATTAGCCTTAATTTGATACTGTTTAGTCCCTTCATTCCACTTCACGTTGTTCTTACCATAGGTGGCTTTAAACTGTTCATCCATTGCCTGAATGGCTTTAGGTGCATCATAGTCTCCGCCTGCGACGATATTTACTTCCATATCAGACTCGTATTCAACCCGCACAAATGTCTCATTTCCTTCTTCGACTGGAACTGAGGTGGAGGTGATACGCGTATTTTTCATTTGTAGGTTTAAACCTTCTGATCCCTGTCCTCCCATGAGATCGACCAACTCCTGCTTAGACACTTTGGTGAATAATTTGGGATATAACATGTCAAAGGCCTTATCCCAATCTTGCTTGTTGGAGTAATCTATAAAAGCATCAAGCGTATTCTTAATAGCGGGATTGACCACCGCCTGGCCAGATACAGCAGATGTGAAGAGCACCGCACTGAGGATAAAAAAGAAACTAATGGTCTTCATCTTTACAGATTTTGAAGTGTGAATTGATTTAAACTACCGAGAGGAATCGTCCTTGTGTCCAGGCCAAATACCTTACTGAATTCAGTAATTACCTGCCTCTTAATCTCCTGCAAATCTACATTTTTCCCCAATAGACTACTCAGTGAACATACACTTTTATTGGGGTCCGCTATCCCACAAGGGATGATATGGTCAAAATAGGACAAATTCGTATTGATATTGAAAGCAAAGCCATGCATCGTCACCCATCTGCTTAGGTGGACTCCAATGGCACAGATTTTAGTTGCTTCATCCTTTGCCTGATCACTGTCGATCCAAACTCCTGTATATCTGTCACTTCTGACTCCAAGGATTCCGTATTGCTCTAATACCCTTATGATTATTTCCTCCAGGCTTCGGACATATTTATGGACGTCTGTAAAGATCAAATCCAGGTCTAGGATGGGATATCCGACCAGTTGTCCTGGTCCATGAAAGGTGATATCCCCTCCCCTGTTGATTTTAAAATATTCAATCTGATGATCCGCCCGCTCCTGTTCATTTATCCGCAGATGGTCTTCTGAGCCACTCTTTCCAAGGGTAAAAACCGGAGGGTGTTCACACAAAAGGAAATAATGGCGTTGAGGCTCCGGGTAGCCAGCTCTTTTATTGGCTACCAGTTGCTGATGAAGTGACGTCTGGAGGTCCCAGGCTTCCTTGTATGGGATCAACCCGACATCAATGACCTCTACCATACCGTGTACCGGATCCTTCATGGCGTAAAGATAACCTTATGGGCTCTGCCGCTGCCTGTGTCCATTTTATCAGGGCATAACCATTTGATATCAAATAAGTTTTAACTTTATGTGACCAACCTTACCCTTTTCAGGGAATGCTTACTTCTGACCGTACTGATCTTTTGACCTATGGTATGCTTTAGTAGCCTCTTGTTACAATCCATCAATAAAACACTCATGGCATGAGAAACACTTTACTTGTTTTTGGAATCCTGCTTTCAACCCTTTCCCTCCGGGCTCAACTTGCCCCGGATTTTACAGTCACTGACATTGACGGCCAGGTTCATCATTTGTACGATGATTACCTTATTCATGGTAAAACCGTGATGATCAAAATCTTCTTTACGACTTGTCCACCCTGTAATTCCATCGCGCCACTCATGGAGCCCTTTTACCAGGAATGGGGTGCCGGTCAGCATGATGTTGAGTTTTTTGAAATGACTGACAAGAGTTTTGATACCAATTCCCTGGTTGAAGCATATGCTCAACAATACAACGAGACTTTTCCTGCCATCAGCATGCAGGGAGGAAGCCTGACCGCTGTCCAGCCCTATAAGAATGGAGATTTTGGCGTGTGGTTTGGCACTCCAACTTTTATCGTGATCGCACCAGATGGTACGGTCCAATTTGATGTTGACGGAGCTGGCAACCAGGCTACCATTAACGCACTGGATGATGCCATCGCTGCAACTGGTGCGTTGAAACCAGGACAGGTTCCGAATGCTCCTGATTTTAATGTGACAGACATCAATGCATTGAGTCATCATCTCTATGCTGACTATCTCAACCAGGGCAAGACTGTAGTACTTGAAATTTTTAACAGTACATGTACCCCCTGTAATTCAATTGCACCATTACTTCAGCCTTTAAATGAAGAATGGGGCGGAGGAAGCGGTGATGTCGTCTTTTTTGAAATGACAGATCAGATAACTGATAACAACTCGCTCTTATTTACCTTTCAGGAAGATTATGATCACACATTTCCTGCCATCAGCAATGATGGAGGTAGCATAGCAGCTGTTGCACCCTATAAGGATGGAACTTTTGGGCCCTGGGTTGCTGCTCCCACCTTTGTGGTCATTTCGCCTACTGGTCTTGTCAACTATGATGTAAAAGGTGCTAATAACCAGGCCACTATTGTTGCTATCGACGCTGCCATCGCGGCAACGGGAGCAACCAAACCTCCCCCACCTTCAGTTGCTCCCGACTTTACCGTTACAGATATCAATGGCCAACTGCACCAGTTATATGCAGACTACCTGAACCAGGGTAAGACTGTATTGCTTGAAGTCTTCTATACCACTTGTCCACCATGTAATTCCATCGCCCCACTCATGGAACCATTCTATCAGGAATGGGGTGCCGGGGACCATGACGTTGAGTTTTTCCTGATGACCGATAAAAATTCAGACACCGATCCAGTTGTTACAACCTTTCACACTACCTACAATGAGACTTTTCCCGCCATCAGTAAACATGGAGGAAGTCTTGCTGCAGTAGAGCCATATAAAAACGGCTCATTTGGACCCTGGTCAGGCACTCCGACGTTTATCGTCATCGCTCCTGATGGAACTGTACAATACGACGTAGATGGTATCAATAACGAAGCTACCCTGGAAGCTATTGACGCTGCTTTGCTTGCTACCGGTGCCGAGAAACCTTTTCAAGGTGAAATTCCTGTATCGGTGGGCGGATCAGTCCAATTCCTGGCTGGAAACTCAGGAATTGGGAATGCTGTAGTACAAGTGGTAGATACTGCATCCACGGTTATCCTTCAGGATACGACAGATGCTAACGGTGCATTTAATCTTGAGGTCCTGCTGAGTCAGGTTCAGCCAGGATGGCAACTCAAAGTTATTAAAGAAGGGAATCCTACAAACGGAGTAAACGCCATAGATCTGGTCAGGATTCAAAAACATATACTCTTTGTAGACCCTATGGATAATCCTTTTTCTAAAATTGCAGCGGATGCAAATGGGTCGGGTACTATCAATTCACTGGATATCGTGACTTTACTCAGATTACTACTAGGGATCTCTCCCAATTTTCCAGATCTTCAGAGTTGGATTTTTGTCCCTGCAGATACAGACTTTGGTCCGCCAACACAGCATCCGCCGATCATTTCAAGTTATACGATTCCTTTACAGGATATACTTGACGGTCTGAGGGAGCCTGCCTTTATAGCCATCAAGAAAGGAGATACCAATGGGAATGCTGCATTGGATTAACCTCCTGTGATTAGCCATATAAAAAAAGTTATGGCCATTTTGTTAGGAGTTCAAGATTTTGAACCTCTAACAAAATGGCCATTCCTTTTTTACTGACAAGGCTGAAAATACTTTTTATCAGTTCATTTTTGCTGCCCATCCCTGGATGGCAGCATTGATTTCTGCTTTATTATCTTCATAATAATGGTCCGCTTCATCAGCCAATCCAATCTCCGCACATTTTGTTCCACTGGCAACGGCTGCTGACATATCTCCTTTCTTCGCTTCAACTTTAGCGCGGACATACCAACTACGGCTGCAGCTCAATTGATCTGTTGACAATTTGGCCCATTCCAGCGCCTGGTCCATATTACCATTTGCATCAATCAGAAACTGGGCGCCTTCTGCATAGATCTCCCATTTCTTTTCCGGCGCTGCTGTGCCTAATGCAGCAATGATATTTGACATAGCCTGCTCGATCACATCCGTTTTAAAGCGCATGAAGAGGCGTAATCTTTCCCACGAAAATTTGATATAACCCCAGTCCATCCCTTTTTCGTTGATCGTATAAGAGAGTCGTTCTATTGATCCATCCTCCATTTTCGGGGTTACATTGAACCGGATTTCATCATCCGCTTCATTATATCCTGATGTTCCCCACTGATCCCATTTCTTGTTAAAAATGACCGTCCACTCTTTTTCTCCCGGAATAAAAAATAGTGCATACTTGCCCGCATGTAGGTTCTGGCCTTCAATAAAGACGTCCGTACTGAATTCTACCGTTGTGGCTTCGTTGGCTCCTCCGCGCCAGATTTTATCATTTTGAACCAGTCCACCCCAGATAACCCTTTCTTTAACAGCCGGAGCACTGTAGTTTATTTTTACTTCAGTGAATCCAATAGTATAAGATACAGAAGCTTTGGGGCTAACCCTTGGGAGTTCGATATCCTGTGCGGCCATTGTGCTTGCTGCTCCACAGAGCATTACTAAGAAGAAGAGTGCTTTCATCGTTATATAATTTTTGGTGTACTTCAAAGCGGGATGTTATTTCCCGGATTCAACTGATTGGTTAAACGAAGGTCAATTTCAGTTTCGTATATCACATATATCAGCTATATCCTGGGGGTGCTAAAATGAAGCGCCAGGAAAATCATAGCTACTTTCATAGCATCGCTAATGTCTTCCGGTAGCTCATCCACAATCGTCCAATCACGCGGATCGCCCTCCCAACGGGTATACATCTGGAAAAAGAGATCATTATTAGAATCGATCTCCCACTCCTCCTTGATGTTGGAGTATTTAGATTCCCAGTTGATCTGATGATTTCCATCACTTAGTTTCCAACGATGAAATTCTCCAGCCCATGCAGTCTTGGCATTAACGGTGATGCCTTCACATCTGATCACCCAAAGGTTAGGATCGTCAGCCCATTTCTGCTCAATAGACGCTGTGATATCTCCAACACTGAGATCCCAGGAAGACCAATCATCACTGAAGGTCCATCTCAAGCGCAATTCACCTTCAACATCGTCATCTTCTGTGAGGAGTATCCATTCCCTGAAAGAATTGTTATAGCGTGTTTCTGCCCCAACCATCCGCTGTGCATCCGCAAAGGGAATGAAAAAGAGGAGACACAACACATGGAGTACAATCCTTTTCATCAGCATGAAATAATTTAAAATAGAAACGCTCAACCTTTTATCATATTTTCAGCTATAGCAGAGCTGGTATCTATTTAAAAAAGTAAGCCGGCACAAGCATGCTGGATGAGAACAACATGATAGTACATCAGGTTGCGTCAGACCATTATCCTTTTGGATTTCAATCCGCTTTAAAACGGAAGGTCATCATAAGAACCTCCTTCATCAGAAGTCATTGGTGGTGTTGAAGGAAAATCACCCGGTGCTGCTTTTGGTTTGGATTCTTGTCCGGCTGCCTCTACCCTCCACGCCTGGAGATTCGTAAAGTACTTGCCTTGCCATTCCCTGCCCCGCAGATCAAAGTACACCTTGACGTTAGTGCCTTCTTCAATATTATCAATGATCTCACAACGATCCTGTACCAACTGGAACTTGATGTGTTGTGGATACTGTGTAGATTCATCAAGGATCACAAACTCTCTCGTTTGAAAGGTCCCTGACTTTTGTTCTTTATCAAATTTTTTATGAAGCTTTCCTTCTACTTCAAATGACATAGGTTGTTGTTTTATAGGTGATTAATAAGCTTTAGCAAATAAGACCCTTCCGGCAGATGGATTTCCGGTCAGGATACATTTTCCTTGTTCTGGCTTCTGATCGAGGGGGATACAACGTATCGTTGCCCGGGTCAGTTCCTTGATCTTTAATTCTGTTTCAGTGGTACCATCCCAATGCGCTGAAATAAAACCACCCTGTTCGTCGAGGATCGATTTAAAAGTTTCAAAATCATCAGCTTCACGTGTGTTCTCCTGGCGGTAGCGCAGTGCTTTCAAGAGCAGGTTCTGCTGAATTTCATCCAGCAAGTTTATAACAAAACTGCCCAGCCCTTCGAGCGATACAAATTCTTTTTCCCTGGTATCCCTGCGAGCCACTTCAGCCTGACCCTTTTCAAGATCACGCTGACCAATAGCTACACGAACTGGAACTCCTTTCATTTCGTATTCGGCATATTTAAATCCTGGTCTTGCTTTTTCGTCAATATCATACTTGACTGAGATTCCCTTTTCCTTAAGTTCCGCCATCAATTTTTCAGCGACTTCATTGATTGCAGGATCTGGTTTAGGGACAGGAATGATAACCACCTGTAACGGTGCAAGCTTTGGAGGCAACACCAGGCCTTCATCATCGCTATGTGTCATGATCAGACCGCCGATCAATCGTGTGGAAACGCCCCACGAAGTTGCCCAGACAAGTTCCTGCTGATTGTTTTCATTGAGGAAAGAAACATCGAAAGCGCGGGCAAAATTCTGACCGAGAAAATGCGACGTACCTGCCTGAAGGCTTTTCCCATCCTGCATCAAAGCTTCGATGGTATACGTATCTTCTGCTCCTGCGAAGCGTTCATTAGCTGTTTTCACACCTTTAACCACAGGCATCGCCATCCAGTTTTCCGTAAAGTCCGCATAGATATCATGGATCATCTGAGCTTCCCTAACTGCTTCATCTCGTGTAGCATGTGCTGTGTGGCCTTCCTGCCAGAGAAACTCCGTAGTCCGTAAAAAAGGCCTGGTACGCATTTCCCATCGGACGACATTCGCCCATTGATTGATGAGCAATGGCAGGTCTCTGTAAGATTGGATCCAGTCCTTATAAGTGCTCCAGATGATCGTTTCAGATGTCGGGCGCACGATGAGTTCTTCTTCGAGCTTAGCCTCAGGATCAACGATCAATCCTCCTCCATTGGGATCAGCTTTGAGTCGATGATGGGTGACGACAGCGCATTCCTTTGCGAAACCTTCCACATGCTGTGCTTCGCGGCTGAGAAAACTCTTAGGGATAAACAGTGGAAAATAAGCGTTGACATGGCCTGTGCGCGTGAACTCGCTGTCCAGTACTCCCTGGATTTTCCCCCAGATAGCATATCCATATGGCTTGATGACCATACATCCCCTGACAGCAGAATTGTCCGCAAGTCCGGCTTTCCTGACGATATCAAGATACCATTGCGAATAATCGACTGATCTCGGTGTTATTTCCTTTGCCATAAAACAGTATTAAAAACCCCGTTTCAGGGTATTTGTGTTAATTTCTCATTAAGGATCAATACAACTGAAACTTCCCCAACGGATACTGCGTCGTAGGTATAAATAACCCAAAAAGTTGTGGTGGTTTGATTTCAACTTATTTAACAACGCGGTGACAGTTATTTAAGCTCTCCTTAACTACATATAGGCGGTAAAAGTAATACTTTTAACCTTGGATGTTGAGAGTTTCTGCCACCCGGCTTTAAACACACACAGGCTATGAAATTTTACGTTTTAAAAAATTACCTGACGATAATGGCCATCGCTTTGGCGATTCCATCTTTACAGGCCCAGTTTGACGATGTCTATTATGACCCGGATGAATATGTGCCTATTGTAAATTATTCATTGGATGGTCCTGCTCCTTCCAACAGCAATGCGGGAGATGTCACCTATTACGATGATGACTCCTATGGCTACTACGATGAGTATGATGACTACGATTATTACTATTCTTCCCGCATCAGGCGCTTCTATCGTCCGTATGCCGGATTTGGATTTTATGATCCGGTCTATGTAGGGTATAACTACTACGATCCATTTGCCTGGGATTATTACGCTTATCCGGAATCAAACATTTATTTCAGTTTTGGATTTGGAATCAGTGTTGGCTTTGGCTGGAACAACTGGTATGCCCCTGCACCTTACTACTATGGGTACAATAACTACTATTTTCCAAGTTATACCTACTGGAACGGTTGCGGAGGCTATTATCCATATGGTAACTATTACAACCCCTATTGTCCACCTAATGGATATTACGGTGGTGGTTGCGGCACCGGTTATTATCCCGGACACGGCGACAATAACCACCATGGTGGAAGTGGAGACTACCATTATGGTCCAAGGACAGCTGGCAATACAGGATCTTCACCACGCGTACCGCCGACAACTCCAGGCCTGAATTCCCCAACAGGAAAAGATATCGATGCGGGTATCGCAATTTCAAATGACCGCCCTTTAGGACTTCCAGAACCAGGTACACCGGGACGGGCAGTACCTCCAGGAACGCCTATCACAGCACAACCTAACCATTCTCCTGCTGAACCTGCACCAGTACGTCAGGAAGCCACGCCTGGCGTCGTAAGACAAGTGCCGGTAGACAAGGAGCTGCCACGGGATCAATCCACACCAACAGGAGGCAAAAGACCTGTCTTCAGGCCGGATACAGAAAAATATCAACCTTATCCGACACCCGAAAGATCCAACCCAGTGACCACAACTCCTGGTGTTGAGAATCCATCAGGCAGGCCTACAACAGCGCCTAAGGATAACTACAAACCTTATCCTGGCAGTGAAAGGCCGGTGTCACAACCAAGGACTGATCAAACACCATCTTCCACGCCCCCTTCAAGGGTCACCGAAGATCGGCCTACTTATACACCACCTGCAAGGCAAAACAGCAGCCCGGAAAGAACAGCACCTGAGCGTCCAACTTATACTCCTCCACAGCGGAGTAATGATGAGCCCAGAAGTAATGACCGACCTAGCTATTCTCCTCCTCAAAGGAACAATGATACTCCCAAGAGTTTCGACAGGCCAAGTTATACACCTCCCCAAAGGAGTAATGATACACCTAGAAGCAGTGACAGGTCAAGTTATTCACCATCGTCTTCTTCCGGTCGTAGTTCATCCTCCGGTGGTGGTTCATCTTCTGGTAGCAGCAGCAGTAACCGTTCTTCAGGAGGCGGCTCCAGTTCCAGCAATCACTCTTCCTCTCCACGAGGAAGAGGTTAACAACATGTCAAACAATATTAGCCTGATAAGGCTGCAGAATGGTCATAGCCTTTCTGCAGCCTTTAAAAACATAGACCTATGAAAAGGATAGCTATACTCATTATATTCACTGCGCTCCTCAGTGCTGGGGCAGCATGGTCACAAACTGCAACTGAAGCATACAGACTTTCTATTTCAGAACCATTGGGTACCGCCAGAAACCTCGGCAGTGGAAACAGCATGTTTGCTATTGGACCAGACTTTTCCGCCATCGGTTCAAATCCCGCTGGTATTGCTGGATATTGGAAGAGTGAATTCACCATCACCATGGGTGGGCAGTTTAATCAGTTTTCTTCCAGTTTTACAGAAGATAGAAACCATGTGACGGAGGGGAACTACAACAATTTCACATTTCCAAATGTAGGCTTTGTGCTTTCAAGCAGACAGCGAAATAGTAAATGGCTTACGTCCAACTGGGCAGTAGGATACAACCGGATGGCGGAGTACCGACGTGAAACAAATTATTCAGGTTCCACACTGGGCTCGATCACAGACAGCTGGAGAGAAAATGCCTTTGGTCTGTCATCAGAAGAATTGAATGGCTTTGAAGAAGGTCTCGCCTGGGAAACCGGAGCTATCTATGATTTTGAAGAGGACAGGGAGTATGAAACAGATTACAATCTCAATCCTGAATACAAACTCTTAAAATTAGAGAACTCCTATCTGGAAGGCGGTAAATCAGAACTCTTTCTCGGATATGCGGCCAATTACGATAACAAAATACTTTTTGGAGCTTCGTTCAATATTCCACTTGTTAACTATACAGAATTTCGTGAGTACGCAGAAGAAGACGGAAATGAAAATGGTATTCCATTTTTTAATGATCTTCATTACAACAGTTATGTCAATTCAACTGGCTCTGGTATAAACGGAAAATTTGGCATCACCTTCAAACCATCTAAAAACCTGAATATCTCCGCTGCAGCGCATACGCCCACGAAACTCTTTATGACGGACAACTATAATACTTCGTTGTACTATGATTACACAGATGCAAATAATGACGGACCTATCTACGCGGAGTCCCCTTATGGTAGTTTTCGTTATGCACTTGTGACTCCCTGGTCACTCATGGGAGGCATAGGCATAATAGCAGGTGAACAGGGTTTTATTGGAGCCAGTATAAAGTGGACTGATTATTCAACCATGCATTATGATTATAGCGTCAGTGGTAATGGCTACTATTATGAACAGGAAGAACAGGAAGTCAACCAGGCTATTCGTGCAAATTACTCATCTAGTTTCGACATCAATCTGGGAGGAGAATTTGTCATCAGTTCATTCAGGTTGAGAGGTGGAGTGTCACTGGCACAATCATCCTACAGTAATGATAATAATTTCGATCCTGCATATCATGCCGGTATCGGGTTCCGCGCTGATGCGTTTTATATTGACTTCGCATACAAGTATGCTACCCCACTGGAAGGATATCTTCCATACGAAACAACTGATGCCAACCAACCTTTGGTTCAGGTCGATAACAACCGAAGTACCATTGCGGGAACAATTGGTATGAAATTTTAAACATCAGCTATGATCTCGCACGATCAGGATCCCAGTGATTTGGACCGTGCATCTATGATCATTTGATTGATCAAAGCCCGGGTATCTTCAACGATGGTATCCGGGCTTTTACTTTGTACAGGGAAGCCAATGATTCCTTGGACCTGATGCGAGGATCCAGATGAAAAGATTCTTTTAAAATAAGCTAATAAAGGTCCATCCGTCCAGTAATAATCCTTGCCTGGATATTCGATCGCTACAGGAACCACTGGAATTCCTTTCCGGAAAGCCATTTCGATAGCACCTTTTTTAAAATCTCCGGTGAGGTCACCACCATAAGTTGTAGCTTCTGGGTAAATCAATACCGGTAAACCAGCCATTAGTTTTTCTTCAATAGCGTCGAGTGCTGCGCGCCTGCTGTTGTGATCATGACGGTGCACCAGGATGATACCAGTTTCCTTTGCACCCCGACCTAGTACCGGATAATTTCCTACCTCCGCTTTTGAAACGATGTATGCATCGATGCGGCCCAATTGAATAAGGGGATCAAGCATCGATCTGTGATTGGAGACATAGAGACATGCGCCTGGCTGAAGTACACCTTCTTGTTTGTAATATATTCTGAGGATGGATAAGGCTGATGAACAAAACTTCCTTCTATACTGGAATCCCCTCCCAGTATCCTTTCCTTTTATCGCCGAACTAATTAATAACTGACTGAGATACCAGCAAAGTGAAATAAAGACTCCAGACAATTTAATCCATGGACGCAGGTGCTTCATAGCCCATCAAATATAGCGCAATACAGCAGAGATGAAGTAGGCCGTTCGAGGAGCAAACAGTTCGACCCTGCTCTCTGCAACGCTATGGTAATGGCCATGGCATAATGATATTTTAATTCCGTAAGTGGTTACTTCGGTTGAAAGGCAAGTGAAACAGAATTCATACAATACCTGAGCCCGGTTGGTCTCGGTCCGTCATCAAATACATGTCCGAGATGTCCGCCACAGCGACGACACAGTACTTCCACTCGTTTCATGCCATAAGAAACATCTTCGTCTTCCTCAACGTGGGTTTTGTCAATTGGGGCATAAAAGCTTGGCCAGCCAGTACCTGAATCAAACTTGGTCTCGGATGAAAACAAAGTAAGCCCACATCCGGCGCAGGAATAAGTTCCGGTTTTCTTATTGTCATGATACTTGCCGGAAAAAGCGCGCTCTGTTCCTTTTTCACGAAGCACATTATAGGCCAGCGGATCTAACTGAGCTTTCCATTCGGCATCTGATTTAACAACATGCGCTATGGTTTGTCCGCTTTCATCCACAACAGAATCATTTGATGCATTAGCCTTGACCTCAGGTTGCTTAGGCGTAGACTGAAGACACGCCTGCATTGAGAAACCCAGGAGCATAGCGGTGATGAGGATATAGCGATGCATAAAAGTCGTGATTTACTGCTTCAATTTGTCTGTAAACGTTGCACGAACTTTGGCAACTTTAGGCGAGATCACTGCCCGGCAATAACCTGCATTTGGGTTAAGTGCGTAATAGTCCTGATGGTACTCTTCTGCAGGATAGAAAGTATCTGCAGGAACAATCTCCGTTACGATTGGTGAATCCCAAATGGTTGTGGCCACTTCCTTTTTCGACTTTTCTGCCTTACTTTTTTGTTCGTCAGAATGGTAAAAAATAGCAGACCGGTATTGCGTACCTGCGTCAGCGCCCTGACGATTGAGGGTAGTTGGATCATGGGTAGTCCATAACACCTCAAGCAATTCTTCATAAGAAATTACTGTAGGGTCAAAGGTGATGCGCGTTACTTCCGCATGGCCGGTAGTGCCTGTGCAAACTTCCCTATAGGTAGGGTTTGGAATAGCACCTCCCATATATCCGGATTCGACCTTAAGGACGCCTTTCAGTTCCTGGAAAACGGCTTCAACACACCAAAAACATCCGGCACCAAAGGTTGCAATTTCTGTATTCATAGATTGTTCGACAATTTGATCCTTGGCAGGAGTTTTTTCCTCCGCCTGCCCTGATGATTTCTGGGAAGTACAGGAAGAACTCAGGCCAAAGAGGGCGAGGATAAAAAGAAGGGATTTACTGCGATTCATAGGCGTAAGAACAGGTTTGATGACGAAAAGTTAACGCTCCTGGTCTAATAAACTGTATAATTAGTCGTGCGCCCCCCTTTCTCCGTTATAATTCCTAATTTTGCACCGTTTTTCAAGAGGGTATTTACGATAAGATACCGTATCCTATTATCTAATTAACTATTCAACCATAGTATGAACAACAATAGAAAACAGTGGTTCTTGAGCCTTTTGGCTGCTTTTACCTTTACTGCGGCTTTTGGCCAGCAGGAACCCAGCCCACATGACTTCGGTAAGATGTGGACATTCGAAAACCCGCCTAAAGAGTGGTTTCTCAAAGCCTATAACTACGACCTGGACCAGGAATGGTTTGACGAAGGCAGAATGTCAGCCTTAAGATTTGCCTCCTGGTGTTCAGCATCCTTTGTATCTCCAACTGGCCTGGTGATGACCAATCACCACTGCTCACAGCCAGTGGTATCCGACCTTCAAAAAGAAGGAGAAAATTTTGACAAAAACGGATTTTTTGCTGCAACCCTTGCAGACGAAAGACGCAATCCAGAAGTTTTTGTCGAACAACTGATCAAAGTGGCTGATGTTACTGAAAAAGTAAAGAGCCTGATCGGCAATGCAACAGATGCTGAAAAGCAGACGAAGACACAGGAAGCTATCAACAATGTTGTAAAAGAATATACCAGCAAACCAGGCTGGGAAAACCTCCGCCTTCAAACTGTACCATATTACAGTGGGGCTAAGTTCTCTCTATATGGCTACAAGCGTTATGATGATGTTCGTCTCGTTTTCATCCCGGAAGCTCAACTTGGTTTCTTCGGAGGCGATCCTGACAACTTTACCTATCCTCGTTACAATCTCGATTGTACATTCTGGAGGGTATATGATGAAAATGGCCAGCCATTAAACACTGCTGACAATTATTTCCCATTCAATGTTGATGGCATCCAGGAAAACACTCCTGTTTTTGTTATCGGTAATCCTGGTTCAACCGAGCGTTACAGGACAGTTGCTCAATTAGAATACGACAGGGATTACAGATATCCGGTTGACATCGAGTTTTTTACCAACCGAATCAAAATGTTGGAGGAAGACTATGCGCTCAATCCGAATGATGATACCAAAAACACCATCTTCAGTCTGGCAAATTCCTTGAAAGCTATCAAAGGAACAGAGAATGGCCTTACAGATCCAGCCTTGTTTGACCGTAAGGTGAAAATGGAAAAGAAAATCAGGGCAAATGCAACAGGAAAGACCTATTGGGATGATATGGCAAAGTACTATGTTGACTTATCCAAATATGGCTCCGAGTTGCGTTTCCTGGCCCCATCACCTATGTCAGGTAGCACCTTGTCATTATTACATACGATCAATCAATACTCCACCATCGCCGCTGAAAATCCAGAGAGTCCTGAATTGGAAGGCCTGGAGAAAAAAATGACTGAAATGGCTCCGGTCATCAAGGATCCTAAGGAAGTGAAGACCTTTGGTATGGTGCTGGGTGAAGTCAAGAAATTTGCACAGGCTGACGATACATACATCAACACTGTACTTGATGGTCGCACACCGGATGAAGCGGCTAAGAAGATAATTTCATCAACTGCCTTTTCAGATGAAAAGGATCTGGCGAAATTGTTTGATAAAAGCACTAAAAAATTCCTAAAAAGCAAAGACCCTTTAATTGAAGCTGCCAACCTGATGGTTCCGGAATACAATAAGGCCGTGAAAGCCTTCCAGTCAACAGGAGTAGCCCGCAAACAAATCGAACAGAACGTAGCCGGTGAAGTATTTAAAGTCTATGGCGATGAACTTCCTCCGGATGCTACCTTCACCCTGCGTATTTCTGATGGTATCGTCAAAGGATATGAATATAATGGCACCACAGCTCCGATCAAGACGATGTATTTTGGTATGTATGAGCGCTATTATTCGAATGATGGCAAATTCCCCTGGTCACTACCAGAAAAATGGATGAATCCATCTATGGACCTGCTCAAGTCACCAATGAATTTTGTTTGCACAGCAGACATCATCGGTGGTAACTCTGGTAGCCCGATCATCAATGTCAAGAGAGAAGTTGTCGGTCTGGTTTTCGACGGTAACATTGAATCCTTACCCGGTAAGTTTATCTTCGATGAAAAAGATAATCGTACAGTGGCAGTTCATGCAGGTGGTATTGTCGCTGCATTGCGTTATATTTACAAAGCAGATCGCCTGGTGGCTGAACTCACCGGCAAATAAGATAATTGACCCAAATCAATTGATTACGTTAGAGCCTGGAAATTTTCCGGGCTCTTTTTTTTATTACCTTTCAGCACACAAGCCAACTAGATGAAATTATACTACGCACTGCTATCCTTCTTATACCTGCTGTACACCACAACAATATTCGGACAGGTCAAACCGGCACCGGACAGGGCGGAAGGCAATGGCCCCTATACGCAGATGATCATTAGAGGGGCAACGCTGATCAATGGGACAGGTTCGCCACCCATCGGTCCCGTAGACATCGTCATCGAAGGGAATAGGATCGTTGATATCGAAGTCGTAGGTTATCCTGGTGTCACCCCTTCTGAAGATGAAAGGCCAAAACTCAAAGAGAATGGCTTCGAACTGGATGCTACTGGAATGTATGTCTTGCCCGGGTTTGTGGATATGCACGGTCATATCGGTGGAAAGGCACAAGGCGCAGATGCTGAGTATGTCTATAAATTATGGATGGCCCATGGCATCACCACCATCCGTGAACCTTCGGCAGGTAATGGACTGGAATGGACCTTAAACGAAAAGAAACGCAGTGCTGAAAACAAAATAACTGCGCCTCGCATACTGGCTTATACAGCTTTTGGAATGGGTGAAGAAGAAAATATCAAGAATGCAGCTGAAGCGCGGGCATGGGTACAAAAGAATGTCAGGAACGGAGCTGATGGCATTAAGTTTTTTGGGGCTCCACCTGACGTCATGTCGGCTGCACTCGATGAAAACAAAAAAGCAGGACTGCGCTCCGCATGTCATCATGCACAAGTGGATGTTGCCAGGTGGAACGTACTCAATAGTGCGCATGCTGGCTTAACCTCCATGGAACATTGGTATGGACTTCCCGAAGCCTTATTTGAAGACCGCACGATTCAGGATTATCCGGTGGACTACAATTACATGGATGAACAGGATCGATTTTCAGAAGCAGGTCGTCTGTGGAAACAAGCTGCCCCACCCTTTTCTCCTCACTGGAATAAAGTGATGGATGAATTGTTGTCACTTGATTTTACTATTGATCCCACGTTCAATATCTACGAAGCTAGCAGGGATTTGCATCGGGCCAGGAGATTGGAGTGGCATGAGGATTACACGATGCCGAAACTGTGGATGTTCTTTCAACCGAGCAGGATCTCCCACGGCTCCTACTGGCATTACTGGGGCACAGAAGAAGAAGTAGACTGGAGAGAAAATTACCGGCTTTGGATGACCTTTGTCAATGAATACAAAAACCGGGGTGGACGGGTGACGGCTGGTTCAGATTCCGGATTTATTTTCGAGCTATACGGTTTTGCTTATATCCGCGAACTGGAACTACTTCGAGAAGCTGGCTTCCATCCATTGGAAGTAATTCGCTCAGCGACCTTATATGGAGCCGAGGCATTGGGGCTGGACAAGGAAATTGGTAGCGTAGAAGTTGGTAAATTAGCGGACCTGATCATCATGGAGGAAAATCCTTTGCAAAACCTTCAGTGCCTTTATGGAACAGGTGCGATCAAACTCAATGAAGAAAATAAAGTGGAGCGTGTAGGTGGTGTTAAATACACCATCAAGGATGGAATCATCTACGATGCCAAACAACTCCTTCGGGATGTGAAAGCCATGGTGGATAAAGAAAAAGAAGAAACGGGTTTTAAACTTTATCAACCGGGCATGGGCCCTTCAAAACAATAACCTTAAACGCTGTCAAATCAGCAACTGACCCTGTATAACTTATGGCACAACGTCGTGATTTTCTGCAAACCCTTGGCATGATGGGTATAAGTCTGCCGATGATTCACAAAGCATTGGAGCGCAATTCATCCTACACACCATCAGGTGCAGGCCGTCCCTTAATCCTTTGCAGCCGGGATGAATACTGGGCGAAGAAAGTACTGCCGCCGGCTTGGGCAGCTTTCCAGGCTTCAGGCAATATCCTGGATGGCATAGAGGCTGGTTCTAATGTATGCGAACTTGATCCGGAAGATACTTCAGTAGGTTATGGTGGATTGCCTGATGAAAGAGGTGTGGTCTCCCTGGATGCATCCATCATGTACGGCCCGACATTTAAATGTGGGAGTGTGGCTTCCCTTGAAAATATCAAGAAGGCATGCTCAGTTGCAAGGCTGGTGATGGAGCGCACGGATCATGCTATGATTGTAGGTGCCGGTGCTCTTGCATTTGCAAAAGCTCATGGATTTCCGGAAGAAAACCTTCTCACAGAAGAAGCACGACTGACCTGGCTTGAATGGAAAGAAAACCTCAGCGAAAATGATGACTGGTTACCTCCTGCCGATAAAGACTACTACAGAAAATTGAGAAAACGCGGCACGATCAATGTGCTGGGAATGGGAAATAATGGAGAAGTGGCAGGCATCACTACGACCAGCGGATTATTTGGGAAAATACATGGTCGTGTCGGTGACTCCCCTATCATTGGTGCAGGTTTATTTGTGGACAATGAAGTTGGAGCTGCCGGAGCAACAGGTCGTGGAGAAGAATTGATCAGGAACATGTGGCTCATTCCTGCTCGTCGAAAAAATGAGAGCCGGCAAGTCTCCACAACAAGCGTGCGAAGAAGTCATCGAGCGTATATTCTATGTGAATGGTGGATTTAAGAATGTCAACTTCAACGTCAAGATGGTCGCATTTAACAAGGATGGCGATGCGGGTTGTGCTTCCATCATGCAGGAGGATGGGTCTGTTCCTTACGCTTCGATGATCACGGCTGATGGCATCAAATTAGTGCCAGGGAAATTGATGAAATAAAGAGACTTCAAAAATGCGGATTTAAAATTCAAAGAGACGCATTCATCGCGTCTCTACTTATTTTAAATCCCATCTTTTTTACCTGCATTTTGAAAACCTGCAAGTGGCCTAAACCATTTTAAAAATCCTTTGTTCATTTGCGCTTAGAATACAGCCGTCTATGAACAAAGCAATAGCGTTTCTCCTCCTTTCTTTCCTTTATTCTGCTGGGTTTGCGCAAACTGGCGTCATCCGGGGAAAGGTCACCAATGCGATCAACAAGGAACCTATACCCTATGCAGTGATCCTCGTTGAAGGAACGACCATCGGAGGCACCTCTGATGATAATGGTGACTACACGATCACCGGCCTCAATCCCGGTATCTACAATCTCAAGGCTAGTTTTATAGGGTACAAACCAGTGACCCTTTATGAAGTCCAGGTCACCCTCGCCAATGTCAAATTTGCCAATATCTCCATGGAAGAGATGTCTATGGAGATGCAGGAAGCGGTAGTCACCGCTCAGGCATTCGCCCGAAAAGAAGAAAGTCCATTAAGTCTGAGGAACATTGGGGTTGCTGAAATCAAACGAAATCCGGGTGGCAACAGAGACATCTCCCGTGTGATTCAATCCCTTCCAGGTGTTGCTATTACTTCAAGTTTCAGGAATGATATCATCGTACGCGGTGGTTCGCCTAATGAAAATCGATTTTACCTCGATGGTATTGAAGTACCTACTATCAATCACTTTAGTACGCAAGGTGCTTCAGGCGGACCAGTCGGCCTGATCAACGTGGATTTCATCCAGGACCTTGATTTCTATTCCGGTGCATTTCCTGCCAACAGGGGTAATGCTCTTAGTTCTGTCCTTGAGTTTCAGTTTAAAGACGCCCGGACAGATAAGCCCGCCTATAGCATCACTCTTGGTTCAAACGATCTGGCCGCTACCATTGAAACACCATTGACTAAAAATTCAACGCTGATCGCCTCCTGGAGAAGAAGCTATCTGCAGTTTCTCTTCCAGGCGCTTGACCTGCCTTTCCTGCCTAAGTATGATGACTTCCAGTTTAAAAGCGAAATCAAGCTGGATCAGAACAACATCATCGATATCATCGGACTCGGTGCAATAGATAATGTTTCATTGAATACTGAAGCCAGTAAAACGGAGGAAAATCTCTACACACTTTCTCAAATCCCGACTAACCGGCAATGGAATTATACCATCGGCGGATCATGGCGCCATTTCAGAGACAATGCCTACAGGACCTTTGTGGTCAGCCGGAATTACCTGAACAATTCAGCACAAAAATATGTGGATAATGATGATAGCAATGAAGCCAATAAACTGCTAGACTATCAATCCACTGAAGCCGAAAACAAACTGCGGATAGAAGAAACCGTTCGCAAAGATGATTGGAAAATAAACTATGGTGCCGGTATCGAGTGGGCTGAATACACGACCACCACGTTTCAGAAACTTGAAAATGAAGTGACGCTAAATTACAGTTCGGAAATAGGCGTTTTCAAATACGGTGCTTTCGGACAGGTCAGCAAAGGTGTGCTTAGCGAGCGACTTCAGCTTTCTCTTGGTGCCCGTATGGATGCCAACAATTTCAATGCCCACATGGCAAATCCACTCAATCAGTTTTCGCCAAGACTTAGTGCGTCTTACAGCCTGAGCAAAAAAATGGCGATCAACTTCAACACCGGCATTTACTACCAATTACCACCCTATACAACATTAGGATACAGGAACACAGGTGGAGAACTTGTCAACAAGGATGTGAAGTACATCCAATCCAAGCATGTGGTTTTAGGAATTGAATACAACACTTCCAAAAATGCGCGCATCACAGTGGAAGGATTTTACAAACATTATAGCAACTACCCTATGGACTTGCTTGATTCCATTTCATTGGCCAACAAAGGCAGTGATTTTGGTGTCATCGGCAATGCACCAGTAAGTTCTACCAACAAGGGCCGGTCATATGGATTCGAAGTATTCTTTCAGCAAAAACTATTTCGTGATTTCTATGGTCTTGTTTCCTACACCTTTGTGGGTAGTGAGTTTCAGAACTTCGAAGGTAGCTATGTTGCCTCGTCTTGGGACTATCGAAATATGCTTAGCATAACGGGGGGCAAGATATTTAAACGGAACTGGGAAGTGGGTGCTAAGTTTCGCTTCAATAGTGGAAGTCCATACACGCCTTATGATATTCAGGCTTCAGCGTTGAAAACAAACTATGATGTGACCAATGCCGGTATACCTGATAACACACGGCTAAATACGTTACGCGTAGAACCCTTTTATCAATTGGATGTGCGGGTAGATAAAAAATATAATTTTAAGAAATGGAGTCTTGATGTGTATCTGGATGTCCAGAACATCACTAATAACACGACTACCGAACAGCCATACTTCTCTGTAGAAAGAGATGCAAACGGTGTCCCCATTCCTGACCCTAACAATCCTGACTATTACATTCCAAGAGGGATTGAAAACGTAGCGGGAACCATTATACCGGGGATTGGGATTGTGGTTGAGTTCTAATCTTAAAAACATCCCAATACCATGATAAATACATGCAGTTAAAAACTGCACCAAATGGTTTTTCGCTGGCACAGATTTCTTTGATTCAACGTACGCGAGCTAAGATGCAATCTAAGCTCAACTTTCTCTTTTTACACACCGACCTGCGGTCGGTGTGGCGTTATGGCTCATTGTAATTAAATTGTCGAAATCCAAACTCTACAACTCCAACAGGCCTTCTGGTATTTCCATGTGGATGATCTTTTGATCCTTGTCGATTTCAGTGATTAATTGATCACTAAGAGGGATGAGGATGTCACGACCTTCGATGTCAACGACTGCCATTAATTGCTGCGGATATTCTTCGGTGCGAAGGATTGCGTAGAACAAACCTGATTTCTGATCATGGATGCGATAGTCATCCCACTTCTCATTGATATTGCGGGGTGACTTCTGATGGCGTGGTTTCACTTGTTCAAGAGGCAACCAGATTTCTTTTCCTGTTAGTGTATCTGATTCTTGCTTACCCTTGATATCAGCGAGCAACATGACGAAGTGTTGTCCATCCTCAACCGCCTGCACCATAAAGGGAACCCGTGATCCATCAAGATCAAGAAACACAAAAGCACCTGGTTTGATATAACTTCTGAATCTGTCCTCTACCAGCAAACGCAGATGTCCACCAGTGCCATGTGACTTAAGCGTTTTGCCGAGGAGGAAGAATTCCTTGACAGGTGGAAATGTGGAGGTACTCAATTGTGACCAATCATCACCTGTGAAAGAATATACCCTTTACTGGCATGATCTACCCATGCTTTGTCAATACATGGTCCGAAATCACCGAGATCTATACACCTGCTATCGAGTATTGAGTCTCTTCTCGCTACTAGTCCAATGCCTCTCGCATACGTTTCATGCACATAGCGCTTCATCAGATCATCATCACTATCTGTCTGGATGATTTTCATGATTTCACCGTCAGCAAAAGTGAAAGCACCAACCTTTGCGGTATCGTCTACGGTGAGTACTCGTGATTCCCAGTATTCGTATGGCTCGAGATTTTCAGTGCCTATCCGAACAGTTGTTTGCGGATTGATGTATGCGGTGGCTATCCATCGTAATCCTTCATAGACAGGATGTGTCATTTTCCTGAAGATCAGGTTTTCCTCATTGCGCAATGCATTATGCTCATCGAAGTAGGATGTCCATACATCTTTCAACAACCATAGTTGAGATTGATCATTACGTCTAAGGCGATGGATAGTATAGATGGTATCACCTGATCCTGAAACCTGAATTGATTTTACTTCTTCTCTTAATTGGAAAGTGGCAGTGTCTTTTGTATTTCCACCAGGTGCATCATCGAATACAATTGAATCAACCTGATACTCGATATAGCGGCCAACATACAACGGAAAATATTCTTTACTGGCATCAACACCTTTCATGTTGACTGCATCATTGTCACATGAGAGTATGGCGATCATCAGACACATCAGGAAGAAATATCTGCCCATCATGATATTAATTTTTTGAACTGCCTTGAATGATACCGCCGCCGATCACATCTTCACCTTCATAGAATACGGCTGATTGACCTGGCGCGACCCCTTTGACATTCGCCAGAAAAGAAACTTCGATCCGGCCATCAGGCAATTGTTTTAATTCACTCATGACACCGGTGTCCTTATATCTGATCTTTGTCAGCGATTCTATTCCTGCAGGGAGTTTGTCGTACTTCATCAGATTGACACCTCCGACCATCATACGATTGCGGATGAGATCATCTTCTCTTCCGAGCACAATCGTATTGGTCTCCGGAATGATCTCTGAAACATACATCGGCTCAAGGAATGCCTTTCCAAGACCCTTACGTTGACCTACAGTGTAGAATGGGTATCCGTGATGCGTGCCGATGACTTTGCCTTCTGTATTGACATAAGTGCCGCCATCGACTTTGTCAGCGAGGTCCGGTAAACGTCTCTTGAGGAATCCCCTGTAATCATTGTCAGGCACAAAACATATCTCAAAGCTCTCCGGCTTTTGGGATAATTCGATATAGCCGTAATCAGCCGCTAGTTGCCTCACTTCAGGTTTAGTCATTCCGCCCAGTGGGAACATGCTTCGCTTGAGGCATTCCTGACTCAGTCCCCAGAGGACATAAGATTGATCTTTATTGAGGTCCACAGCGCGTTGGATAAAATAACGGCCGTCCTGCTCCCCTATCCGTGCGTAATGTCCGGTGGCTATGTAATCACAACCCAAGGCATCAGCGCGCTTGATGAGGGCTTCCCATTTGATGTGCGTATTGCAGAGAACACATGGATTTGGTGTGCGGCCGGCGAGGTATTCGTCAACGAAATTGTCGATGACGTAATCCCCAAATTCTTCTCGGATATCGACGATAAAATGGTGGAATCCTTTTTCAACAGCGACCTGGCGCGCATCGTTGATGCTGTCCAGACTGCAGCAGCCGGTTTCCTTCCGATCTCCTCCGCTTGTGGCATAATCCCAGGTTTTCATCGTGATACCCACGATTTCATACCCTTGTTCCTGGAGGATCATGGCGGTGACGGTGGAGTCTATTCCACCGCTCATTGCTACTAATATTCTGCCTTTACTGGTCATGATTTCGGGGGCAAAGGTAGGGAAAAAGGCGGAGGATGAAGGCGGAGGGCTAAGGTAGGCTGAAGAGGCACAAGGGGCTAAAGAGGCTCAATGCATAAATCATCATAGGTATTTAAAAGATCGATGATTGCACATCATCGATCCAAGTGCCATAGGCACGACCGATATTGTAAAGTGGGGTTTTAACCCCACTAAAAAGGCTAAGGCTGAGGCTAAGGCTAAGGTAAAGACAGGCTGAAGAGGCACAAGGGGGAGATAAACTGCGCCTCTGCGTCTCTGCGCGAGAAAAATTTGGAGGATTGTAAACCTGAATACTAAGTGGTTAAAAGGGTCTTAAGCTTCAAGGGGTTGGAAAGTTAGATCGTATATCTACGATATGTATTTCGCCGAAATACGAATCGTAGACATCGTGATATAGTACTTAATTGCCCTCGGCTTTAGCCGGGGGAGTAGCAATTAAAGGAATTTCGCTTTAGCCACATCAGGGATTTTGCTGGCGGCTAAAGCAAAATAATATTGCTGCCTTCTACCCCGGCTTGAAAGCCGGGGCAATTTGAAAATTCCAACGTGGATTCTTCATAGGAATTTCGATGGGTATACAGGTGGTCGCAAGAGCAAACTCCTGCAACAGCAAGGGCAATTGGAGATTTCCAATGTAGATTCTCCATTTGAATTTCGATGGGTATGAAGGTGGTCGCAGGAGCAATAGCCCATAACGGCACTGACGATTTCCATCTTTCTCTCCCGCAACGTATATTGTGCCTGTAGATCATAAACGATGAAAACGAAGGACTCAACCCAACCAATTGAAGAGAAAACAGCTCCAACTCCCCATATCCTCATGGTCAGTGCGGAATGCTACCCAGCCGCCAAGGTGGGTGGACTGGCAGATGTCGTAGGATCCCTGCCCCGCTATCTCAATAAATCTGGTCATGCCCGCGTCGCCGTGATCATCCCCGGCTACCACAATGCATGGCTCACCCAGCAGGAATACAGGGAAGCACACAGAGGAGCCTTCTACATGGGAGGAACACATATCGAATACCGGATCTGCCATATCCTCAATGAAGAACTCGGATATGACCTCTATGTAGCAGATATTCCCGGCAAATTTGACCGCCCCGGTGTCTATGGTGACAATGACCACCCCTTCTACCGGGACGAAGTGGAACGTAATATAGCCTTCCAGCGCGCTGTCCTCCAGTGGGTCCATCAATGGGAAGTCTTACCGGATGTCATGCATTGCCATGACCATCATACCGCTCTGATGCCCTTTATGATGACCCAGTGCCCTGAATTCTGGAGGCTGGGTATGACACCGACCGTACTCACCATTCACAACGCCGCCTACCAGGGCATGTTTGGATGGGATCGACAGCACCTACTCCCTGATTTTTCAAGGGACCGCTCCGGATTGCTGGATTGGGGCCACGTCATCAACTCACTGGCCTGCGGGATAAAATGCGCATGGCGCGTGACCACTGTATCGCAAAACTACCTGCGCGAACTCATGGAAACGTATGGTTTTGGATTGCAGTCCCTGCTCCGGACCGAATGGCATAAATGCAGAGGTGTGGTCAATGGTATCGATTATGATTACTGGAATCCAGCGAGTGATCCTTATCTCAAGATCAAACTCAAGAAGAATATTGACAAGTGGAAAAAGGATAACAAGGTCAGCTTGCTCACTGAGCTCAATATGCCGACCGACCTGCCACTTCACATTTTTATAGGTCGGATGGTCAATGACAAGGGCATCGATTTCCTGGCCGGACTCATTTACAAATACATGATCTACCGAAGGGATGCCTGCTTCATCATCCTAGGCACCGGTGACGGCCAGATCGAAGATCAATGCCGGATGCTCGAACGCAACTTCGGACCTCATGTGCGATCACTCATCATGTACAATGAAGGTGTTGCCCACAGACTTTATGCTGCAGCAGATTTTCTTTGGATGCCTTCCCGCACTGAACCTTGTGGTCTCAACCAGATGTATGCTATGCGGTATGGCACCGTGCCGATCGCGCGTGCTACAGGCGGACTATTGGATACGATCGAACCCTTCGACGGCATTGAAGGTGATGGCTTCCTGTTCAGGGAGCTGGAAGACTACCAGGGGATGTGGGGAATTGAAAGTGGAAGCCGCTTATACTCCATGCCTGAGTTGCACTCAAAGGTCAGAGAAAAAATAATGCATAAAGATCTTTCATGGGAGCACTCCGCATCGAGATATCTTGATATATTTCACGAAATAATACCAGCATAACTATATGCGTAATCTAAACCGGGAAGTTCTCTGTGTAATCCTTGGCGGTGGCGCCGGCTCACGTCTTTATCCGCTCACGGCCCGAAGGTCAAAGCCTGCTGTACCGCTGGCAGGTAAATACAGGCTCATCGATATACCAATTTCGAATTGCCTCAATTCGGGATACAACAGGATATTTGTGCTGACCCAATTCAATTCAGCATCCCTCAACCGGCACATCAAAAACTGCTATCACTTTGATGCCTTCGGCCAGGGCTTTGTAGATATTCTCGCCGCTGAGCAGACACCGACCAACAAAGACTGGTTTCAAGGCACAGCCGATGCAGTCCGTCAGGTTATGACACGATTGGATGAGTATGATTACAATTACGTACTCATTCTCTCCGGTGACCAGCTCTATCAGATGGACCTTGCTGCATTTATGCAACAACATCTGGAAAAAGAATCAGAACTAACCATCGCGACCATTCCTGTTGTAGCGGAAGATGCTACAGGCTTCGGGATCATGAAGGTCAATCAGGAGAATGAAATAGAAAAATTTACAGAAAAGCCTTCGGCAGATGTACTGAATGACTGGACATCAGATGTGCCGGAGCGATATGCAACAGAGAAGAAACACTTTCTTGCTTCGATGGGCATCTACCTGTTTAAGAAAGAGACGCTCAAACAACTCTTTGCACTTAATCCGAGTGAAGTTGATTTTGGAAAAGGCATCATTCCTTTTGCGATCAACAAGTTTTACAAAGTGCATAGCTACGCTTACGAAGGCTACTGGGAAGACATCGGTACGATCCGCTCTTTCTTTGAAGCGAATCTTGAACTGGCGATGCCTTTGCCAAGGTTTAATCTATATGATGCGCACAATCCTGTGTTTACCAGATCACGGATGTTATCTCCTTCGAAACTTCTGGGCACCAGTTGTACGCATGTATTGATCGGTGATGGTTGTATCATCAATGCGCAGGAAATCACCCAATCGGTCATCGGTATCCGGTCCAGAATCGGCAAAGGTTCTGTGGTAAGACGCGTAGTGATGATGGGGATGGATATGTACGAAAACTACGATGATGTGCTATCGCAAAAAATCATCCCGATGGGTATCGGCGAGAATTGCCATATCGAAAATGCCATCCTGGACATCAATTGCAGAATCGGCAATAATGTAGTCGTCAGAGGAGGAACGCATCTTCAGGATATGGAGACTGAAACCTACTCGGTAGTTGATGGTATCATCGTCCTTAAAAAGTCAGTGGTCATTCCGGCCGGTTCCCGAATAGGCGATGTGTGACGCGGGAATGATTAGTTTTACCGACTATTTACTGATATGAAACACATTATCGTCCCGGTTGACCTCTCGAAAAATTCTAAAGAGGCATTACGATATGCTGTGCACGTAGCCCGTGCAGCCAATGCAGAAATCACCGTCGTCCATTGTTATAGCCTGTTACTCAAGGCCGTAATCTATACTACTAAAAAAGGCTATACAGAAAAGGATGCTGAAAAATGGATCCAGAAACGGCTCACGAAAATACGGCTTAAGCACCCGGAGCAAAAAATCGATTCTAAGATTATCCAGGGAGATGTTGTTGACAGTCTGCGGAGATTAGTCGAGGTCACCCATGCAGATCTGGTCATCATGGGCTGTCAGGGAGCCGGTGAAAACCTGGAAACCTTCCTCGGTTCTACATCAGGAGCCATCGTTAAAACAACCAATATCCCGGTCCTGGTAGTCCCGCCCAGATTCAAGTTTAACGGTATCAACAGGGTTGTCTTTGCCGTCAAGAATCCATTTGTACGTGACCAGCGCACCCTTGACCCTATCCTGGATATTAAGAGCATATTTAACCCTCATGTGCAGATGTTGCATCTCGGGGAAGATCAACCCCCTGCCCCGGACCAAAACTATCAGTATTCTCCAGTTGATCAACGATGTGACCCGATACGGCAATGACAATTTCAATGAAAGCATCCATGAATACATGAGCCAGTATCATACTGATCTTGTGTGTGTTATCCGCCGTAAAAGAGGCTTTCTTGAAAAAACGCTGGGCCCGACAAGGACACCTGCCGACAAATTCCACACCACGGTCCCGGTCCTCATCCTCGTAGGTGAAGACTATTAGTCTATCAAGCGACTGACGATCGCTCGTAGAAAGGTATTTGGTGCTTTAGGAATACCATATACCTTTGCGCATTCTTTTTATTCAGGTAAAGCAACACATGGAGCGTAATCATATCATAGGCTTTGTTCTCATTTTCGGGCTTCTATTAGTTTGGACTTTTGTCAATTCCCCCTCCAAGGAGGAGGTAGAAGCCATGAAACAAAGGCAGGACAGCCTCAACCGGGTCGAAATACTCAAGGATTCTGTAGTCCAAAAGGCTGTCGAAACTGAACAAGCCCTCCAGCCCGTGGACTCTGCAACCCTCGCTAATAAATACGGCTCCTTTGCTACCGCTACCACTGGTGCAAATCAAACCATAAAGCTTGAAAATCAATATTTTATCGTTGATTTTGATACTAAGGGCGGTAAGATCTCCAATGTCGAGCTGAAGGATTACAAGAAAGTGCTGGTGGATGATAAAAAGAAGGAATACAAAGTCGCACTCCACCTGCTGGAAGACCCTAACAATGTCTGGGACATAGCCATTCCATCACAGACGGGTGAAATCCATACCGCAGATCTCAATTTCCAACCCACAGTTGAAGGCAATAAGATTACCCTCAGGGCTGTAGGGCTTCAAGGTGAGCAAATCGTACAAGAGTATACACTGACTGACAAGCCATACGAAGTCAAATACAATCTCAGTGTTCAAAATGCTGCTGGTTTCCTGAGCTCAACCGCCAAGGATGCAAAGCTGACCTGGGTCAATCAGTTGGATAAGATTGAGAAGAACAGCGTTTTTGAAAAGTCGATGTCCACCGTCTATTACAAAGAGAATACGGAATCTGTTGATTATTGTAATTGTCGCTCTGATGCTCAGGAGGATCTTTCCGCGCAGCCTATTAAGTGGTTCTCCCACTCCAATCAGTTTTTCAACAGCACACTGATTGCGGATGAATCCTTTACAGGCGGAGTGTTTGAGACCAAGAGTCCTGAAGTGACGGATGAGAATCTTAAAAAGACTTCAGCTGTGGTCGGTATCCCATTGAAAAGGGATGGCACTGCAAATCAAATGACCATGTACATTGGTCCAAATGATTTTGAAAACCTGAGACATTATCATGTTGCGCTGGAAGACATTATTCCTTTTGGTCGGAGCATCTTCGGATCGATCAATCGATGGGTGATCCGCCCTACATTTAATTTCCTGATCGGGTTTATCGGAAGTAAAGGTCTTGTCATTCTGCTACTCACTTTCCTTGTCAAGTTTGCTTTGTTCCCGCTGTCATATAAAATGCTGCAGAGCCAGGCCAAGATGTCTGCACTAAAACCATCACTCGCAGGCCTGCGTGAGAAGTATAAAGATGACATGCAGAAGCAGCAGATGGAGACTATGAAAGTATACCGTGAATATGGAGTCAATCCATTAGGTGGTTGCTTTCCGGTATTATTGCAGATGCCTGTTTGGTTTGCGCTCTATCGCTTCTTTCCGGCCTCTATCGAATTCCGACAGGCGTCCTTTCTATGGGCGACGGACTTATCCTCTTATGATGTTTTCTTCAACCTGCCATTTGACATTCCGTTCTTTGGCGGACACGTGAGTATGCTGACGTTGCTATGGGCTGCGAGTACTGTAGCGTATACATACTACAACATGCAAAACATGGATATGGCCAACATGAACCCTGCGCTGAAATACATGCAGTACTTCATGCCGGTGATGTTCCTGGTCTTCTTCAATAGCTACGCATCCGGACTTACGTTATATCTATTGTATTCCAATCTCCTCAACATTGGGCAAACATTGGGGGCAAAGAAATTTCTCTTTGATGAAGCCAAGATCATGGAGGGTCTCAACAAGAATAAAGAAAAGCCCAAGAAAGAAGGAGGATTCCAGGCACGACTGGAACAGGCGATGAAACAACAACAGGCGTTGGCAGACGCCAAAAAGAACCAACCTCAGATAAGCCAGCCAAAGAAAAAGAACAAATAGGCTACACAACAGGCTAAACGGCATAGAAGATGACTAAAGGCCACACTCATCAGCAGACCCCTGTAGGGGTTGTAGGCGCCGGAAGCTTTGGCCTTACCGTGGCGCAGTTATTAGCCGTCAACAATGATGTCCTGCTCTACGCCAGGGACCCTGAAGTGGTCAGGAAAATAAATGAAACGCGGTCACTCCTTGGTGTGCCTCTTGCTCCGCGTGTGACTGCAATCTCTTCGAGTACGGAGTTGGCTGAAAGGTGTGAAGTTATATTTCCGGTGGTACCATCTGATGACTTCAGAAACATGATGCGGACCCTCGGCCCTCTGTTATCTCCGAGACATATTCTGATTCACGGCACCAAAGGACTGGATACTGTCAAGGTCACAGATGTCATGGCATTCAGTGGCAAGCTCACACGTGATGATGTCTGCACCATGTCACGTGTCATCACGCAGGAGAGTAACGTACTACGTGTAGGATGCCTTTCAGGTCCGAACCTGAGCAAAGAAATACTGGAAGGCCAGCCAACCGCCACCGTGATCGCCAGTGAATATGACGAAGTGGTCAAGATTGGTATAGAACTCTTGTCGAGCAAGAGGATTTTTGTGTTTGGATCATCCGACATTCTAGGGGCTGAGCTTGCCGGTGCTTTTAAAAATATCATCGCAGTTGGATCCGGATATCTTCGTGGCAAGGGCCTGGGCAAGAATGTACAAGGGCTCTTCATCACAAGGGGTTTGCATGAAATAGCTTACTTCGGCGGATTACTTGGCGCTGACAAATCAGCTTTCCTGGGCACTGCAGGTATCGGCGATCTGATAGCCACCGCTACGAGTTCGAGCAGCAGGAACTTCAACTTTGGCTTTCAACTGGGCCAGGGTAAAAAATTGCTTGAGGTCCTGGCTTCCTCAGAAGAACTTGCGGAAGGGGTGCGTACTCTCAAGATAGCTTATATGCTGGCTAAAACTGAAAAAACCAGGCTTCCGATCATTGAGACCCTCTATAAAATCGTGTACGAGAACCTGCCTTTTGAAATAGCGCTGGATTACCTGATGAGGTATCCTTATTCCAAAGATGTATCCATACACCTTTGATATCCCAACGATAACATTTATTTTAACCTCAATACGTCTAAAAAAGGGCGAAGGCCGGCCGGATGTATTTATTTTGCCATCAATACTTCGGTTACTCTATATTTGATACCATATTCTGACAGCTTGTATGAAGATTTCACAATTATTAGGACTAGGAAGTTCAGCAGATCAAAAGAGCGTTGATTTTCTGGAAAACGCCATGATCAAGCAGACGCAACCCGGATTTGATTATCTCAAATTCAAGCAGTCTATTGAACAACTCGCGGGATTGAAACTGGATACCTCTACTTCGTTCAAATCTGCCTTTGCGACAGCTTCTACGATGGGCGTCACCAAAGACTCGCTCATCCAGTCTGCACGGCATTACCTGACCATCCTGGGTGAAGAGAAAAAACAATTTGACCAGGCCCTGAACAACCAGGTTCAGCAACGCATCGCGACAAAGAAAGAAGAGTTGGTCAAGCTGCAACAGGAGATCGAAGATCACCGCCGTCAGATTGCAAAACTTGAAAAACAAATCCTGGAGTTTCAGGATAAGATAGCGCGTTCAGACGAAGAAGTTGCTGAAGCTAAGGCATCCATCGATCAGACTAAGCTTAAATTTGAAAACACATACCAGCAGTTTGTATCAGCCATCGAGCAGGACATGACTGCGATTCAACAAAACCTATAAAAGACGAATTATGACTACTCCCGCTCAAGATTTCAGTGGTAACCTTTCAAAACCCAAAGGCTTTTGGGGCAGACCTGAGGGAAAAACAGGACTCTTCTTCATGCTGGCTATACTTGCCGGACTGGGGTTTGTACTGGTAAAATATCTGCCACAGATTGTTGCCTTTGCATCGTCCTTGCTGGGTCTGGTGGTAACCTTACTCGTCCTTGGAGCGATCATCTATATGGTGTTGGATCCAAAGATGAGAACCCTGATCAGCTACATGTACAAGAGCGTGATGCGCAATGTCACTAGCTGGTTTATCACTATCGACCCGATCGGCATCCTTAAAAACTATGTCGAAGACCTGCAGGACAACCTCAAGAAAATGGGTGAACAAATCGGACTGTTGCGTGGACAAATCCGTAAGCTGAAGACGATCCAGGAAGAAAATGCAAAAGAGATCGATTACAACATGAAGCTCGCGCAGAAAGCAAGAGAACAGGGTGTTGAAAAACAAATGCTGCTCTCCAGCCGCAAAGCCGCACGCCTGAAAGAATCCAATGAAAAATATGCGGTACTCGAAAACAAGATGAACATCCTGTACAGGGTACTGACAAAAATGTATTCGAATTCTGAAATTCTGCTTGAAGACACCAAGGACCAGGTAAAGCTGAAGGAAGAAGAACGCAAAGCTATCCGCGCAAGTCATAGCGCGATGAAATCTGCTATGAGTATCATTTCTGGAAATGCAGACAAACGTGCCATGTTTGATCAGGCATTGGAAGTCATCGCAGATGATGTTGCGATGAAGGTTGGTGAAATGGAGCGCTTTATGGAAATGTCCAGCAGCTTCATGGATTCAGTAGATCTGCAGAATGGGGTATTTGAAGACCAGGGTATGCAGATGCTTGAAGAATGGGAGAAAAACAGTACCCTGATGCTGATGGGAGGTACCAAGGAAGAAAAACTTGATATCAATGCACCCCGGAAGGAAGCCCAGCTTAGGCCTGAATCAGGCAAGAGTGAATACGATAACCTGTTTGAATCATAAAGACGTATTGTTTCCAGGCTTTTCTGTGATTAACAGGTGGACCTGGAATGCTCAAATGGTTAAAGGTTAAGGCATTAAATCAAATCTGCTTTTCAAATTGACAGGTGCTGTCTGACCTTTAGTATCGTCAGTCATAGGTTTGTTTTGGGGCTTAAAGACTGAAAGTACTGCTTTTATGATTCATTTTCAAGCTTTTAGCCGCGATGCAAACAGGAGCAGATGAAAAACTTTTGAAACTAAATAGCCGGCAGGGTTGTTAACCGCACCGCCGGATAGCCTTGACACTCACCTTTTGAAAGCAAATAAAATGAAGATTTATTGTTGGTTTTACTGTCAAATGCTGACTTCCCAGCTCTAAACCAATAATACCCCAAACCATAGAAAAAACCTGAAAACCCAAATCTTTTTACTTTTGCGGCCTTATACTGTGAGGCATTGAACTTCACCTAACACCTATTTATGGCAAAAAACCTATTGATCGTTGAGTCCCCGGCAAAAGCCAAGACTATCGAAAAATTTCTGGGCAAGGACTTCAAAGTCAAATCCAGCTACGGACACATCCGTGACCTGGAGAAGGGAAATGGCGCTATTGATATCGCTAATGGGTTTGTCCCGAAGTATATCATCTCCCCCGAAAAAAAGAAAACCGTAAAGGATCTGAAAGAAGCCGCCAAGGCAGCAGAGGTGGTCTGGCTCGCGACGGACGAAGACCGCGAAGGAGAAGCTATCTCATGGCACCTGTGTGAAGTGCTGGGCTTAGATCCTGCCCACACCAAGCGGATTGTTTTCAGGGAGATCACCAAGCCGGCTATTCAACGTGCTATCAAGGAACCACGCACAGTAGATATCAATCTGGTCAATGCGCAACAAGCAAGACGTGTTCTCGACCGACTGGTTGGTTTTGAATTATCTGAAACCCTCTGGCGTAAAATCAAGGGAAAACTTTCTGCAGGCCGGGTACAATCAGTCGCCGTGCGCCTGGTGGCGGATCGTGAACGGGAGATCAATGCGTTTACAGCAGAGGCGTTTTTTAAAATACAGGCGCTCTTCAAAGTCAAAGATGATACCGGCAAGATATATGATCTTAAAGCTGAACTTCCGGAAAAAATTGACACCAAACCTTCGGCACGTAAATGGATCGAAGCTTGTGTTGGTGCTAAGTTTAAGGTTGACAATATTGATGTCAAACCAGCTACCCGTAAACCTGCCCCACCCTTCACTACTTCTACACTGCAACAGGAAGCCAGTCGTAAATTAGGCTTCAATGTAAAGCGGACTATGTCTGCTGCGCAGAAACTATACGAATCTGGTTACATCAGCTATATGCGTACGGATAGTACGAGCCTGAGTGAAACAGCACAGCAAGCTATCCTGGCACAGATCACTAAAGAGTTTGGTGATAAATATGCGCAGCCAAGACAGTATGCTTCCAAATCAGCTAACGCGCAGGAAGCTCACGAAGCAATCAGGCCTTCTTATCCAGAAAACCCCACCATTCCTGATGGTGACCGTGATATGGAAAGGCTCTATGACCTGATCTGGAAACGTGCAGTAGCCTCCCAAATGGCTGATGCTAAACTGGAGCGAACCCAAGTAAGTATATCTGTTTCCGCACATCCGGGAGAATTTCTAATGGCTAAAGGAGAGGTTATCAAATTTGATGGCTTCCTCAAACTCTATATCGAAAATCTCGATGATGAACCTGAAGAAGAAGGTTCAGCCATACTCCCTCCATTGAAGGAAGGACAACCTCTTGATCTCAATGAGATGACAGGCACAGAGCGCTATACAAAACCACCCGCACGATACACAGAAGCCGGGCTTGTCAAAAAACTGGAAGAGCTTGGCATAGGCCGACCATCTACCTATGCGCCAACCATCAGTAAAATCATGGAAGAGGATCGCGGCTATGTGATCCGTGAAAACAGGCCAGGTGTTGAAAGAGCATATGCGGTCATCACGCTTTCAGGAAAAGAAGTTAAGGAAGTAGCCAAAACCGAAATCACAGGTGCTATTTCCAACAGGTTGGTTCCTACGGATATGGGATTGCTGGTCACTGATTTTCTTTTTGAAAACTTTGGCAAAGTGATGGACTATAACTTCACCGCTGACATCGAAAAACAATTTGACATCATCGCTGAGGGCAACCTGGTGTGGAATAAAATGATCGCGGACTTCTATGGTCCGTTTCATCAGACAGTAGAAGAAACGCTTGAAGCAGCAGGCCGTGTACGCGGTCGAAGGGATCTTGGTGTTGACGCAGGTTCCGGTCAGACGATCCTGACACAGATGACACGTTTCGGACCTGTCGTGCAGATAGGCACCAGAGAAGAAATGGGCGAAGATGAAAAACCACGCTTCGCCAATCTCCGTCCAGGGCAATCAATCGAAACCATCACGCTCGAAGAAGCCATGGAACTCTTCAAACTTCCGAAAACATTGGCTCCTTATAAAGACAAAGAAGTACTGATCGGGGTCGGACGCTTCGGACCATATGTAAAACACGGTGATCAGTTCATCTCGATACCTAAAGGTGAAGATCCACTCGAAATCACCGATGAGCGAGCTCAGGAAATCATCGAGGCTAAATCGCATGAAGATCGTCCGATCGCTATGTACAAGGGTCTACCAGTTACTAAAGGCAAAGGCCGTTTCGGACCTTTCGTCAAGTGGGAAGGTACATTTGTGAACATCCCTAAAAAATATGATCCTGACCATCTGACGGAAAGCCAGGTCTTTGAACTACTCGCTGCTAAACTGGAGAAAGAAGCAAACCGTTATATCCAGCAATGGGATAAAGAAAAGATCACCCTTGAAAATGGGCGATGGGGACCTTTCATCCGCAAAGGCAAGAAGGCGATCAATATTCCGAAAGTAGATGGAGAAAGATTGTCTGCCGAGGTAGCTGCATTGCTTACCCTGGAGGAAGTGAAGGAAATTATAGAAGGGACCATTCCGGATTCTGTTAAAAAGAAGATGGGGTTAGCCTAAAGCTCAGGTGCCTGATTCAAATCTAATGGTAATGTCAAGGCTGGTGTTTTGACTGCAAAAAAATCATGCAGGCGGTCTCCTATTTTGACAAGTTGTAGTGCCTGCTCAGTAGGTAACACCACATTATTTACGTATAGGATCATCAGGTAGTTGACGCCTTCCAGGCTGTAAAAACCTTGCTGGTCAAAAAAACGTATCATTTCCGGATGGTTGAAATGATATCGAATATAATCTTCGTCAGCGCCACGCAGCAAATAGTTTTGGCTAAACTCAGGATACTCGATAAAGTCAATATCCTGCATCCCGAAATAGGTGCCGATCCGGTGATACCACTTTTCCGGCACCATTACGAAATGAGGCAGCGCCAGTGATTTCGAATATCTAAAATATACTGTTTGCTTGTACGTAACACTTGATTTGCCGGTAGAGATTGTGTAGGCATAATCAAACATGCAGGTAAACTCAAGATCATCATTCTCCTTAATGATGAGGGATGTGATCTTGTGATGCGAACCGGATTTGAAGAGCTTGAAATCAAGGAGCCACTTGATCATGCCAAATTCATCTGCGGGCACAAAGGACCATGATAAGGCATTGGCACATGCCTTAAATTCCTCTATTCGTTCGTTCTTTTTATTCCATGCCATACTTAAATATTCCTTTGGCCAAGATCGGAAATAATATCAATCGCAGCAGCCTCTGCTCCTCCACCTGAGGTCAGCAGGTCAGTCAACTTCAGGTAGGCATCACGCATAGCAAGCGATGATGAAGGCTCCAGTATCTGTGAAAGTTGCTCCGCCATTTTCGCAGCTGTACATTCTGTTTGAATCAGTTCAGGCACAACCAGCCTTCCCATGATGAGATTGACGAGAGAAATGAATTTTACTTTTATCAGCCGTCGGGCAATTTGGTAAGAGAGTGGACTGCCTTTGTACACCACCATCTGTGGCACACCAAGCAGACCAGTCTCAAGTGTTGCTGTCCCGCTGGTGACGATAGCTGCTTCACTCTCGCTAAGTACCTTCTTCATATCACCAACTACACGCTCGACGTTTGGCAAGCCTGACAACCATTGATCATACAAGGTGGTGGGCAGATGCGGCACAGCAGCAATGGTAAAATGATATTCAGGCATCCGTCTCGTAAGCTCTGCCATTTCAGGAAGGATACGATCCACTTCATGCTTCCGGCTGCCGGGCAGCAAAGCAATATTTCCTCTGACAGGCGCGTACTGAAAATTACTTTCCCGTTTTATCTCTACGGCAAGTGGATGACCGATGTACATCACGTCCATACCATACTCCTTGTAAAACTCCTTTTCAAAAGGGAGAATGACGTACATCTTCCTGACAGCTTTTTTAATGCCATGCACACGTGAGGTGTGCCATGCCCAAAGCTGGGGAGAGATATAATAGTATACCGGAATCTTTTCTTTATGTGCCCAACGGGCCATACGCAGATTGAACCCTGGATAATCTACAAGGATCAAGGCATCAGGAGCAAGTTCAAGAATCTCTTGCTTACATTTTTTAAAATTTCTAAAAATAGCCGGAAGATGTTTAATCACTTCAACAAAGCCCATGTAGGCTAGCTCCCTGTAATGTCTTGTCACACGAACACCTTGGGCTGTCATCGCTTCCCCACCCCATCCTGTCATCTCGGCATGCTGATCATGTCGAAAGATTGCTTCACATAACAGTGCTGCCTGCTTATCACCACTGGCTTCGCCTGCCAGGACAAAGTATTTCAAAACTGCAACATTTTAAAACCGAACTTCCAGAACCATATGCCCACCAGGATCATGCTGGCGATCAAAATACCCCGTGTCGTTTCGTGGTGATGGTTTAACTTTCGAAATGTCTGCATAAAAATGAGGTTCGAACAAATGGCAATCAATGCCAATGTCCGGGTGCGGAAATCTTCGGCAAAACCGACATCACTGAACAAACCCATTGTATCCATTAATTGATAGATCAACAGCAATAACAGATACACCACGATCGGAAGGATCAGGCCAAACATTAACCCTATCCATACAGAATCTTTCTTAAGTGCCGGTATCATACAATATGCTTTATGGATTCCAGCGATTTCAAAGCTGGAATAGCCCTGTGATGTGTGAGGTCATGCGATGATGGTACTATCGAAATAAACCCTTCCCGCAACGCGCTGATATCTGTTCCTTCAACCGTATCATTGGTTGCAAAATTGCCTGTCAGCCAATAGAATTTTTGACCACGGGGATCTACCCCTTCTACAAATTCTTCTTCCCACCGGCCTTCTGCCTGACGGCATATTTTCATACCCCTGATGGGCCCGAGACTTGAATGTGGGATATTGACATTCAAGAGTTTTGAATCTGCAAGACCATTACTCAACACATGCTCTATGATCAGTCTGATCCAGGGTGTGCCAGGATCAAAATTAGCATCCATGGCATAATCCTCAAGACTGAAACCAATCGAATGAATGCCTTCAATAGACGCTTCCATGGCAGCTGACATAGTACCTGAATAGATGATATTGATCGATGCATTAGATCCATGATTGATACCAGACACGCAGAGATCAATCTTCCTGTTTTTAAGAAGGATGTTCTTTGCCAGCTTAACACAATCCACCGGTGTACCTGAACATTCATATGCTTCAATGCCATTGAAGACATCGACCTGGTTGAGCCGGATAGGATCTGCAAGTGTCACTGCATGACCTTTTGCAGATTGAGGTGAGTTAGGGGCAACCACGATGACCTCCCCCATATGACGGGCAATCTCCACGAGCCTTTTAATCCCGGGCGCAAACATGCCATCATCATTGGTGACTAAAATAAGTGGCCGGGTATTTTTACTCATGTGTAAAGGAGATAAACGGTTTTGTGAGAATTAAAGATGGATAACTTCGCCATATGCTGCTGCTGCTGCCTCCATGACAGCTTCACTCATCGTTGGATGCGGGTGAACAGTCTTGACGAGATCCATTCCAGTTGCTTCCAGTCTCCGTGCGAGCACGATTTCGGCAATCATATCTGTAACCCCGTGGCCGATCATATGCGCACCCAGAATTTCTCCATATTTGGCATCGACGATCAGCTTGACAAACCCTTCAGGGTGACCTGCTGCCTTGGCTTTTCCACTTGCTGAGAATGGAAACTTTCCAATCTTAAGTTCGAACCCGGCAGCTTTGGCTTGCTCCTCCGTCATACCGACTGAAGCTACTTCTGGTTGACAATAAGTGCAGGATGGAATATTTCCATAATCCAATGGTTGTGGATGATGACCGGCTATTTTCTCCACACAAATGATCGCTTCTGCTGAGGCAACATGCGCAAGTGCCGGGCCTTCTGTAATATCACCTATCGCATATACACCTGCGACGTTTGTTTCATACCATTGATTGACGACGACCTTGTCTTTCTCTGTCTTAATACCAAGCGTTTCGAGGCCAATATTCTCAATATTGGAGGTAACACCCGCTGCTGACAAAACGAGATCACACTGTATTTCGGTAACATTTCCTGTCTTACGGTCTTTAGCGATCACATTAATCTGCTTGCCGGAGATATCTACCTTCTCTACCGCCGTATTTGCCATCACATCGATTCCGCTTCTGGTAAACTGACGCTTCAATTCCTTAGAAACTTCAGGATCCTCCCTTGGGACTAAACCTTGTTCAAGAAATTCAATGACCGTCACTTTAGTACCCATGGCATGATAGAAATAAGCAAACTCACAACCTATGGCACCGGCGCCTATGACAACGAGTGATTTAGGTTGTTTTTGGGGCACCATAGCCTTGCGGTAGTCAATGACTTTTTCGCCATCAATTGGAATATTTGGCAAAGCTTTGGCGCGCGCTCCTGTCGCAACAATTATATTATCTGCCTCATAAGTGGTCACGGCACCCTTATCATCTGTCACTTCTACCTTCTTGCCGCGAGCCAGCTTCCCTGTCCCATTGATCACGTCTATTTTATTCTTCTTCATCAGGAACTGGACTCCCTTGCTCATGCCTTCTGCCACATCCCTGGATCGCTTTACCACTGCTGCGAGATCTGCAGAAGCCTCCTTGACCGTGATGCCATAGTCCTTGGCATGGCCGAGATAATTAAACACTTCAGCACTCTTGATGAGTGCCTTAGTCGGTATGCAGCCCCAGTTGAGGCATATGCCTCCAAGTGACTCCCTTTCGATGATAGCCGTCTTCAGACCTAACTGACTGGCCCTGATGGCCGCCACGTATCCTCCTGGTCCACTTCCTACGACAATGAGGTTATATTTCATATGTACACTTTTGGTTTGTATTCAATTAGAGGCGCAAATATAGGGAGCTAAACGTCAGCGACGGGCCACCATTGATCAGGAATCCAAATTCTGCGTACATTTGCAGCACTTTCGTTTCACATGGGGTGCCTTACATTTCAGGCTGAGATCAAACCCATCGAACCTGTCCGGGTAATGCCGGAAAGGGAAAGGTTGAACAATGAAAATATTCACTGCCAAGTTTTCTGATATATGGATCTACAACGTAGGATGAGAAACCTATGCATCTTAGGCATGCTATGCAGCACCTATGTGCTTTCAGGCCAATATTATATCCTGGGCCGTGGGCTGGATGATGCAGAACAACCGTATGCCCATTCCACTGCAGAACTGAGGGGCAAAGATTACTTCACCCAACAAACCACCACCGACCTGGGTGTGTTCCGATTTGAAAACCTGAAGCCAGGCTCATACGAACTCGTCCTCATCACAGCTTACGGTATTCGCCGAAAAAAAATAGAATTAAAAGGAAGTATTGATCTCACCCTGCACATCCCGAGAAATATTAAAATAGATGAAATAAGTGTCGTGGCCAGCAAGGCCGGTGATAAGGAGCCCGTCACCCATGCAAACATCTCCGCTGCCGATATCCAAAAAAGAGACTTTGCCCAGGATATGCCTTATATTCTTGAAGGCACTCCTTCATTGGTAACCACATCAGATGCGGGCCAGGGAATTGGATACTCAGGACTTAGGATCAGGGGTACTGATCCAACCCGAATCAATGTAACCCTCAACGGAATACCCGTCAACGATGCGGAATCACATAATGTGTTTTGGGTAGATCTTCCTGACCTTGCAAGTTCTACCACCAATATTCAGGTTCAACGTGGTCTTGGCTGGAGTCAACCAGGTGTCGGAGATCTCGGTGGGGGCATCCATATAAACACACTTGGCTTCAATTATGAGCCTTACGGTACCATCAAGTTAAGTGGCGGTAGTTTCAATACGCGTCGGATTACAGCGGCCGGTGGATCAGGTCTGATCAATGGCCGGTTTACGATTGATGGCAGGGCGAGTTATATCGCCTCGGATGGATATATCGACCGGGCAGCGAGTACCTTGTATTCCTTATACGGTTCAGCAGGTTATCATCATGATCAGACCAATCTGAGATTCGTGTACGCCCTTGGGGATGAACTAACCTATCAGGCCTGGAACGGTGTGCCAGAACAATATATCAACGATCCTGAGCTACGCACTTTCAACACCGCTGGTGCTGAAAAGCCTGGTGAACCTTATGATAATGAGGTAGATGACTATCGGCAAAGCCACGCGCAGTTTCATTTTGACCAGGCCATCACTCCATTTGCGCGGTGGAATACCGCATTGCACTACACACACGGATCTGGTTATTTCGAACAATACAAAGCTGATCAGACTCTATCGGATTATGGCATTTCTGGTTTTACTGAACCCTCTGATCTCGTTCGCCAGCGGTGGCTGGACAATGACTACTATGGGTTTATTTCAACACTTCATATTGGCACTCCTGGTGAACGTTACTTTGTAACAGGTGGAGGCTGGAACAGATATCAGGGCCAACATTTTGGGAAAGTGATTTGGACTGCTTCCACGGCACCGGATGAGTACCCGAAGCCATATTATGACAACGATGCTGTCAAGACAGACTGGAACATATTTGCAAGGAGCAATAATAAAATTACAGACCGGTTTGATCTGACAGTTGACCTGCAAGGAAGGTGGATACGCTATGCTTTCGAGGGACCTGATGAGCAAGGCAATCCTGTTGACCAGGAAGTCAATCTCAAGTTTTTTAACCCCAAGATTGGTTTTAGTTATTCCCTTGGAGAACACGGGTCGATCTATGGGCTTACCGGGCTGATAAACAAAGAGCCAAACCGCGATGATTACACTCAATCGACTCCACTCAGCCGTCCAAACCCGGAGAGGATGTGGGATAGTGAAATAGGATATCGCTATCAAACGAAATCTGTCAACTTCGAAGCAGTAGGCTATGTAATGCAATACAAAGATCAGTTAGTACCTACCGGCCGGCTTAATGACGTAGGCGCATATACACGAGTCAATGTGGATCGAAGCCATAGAATTGGCCTTGAAACATCGGTTTCATTCAATCCTATGGACAAACTTAAATTAGAAGCGCTGGCGACGTTGAGCAGTAATAAAATTCAATCATTTACGGAATATATTGACAACTGGTTTACCGGAATTCAAGAGACCGTGGATTATGAAAATAGTGACCTGGCCTTTTCCCCTGGCCTGTTAGCAAATGCCGTGGCGGAATACACTATTGTATCCAATGATAAACATGAAATAGCTGTGAACCTGGGTGGACGATATATTGGAAAGCAATATGCTGACAACACCTCAAAAGATGCATCGTCCCTGGACCCCTATTTTGTGACCGATGCAGGTGTGCATTGGAGTTGGTTTCAGAAAAAAGGTAACGAACTCAGTGTTGGTCTGCTGCTTAAAAATGCTTTAAATGAATCCTATGAGTCGAATGCATGGATATACAGATTTAGCTCTGAGGGCTATGACCCGACACCTGATGACCCTTATGTAGGATCAGAAGGAGGAGATGTGTACCATCAAAAAGGTTATTTCCCACAGGCAGGAAGATACCTACTTGTGCAGGTGGGATATAAATTGTGATCAATAATTCCAGGTAAACCCAATCCTGTAGGTAAAAGGTAACCGACTTAGTTCCGGCTTATCGAGCAAATTGTAATGGAATGAGATGAAGGAACTAAAGGGATATCCACTAGATAGTCCAGCTCCGACATATAGGTAATGTTCCAGGGTGACTTCCGTCAGAATCTTCTTACCATCGTCACTGATCTGTACATTCCCAAAAGCGTCAATTTGCTCCCTGGAGACATAGGATCTTTCATATTCGCCCTGGAAGAAAATCCCCTGCATAAATGGAGTGGCATCTTCCATTTTCAGGAGTGGCTTAACTCTGGCAAACAGGGTCGGCCCCCAGTCAAAAGCGGTATATGTAAGATTGCCTGAAGTGGTCTGGTATTTGGCATTGTAATAATTCATCTTTAGCATGAATCCGGCCGCAAAGGCATCGGTGATCCTATAAGCCACGTTAGGGTCTAATCCGATATTCACCGCATTGCCCGCAAAGCCAATATTACCCAGGTTAATACCAAATCCCCACTTAGAAGGGGCATTTGCTTTCTCCTCTTCCTTTTTGGCCTCCTCTGTCCCTGGCCTGACAAATTTCTTTTTCCCGGTAGTCTGGGCATCAGCCTGTAGGAAGGCCGAGAAGGCAAGTATGGCTACAAAGATTATTCTTGGAAATACCCTCATTTTAGTATTTAATTTTGTTATGCTTGTCAAAGTGGTTACAAATAGATAACTTTTTTCTCTAATATTGAAATACTTAGTCCAATTTTTAGTTAATTTGCGCCCCAATCCCCACCAATTATATTCGATTAACCACGAGACCTAACGATTCTTAACATTAAATTGTTTTCTGACAAATCTCACAAGGAATGAACAATAAGTTACTGAGTACACCTACCATTCTGTTTTTTCTGCTGTTTTTCACTACCACCCAGGCTTTTAGCCAGGAGACCATCCGCTTCAAGACTCAACGCCCCTCAGCAGAGGAAGCATCTTATCTGAGCCAATACTATTCATCGTATACCCTGGCTACCCTGGGTACTGAAGACGTAGCAACCCTGCTTCGCTCAAAAGACTATTTCCAGGAACTGCACCTGAAATTCAATGATCAAGACTTCAGATTCAACCTAAGGGCTCGGGATATCAGGGCACCGCATTACAAGCTCAGGGCATTGACTGCCACTGGAGTAGTGGAACTTCCTCGCTCACCTAATAAAACCTTCTATGGTTTCACACATGAAGAGACTTATGATGTGCGCATCACGGCTGACGAAGATTTCTTTCATGCGTTGATCGTACAAGAAAATGATCAATTGTATATTGAACCTGCCAGACACATCATACCGGGTGCTCCGAAGAATCAGTTTGTTATATATTGGACCAGTCATAGTCTGGATAAATTCACACCCGCATCATGTGGAGTCAGCCATGCACCAGCTCCATTCTTCAATGCTGAGCATGAGCACGACGAAACTCCGGAGCATCAGACATCCAGCAGGGCATGTAAAGTGGTACAAATAGCTCTTGCAGATGACCTCGAGATGTTTACTGAATACGGGAGTGTAAGTGCAGTTGAAGACCATAATATGGCGGTCATTAATGATGTGGAGACAAATTATGATTTTGAATTCAGTGATGATCTTCAATTTAGCATTGTGGAAATCTATGTAGCCACCACCGAATCGGAAGATCCATGGACGAATAGTACAAACATTAACCAGGTTTTAAATGATTTCACGGATTGGGGTCCTACGGGTTTTTCAAATACCCACGATGTAGCCGGATTATGGAGTGCACGTCAGTTTAACGGCGATGTTATCGGGCTGGCATGGCTCAATGCTGTTTGCACGAGTGTTCGTTACCATGTAATGGAGGACTGGAGTTCAAATGCGGATATGCTCCGGGTTTTACAAGCGCATGAAATGGGCCACAACTTCGGGGCGAACCATGATGCACCTGGCTCCCCCACGATCATGGCGCCTGCTGTCAACAACACCAATGCCTGGTCCAGTCAGTCTATCAATGAAATCAATAATTATATCTCCTCTATCAGCTGCCTGGCCCAGTGTGGCATTCCACTTCCTCCTGTGGCTGACTTTGCCGCTGATCCAACTGAAGGTTGTACTCCATTGGTGGTCAGTTTTGATGATCAAAGTCTCAACAATCCTACCTCATGGAGCTGGTCTTTTGAAGGAGGCACACCCGCAACAAGTACGAATCAGAATCCAACGGTTACATACAACACCGCTGGAAGTTGGAATGTGACCCTTACAGCTTCCAACGCTCAAGGTTCTAATTCCATAACCTTTACGAACTATATCAATGTCAGCGAAGATCCGTTTGCAGACTTTGATTACAGCATAGATGGCCTGGAGGTAGATTTTCAAAATTTAAGCACCAATGGCACTAGCTACGACTGGGATTTTGGGGATGGCGGCACATCTACTTTAGCCAACCCTATTCATGTTTACGCTGAAGATGGAATTTACACAGTGTCTCTCACGGTAACAAACGAATGTGGTTCAGATACCTATACACAAATAATAGAGATCATTACGCCACCTACATCCTTCTTTTCATCTGACGTGGTAGAAGGGTGCGAGCCATTTGAAGTTGAATTCATCAACCTCTCATCTGAGAATGCTGAATTTTATGAATGGTCATTTCCCGGAGGCTCTCCGGCAAGTTCTACTGCTTTTGAACCTACTATTCTCTATGAGATACCAGGGACCTACAATGTTTCCCTCACCGTTTTCAATGAAGCAGGTGAAGATATTCAGACAATCAATAATTATATCACGGTCCTTCCAGCGCCAAATGCTGAATTTAGTTATACCACTAACGGTCTCCAAGTAAATTTCAGTTCCACCGGAAGTATTGGTGATACCTATCTCTGGAATTTTGGCGATGGACAAACAAGTACCAATCCTAATCCCGTGCATATCTATGATGAAAGCGGAGTATACCAGGCCACCCTTACAGTGACCAATGATTGTGGCACGAGTACTTTGCAGCAAACTGTTACGGTCACGGGAGCTCCTCAGGCATTGTTTTCATCAAGTACCCAATATGGCTGCGCTCCATTGGTCGTTCAATTTACAAACCAGTCTGGCGGAAATCCAACATCCTTTGCCTGGGTTTTTGAAGGTGGCTCTCCAGGCACAAGCAGTCAGCCAAATCCAGTAGTGACGTATAACGCACCAGGTCTGTATGATGTGCAGTTAACAGTTGAAAATCCTACCGGCGATGACGTGCTCCTGCTCTCCGAATATATAGAAGTAGAATCACCAACGATCAGTGGCTTTAATTTTGCCGTCAACGGGTTGCAAACCTCCTTTACAAATCAATCTATTAATTCTACTGGCTCTTCATGGAATTTCGGAGATGGCTTCACCAGCAATGAAACCAACCCGGTCCATGGATACCTGGCTGATGGTACATATACTGTGACACTGATATCTGCTGGTGTATGCGGCCCTGATACGAGTACAGCGCAAGTGACCATTCAGACACCTCCACAAGCTGGCTTTTCTTACCAGCAAACGGGTGATTGTGTTCCTGTCATTGTGAACTTTACAAACCAGAGCAGTCCTAACGCTACCTCTTTCGCATGGTCATTCCCGGGAGGAAACCCATCTACTTCGAATCTGGAAAATCCATCTGTTACTTACAATTCCGCGGGAGTATATGATGTAACATTGATAGCTTATTCCGGAAATGGATCAGATACTTTAGAATGGAATGAAATTGTGACCATTGGCTCTGCTCCTGAGTCGGCATTCCTTCTATCTACAGATCAGACAACTGTGACCTTTGACAATGAAAGTGCGGGTGCCGCCAGTTACTTTTGGTTATTCGGCGATGGACAGACCTCCACTGAAACAAATCCAATACACGATTACGGTTCTTTTGGAACCTATACCGTGAGTCTCATTTCAACGAACAACTGTGGGAATGATACCATGGTAGTTGTCATTGAACTGTCAACTGTACCAAATGCTTTCTTTGGATATAGTGATCATACAGGCTGCTCTCCATTTGAAGTAACCTTTATTGATCAATCACAAAACAATCCAACCTCCTGGTCATGGGTATTTGATGGTGGCAATCCTTCCACCTCAACACTTCAAAATCCAACGGTTGTTTATAATGCACCAGGCACCTATTCTGTTTCACTGCAAGCCACCAATGGTCAGGGTACCGACGTGCTGCTGCTCAATGACCTGATCCAGGTTGGCGGAGTACCAGATGCTACCTTCGCCCATGCGCAGGTTGAAAATGTAGTTTCACTCGAATATCCTGGTATCGACTATGATAGTCTCCGTTGGTCTTTTGGTGATGGTCGTACAGACAACAGCCTCAACCCTACTGTTGAATACAATGTATCCGGCCAATACCAGATATCACTTATCGTCTACAATCCTTGCGGATCAGATACATCATGGATTTCGGTTACAATCATAATCAGCAGTACGAGTAACCCAAATGAAAATCCAGCCGGCTGGCAGATCAGACCTAACCCTTTCAAAGATGTGTTCAGCATCTACGGTGAGCCATCGACGGCAGGTGAAGTCACTATCTCCCTGATGGATGTACATGGCAGAGTAATATCACGTCAGGAGTGGGTCTACTCATCCGGTCAGGCTACCAAAATATTCAATGAAGGAGACTTACCTCAGGGCTTGATTCTGGTTGTCATTCAGGATAAAGAAACCAGGACTGTGCTGAAAGCTTTGCACCAGTAATCAGTAATCAGTAATCAGTAATCAGTATTCGGTAATCGGTTTAAAAGAAAAGAAGCCAGGATGTAATACACATTCTGGCTTCTTCACTTTTACACAAAGCCATGATAACTTATGACTTAAAAAACTGCCAACTGCTAACTGCTAGTTGCTAACTTTCAACCGCCTTTTTGTTTCGTTTGCTTATACCCAGACTTGATCAGATAATCAATCACCTTCTTTACATGATCACCCTGGATGATGAGTTCACCATCCTTGAAACTTCCCCCGGCGGAGCATAACGACTTCAATTTTGACAGCAATTGTTCCATCGCTTCGTCCGGCCCCTCGTGGCCTTGCACAAGGGTAACCTGCTTGCCGCCCCGATGCTTTTTATCTCGGGAGACATAAAGTTTCATCTGCGTTTTTTCCTTATCTGAAATATGGGTTCCAGGTACTTCTTCCTCCTTTTCGTTTGGATCCGGCACGTAAGGTTCCATGTCCGGAAAGAGGTTTTTCAGTTGCTGAAGATCTTTTAATGGGTCGGGTTGCATGGTGTAAAAATAAGCACTTGTAAGAGAGTGAGAGAGTAAGAGAGTGAAAACGTGAGAGCGTGAGAACGTGAGAGCGTGAGAGTGTAAGCAGGTGATTTTATTTGGTTTTTGACCTGGCCACCATGTCAAGCACAAGGAGGCTGAGTTCTCTGGAGCCGAGAGAGCCATTTGAAATGACCACCACTCCTTTCCTGGCTCCTGGTATAAATGCGATACTTATGTGGTGACCGCCGGTACGTCCGGTATGATAGTACACTAGCGTTGATGAAGACTCAATTAAAAACCAACCATCAATTACTTTAAAGGTTTCCTTTTTATTCAGTGTTTTCAATTCCTTTCGTAGTTCTGCATCCAGGATCGGAGTCCTTGAGGCGAGACCAGGTGAAATATATTTTATAAACGTTAAAAGATCCTGCATCCCGGATTTCAAACCCATGGCGGGTGACAATGCATTACAATGCCATGGCGGACGAACCCTGCCATCCAGGCCATGCCCTGTAGCGATTCGAGCATCAGGTATTTCCCAACCCGTACTGCTCAGTTGAAGGGGGTTTAAAAGCTTCTCTGCCGTGAATGACCCAATTCCACCTACCTTTTCAAAAAGCCAATACAAAGCTGCGTAACCCACATTACTATAACTGTAGACTCCTGCCTGTGGAGATATCAGCTTTATATCTGCAGCCAATCGTTTGATCGAATAAGGAGCATAGGGATCAGTCGCAGGAGCTTCAATAGTACCAATGTTGTCTGGCAAGCTGGGAAGACCTGCTCTGTGGCTCAGCAATTGTTCTACGGTTACCGATTCCCATTTTGTATTGCAAAGTGAATCGGGTAAAAAACGACATGCTGAAACTTCTCTTGTCCACCCGAGAGAATCCAACGCCTGATCAGTAAGCCAAGCAACAAATGGCTTTGTCACACTGCCAAGTTCGAATATCCCCGTCTGATCCATTGGTTCGCCATGGGAGCTGATGTACATACTGTCCCCATCTAGAACACCAACCATGACACCAGGTACTACACTGAAGTCAATGCCCGCCTCATACATGATGATTTCTTCAATTTCCTTTCGCAGGTTTTCTGCCTGGCAAAATCCAGGATGGAGCGGGACAGCAGCGTAAAAGAAAAGTATGATTAAGCGGAAAAAAGTCTTCATCGCAAAGTCGATCAAAGTATGGTATCAACATAGACGTACAAACCATGTACTTTGGTATCTTTCTGATAATATTGTGTTATGACTTCCGAAATTCTTGCTTCTAAACCAACAAGGCTTTTTATCATTCTGGGTGGATTTTTCATAGCCAATGCTATGCTGGCAGAGTTTATTGGTATCAAGATTTTTTCTCTCGAAAAACTATTTGGTTACGACCCGCTATCCATGACCCTTTTTGGTGTGCATGACCTTGGTTTCAATCTCACAGCGGGTGTCCTGCTTTGGCCGGTGGTTTTTGTTATGACAGATATCATCAACGAATATTTTGGAAGCAAAGGGGTACGCTTTCTATCCTGGCTTACCGTCGGCCTGATCGTGTATGCCTTCCTGATGGCATTCCTTGCTATCAAAACACCCCCAAATGACTGGTGGCAGCATCTGAGCGGTATCAGGGATACCCCCGACACAAGTCTTCCTGATATGAACCTTGCCTTTACCCGCATCTTCGGACAAGGACTTTGGATCATCGCAGGCTCAATTATTGCCTTTTTAATCGGCCAACTACTGGATGTCATCGTTTTCCACAAAATCAGGAAGATCACCGGAGAAAAGAAAATATGGCTTAGGGCTACAGGCTCGACCCTGGTTTCGCAGTTTGTAGACAGTTTTATCGTCCTCATTATCGCCTTTTATATAGGTTCTGACTGGGATCTGGTCAGGGTGCTGGCTATCGGGGTGGTCAACTATATCTACAAGTTCGTGATGGCCATTTTACTCACCCCGGCGATTTATGGAGTCCATTTCCTGATCGAAAAGTACCTGGGTCCAGAACTTTCCCACAAAATGAAAGAGGGCGCCGCAGCACAATAGTTTGCCTTTCAGAAGACAATAAATGGGGGTTTGTTATAATGTGAATAGAGGGTAACATATCTCAGAACTTCTTATAAATGAATATCTTATCTTTGGCCAATGCGTCTGAAGAGTCTGGAATTAAAGGGGTTTAAAAGCTTCGCCAACGATACTGTCCTCCATTTTGATGAGAATGTAATTGGTGTGGTAGGCCCGAATGGATCGGGTAAATCCAACGTGGTGGATGCCATCCGCTGGGTACTGGGTGAGCAAAAGGGAAAAGAGCTCCGTCTTGAAAATATGGCGGATGTCATCTTTAACGGAACCAAGAAAAGGAAACCGGCTCCCGTAGCTCAGGTGGCCATCACATTTGACAATAACCTGGGTATCCTTCCCTCCGAATATTCTGAAGTAGTCATTTCACGTCACCTCTACAGAAGTGGAGAGAGTGAATATAAGCTCAATGGTGTCACTTGTCGCCTCAAGGATATCCAGTCCATCCTGATTGATACCGGTATCGGTTCCAATTCCTATGCGATTATCGCCCTGGGTATGGTCGATGATATCCTCTACGACAAGGACAATGCGCGTAGAAAGATGTTTGAACAGGCGGCCGGCATCTCCAAGTATAAGAAGCGCAAGCATGAAACCATGCTTAAACTCAAACTGACCAGTGAAGACCTGACGCGCATCGATGACATCCTGAAGGAAATCCAGACCAATCTTGAAACACTGGAGAAGCAAGCCAAGCGGACAGCAAAGTATTTCGAGCTTAAAAAGGATTATAAAGAATTAAGCCTTACACTCGGTGCCAGAAATAATGTTGAACTCCGCGAGCAATTCGCCAATTCCGAAAAGAGAATTCAGGAAGAAACAGATCAATACGGACGCCTCGAAGCAGATCTCGGCCTTATGCACGCTGATCTCGAAAAGTTGAAGAAGAATCATCTAGGTGATGAGCTGTCAGTGAGTGCTTTTCAAAAAGAACTGAATGAATTAGTAGCACGCATCCGGGCAACAGAAAACGAAAAAAACCTGGCTGAGCAGAAAATAGCTTTCATCCGGCAAAACAAACAAAACCTGGGGCTGCAGATTTCAAAAGCTAACGAACGACTCTCTAAACTACATGAAGAAATCGTAGCACTGCGCAGCCAGCATGATGAACAGTCTGTCGCGCTTGAAGCACATCGCTTCCTCTTACTAGACGCTCAGGACAAGAGGGATATCATATCCAAACAATACCAGGAGATGGTTGAAAACCGTGAAGCGGTCAGCCAACTCCACCAACAGTTTGAAAAAGAAGTTTTTGATTTAGAGAAAAATATTGCCGTCCTCCTCAACAATGCAGACATCATCCGCAATGAAAACAAAATTCTTGCAGATGACACACACAAGTTTGAAGAGGAATCAGCTACCCTTCATGAGCAGTTAAAAACAGAAGGAGCGCGCAAAGAACAAGCTGCTACTGAACTCTCTGCATTGGAGGAACAGGAGTTACAGCGCATGCGCACCATCCGTGAGCTTGAAATCAACCTCACTGCTGAGCTGGACCAGTTACGCCAGACACAACGCACGCTTGATGCAAGGTCACACGAAGCTGATCTTCTCAAGGATATGATTTCCAATCTGGAAGGTTTCCCTGAATCGATCAAGTTCCTCAACAAGGCCCAGGACTGGAATGTAACTGCTCCCCTACTTTCTGATGTCATCTATTGCGATCAGCAGCACAGGGTCATCGTGGAGCAAATCCTTGAGCCATACCTTAACTATTATGTGGTGAAGACATGGGATGAAGCTTCACGCGCAGTTAAATTATTGAGCTTCGCCCAGAAAGGCAGGGCCAATTTTTTCATTCTGTCCGAATTTGACAGAAGCCTCACTACAGAAAGTCATTCCGGTTTAATTCCATTGCTACAAAACCTGGAAATCGAAGCCGGATATGAAAACCTGGTTCGCCAGTTACTCCACAATGTGTATGTAAGTGATGGATCGCCGTTAGATGTGCATATAGACTCCCTGGATCTCAATGGTGTAACTATCATTGACAAACAGGCGCAGATGATACGTCGTGCAGGGCAATTGACAGGAGGAAGTGTTGGATTGTTTGAAGGCAAGAAACTGGGCCGCAAGAAACACCTAGAACATCTCGAGCAGGAAATCATTGATCTGCGCCAGTCATGGCACCAGATGCAAACTAAAGTACAACAGACACAATCGCAGCTTACTGCATTGCAGGCGGTAGACATCAGTGGTCAATTGCAGGCTTTGCGTACTCAGGCCGTGCACCTGATGCAATCCTGGGCAGAATTGAACTCAAGGCTCAATCACGTCTCTGAACGCATTGAAGACTGTCATCGTCGCAAAGAAAAAAATATTGAATCCTTAAGGGATATTGAATCAAGGGTGCAATCCACTTCCATCGACCTGGAAGAAAAGAAGACCAAATACAAGGACTATGCCCAGTCCATGGAGCAATCCGAAGAACAATACCAGGCCATCCAGCGCCAGCTCAATGAAGCGGACAGCGCGGCAAATGAACTGAAGCTTCAGGAAATCCATATGGCCAATAAACTGGAGAGCCTTGGCCGCGAATTGAAATACCATACAGACCAGGATCAACAGATCAGCCAGGCAAGAGACCTGCATACCCAGCAGATAGAGACTGAATCAAATGAACTGGAGAGCATGTTGCTCAAGGCGGAGGAAATGACCACCTCGCTGCAGCAACAATACCAGGAGAAAAAAACGAAAGAAGCCCACCTGACTGAAGTTGAACAAGGATACTATCAGCAGCGAAATGAAATCTCCCTGTCTGATGATAAAATAAAGACTGTTGAAAAACAACGTAACGTCCTGCAGTATCTGATCAATGAACTAAAAGATCAGCATAACAATCTCAAGTTCCGTCTGATCGCGATTTCAGAACGGATGGAGGTTGAGTTTGGCGTGCGGCTTGAAGATATCACCGCTGAGCATCTCAATGAAGAGATGCCGCTGGATGAACTTGAAGCCAAAGTACAACGTCTGCGCAACAGACTTGAAAACTATGGGGAGATCAATCCGATGGCGATTGAGGCCCACGAAGAAATCAAGATCAGGTTTGACAACATCAATATACAACGCCAGGATATCCTCAGCGCTAAAGACTCACTGTTAGCTACCATAACAGAGATTGAAGAAACCGCCACCGGTCAGTTCCTTGAATCCTTTGACAAGGTCCGTGAAAACTTCATTGAAGTATTCCGCAGCTTGTTTACCGATGATGATACGTGCGATCTGATCCTGCTTAATCCTGATGATCCTCTCGAATCTGAAATCGATATCATTGCCAAACCTAAAGGCAAGCGTCCAAAGTCCTTGTCGCAGCTTTCGGGTGGTGAAAAAACGCTCACGGCTATCGCATTGCTCTTTGCCCTGTATCTCATGAAGCCAGCGCCATTCTGCGTGTTTGATGAGGTTGATGCACCGTTGGATGATGCCAATATCCAGAAGTTTAACAGGATCATCAAGAAGTTCTCTGCCCAATCACAGTTTATCATCGTGACGCACAACAAGACCACCATGGCGGCTGTAGATACGATCTACGGGGTGTATATGGAGGAGCAAGGTGTGTCAGGATTGAGCCAGGTAGACTTCAGGGAGTTTGATGAGACGGATGTGTTAGCGTTGCAGAATTAATAGCTATCAGCTGTCAGCTATCAGCCGTCAGCTATCAGCAATTTGCAAGCTTCCAGTTTCCAGCTACCAGAGTATCTTCATTACTCACATCAGGTGATCAGTCACTTTTCACTGCTAACTTCTCGCTGCTAACTTTTCCCTTTCGCTGAGCGTCCACGGCTTGAAAGCCGTGGCAATTCAATCCCTGGCTTGGGAGCCAGGTTTTCGCTCAGGTATCGCTCCTTGCCCCCTGCTCCTTGCTCCTTGCCCTTTACCATTCTTTTACCCTCCCCCGCATACACCTTATGTATTGATTTCCTTAACTTCACAAGTAATAAAAATCTTTCATATGGGCTGGAGAAGATTTAACGGTGAACGGATAGAAGAGAATATCCTTGATGCTGTTCGCTCCACGGTAGAGCGTGAAATCGCTGAAGGCTACCGGCTGAAGGTGTGTATTGGCACCGATTCACAAGTCCGCAGCACCGTCACGGAATATGCCACGGTCATTGTTTTCCTGAGGGAAAAGAAGGGAGGATTTATGTTTATCCACAATGAAAAGTCAGAAAAACCAATGAGCCTCCGGGAGCGTATGATCACCGAAGTGTGGAAGTCAGTTGATGTCGCCTACAAGCTTTGTGACCTGCTGGATGAATATGATATCGAACTTGAAGTTCATGCGGATATCAATACGGATCCTCATTTCAAATCAAATGAAGCATTGCGTGAGGCCATGGGCTACATCCTCGGGATGGGTTTTGTATTTAAAGCCAAACCGGATGCATTTGCAAGTTCGTATTGCGCCGACAAAGTCGTTTAAGTGAAAAATGAAAAACGAAGAGTGAAAAATGTTGTGATGAGCGGATTCTAAATATGAAAAAGTGTCTGCTTGTCAACTCCGCCAAGATGAGGATTTGATTTCTAAGAGAGAGGTGTTGTGCTTGTAGACATAGATTTGCATCATCTTTATATGAAGATTCAGCACCTTCCGGTAAACTGGAGCTATGACAAATTGTCTTTACCATTTTTCACTTTTCACTTTTCACTCTTCACTCTTCATTTTTCACTTTTCCTTGTGGGGTTTTTTCTCCAGGATGATCACCTGTTTCTGGGCATCTCTTTTAGCTTTCTCATCAGCCTTGCGCTTTTCGATGATCGCCACTTCGTCTTCAAATTTGATAGGCCTGCCATTGAGGTTGCGATGCCAGGTGATGATGATGACCTCGACCATATCATCGGGCAGGGATACCCCTCTCCCCTTCATGTAATGTGACATCCGGGAGCCTTCTTCGAAACCCCAGTTGATCAGCATCCATCTACCAAGTCCAAAATGAAGTTTGCGTCTGATGGAATCCTCGGGTGCCCCCTTAAATTCTGCAATCCCTTTGGGGTCTGACAAACGCACCAGCTCACTGAATGCATCATCCAGGTCAGAAGGGATATAAACCCCATTGATCATCTCCTGGGTGATCCGCTTGGCATAATTCGCCTGGTATTCTTCGGGGGTTTGAGCGAAAACAGGGATTCCCATCCCCAGAGACACCAGCAAAAGGCTCAGTTTAATAAACGCTTTCATATCGGAAAGATAAACCACGAATGGGTTCAATATATTGTACCCGCAAATAGTTACTCTCCTGATGAAGAAAGCCGACAGATCGGAAACCCATATCAACCTTGCCATCATCCTCCTCCTGCAGGCTGTGATCTACTCCGGCCTATGGCTTTGGAACGAATATGTAGCGGTCTATCTAACCCTCATTTTTCCGGGCATGATCCTGGTCATCCTGATCATTGCCGGAATCGCTGACCTGATCGAACCCAGCCGTATCCCCGGATGGTATTATGGACTCATGATTGTGTCTATCATCACTCCATTGATTATAGGGGCGGTATTCTATTATCTCTATGAGGGAAGACTTGACTGGCTTGCGTGAGAGAGTAAGAGAGTAAGAGAGTAAGAGAGTGAGAAGCGTGTCGAAGCGCAGCGTAGATCCAGCCATTATGTAGTAATGCAGAAGAGCGTGAACTTAAGACGCGTCTCTTCATGAATTTAGTCGCTAATCAATGCATTACAAAATACCAATGGTCACGCCGTCGCCACCCTGGTTCTTTTCAGGATGGGTGACTTCCTTGAAAGGATAGCTCTTCATCTTGCGGGCGACGAGTTGACGTAATACCCCTGTTCCCTTACCGTGGACAATGCGGATCTGGTATTGGCTGCTCATGAAGGCTGCATCAATAAAGCGCTCGAGATAATGCGAGGCCTCTTCGGGAAGCATGCCTCGAATGTCCAGTTCGTTTTCAAAGCGACTATAGTCACCGATATCCTTTGTCAGGCTCGAATGTTTTTTGATTTCCACTGGCGCATTAGCAGGCACCAACTCTGACAATGGCATGGTCATCTGCAATTGGCCTATGATAACCACAGCTCTGTCTTTGGTGATCCGGTCCACTACACCAAACTGACCGGTGGAGCGCAGCTTGACATGATCGCCAACCAGGAAATCCCTCTTGAAATCGGTGACTTCCACCAGTTCTTCAGCAAGTTCCTTGATCTCTGAGCTGAACTGACTTTGCTTTACTTTTATTTTTTCGATCTGCTCTTTTGCCTTTTCTGCATTCTTTTCATTCTTCAGGTCTTTGAGCAAACGGTTCATCTCCTGGCTGTACTGAGACACTTCATTGAGAGAGGCCTTCTTCTGATCAATTTTGAACTTCTTGCGCTTGATCTCCAGATCGAGGCGTAACTGTTCATAGTTTGCTACCAGGCGATCAAGATCTTTTTGCTTATCCTGCAGATTTCTGATCTCTGTACTCAATCGTAGCGTCTTATCATCGAGATCATGGATCAGATCTTCAAGCTCTAATGCCTTTGTCCCGACCTTTTTACGGGCATATTCAATCACATCGGCCGGCAGACCTGTCCGCTCAGCAATTTCAAATGCAAATGAACTGCCGGGTTTTCCAATTTTAAGTTGATAGGTGGGTTGGATTTTTTCTTTATCAAACATCATAGCACCATTGACCACTCCCTTGGTATTGTGCGCGTACATTTTGATGTTTGGATAATGTGTGGTTAGCACCCCATACGTATTCCGCCTGACAAGTGCATCGAGAATGGCCTCTGCAATAGCTCCACCTATTTTTGGATCAGTACCTGAACCAAATTCGTCAACAAGGATCATCGTTGAATCATCTGCCGCATCCAGTGTTTCCTTCATATTCCTTAACCGGGAACTATACGTTGACAAATCCTCTTCGATCGATTGCTGATCACCAATATCCACACAGATGCGCCTGACCACACCGATGACCGTACTTCCGTCTGCCGGAATCAGCATACCACATTGTGCCATGACCTGTATGAGACCTGTAGCCTTCATCAGGATCGATTTTCCTCCTGCATTTGGTCCACTGAGGATCAGCAGCCTGTTGGGTGGATTGAGGATGAGATCAAATGGGATAACTACCTTCTGTCTTGTCTTATTCTTGAGATACAACAATGGATGTCGTGCCTGGATAAGATGCAATGTCGCCGTATCCTGAAGCTTTGGTCGCTGGCCTCTGTAACTCATACTCAGCAGTGAAATGCTCTGTATCAGATCCCAATGATGGATCAGCCTGGTGACATCATCAATATGATCCTTATGCGGACGTAATGTTTGGCACAACTCCTTTAATAACCGAAGGACCTCTTTCTTGAACTCGCCTTCCAGCTCAATGATGTTATTGTTAATCTCTACGATGAGCTCAGGCTCTAAAAACACTGTCCGACCTGTTGTGGATTCGTCATGAATGATCCCTTTGATCTTCCGCTTATACTCTGCCTGAACGCATAATACGCGTCTCCCTGATCGCACGGACTCTACTGTATCGGTCAGATATCCATCACTCTTGTATCGCGCGATAAGGCGGACAAACTCTCTGTTTAATCGTGATGCTTCAGTTTCTATTGATCTTGAGATGGCAAGCAGTTCAGGTGAAGCATTTGGCCTGACTTCGCCCTTTTCATCCAGGATCGCCCTGATTGGTTTGATCAGGTTTGCCGGATCTGCTGCCAACAACGTCCATTGGAAAATTTCAGGGTAATCGCGACGGGTATCTGGTTTCGAAAAAAACTGATGGATCAACTTCACTTGTTCCATTTGCCTGCCGATTTCATGAATATCTTCCTGGGGCAAGACGTATCCATCAATGGCGAGATGTTCAAGTGACTCGGCTACATCTTCATAGGCACTTAATTGTGGCCGCTCTGAAAGTGCAGAAATCTCTGAATATTCATAGACTTGATCCAATCGGTACTGGATATCCGTGATATCTGACATCGGATGGAGTTTCAGGCAAGCCTCGTGACCAAAAGCTCCCCTGGCATAACCGGCGAGTAGTTCACGAATCTTATGAAACTCAATTTGCTCTTCAGCCGAAGAAGATATTTCAACCAATTGGGACATGGGATCGCAAAATTATGAATTGTTGTGAGACTTGTAAGAGAGTGAGAGTGTAAGAGAGTAAGAGGTTGTGTTTTAACTGCCTGCACAAAATGCCCTATCTTTCGAGCCAGGAAAGAGATAACAGGTATGGCTTCCAATAGTTTAGGACGGATATTCAGGATCACCACAGCGGGAGAATCGCATGGTGCAGGGATGGGGGTCATCATTGATGGTTGTCCGGCGGGGATAGAGATAGATACTTCTTTTATCCAGAAGGAGCTTGACCGAAGGAGGCCCGGACAGTCATCGATTACCACGCAACGAAAGGAAGGGGATAAAATCACCATTCAATCCGGCGTATATGAAGGCAAAAGCACCGGTGCTCCTATTCTAATGCTCATTCCAAATGAAGACTCGAGACCTTCCGATTATGATCAGGTTGAACAAGCGTTCAGACCATCACACGCAGATTATACATATCATCAGAAATACGGCACCCGGGATCACCGCGGTGGTGGACGTTCATCCGCACGGGAGACTGTAAACTGGGTGGCTGCTGGAGCCATTGCCAAGATGATATTGCATCAGGCAGGTATAAAGATCAATGCTGCTGTCTCAAGTGTTGGTTCTATTCAGGTTGAAATACCGATTTCAGCATTTGATTGGGAATTCGCAGAACAGAATCCGGTGAGGTGCCCGGATCCTTCCACTTCCATTTCGATGCTCACGCTCATAGAAGAAACCAGGGATTCAGGTGATACTATTGGAGGGACCGTTACTTGCGTGATTGAGGGATGTCCTGCTGGTCTTGGTGAACCAGTATTTCATAAACTCCATGCGGACCTTGGTCATGCTATGTTATCTATTAATGCCTGCAAAGGATTTGAATATGGTTCTGGGTTTGAAGGTTCTAAGATGCGTGGAAGTGAACACAATGATGTTTGGTCAAACGCAGATGATGGCATGAAGACCACCACAAATAATTCAGGAGGCATTCAAGGTGGTATCAGCAATGGTATGCCGATCTACTTCAAAGTAGCTTTTAAGCCTGTGTCAACACTTATGACTAATCAAAATACAGTTGACACAGCAGGTGATGCAGTTATCATCAAAGGAAAAGGAAGGCATGACCCCTGCGTGTTACCGCGTGCGGTACCCATCGTTGAGGCATTAGCAGCGTTAGTGTTGGTGGATCACTGGCTCCTCTCGAAAGCCTATCAGTAGATTCCATTTCCGAACTATTTCTTTTCTATCTAACCTGGCCTTTATGAAATCGTGATGTTTAAAACAGAATTACTTTCCATCATCCGCAACCTCGGTCTGTCAAAACTGGCAGACAAATCACGTTACTATCTCATGCGCTTCAAAAACAGGAAAGCAAATCACCTGTTCAAACAAGCTCATCCCGGCATCGCCCTTCCACCTCCATACATGGTCTATGAATCATTTCAAATCGACTATAATAAATATTATCTCGGAGGACTCGAAGACGCAGCGTGGATTGTCTCACTTTTCAAGCCTCATCATCAGCTTGAAAACATCAAAATACTTGACTGGGGGTGCGGCCCCGCACGCATCATTCGCCACATGCCTGCTCTTTTGGGCAAAACAAATGAATACTTTGGAACAGATTACAATCCACAAACTATCGCCTGGTGTTCATCTGAAATAAAAGGCATATCCTTTTCCACTAACCAACTGAATCCTCCACTCCCCTATCCTGAAAATCAATTCGACCTTATCTATGGAATTTCAATCCTGACCCATCTTTCCGAGGAAAACCAAACAGCATGGAGTAAAGAATTATATCGGGTGGCCGCAGCTAATGGCATCGTGATGCTCACTACGCATGGAGATGCTTTTCTTGAAAAGCTTACAGTCTCTGAAGTAGAAGCCTATCAAGCACAAAAGCCTATTCTTCGCGACAAAACCAAAGAAGGGCATCGCACATTTGGCACCTTTCATCCTCCGGCATTTATCAGGAGTGTATTTATGGCTGCAGGATTTTCTATTGTCGAACACATTCCGGGCAAACGGGTTCATGCCACCTACATTTCACAGGACGTATGGATCCTGTTAAAAAAATAAATGAAAGAAGTATTTAGCTACTTGGGTCCTGACTGCTCTTTTCTTTGTGTATACCATCTTTCATTGAAAGGCCATTCGCCATCAGGTATATTGCGTTGCCTTTCAATTTTTATTTCATTTTCCCAGGTACCGTATAAGCCTTCAAAAAGTTCAATGCCACTAATTTTTTCGAGACTATCGATTGAAACCATGTACTCCTCAAGTGGCCCATAGGAATCTTGATGCTGGTTGAATAAAAAAGCAATGACCATCGGCGTGGAATCCTGTGTTGTAAAAATTGCTTTATAGAAATAATTAGGTACCAGGATTTCATTATCACCTATGGTTGTCGAAGCGTCCAGAAACAATGGCCCGGTGACAACAGAAACGTTTTTATACTTCCGTGACCAGTCCCGCACATTATGTTCAAGTTCAAGCCAGATGCCATCATTGAATTCCTCTCTCATCGGAGCCACATTACTAAGCAGGAAAGTAGCATCCATTGATTCTTTATTCCAGGCCATGTCTGCAGAAGGTACCAGATGTCCTCGGCGGTATCCGGAACCTTTATAATCCCTGTAATGGCCTGAACCACTCCTGATAGCTGGATCCGGATTGAAGTCCTGGTCACGTTCAGCTTTCGGCGCATTCATCATGTCGACCGTAAGTTCATATGACACCCATTCAGGTAATTCATACTCCTCAACATAGGAAAGGCTGAAATTTGGTTTGTTGTACACAATACCTGCTTTGGGCTCAGGAGAATATGTTGCGGATGTAGATTCTTGCGGGGCCCCGATATTTTGCAATCCATCCAGAAAATACATAGCCAGCATAATGACCCCCACGAAGATCACTGCCATCCAGACCAGCTTACTGGCTGCTTTCTTTTCATAACGCCTGTTATGACTGGGAATTCTGAATTCACTCATCGCTGGTGTAAAGTTACCTATGTAAATCGAGGTTTGATTGTATCTTGCGGGTAGCAATGATATCACCGTTGAAATGAAACATTTTTATACCCTTCTGACCTCTTTCCTTTTGACCTCTTGTTGCCTGGCGCAATCCGGACCTTATATGTTTTCGGGTGCTGGTTACCAGGGCAATGGTCAGATAGGCCTCCTAACCAAAGACGCTGAAGCAGGTATCGTACTACCAGCATTACTGGCCAGCCGCGATCATGGTGGATGGTCTGTTGCTGCGGCTACCCGGACCGGATTAAAAGACCTCACAGAAATTTCCGGAACAGGCCACCTTTTATTGCCATGGAAAGACCAGATAGCTGTTGGCATTCAATACACAGGCATCGAGGGCTATTCCGAACAAAGGATAACGTTCAGTTACGCCAGGAGGCTATTCGAAAAACTCAATGCTGCAGTCCAGTTTGATCTCAACCGTAATGAAGCCGAAGAGTTTGACAATGTCTATGTGGCCAGCTGGTCTGTTTCGTTTCACGCCCCCATCATGAAAGAACTTTCGATGTCTGCATGGATATACAATCCGCTTGGCACCGAGAGTGTTCTCGATTTGCCTTCCATGGCAAGAATTGGCGTACTCTATGAACCCTCTAAAAAAATCGGAATAGCAGTTGAAGCTGAAAAAGACTGGAGACACGACCTACGGTTCAAAGCCGGCATGCTATATCAACTTCATCAACGGATAGCTGTCCGATGGGGAATTGGAACTAAACCTTCGTTGGTGCACGCAGGTATTACATGGAACATCTTTGATAGTATGGCACTAACCGGTGGATGGCGATACCATTCCAGGCTAGGCAGCAGCCTGAGTGCCTCATTATCGCAATATCACATTAAATGAGCCGGAAAATAACTATCGTTTCCGCCACAGAAAATGAAATTGATCCGTTGCTCAATTACCTGAAGATTCATGCCGAGCACCATTCCTTCCAGACGTATCAGCTTCATGGTTTATTGATTGATATCCTCTATAGTGGCATTGGAATCTTACATACCTCCTACTCCCTCATGGATTACCTCAGTCATCGACACCCTGATGGATGGATTCAAGCTGGAATTGGTGGGGCTTTTGACCTTTCCCTGGCTATAGGAGATGTGTTCCAAATCAAATCTGAAATGATATCAGGCTTTGGTGCTGAAGACAAAGATGGAATCATCATGGATCCATTCACCCTCGGATGGAGTAACCCTGATGGATTCCCTTTCACCGGAGGTTTGTTAGTATGTCCTTATGAGACCACTACAGATCTCTTCATGGCTTCAGGGATGACAACATTCTATGCGCATGGCTCAGCAGATCAAATTGCACAACTTAAAAACCAGCCAAACGGACAGATTGAAAACATGGAAGGTGCTGCCTTCTTCTATATCAGCTTGCTCAAGAAAATTCCTTTCCTGAGTATCAGGTCCATTTCAAACCTGGTAGAAACCAGGGATACCACCAAATGGAAAATGGACCTCGCTATCACGAATCTGAATGACGTGCTCATTGATTTATTTGAAGCTGCACATTTTAATGTTGACAAGCTATTCAGGCATGCTACCATTTGAATTCTTCCGGAGGTATTGCTGGACCATGATCACCACTTCATTATAACTTCTCAGCCCTTCCTTAACGCCATGGCGCTTGAGATAAGAGGAGTAAATAGCGTCTCTTACACTCGGTAAAATATCCGGATATTTCTTGTCATTTTCCTTGACAAGGGTGATCGCCCGCATCACCACAGGCGGAAAGGTGTGAATAACGTTTGAGACACTATCATAGGGCATTTCTGCTGCTGCATAACGCCAGTAGGTCAAAGCGCCACCAAACCGAACCCATGGATTTGTGGATTGGCTGCAGGCCAGCCAAGCGATAAAATTACAAGCGCCTTCATCCGCCACTCCATAACCATGAGCCATCTCATGCGCAATCGTAAAAGGCTTCTGAACTGCAAGAAGACCACGGTCTATGTGCCCCTCCCCGGTCTGGGGAATATAAATGCCTGCCGTACTCCATCTTAAAAGGAATCCATCAGGCCAGGGCTGGCGCACACGAACTCTGCCGCTATGAGGCATATTCAATTTTGCCAGTGCTTCTTTGACATCCTGCCTGAGATCATGATCGACCACCTTCAATCCCACTATCGCGTTGTCTCTGGTTAAATCTGTTGGCAGTCCGGCTGATTCTCGCCTCAACACATCAGTGGCTCTTTTAAACTCCGCTTCTATATCCTCCTTGTCAGTCAATGAGCGATCAAATCCGAGTCTTTCCTGCAAGGAAATCTGGCCGTAATTGAAACCCCATGAAAAGTAAAATAAAGTCACCAGGGCCCCAACTCCACCCAGTGCCCTCGATATCAAATAAAACCAGCCCTTACTGCGATCACCTATCCATCGCGCAGTCCTGACCAGTATGATGGACAATACAATATAAATCATAGGTACCGGTGACCAGCCGAGGAGGAAATCATATGCTTGTCTTATACCTACGAAAAATCCCTTATAGTACCAATGGTCCCAGAAGGAGGCAGGCAGAATTTCTTTGATGATCAAGGCAAGAATAGCAGCCGCTATCCAGACTAAAGATCGGGTGTGGATGACGGCAGGGCGCAAGGAGTTTGAACCCACCCGAAATGTTATATTTTCTTTAAAAAAAGACATGGTTAGCGACGTGGAGATAAATTTGCAACTTTGCATCCACAATGAGTGTTTTACCACTGATTTTGGACATATTCAACTTAAACAATACATAATTTATTACAAAATGGCATTTGAACTTACAGATAGCAACTTCAAAGAAAAGGTCATGGACCATGAAGGTATAGCTGTTGTCGATTTTTGGGCTGAATGGTGTGGCCCATGCAGGATGATCGGCCCTCATATTGAGGAAATGGCTAAGGAATACGATGGAAAGGCACTGATCGCAAAGGTCAATGTAGATAGCAATCCTGAAATTTCCTACAAATATGGGGTGCGCTCCATTCCTACCGTACTTTACCTGAAAAACGGCGAAGTGGTTGACAAACAAGTTGGAGCGACCAGTAAAAAGGTCCTCAGCGACAAGCTGGATGCCATCTTAGCCTGATGATAAGACTATAAACGATTCAGCAAGCGTTTAAGCCTCCGGACTCTAAAATTCCGGAGGCTTTTTAATTTCTATCAACCCTCCCCCACTCAGGAAATCCTTATTTTCGACCCAATGAAATATTTCGAACAGTTTGAACTCCGGAAATTTGATAACCTGGAACTATTGGCAAAGCAAGTAGTAGAAGGCTTTATCATCGGACTACACAAGAGTCCGTTCCACGGGTTTTCAGTTGAATTTGCAGAACATCGCCTGTACAATCCGGGTGAATCCATCCGGAATATTGACTGGAAGATCTATGCCCGTACAGACAGGCTGTACTCTAAAAAATTTGAAGAGGAAACTAATCTACGCTGCCAGATCGTCATAGATGCCTCTTCCTCGATGCAATACCCCTACCTCGCTCCCGAACAGGAGGGCTGGAACAAAATGAGGTTCAGTGTGCTGGCGGCAGCCTCCCTGATGAATCTCCTTCGTAAACAGCGGGATTCATTTGGGCTCAGCATCTTTGATGATCAGCTCAGGATACATACTCCTTGCAAAAGCAGCCATACACATTATAGCCTGATGCTGACGCACCTGGAGCAATTGATCAAGCAACCGCATCTCAACAAAACGACCTCTGCAGCCCAGGCCTTACATCAGATTGCTGACAGTATTCACAAGCGTTCTATGGTCATTATCTTTAGCGATATGCTTGAAAGCGGCGCAGAGGATGATATTTTCGGAGCGTTGCAACACCTGAAGCATAATAAGCATGAAGTGGTGCTGTTCCATGTCCTGGATCATGATAAAGAACTTGAGTTTGCTTTTGACAACAGGCCTTACATGTTTATAGACATGGAAACAGATGAACGAATTAAACTCAGGCCACAAGAGGTCAGAAAAGCTTACCTGGAACACATGTCAGGATTCCATGAGCGACTTAAAATGAAATGCCTTCAATACCAGATTGATTTTGTCACTGCTGACCAGAAACAAGGGTTCACTCCTGTGCTCCAGTCTTTCCTGGTCAGAAGAAATAAAATGGGAATATGATTCAACTCCACGAAATACCAACGCGCGCTCCTAAGGGACTCGAAAAGGAAGACATCAAGCGCAAAACAGATAGGCTCACAAGACGTATCGGCGAACTGCAGCATATCATGTATGCGGAAAAGAAACAAAATTTCCTGGTCGTATTCCAAGGCATGGATGCCAGCGGAAAGGACGGCGCTACCCGCAAAGTCTTTTCATACTGCAATCCTACGGGTATCCTGGCTTACCCCTTCCGGAAACCTACCGAAGAAGAATTTGCCCATGACTTTCTATGGCGAATTAGCAAACGTGCACCCGCTAAAGGAATGATCCAGGTGTTTATACGATCACATTATGAGGATGTACTCATTCAACGCGTTCATAAGTGGATTGATGAAGAAAAAGTAGCAGATCGTATCAAAGCCATCAATGTGTGGGAAAACCACATCCAACAGGATAACAACACGACAATCCTGAAATTCTATATGCATATATCGCCCGAGAGGCAAAAGGAGAAACTTCAGGAGCGGATCGACGATCCCCGCAAACACTGGAAACATAATGATGCCGACTGGAAAGAAGCCGAACGATGGGGGGAATATATGTTCTGCTATGAAGACGCTATCAACCGCAGCGAAGTACCATGGATTATTGCCCCGGTTGATCAGCGCTGGTACAGGGATTATTATATCGCTGAAAAAGTAATGTCAGCCATGGAATCACTGAATATGAAGTTGCCCACATTTGACACCATGAAAAGAAAAGAATGATTTTTCGATCAATACCGTTTATTATTAGGCTAATCACATAACTGTATTCAGCATGAATCGGTTGATAATGATGAACTTTGCCGCAGGTTTATAAGAACCTTGCATTATCAGACAGAAACAACTCTTATGAAAGACTTTCTTAAATATACAATGGCCAGTTGCCTCGGTGTTTTCCTTGCCGGCGCTGTTTTCTTTTTCCTGTTCTTCGCCATCATTGCAGGTATCATTGCCAGTACGGGTGGTGGAGGCGGCAAGACTACGATTACAACGGGAAGTGTCCTTGCACTGGATTTTACACAGTATATGCCCGAACAGACCAATAACCTTTCAAAGCAATCATTTGATTTCAGCGAACATGATGTGCCTGGCTTGCATGATGTTGCTCGCCTGATCAGGCATGCTGCCGAAGACAAAAAAATCAATGGCATCCTCATTGAAAACGGGCTAGGCGGATTAGGAGCCAGTTCAGCGAAAGTTATTCTTGATGCATTGGAAGACTTCAAAGAATCAGACAAATTTCTTGCTGCTTACGGCGACTTCTACACACAACAAGGTTACTACCTTGCCAGCCCAGCTGATCACATCACGCTACATCCTGTAGGAACTGTTGATTTCAGAGGATTTGCGAGCTATGTGCCTTTCTTTAAAGGGCTTCTTGACAAGATTGGTATTGACATGCAGATCTATTATGCAGGTAATTTTAAAAGCGCTACTGAACCATTCCGCAGGACTGAAATGAGTCCAGAAAACAAACTGCAAACCAGGGAATACCTGACAGATACCTATGATATGTACCTTCAGGATATAGCCGATGCGCGGCAAATCAATGTTGATTCTCTTAAAAACATGGCATGGCAGTTCCAGATCAAAAGTGCGGAAGATGCTTTGAGATACAAGCTTGTGGATGAGATTGGTGCTAAGGCCGATTGCGAATCCTGGATGAATGAGAAAATGGGCAAAGGTCAAAATGATCGTATTACGTACATCAACATAGAAGAATACGCCAGTGCCACACCCAACCATCAGACCAACTTAAAAGCAAAGGATAAAATCGCCATTATTTATGCTGAGGGTGATATCGTCAGTGGTAATGATGAATATGGTGTGATTGATGACGGCCGATATGTAAAACTCCTGAAAGACATCCGTAAGCAAGATGAAATCAAGGCTGTTGTTTTGCGTATCAATAGTCCCGGAGGTAGCATCCTGAGTGCCGAAAACATATACAGGCAACTAGTCGGCTTGCAGGCAGATGGTAAAAAGCTTGTCATCTCGATGGGGGATCTTGCAGCTTCAGGAGGTTACTATTTATCTGCGATGGCCGATAGCATATTTGCACAACCGAATACCCTCACTGGCAGTATCGGAGTCTTTTCATTAATACCCAACCCATCCAGGGCATTGGATGAAAAATTGGGCGTTCGGTTTGACACAGTGCGCACTGGCCCATATAGTGCTGATTTCACAGTGATGTTTCCCTGGCAAGAACGTGAGCACACGTATATGCAGCAAAGAACCGATGCTTACTATGAGCTATTCCTTAACAAAGTTGCTGAAGGGCGTGATATGACCAGAGATGAAGTGCATGCAGTAGCGCAGGGTCGTATTTGGTCCGGAAAGAAAGCACTTGAATTAGGTCTTGTCGATAAACTCGGAACGCTGGAAGACGCGATAGCATCCGCCGCGACACTTGCCGGACTTGAAGAATATCGGATTAAGGAATATCCTGTATTCCAGAACCCGCTGCAAAAAATGATCACAGACCTGATGGATCAAAACAGTAGTGGAACAAGTGCTATGTTTAAAACTGAAATTCCGCAGATCATGAGATTCTGGCAGGTCGTACAATCAGGTGAACCTCAGGCAAGGCTTCCCTGGGGATTGACACCAATCAATTAGGCAAAATCTTTTCTTGAGGTTTTCTTAGCATCCTGTCTGGCTTACTTTCAGACCTGAATTTGGTCGCTTCAGTTGGGCATTTTACCCTTCTGTCGTGAAAAGTCATTTCTTCAGCTAACATTGAGAAAACAAACGTGTCTGAGCGGTGTTTATCTATTTCATTTAACACAAAATCAATACACGTATGACAAAACTGTTTTTCTCTCTATTATTTGCTGCAGGCTTTGCCGTAGCTGCCCAGGCAGGCGTAGATCCTGTAAAAAGCGATTTTAAAGTCAATACCGCTGCTTCCAAGGTAGAATGGATCGGACGGAAAGTAACCGGCAAACACAATGGAACAATTAATATCAAGGAAGGTGTCCTGCAGATCAAGGATGGCATCCTCCTCGGTGGATCCTTTGTTATTGATATGACTTCTATCAAAGACCTTGATATGACCGGAGAATATGCCGCCAAGCTCGAAGGTCACCTCAAGTCAGATGATTTCTTCGCAGCAGATGTTTATCCAACCTCTAAACTCACCATCACCCAGGCAAATGCAAAAGGTGACGGCCAGTTTGAAGTAAAAGGCAATCTGACGATCAGAGATGTGACTAAAGAAGTGACCTTTATGACGCAACTCACGCCTGATGGAAAAAAATACAAAGCCACGACCAATATCACTATTGACAGGTCTAACTATAATGTAAAATATGGGTCAGGCAGTTTTTTCGAAGGTCTGGGTGATAAAACCATCTACGATGAATTTGACCTTGCGATCACATTGATCACTGAATAATAAAATCAGTACGCCAAGATTTTTCTATTCCTGTATGGGAAAGAGAATGGCTTCATTCTAACATAAACAAGGCCTTCCATTTGGGAGGCCTCGTTTATTTCAAATGTTGAGGATATCTTTCATCGTGTATATTCCGCGGGGCTGCCGGCTTAACCACAAGGCAGCCATAACAGCTCCTTCAGCAAATATGGTACGATCAAAAGCTTCATGGGCGATGGTGACTTGTTCAGCACCAGAACTCCAAGCGACCTGATGAAATCCTTTTACCTCCCCTTCCCGGATTGAAGTGACTGGTATTTTATCATCCTGGAAATTTTCACCACCTGGATTATGAGCAAAGCCCGTGTAATGGGGATGGCGGGTCAAAATATCTTCAATCAACGTATACGCGGTTCCGCTCGGCGAATCTTTTTTATGAACGTGATGAATCTCCTGGATGGAAGGTTTAAATGCGGGAAGATCCGACATGACTTCAGCCAGTTTCCTGTTCAATGCAAAAACGATATTCATGCCCACACTGAAATTAGTTGCATACAACAACGTTCCTTGCTTTTGCTTGCAATACGAAAGGATGGATTCAAGGTTATACTCATGCCATCCGGTAGTGCCTGACACAACAGGGATTCCAAGATCAAGGCATTGGCGGATAACCCCCGGGGCTGCTTCGGCAATTGTAAATTCTATAACGACATCACAAGACTTAAGGATCCCGGTGTTTTCAGGAGAAATCCGGTGAAAAGAGTGGGATTTCAGGTCTTCCCGGTTACCGAGCATCGAGGCTATTGCCTGGCCCATTTTTCCTAATCCAACAATCCCGACTGTGGTCATGATTGATACATATTTAATTGATAATCAATTGTTTATCAAAATACTAACAGGCATAAAAAAACCCGCCTTCCCATCGGAAAGCGGGTAAGAACACACTATGAGAACACCCTAAAAACGTATCAAGAATTCAAGTTTGTAATGGCGGTCATCCACTTTGGAGATAACTTCCAAACAAATATAGTATCCTTAAATTGGATCGCCAAGAGATTATTCTGATATTTATGTTAAATCGACCAAACATTTAGTTTTGCCTTCTGATGATCAGCCGAAAAAGTATAGAGGAAGTAATGGAAAGGGCCCGTGTAGAGGAAGTCGTGGGCGATTTTGTCAACCTGAAGCGTCGGGGGACCAATTTGATCGGGCTTTGCCCCTTTCACCATGAAAAGACCCCATCCTTCAATGTTTCACCCACTAAAAACATCTATAAGTGCTTTGGCTGCGGCAAAGCTGGTGGTGCCATCAATTTTGTCATGGAGCACGAAGGATATGATTATCCTGAGGCAATCCGTTACCTGGCGGGGAAATACAGCATCCAACTCGAAGAGACTCAAGCAGATGCAGAAACGATCCAGGCCGAAAGGGAGCGGGAAACCATCTACAAAGTCCTCGAATTCGCCTGGCAATATTATAAAAGCCAGCTTCACGACACCGAGGAAGGCCAGGTTGCAGGCCTTAACTACTTCATAGAGAGGGGGTTTCGCACTAAAACAATTGAATCCTTTGGCCTTGGTTATGCCCCCGACAAAGCAGACGGGCTCATCCATGAGGCTAAGAAGGCGGGATTTACCCTGGACATCCTTCAGAGAGCGGGTTTGATCACCCAGCATGGTGGCGATTTTTTCAGACACCGGGTGATGTTCCCTATTTTCAATATTTCCGGAAAGGTCATAGCATTTGCAGGTCGACAGATGGTAAATTCGAAAAGAGGGCCTAAGTATATTAATTCACCGGAAACGGAGATATACGTCAAGCGCAAGGTTCTCTATGGACTTTCGCATGCAAAGAAAGCTATCCGCGACAACGATAATTGTTTCCTGGTGGAAGGCTATACTGACGTCATCAGTCTGCATCAGGCGGGCATTGAAAACGTAGTAGCCTCATCAGGTACAGCACTGACACCAGACCAGATACGATTGATACGTCGATATGCTGGTCGTATTACCGTATTGTATGACAGCGATCCTGCAGGTATTAAAGCTGCGATGAGGGGACTCGATCTGATCCTGGAAGAAAACCTGGATGTCAGGCTCGCACTCTTACCCGAAGGTGAAGATCCGGACTCCTTTGTTAAGAAATCTGGCCTTGCAGGCTTTCAGGATTATATCCGCGAACATGGCAAGGACTTCATACTGTTTAAGACTCAATTGCTTTTAAAAGAGGCTGCAGGCGATCCTATGCGCAAGACCACATTGGTCAAAGATCTTGTAGAGACCCTCGCCCACATTCCTGAGGCCATCAAGCGATCCGCATTCATCACCGAATGTGCTCACCTCATGAAGATCGATGAGCATATCCTCGTGCGTGAAACCAACAAAGCGTATGATGAGTTTCTCAGGCAAAAGAGACAAGGCATCCCACGCGATGTCGACAGTGCAGAACGTGAAATACAACATCAGGTATTTAACCAGGAGACAAAGCAAACAGATGCGCGTATCCAGGCACTACCGAATCTAGCTGATCAATTCCAGGAAAGAGATATCATACGCATTTTGCTTTCGTATGGTGACAAACCTATTCCTGATTCCAATCTGACCCCTTTAAGCCGCTACATCTTAGTCAGCCTGCTCGATATCATCGATGAGTTTCAAAACGAAACCTACAAGAAAATAATGCGCGAATACCAGGACCTGCTGGAACAAGGTAAACCACCGGGCCCTGAGTACTTTACGCATCATGCCAATAAGGAAATCCAAAACCTGGCCATCGAGTTGCTTACTTCCCCCAATGAGTATGCCCGCTGGGAAGAACATGATATGCCGTTACAGATTCAACTCCATCCGGATATCAATTATAAGAAAGATGCATTCGATGCGATCCTGCGTTTAAAACTCAAGATATTGATGGGCCACATAGAGAATAACATAGCCGTCATCAATCAACTGCAGGCAGAAGGAAATGAGAACGAAATGATCATCCACATGCGCATGCATGCTGATCTGCTCCAATTGCGGGAACAGATAACTTCGCAATTTAAAAATGTGGTATTACGCGTTTGAATCGATGAGCAGGTAATCGTGCAAAGCTAGCCGTTGAATAAAAACACAGCGGCTTATCAACTACTTTTTAGCAGTAGTATCTGTCGTCGTCGAGGGAGCATCACCTTCATTCAAGGCCTTGAGTACCTTTTCCGTGATGTCGTATTTTTCATTCGCTACCAGCACTTGTCCGCCCTCAATGTAGCTGAGGATAAAATCGTATCCTTCCTGTTTTTTAATCTCGTTGAGTTTTTCTTGCATGACGGCTTGCAGGCGCTTATTGATCTGTGCAGTCTCGCTCATGATTTCCTGAGCCATCTTATCACGCTCTGCCATTATCGCTTCCTGGCGGGTGGACAGGTATTTTTCGCGGGCTTCCATTTCTTTTCCGGTCATGGTGCCTGTCTGTGCTTTTTGCTGATAGGCCATGATTTCCTTTTCAAGGGCAGCGCCTTTGCTCTGCAGTTGTTCTTCTGCTTTACGTTGCTTAATCTCCATCGCTTCAGATTCCTTCTTGAATTCTTTATAATTAGTCAGGATGGAGTCTCCGTTGACATAGGCGATTTTTATCCCTGTGCCTTCTGCTGCAGGCTGAGCGGCTGATGAGCCGGCCTCTTTACAGGCATAAGTCATGAGGAGCATGCACACGAGCACAAAGGGAATATTGAAGTTTTTCATGAGTAAGTGATTATGAAGCGGCAAATATACTATCCTATTGGTAGTCCGTCCGTTTTAGATTGCGACATCATCCGGTCGACAATGCAGAAGGGGTCCTTTCAGGCATCCTTTTGGGTAAATGCCTGGCTTAACTCCCTCTTTTTCATCATGTTGTCAAAGAAATAATAGAGCGCATACCCCAGGGCAAATCCTACTGCAGCTCCCGCAATGGTGTCTCGCAAAAAATGGGCAATCAGGTAAACACGTGAAAGTGAAACCGAAGCGGCAAGAAATAAGCAGACAAACGAAACCCACGGCTTCCTGATCAATGCTGCTGTCAGCGTGAATAAGGCCCAGGCAGCCATTGAGTGACCGGATGGAAAACTCGCGTGACCGGACAATACCTGGTAGTCCAGAACCCCTAATGGCCCTTCCCAGCCGGTACGTTCCAGATAAAGAAATGGCCTTTCATGCTGAAACCATTCCTTTAAAAGATAAGTAACTACGGTCACCAGGCCCCCGAGTAAAGGGATCACAATCATGCGTCTCCACGACTTTAGCCACAACAAAATTCCAATGATGATGAAACCATATTCTTCACCAAGCTTAGTCACATGGTAAAAGTAATAGTCTGCAAACGGGGTCCTGTGCAAGGCTAACCATCGGACAAAATGGCCTTTATCACCGAGAAACGTGATGGCAATTCCCGCCGCCATAAACACAAACGCGCCGATCACATAGATCCTCCAGGCACTCATGCACTTTTCAACTTAAGAGCCGAACGCCATTTGCCGAACATAGCTTTAAATCGATCCATATCCATAATCTTGGAATCCTGCAGCGCCTTATAGGTCAGGATGGCAGAGATGACACACAACAGAATCACGGGCAGCCACGCAGCCAATACAGGGGGAAGTTTTTGCGCATCGTTCAATTTCTTAGAGCTGATATTGCTCATCAGGAAGAAGGTGAAAAAGAAAATGGATACTAAAAGCGGATACCCAAATCCTCCCTTGCGCACGATGGTGCCCATCGGTCCGCCAATAAATAACATGACAATACAGGCAGCCGCAAGCGAAAACTTCCAATGCAATTCATAAGTATGTTTTCTCTTGTTTAGTTCCAGGCGCTGTATGGTCCTGTCAGTCCTGTCAATGGTGGACTTGGCAATAGAAATCTTGCTATTCATTTGCCCTTTGAATTCACGCTGAAGGCTAGCCGGAAGTACTTGCATCACCGAAGTAGCCATGCTTACATCCATTGAATCAAGGAATGCCTTCATTTGTGTATACCTGGATACAGCTTTAGAGTTTTCAATGACGACTCGACTACCTTTCAATCCTCTTTCAAGGATGGTGACTTCTGATGTATCTCTTTCTATACCATCATTGATCGGGGTAGATTTAGATAACGAATCTGACAAGAGTACATAGGGTGTATGATTGGAGGCTCTCGCGATGGCTATTTGCTCATTCATCGTATCGATTTCACTTGCTATCTGGCGAGCGCTCTTCATCGTGTGATGCGATTTGAACTGCTCTTCTTCAGTGCGGTCCAGATCAAACTCGCCAAGATCAAATCGCCTGGTCCACTCATTGAAATGTGAAATCATAAACGGCTTTGCATTGGGCCGCCCTTGCCCATCCGCCTCTGCATACTGATACCCATCATACAACGTCATGACAAAAGCGCCATCGTCTTGCGAAACATACATTTTTCCTTTCTGAGCGGTAACAACATTGAGCCTTCCTTTACTTCGCTGTGAATCATCATACACCATGATATCTTCAATCGTCTCTTTATCCTTGTGTTTTTTACCCACACGGATGGAGTATCCATGAAAGTCCTCATTAAAAACACCAGGCTCAATACTCAATGTTGGTTTCTGATTGCGGATATCGTACAACCTGGATTGGTATTTAAGATTGGCAATCGGTATGATCGTGTTGGAACAATAGAATGAAAACAAACCGATGACAGTACTCAACCCGAGCAAGGGTGCCAGTATCCTGGTCAGGGGCACACCTGCGGATTTAAAGCTGGACAATTCATAACGCTCCGCGAGATTTCCCATCACCATCACTGAAGCTAAGAGCACAGCTATAGGGAGTGCCAGGGGAAAGAGCGAAACAGATTTGTAGAAAAACATTTCCATGATCACCAGGGCCCCTACCCCCTTGCCGATGATGTCCTCTATAAACTTCCAGAGAAACTGCATAATCAGCACGAAAAGGGCCATAAAAAAGGACATCATAAACGGCGGAATAAAACTGCTGACAAGCAGTTTGTCGATCTGATATCCTATGTCGTACCAAGGTTTCCTCACGGTGAAATAAACAAGGGAATGCTCCCTTTTCGTATATAAGGTGCAAAATTAGTCTAAACCAATGGTTTAGCCTAAGTATAGCCCAGACCATTGAAACCTTTCCAGGTCAAGGTTGACTGGAGCTAACTGGCTGTAGATTAGAAGTCAACCGTTACCGTCAGACTTGGCAGGATCGGAAGCTGATCTACTCTTGAATAGGAGACTCTGTCAAAATAAAAGATATTGGCCCGGTTGTACACATTGGTCACACTGGCCATAATTTCGAGCCTCAAGTCCTTATTAAACTCAATCGTCTTCTTCAATGACATATCCAATCGATGATAATCAGGCAGCTGACCACTATTACGCTGATCTGAATAGATGATACCTGGCTGGTCAGGGTTACCTGTGAGCACATCAGAATCAATTCCACCCAGGATGTCTTGCTGGCCATAGAACCCTTGTGTAAGGGTAAAAGGAAATCCGGAGCCATAATTCCAACGTGCACCCAACTCCCAGGTACGACCAAGTGCGTAGCTAACTAAAAGGTTGATGTTATGCCTTCTTTCGAAGTGAGTAGGATACACCTGCTCACCATCATCCCTGTTGACATATCCCAAAGAATAGGTGGCCCACATCAGTACTTTTTGTGTCTGACGGCTGAATGTAAAATCAATACCGTAGGCATTACCTGTCTCCGTGGAGAAATCAGGATCCTGTTCACTCAGTTTATTACGATTGACGCCGATGAGTTGTGAAAAGCCTTTGTAATAACCTTCCACATTGACTTCCCATCCTTTGAACATTTCAAATTCCACACCCCCTAAGAAATGCCACGCTTTCTGCAACTTGTCTTTTGTTTCCGTCGTGTTGTCAATACCGGGTTCATAGATGGTTTCTTCAGGCCCGGATAAAAATCCAACAAAGAGATTGACTACATCTTTTTCGTTGACGGTACTGATCAGGTTTTGTGAATATTTTCCGGCGGCAAACTTAAGTCTGACTTTGTCTGAAAAATTGCTTTTCAATGCAAGTCTTGGTTCAATTGAAAAATCTCCCAATGATGCATAAAACTGCGCCCGCAAACCTGGTTCGATAATCAGTGGCCCGGTTTTCTGCCGCCAGGAAACATAACCAGCAAGCTCGGTGGTATTTTCCATTTGTTCAAATGTGACACCAACGAAGTTGCGGAATTCAAGTGCTGTCGATATTCCATTGAGCTCGAAGCCATAATTGAGTGTGCTGTTTTTTCCAAAAGACTGGAAATCAAATAACGCATTAAATCCTCCAATGGAATTTTTACGAGGCGCATTATCAGCCTCCTTGAGTTCTATATCATATTTTGAATACGCAAGTGTTCCTGAAATAATAAGGTTTGAGGAATTCGGGATTAACTTAAAATTAAGTCCCCCACCCCCTGACTGCCAGTCTAATTTGGCAAGCTGGTCAAGATTGACTCCATCTGAAAAACTAAAGCCAAAGAAATCAACTTTACTTCCATCGCCTGACAGGAAGGACACCTTACCATAGAGATCCGTGTAAGCGTATGGTAATCCCAATGAATCAGGAGATGCATAATCATAGAGACCTTGAGATGTTTTATCAAGGATGGAATGTTTCCCGGTGATCAAAAAGGATGAGCTTGCTTTACTTTCAGGATTGAATGGGGTTATCGGTCCTTCTACCAATCCCTTGAGCTGAAAAGGACTCGCGGAAACCAATCCTCCAAAACGGGTCTTATCACCTTCTCTTGTTTTAAGATCAACGATAGCTGAAATCCGGCCACCATACTCCGCACTGAAGCCACCGCTAAGTACTTCAGCTGATTTGATAGCCTCCGTTTCAAAAACACTAAAAAATCCAATGCTATGGAAAGGGTTATAGATGGTCATGCCATCGAGTAATATTTTGTTCTGTACCGGAGATCCTCCTCGGATATAGATTTGTCCACCTTGATCTCCGGTGGAAATGATCCCTGGGAGGACCATGAGGTACTGGGCTATATCCGCTTCACCTCCTGTAGAGGGTAATGCCTTGATTTGTTTAGGCGTAACGGTAATCCTGGAAACATTGACTTCATTTCTCCGCTGTTCAAGACTGGCGCTGACATTGATCGTCTGGAGTTGAATGGAACCTTCGACCATGAGGAGTTTGAGGTATTTGACCTGATCAGCCTGAAGCGTCACAGCGGTCAGGAGTGTGTCATATCCGATAAACGCGGATTGAAGTTCGTAGGAACCTACCGGGACATTTGTGAACACGAAAAAGCCATCAAGGTCAGACACAGTCCTTATCGTTGTGCCCGCAAGGGTGAGGTTACAGAAAGCAACAGCTTGTCCGGTAACTTCATCATAGATATGGCCTCGTAAGGTTGCAACCTGTCCGACTGCAATAGAGGCAGAAAACGCGCTCCACAGGGTAACAAGCACAATAAGGGTTCTTGTGCGGATCATCTGGCTTTTGATCATAGGGCGCAAAAATAACAATCTTAATGCTTCAAACAGGCCCGAAGACGTATATTAAACGACTGAATCCTACATTTGCATCCATGGTGACATTGTCAGATGGAATTCAGGAACCGCTTGCCCCCTGCCCGGCTTGTGGCTGGGAGTATTGGAAAAAGGCCGGACAGGTGAAAGATTATAGCATAACCGGGGAGTGGTTTGAATTGCTGGAATGCCCTGTGTGCCATCTAAAGACTACCTACCCCCATCCTAAGGAAGCCGAAATCGGGCGATATTATGCTTCTGAGGATTATGTCTCCCACAGCGATACAAAGGCAGGCCTGATCAATCGGATCTACCATACTGCCCGGAATTACATGTTAAAAAGGAAGTTTGCCTGGGTAAAGAACGCCTCAGGGCTGGAGACAGGGACATTGCTTGATGTCGGGGCAGGCACTGGGCATTTTGCACATCATATGCAAGAAAACGGGTGGAAAGTAACTGCCCTGGAACCCGATGGAAAAGCCCGTAAAGTCGCTGCCGAAAAACTACACATTAACATTAAACCACTTGAAGAGCTTGGCCAGCAGACACCACAATCCTTTGATGTGATCACTCTATGGCATGTGCTTGAGCATGTACATGACCTGTCAGGGTACATGGATCATTTCCGGTCCATTCTAAAACCGGGAGGTACCCTGATTATTGCAGTCCCAAATCATACGTCAAGAGATGCCAGGAAATATGGGGCAATCTGGGCGGCATATGATGTACCAAGACATCTATGGCATTTCAGTCCTGATGCCATGAAGAGACTGATGGCAAAACATGGCTTTAGCCTGACCGACAAGATACCAATGCCTCTGGATGCCTTTTATGTGAGTATGCTGAGCGAAAAGTATCGGGGAAATGATTTCATGGGTTCAGTTGCCGGATTTACGTCTGGCCTTAGCACCTTCCTTGCCGGAAAGAAGAATGTGGATAATGCTTCATCCCTGATCTACATCGCAAAATAGATTTCATTAGCGTGCATGGCCGTTGCAGGAGTTTGCTCCTGCAACCATATGAATTCCAATTTAGATTCTCCTTTGGAAATTCGTTGGGTATCCCTGTGGTCGCAGGAGCAAACTCCTGCAACGGCATCAACTTCTAGTTGCTAACTTCTAACTGCTAACTGCCTCACATCTGCATTGCCTCCGGAAATGATGATACCAACTCTTTTGCCTTTCAGTTGATCCTGATATCGAATGACTGCAGCAACTGCAACTGCACTGCTAGGTTCAATAATGATTTTCATTCTTTCCCAAACCCACCACATCGCGGAAATGATTTCTTCTTCACTAACGAGTAATACTTTACTGACCAGTTCGTATATGATTGGAAAATTGATATCTCCCAGATTGGTGCGCAGCCCATCAGCTATGGTATCCGCCCGTTCATTTGTTTCAATCTTTCCTGATTGCAAAGACCGGTAAGCATCATCCACATTGCCGGGCTCAGCAGCCCACACTGCGGTCGAGGGTGAAAACCAATGAGCAGCAAGTGCTGTACCTGCAAGTAACCCGCCTCCACCAACCGGCGCAATAATGATATCCAGCCCTGGTATCTCTTCAATCAATTCCTGGGCGCAACTACTGTTACCTAAAATAACCTGAAGGTCATTTGAAGGATGAATAAAAGTCATTCCACGCTCATTGATGACCGCATGTACTGCTTCCTCTCGGTCTACAGGTCTGGGACCGCTAAAAATAATCTCTGCTCCATAGCCACGTACTGCTTCAATTTTCACTGCGGGTGAATTCTCCGGCATGACAATCACTGCTTTTACTCCTTTGATCCTTGCGGCAAGCGCAATAGCCTGCGCAAAATTTCCGGACGAATGAGTAACAACTCCTTTAGCCAGTTGCTCATCGCTCAATCTGGAAAATGCATGTGATGCCCCTCTCATTTTATAGGCGCCCATTCGCTGGAAATTCTCACATTTCAAAAACACTTCTGCGCCTGTCATTTCATTCAAGGTTGAAGAAGTCAATACCGGTGTCTTATGAACCATATGGCTGATCCTACCACGGGCATCAAGCAAATCCTGTTTCGAAGAAAGTATCATTCCGGAATTATTTTTTCCAATAGTGATTGAATCAAGCGCCATGTATTTTCAATATGCACCTCCTCCGTATAGGTCTGTCCGGGCACCCATCTGATCAGGCCCCTGCCCTCTATCACCGCATGTGTCATGTAAGCTTTTCCACTGTTATTGATTTCCTGCGAAAGTTTCTTTGTCAGTTTTCCTTCAGGATCAAGTTCTGTTTTAATTCTGAAGGAAACAATATTTAACGATCGCTGGTATGCAAGTTCAAGTCGCAAATCATGCATCACGAGCGCTTCAATTTTTTCAGCTAATGCTATGTGGTGTCTCAGTTTTGATTTGATTGCATCTGTTCCCAGCAACTGAAGTGTCATCCATAATTTGAGGGCCCTGAATCTTCTTCCCAATGGAATTCCCCAGTCACGGTAGTCATTGACTTTATCACCCTGTGAGGTCATCAGGTAGGAAGGATTGATACTCATGGTGCGGACCAGCAATTCCGGATCTCTCACATAATAGGCGCTGCAATCAAACTGGACAAACATCCATTTGTGTGGATTGAAAACATAACTATCGGCGCCTTCAAGGCCTGCCCTCAGGTGAGCATATTCTTCAAGCATCAAAGCACTGCCTGCATACGCAGCATCTACATGATGCCAAAGGCCATATTGATTTGTTATGCTGCTGATCGCATGTATTGGATCGATAGCACCAGTGCCCGTCGTCCCTAATGTTGAGATAACACATGTTGGGACAAGCCCTGCATGTAGATCCCGTTGAATAGCTGCTTCAAGTTGAGCAGGAATCATAGCCAAATGTTCGTCTACCGCGATGTGAACGAGATGGTCGGTACCAAAGCCGGCCAGTCGGACTGCTTTCTCCACAGATGAATGCGCCTGTGCGGAAGCATAGATGCGGTAGATGGTTCCGTCAAATCCACGTTTTGAAATCCTGAAACCAGACTTCCATTCCCGCGCAGTAAGCAAGGCGGTTAAAGTTGCGGAGGAAGCTGTATCCTGGATAGCGCCCTGCCAACCGGAAGGAAGTCCAAGTAAATCCCTGCACCACTCCATACAACGCTGCTCAAGCTCTGCTGCAGCAGGAGAGCTCTCCCAAAGCATACACTGGGCTGACATACCCGCAGTGATCATTTCTGCGGCGATAGATGGAAAGCTCGTATTGCCTGGAAAAAAGGCATAGAAACCCGGATGCTGCCAATGCGTCATCCCCGGCATGATGACCTCTTGCAAAATCCTGAAAACCTCATCGTCAGTGACGGGCTGAGCAGGAAACTGATCTGGAAACTGTTTGTAAATATCTCCTGGAAGCACCTGGCTTCGCACAGGATAATTTTCAATGTTTCTGTAATAATCCGCTATCCACAATACAGCACGGGAGGCCAGATCGACATAGGCCTGTCGGCCTTCTTCACTATTGTGAAACAAGACAGGATCCATCCGAAATAATTTATTGCTCTGGCGCCAGGATACCGGTCTTCTCGCCGAAATAATGAACAAACCTTCTCATTTCATTGGCGAGTTCAGTATTCTGCGTTGACTTATAGTACCCGTCTGTAAGGGCAGTCAGCGCATAGAAAATCTTGCGATCCATTTCTGCTACCTGGAGCTCTTTGGTCCAGAGGAATAAAGTAGATGTATCGAGGGTATCCTTGTCGAGTAAAGCAAGAAAGACTGATTTGCTTTCAGATGGATGAGCTTGGTGCGCATCTGAAGCCTGCCACTCGATGGACTCGGGAACCCGGTTGGCATCAAGTTGTATGCGGATAGAAATATCTGATGTGGATGTAGACATGGTATATGGATATGATCGGTAAAACTACTGTAAGAGAGTGAGAAAGTAAGAGAGTAAGAGGGTAATAAACTAGTGATTAAACAATTTGGCGAGCTTAACGATCTCACTGCCATGGTGGATGTGTGTCCCTTGCTTCAGTCCCTGGGCAGCTTGTACCATGGCTTTGGCGACATCATCTGCATCAACAGGAGCGAGATCGCCAATAATACTACCTGAGAAGTACTGGAGGCCTTTGCTAAACCTGCCAGCTATATCCTCAGCAAAACGTTTCTCCTCCCGGTGCCCGAGAAGTACCGAAGGTCGCATAATGTGCACACTCCAGTAGGGCAATCGTCTGACATCATCTTCAAGCTGGCCTTTTACTTTCAGATAATAAATTAATGATCGGCTGTCAGCTCCGATGGAAGAAACAAAGATCAACTGATTCATATTTTGCAGTGATCCGGTTTTAGCAATATTGAAGATCAGGTCGTGATCAATGGCGAAGAAAGCTTCTTTACTTCCCGCTTTTTTCATGGTCGTCCCCATGGCGATATACAAATCATCACCACGCATCAGATGTCGATAGTTGTCACTATGCGACATATCGACTTCATAATGGATGAGTTTAGGATGACTCGCTTTGATGGGGCCCCTCCCTATTGAGATGATCTTATCATATGCCTGATGGACCAGCAGCCTCCTGAGGCAGCAATTACCGATCAATCCACTGGCTCCAAATATCACCGCCTCCTTGGAGTGGCGCTGAATTTCTACACCTGATGTGGAATATTCTAATAACTGCTTTGTCATAAATTAAATCAATAGGCTACCTCCAGGGTATAATAATTGACGCTGTATCCTCCCCATACCCCCAGTCCCCCGACGATATTGGATTGTATCCGGGTATAACTTGAAAATGGGCCCTGATTAGATTTTGCAAACTCAAGGGTATTCCAGAAATCAAAATTGGCTTCATCGATAGTACACCATTTGAGCGTTATCGTATCGCCAACAAAATACAATCCAAATTCTTCAGGTTCTACATCCCCGCTTTCCGTTTCCGGATTAAATAGCTGAAAACCAAAACTTTTGCCGTCGAAAAACAAATCCTCTTCAACACTTGAAAAGCCCGTTTTTAGCTGACCACCATTTGTTGCCACAAAATAGCGGTAAAAATTCTTGTCACCGGCGGGATCCGAAATATAACAAGTCAACTGCGCGAGGGAATCATTTGGGTCACCGGGCGGTGGCTCAAACTTAAGACTGTCCAGGGGCACAGGCATCGGGATCCGGGTAGAGGATGTAATTGTATCACCATCTACTGCAATTATCAGGTCGTACGTTTTGCCTGTCTGAGGTTGGAGCTGATTGAGCAAATCAATATATACACAGAAATTGATCGTAAGACTATCTGCATTTAGACCAAACTGTTCTGCCAGGAGCTCTCTGACAGTAGAGTCCAGATCAAAGAAGCAGATTTCCTGCAGTGTGACCTCGAGTGTTCCATCTGACACCTTTACATCCGCATCATGCACGAATGAATCATTAAACTCATCAGGGCCAAACGCCCCATAGAAATCAAATGACCTGGTCAGGATGAGGTAAGGAGGAGTTGGGTCGTCTCCCGCTTCCAGATATCCTTCCACAACGTATTCCGGACCATCCCCTGAAGGAACCGGAATATATTCTTCTTCGCAGGATGTAAGAAACAAAGTGAATACACTTATGGTAATGATATGTATGTATTGTCTCATTTAAACTTAAAATTCCAGGTGACAGATGGAAGAATTGGAAATATGGAGACTTTGTAGGCCTTCACTTCAGCGGTGCCTGATTGAAGGTCTGTCTCATAATCTGTGTAGAGGAAAAAAGTATTCTGGCGGTTATAGGCATTATAGACCGAGAATACCCATTCGGATGTGAAGTTCTTTTTACTGGTAGGATTCGGTATCCACGTAAGGGATAAATCCATTCGGTGGTAGGGCTCAAGTCGTTGGCTGTTGCGAGGCCCATAATCCGTCTGCAGTTCACCATCAATCAGGTACACCCGCTCAGGAGGGGTGTATGATTTTCCGGTAGCATATACAAAGACAACACCTGCGATAAGCTTTGGGCTTATATTATAATTGGAAACAAAACTGAGATCGTGGGTACGGTCATATGTGGTAGGATAGGTTCTGCCATTCTCAATTTCAGGGAATGTACGATCGGTCCGGCTCAGTGTATACCCTATCCATCCATTGAGTTTTCCCGAATTTTTACGAATAAAAAATTCCAGGCCATACGCCTCTCCACTACCAAATACAAACTCATTTTCGACCTGATCGACACTGTTGTCAACATAGCTCTCCCGATAATCGATCTGGTCCTGCAATGATTTATAATAAGCTTCAACGGAAGCCTCATACATACCCCTCCTGATGTTTTGAAAATACCCTGCTGCGTATTGCCATCCACGCTGTGGCTTGACTATCTCACTACTTGGCACCCAAACATCTGCAGGCAATGTAGAGGAACTATTACTGACCAGATGGAGGTATTGCGTTGTCGCTGTAACACCTGCCTTTAATGAAGCATTCGGATTCAGCGAAGTATTTATAAATATTCTTGGCTCGAGTGAGCTATAGGTTTTGACGACTTCACCTGTTTCATAAACTTCACCGTTGATGCCGGAAGTATATGGTCCGATCTGCTGAAACAAAGTACCCCGCAATCCTAAATTGACCCTGAACCATGGATTTATTTTCCAGTCATCCTGAAGGTAGATTGCATACTCATTAGCATACTTGGCGGTAGCTGTATTTTCAAACTCAGTCTCTCCGGCACTGCCTCGGATGATGTTGGGTGTCAGGCGGTGCTTAGTCGCATGTATACCAGTCTTCACCTGATGATCATTGGAAGGAAAATAATCAAAATCAAATTTTGCTGTAAAATCCCTGACTCCCGAAAAAATATCAAAGTTGAATTCCTCTTGTTCAAACCCTGCCTTAAACTGATAATCATTGTAGATCGCTGAAAGATTGAAAAACAATTTCTCTGTAAAAAGATGGTTCCATCTGAACGTAGCCGTTGCATTACCATAAGGGAGCGTAAACTGAAAATCACGTCCAGGTTGGGCAAAGGTCAATACATCCCTGCCAAAATATCCGCTCAGGTAAATCCTGTCCTTTTGCGAAAACTGGTAATTCATTTTCGCATTGAGGTCATAGAAGAAATAATTGGTCCCTGCGAAATCCGTCTGGCGAATAAAAGGTTGTGCGAGGTCAAATCCATACGTGCGCCGGCCACTGACCAGGAAGCTGCTCTTCCCTTTTACAATAGGTCCCTCAAGCGTAAGCCTGGATGAAATAAGCCCAATGCCCCCTTCTCCCTGAAAGTTTTGATTATTACCCTCTTTCATCTGGATATCCAGTACAGAAGACAATCGCCCTCCATAGACGGCAGGAATACCTCCTTTAATGAGGGTTGTATTTTTAATTGCGTCTGAATTAAACACGCTGAAGAAGCCTAGAAAATGACCACTGTTGTAGACCACAGCTTCATCAAGCAACACCAGGTTTTGATCAGCACCTCCTCCCCTGACATAAAATCCGGCACTACCCTCGCCCGCTGACGAAACACCGGGCAATAACTGTATGGTCTTCAATATATCCACCTCACCAAGTAAAGCAGGTAAAACTTTAATCTGCTCTATCGGTAAACTGACCCTCCCCATTGAGGTACTTTGTACGTTCTCATCTTCTTCCTCGCCTTTTGCTGCCACTACTACCTCCTGCATCTCAATGCCTTGCACCATACTGATATTGAGATTTGTATTTGATAATAACGTAAGCTCCTCCACGTGGTGCTGGTAACCAAGATAGGATACCACAATGCGATGGACACCTTCGGGCAACGTCATGGAAAAAAATCCATATGTATTGGTGACCGTACCCGTCGTGGCGTCGTTTTCAAGATAAACATTCGCGCCTATCAGTGTTTCTCCGGATTGATCGTCCTTAACGTATCCGCTGATGGTATGCCTGACTTGTGCATGTCCTGATAAAGACACTAAACACATAAAGCCGGCTAGTATGGTTCTTTGTAGGAATAAGCTCATATGATCGTTGAAAAACGCTACAGAGGTCATTTTGTTACAATAAACATAGAAAGAATTGAGCAACATCTCTATTTCATCGATAAACACAGGCAAGGCTCGTATTAGAGCTACCAGAACTTAAAAGAAATAAGGGTGTTCTATCTTGGTTGACCCTCGGTACTTAGTGACAATTGTTTCGTTAATGGATTCATGATCATTGAATCTGCAAACATTCTATTAAAAGTCCTGACCGATGAAAAGTATATTCAAAATTATAGCTGGCTTCATGATGTTCACCAATGTGGTGCAGGGGCAGGATCAGAATATCAAGGATTACCTCGATGCCTACCTTGGAGAGAATGCCGTGCCCTATGTCCAACCCCTGGCTGATTTATTTGCCTCCAATATCAATACAGGCGTATGGGAGTGGTCAAAGGCAGATACCAATTTTTATTTCCGGCTCAAGGCACAAGCGATTATTTCCTATCCAGCCGAATCCATGAGAACCTTTACAGGCCATACATCAGGCGATTTCAAGCCTGCCCAAACTGTCTCAGCACCAACAATCATTGGGGACAGAACCAATATAATCCTCCAGGGAGAGGACTCAACATTCTATATTTTTCCGGGAGGTTATGACCTGAACCGATTGACGCTGGGCACGCCGCAACTGACAATCGGTGGTTTCCTTCACTCAGAGTTAAGTGGAAGATTCCTTTCCTTTTCATTGGGTAAAGACTTGGGCAAAGTGAACTTCCTGGGGATCGGGGCACGACATTTTTTAACAGGATACTTTAAGGATGCTCCTGTTGATGTATCAGTTGGATATTTTTACCATCATATTGAAGCAGGGGACTATCTCGATAGTGACCAGCACCTGATATCAGTCCATCTGGGAAAGTCAGGAAAGTTTTTTTCAGGACAGTTGATGGTAGGGTATCAGACTTCAGGTTCTGCGATTCATTATACCTATGAAGATGGAGACGAAACCTACGATGTTGATTTGTTTATGAAAAATCAAAACAACCTGATCATGGAGGCCTCCGCCGGATTGAAGCTTGGTCCTTTATTCTTCTGTAGTGCCATCAGTTACAGTCAACATCTTAGTGTGTCTGGTGGATTCGGACTTGCCTTCTAATGGGGTACAAATTCAATCGGGCTCACCTTATATCCTGATTTTCGTAATCCGGAAATAATGCCTGTTGATCCGCTCAGGTGCCCGGCACCGACGGTGATAAAATAACGAACATCTGGTTCAAACCTTACAATCCTGCTGATCATCAATCTATTTCGATCATAGATGATCAACTTGCGCAACTCATGCATGGAGGATTTAGTGAGTTGGTACAATTGATGGATATCTCCTCTTGTATAATAGTTAATGGCCCGGTCCGAAAATTTCCTAAGCTTTCCTGGTTGTGTACTTATATCCTTGATCTGCTTGTATAGCGAATCCGGCTTTATGGAATGAAGTATCTCCATTTGCTCATGGATGGATTCCAGTCCCTGAAGCTCTAAGTGATTATCCTGTGCATAATTCCACAGATGTTCATCCAATGACACGGAATGGTCATTGTCCAGTATGCTTTGGGATATAGCACTCATGATCATCAGCGGATGCAGGTGGGCATACCGGTTAATATCCAGCTTAAAGGACTTCAGGATTTGTTTGCGAAGCTTGCTATACGCGGCAGGCCTGAAAAACGCGGACATATTGTAACCTTGTGCAGCAGCACGTTGTGGTAAATCAGTTAAATCCATTTCACCCACGTAGACATCAGCCTGCCGGATGAGTGGATAGATGGCATCACAAAACTTGTAGACCCGATCATCCCTGATATGCATCGAACCAAATAGCAAGGAAGCCTTGCCTTCCGGATGCTGAAAGGACCACAACAAAGATGATGAACTCAATGTCCTGTAACAGTTGTCTTAAACCTGGCGTTACTCTCCATTATAGTTCAATGGTAGCACTTTCCTGTTCTTGACGGTTGAAAGGGTCATCAATGTCTTCAACCGCTCTACCTCCGGAATCTGGGACAATACATTGAACAGCAGGTTTTGATATGCCTGCAAGTCCTTACAGATCACCTTGAGCAGAAAATCGCCATCTCCTGTGATGATGTTGCATTCTGCAACTTCATCGATCTCATTCACCTTTTGGAGAAAATTCTCTGATGCATTTTGCTTATGCCATCCGATATTGACAAGTATAAACGTCTTGACCGTCAGTCCTAGCGCTAGTGGATCAACCTCAGCATGGTAGCTCTTAATGATCCCGTTCTTCTCCAGCTTCTTTACACGCTCGAGTGTAGGGGCAGGAGACAAACCGATTCTCTTCGAAAGGCTCAGGTTTGTGATATTACTATTCTCCTGCAATAGCCGCAGTATCTGAAAATCAATCTTGTCAAGATCCTCGATCATGTGTATACCTTTTATCCTTTAAATAAATGTCTGCTACGGATGACTATGGGAAGATACCTAAACGGACATAATCCCCTGAAATTTTATTCAATGCCACCACAAACGCTGCGGACCTGAGATCTTCAATGGTCTTTTTGCGCTTCATGGTCTCCCTGATTTCATCGTATGCATTGACCATGGTGTCTTCCAGACCGGAGCGTACCAGATCGATTTCATCTGCACCGTGCGTCAATACGTTCTTTTCCCTGTTACTTACATTTTGCCCGGTGAGCCTTTCTACCGTTGACAAAAGATTGCTCAGCGAATTCTCCTGGAATCTTTTCTCCATACGACCGAAGCGCATGTGTGAAAGATTTTTTAACCATTCAAAATAGGAAACTGTAACACCACCTGCATTCAGATACATATCCGGCAAGATGACAATTCCTTTTTTAGCTAATATATCAGCTGCTTCTGATGTTACAGGGCCGTTGGCTGCTTCCGCAATAATTTTTGCTTTTACTTTTTTGGCATTGCCTGTATGTATCTGGTTTTCTAATGCAGCGGGAACAAGAATATCACATTCGATAGCCACCCAGTCTTCACGATCCGGCAACGTCTTTGTGCCCGGGAAACCAAGGATTGAACCTTTGTCCTTGCGGTACTTGACCAACTTTTCAATATTGATTCCCTTTTCGCTGTAGATGGTACCTTCCATCTCAGATACACCTATCACTTTGACATCACCTTCAGTTTGTGAAATCATACCTGAATAGGATCCAACATTTCCGAGGCCTTGTATGACCATTGTTTTTCCACCAATTCCTGGTTCGAGTCCTACTGCTTTTGCATCATCTGCATAAGATAAAAACTGCCGGATACCATAGAAAACTCCACGTCCTGTGGCCTCGGTTCTGCCCTTGATACCATTTTGGCTTTCAGGCTTTCCAGTAACACAAGCTGCCGCATCAATTTCTCCATGGTTAAAGGTCTGGTAGGTATCCAGAATCCAGGCCATCTCACGACTTCCGGTCCCATAATCTGGAGCAGGCACGTCAAGGCCCGGACCGATAAAATTTTTACGGATCAATTCAGTCGTGTAACGTCGGGTGATTTTTTCAAGTTGCTCTTCAGTATATTTCCTGGGGCTGATCTTAACACCACCCTTAGCACCTCCAAAAGGCACATCGACAAGGGCGCATTTGTAGCTCATCAAAGCTGCCAGAGCCATTACCTCATCCCGATTGACAAGATGGCTGAAACGTATACCTCCCTTGGTAGGCAGGCGGTGATGACTATGTTGAACCCGGAAGGCTTCAATAACCTGATAGGTATTGCCGATCTTCACAGGAAAGGTCATTTCGTATACTGCATTGCATACCTTGATTTGCTCAAGCAGTCCTTTCGGAATGGAGGTATGAACTGAAGCCTTATCAAAATTCCTGTTGACGCTTTCGAAAAAGCTAAGGTGTTTACTTGTGTTAGTACTCATTTTTTTGCCGTTTTTCGATTCTTGAAATTTTTCGATCCAACCGGATCATATAGATAAACAGAGTGATCAGGATAATCAGGCAAACGCCTGCTACTACATATATTTTACCAATACTCCTGATAAAATCAGGTGTTGATTCCCCTTCTGCATGCGCAGTCTGGAGTATCATCAGGAGGAGGAAAGTCAATATGGTTTTGATGCTCATAGATGGTTGAAAAAGCCCATAAATATGACAAGATTTATTCAACTTCACAGGTTTCCTTTTAGCTTGTCCGTTCTGTACACTAACTGGCTGATCCACAAGCCAAGAAGAATAAATCCTATCACCGCAGGGTAAAAGACCATGCGCATAGTATTATCAAGGTCCTCACCGCCCAGGGCAGGATTACCCCCGTTGCCCGGATGCAGGCTATCTGTCATCCTCGGTATGATAAACAATAGAGGGATCAGGAGCACAAAAGCGAACATATTATAGCCCGCTGTCAACCTCGCTTTCTGCATTTCATCCTCCACGGATGACCTCATCACCATAAGGGCTGCGTAGATGAGCAGGGAGATAGCTGACATATTTTGCTTGACATCCCAACTCCAATATGCATTCCAGGTGTTTTTAGCCCACAGCATCCCTGTGACCATACCCAGCACTCCAAAAACTAGTCCTACCTTAATAAAGGCCACACTCCTGCGATCAAAATCAATATCCCCATTCCGATAGTACTGCAGGCTATACCATGCACTGACGCCAAACAGGATAATCATACAAAACCACATGGGTACATGAAAATACGTATTGCGGATAGTCTCAGAGAGAATATTGCGAAAAGGATATTGGATACCCGCCTTTTCGTGGACATGCTCAATCTTGTCCCGAAACCAAAGCTTCATTTCTGCTGTATCCTGCTCTGAAGCCGGGGTGATAAAAATTGCATTTGGAAGTATGCTAGTTCCTTCTGAACCATGATCCAGCACAAGGGTGAGCGGGTAAGCTTCCTGCCTGACCGGAAATACTGAAGGGATGTAAAAACTAGCCGCTAAATTCCGATCGTCCCATGCCTGGATATGATGAGCCTGGATGACCGTATCGCCGGCCAATCGTAGCCAGGCTCTTAATTTTGTGGTGTCCGTGAGGTAAAATGAGTTGTAGCCAACGACATCCACCACTATCATTTCTCCTGCCACAGCTCTGTCTGGGGTGACTTTGATGATCCCGGGTTTGAGGGGAACTATCCAACCGGCTATGAAAACGAAGATCAGGATGATCATGGCAGCCCATTTCCAGGCAGCCAGCCGAAAAGATGAATTCGTAGTTGATTCCTGCATCATTATGAACGCCAAAGATAGGGAAACAACCAGAGAGACATGCCAATGACCAGGGATATAATGCTGGACAAGAGCATCATTTCATTCCATGGGTTTTCATCCGGTGTGGTACCTGATGCATATGCTGTCAACCGAAGGATATTGATGAGCAAGGGAATCATCAGCGGCAATGCCATAACCGCCGTTAAGGATGCATTCTGCTGGGTTTTGATGGCAATCGAAGTGATCAGGGTCAACAGAAAAGAAAGGCCAATAGCAGACATAAGACCTGTAACGAAAAACCATCCGATCCGCAAGATGGGATTGCCTGCCATCACAAACAAGACAAACCAAAGAACAAAGAAAATAAAGACCAGGAGGAGAAGGTTGTAAATCACTTTGGCAGCAAAAAGCTCCAGGGGATGATAAAGAGTGTAATAATAGAAGTAACGCCCTTCGCTCTCTCTCCCAAATGTTTTTAAAACGGCCATCAGGGAGCAGAAGAGAAAAATAACCCAGAATGTCAGGCCCCACTCTTTCGGTGGCAGCTGCTTCCAGATCGAAAACACAATAAAAGCGGAAGAAAGCACATATAAAACTATACCTGACAGAGCTGATCGTTCCCGAAGCTCAATGCGTGCCTCTGTGGCTACCAGGTTTAGTATTCGGTTCATTCATGGCAAAGATAACAGGTATAAGCGGAGGAGCTATGGGCTGTGCAAACAAGAGGAGGAAATAAATCCTTGAGGAAGTGGTCTTCCATTTCTCCAAAAATGAAGGTGTTCTTAAATTTGAAATATACGTCTATATTAAATATATCTATAATGTATTACCTTTGTAATAATCAACGACTTAAATAAAATGCAAGGCCTGCTCACCTCAGTCTTTACCCTCTGGTTTCTAACCGTTTATGCCGCTCCGGGCAATGCACCCTATTTCTATAGTGTCACTGCCAAAGCCGGGGATGGCATTACTATACTCCTCAACAGGTACGAATTGGATGAGTATGAATGCAACATGGATAAGTTTCTCGAACTGAACCAGTTAAAACGCAAAGATCCATTGTTTGAAGGCAAGGAATACAAAATTCCGGTCATGATCTACCAATATAACGGTCAGAGCATACGAAGCACTATCGGTATCAACGACATGGACGTCGCTAAGCGGATCGCCAATTATAACCGAATCATCCTCAACCGCAATCTCCGCAAAAGCGATTATGAATCTAGCAAGATCCTGTGGGTGCCGTATCATGAGCTCAATTGTGCTCAAACCAATGAAAAGCCCATCATCATTGCTGAAAACAATTCAAATCCAGAAAAACCAACAACTACCGCGGTAAGTGAGACAGCCTCCATATTCGGATCCGAATATGGAAACGTCGTGCGTAAGAGCGAAAAATTAAAAGGCAAAGTGTATTATATCTCTGCCGGACACGGTGGCCCTGATCCCGGAGCTATGGCGCAGATGGGCAGCCGAAGTATCTGCGAAGATGAATACGCCTACGATGTATCTCTGCGCCTGGCCAGAAACCTGATGGAAAACGGCGCCAAGGTCCATATCGTCATCCAGGACGGGAACGATGGCATCCGCAATGATGATATCCTCGTATGTGATCATGACGAAAAGACAATGGGCACCCAAACTATTCCAATCAATCAACTCGCACGGCTCAAACAGCGCACGGATGCGATTAACGACCTCTATGGGTATTATACAAAGGCTGGCATCAAAGAACAATTTCTGGTTTGTATCCATGTAGATTCCCGTTCTGAAAACCACCGCCAGGATGTTTTCTTCTATCACTTTGAACACTCCAAATCAGGAAAAAAACTGGCCAATAATGTGCAGGAAGTTTTCGCGCAGAAATATGCCAAATACCGCGCAGGAAATGAATACCAGGGATCTGTTTCCACCCGTAATCTTTACATGTTGAGAGTACCTTACCCTACTACCCTGTATGTAGAGTTGGCAAATATAAAAAACGAAGCCGATCGTAAAGGAATACTCCCCTTCTACCAATAGACAAGCGCCCTTCTGGTTGTGAGGGTTTTGTAAAAAACTGGCCCCCCCGTTTGGCCTAAGAATCTAAAATTATTGCAACTTGGTATTCGAAGGTTTGGTGAAATCCAAAGTTTTTCATCAGAGCCGCAGGCTCAGTTAGAATTCCCTTCTGCCCCTTCACCTTCACCATTTCAGTCCCTTTTCGCCTCTTCCTTTCTGCCCTTCTGCCCTTCTGCCCTTCCGCCTCTTACTCTCTCAAACCTCTCACTCTCTTACTCTCTTACACCTCTCACACATAGAGCAAGTTGCACCCCCTCAAGTCACTATTGTCGAGCCTCCCCAGCACATCAAATCCTCCATCCGGATAAGCGATACCAATATCATCCGTTGCGATAAAAGCACACGTATCAATATTAGCCAGATCAATAACATTAATAACGCCTCGCTGTCCATCGCCAATCATCCTCAACGGGTCACTAATATCCCGCATATATACACGCATGGTTGGTCCGCTATGAAAATGACCATCCATACGATATGCCTGTGATAACAATTCTGTCATGCCATATTCGCTGGCTATCCTGAGTCCGCTATAATGCACTCGTAATTGTTGATACAATTCATCTCTCGTGATTTCCCTTCCTCTCCCCTTCATGCCACCAGTTTCAATCACCAGCAGGTTATCCCAGACGGGGACATCTGCGCGGGCAAACAAATCAATCAATGCGAAACTCACTCCTATCAGTATGGTTGGCTTATTAGATTGTTGCAGCAACTTTAAAGATGTAATGATCTCCTCGCTGATCTGCGGAAAAAACCTATTCTCCGGATGTTTGCTGCTCTCCATAAAATGGTGAACCATAGATACAAGCGAAGAGTCTGTCCTTTCGAGATACGAAGGAAGCAAACCAATCCAGGCATATTGTTCCGGCTTATCAACCGGAATCTGAAAACATTTCCTGCAGATCTTGTGATACCAATTCAGCTCCCGCACCAAATGCTTGCTCTGAATGCTTCCGGTAGTGCCACTGCTGCGAAAAATTTTCTCCGGGACCCAGTTACCGGTTCTCACATCGTGTTCCCTAAACATGACGATCGGCAGGTAGGGAATATCCGCGATACTGTGTACCTCATCCGGCCCGACCTTCAACAAATCACAATAGGACCTGTAAAGCGGGTTGAAGACATATTGATATTTCCAGACATCCATCGCAACACCTTCAAAGTCCTTTTCGTTTATATCGTATATTCGGCGGACTAATGAATCACGTTGTATCTCCGGTACTGTCATCAGGGTCAAAAATAGGCCTTTTACTCCTGCTAGCCATAGCGGGCTGGCAATGCCTTGAAGCGCCAAACTATCCTGATGAGCCTTATATCGAATTTCTGAGTCTGTCCAAAGACACCATGGATCAGGGCATCTTTCAGCAGGATTCCCTCATAGTACGTTTCCGCTTTGAAGATGGTGATGGTGATATAGGCCGTACAGATGCTGATCCGGAAAACAATATCTTCTTTATTGATGAACGCACAGGCACTCTGGATAATACCTTTGGAATCCCCACCATTCCTGAAGATGGCGCCGGCAATGGCGTCGAAGGTGAGGTAAGAATTGTCTTGTTTTCCACTTGCTGTATTTATCCTGATGGCTCAGACCCCTGCATGCCAAATGACCAGTTTCCATTGGATACGATCCAATACCGCATTTATATTAAAGACCGGGCTGATCACAAAAGCAATGAAATCCTTACCACGCCGATCATTCTAAGGTGTAATCCATAGTCAGTTAACTATTTGGCATTTGGGATCGCTTGTTCCGCCGCAGCAACAGTCTTTTCCTCATTACCCACAAATATCTTATCGCCGTATATAATCACCGGTCTTTTCAGAAACGTATACTCCTGTAATATGAGCCGTTGAAAGTCTTTCTCCTGCAACACCTGGTCTTTCAATCCCATCTCCTTATACTTGATGGCCCTGCGACTAAACAATGCCTCATACGAACCTGCCATGTCCTTCATCTCCTTTAACTGAGACTTTGTAATCGGCTCTGTCTTAATATCCTGCCACTCAAAATCTTTCAGCCCACCAAGCCTTTTGATAATCGTCCGACATGTATCACAAGTAGATAAATAATAAATCTTCTTCATCCTCAAAGATAACCCCGCCTCACTTCAAATTGATTCTTTAATTGTCAAGACAAGTCACTAATTTTCCCAATCTAAGCCGCTCACTTTTCACTTTTCACTTTTCACTTTTCATTATGAATGCTGCCGAACTCATCCTCAATCCCGATGGCTCCATCTACCATCTCAACCTTCTCCCGGAAGACGTAGCGCCCACCGTTATCCTGGTAGGCGACCCAGGGAGGGTTGCTAAAGTTTCCAACTTTTTTGATACAATTGACCTGATCAAACAGAAGCGTGAGTTTATCACCCACACCGGATGGTTTAATAATCAAAGGATCACTGTTGTCTCCACAGGAATTGGTACAGACAATATTGATATTGTCATCAATGAACTTGATGCCCTTGTCAATGTGGATCTGAAGACCAGGAAGGTAAAAGAAAATCTTACATCACTTAATCTGATCCGGATTGGCACCTCAGGTTCCATTCATCCTGATGTATATGCAGATGACATTGTTGTCACAGGCCTCGCAGTTGGTACAGATGTCATCGGCATGTATTATCAGCATCAACATTTTGATCATCGGCTGTTACCCGCATGGTCCTACCTGACTAGCAGGTATCATTTTGACCTGAATGGATTTCCTGAACCTTATAAAGAAGGGATCACGTTGACTTGCCCTGGCTTTTATGGACCCCAGGGCCGCGTTATACGTGCAGAGTTGGATTATGATATTCAAATTGACGAGTTACATGAGATTGAAATAGACGGACTGCCATTCATGAACCTGGAAATGGAGTCTTCAGCTATCTATCTTCTTTCCGATATCCTGGGTCACAAAGCCATCTCCTTCAATGACATTCTTGCACAAAGACTACAGGGACAATTCAGCAAACAGTCAGGACGCTCCATTGATGTACTTATCCATGCTGTATTAAAGTGGATTACCGCTATCGAACAGAACTAAGTTCTTTGAGAAACTGGTTATAAATCCACACCCGATCGAGGAGCCTCGGTGCTTCTCTAAGTGGATCAGCTTCCCATTCAATTACTGGCCGACACAGGATATAGAGTGAAGTAACATCCTCTTTCAATGCATGCTCCACAACTGGAATCGTAATTCCATACTTTATCCTGGCCCACATCCTCAGACTCAACATCCCACTATCTACTATCACGAGGGGCCTCGGCTCCTCTCCAAACTCCTCCCTTTGAAATGTCAGAAAGGAATGCTGCGCTGTAGCTTCAATTTTCACCCCCTTCAGGGGGCCAGGGGGTAAACTGAGAACTGAAGACTGCCAACCCAAAACCGCCAAAATAGCCTCCAATTGTCCTTCAGCTATCCTTATAAGGTCATTCTCCTCGTAAGGCCTCCCAAGCCCTTCCAGATACTTCCTGGCAAATTCAGGCACCCATGGTGCGTCATGGAAGGAGGCTAACTCCCTGGCCAGAGTGGTTTTACCACTACTCTCGGGTCCAACTATGGTGATTATAAATGGTTTATGCTGCATCGGCTTCCTGTTAACAAAGTTATAGCACTGCTGGTTTCTGCCAATCCCTACGCCCGAAACTTGTATTTTTGTGCCATGCACGATATCGAGCCGTATTTTCAATGGAGAGATGCATATATTGCTTCAGAGGACCAACGGTCTCCCCTGTACGGCCGTGACTATGACGAATTCTATTACACCAACGCGATTTACAATTATTACATCCACCCCCAATGGGATGAAATAGGAAGCCCAACGCTCTACATCAAGATCATTTACGTCGATTACGAACTCCATTATGCCATTATTGAAATGATTGGCGAGTGGAACGACTGTATCACCAATGACATCATGACACTGCGTAGGGAAATCACAGATCTCATGCAAAATGAAGGCATCAATAAGTTTATGCTGGTATGCGAAAATGTGCTCAATTACCATGCTGCAGATGACAATGCCTATTATGAAGAATGGCATGATGAGGTATCTGATAACGAGGGTTGGGTAGCTATTATCAATCCGTTGAAACATGTTTCAGATGAAATGTATGGATACGGCCTCAATCATTATGTCCACTTGCTGACGGATTCTCCCTGGAGAGGCCGTAAACCAAGGGCACTGCTCAAATGGGCAGAGCAACAGATTTTCTCTCAAAACCTATTACGCGTTGGCTGAACAAAAAATACACCGGTCCGGATTTGTCAATATTCTCGGGCGCCCCAACATGGGTAAGTCAACATTGCTCAACGCACTGGTCGGCGAAAAGATGTCTGTTATCACCTCCAAGCCGCAGACGACTCGTCACCGGATCATTGGGATAGTGAGCAGCGAAGATTTTCAGATTGTCTTTTCAGATACACCCGGCTTTATAGATGAGCCTGCTTATCGAATGCATCAGATGATGAATGCGTTCATCAGTCTTTCATTTGATGACGCAGATATCATCCTGTTTGTCACAGATCCATATGAGCCACTCAGTGAACAGCATAACCTGCTCCAACGTATTGCATCACACACCGCGCCTGTCCTGGCCATCATCAATAAAATGGACATGGTCAGTGCTGAGGAACTGGAAGCCAGGGTGAATGAATTGGCTGCATTACTTCCAGGTATAAAGATCCATACAGTATCTGCGCTGAAAGGAAATAATGTACAGGAACTCATGGGCGAAATCGTTTCGTCTTTACCGGAAGGGCCAGAATTCTATCCAAAAGATCAACTGACAGATCGACCTGAGCGGTTTTTTGTGAGCGAAATCATCCGGGGAAAAATTCTTGAGCTCTATCGCGACGAGATACCTTATACGTGTGAAATCACCATTGATTCATTTACGGAAGGGGAAAGTAATGCGGGACCCATCACGCGAATATCCGCTAACATCTATACCCTGGATGAGCGAAAGAAATCTATTATCCTCGGCAAAGGAGGATCAGCCATCAAACAACTAGGCACGGAAGCAAGAGGTGAGATCGAATCATTCCTTGGAAAGCGCGTATTTTTAGACCTCAATGTCAAAGTGCGAGACAATTGGCGTGATGATGAGAAAGCACTTAAATCATTCGGATACCAAAACTGATTATGTCCAATATTGTAGCTATAGTAGGTAGGCCCAACGTAGGTAAATCCACGTTATTTAACAGAATGGTTGGCCAACGCCAGGCAATCACTGACAATATCAGTGGAGTAACGCGTGACCGGCAATATGGGACAGGTTTCTGGAATGGAAAAACATTCAGCATTATTGATACCGGTGGATTCGTAGAGCACTCAGATGATATATTTGAAGCCGCGATCCGCGAACAGGTTGATATTGCCATTGAAGAAGCCACCGTCATTATTTTTATGACAGATGTGATGACCGGCATTACAGATCTTGATGCAGAGATTGCAAACAAACTCCGTAAGTCAAATAAGAAAGTAATTCTGACTGTCAATAAGGTAGATAACCCTGAAAGGCAATTAGCTGCTAATGAATTCTGGGCACTTGGATTTGACAGTACTCATTTTCTCTCTTCTATTTCAGGCAGTGGGACAGGAGAAGTGTTAGATGAAGTGGCAGAAAACCTGAGTGCAGAAGAAGATGCTCCCCTTGATATTCCAAAGATTGCTGTCATCGGGAGACCAAATGTCGGCAAGTCTTCTTTCATCAATGCCTTGATGGGTGAACCCCGTCATATCGTCACTGAAATAGCAGGTACAACCAGAGATTCAATTCATACCCGCTATAACAAATTCGGCAAAGACTTCCTGATCATCGATACCGCAGGAATGCGTAAAAAACGCATGGTCGAAGAAAATCTCGAGTTCTATAGTGTTATCCGTACAGTGAAGGCCATTGAAGATTCAGATGTCTGTATGCTGATGCTCGATGCCACCACCGGCTTGGAAAGCCAGGATCTCAGCATTCTCCAGCTTGCATTACGCCGCAGCAAAGGAATCGTGATCGTGGTCAATAAATGGGACCTGATTGAAAAGGAAACCAATACCGCCAGAGACTTCGAACAAGTCATCCGGCAGAAAATGGCTCCTTTTACGGATGTCCCTATTCTCTTCATTTCGGTATACGATAAGCAACGGATTTATAAAGCAATTGAAATCGCGCTCCAGGTCGCCGAAAACAGATCAAGGAAAATACCTACTTCGCAGTTGAATGACCTGATCGAAGCAGCAATCAACAAACAACCCCACCCTTCCTTCAGAGGTCATCTGATCAAGATAAAATACGGCACCCAATTGCCGGTACCGTTTCCTGCATTTGCCATGTTTTGTAATTACCCTGAAGAGGTCAAAACAAACTACAGGAACTTCCTTGAAAATCAGATCAGAGAAGCTTTTCAGTTTACGGGCTCACCTATACGTATCTATTTCAGACAGAAATAATCAAGACTACTCCGCAGGTATGACCATTACAAAAACGGAAATCGAAGGTTTGTGGATCATTGATCCAGGTGTGTTTTTAGATTCAAGAGGTTATTTCTTCGAGACCTTTCACAATCAGCGATATCAATTACCCGGTGCCTTTCCATTTGTCCAGGATAATGAAGCAAAGTCCGACAAAGGCGTACTCCGGGGTTTGCATTTTCAGCAAGGTGAATTCGCCCAAGGTAAACTTGTCAGGGTAGTGACTGGCGCTGTGTATGATGTGGCTGTAGATTTGCGTCCTGATTCTCCAACTTTTGGAATGAGTTATGGCGTCGTCCTTTCCGGAGAAAACAAGAGACAACTATGGGTACCAAGAGGTTTCGCCCATGGTTACCTCGTGCTGGAAGATGATACCATCTTTAGCTACAAATGTGATAACTACTATCACAAAGCCGCCGAAAACGGCATCCGCTATGATGACCCTGAGCTAAGTATTTCATGGCCGTCTGTTGACAAGCCCTTGGTTGTGTCAGACAAGGATCTCAATCTTGGATCCATAACAGATCTGGTACTATGATTCCACTCATCGTGAGCGGAGCTTCGGGCCAGTTGGGCAAGGCATGTATTCAAAACCTTTCCTTCCTGGAAGGATTTAATGTCTATTCCTTTGACAGAAGGCAACTGGATATTTCTGACCGTGACAAAATAAGTCGGGTGTTGTCTTCATTACCTAAAGTTAATTACTGGATCAACTGTGCTGCTTATACGAAAGTGGATGATGCTGAGAAAAATGCACATGAAGCAAATCTTTACAATGCTATAGCGCCCGGTCACATCGCTGAAGCGTGCAAAGATGCGGGAGTACATCTCTTTGATTTTTCTTCAGACTATGTGTACCATAATGACTTGCGCAGACCCCTAAAAGAAACGGATCCCACAGCACCGAAAGGAGTCTATGCTATATCTAAGCGTGATGGTGAATTAGCAATCGCTGGTTCAGGAGCAAGTCATACAATTCTACGGACTTCATGGGTCTATGGACCAGGAGGGCACAATTTTGTCAATACCATGCTTCGGCTGGCAAAAACTAAAACACACCTCAGGATTGTAGGTGACCAGCTCGGTGCCCCTACATTTACCTTTGACATCGTGGAAGCAGTGAAGTCGTTGATACATCTTGACATCGCTGGCCATCGCAATGACATAAATGGAATTTTCAATTTTGCCAATTCGGGTGAAGTGACCTGGGATGATTTTGCCCGGAGGATCTTTAATCTTTCAGGAGTCAATTGCAATGTGGAAACCATAACAACTGAAGAATTCGGAGCCCCCGCTCCACGGCCACCCTACAGCATTCTGGATTGTAGCAAAATCTCCGCTCTGCTGAATAAATCTATCCCTCATTGGGAGGATGCTTTACAGCGATATCTTGCTATTCCTAACAAATAGGTAGAATTAATCTGGCTAAAAATAGCAACAGTAAAATCGCCGCTGGATGGCGTTCTCGCCGCCAGCTATGATGATTCCAAAGAGGATTCTCTATGGAATTGCGGTGGGTATCGCGGTGGTTGGCGGAGAGAACTCCATCCAACGGCCTGGGGCCGATAGTTGTAGGTTAGCTTTACGAGAAACTCATCCTTGGTATGTCGTTGCAGGTGTTTGCTCCTGCAACGGCGGGATATTTGTAAACTAACGATCAAAAACGCCCTTTAAACCCAACTTTGCCCGCAACAAAGACGTTATTTCCTATATTTAACTTCAATTATGGGCAAGTTTTGGGTGCTGGTTTTATTCTTAAGCCTTTGGTTCGCTGATGACCTGATGGCAACGCATAATCGTGCGGGAGAAATCACTGTGCGCCAGACTGGTGATCTTACTGTAGAAGTGACCGTAACCACCTATACCAAGACCAGCAGTACGCAGGCCGACAGGGATAGCGTAGAAGTGTTCTGGGGTGACGGGAGTTCTGAATATGTCTTTAGGATAAACGGAGAAGGCGAACCACTGTCCAACAACCGCAAACTCAATTACTACGTCGCAAGTCACACCTATCCAGGCAGGGCGACTTACACCATTTCCATGATGGACCCCAATCGGAATGGAGGTATCATCAACGTGAATCCACCAAATTCAGAAGGCGTTCCTTTCTATTTAGAAGCCACCTATACATTCCTCAATCCGCAATTCCAGGGATATAACAATACAGCCATCCTCCTTCAGCCGCCAATTGATTTTGCCTGTGTCGGCAAAAGATACATTCATAATCCAAGCGCCTATGATGAAGATGGGGACAGCCTGGCCTTTGAATTTATAGTACCTCTTCAGGATAGCGGATTGAATGTGCCTAATTACAGGTTTCCACAACAAGTTGAGCCCGGACCTGACAATATCATGACCCTCGATCCTATCAAAGGGGATATTGTCTGGATTTCCCCTCAACTTGCTGGTGAGTACAATATTGCCTTTCTGGTAAAAGAATACAGGGGTGGCGTTTTGATCAGTTCCTTTGTAAGAGATATGCAGATTCTGGTATTAGTGTGTGACAACAGCCCACCTGAAATTGAAGCTATCGAAGAAGTATGTTTAATAGCTGGTGAGAAGCTTGAACTCATCATCAACCTTTCTGATCCGGATACCGGGCAACTCGTTGAAGTTTCAGCCTCTGGGGGCCCTTTTTGAAATAGAAGGAAATATGGCCCAACTTGATGCCGGACCAGGTGGATATCAGGAACAACCTTTCCAAGCTGTATTGACCTGGACACCTCAATGCGAGCAAATTCGCGATCAACCCTATACTATCATTATCAAGGCAGTTGACAATTTCCAGGATAGCACTGGATTAGTAGATCTGTTCGCTATCCGAATCAGAGTCATTGGGCCCCCTCCATTAGGGCTTGACCTAGAGAGTGCGAATGATGCTTTTCAGCTGAGCTGGGATCTTCCCTATGCATGTGATGCTGCTGCCGATAATTATTTCAGGGGTTTCTCTATTTGGAAACGCACAGGGAGTAATCAATTTGAATTGGATTCATGTGAAACCGGACTGGATGGACGAGGTTACACCAAGATAGCAGCTAACTGGAAGGGCACACAAAACGGTCGGTATCATTATGAAGACACCGACATTGAAGATGAAGGAAGCTATTGCTACCGAATTCTTGCTGAGTTTGCCTTAACCACACCATCAGGTCAACCCTATCTCCGCGTGGAAAGTATACCATCTGATGAGGTATGTCTCCGGGCAAAAGCTGACCGGCCTTTGCTGACAAAAGTCTCAGTTGATCAAACAGACAACACAAATGGTAAAATCACTGTCAAGTGGATCGCTCCGGATCCGATTGCGCTAGACACCTTTTTACATCCAGGGCCATACAGATATGAACTGATGCGCGCCGATGGAATTTCAGGAACCGATTTCCAAATTGTGCCTGGTGCTACATTTACCTCTCTGACTTTTACCGGTCTAAAGGATACGATGTTCCAGGACCAAAACCTTGATACCCGTACCCGTGGATATAATTACAGAATGGATTTCTACACCGGTGAGTCAACCAACCGCTATGGTGCTTCGCAACCGGCCTCCTCAGTTTTCCTGACCACACTTCCTTCCGATGAATCTAGCCTGTTGTCATGGGAATATTTTGTACCCTGGGACAACTACAGCTTTGATGTATGGCGAAGCGATCAGGGAGGGCCGTTTACCAAGATCGGCACAACCACCTCAATCAATTATACAGACTCCGACAATGTTTTTAACGGCTTTGAATATTGTTATAAGATCACAGCCTTTGGGGACTATGGACTAGACATGATTCCTGCCCCGTTGATCAACGACTCGCAGGAGTCTTGCGTGATACCTGAAGACAATGTGGCGCCATGTATTCCGCTGGTAGTGGTTACAAACATTTGCGACGAAGCCACACCTGGTACACCGGCAGATGCTTTTTCAAATTATGTTTCATGGACCATGCCCTGTTCAGATGATGACATTGCATACTACATCATTTACTACAGTGAATCACCCGGGGATGCCTTGATAGAAATCGGTCGTGTCGATGATCCTGGTGATACCTTTGAGCACAAACCAGGAGAGAAAATTGCCGGTTGTTATACTGTCGTAGCCGTTGATTTCATAGGAAATCAAAGTGCTCCATCGCAACCAGTTTGTGTGGAAAACTGTCCGGTGTTTGAATTGCCTAATGCCTTCACACCCAACGGTGATGGTCAGAATGATCTTTTCACACCCTTCCGCTCCAGATTTATTGAAACCATCAATTTTAATGTTTTCAATCGTTGGGGCCAGTTGGTGTTTACCACCACAGATCCTCAGATCAATTGGAATGGTGGCAACCATGCAGGTAAAGATGTTTCTGACGGAGTTTATTACTACACCTGTGAAGCTTACGAAAGCGAAAATCAGACACCTATCGTCTTATCAGGGTATATTGAATTGATCAGGGGTTAATCCAATCGAATTCCTCATTCGTATCTTTGTTTTTCACCTTCTACGAATACTTTAATGTTTTCAGGCATTATAAAATCCACCGGTATTGTGCGCTCCATTCAAGCCACAGGATCCACAAAACGAATTACCATCGCGTCACCCTTGGCTGATGAACTAACCATCGATCAGAGCATCGCCCATAATGGCATCTGCCTGACTGTTGTTGCGATAAACGATGGCACCTATGAAGTAGAAGTTGTACAGGAAACGCTTTCAAAAACAACATTCTCAGAATTGAAAGAAGGGGATGTCATCAACCTGGAAAAATCGATTACTCCCACTACCCTGCTGGATGGACATTTAGTACAAGGCCATGTTGACACAACCATCAAGTGCTTGCTCATACAAGACATGGCGGGTAGCTGGAAAATTAAATTCAATCTTCCAGAGGAATATGCAGGTCTCGTTATCCCCCACGGATCTATCTGTTTAAATGGGATCAGCCTGACAGTCGCTAATCTATATCCTGATTCATTCGATGTTGCGATCATCCCTTACACTTTTGAACACACCAATTTCAAACACCTCCTTGAAGGCGATGAGGTCAATGTAGAATTTGACCTGATCGGCAAATATCTCCTTCGGCAAGCAGCATTGAGAAATAGTTAAAATAAAAAAGGCAGGTTGTTCACCTGCCTTTTTTATATTCTACTCCTTGATCATGAAGCTATAGCGTCATTTCAATTCCCTCCTTGCTCCTTGCCCCATGCTCCTTGCTATCAATTCTCATCATCATACAACCGCTCCACATACTCTTCACCATCCTTTGACTTGACAAGGATCGTTTCATATTTGAAAGCACCTGTACCTGCAGGAATTCGTTTTCCAACAATGACATTTTCTTTCAAACCTTGCAGATCATCCCGTTTGGCGGCAATCGCTGCGGTGCTGAGCACTTTGGTCGTCTCCTGGAAGGAAGCCGCTGAAATCCAGCTCTTCGTACCAAGTGAAGATCTCGTGATCCCCTGCAGCATGGTGCTGGAGGTTGCAGCTACTGCATCCCTGAATTCCATGATCTTTTGATCATTACGTTTCAGGAATGAGTTTTCTTCACGGATCTGACGTAAGGATACGACACCACCTGCATTGTATTTTTTAGAATCTCCAGGTTCCGTGATCACTTTACGATCGTAGATCAGGTCATTCTCTTCGAAGAAATCGTGACGATCTACAGACTCACCCTGGAGGAAACTTGTGTCTCCCGGATCCACGATCAATACACGACGCATCATCTGGCGCACAATTACTTCGATGTGCTTATCATTGATCGCGATACCCTGTGAACGATATACTTCCTGGATACCATTGACGAGATAGGATTGTACTGCAAACGGACCCTTGATCGCAAGGATATCACCAGGTGCAATAGATCCATCAGAAAGGGCCATACCTGCGCGGACAAAGTCACCTTCCTGTACCAGCAAGTGCTTGGAAAGTCCGATGAGGTATTTACGATTCTGATCTGTCTTCTCATCAACAACATACATCTCACGGTTACCACGCTTGATGCTACCAAATTTGACTACACCATCGATCTCCGAAACAACAGCTGGGTTGGAAGGATTACGTGCCTCGAATAATTCTGTTACCCGTGGCAGACCTCCCGTGATATCCTGGATCTGACTTGTCTTACGTGGAATCTTTCCAATGATTTTACCTGCAGTGATTTCATCACCGTCAGATACACTGATATAGGATCCTACCGGAAGGTTATAGTTGCGTAACTCCTCTCCATCCTTTGTTACGATACTGATGGATGGGATCTTCTTCTTATTCTTGGATTCAATGATCACCTTCTCTTCATATCCCGTCTGATCATCACGCTCTGTTCGGAAGGTCACACCTTCCTCGATAGAATCGTACTTGATAATACCAGGGAATTCAGAAATAATGACAGCATTGAAAATATCCCAATGACAGATCATATCCCCGCGACGAATCTTCTGTTTGTCCTTGACCATGATCTTGGCACCATAAGGGATATGGTGCGATACAAACACCCGGCCACCTTCCGGATCAGTGATTTTGACTTCACCTGACCTGGAAATCACGACCTCCTGCTTGCCATCTTCATCTTCAAACTTAACGGTACGCATGTCCTCAAACTCAACCACCCCGTCAAACTTGGCCACCAATTCAGATTCCTTCTTGGAGAGTGATGCGATACCCCCTACGTGGAAGGTACGAAGTGTAAGCTGTGTTCCTGGCTCACCAATACTCTGCGCAGATATGATTCCGACTGCATCGCCCATTTCGGCAATACGACCGGTAGCAAGATTTTTACCATAACATTTCGCACACGTACCACGCTTACTTTCACACGTGAGTACTGAACGAATCGTTACTCTCTCAATACCAATTTCTTCAATCTTCTCTGCAATCGTTTCTGTAATATACTCGCCGGCACCAACGATCAATTCATCGGTAACAGGATGCAGGATGTCATAGAGTGAATACCTTCCCTGTGTCCTTGATGCAAGGCTCTCAATGATCTTTTCATTGTCCTTCAATGCAGAAGTTTCGATACCACGTAGTGTTTCGCAATCTTCTTCCATGACCACTACATCCTGTGCAACGTCAACGAGACGACGGGTAAGGTAACCCGCATCCGCTGTCTTGAGCGCTGTATCCGCAAGACCCTTACGGGCACCGTGCGTAGAGATAAAGTATTCCTGTACACTCAATCCATCAAGGAAGTTGGAGAGAATCGGGTTTTCAATAACCGCTCTTCCTGTATCCCCTGATTTCCGTGGTTTAGCCATCAAACCTCTCAATCCACAAAGCTGCTTGATCTGATTCTTAGATCCTCTCGCACCTGAGTCCAACATCATGAATACTGAGTTGAATCCCTGATCGTGCTGAGACAGCTCTTTCATCAGGCTTTCTGTGATCTTGTTGTCAGCATATGTCCACTTGTCGATCGTCTGATTATAACGCTCGTTTTCAGTGATCAAACCCATGTTGTAGTTAGCGAAAACTTCATCCACATCATCCTGAGCTGCCTTTAACGTCTCTTCCTTGATAGAAGGCGTGATCAGGTCACCCAGTTTGAATGACAAGCCTGCACGGAACGCCCAGCTAAATCCAAGATCTTTAATATCATCAAGGAACTGTGCTGTTCTAGGGAAGTTAGTCCTGGTGAGGATATCACCAATGACTTTCCGAAGGTTCTTCTTGGTCAACAGGATGTTGATATACGGAACCGATTCAGGTACTACTTCATTGAAGAGTACTTTTCCAGTGGTTGTATCAATCAGCTTATTGACAATGTTACCGTTCTCATCGAGCACACGGGTTCTGACCTTTATCAATGCATGGAGATCAAGTTTGCCTTCATTGTGGGCAATCACAACCTCCTCTGAACTGTAAAACGTTTTGCCTTCACCCTGGACTTTCGTGCCGTTCTCAGACCTGCGCTCCTTTGTCAGGTAATAGAGTCCGAGTACCATGTCCTGTGAAGGAAGTGTTACCGGAGATCCGTCCTGTGGATTGAGCATGTTGTGAGAAGCAAGCATCAACAACTGAGCTTCCAGGATAGCGGCCTGTCCCAATGGAACGTGAACGGCCATCTGGTCACCGTCAAAGTCAGCGTTGAACGCTGTACACACTAACGGGTGAAGCTGGATTGCTTTTCCTTCCACTAACTGTGGTTGGAATGCCTGTATAGAAAGTCTGTGAAGTGTCGGAGCCCGGTTTAACAATACCGGATGACCTTTCAATATGTTTTCGAGGATATCCCAGATCACCGGTTCTTTACGGTCAACTAATTTCTTAGCTGACTTCACGGTTTTGACGATACCTCTTTCAATCAGTTTCCTGATGATAAATGGCTTGAACAACTCAGCAGCCATACCCTTTGGAAGTCCACATTCGTGAAGCTTCAAGGTAGGACCAACCACGATAACCGAACGACCACTGTAGTCAACACGTTTTCCAAGAAGATTCTGACGGAAACGACCTTGTTTACCCTTGAGGATATCACTCAATGACTTGAGTGCACGACCACCTTCTGCCTTGACAGCATTTGATTTACGTGAGTTATCAAACAAGGAGTCAACCGCTTCCTGCAGCATCCGTTTCTCATTCCGAAGGATGACCTCAGGTGCTTTGATTTCAAGAAGTCTCTTCAAACGGTTGTTACGAATGATGACCCTTCGGTACAGGTCATTCAAGTCAGAACTCGCAAAACGTCCCCCATCAAGAGGTACGAGTGGACGAAGCTCTGGTGGTATTACAGGTAAATATTGAATCACCATCCACTCAGGACGGTTTTCGGTATGCATGTTTCCTTCACGAATAGCTTCTACAACACGCAACCTCTTCAATGCCTCTGACTTTCTCTGCTGAGAAGTTTCAGTAGCAGATTGGTGACGCAGGTTATCCGATAATTTCTTTAAGTCAATATTGGCCAACAGATCAAAAACAGCTTCTGCGCCCATCTTGGCGATAAACTTATTTGGATCAGCATCGTCGAGCATTTGGTTGCCTTCCGGAAGTGTATCCAATACATCGAAGTATTCTTCTTCGGTCAGCAGATCCATCATATCAACACCATCATCTGACTTGACACCCGCCTTGATCACTACATACCTTTCGTAGTAGATGATCGATTCCAGGTTCTTGGAAGAGAGTCCGAGGATGTAACCAATTTTATTTGGCAGTGATTTGAAAAACCAGATGTGTACAACAGGAACCACTAACTTGATGTGGCCCATACGCTCGCGCCGTACTTTCTTTTCTGTTACTTCTACCCCACAACGATCACAGACGATTCCTTTGTAACGGATACGTTTGTACTTACCGCAATAACATTCGAAGTCCTTGACAGGACCGAAGATCCTTTCACAAAACAATCCGTCACGCTCCGGCTTATAGGAACGATAGTTGATTGTTTCCGGCTTCAGTACTTCGCCGTAAGAACGCTCCAATATATCATCCGGAGATGACAGGCTCAGAGAGATACTGCGAAAAAATTGCTTCTGTTTGACGTGCTTCTTTTTAAGAGACATAGTCTATAGCTGTATTAAGAATAGAATTAAAATCAATCAAATTTTACATCGAGTGCGAGGCCGCGAAGCTCATGCACCAATACGTTGAAACTCTCGGGGATGTGTGGTTCTGGCATGTTGTCACCTTTGACGATGGCTTCATATGCTTTTGCCCTTCCGATGATGTCATCCGATTTTACAGTAAGGAGTTCCTGGAGGATGTTGGATGCGCCGTAAGCTTCAAGCGCCCAAACTTCCATCTCACCAAAACGCTGACCACCAAACTGAGCTTTACCTCCAAGTGGCTGCTGTGTAATCAATGAGTAAGGACCGATTGACCTGGCGTGCATCTTATCATCCACCATGTGGGACAACTTGAGCATGTAGATAACCCCAACTGTTGCTTTCTGATGGAACCTGTCCCCAGTGTTTCCGTCATACAAGAACGTTTGTCCTAACTCTGGTAATCCAGCTTCATTGATCTGGCCCTGGATTTCATCAAGCGCCGCACCATCAAAGATTGGTGTAGCATACTTGAGACCCAACTTTTCTCCTGCCCATCCGAGAACGGTTTCGAAGATCTGTCCAAGGTTCATACGAGATGGCACACCTAGTGGGTTAAGAACGATGTCAACCGGAGTTCCATCCTCAAGGAATGGCATATCCTCCTGGCGTACGATCTTGGATACAATCCCCTTATTACCGTGACGACCTGCAATCTTATCTCCTACTTTCAATTTACGCTTGCGAGCTAAATACACTTTCGCAAGTTTCAATACTCCCGGTGGCAATTCGTCACCGATGCTGATGTTGAAACTCTCACGCTTATATCTTCCGATTTCTTCATTCACCTTGATACTGTAGTTATGAAGCAATCTGGAAATCAGTGTATCTGTATGCTTGTCACCTGTCCAGCCGGTATAATCGATCTGGCTGAAGTCGATGGTCTTGAGCACCTTTGGTGTAAACTTATTGCCTTTGTTGATGACCACTTCACCATAGATGGATTTCACACCATTAGATGACTGGCCTTTGATCAACACAGATAATTTATCAATCAAAAGTGTCTTGAGTTCATTGATCGCTACAGAATGTTTGTCATCGAGCTGATCGATCAGTTTCTTCTCCTGTGCTTTCTGGAATTTATCCTTCTTGGCACGAGCAAATAACTGCTTGTCAATCACGACACCATCTGTAGATGGAGGCGCAGTAAATGATGCGTCTTTGACATCACCAGCCTTGTCACCAAAAATCGCCCTGAGGAGTTTTTCTTCCGGTGTAGGATCTGTCTCTCCCTTTGGTGTAATCTTACCGATGAGGATATCTCCTTCCTTCACACCTGCACCCACACGGATGATACCGTTCTCATCAAGGTCCTTGGTAGCTTCCTCACTTACGTTTGGAATGTCATTTGTCAATTCTTCTTCACCAAGTTTTGTATCCCGTACCTCGAGTTCAAAACTTTCGATGTGTACCGAGGTAAAGATGTCCTCTTTTACAATCCGCTCAGATACCACGATAGCATCCTCAAAGTTGTAACCCTTCCATGGCATGAAAGCCACTTTGAGGTTTTGACCTAGCGCTAACTCTCCTTTCTCAGTTGCATATCCATCGCAAAGGATTGTACCTTCTTTCACCCTGTCCCCTTTCTTGACGATTGGTTTTAGGTTGATACAGGTACCCTGGTTGGTGCGCTGGAATTTGGTGAGGTAATATGTTTTCAGATCATCTTCAAAGCTGACCAATTGATCTTCTTCAGACCGGTCATACTTGATGGTGATCCTGGTAGCATCCACATACTGCACTGCGCCTGGACCTTCAGCGTTGATCAGCATACGACTGTCAAGCGCCACCTTAGCTTCAAGACCTGTACCAACGATTGGTGAAGCAGGTTTGATCAAAGGCACAGCCTGACGTTGCATGTTTGATCCCATCAACGCACGGTTAGCATCATCATTTTCAAGGAAAGGAATCAGGGAAGCAGATACACCAACAATCTGGTTTGGTGCTACGTCCATATATTCAATTTCCTCTGGGCCCAACATTGGAAAATCACCATGCTCCCTTGACTTGATCCTGTCGGTCATAAACAGACCGGTCTTATCAATCGGGGTATTGGCCTGTGCGATTTTCAGGTAATCCTCTCCTTCTGCGGTGAGGTATTCTGCATTGCCTTTCAGCACGACCTTGCCTTCAGAAACACGTCTGTATGGTGTTTCGAGGAAGCCCATCTTATTGATCTTGGCATGTACGCAGAGTGTAGAGATCAGACCGATGTTTGGTCCTTCTGGTGTCTCAATGGTACAAAGGCGACCATAATGCGAATAGTGTACGTCCCGAACCTCAAAACCTGCGCGCTCTCTTGAGAGACCACCTGGGCCGAGGGCTGAAATCCTACGCTTGTGCGTAATTTCAGACAATGGATTCGTCTGATCCAGAAACTGTGACAATTGGCTGGTTCCGAAAAACGAGTTGATCACAGATGACAATGTACGCGCATTGATCAGGTCAATAGGAGTAAAGACTTCGTTGTCACGTACGTTCATACGCTCACGTATAGTCCTTGCCATCCTGGCGAGACCAACACCAAACTGCGCATATAATTGTTCGCCTACAGTTCTTACCCTTCTGTTGGAAAGGTGATCAATATCATCCAACTCTGCTTTCTGGTTGGTAAGGCTCACGAGGTATTTGACGATGGAGATAATATCCTCCTTGGTCAGTACCAGTGTTTCCTTATCGATATTGATATCCAGTTTCCTGTTGATTTTATAACGGCCTACATCACCGAGGTTGTATCTCTTATCTGAGAAGAACAATTTGTCGATGATACCACGGGCTGTTTCCTCATCCGGGGGATCTGAACCCCTGAGCTGACGGTATATGTATTGCACCGCTTCCATTTCGGAGCTGGTGGGGTCTTTCTGAAGGGTGTTATAGATGATCGAATAATCTTCACCTATATCTTCGCGTTGAAGGATGATGGTAGACTCATTAGCTTCGAGGATCATGTCGATATGGTCCTCATCAATGATCACGTCACGCTCCAAAATGATTTCGTTACGTTCGATGGTTACAACTTCAGCTGTATCCTCATCAACGAAATCTTCAGTCCATTTGCGAAGAATACGGGCTGCGAGTTTTCTGCCGATCGCCTTTTTTAAAGCAGCTTTGTTTACCTTGACTTCTTCAGCCAATTCAAACAAGCTTAAGATTTCACGGTCAGAGTCAAAGCCGATAGCCCTTAATAAGGTGGTGACAGGGAATTTCTTCTTCCTGTCGATATAGGCATACATGACATTGTTGATGTCTGTAGCAAATTCCATCCATGCACCCTTGAAAGGTATGACACGGGCGGAGTATATCTTAGTGCCGTTGGGGTGGTAGGACTGGCTGAAGAAAACACCTGGTGACCTGTGTAGCTGAGAAACGATGACACGCTCAGCGCCATTGATCACAAAGGTTCCCTTTGGGGTCATGTATGGGATGTTTCCGAGGAATACATCCTGTACGATGGTTTCAAAGTCAATATGCTCTTCGTCATTACAGCTCAACCTGAGTTTGGCTTTGAGGGGCACACTGTATGTCAATCCACGGTGCATACACTCTTCGATCTTGTAGCGGGGAGGATCGATAAAGTAATCCAGGAATTCCAGCACGAAGATGCTTCTGGCATCCGAGATCGGGAAGTTTTCCTGAAACACTTTGTAGAGTCCTTCACTGTTCCTGTTTTCAGGCGTAGTTTCCAACTGGAAAAACTCCTGGAATGATTTCAACTGGATTTCCAGGAAGTCCGGGTATTGGGTATTGAGGTCAATTTTTCCAAAATTGACCCTTTCTTTCGTATGGGATTTAACAACAGCGTTACCGGCCATGGATGGTTACGATTTAGGATGAAAACTCTCTTGAGCCAAATTCAAGCTGACATAAATAGCTGAGCCGGAAGATGGAATACACCTTCCGGCCGAGCCTTGTATGAATACAATGGAATATCTCAAAGATGCACCTTTAGTTTTGGTGATATCAGTTTAAGATGAAGTAATACAGGGGCTCCCCCCTCTGACGTGCTTATTTAAGCTCCACTTCTGCACCGGCTGCCTCGAGAGCTGCCTTTACAGAATTGGCTTCGTCCTTAGGAGCACCTTGCTTCAGCATTGCAGGAGCACCGTCTACCAGGTCTTTAGCTTCTTTAAGGCCAAGTCCGAGTAATGTCTTTACTTCCTTCACTACCTGTAGTTTGTTGCCACCAGCATTCTTCAAAAAGATGTCGAATTCTGTTTTTTCAACAGGAGCTGCTGCAGCACCACCTCCGGCATTCGGAGCGGCTACAGCTACTGCAGCTGCAGCAGGTTCGATACCGTAATCAGATTTCAGAATGTTAGCCAGTTCAGAAACCTCTTTCACTGTAAGGTTTACTAACTGCTCGGCCAATGATTTAACGTCTGCCATGTTTTTGTTTTTTTAAAGTAATTGTCAAAATTGGATTAATATGGTTGAAAACTTGGAAGCCTTAGGATGCACGTTCCTCCAACGTCTTGAGCAATCCTGCAATCGTACTGCCACCTGATTTGAGGGCAGAGATAACATTCTTGGCCGGAGACTGGAGAAGCATGATAATGTCACCAACGAGTTCTTCTTTAGATTTGAGCGCAATCAATGTGTCAAGGTGCTCATCGCCAAAGAAAACATCACTGTCAATGTAGGCCGCTTTTAATACAGGCCTTTTGCCGTCCTTACGAAACTCCTTAATGAGTTTTGCAGGTGCATTTGCAGTTTCCGTCAACATGATCGCTGTCGGTCCTTCAAGTGCTGCGTACACCGGCGCAAATCCACGCTCGTCGCCTAAACTCTCCATGGCTTTACGGGCCAGGGTGTTTTTTACCACGGTCATTTCAATACCCTGCTGGAAACACATCCGGCGGAGTTTGTTGACCTGGGCTACAGTCATGGAAGACGCATCTGTAAAATATATAAAGGAACTGTTGTCGAATTTCTCGCGCAACTCCTGAATGACCTGATTTTTTTCTTGTTTGTTCATCGTACTATGGTTTTAGATGATCTGCTCGTTAGGAATGCCGATATGGATTAAACAACTTTAGGATCTACGTTGATACCTGGGCTCATGGTAGAGGCCACAGAGATTGTACGCATGTAGGTACCTTTCGCACTGCTTGGTTTCAATCGCTGGATTGTATGCAGGAGTTCAAGCGCATTTTCCTGCAGTTTCTCAGCAGTAAAAGACACACGACCTACAGGCGAATGGATAATACCAAATTTATCAACGCGGAAAGCGATTTTACCAGCCTTTACTTCCTGAACAGCACCGGCGATATCCATGGTTACTGTACCTGATTTTGGATTTGGCATCAAACCTCTTGGACCGAGGATTCTACCAACTTTACCAACCTGAGCCATCACTGAAGGCATAGCTACGATGACATCGATGCCTGTCCATCCTTCCTGGATCTTAGTGATATACTCATCCAGTCCAGCAAAATCCGCACCAGCACCGAGAGCCTCCTGAACTTTGTCAGGGGTACAGAGTACAAGTACTTTCTTTGTCTTACCGGTTCCGTGAGGAAGACTTACCGTTCCCCGGATAGCCTGATCGGCTTTCCTTGGGTCCACACCCAGACGGATATGGAGATCTACTGAAGAGTCAAATTTGGTAACATTGACTTCTTTCACAAGCTTCATGGCCTCTGTGAGATCATAAAGCTTATTGCTATCGACTTTCTTGACAGCGATAGCCATTTTTTTGCTAAGCTTAGCCATTCAAAATTGTTTTAAAGGTTTTGGCGCAACCCAATGCTATTGCAGGGTTACTCCCTTTTGAATAAATGATTTCTTATGGTCACACGCTCAACTTTCTGAACGTGATTAAATTCAACCTATTATACTTTCGCCACGATTCCTTCCGGAGGAGTGCCGGTAACGGTCAGTCCCATGCTTCTTGCTGTACCGGCTACCATACTGATAGCAGAGGTAAGTGAGAATGCATTAAGGTCTGCCATCTTATCCTGTGCGATAGTGGTCACCTGTTCCCAGGATACTGTTCCTACCTTCTTACGGTTTGGTTCAGCTGAACCTGATTTGATTTTTGAAGCCTCTAGTAATTGAACGGCTGCAGGGACTGTCTTGAGTTCGAACTCAAATGACTTATCCTTGTAAACAGTTATAATCACGGGAACAAGCTTGCCTGGAGTATCCTGGGTACGTGCATTAAATCGTTTGCAGAACTCCATGATGTTGACACCCTTGGAACCTAATGCTGGACCTACAGGAGGAGCTGGATTAGCAGCACCGCCCTTTACCTGCAATTTGATGAATGTTTCTATTTCCTTTGCCATAATTGACTTCAGATATTATTGTCTAATTAACTGATTCTTAAGAAGTTTTCTCAACCTGCATAAAGTTGAGCTCCACCTCTGTTCCCCTGCCGAAAATCTTAACGATTACCTTCAATTTCTTCTTTTCTTCGTTGATCTCTTTGATATCTCCAACGAAATCGTTGAAAGGACCATCGATGATCTTGACCATTTCTCCTTCGATAAATGGCTCTACCATGGATTCAACTAAACCTTGCGAATCATCTACCTTGCCGAGCATTCGGTTAGCCTCACTCTCCTGCATGGGGATCGGAGACTGGCGGCCAAGGAAATGAATCACATTTGGCATGTTAGAGATACCTTGAACAATCTCTGCGGAGAATCGTTCAGGATCCGCTTCAAGCAAAATATATCCCGGGAGGATATTCCGATCAAGGATTACCTTCTTCCCATTACGGATTTTATATACTTTTTCTGAAGGCACGAGCACCTGGGTGACGACATCGTCCCAGCCTGCTCTTTTGATCTCCAGTTCGATGCGCTCTTTGATCTTGCGCTCCTTACCGGAAATCACACGTAATGAATACCACTTTTTGCCTTCAGACATTTTGTGCTGAATTATATATTATAAAGTAGGCTGGTCAATTGCTTGCTGAAGGCATCCATCAGGAGTACGATCAGGGCAATAATCAATGAACCCACTAAAACAACTCTGGTACTTCCCAGGAGATTTGCCCACGTAGGCCAGGTCACTTTGTTGACCAGCTCGTTGTAACTCTCGATGAGATATAATTTAATCTGTTCCATCGTCTTTAATTGCTTCTAAAAATTCCGCTCAATTTCATATTCAACGGTCTACTTTATCATTGGCAGGGAAGACAGGAATTGAACCCGCAGCCTACGGTTTTGGAGACCGCCGCTCTACCAATTGAGCTACTTCCCTAAACACATTTATATACGGTCCGATCGGTTTAAGATACTTCCTGATATAAAAGGGATTATTGAAAGAATCCGGCAGGTAAATTTCCCTTTGGCAACTTACCTGCCGGAACTGTAATCAGTATTCTTTAATTAATGGTACTAGTCGAGAATTTCTGTAACCTGACCTGCACCTACGGTACGTCCACCTTCGCGGATAGCGAAACGAAGACCTTTCTCCATAGCGATGGTATTGATAAGGGTTACTTCCAGGGCAACGTTGTCACCTGGCATAACCATTTCAACACCTTCAGGCAATTTGCAATCACCTGTTACGTCAGTTGTACGGAAATAAAACTGTGGACGGTAACCATTGAAAAATGGTGTATGACGGCCACCTTCATCTTTTCCAAGTACATATACTTCGCACTTGAATTTCTTGTGTGGTTTTACAGAATCTGGCTTGCAGATAACCATTCCACGGTGGATCTGGTCCTTTTCAATACCTCTGAGGAGGAGACCAGCGTTATCGCCAGCTTCACCTCTGTCAAGGATCTTACGGAACATCTCAACCCCGGTAACAGTTGATGTAAGCGGCTTTTCACCTTCTTTCATCATACCGATGATCTGAACTGTATCACCTGTGTTGATCACACCGCGCTCGATACGACCGGTAGCCACTGTACCACGACCTGTGATAGAGAATACGTCCTCTACAGGCATAAGGAATGGCTTGTCGATTTCACGAACCGGGTTAGGGATCTGAACGTCAACTGCGTCCATGAGTTCTTTGATAGAAGCTACTCCACCGGCTTCGCCTTCGAGTGCTTTCAACGCAGAACCTTTAATGATAGCAGAGTTGTTGCCATCGAAGCCATATTGCTCAAGAAGTTCACGAACTTCCATTTCAACAAGCTCGAGCATTTCTGCATCATCGACGAGGTCTACCTTGTTCATAAATACTACGATCTTAGGTACACCAACCTGACGAGCAAGCAGGATGTGCTCGCGGGTCTGAGGCATCGGTCCATCAGTGGCGGCAACTACCAGGATAGCACCATCCATCTGAGCAGCACCGGTAACCATGTTCTTTACATAGTCAGCGTGGCCTGGACAATCCACGTGTGCATAGTGACGGGCTACCGTCTCGTACTCTACGTGAGCTGTATTGATTGTAATACCTCTTTCTTTTTCTTCAGGAGCAGCATCGATAGAATCGTATGATGCTTTCTTAGCCAAACCCATGTCCGACAGTACGGAGGTAATCGCAGCTGTGAGGGTCGTCTTCCCGTGATCTACGTGACCAATAGTACCGATGTTTACGTGAGGCTTGGTCCGCTGAAAGGTTTCTTTTGCCATTGATGTTGTTTTTAAAAGATATTAATTAACGAAATACTGATTTCTGATTATACTTTGATCCTTGTGGTGATAAGCGTCTGAGCCAATGAAGGGAATTGAACCCTTGACCCCTTCCTTACCATGGAAGTGCTCTACCCCTGAGCTACATCGGCTGATACCACAACCTTCGTCGCGGTAAAAGTGAGCGGGCGAAGAGACTCGAACCCTCGACCCTCAGCTTGGAAGGCTGATGCTCTACCAACTGAGCTACGCCCGCACATTCATTCTTTTCAAATCATACCCTGTGTTTCCATCCACAAGGCAAAACCGTGAAAGCCAATCTGCTCAAATCTGAACATTCGCAAGCACTCCGAATTGTGGGGGTGATAGGACTCGAACCTATTCAGTCAGAGACACCAGATTTACAGTCTGGCCCGGCTCTCCAACTCCGGCGCACCCCCTCACAATTTTGTGTTCCCTTCCCTGTCTAATGACGGTTGAGCCAGTAGAGGGACTCGAACCCCCGACCAGCTGATTACAAATCAGCTGCTCTACCAACTGAGCTACACTGGCTTATGAAAAAAGTCTTGTAGCCCTCCTGGTGAATCCCCAAAGAGCTTACCTGATCTTTCAGCGTCTACAATTAAATGAACCCTAAAATCAAACAGGGAGTAGCGAAAGTCACATTCACCTTTCAAAATGGATATTCAATCCTTTGGACACAGACATGATATAACCTAGGTTATTAGTCTGTATATCAATGAATTATATATACTTTTCCAGGGCTTTCCCCGAAAGCGAATGCAAAGATATAACTATTCTAAGATTTTAATATGATTGGACGCCAATAATTTTCTATGTGGACGAAGTCTTGGCCGAATGTGCCTTGTTTTGAAGCCTTTCCTTGTGCTTACTTAGCTGCCTCTTCATGTTGTCAACCACAGCATCTGTTGCTGCTTCAAAGGTTTTACTCGTTTCCTTAGCCACGAGGATATCTCCGGGAACCATAAGTTTCAATTCCACTATTTTGTCCCTGACCTGACCTGAATTCTCCAACTTAAGAGAAACCTGCGCATCCGTGATCCTGTCAAAAAACTGACTGAGTTTGGAGGTCTTCTTATCGATATAATCTACAAGTTTCTGGTCTGCGTCAAAGTGAACAGCCGTTAGGTGAATCTTCATATGTAAAGTATTTATCCGTTAATGATTAAAATCAAAATCTATATTTTCATTGCTTCTTACCGGCAGAAGGATGCGCCTGCCGGTACACCTCCTTGATCCGGGCTATTGAATTATGTGTATACACTTGTGTGGCAGCAAGGCTTGAATGCCCAAGAATCTCCTTAACCGCGTTTAGCTCGGCACCATGATCCATCAAATGGGTTGCCATACTATGCCTCAATACATGAGGGCTTTTCTTATCTGCAGTTGTTACCGTACCCAAAATCTCCACCACCCTGTTATAAACGAATTTTGGATAACATGGTTTGAAGGAATCCGTCAGAATTACATGAGCTTCCTCAGTTCCGGGTTCACCACCCATTTGCTTTAATTGGCTTAAAAGCTTCACTACGTCCTTGCTAACTGGCACCTGTCTGTATTTGCGGCCTTTACCCGTAATACGGAGAATTCCCCGTGATGCATCCACATGGTCCCATCTGAGGTTGATCAGCTCACTTCTACGCAGTCCGGATCCATAAAGCAATGCAACGATAGCTTGATCGCGAAGCTTTGTATAATTGAAATCGACGTTTCTTTCGGATAAGGTTGCCCACAAACCTTGCAGGACTTTCTCTGGTATGGCTTTGGGTAATCTTTCGGGAATCTTGGGAAGGTGTACTTTTTGAAGTGGATTGTGGCTTATCCAGGCTTTACGTCTCATCCATTTAAATAGATGTGTCAGGGAAGACAATTTTCTCCTGATGGAAACAGTCTGGTTTTTCTGGCCTAAAAGAGCCACCACCCAACTCCGTATGTGCTGATGAGTTACTTTTTTAAGGTCATCCTCCCCGTATTGCAGATGCAGGAATGCAGAAAACTGGCTGATATCACTGAGATAACCCTCACAGGTATGCACCGAATATCTTCTCTCGTATTGCAGGTAATCCCTAAATCCCGTCAACAATTCTGCCTGATTCAATCTCTAATCTTAAAATGGTTCTTATAGCTTTCTACATGAAATGTACCAACTTTCTCAACCAAAGTCAAGTAAAAAACGTCAGGGCATGAAAAAAAAGTACTGGACGTGCCAATCCACCAATGAAAAAAGGCCATCCGTTACCCGGATGGCCTTTCTATTTCAAAAACCGTAAGTCAATTAATGCTCATCCTCAAGGAATCCGGTACGACGATAACCAGCAACCTGGTAAATCGTTCCTGGATCATCGGAGAAATTCTGCCTGAAAATAAATACTGTCCGTTACATTACCTCCGGAAGAGGTTGCTGCACCTAGAAGTATCTTACCATTGGCAATGTTTACTGTAATGTCATAAGCAAAGACTGGCAAGTCCTGTTCCCCCAAATGTTTTTGCATCAAGGTTTAGCGGAGACTTTACTTTGTAGTCCCATTGATTAGCATCATCAAAGATGAGGAATTCGTTGGTCGAATTAGCAGCGGTATTGGATGTGGTGATCAATTGATAACCTAGTCCATATCACCTCTGCCAGCAATTGAAAAGTAGTAAACCACTCCCCTGCCACTGCCTGGGTAGCTGTGCCTCCAATATCCGGATCATTTCCCAGATCACAGGACATCATCCCGATTGATAAGCAAGCAAATAATATCAATAACTTATTTTTCATACGTCAATTGTTTAGAGGTAAATTAAAGGGCTACCTGAGTCAAAGTAACCACGAAGTTGAACCCTGCATCCCAGTCACTAACAAAGTTAATGGTCTTAGTAGCGGGATCCACGGAGAAAGACTGCATAGTCAGAGCACCACCAAATGCGCCAACCGGAACAGGTGCGCTGAAGCTGAATGAGTTGCCTGGGATATCGTTAGCCGTGACGATCATATTAATAGCCCGATATCCGGCACCATAAGCACGTCCAATATCATAGTACCCTCCGATAGCATCAGAAAGTTCATATTCATTGGCAGCACCACCTGGCTTCTTGCGGATCAGGATATACTCCATGTCAAAATACTGTGGATTGACCGCGCCATTTCTGACCACTGTGGCTGAATACAGGCCCTCAATACTGGTGACCATGTCACCGGTACAAGCTACCCAGAAATTCCGGACAACGTTACCTGCGAAACCGTCTGCATTCACAGCAGATGATGTTTCAACATAAATATCAGGCTTATTGATATCCACAGAAGGAACTGAACCCTGAATCCCTTCAACTTCAACACTGACCGTAAGTGCACTACCTCCTTCAGTAGCTGTAACAGGAGGAATTTCAAAATCTGAACTACATGGAATCAGTGCAGAATTACCACCCTCATAAGCGAATGTAGGAAAATAGGTAATCCTTGAGATATCGGAGACACTTGGTTCGTTGTTACAGCTTACAATTGTAAGCAATGCACCAAAGAAGAAGGAGAATTTGACTAGGTTAATTATATTTTTCATATATCAATATAGGTTTTAAGATGATTATTGAGCCCACCACACAGGAACTGTAATGCCAACTTCCGCAGGAATGTTCTGGTTAGTGTTTCTTTCACTTTCCGGATAGATCAGTCGTTTCGGAAATACTCCGGCAGCAGTTTTACCACCTACTGACCATGTAAACTCACCGGGAACAACAGCCGGAGGATTTGTCGGGTCGATGATAGGGGTAGAAGATATAGCGGGTACGCCAGTCCGGTTATGATCCCAGAATGCTTCATACCCTCTGTAAACGAGCGATGCCCATTTTTGTGTAATGATAGCCTTAATGTTCTCTTGGAGTGAACCGTTAGGATATTCATAGATACCACCGGCAGCAACCATTGCAGAACAATCTGTTCCTACACGCTCACATGCAGCATTCGTTCCAGCCTCATAGTATGCCTGTGCTTCAGAGGCACTTCCATAACGGGCATTGGCTTCAGCGACCATAAACATCACCTCATCAGCAGAAAAGAAATAAACTGGCTGTGTAGGAGATAGAATGGCAACATCAGGCTGTTGTTCAGCTACTACAGTTGTTGGCGCATCAAACCATCCCTGCCACAATCCGAAGTGCCCTGTAGTACCTGGAGCAAAGTAGGCATCAAGTCTAGGATCATTATTCTCCTGTAACCAGGAAATAAAGGTGCGGCTACCCCGGAGATTAGTCTTGACATTCAATTGTCTTGCATTAGACTCATAAAGTGGGTTACTCTTGTCTGGCAAATCAGTGAACACATCAACCTTAGCATCCTGTGTTAGAAAATTACCATTTGTCAACAAGGTTGAAATCGCTGTGCCTGCCGCTGCATTATTAACTTTTGTCTGGCGTAACCAGAGTTTCAGTTTAAGTGTATTGGCAAATTGTGTCCAGGCTGCAATCTGGTCAGCTTCAGAAAGTGAACCGAAAACGAAGTCAGATGGAATCTGTGTAACACCATCACCGGAGAAATCCTTAGCCAAAGCAGCATCAAGACGAGCTACTAGATCAGCATAGATCTCACTTCCTGGCTGATACTGTGGAGCAACTACGCCTCCCTCACCCTGAAGTGATTGAGCATAAGGTACGTCACTATACCAATCCACCAGCATCTGGTAGGTGAAAGCTGTAAGACAAACGGCCTGAAGGTTCAAATTCCAGTTACCACTGGCAACTGCTTCTGCCTCAATCTTACGAAGGTCAATCAATGCGCCTGCATAGAGTTCACTCCATGAAACCTGATAATCCAATAAGGTAAGATCATAACGATCTTCATCTCTGTATTGGCTGGCTACGTGACTTTGTGTCCAGTGCTGTGCCCAAATTCCACCGAGGACAGCATAATCACAGCCGATGGTGGTAGCTATGGTTATCTGGGCTGCTGGTAGTGTCAGTGTAGCTGGTACGCTACTAGGGTTGTTCGGATCATCATTTATATCAAGATAATCGTCACAACTGACTACACTCATGACGAGCAATAAGCCAAATAACGATGCAAATATATTTTTCATATTTCCTGTTTTTTAAATTAGAAGCTAAGTTTTAATGCAAGACCATATGATGCTGATGTAGGTAATCCACCAAACTCACCAAGTTGGCCTGTCAGACCTGTTCCAAATGTGGATCCTTCAGGATCGACAAAGTTGTTTTCCTCAGGCGTCCATAAAGCCAGGTTACGACCGAAAGCAGTGATGCTTGCGTTACTCACCTTAGCTTTATTACTGATAGAAGCAGGGATATTATAGGTCAGCGATACATTTCTCAGCTTGAAATAGCTACGATCGATAACGTGATTTTCTTCGGCTGCAAGGATAGAGCCCCAGTAGGTAAATACATCTGCGCGGGATACAGGATTTAAGTTTTCACTGTACGTACCATCACCATTATCAGTTACAGAATTTGGCACGATAAATGGCTCACGGTCATTGTAAGCTGTATTCCATGCATTACCAACAAAGTAGTTGAGGCGTGCTGTATAAGAATACATAACACCACCACTGCGATAATCACCATTGGCACTCAAAGAGAATGCACCCACATTAAGTGTAGTTCCTAATCCAAGCATATAGTCAGAGTTAATAGAACCTAAGTAATGCTGATCTGGATCAGACACAGGTAATCCGTTAGCATCAACAACCGGATGACCATCTTCTGTATATAATGCACCTGCAGAATACACGGCACCAAGTGGTTTGCCAACTTCAGCTACGAGGTTTACGCTATACGCATTGTTGAGGATCAGACGAGTTGCATCTGTATCACCGAGGGAATTAACATTGTTGTCATTTTGTGTATACATCACATTGAGTTCCCATGACCAGTTGCGGCCCTTTAGTGGGATCATATTAACACCGAGCTCAATCCCTTTGTTTTCAACCTCTCCAAGATTTGTAACCTGGCGGGTGTAACCTGTTGAAGGTGCCAATTGAACTTCAATGATCTGATCAGACGTAACCCTATCATACCAGGAGAAATCAAATCCAAGTCTGTTGTTGAAGAAACGGGCATCAAAACCAAATTCCAATTCGCTGGTCAACTCTGCTTTCAGGCCAGGGTTACCAAGACGGTTACCTGTTTCAAAACCATTCTGTCCTGCGATAGGGAATTTAATGGATGCAAATCCTGAATTAGCTTCACCTGCAACGAATACAGGATTGATCAGATATGGACCTGTATCATTTCCAGCAAGTGCGTAACCTGCTCTAAGCTTGAGGAAAGAAAGGAATGAACCACTTGGGATCAATTTTTCAGTCAGGATGGCAGATACAGATGCTGATGGGTAAAAGAAGCTGTTGTTTTCAAGTGGCAATGTGGATGACCAGTCATTACGTGCTGTCAATGTCAGGTATAACCAATCATTGAATCCTAAACCAGCAGACGCGTATACACCGACTCCACGCTCCAACCTGGAGGCATTATTAGACGTTGGAGGATTGGATGAGTTTGACAGGTTATAGAATTCTGGTATGGTTAGATCGGTAACATAAGTGGAGATGTACTTGAGTGCACGTTGGTTGATGTTCAAACCACCGATAAGGTCAAGTGAAATAGCGGATGATCCACCACCTGTATTGTATTGTCCAAAAAGGTTAAAGTCAAGTTGCTCAGTATTGGTCTGAGATTCTTCGATTTTACCAACTACATCATTAGCAGATGAATTTGGTGAACCTGGAGTGATTCTGATCGGGTTACCCCAGTCAAGAAGGTTTGCAGAACTGAAGTCAGTACCTAATCTACCTGTTACACTAAATTTATTTGTAAACTGATAAGTCGCCCACGCGCTTGGCAAAAATCTGTTTTCGTTGTAGTCATTACCAGATCTGTCAAGTACTAAATATGGGTTAGATGCGTATGGCGTGAAGTAGTTATCCTGATTGTAGAACTTGTTATTAAAATCAGCATAATCAACAATGGCGTGATCTCTCGGGATCTGAATGATTTCCTGAGCAAGTGTTGCTCCTGCACCGGCATCATCACCTTGTCCTGTGGCGATAACCTCAGCCTTCTTGTTGATATATTCCATCGCAGCACCTATCGTCAGCTTGTCAGCTGTAAACTCAGTTCTTGCTGAGAAGTTGTTACGATTGTAGGTGTCTTTATTACCAGGTACAATACCGTTCTCCTGGGCATTACCATAAGAAACACGGAAAGTAAGGTTTTCTGTACCACCTGATAAAGTCAGACTGTTAGATAAAGCAGTACCCGGATCGTAGAAATCACGGAGGTTGTCTTCAACTAATGAATATGGCTTGAGCAAGCGGGAATTGTCTACTGTATTTCCCCAAAGACGCTCCTGATTGTCAAATTTAGGACCCCAGCTTCCGTTTTCATTTGTAGCCCACAGGCCTGACCAACCCTGGCCATATGTATTTTGCATATGCTGAACACGGTTTACTGTAGATCCTGCAAAAGAGCCTGCATAATCAACACGTAATTTCTGGTTCTTCTTTCCTGACTTAGTGGTGATCAGGATTACACCTGTTCCTCCACGTTTGCCATAGATAGCTGTAGCAGCTGCACCTTTCAATACGGTGATGCTTTCGATATCATTTGGATTGATGTCGTTAGCCTGGTTTCCGAAATCCTGTGACCTGTTAAAGTCATCATCTGCATTTACCTGAGTAGTTGCAGAGGTGTTGGTTCTGTTGTTGATAGGTATACCATCCACTACAATCAGGGCAGTATTGTTACCTGTTACAGAGCCATAGCCACGCAAATTGATTTCTGAACTACCACCCGGCTGACCGCTTGAACTGATCGTCAGACCAGGTACACGGCCTGCAAGTGCATCAAAAGTCCTGTTATTACTGGTTTGGGTAATTTCTTCAGAAGAAACTTCCGAGTACCCGTATCCCAGTGATTTGGCTTCCTTTTTAATGCCCAAGCCAGTAACGACAGCAGCTTCAAGTGTGACACCTTCTGCCAATACAGCATTGATCACATTTGAAGCTCCCAATTCTAATTCCTGGGATTCGTACCCAGTATAACTGATGACAATAGAGTTCTGACCATCAGGCACGCTTAAGGCATAGCGGCCATCAAAGTCAGTCACGGTACCAACACTGGTACCTTTAACCAATACGCTTGCCCCGATTAAGGGCGATCCGTCAGGACCTGTAACCGTACCGGTGATGGCTCTCTGCGCAAATGAGGATGCAAATGCACAAAAAACCATTACAATGAGTAATGAAAGTCTTTTCATACTAATTCTGGTTTTGTTAAAGAAAGGTAATAGAAACAAATGTCTTAAATATTTCTTAACCATGCCTGCCTGATCAAAAAAGATTTTAATCTGGCATTTTGGTTAAGATATATTCCGGAACAGTTGAAAAACGCCATCGATTATATGAATGCTGCCTGCTTATTTGAAACAAAATTTGGAATGGTTAGCAAACGCTACTTAACGGTTTGTAAATCAAAGGTTAAGAGATTAATAAAATTTCCGATACGCAATAAAGACATCATAACTAATTGAATAATAGTCAAATAGATCTTAATTGATGCTGATACATCCCGATAACATTGCTTAGTCCATAGTACAGTGCATCACAAACCAGGGCATGGCCAATGGACACTTCAAGGAGGTTAGGAATCATACTGGCATAAAATCTGAGATTGGCCAGATTAAGATCGTGTCCTGCATTAACACCTACATTGAGCTGAGCAGCTTCCTGTGCAGCTGCTATGTGTCCGGCAATGGCTGCCCTGGGGTCGGTAGGGTATTGCGCTGCAAATGGACCAGTGTAAAATTCAACTCTGTCTGCTCCAATGTTGGCTGCTCCTTCCACCATTCGAGGTGAAGCATTTAGGAATATGGAAACCCGGATGCCCTGCTCCTTGAGCCTGGCGGTGATCTCCTTAAGAAAACTACTTTCTTTTAGTGTGTCCCAACCCTGGTCAGAAGTCAATGCTGATGGGCTATCCGGCACGAGGGTGCATTGATGGGGTTTATGGGTTATTACTTGCTGCATAAACTCCTCTGTTGGGTTGCCCTCAATATTCAACTCTGTGGATACGATTGCTTTAAGCGCAGGAATATCACTATACCGGATATGTCGCTGATCGGGTCTGGGATGAATCGTAATTCCATCAGCACCAAATGATTCGCAATCTTTAGCCACCTGCACCAGATCTGGCGCATTTCCCCCACGGCTGTTTCTAATCAGGGCGATTTTATTGATATTTACGCTCAGTCTTACCCTCTCTGGATTCATAACCATGCAATTATTGGGATTAGAAATGATCAAACTTTAAAGGAATACCTATTTTGCACAAAAGTAAGGCATGACAAGTTACGATCATTTCATAAGGCTCCTTGTCCTGATTGGTTTTCTAATAGGAGGTCTCTTGCTTACAACTCTTTTTTCGGGCCTTTTAATGCTGGCCAGTGGAATGAGTCTGGCTGATATAATGGAGATGGCACAGAGCGGGATGGGAGCATTATCTCCAGGACTCACAAGGGGCTTGCTTGCTACGCAGCACTTATTGGTTTTTATCCTTCCTGGATTGATTTTTGGTCTGGTTTTTTATCAGGGAAAATTTATGACTGGATTGAATCTTGATATTCCTCCAGGATGGCAACTCAGTATACTTGGTATATTTTTTTTAATGGCGGCTTATCCATTAGTTAACCTGAGTTTTCTGGTCAATGAGTCAATTCCGTTGCCAGCCTGGGCTGATAAGTTTGAAAGCCAGGCTGAAGACACCCTCAAGGCCATACTAACAATGAACACTCCGGTCATTTTTATTTTCAATCTGATTATTATTGCCATTCTTCCCGGCATTGGCGAAGAATTGATATTTCGTGGTATTCTCCAAAAACAAATTGGCTTGCTCTTCAGGAGCCCGGTGGCTGCTATCTGGATTGCCGCTTTTATTTTTAGCGCAATTCATCTCCAGTTTGAAGGATTTCTTCCAAGAATGGCGCTGGGAGCTGTTTTAGGTTATCTCTATTACTGGACTGGAAACCTCTGGGTACCCATCATTGCACATGCCTTCAACAATGGCATCCAGGTGGCATTAATCTATGTGACCGGAATGGATATTTCAAATTTTGATGAAGAAAGTAGTGATCAACTACAATGGTGGATGATTCCGTTAAGTATCACCATCATGTATTTGATCTACAGATCGATCCTGAAAAATCGCAACGTCCTTGAACAAACCTGAATTAATCACCCGTAGTATCACCGGCCTGTTGATCGGAATCATCTCCCTGGCGGCTGTTGTTTGTTCACCATGGACATTTCTGCTTTGGATATGCCTTATTGTCTTATTAGGTACACGCGAATATTTAAAGCTTGTTGATATGCCCGGTTCCTTTAGCAAAGGAGTCATCTTTCCTATCATACTCATGCTATCTGTTGCTGCCTCAGGATATACTACACTTGAAGATATATCCCCGTTTCCGGTGCTTTTAGCACTTCCTGTCCTTGTCGGTTTGGGCTTCCTGCTTCAGCTGCCAACACGGAAGGATATCGCCGGATTAGTCACAACCAATAATGCCATATTTTCCGCGACAGGTTATATCGGTTTGCCTATGTTGTCCGGATGTATATTTTTGACCGGGGAATATGAATGGTCATACGTGCTGGTGCCGGTTCTCCTTATCTGGGCTAATGATATCGGTGCTTACATGATCGGTTCACAATGGGGAAAACATAAAATTGCACCTGCAATTTCTCCGGGAAAAAGTATTGAAGGAACAATTGGTGGCGGATTGATCACGCTTGTTTCTGGATTTATTCTGACTATGCTTTGGCCTGATATGCCCTTGATGTATATTGGGGTGCTTAGCTTCGCTACCCCTTTCTTCGCATTAGCTGGAGACCTATGGGAATCTGCCCTTAAAAGACATGCTGGTGTGAAAGATAGCGGCAAACTTTTACCCGGGCACGGCGGCATCCTTGACAGATATGATTCTTTACTTTTTGTTTTGCCTGTTGCTGCGCTGGCTTATTTTATCTTTGTCCTATGATCTACCGCCTGCATAGAGAAGGGGTTTTTTACCTGCTTTACTCGCTCCTGTTTTTTGCCATCTCCGTGGTGTTGTTTATATTCTTTATGTCCATTCTCACGGGTTTGTTACTTGGTGTGGCGACTTTCTTTTTAATCCTGTTTCTTATCTTTTTCAGGAATCCCCCAAGAGTGCACGGCACAAAGAATACTGACCTCATCCTGGCCCCGGCTGATGGAAAAATTGTCGTCATTGAACGAACCTTTGAAGCAGAATATCTTAAATCAGAAGTTCTCCAGGTTTCGGTTTTTATGTCACCGCTAAATGTGCATTCAAACAGAAGCCCAGTGACAGGGGAGGTGGTATACGTACAATATCATCCCGGTGAATACCTGGTGGCATGGCACCCTAAATCCTCCGAACTTAATGAGCGGAACACAGTTGTCATCAAAAAGAAAAATAGCCTCATCCTGCTGCGGCAGATAGCCGGAAAAGTAGCACGTAAGATTGTTTGCTATACAAAACCAGGCGACTTGCTAAGCCGCGGTGAAGAATTTGGATTTATAAAATTTGGCAGCCGGGTGGATATATTCCTGCCTACCGATTGCGAAATCCTGGTCAAAATTGGCGACACCGTCAAAGGGGGAATCACGGAGATTGCAAGCTTTCCCCATAGCGGTTTGGAATAACCCAGAATAACAAAATCCCCAATTGGATATCCTATGGATCAATATGCCGTGGCCGTTGCAGGAGTTTGCTCCTGCAACCATGAGAATTCAAATTTAGATTCTCCATTGGAATTTCGATGGGTATACAGGTGGTTGCAGGAGCAAACTCCTGCAACGGCATGGGACTGAAGTTTAGGATAATTGAATATGATCCTGCTTACCTTTTCACTTTTCACTTTTCACTTTTCACTTTTCACTTTTCACTGCTCACTCCCCCACCTCTTTTTTCATCTGTGGAAAGAAAATCACATCCTGGATCGATTTCGAATTGGTCATGATCATGGCTAACCGATCCATACCGATACCGAGACCCGCAGTCGGTGGCATACCATACTCAAGTGCACGCAGAAAATCTTCATCAAGCATCATCGCTTCTTCATCTCCTCGTTTTCCTAGTTCAAGTTGTTCTTCAAAACGCTCACGCTGATCTATCGGATCATTTAATTCAGAGAAGGCATTGCAGATTTCCTTACCATTACAGATAGCTTCAAATCTTTCCACAAGACCAGGTTTGGATCTGTGCTTTTTGGCGAGTGGCGACATTTCAACAGGATAATCCGTAATAAAGGTTGGCTGGATCAACTGTGCTTCACATTTTTCTCCGAAGATCTCATCAATTATTTTTCCCTTCCCGAGTTTGCCGTCAATATGGATTTGAAGTTTTTTCGCAGTATCCCGCAATTCCTTTTCGTCCATTTCACTGATATCAATACCCGTAAAATGTTCAATAGCCTCAAACATCGTAAAGCGCTTCCATGGTCGTTTAAAATCAATGAGGTGATCCCCTACCTGCACTTTCGTATCACCATGAATATCCAGTGCTATTTTTTCGATGACCTCTTCCACTAGATTCATCATCCATTCGTAATCCTTATACGCAACATATAATTCGATCTGTGTAAACTCAGGATTATGAAAGCGGCTCATTCCTTCATTCCTGAAGTCTTTACTGAATTCATATACACCGTCTATACCTCCAACAATCAATCGTTTGAGGTAAAGCTCATTGGCAATGCGCATGTACAAGGTCATGTCCAGCGTATTGTGATGTGTTTTAAATGGCCGGGCAGCAGCACCACCATATAATGGCTGTAGGATTGGAGTTTCCACTTCGAGGTATCCTTTTGCATTAAGATAGTTCCTCATGGTGTTATACATGGTTGTCCTATCCTGAAAAACTTTACGTATACCCGGATTGACTACGAGATCAACATATCGCTGACGATACCGCTGCTCAGGATCTGTAAATGCGTCATGCACCACTCCATCCGCATCGATTTTGACAACCGGCAAAGGTTTTAGTGATTTACTCAGCAAAGTAATCTCGCTGGCATGTATGGAGGTCTCCCCGTCTTGGTGACAAATGTATACCCTTTGACACCGATAAAATCTCCAAGGTCTAGTAAATGCTTATACACTTCGTCATAGAGTGTCTTATCTTCTCCCGGACAAATCTGATCCCGATTGATATAGACTTGAATCCTTCCCGATGTATCCTGGATTTCAGCGAATGCTGCCTTTCCCATATTCCGGCTGGACATGAGCCTCCCTGCCAGTACCACATCCTGAAAATTTGGAGCTTCTGGCTTGAAATCCCTTTTTATATCTGCAGCATACGCATTGACCGGATATAGCTCTGGTGGATAGGGATTGATCCCAAGGTCAATTATTTTTTGCAGGTTCTGCCTACGTACAATTTCCTGTTCTGAAAGATGCGCCATGTCGCTTGTTTAAAACAATAAGTCGCAAAAATAATTGTAGTTGACAGATTGAGGGTGATTCAGCAATATATATCTCAAAGAGTTTAAGGGCGTCGCTAATAACACCTTTTGGACAAATAGGCAAATTGATTACCAGTCCTTTATGGAATTTTAAATTAAAGAACTGATAGTTATTAGTAACGCCCTTAATTTTCAGACCTTAGCCCCCATGTCAGTCCACGAAGGTACCTATGCGGAAATTCTATTGCCCCTGGCACTGGAAAATACCTATACCTATCTGATTCCACAGGATCTGGTGGATGACGCTGCCTTTGGCAAGCGGGTTGAAGTCCAGTTTGGCAGCAGGAAGCGATATGCCGGGCTGATTGTCAAAATGGGAGTCAGAAAGCCTGAATACAGAACCAAGGAAATCATCAGCATCCTTGATACTGAACCTGTTATCATTCCCTCTCAATACCGGATCTGGCAATGGATGGCTGGCTATTACTGCTGCACCATGGGGGAAGTGATGAAGGCGGCTCTTCCCGGAGCCTTGTTACTCTCCAGTGAGACTATCATCCGGGCCATGCCTGCCAATGAGGATGATATACTTCAACTGGGCGAGCCCTTATATACCCTCTTCAGGATTATTCAGCCACGGACCTCGATTACCCTTGAAGATCTCCAAAAAACCAGCGGGCTTAAAGCTTTGTATCCACACATCGTGAAGTTGTATCAATTAGGAATGATCCTGGTGGTGGAGGAACTGGCAGAAAAATACATCCCGAAAAAGATAAAACTGGTCGGACTTAGTGATGAATTCAGGACTGAAGCTGGACTTCAAACTGCATTTGATCATGTGCTTAAATCTGAAAAACAGACTAATCTATTACTCGGCTACCTGGCTATTGCCGGCAAGGAACTTCCGGATGTTGATCCGAAATTAATATTGGCCAGGGCTGAAGTTGGAAAAAGTGTTTTACAGTCCCTCATAGAAAAAGGCATCTTCAAAGAAATCATCAGGGAGGTCAACCGCATGGATCGCTATGTGAAGGAAGGTAATGTTATCGAAACTTCATTGACCTCACTACAAGGTTCTGCGTTGAAAAATATTAAAGACCAATGGCAAGAGAAAGAAGTTGTTTTATTGCACGGTGTAACGGGTAGTGGCAAGACGATCATTTATACTGAAATCATACAGGAGGTGATCAAAGAAGGGGGGCAGGTGCTTTACCTCGTGCCCGAAATAGGTATGAGTGTCCAATTGCTAAGCCGACTTAAACAAACTTTTGGTTCAAAGATTACCGTATCGCATTCGAGGTTAAATGAAAATGAGCGGGTAGATGTATGGAACCAGGTCATGAAGGGAATACCTGTAGTGGCTGGTGTTCGATCAAGTATATTCCTTCCCTTTCAAAACCTGAAACTCATCATTGTCGATGAAGAGCATGACAGCAGTTACAAGCAGCAGGATCCAAATCCCCGCTATCATGCACGGGATATGGCTATCGTGTTGGGAAAAGAATTAAAAGCTAAAGTGTTGCTTGGCTCTGCAACTCCCTCTGTTGAATCTTATTATCAATCAGAATCCGGCAAATACGGCCGGGTGGAATTGAATGAACGCTATCAGGGCCTGGAACTTCCAAAAGTAAAACTGATCGACAGACGAAAAGATAAGTCAGCTGCCGGATCTATGTATAGCCACTCATTGATTGAGGAAATCAAAACAACACTTGCCAATAAAAAGCAAGTGATCATTTTCAAAAATCGACGCGGTTATGCACCCGTCCTGAAATGCGGGGTATGTGAATGGGTAGCGGAATGTAATCAGTGTGATGTTGCACTTGACCTATCATAAAGCCAGAAACGTTTTGGTGTGTCACCTTTGCGGGACGACAAAAGGTATTGTGAATCTATGCCCGGCCTGCGGATCGCCGCGATTAGTTCTTGAAGGATACGGTACGGAGAAAATAGAAGATGAACTGTCCGTTCTCTTTCCGGATGCGCGCATCAAGCGTATGGATCTGGATACGACCAGAGGTAAAAACAATCTTGAAAATCTGATTTATGATTTTGAAAAAGGGAATATCGATATACTCGTAGGCACACAAATGGTGACGAAGGGATTGGACTTTGATCATGTTGGATTAGTAGGTGTGATCTATGCAGACCAGGCATTACATTATCCTGATTTCAGGGCAGCTGAAAGAACGTTTCAAACGCTGGTTCAGGTGAGTGGAAGAGCAGGTCGCAAATATGAACAAGGCAATGTGATGATACAGACATATCAACCTGGACATCCTGTATTCACAGATGTAATCAGTGGAGATTACAAGTCATTTTATGAGCGGGAGATCAAAGAAAGAGAGATCTTCAGATATCCTCCATTTGTCCGACAGATCGCAGTGACCATACGACACAAACAAGCTGAAATGAGTCGTGAGGCCGCACAGATCATGGCGATAGAATTGAGATCAATGTTTGGAGCACGGATCCTGGGGCCCTCCGTTCCTTCGATTGCGAGAATCCGGAATCAGTACATCCACATGATTTATATCAAGATGGAGCGTGACGGAAAAATCATAGCGGAGATCAAGCATGCTATTAAGAATTTCCAGGCGGGTATTGTTAAGAAGAAGTCTTTATCAACCGTGAGGGTCAGTATTGATGTAGACCCGTTTCATTAAGTGAAGAGTGAAATGTGAAGAGTGAAAAGTGAAAAATGAAAAGCGGAATACAGAGCTAAATAGACGTATGTGAAATGAAAATATCTTTGATTGTTGTGCTAGGCATTTTAGATATAATCTGCTTTGCTGCTTTTATCTATCTGTGGAGATCATCGCAATATCCAGGGGCTGAGATTGGCAACATGGATTGGGGAGTGGCTAAAATTTTTGGCATTGGAGCACTGATCATCAGCTTACTGATTGCAATGATCATATATTTTAAAAAATAAGCTCAAGGAAAGGTCTCAAATTTCACCCCTGTAGACAGTACCTGAAGTAGGTGTTTCGAACACCCAGATTTCATGAAGGGGAATTAATACAGCAGCCAATCGATTCCATATCCAGATAGCCAGGTTTTCTGCAGTAGGATTCTCAAGCCCATCCACGTCATTGATGTATTTATGATCGAGGATTTCCTTTAAGGGTTCAAATGCAGTCTTGATTTCAGCAAAATCGAATACCCAACCAAGTACAGGATCAATTTCGCCTTTTAAGACGACACGGATCTTATAAGTATGGCCATGCACATTCTTACACTTATGTCCATCTGGCACATTAGGCAGGCTATGGGCGCAGTCGATGGTGAAATCCTTGAAAACCTCGGCAATAGGCATCAGTGAATTAAATTAAGTTTCAATGAGCAGGCAAGTTATTGAATTTAGAAACCCGCGATAAATAAAACATAACAGTAATTATGATCCTGGGAATTTTTTAAAAGAAGGCGTTCGTTAAATTATAATAATATTATATGTATTTATTGCTCATTAACAATGTATTGTAAAAATAAATAGGTATGCCGACTGCATACGAACAAACATAAAAAAGTGAATCTCCAATTCACCTAGAACTTTACCTGAGGGGAATCTCAAAAGATTCATTACATTTGCATCCCCTTTAGAAAGACATAAAGGAGAAGAAACATCGCGGGGTGGAGCAGTTGGTAGCTCGTCGGGCTCATAACCCGAAGGTCGTAGGTTCAAGTCCTGCCCCCGCTACTACAGAAAAGGCATCAATAATCTGATGCCTTTCTTTATTTAAGATTTGCTCGAAATCTTTATTTCATCCCGATGGCTTCCTTATCCGGAGCCAATCCACCCCACTCCGCACGCTGACTGATGATCTCGTCATTGATCCATTGCTGAGACTGCCTGAGTAGGGCAAAGGCATTATCTCCATGGATAGCCTCACCGACGGATAATTTAAGGTAGGTTCTAGGCTTAGCCAGGTATTTGAAATAATGACCCGCCATGGTATCTGTATGATCCCAATAATCATCCAGGCTCTTATATTCCATTGCAAAAGGGATCACCGGCACATTCAACTCAGCAGCTACATCAAAAGAACCTTTCTGAAAGGTAGCGGTCAGTGGTTGCGCACCTGTCTTTCCTTCAGGGTAGATCAACACAGACTTACCTTCCTTCAGTGCATTATAGATGGCTTCCTTAGAAGCACTGCGGCTCGACTTACTTTCCTTATTGACAAAAATAATTCCGGAGATTTCTGCCCCTTTGCCAACAAACGGATAGTTACGCACGTCTGATCTGCTTACCGGATTAGCTTCGAGGTAATGCAAGGCAAACAAAAGGGTCGAGGGAGGAACGGTGATTTCCTACATAGAGATAATTTCTGTCATGCGGAAAATGGCCTTTCAACTGGACTTTATAATTGAGAATCCACACCGCTGACTTAGCCCAAATGCGTCTGATCTTTAATCTGATTTTATATCTGTTGACCGGCAGCAGCCCAACCAGAACAACCGCTATAAACGCAAGCATCGAAGACAGTGCGAAGAAGAACAACCTGACATATCCACGGATTTTATTTCCAAGCATAAAAGGAGATTTAGTAAAGTCGGTCGGAAAGGTATTAAACGCGTTCGATGATGATAGCAGATGCACCTCCACCACCATTGCATATGGTAGCTAATCCATACCTGCCTTCCTTTTGCTGTAAGACATGTGTCAGAGTGGTAATGATCCTTGCGCCGGAAGCTCCAAGCGGATGCCCTATCGCACATGCACCGCCATTGATATTGACGCGTTGATGGTCAATATCCAACACTTTTTCGAAGGCCATAGGGACGACAGCAAAAGCTTCATTTACTTCAAAGAAATCAATATCATTCTTACTGAGTCCTGCCCTATCAAGCGCTTTTGGAGTGGCCAGTGTTGGTGATGTCGTAAACCAGAATGGATCTTGTTCAGCATCCGCGTAAGATACAATCCGGGCAATAGGATGAAGTCCGTATTTTTTCACTGCTTCTCCACTGGCCAGGATGATGGCAGAAGCACCATCATTGATCGTTGAAGCATTGGCGGCAGTCACCGTGCCATCCGGACTGAAGGCAGGTCGGAGTGAGGGTATTTTATCAAAATCAACTCTAAAACATTCTTCATCCTGATCGATTCGCACAGCAGGGCCTTTGCGGGAAGGAATCTCAACGGGCGTAATCTCACCTGCAAACCTGTTTTCTTTTGTTGCTGCCTGAGAACGCTTGTAGGATTCAATGGTAAATGCATCCTGGGCTTCACGGGTGATGCCATATTTCTCTGCGGTTTTATCCGCGCTGACCCCCATAGCGCTTTGGCTGTAGACATCAGTAAGTCCATCCTTACTGAGTCCATCGATTAATTCAGAATTTCCAAACTTCTGACCCCATCTGACCCCGGGTGCATAGAAAGGTATATTGGACATACTCTCCATTCCTCCGGCGACAATGATATCAGCTTGTCCAAGGGCAATGCTTTGAGCACCAAACATGACCGCTTTCATGCCTGAAGCACAAACCTTATTAACTGTTGTGCAAGGGACCTCGTAAGGCAAGCCTGCTCCTAATGAAGCCTGCCTGGCCGGTGCCTGTCCAAGATTAGCAGATACCACATTTCCCATAATGACTTCCTGTACCTGGTCGGGTTGCACATTGGCAGCCGAGAGTGCACCTGCAATAGCCTTTGCACCAAGTGCCGTGGCTGACAAACTCGCCAGACTCCCTCCGAAACTACCAATCGGTGTGCGGGTGGCGGATACGATATATATTTCCTTCATAATTTTCTTTCTTTTAGCGGCGACAAAACTAAACAATACCCCAGTAAACAGGTTCATTCGACCCAGCCTTATAGCCCTTCAGGCCGCCAGAATGAAAAATATTTTATGTTTGCAGTCCAAACGGGGCTATAGGTCAGCGGCTAGAGTGTCCCGCCACGCAGTTCCTGTAAGGAACAAGTGCGGCGGGAAAGTCGTGGTTCGAGTGCTGCTTAGTTGTTTAAATTATTAAAAAAGGGGCTATAGCTCAGCTGGCTAGAGTGCTTGCATGGCATGCAAGAAGTCGTGGGTTCGAGTCCCATTAGCTCCACAGAAGGACCCCAATTTGGGGTCCTTTTTTTGCCCTGACCATATGTTTATATAATGTAAGTTTTAACAGAAATCATATAAATTACACCTATATGTAATAAGGATATTTAGTTTACCTTTGGATTCTTATTGAGGCGTTCCATTCAGCGACTTGTTTTTAGCCTAGCCTTTAACTTAGACCAGCTGTGCACACTTCATAGAATATCAAAACATTAACTTTTTTTATAAATGAAACTTTTTGTCGCTAAACTGCCCCAGAACGTCACTTCTGAACGTCTTAAGGCTATGTTTGAATCCTATGGCAGCGTAATTGACGCCAAGGTTATTACTGACCGCGATACCGGCATGTCTAAGTGCTACGGTTTTGTGGAAATGGCTACTGAAGAAGCAGCCCGGGATGCTATTGACAGACTCAATGGCACTGAAATGGATGGTAAAGAAGTCCTGGTAAAGGAATCTGATCCTGCACCACGCAGCAATGATCGCGGTGGCAGCAGAGGAGGACCAAGACCAGGAGGAGGCGGAGGAAGACCACCATTTAACTCAGGCGGTGGAGGCGGTGACCGTAGATCAAGCGGACCAAGGCCCGGCGGCGATCGTTGGGGCGGAGGTGGCGGTGATGACCGTAACAGATCATCAAACCGTTATCAGGACGACCGTCCTAAAAAACGGTACGATGATGACTTCGATGACAAACCAAGACGCAAAAGGATCTGATTCAGGATCCCACTGAGTTTTCTTAAAATACTGAATACCATACATAAGGTAGAGGTTCACTTCGTTGAGCCTCTACCTTTATTTATTTTTATAGCTTATTGGACTTCAAATGCTAACAGCTAAATGCTAACTTAACTACTTACCTTTTCCCTGCAAAAGGATTAGCATGGTATAGAAGAGAATTTTAATATCAATGCTGATCGACATGTTTTCAATGTACAGGATATCGAATTTGAGCCGCTGCAACATCTGTTCGATGTTACTGGCATAACCATATTTTACCTGGCCCCAGGAAGTAATTCCAGGTCTTACTTTCAGTAAATGTTTGTAATGGGGCGCTTGCTCCATGATCTTATCTATAAAATATTTCCGCTCAGGTCTGGGACCTACCAGAGACATTTCACCAATCAATACATTCCACAATTGAGGTAACTCATCTAGTCGCCACTTGCGCATGACTGCACCCCAGGGGGTACATCGGCCATCTCCATCATATGACAACTGCGGTGTATCCCCTTCAGCTCCGGTATACATAGAGCGAAACTTGTGGATCATAAATGGCTTTCCATTGAGCCCTACCCTCTCCTGTGAATAAAAGACAGGACCGGCGGAGGAGAGCCTGACGCGAATCATTATATACACAAACACGGGAAGCAGTAAGATCAAGCCGACAATGCTGACGGTAATATCCATCAATCGCTTGACCAGTTTTTCCCAGTTGAGCATAAGCCCCTGCCGGATCTCAATCAGCACGGCACCATACAAGTAATTCATTTTAACAGTGCCCAAGAGGATATCATACATATCAGGTATGATCTTGACGAGGACCTCCTCATTAAAATCAAAAAGAACATCGAGTATGCCTTTGAGCTTATTGTGTTCGGATGTCTCAATCGCAATCAGTGCTTCTTCAACTTCATAGGCTTGTATGATTTCAGGCAACTGATCAATGGTACCGAGTTTGTTCAGATGCCCATCCAATGCATTAGGACCGCTGGTTTCACTTTCGATAAAGCCGATCAACCTGTTTCCAAGACTTTTCTTCCGTGTCCGGATTTCCTCAAATAATTCATACGCTTTTTGGTTGCCTCCTATGATAATCGTGGTATAGGTGATTTTTCCTGACCTCAATCGCCTGCTTGCTATGGTCAGAACAATCATCCTGACGACGGCTGTAATAATGAAATGAAGGAGGAATAATCTAAAAAAAGACTGCACGTAATCTGAAACGTCATCCGCCTGGTCATCGAGTAACAGGGTGAAGAAGATAATCACAACACCAGCCAGCGATAAGAAAAATGTTCTCACTAAGGTGGTAAGCCTTGACAATCTGTAGATATCGCGGTACCTGTCAAATATCCAGTAAAAGATGATCCATGCCAAGGGCACTATCACCAGGCCATACCAGAAGTTATGATCATTGATCACACCATCTTCAATCGTCTTGCCTTCTCCTTGAGCGCGGAAATAATAAAATAATGCCCAGGCAGCCATGGCTGACACCAGGTCAGCACAGCCATATAAAAACATATGAAATCCCCTGAGCTTCTTCATTACATCAGAGATGAACCACCTTTATATTGTCCAGGAAAATATTGTATTGTGGCTCCGTCGACCCGTCTGGATACAATGACCTGAATAAAATTTTATAGGCCGGAAAATCAGATTCCACAATCTTGTCAGTGAGTTCGATATAGAGCATATTCCATTCCGGTGATGGACGGACTAGGTAAAAGAAATTGGAGGAGGATTGTCCGTCAAGCGCGATACCTAAGACGCCTATACTAAATTCAATTTCGCTTTTATACCTGAATTCAAGGTAAGTCGGTTTACCATCAGTCGGTAAACCCGACATCGGAACTGCATGTCCTACTTCGATGAAATACGCTTCTTCTGAAAGCACCATCTGCCCTGAGAACTGGCCTTCAAAAACATCAACTGATGAACGGATCAGATTGCTGGCTGAAACTGTATCCCGATTGTCTGTAAAGGAGTTACTCAATTCAAAGTCCGCCAACAAGCTGAAAACAGTACCTGGCTTATAAGCAGTGACCGGCTGAATATCGATGTCTACTCCTTCTGCTGCCAGGAACTCGAAACTATCAACTGCAAATATTGGATACTGTATTGGATCGCTGGATATACCGTTGTTACGGATCCCTGGATAAAAAGTAAACCTGGTTTGACCCTGATCAAGATAGTATATGTCAACAGGGGGGTTAAAGACGCCAAGAAAACTTCCGTTCGCATTTACCCATGTTTCGGTGATTTTATTGTTGCCCGAACCCTGACCTGGTTCAATATTAAATTGAAAGGGTTCCAGATGCACCACTGTTGGTTTGGGTTCTTCCGGGTTTATAACATTGCAACTCCCCAGGCCAAGAGCCAGTGTCATCACAATCCAAAACGCCCGGTATAGTACATGGTTACTTTTCATGTTTCATAATTTGCTCCATGATCTGCGATGCTACTTCCACAGCCCTGGCTCCTTGCTGAAACGATACACCTGTATCCGAATTGTTGCAAATAGCATGATAAAACTCTGTAAGCTCCAATTCAATCGCATTATGCTTGCTGACGACAGGATTATCAGCTGCAATCCACCGGTCACCATCAGGCAAATCCAGTTTCATAGTCAACATATCACTTGGCTCAGCATGAAACAGTTTCACTACCTGCACTTCATGATTTAAGAAATCCATAGCCATATACTGATCACGTTGGAACAAGCGCAACTTACGCATTTGTTTAAGACTGATCCGACTTGCTGTAAGGTTGGCTACTGCATCATTTTTAAATGTGATCCTCGCATTACAGATATCAGCGGATTTTCCAGCCACGCCCACCCCATTCGCTTCAATGTGGTCCACTTCTGAATCCACCATGGACAAGACAAGGTCTATATCGTGAATCATCAGATCCATCACTACCGGAACATCCATACCCCTGGGATTGAAGGGGGCAAGCCGATGCGCTTCAATGAAAACAGGTTTGTCAATTCCCATCTTTTGTGCCGCTACAAAAGCCGGATTATACCTTTCAACATGCCCCACTCTTCCAACCAGTTTCTTTGCGGCAATCAAATCTGCAAGTTTCCGGCTGGTCACCGGGTCACCGGTCAATGGCTTTTCAATGAAGAGGTGTTTGCCTGATTCTATCCCAATGACGGCCATATCAAAATGAGCGACTGTCGGTGTCACAATGCACAATGCAGCAACTCGCTCCATTAAGGCTGCCGGACTTTCAAAGGCAGTCAAATTATATTTAGTAGAAATCTCCTCCGCTCTTGCCTGATCAACGTCATAAAAGCCGACAAGCGAAAATCCCTCAATCCGACTGAGGCATTCAATATGATAGCGGCCCAGGTGCCCTGCTCCGATAACGCCAATTTTAACTTGCTGCTGCCCCATAGAATCCTGGTTATTTTATTCAAATGATTGACCTCCTTGTTGCTTGTAATAAGAAAGAGGTCATTCTGTTAACTGAACATTTGAATTCTTATACAATGAATGTCCTTGCTCTCTCCAATGCTTCCTTGAGACCCTCAGGCGATGTACCACCTGCTGTCGCGAAGAAAGGCTGACCACCCCCACCTCCATGGATCGACTTTGCTAAGTCCTTCACGATATTTCCTGCATGAAGCTTTTTGGTTTTCACCAATTCTTCACTGATATAAAGGGTAAGCTGAGCTTTGCCATCTCCTTTTGATCCTAACAATAAAAAACTCTGATCTCCAAGTTCCTGTCCCATCTGGTAAATCATCTGTTTGATTAACTTCTGATCAGAGATATCCACTTCATGGCTAACAAACCTGATGTCGTTGATTGATTCAACGCTTTGCATCAATGCAGATTTAATCATAGTTGCTTTTCCAGCCTCCACTGCTTCGATTTGCTGTTTCAGGTCTTTCACTTCAGCCATCAATTCCTTTAGCGACTTGATCGGATCAGCAGGATTTTTAAGTTCGGATTTGATTTGTGCCAGTTGATGCAGTTGGTCATTGACATATTTTTCTGCCCCATCCGCAGACACAGCTTCAATGCGTCTCACACCGGCAGCTACTGCGGATTCTGAAATGATCTTGAAAAATCCAATGTGCCCCGTTGATCTGACATGGCATCCTCCACAGAGCTCAATTGAATATGCTGGATCGAAAGTGATCATGCGCACTTTTTCTCCATACTTTTCACCAAATAACATTCTTGCTCCTGATTTCTCTGCAACACTGATTGGAATGTTGCGGTCTTCTTTCAATTGTATGTCCTCCCGGATCTTTTGGTTGACAATGGTTTCAATTTTTTGCAATTCCTCAGGGGTCACTTTTGCAAAATGAGAAAAGTCAAAACGGAGATATTCTTCATTCAATAAAGATCCTCTTTGCTGCACATGATCCCCGAGGACATCTCTTAAAGCTGCATGTAATAAATGCGTTGCTGAATGATTATCCTCAATCAATCGTCTGCGCTTGACATCGATACTGGTTGTAACGGAAGCAGAAACATCAACAGGCAATCGCATAGCAAGATGGATAGGAAGATCGTTTTCTTTGATCATATCCACGACTTCAATCTTCTCGTTACCAAAACTTAATGTTCCTCTATCACCTACCTGGCCGCCTCCCTCAGGATAAAAAGAGGTGCGATCCAGCACTAATTGATAATGAATACCATCTCTGTCTTCTACACTCCTGTATTTAACCAGTTTAACACCTTCAAGCACATCATGATCGTATCCATCAAATACCGGACTGGAGGTAGTTGGATTTACTTCGATCCAATCCCCGGTTGCCAGGGTTGCATCTGATCTCGAACGTTGCTTCTGTTCCTGAAGTGCCTTATCAAAACCTGCTTCGTCAATGGACCATCCTTTTTCAGCAGCCATCAAACGAGTCAGGTCAGCAGGAAATCCATAGGTATCATATAATTCAAAAGCGTCTTTTCCTGCAATGACTTTGTTGGTGGCCTTCAAAGTTTCAAACCGCTTGATTCCTCCTTCGAGCGTTCTTAAAAATGAAATTTCTTCTTGTTCAATGACACGTTTTACAAAATCTTTCTGCTCCTGGAATCCCGGAAAAATATCCTGGAAAAAATCGGCCAGCAAGGGCACAAGCCGATGCATCAATGGTTCCTTCGTATCGAGAAACGTATAATAATATCTTACAGCCCTTCGTAGTATTCTCCGCAGCACATAACCTGCTCCAGTATTGGATGGCATTTCTCCATCCGCTATTCCAAAACTCACTGCCCTGACATGGTCAGCAAGCACGCGCATGGCAATGTCTGACATGACTGCACCTGAATAGTCATTCCTGTAAGGTATGCCCGTCGCTTGCTCTACATAATGGATCAGTGGAGCAAAAATATCTGTGTCGTAATTGGATGTCTTACCCTGAATGACACGCACCAGTCGTTCAAAGCCCATACCTGTATCTACATGCTTTGCAGGCAATGGCTCAAGGGAGCCATCCGCTTTGCGATTAAACTGCATAAAGACGAGGTTCCAGATTTCAATCACACTAGGATGCCCTGTATTGACCAGATCGGCACCTGGAATCAAATTACGTTCTTCTTCACTTCGGAGATCAACATGTATTTCAGAACAAGGACCACAAGGTCCGGTATCCCCCATCTCCCAAAAATTATCTTTTCGGTCAAAGGATAAAATCCTGTCATTTGGCATCCATTGCTTCCAGAACTCGCGTGCTTCTGTATCTTCTTCCAGACCATCCTGCTTATCACCGCCAAAAACGCTTGTGTATATAAGGTCAGCCGGCAACCCAAGCCGAACGGTCAGCAATTCCCACGCCCAATCAATAGCTTCCCTTTTAAAATAATCGCCAAATGACCAATTGCCCAGCATCTCGAACATGGTATGGTGATAACCATCACGTCCTACTTCCTCAAGGTCATTGTGTTTTCCACTGACACGAAGACACTTCTGAGTGTCTGCAATCCGCTTGTGGGTCGGTGGCTTATGCCCGAGAAAATAATCCTTAAATGGGTTCATCCCAGCGTTTGTAAACATCAGGGTAGGGTCATCTTTGTTGACCATAGGAGCCGATGGAACGATGGTATGCTGTTTCTCCTCAAAAAAAGCTAAAAAAATACTCCGGATTTCCTTGGCAGATCTAGCCATAATGTATTTTGGTTGTGTTTTTTATAAATTAAGACAATTTATTATATATTCAATGGCCTGGATTCAAGTATATATTGCAGATAAAAAGGATATATAATAAATCGTTAAATGTTTTGTAAACAGATCCTCAAGAGCTATCTTCGCAAAACGATCCCATCGTCCACATCTTGAATAACGCTTTTTAAAAGGCGAGGTCAAAATTAGTCAAATCAGGTTATTTCATGGCTGGAAAGAAGTACGTTTACAACGAAGCCTCCCTCTCATTTGAGGAATATAAGACTCCGGGCAAGTTCAGATTGCTCACTTTGTTTGGTTATCTCTGTGCAACAGTGGTTACCTCTCTTCTCTTCTTCTTCCTTCACAATACTTATTTCCCGAGCCAGCAGGAGCTAGCCTTAAAACGGGAGCTCGAGCAAATGAAATATCACTATGATGGTATTACTGAGCAAATAGATGAAATGTCCGCTGAACTCGCTAACGTTCAGGAAAGAGACAGAGGTATTCACCGTTTTATGTTGGGTATGGAGCCTATTGACGAGGCCGTCTGGAATGGTGGTGTTGGTGGTAGTGATAAGTACCAGAATTTCGCAAAATTCCCTAATACCGGTCAACTACTGATTTCCACTCAAGAAAAAGTGGACAAGCTGATGCTCCAGCTGAAAATCCAGAAAAATTCCCTTGACACTATTCTGTCAAACGCCAATAACCGTGCTGACATGATTGCCAGCATTCCCAGCATAAAACCTGTAAGAATCGATCTTTTAAATAAGAACCTGAACGCAATGTCAGGTTTTGGCATCAGGCTTCATCCTGTACACAAGGTAGACAGGATGCACGCAGGTATTGACTTTACAGCTCCACAAGGAACACCCATTCAAGCCACCGGCAACGGCAAGGTAATCAAGGCAGAACACGAGCGCTATGGATATGGAAACCATGTCATTATAGATCATGGGTGGGGATATAGCTCATTATATGGCCATATGTCAAGTTTTAATGTAAAGGTTGGTGACATCGTCCAGAAAGGACAGACCATCGGCAAGGTAGGTGACACCGGGACTTCTACTGCCCCTCACCTGCATTATGAAGTTCGCTCGAAAGGCAATCCTGTGGATCCTATTACCTATTGTATGGATGACCTTACTCCTCAGGAATACCAGCAACTCGTTGCATTAGCCGCGCTGGAAAATCAGTCTTTCGACTAACTGCAAGGAGCAAGGAGGCAGGAGCAGAAAATAGCCAAGCTATCAGCAAATGCCTACCAGGGCAACTACATACTCTTAGGTCCTCGTAATCATTTACTCCAGAAATCTACTTCTCAACGTTGATGGTCTAACTTCCCACCAACTTGTTCCTGATTCCGCCCGCTGCCCTTTCCTTGCCCCTCTCTGCTCTATGCCCTATTGCCCTCGACTTCCCAAAAGTTTGCAAACAGATTGATGGAAAACCCTTATTTTGAGCTAGTAAGGTGTGACTTATAGAGATTTATCATTATATTTCACTTTTAAATATTGCATGGTATTTAACTAAAACATCAAAAAACGGTAAGTACTGGTATGAAAAAGAATCATCCGGTTATCAAACCGTCAACGGCGAATGAAATCGATTGATACCCAAAACCTGGACAAACTTTACTATAGTATTGGCGAAGTTTCCGAGATGTTTGACGTCTCACGGTCCCTCTTAAGGTATTGGGAGAATGAGTTTTCCTTTCTGACCCCCAGGAAAAACAGAAAAGGTGATCGTTTATTTACAAAGGAAAATATCCAGCAAATACAAATCATCTACAATCTGGTAAAAGAGAGGGGTTTTACGCTTGATGGCGCCAAGCAGGAACTTAAAAAAGAAAAAGGTCCGTTGTCTGAACAGGCAGATCTTGTAGACCGTCTGAAAGTCATTCAATCCCGCCTTAAGGATCTTGATGACAAACTTTCATCCTAGCGTTTCTGGCTTATGCTTTGCCTACACTGATAGATGCATTGCAATATGCTATCTCCACTGCTTCATTTGATGCGATAATAAGTGTCTGTGCTGTGTTCAACTGATCTAGCAGATGATACAACCACGCCTTGCCCTGCGCATCAAGATTGGAACCTGGTTCGTCCAGCATGATCAATGGTCTGTCATCCAATAAGGCGAGACCAAGTTTGATACGCTGTTTCATACCGGATGAAAATGTTTTTATCTGGCGTTCCGGATCGAAAGAATATTCAAGCCTCTCCTGCCAATCTGCATATTGCTTATAAGCTTTCAACAGTCCAAGCCGATGATGTAACCGGAATAACTCCGGTAAATTTAACTCCTCAATGACCGTATTATAGGGGGCCACAAAATGAACATACCGATAGAGTATATCATCAGATACAGTCTGCCCGTTTAATGAATATTGAATATGTCCAGCGGAGGGTAACAAGCCTCCTGAAAGAATTTTCAACAGCGTAGACTTACCTGATCCATTTGGACCTGTGATGGCAAACCGCGAGCCTGACTCTATATGAAAAGTCAGTTCCTTAAAGACTGTTCTTTGATTAAAAGCTTTACTCAGCTTTTGTATAGACAGATCCATTGACCGGATTATGTGCCCTGAAACCACGCATGATGCCCCTCTCTGCCTGATCGACAAACTCGAGGATGAGGTCTTTCTCCGGTCTGTCAGGAATCGTTTCCTTGATGACAGAAACGGCCTGGGAAATATTATAACCCCTGACAAATAATACCCGGTAGATATCCTGGATAGCATGTATCTGATCCTGGGCAAATCCTCTTCGCTTCAAGCCAGTTACGTTTACACCAACAAAAGAAAGTGGTTCACGGGCAGCTTTCACAAAAGGTGGAATATCCTTGCGAACAAGGGAACCACCACCCACCATTACATGATCTCCGATCTTTACAAACTGGTGCACAGCAACTAAGCCGCCGATGACAACATGGTGTCCGACGTGAATGTGCCCTGCCAGGTTCACATTGTTGGCCAGTATGGAATGCGGGCCAACGATACAATCATGAGCTACGTGCACATAAGCCATTAGCAAGCAATGATCGCCTATATAAGTTTTGAAACTGGCTTTTGTACCGCGATTGATGGTGCAGTATTCACGGATCGTAACGTTATTACCTATCTCGAGCGTTGAACTTTCACCTTCAAATTTTAAATCCTGAGGTGAGGCACCAACGACAGCTCCTGGAAAAATATTGCAGTTGTTACCCATCCGGGTTCCGTTCAGGATACTTGCATTAGCACCGATACGACAACCATCTCCGATGACTACATCTTCTTCAATGGTCGTAAAGGGTCCCACCTGGACATTACGTCCTATTTTTGCGTTTCGATGAATATTATTCATTAGGAGGTTGATTGCGCACGATCTGTGCTGTTAACTCGCTTTCGGAAACCAATTTACTACCAACGTATGCCGTACCATACATCAGGCAAATTCCTCTCCTGACTGCAGATAACAATTCCATTTTGAGGATCAGCTGATCTCCCGGGCTGACTTTATATTTAAACTTCGTATTATCTATTTTAAGTAATAAGGTTCCCCAGTTCTCCGGATCTTCAACTTTTGATAAGACAAAAACCCCGCCAACCTGAGCTAGTGCCTCAATCTGAAGAACGCCAGGAAATATGGAATTACCAGGAAAGTGCCCCTGAAAGAAAGGCTCGTTAAATGTAATATTCTTGACGCCCACAATATAATTGTCAGTCATCTCTACAATCTTGTCTACCAGGAGAAAAGGATACCTGTGAGGAAGGAGCTTGCGGATGGACTCTATATCGAACAATGGTGGCTGATCCGGATCTATACGAGGCCTGCCTTTCAGCTTGCGCTGCTCCATCATTTTCCGCTTGAGTAATTTGGTAAACTCTATGTTGGCAGTATGACCTGGTTTTCGTGCCACAATTTTGCCCTTGATCGGTTTCCCAAGCAAGGTTAAATCACCAAGTACATCAAGCAATTTATGCCTGGCAGGTTCATTTTCAAATTTAAGGGAGGTGGTATTCAGAATCCCTGTCTTTTCAACTTTGATGCTTTGCTTTCCAAGCTTCTTAGCAAGCCTATCAAGTTCATCCTGATCCATAAGCCGGTCAGCGATAACCACAGCATTGTCCAGATCTCCACCTTTGATAAGGTTCTGATCAAAAAGCTGTTCTAGCTCCCTGACGAAAACAAACGTCCTGCAGGGTGCTATCTGGGTTGCATAATCATCTATATTCTGAAGACTTGCGTATTGATGTCCAAGTATTTGCGAATTGAAGTCAATCATTGCTGTGACTTCAAATTTATCACCAGGCAGTGCAAGAAGCTCTGTGCCTGTAACTTCATCCCTGAAGGAAATGGGCTCTTCGATTTCAAAATACTCGCGGTCCGTAGCTTGTTTTAATAGTCCGGCGCCCAGAATCCCATCTACGAAATCCATGGCACTGCCATCCATAATAGGAATTTCAGGACCGTTCACTTTGATCAGCACGTTATCGACGCCGGTTCCTGTCAACGCAGACAAAACATGCTCAACTGTACTGATCTGTGCCTCCCCGTTACGAATGGTTGTACCCCGGTTTGTCGAAACAACCTGGTTTACATCCGCAGTGAGGACCGGCTGATCTTGCATGTCCACCCGCATGAACCTGATACCATGATTGACTTCCGCAGGTTCAAATTCGATAATCACTGTTTTACCGGTATGGAGCCCTACCCCTTCCAAACTGAATGATTTGGCTAATGTCTGCTGTTTCATTGGCTATCCGCTTTTAAGGCAGCAATTTGTTTTTCCAATTCCTCAATTCTCTTCATGTAAGCGGGCAATTGCTTAAATACCGCATACGATTTTAAATAATCATTATACTGGATAGCCGGATAACCGAAAAGCCTTGTCCCTTCAGGATACTTGCCTGAATGAACCCCACTCTGCGCTTGTATCTCTATACGATCTGCAATATGAATATGTCCTGCGACACCAACCTGTCCACCTACCCGGGCATGATCACCAACGCTGGAGCTGCCGGCAATGCCTGCCTGAGCAGCAATGACGGTATGCTTTCCTATCGTCACATTGTGTGCTATCTGGACAAGGTTATCAATCTTACTTCCTTTACCGATTTTAGTAAAATTCAGTGTTCCTCTATCTATGACTGTATTGGCCCCTATTTCCACATCTTCTTCAAGGATGACGCGGCCTACATGGTTTATCTTGATATACTGTCCTTTTTCATCAGGCCTGTAACCAAACCCATCGCAGCCTATCACAGCATTTGCATGGATGATACACCTGTCTCCGATCATGGAGTTGGGATAAATTCTAACCCCTGGATATATCACTACATCTTCGCCAATCTGGGATCCATGCCCTATGAACACATGCGGATAAATGATGGACCTTGCTCCGATCACCACGTCTTTTTCAATGACGGTGAAGGCCCCTATAGAAATATCCTGAGCCGGTGCAAAATCTGTGGGCAATTGCGCCAAATCAGATATGCCTGGTTTTGGAGTTCCGTTCTTACTGAATTTCTCTACCAGGAACATCATAGCACCATACACATCGTCCACCTTGATCATGGAAGCCTTCAAAGGGGATTTAGGCGTAAAGTCCCTGGATACAATCAAAATGCTGGCATCCGTGGTATACGCATACTCTTCATATTTTGGGTTCGCCAAAAAAGTTACTGTACCCGGAATTCCTTTGTCAATCTGTGAAGGTCCGTAGATCTTCATGTCCCCATCACCTATCAGTTCACCCTGGAGCAGCTCGCACAATTGTGCAGCATTGATTATCATGGCGCAAAATTAACATTCGTGGGATATCTGCACCAGAGAAAGTCCGATATATTCACCTAAATATTGAAAATAGAATTACCTACACATGTGTCCGAAATCTGATATATCAGCTTCTCTGTATAATTTTGAGCTATGACCAGCAGTAAGAAACCAATAAAGAAGACCGCCCAAAGCGGCTCTAAAACCAAGAAGCCATTGATCCAAAGGCTTGACAGTCAGGACTGGAAGTGTATTGCCGGGGTGTTAGCCCTCACTTTCATCGCTTTCATTCCGGCTCTGAACAATGAATTTGTCAATTGGGACGACGACTACAATCTGGCCAATAATACCAATACCGCCCTACTCACCTGGGATAATATTGTTCAAATTTTCAGTGAACCGGTCATCGGGAACTACAATCCCTTACCGATTCTGACATTTGCTATCGAACGGTCGATATTTGGACTTGATCCTACTGTCTACCACGTTAATAATGTCCTGCTCCACCTTGTTTGCGTTTTTTTCATCTTCAGAATTTTCAGGTCCTTAAACCTGAGCAGTCTGGCTGCAGGGGCGGGTGCACTCCTCTTTGGTATACACCCTATGCGTGTTGAATCAGTAGCTTGGGTGACAGAACGAAAAGATGTTTTGTTTGGAGCCTTCTTCCTGGCTGCCTTATGGTTTTACATTCAATACGTGAAAACAGGGTATGTAAAGAAATACTTTTATGCGGCTCTCGGCCTCTTCATCTTTGCATTGTTTGCGAAGATTCAGGCAGTCAGCTTACCGCTGACAATGCTGCTGGTAGATTATTATTTCAAAAGACCGCTTAAAATCAAACTGGTAATTGAAAAATGGGCCTTTTTCGGACTGTCTCTGCTGATTGGTCTCGTGGGGATCTATTTCCTTAAAGATGAAGGTTCGATAAATGATACGACCACCTATACATTTGTTCAAAGGCTATTGATTGGCGGATATTCGTTAGGGGTGTATGTGGCGAAATTTATATTCCCTTATAATATGTCCCCACTCTACCCTTACCCCGCCACGCTGCCCGTTGATGTGTACATTATTGGACCTATTGCGGCTCTCAGTATTCTGTCATTTTCCTATATCGCTTTTAAGAAAGACTGGCGGCCCTACCTCTTCGGTGTTTTATTTTTTCTTTTCAATGTGATGTTCGTCCTACAAGTCGTCGGAGCCGGTCAAGGCTTCCTTGCCGATCGGTTTACATACATACCTTATGCAGGGTTCATGTTTATGGTGGTATACACAGGTCAGTGGTTGTGGAATGAGAAAAAACAAATCGGGAAAATTGCGGTGTATGGTTTCGGCGGACTCCTGGCACTATACATGTTTATGACCTGGCAACAGAATAAAGTCTGGACCAATAGTGATACACTCTGGACGCATGTATTGAAATATTCAGACAAAACTCCACTTCCTTACCGGAACAGGGCAAACTTCAGACGCGACCAGGGAAGAACAGAGGAAGCCTTGTCGGATTATAATGCTGCGTTAACACTTAAACCAGATGGTGCGCTATACAATTCAAGGGCAAAGCTTTATTTCAACCAGAAGCAATATGCCATTGCCCTTGAAGATTATAACAGAGCCATCGCCATGGATAGCACTGAAGGTGAGTATTTCATCAACCGAGGCGCTGTGTATGCCTTGACCAATAATTTACCCCGGGCACTTGAAGATTTCAATAAAGGCCTGACACTAAAACCTGACCATGCAAACGGTTATAAAAACCGATCGCTCATCTTCCAATCGTTTGGTCAATGGGACAACGCACTTGCCGATATATCAAAATACCTCAGCATGCACCCGGAAGATGCGGACCTCTGGTACGAGCAGGGGCGTATTAAAAATGCAATTAATAAGCCTACAGAAGGGCTTGCAGACCTTGAGAGGGCCATTCAACTCAACAATAAACAAGGTCTGTATTATTATGAAAAGATGAAGAGCCTGCTGATCCTTGGGCAAAAGGCCAATGCGCTACAGGTATTACCAACTGTGAAACAATTTGGGATACCTATAGAACCGGAAGTACAGGCGAAATTGAACCAATAAGAGATTTATTATATTTAACTCCACCAGGAAAACATTATGCTAAGCCGGCTGATCATTCGAAACTATGCTATTATACCCGAATTGGATATTGCCATCCAGCCGGGATTAACTATTATCACCGGTGAAACAGGGGCCGGAAAGTCTATTCTCCTTGGGGCATTAGGCCTTGCCCTTGGTCGTCGGGCAGAGACCAAAGTACTGCCGGATGACGATTCAAAATGTATTGTCGAAGCGCATTTTCAACTTGAGGAAGAATCACTTCTGACATTGTTTAACCGGGAAGGTCTGGATTATGATTCATTACTCATCTGCAGACGTGAAATCAGTTCAGGTGGCAGAAGCCGGTCATTTATCAATGACACACCTGTCTCCCTTAAACTCCTGCAGGAAATCACCGGCCATCTGATCGAACTTCATCATCAGCATGATAATCTTGCTCTTCAATCTAAAGACTATCAGATCAACGTCCTTGACACCATCAGTGGATCCAATCCACAGTACAAGGAGTATACTGGTTTGTACACTCAACTTAATGTTGCCAGGAATGAACTGATCAAGACTAAAGAACTGGAACTCTCTTCTTCACGCAAGAAGGAATTCCTTTCCTTTCAGTTGGCAGAACTGGACAATGCTAAACTGGTTCCAGGCGAAATAAATACGCTTGAAGAATCGCAGAACATGCTCGAACATGCAGAGGCCATTGATCATGTGCTGTCGCATTTGCAATCAGTGCTGAGTGATAGCTCACATTCTTTGACAGCTCAACTCACAAGTCTGATCAAGCAAATAGAAAGTGTCCGGTCAGTGTATCCTCCCATCAGTGAAATCGGAGACAGGATTCAGGCAGTCAGAGTGGAGATACAGGACTTGTCTCTTGAAGCAGGACGCCTGGAAGGGCCGGGGCAAAACGATCCTGCAAAACTGGCAAAAGTGCATGCCCGACTCAATCAACTATACAGCCTGATCAAAAAATATCAATGCAAGGATGATGCAGAGTTAATCGCGGTACAACAATCACTGCGAAACGAATGGTCTGCCCTATCTTCAGTCAATGACCAGATCACTGCATTGGAAGAGACCATTGCAGGGATTAGCCGGAGTCTTCACGAAAAAGCAGAGGAACTGACAAAGAAAAGAAAAGCAGGAGCAAAAAAACTCATACCTAAAGTCATTTCCCTACTCCATGAACTCGGCATGACAAATGCGCAGTTTACCATTGAGATTAATCCATTGAGTACACCTGGAGTTCATGGGTTGGATGAAATCAATTTTATGTTTTCAGCCAACAAAGGCACCTCGGTTCAACCTCTTCAGGCAGTAGCCTCCGGTGGTGAACTTTCAAGACTTAGCCTGGCCTTAAAATCCATTTATGCTGCACAGGCACAACTTCCTACCATTATTTTTGACGAAATCGATACCGGCATCTCCGGCGAAGTTGCCTGGCGCATGGGACAGTTGATCCGTTCACTTGCTGGTGGCCATCAAATCCTGATGATAACCCACTCACCGCAAATCGCGGCTCATGCGAACATCCAATATCACGTATCAAAAATAACAGAGCAGGATAAAGACAGGTCCTCTATTCAATTCCTCACACCTCCGCAGCGTGTGATCGAACTGGCTAAAATGTTGAGTGGCGATCCCCCTTCCAAAGCAGCATTATCAAATGCGGAAAGCCTGATCAACACTGTAAAGCAATAGAATACCTTTTCACTCATTTATCAAAATCAAAGGCTGCTTCAGGTGATCAGCGACATCACTTCACTCAGAAATAAGCCAAGGCTTGATATTTCCAGATGCTTTAGGATCAGGTGTGTTGTCTTCATGCATAGCATGGCGGGGGAGTTCTATAAAAAAAGTCGTGCCTACACCTTTCTCTGTTTCAAAGTAAATGCGCCCGTCAAAGGATTGAATGATGTCTGAACAAATAGCTAATCCAAGTCCCATCCCGGATGACTTTGTGGTGAAGTTGGGATAGAATACTTTTTCTCTCATATGTTCATCAATGCCTACACCATTATCATGGATAGAAAGCACCACCTGGTCATCTGTATAATTAAGCTTGATATGGATCAGCCCTCTTCTTGATTTAGGAATAGATTGAATGGCATTCTTTACAATATTGTTGAGTACCCTGATGATCTGGCTCTTATCCGCAAATACAAACAGATCATTAATAGGCACCTGAAGCTGGATATCCATATCCTCCCTTTTGCGGAAGAGGTCGTGAACAGAAGCGAGGACATCGTTTATAACAAAAACTTCATTCATCGCCGTTGGCATTTTTGCATAACTCGAAAATTCGGAAGCGATGTGTGTAAGATTATCAATCTGTTCGATCAATGTTTTACTGACCCTCTTGATCATAGCCGGAAGATCAATGTCCTCATCCCTGGAAGCTGCATTTTGGAGGTACTGAATGCTGAGTTTCATCGGTGTCAGTGGGTTTTTAATTTCATGCGCCACCTGCTTCGCCATTTCTCTCCATGCAGTATCCCGTTCCGTTTGGGCCAGTAAGAGAGCGCTCTCATCTAGTTTGGTCACCATGCCATTATAGTCCCGGATGAGCTCACCTACCTCATCATCAATGGACCATTGAATGGTTTCATTCTTCTTGCCAAGACGGATTTTTTTAAGTTTTTCACTTAGTTGTGCTACAGGTCCGGTAATCGATCTGCTCATGAATACAGCAATCCCTATCGCAATGAGAAAAATGAAGACATAAGCATTTAGCAATGTCATAAAAAAGGCGGATCCGGGATCACCACCTTCACTGCCGGATGGGAACAATTCTGTCAATTCAATATAACCTGACTGTGCACCACTATTATGAATCGTGACAAATCCTACGTCATTTGTTCTCTTCGGATTTCCTTCCTCAATATGCATACCGGACAGGTAATAATCACGAGAGCCCGCATCCAGGATCAACTTTGGAAGGAAGGCCATTTTTACGGTGATTTGGTGCTCATTGCTACCCGCATTATCCTGTTGCTGAATCATGTTTCCTTCAGGATCATATATTTTATTTGGAGCGCCGATGGCCACTGCTATTCGTGAAGCTTTCTTCATATCATCCCGTCCTGTCTTGAATTCCGGTGTGAGGGATTGTCTTATCGAACCAGCTATATTCCGCAATCGTTCGTCATACCGCCTTAATTCATCTGCCCGGCTATTGGAGCGTATGTAATACACCGTCAGGAGCCCTACAATCACAAACGTGAGAATAATAATGATGACGACAGCGAGCTGAATTTTATTCCTTAAAGAAGGCCTGGGGGATATCGTGAGTTCCATGTTCTTTGGTAAAAAACCAAACATGGCATTAAGTCCGGCCAGTAGAAACAACAGGAAACTAAATACAGTAAATATCAGAGAGAAGAGAGAGACTACATGATTGACCCCTTCGACTTTCTTACCGATCAGGATGACCCGGTCACTTGCATCGCGCATGGCTATGTCAGTGCGGTCGTTGCCCGTTGAGATTTCTCGAAATTCTCCGACCTTCCAACTTGTAAATCCTGGTAATACGAGTGCGTAATCATACTGGTACCCATAAATCAATTGCCCATCCTGGTATACCCCCAGGCTGTATTTCCGCGGCAGATGAAGGAGTCGCCATTCGATGATCGCTTCTTCAGACCTTTCATTCATACCAAAATCCCCGGGAGCACTCAATATGATATCTGTGCGTGCTATCTTCTCAAAATCCTTTTGGTACTTATATAACACTAAAGCTGTCATGGAAGATATCGCCACGAGCCAACTCATCACCCAAATCACGGATTTGTTTCCCTGCTCGATATACAAATCAAGAAGGGTCATCAGTATAAATACACCAAGATAAAAACCAACAAAAGGAATGTCAATCTGAATGAGGTAGATCAGCGGCAAGCTCACTACACCTGCAAAAAGCAGGGCTATCATCCGCTCATAAAAATTGGTTGTATAAAAAATAGCACGGGTTACAATCTGAAATGAAAACGTAAACACCCCCATGACAATCAGACCGCAAGCGAGGATGGACAGAAAATGATGGACATCAAACAATGAAATCTCACCCAGATCCAGTCTGAAATTACTCTGACCTACGACCTGTCTCAGGATCCATGAGGTCAACCCACACAACATAATGACGACGAGATAATGGGTAGCCGTCATCATGCGGTCTGTCCATCTTTTACCCGCTGATGATAATGCAAAGGCAGAAGTGCCCCCGGGCAAATCACGACTGTAAATCTTGCTGGCCAACGTGCAAAGCCAAAGGAAAACAGCACTATCTAGTAATAAATCTGCAGTCGAATATGGGAACTTGATATTCTGGATGATCGGGCTTAGCAATGAAAGCTGATCAAAGAAATCATGATAAGGGATAAACAAAGTTGCCATACGCAAACCAAGCACACCTGATATCTGAAGAAGTATCTTGTTGATTCCTGACACCTTTTGATCTGACCTGCTATTGATCCAGACGATCCATGCCATGCATAATGCCCAGAATATGACCATGCAAAGGATCAGGATAACCGCTTGCATTAAAAAGGAGAACTCTTTTGTCAGCAATTGTATATGAGCGATAGGGGATCCGTCAATGCTACGTATGAGTTCTGCATCATCTGGTGAAGGGTGCCCGAATTTGTAGGGAGTCACACCAATGCTATAAGCTTGTTCCTGGACCGGTAAAATGGGGATCTTGAAATACACCTGTAGCAATTCCTGGCCATCGGCAATTTCAGTTTTCTTGACATAATGATCCTGGCGATGATCCCCGATGACACAGGGAATATTGATAAAATCACGATGTGATGGGTCTATAATCGGCCCCGGCTTAGACCAGAAAATAAGGCTGTCATTCTGGTAGAGATATATTGTGAAGGGTTGTTGACCCAGCCTTTCAATCTGGCTGATAAGGTCATTAGATAATATCCTGTCTGATTTCTGAGCTGATCGGATCTGGCCAACCCAGTCACCTTCGCGTAACTGATGCACCGCTTCAGTCTCAAGGTTCTGGATATTCTCTTCAATTTGCTGGGCAAAATGAGTCCGATCGTAGGATAGATGGTCAAAGCCTATCAGTGCCATAAGCACCAAGAGGCAGATTCCGGCCACCAGGAGATACCTGAATACGTTGAAGGTAATCCGCATAATATCACATAAAGATAATATTTAATAAATAAATAATTAGCTGTCATATGGTTACCTTTTTATACTGGGGTTTGGGCTGGTTCTGTAAATTTTAAATCGTCCTCTGCGAACTTCCAGACCTATACAGCCGTTAAAGGAAGGCATCTGTGATGAATCTATCGCTCCCTGAAGAGGGAGAGGAAAGTCCGGACAGCGTAGGGCACCGTGCCATCTAACAGATGGGCTTCGTCGATGACGGAGACAGAAAGTGTCACAGAAAACTACCGCCATGAAGGAATTAAACCCATTATGGTAAGGGTGAAAACGTGTGGTAAGAGCGCACGCATAATCCGGGCAACCGGACTATGGGATAAACCTTGCGGGCTGAAATGCCATGTACACTTCAATTCCTTAGACCATTCCGATGGGATAAGGTATCTGGCGGCTCGCTGGAATATGTAAATAATTGAGGGGGGTAGGCAGCTAGAGTCGCGGCAGCAATGCCCGACCCAGATAAATGATAGATATCCTGCTTTGCGGTAGGACAACAGAATCCGGCTTATCCATCACAGATGCACTTTTTTATTTCTATATAGATCTTCTCCTCTCTTTACAGGTCTTCTCACAACTAAAAACCAGGTTCGGTATAGTCCAAGAAGGGCAATCCGGTACATAAAAGAACAAGAGCCGGAAGGGATCTTCCGGCTCTTGTTCTTAAATAGTTGGATAAAAAATCCTTGAGTCTTATGCTTTAAATCGTAGCAGGGGCATCCTTTTTCTCATCAAAATGGAACATGAGCGTAAACCTCAAAGTACTGTCGAGCGGACTACGCTGATTAGATGTTGGTACCAGGTATGAAATATTGAGACCAAAAATATTGTACTTCAATCCAAGACCTGCGGTCAGAAACTGCCGATTGCCCTTTGTAGGATGCTCATAAAAATAGCCTGCCCTGAAAGCAAACTGCTTGTTGTACCAGTATTCAGTTCCAACGGAGAAAGATATTTCACGCATCTCTTCCTTGAAGCCACCCGGTGCATCTGTGAAGGAGCCAAAGATGCCTTCAAACAATGGTTTCTCTCTGAAATCAGGATAACCATTCATGTTCTTATCATAATCTTCCGAAGTTGGATCGATAGGAGTAGGCACGAGTAACTTGTTGAAGTCAAGCAGGAAGGTGAGTTGGTTGTAATCATCGAAGTTCATTTCAAGTGCCGCACCTAAACCAAGGTTGCCAGGAATGAAATCTTTAAATTCTGATTTTGTATAGGAGACTTTAGAGCCGATGTTGTTAAAGGCAGCACCAATCCTCAGCATACCCCCTTCAGCAATTTTGATGGGGTTTTCGTAGGTAAAAGAGATATCCACTGCGCCTGATGTAGCAGGCACGATATCTATATTATCTATTTGTTGACCGCCTGCGAGGTTGGAGTATATGAATTTACCTGTAAGGCCTGCGCTGAACTTAGTGGAGAGTTTCCTGGCATAAGCCACTGCCACTTCAAATTCATTCGGGTTGCCCTGTCCGAGTGACAAACCATTGATGTCTGTAAACTCAAGTGCACCGAGTGAGAAAAATCGGAGAGATGCTCCGAGGGTCTGGTTCTCTCCTATTTTTTTGTACCCGGCAAGGTATGCGAGGTAAACATCCTGTAGGCCCAATGACCTGAGCCATGGAGAATAGCTGGCAGCGAGGCCAAGATCATTTTCTACAAAAGCCAGTTTTGATGCATTGAAGTGCATGGAGTTTGCATCAGCGGATATACCAATTCCGCCATCACCCATAGCCGCTGATCTGGCATCTGGAACGATCCTGAGGAAAGGGACAGCCGAAATAATGGCATTTGGGCAATTTTCTGTTGCGGGATCACAATACTGGCTCTTAGCCATGGTAACCACAGAAAACATTAATACAAAGAGTGAAATGTATTTCATGAAAATCTGAATTGTTTAAAAAATTGAGTGCAAAGATAGTTTAATTGGTATCATCTGAGGATGACGAGTTTTTCGACATCGCTTTCGATGGTCTCCGTATTTCCGTTAGTCTTATAGACAATTTTCAATTTGAATACATACATGCCAGGTGTCACTTCTACCCCAGCCTCATTCAAACCATCCCAGTACAAATCAGCTATCCGGTACCCATCAGAAACGTAACCATCGAGGGATATATTCTTAACACGTCGTCCGGAAAGGTCAAAAATGTCAAGATCCATATCCATGATCACACCCGGGCGGTTATGTTCAAACTGAAAGAAGGTTTCTTCGGAAAACGGATTAGGAAAATTGAATAGGTTCTTGAGAATCGGGCCATCACTGTCTATCACAAAGAACTCAAGGTAAGCTTCAGCGGGATTATTGGCAAGATCCCATGCGATTACTTTCAAGGTATGCAGACCAGTAGAAAGCGAGGACAGGGGATAACGTACCTCACCACTGGCATAATCATCAAGTGATGCCTGATAAAAATCATTGAGGATTAAACTGTTCCTGTCATCACCATCGAGGATAGCTTCTATATCGTGCCCGATACTTGTGCCGGAAACATTGATTCCGTTGTCGTCACTCAGCTGAATATAAATATCTGGATTATTGTCTGTGATACCGCCGGAAATAAAATTAACATCATTCATAAAAGGCTTGATGACAGGTGGGAGATCATCTGCCAACCCACCTGTTGAAACACCTCCGACAATAAATTCGGTCGTGTATCCAGATGCATCTGTGATTCCGTTTTGAGCATATAAGCTCATCTTTCCCTGACCATAGACGAAATCAATGTCCTTAGGCAATACGAATTCGATGGACCATGTACCTGCAATAATAGTTGCTGTTCCTTTAAACAATTGCCTGGTCTGTGAAGCAAACGGTTTGACTGCGCTTGACTCATCATTTGCCAGTGTCTTGCTTACCTTAACTTTATCAAACAGGGTCAGAAACAACTGCCCGTCAAAATCCGTAATAATTTCACCCTGTTGATTATTTATGGTTCCAGAGACAGTTGCTTTTTCGAGAGCGCTAAGTGTGTCCAGAATACCCCCACCAATAAGTTTTCCGCCAATTTCTGTTACCTTAATCTGATGCTCCGGAATAGCAAGCAATTGAGATGGGTCACCGAGCAAAGTGAATTTTCTTGCGTTATTATCAAGTGTATCAATTGCGTTTACATTTTTTGCCCTGCGCAACACCTCTCCCATCGTGAGATAAGCACCTGTTGAATCAGGCGTGTAGAGTAATTTCAGCACAGCTCGGGTGAGACGCTCATTGGAGCCGGAATACACTGCTCTTACGGTGGTCATCAAAGCGACAGCCCCACCTTCCGTGTTTTGAAGCAGGTGCTCACCTGCACTTATAAAACCAGGTTCATCATAACCGGCAAAAGAACATGTCGCCGTGATAAAAAGTGGCATGTTGTCCAGGTTATCATATGATTGTGACTGGTTGATTCCCAGCACCCTCTCCTGTGACCATCCATTTGGCCCACCATGCCCCATATAGGTTACTGTGAGTGCCCCCTTTTTCATATTGAGATCTATCTCCTCATTGACTGCAGGATATCTGTCTCCGCCGGGAGTTGATTCCTGCGGAAAGGCATCGAGATATACTTTATGGGCGTTCAAGTCAGGATTATCATTTAAAGTCTGGACTACTAATCCATCGGCCTGATTCAAATGCGTATTTCCATCTTCATCATCTGCTACCATGACTATTCTCGAACGCCAGTCATTGAGGGTTGATGGACTGGTATCATAATGGATTATTTTATTGACAATCTCCAAAGCTTCCGCGGCTTCACTTACCGGCAATCGACCAACCGCAATGTCTATGGCACCAATCAGGTTGTCACCTTCATCATCATCAAGCAAGGCAAAGAAATCATCGGATGGAAAGGAGCGAATCGGATCGAGTGATTCTTCTGTCTCAAAAGCCGGTATAAAATTCTGATATGGGAGATCCGAAAAATGATTTAAATAATCATATGTAGCGTCTCCAAGTAATAACAGATACTTGAAATCAGCATCTCGCTTATAGATCATTCGTGCAAAATCACGAATCGCAGAAGGATCTTTTGAACCACCACCAAACTCTTCGAAAACCTGGCTTGCAGGAAGTGCGACTACCTCCAGGTGGCTATGGATCCTTCTGTGTTCTGCAATTTTCATAGCAGCCTCTTCGAACTCATCATAATATATGATTGCTAAATCAGCACGCTGAATGTTGTGAAGGTTTTGATTTGCCACTGTACCCTCATAAGTAGGTATACGAATATCCGTGGCCGGATTAAAACATATAAATTCATCAGGTGTATCATTTCCAGGCAGGTCTGTAAAGGTTATTTTTGTTCCAGCATTAAATTGTTGCAGTACAGGTATCAACGGTTCAGAAATATCCCATATCTGGCATCCGGCAGTGACCCCTTCCAGTTCGTACTCAGGCGTACCCGCATAAGTTGATCGAGGATCTCTGATAAACAAAGGGCTTCCTTGTCTGTAAACATTTTGTTTTCTGATGTTGAGCTGTATGTAGTCAACCCATGCTCTTGAATTCACTCCATTAGCATCCGGATATCTGACGACGATATCCTGCACAGGAGCTCCGGGAACAAATTCACCCTGGAGTAGCGCATCGTTGGCAAAGGAAGATTCATAATTCACTAAATCCACTCCACCTACATTTCGTCCTACTTCCTTCTGATCAACGCGGAAATAGAACCTGGTCAGATTGGCTGCCCTGGCTGCAAATCTCACTCTATAATGTAGGGTATCGGCAGGAATAAGATCACGCAAATTAAAACGGTCAGTGTAGTTGATTTCCTTCAATACAGCCATTTCATCTCCATACCATTCCTGGCCGGACCCGGGAGGTCTGTATCTTCCGAGGAGATTAACTTTGTCTTCTTCGAGGCGCTGGAAATCAATGGATGATGCCGAAACATATTCACTGCCTGTTCCATTAGGCCTGCTTAGAATGGACTGACGGGTTGGTCCATTTATAATAACATAATAATGATTGAATTCATCATAGTTATTAAACTCCATATTATAAACCCTTTCCACTGGATCGTATGTCCAATGGTGAGTACCTTCTGCATACCATAGGAGATAATCTCCAGGGTTAAACTGACCATCATCAAGTCCAAAACCATAAGATGCCGATTGCTCCAGATCGTCAATCCTTGGAGCTGAATTCCATTGGGGAATTCGTCCGTCTCCATTTCCAAAAATTCCAATATTGGAGGGCGAAATGGATGAAGGATCGATTTTTAGTTTGTCTTTTATAAAATTGTAATCAAGTTTGTAAATTCCGGATTGATCAACTGACAACTTATGAATGATGCCTTCCTTAAGCACTGAATTTTCTTTAAATCCAGGTCCTGAACGCACCACTCCACCTGTATAGATCGGATCTATATGTATGGTCATTATTCCATTGGTGATCCGGTCAGCTTTCTGATTACCCTTCGATACAAATGGCATGATCCAAACTCTGCCGAACCACTTTCCACGTTCCTGCTCCATGCTGGAACCAATTATATATTCTTTCGGAATATCGGCGCATATAACTTCGTTTGTGATTGTTACTTGTTCGCTTGATTCCACAGTGAGTGTAACCGAAAGCTTTGAAGAACCTTCAAGCGGAAATCTGAAAGTATAGACAGGAAGTGCTGGATTTGCCGAAAACTCACCAGCTCCATTAAATGACAAAGTATTGTCTTCAGACCAGGCTAAAAGAAATTTGTGTTGCAGTACCTGCTGGGCAGCCAACGGGTCTGCAGACAGAGAACATAGAAATAAAAGAAGTGTGAAAAGTCTGCTCATATGATTTTCCGGCCTGAAGTGGAGTCTTAAAAATCGTTAATAAAACGTTACTGACCAACAACTATTGCTATCCTGAAATAATATTTTTGGCCAATTGTTGACAAATGCGATGACTTTTTGATGCGTGGAGGACGTATTGGGTGACTTTCGACGTTACCTATTCTAAAAGAATTAATATTGCAGCACATCCATGCGACTGATCAAGTATAATCAGCTTTTAGCGCTTGTCAACCGACAGGCAAGAGGTTCTGAGTTAAAACTGAGGAGTTTTGGCTCTGTAATCCTTGTATTAATAGCTGGCTATCTCACTGCACAAGACCCGGTTTTTTCACAGTTTTATCTGTCCCCCCTGCAACTGAACCCCGGTTTATCAGGGCTGACCGAATCGCCTAGGTTTTCCGCAAATTACAGGAACCAGTTTCCGGGCTTCAACAATGCCTACCGGACCTATGCTGTATCTTATGACCAGTTTTTCCCTTCGATCAATAGCGGTGCAGGTTTATGGATCCTTTCGGATGACGCAGGCGATGGTATCCTCAAGACCACTAAAGTTGCCGGAATCTTTTCTTACCGGCTTCGACTCAATGATGATCTGTTTGTAAAAATGGGTACTGAAATAGGTTTCGTCCAATCCACCCTCAATTGGGATCAACTCCGGTTTGGGGACCAGATTGACGACTACCTCGGCACTATAAGCCCCGGTGGCAGTCCATTTCCCACCGAAGAGGTTGCTCCCGAAAAAAATACCATCTTTTATCCAGACCTGGGCCTGGGGTTCGTTTTATACGGAGAAAAGCTCTACGGGGGGGTATCGATCAGGCACCTGAATCAGCCAAAACCTGATTTTTTGGATATAAATACTTCACTTTCCCCGGGCATACCGATTCGATGGACGATACATGGGGGTGGCACCTGGCCGGTTTTTTCCAGAGTTTTCAATAGCCGGACTAAGGTATCCCTTTCACCTACAATTATTTTCGTCAGACAGGGGCCTTTTGAGCAAATTAATGGTGGGGTAACCTTTGATGCTGGTCCTGTCAGTTTTGGAGGGCACTACCGGATATCCTCCGGTCGATCAGAAGCCATTATCGGCTCTATTGGGCTAAGAACCAATCAATTAAGAATAGGCTATAGTTATGACGCCACGATTTCAGGGTTTCCTGTGAGTGGGGGTACACATGAAATTGGGCTCGTTTTTGTTTTAAAAACAGCAGTAAAGGAATCCAGATACAGCGATTGCCTTATGATCTTCAGATAGTTAAATTATGAGGTCAAGGCATACTTTTTGTTGTGGGAACTCCAGGAAAAACAAAACAATAATTACCCCCTGGTTACGTTTCAGAAAATGTATATTTGTCCCTCTTTTAACAAACATGTTCAGTTTAGAATGAAGAAATTTCTTTTAATCAGTGCTGGAGCGCTGTTGATGCTAGGTTTTGTCGCCTGTAAGAAATCCGATCGTTCATCCGTTACCGGCTGGAAATATAATGACCAGGAATGGGGCGGCTTTGAAAAAGGATCTCACGGTGATCTGGAAATAGGCCCGGGCCTTGTTCCTGTTGACGGAGGTACATTTACGATGGGTCTTACCGATCAGGATGTAACTTATGATTGGAACAATGTACCCCGCAGGGTAACAGTTTCATCGTTTCTGATGGACGAAAGCGAGGTTTCCAATTCACACTATCGTGAGTTTGAATACTGGACAAGACGTGTATACGGGGAATCCTATCCTCAGGAGGTATTAAGTATCCTCCCTGATACCCTGGTCTGGCGGGAAGAACTTTCCTTCAATGAACCATTGGTGGAGACATACTTCAGGCACCCATCCTATGCTGATTATCCGGTCATCGGGGTCAACTGGGAACAAGCCAATAAATTCTGCCTCTGGCGTACTGACCGTGTCAATGAGATGCTGCTAGTAGAGAAAGGAGTACTGAATCTCAATGTTGACCAGAAAGATGCAGATAACTTTAATACTGAATCATACCTCGTAGGCCAATACCAAGGCAGTGTAAAAAAGAACCTTCCTGATCTCAAGACCGGCGGTGAACGCCCAGTTAGATTTGAGGACGGAATATTACTTCCTGCCTACAGACTTCCGACAGAAGCTGAATGGGAATATGCAGCCCTGGCCCTCCAGGGTAATAACCTTTCTAAAAAGGATGAATTGATCTCTGATCGCAGGATTTATCCATGGGATGGCAATACAGCCCGTTACAAGATTCATGACAAGAACCAGGGCAGAATGCTGGCCAACTTCAAAGAGTCCAGAGGTAACTATATGGGTACAGCAGGCAAGCCAAACGATAATGCACCTTTCCCATCACCTGTTAAAGCATTTTTCCCTAATGATTTCGGCTTGTATAACATGGCCGGTAACGTGAGTGAATGGACGGGTGACTTGTACAGGCCTATGACCAGTATGTCGTTAAGGGATGTTGAAGGTCATGACCTTAACCCTTTCCGTGGTAATATATTCCAACAGCGGGTTATTGATGAAAATGGAAAACCTGTAGAAAAGGATAGCCTTGGACGTATCCGCTATGCTATCGTAGAGGATTCTGTTGCAGCCTTGCGCGAAAACTACCAGAAAGGAAATGTTCTTGATTACAAAGATGATGATGATGAGGTGGTGTTTTACGGATATGGCGAAACTACCTTAATAAATGATAGCTCACGTGTGATCAAAGGTGGATCATGGGCTGACCGTTTGTTCTGGTTATCGCCAGCTGCCAGAAGGTTTAAAAACCAAACTAAAGGAGATCGTACTATCGGTTTCAGGTGCGCTATGCACCAGATTGGTGGATCTGAACCAGGCGGTGAAATTGGTGGCCATGATTTTGGCGGAGGCAGTGCCAAATCAACCCGACGATATAAATAAGGTTAAAGACCTATTCAATAAAAAATAAAAACGCCCTTTCTTTCCGACAGGGCGTTTTTATTTTTACAGCATTTCGTATCGAATTATCTAAAGTTCCCCATGGAAATTCCCTCGCTATATTCCCTCTTCCTGAAGTTTCCTTTTATTTCAACAGATACCCGAAAAATAAAGCCCGGGAGTATATTCTTTGCCCTGAAAGGAGCCCAGTTTGACGGAAATACTTTTGCCCTCCAGGCCATTCATGAAGGTGCTGCCTATGCTGTGGTCTCGGATGCCTCCCTGTATGGTGACCAATTGATTCACGTTGAGGATACTTTACAGACGCTGCAGACTCTAGCGAACTACCACCGACGCCAAATTCAGGTTCCGGTTCTGGCTATAACCGGCAGCAATGGTAAAACCACAACGAAAGAGTTAGTAACAACTGTTCTATCCCGAAAATTTAAAGTGCATGCTACTGCAGGCAATCTCAACAATCACATCGGTGTGCCGCTGACATTGCTGGGCATCACTCCAGAAGTTGAATTTGTGGTCTGTGAAATGGGCGCCAATCATGGTGGAGAAATAGCTACCCTATGTTCAATAGCAGAGCCTACTCACGGACTGATCACAAACATTGGCAAAGCTCACCTGGAAGGATTTGGTTCGTTGGAAGGCGTCAAAAAGGCGAAAGGAGAGCTCTTTGACTTTCTCATCGCCCATCATGGTGTCGGATTTGTGAATATGGATGACCCTAATCTTCGGGAAATCGGCGAAGGCCTGGATCAAAAAGTGACCTTTGGATTTGATTCGGCCGCACATCCACAAAATGATTTTTTATATGCAGCGCACCCCGGTGAAACCGGTTTTACCATGACCGACAAACATAGCGGACTGACTTTTCATTCTTCTATGTTTGGTCATTACAATGCTTCAAATATGCTTGCGGCACTTGCAGTTGGAAGACACTTTAATGTTGATGAAAAGCTCATCATTGATTCGCTTTCCGGTTTTATACCAAGGGCTAATCGTTCAGAAATTATAACGTGTAATGGTTGTCTTGTTGTCAAGGATGCCTATAATGCAAATCCATCAAGTATGGAACTTGCGGTTCGGGCCTTTGCTGCACAGTATCCTGATGGTTTCATTGTATTAGGAGACATGAAAGAAGTGGGTCCGGATACTTCATCAGCTCATCGCCAAATGCTTGAGCTAGTTGCCGGCATGTCCTTTAATAATATTTATATTGTTGGAAATGCCTTTTCGGAAGCATACGAATCATTGGAGATAAATGATTCGCGTATCATGCGCTTTGATGATATCCATTCCCTGAAGGCAATATGGCAATGGGATAAGTGCAATGGAAAAGCCATGCTACTGAAAGGCTCACGGTCGATGCAATTAGAGCTCCTACTCGAGCGATGATCATATAATATTGTGAGTTATCCGAGCACCGATCTGATGATGAGTTCACTGTAATCCTCTTCACAAGCTTTCCTATAATCCTGGTAGGAACAAGCAACTTTACGACCGGCCTTATTTTCAATCCACCATCTTCCCGACAGTTCACTTTTAAAGAATAATAGAGCATGTTCATGATCTTTAGATTGAACATGATATTGGGTCAGGGGACTCTTCTCCGGATCTTCACGCAGTGTAGAACCTTCGAGAAGATACCAGATCATCTGGGCTATTGCATTTCCCATCATACCCGACTCATCAGCCTCCGGCGAATAACCGTAAATCCCCGCAGAAAAAAGAGATTGGGCAGCACCGGCGTACCTGAACAACTGGCATGCTTCTATCACTGTCAGACCGCTTCCGGACATCCCTGTAATATAACCTGCCTCTGATGCGCTCATGCTATCACAGTTAAAAATCATAACATCTGAATCCCTGATACAAGGCTCTGCCAGATACAGATCATCTTTCAAATCACTCAGACGCAGGTGGCCTTCAACATTCAGGTGTGTCTCTGACACAAGGTGCCTCTGGGTGCCGATATACTGATACATGGTACCCGAATGCACGTTGCGGAGATAAACATCATCATCCAGATTAGATTCCCGGATAATGCTGGCCATCCGAATGCCCTCCACCTGCAGGCGCATAAAACCAACTGGAGGGCCCAATAAAAGTGCCATTGCCCCACTTTCCCTGATCTCCTTTAGAACAGGTACGATGTTTTCTGCTTGTTTTTGGGTAAAATTGCCACAATCCACTATACTCAGAGCCTGGGAAGGGGTCGAACTAAATTGATAAAGATTTTTCTTGATCCGCTGGGACATACTCCTGTCAAAACTAATCACTAAAAGGTCGCTGCTATTGAAGGAAACATCCTGATCGTGAAGAAATCTGACCTTGTGCCAAAGGGAGTTTTTACTCAGCCGCTCAGGGCGAATAGACGATTTTTCGTCTGGTACAAACCAATGAGATATCATGAGGTAAATATATTAAATATTAATGTAATATGTTAATATTTATCATAACTAACTCATTCTTATTCCAATTAACTTGTATTCGCGGAATGAATTTTGCAGGTTATATACCATATCTTGGAGAAATACAATACTTTTGTAAAACACAAAAAGTCTTTCTTCAATAAACCTGAACCCTATGACACGAGTACACCTTGTCCTGCTGTTTAGTCTCCCCATGTTTTTTTGCAGTACCCTTCGAGCCCAGACAGCTACAGGAGAGTTTATGTCCCCGGACATAGCTGACGAAATGACCGTCAATCCAGAGCAGAACAAACTCTGGAGGAGCGGTCAATCCAAATATTCAGCCAGACCCAAGAGTATGTGGGAGCTTGGCCTGCATGGCGGCTCCGCTTTTATATCCGGTGATGTTGAAGCTCCATTCCCAGCTGGGTACGGGTTTGGACTGCATATCCGTAAAGCCATTAACTATGCGCTCTCATGGCGTTTGGATGCATCTTATCAGACCTCCAGGGGTTATGATGCCAGGAATTATAATTATTTAGGGTCTGAGCGGACATACTCCCAAAATATTGATGAATTCCCTATCCTGGCCGGCTATACTGACATCAATACAAATGACGACAATATTCACCGCAATTATGAAACCAAGGTTTTGGCCTTTACGGCTGAAGGAGTCCTTAATATAGGCAATGTGCTTTTCCACAGTCCTTACAATAAATGGAATTTGTATGCTGCAGTAGGTCTTGGTATAAATATCCCAAAGGTCGGTGTTGATCTGCTCGATGCCAATGGCCAGTTATACAACTTTGCCAGTGTCACAGAGGGGGTGGACCTGACTACTAAAGATGGTAGAAATCAGTCAAGGGAAAATCTAAAGAACTTGCTGGACGGGGATTTTGAAACAGCCGGGGGTGTAGAACAGGATGTCATTTCTTTTGGTGACTACAAGACGGTTATACCTCATTTTAGTTTTTCTATCGGTCTGTCCAGGAAATTGTCTAAGCGTATCAACCTTGGGATTGAGCATCGGATTCTGCTAAGTGATAATGACCTACTTGACGGTTTTGAACAACAAAATGCTACTTCTACAACCTCCAGTAATGACATTCCTCATTACACCTCAATCAGACTGGGGATCAATATTGGTTCAAAAGACAAACGCATCGAGCCGCTCTATTGGGTAAATCCATTGGATGCATCTCTCAATGATATCGCTGAACTTAAACAGCGGCCTAAATTTGACCTTACGGATACTGATGGGGATGGCGTCATAGATATGACTGACCAGGAGATCAATACCCCAGCAGGGTGTCCGGTCGATACCAGAGGTATGACACTTGACAGCGATGGAGACGGAGTCGTTGATTGCAAGGATGAGGAGCCCTATTCACCTCCTGGATACGAAGTAAGCAGGGAGGGCGTAGCTCAGGTTCCTCAGGATTACATGACGGAAGATGATGTTGTTGCTCTGGTCAATCAGCGTTCAGCTGCGATGGAATCAAATCTCAATTGGTTCCTGCCTATGATCCATTTTGATCTGGATAAGTATTATGTAAAACCTGAATTCTATGGTTCATTACACAATATTGCATCTGTGATGCGTTCACATCCTGAAATTAAGGTCGTGGCTAATGGATTTGCCGACAACAGGAGTACTAACGAATATAACAATGTACTGTCTTACAACAGAGCCAATGAAGCTATTAATTTCCTGGTTAGTAATTACAGCATACCACGTGACCGTTTTATCCTGACCTATGGGGGCGAAGAATCACCAATTGTAGATGGCCTGAAAGACGGTTTTAATACAAACACAACTGAAGAATATAAACATTACATGAATCGTCGCGTAGAATTTCATGTGGCGACTTCGACTGATACTGATATGGCACGGCCAGCTGGTCCGGAAGCCGGAAAAAACACACCGGGATCTTCCAGACCCGGCTCAAAATATTCCGGCAACTATAACTCTGGTTATTAGTGCTGATACATCATGAATAGGGTTATTTGAGATAGATTTTTTTGTGTACTCAGAAGCTCCAGGCCAATACCCGGTCCGGGGCTTTTGATTTTTTTGCCCCCCGCATATCCTAGCTTCTGGTGTATATCCTTAAATTCACCGCTTAAATACCTGATAACGAATGGCTGAGATAATCAGAATGCCCAGACTGAGTGACACGATGGAAGAAGGAAATATCGTGGGCTGGCTCAAAAAAATTGGTGACAAAGTATCTCCCGGCGACATCCTTGCCGAAGTGGAAACAGATAAAGCAACCATGGAACTTGAAAGCTTTCATGAAGGCTATTTACTCTACATCAGTGTTAAGGAAGGCCCTGTTCCGGTAAATGACATCCTGGCAGTAATCGGAGGAAAAGATGAAGATTTCAAAGCTATCCTTGCCGGCGACAGCAAAGCAGCTGAACCAACTAACAAACCAAAGGAAACCGCTGCTGCTTTAACCAATACTCCTGAGAACCAGATAGCTGTTGAAGAAAAGGTCACTGCTGCTTCAGAAAGTGAATCCAGGATAAAAACTTCTCCCCTTGCCAAATCAATAGCTTCGAAAACAGGCATTGATCTCCATGCTGTCACAGGGACAGGCGATGGAGGAAGAATCGTAAAAAGAGACGTTGAAAACTTTGTTGCTGCCAAATCGTCCCAACTACCCACTGCCAATGCTGCAAATGCCTCTCCACAGTATGGAGACGTTCCGTTGTCCCAGATGCGTAAGACCATAGCAAGGAGGCTTGTCGAGAGTAAATTTTCTGCCCCACATTTTTACCTGACCATGAAGATCAACATGGATAAAACTGCGGATGCCCGAAAACTTATCAATGAACAGCCTGAAACACGAATCTCTTTCAATGATTTTGTGATCAAAGCCTGTGCAGCGGCATTGCGTCATCATCCTGCAGTCAATTCCTCCTGGCTGGGTGATAAAATACGTATCAACAAGGACATCAATATCGGAGTAGCCGTTGCTGTCGAAGAAGGCCTTCTCGTTCCGGTACTTTTTGCCGCTGACCGTATGGGCTTGCGGGACATCAATAGCCATGTAGCCACCCTGGCGGACAAAGCCCGCAATAAAAAACTTCAACCCCAGGAAATGCAAGGCAATACATTTACCGTTTCAAACCTTGGCATGTTTGGCATTGATGAATTTACAGGAATTATCAATCCTCCTGACGCCGCCATCCTGGCTGTGGGAGCCATCGGTGAGGAATTGTCCATGGTAGATGGAAAAGTGACTTCTTCGAAAATCATGAAAGTGACTTTGTCCTGTGATCATAGGGTGATCGATGGTGCCACTGGCGCCAAATTCCTGCAAACCCTGAAGCAGTTCCTTGAGAATCCGGTAGCGATGTTGGTATAGGCCTACCCTATTATCTAACTCAGGGGTTTTTGTATAAATTTGAACATATATGTCGCAATACTCCTCCCGTCACCTTGAATATGCCATCCGGACTATAGGCCAATTGCCGGGTATCGGCCGTAAAAGTGCATTGCGCATAGCGCTCTTTCTGTTAAAAAACAAGACCACCTTGTTGCCTGAATTGCTCGATGGATTGAACGGTATCCGGCAAAATATACAAAACTGCAAAACCTGTCATAACCTTGCTGATAGTGATATCTGCGCCATATGCGGTGATCACACCCGTCATCAACATACAGTGTGTATAGTTGAATCAGAAAGAGATGTCATGGCTATTGAAGATACAGGTCAATACCATGGATTGTATCATGTTTTAGGGGGCATCATCTCTCCTATTGAAGGCGTAGGCCCACAAGATCTGAATATCCACTCCTTGCTGGAGAGACTGCAGAAAGGTGAAATCACCGAACTGATCATGGCCATCAGCCCGACGATAGAAGGAGAGACCACCATTTTCTACCTGGGCAAATTACTCAAGAGTTTTCCGGTACGCATCAGCATCATAGCCAGAGGTGTATCCTTTGGTGGTGAACTTGAATATGCAGATGGTCTTACACTCGGCCGATCGATCGTAGCGCGGACCAGTATCGAACTGACCGAGAACGCCTAATCCATCCTTGGTTGAGACTCTCCGTCATTATCGTCAGCTACAATGTCTATCCTTTTTTAGATAACTGCCTGCGTTCTGTCCGACAGGCTATGAAACATATTGAAGGCGAAATTATTGTCGTGGACAATGCCTCTGTTGATGGAACTGCCCAACAGGTTCGCCAACATTTCCCAGATGTTCATTTGATTGCCAACCAGGATAACCGTGGCTTTGCAACTGCGAATAACCAGGGTATCGTGGCTGCCAAGGGAGAATTTATACTACTGCTCAACCCTGATACCATTGTTTCCGAAGATACCTTTTCAAGCTGCATACAATTCATGGAACAACACCTGGATGCAGGCGCAATAGGTGTCAAGATGCTTGATGGAAGTGGTCGTTTTCTTCCTGAATCAAAACGCGGCCTTCCTACGCTATCTGCTTCTTTCATGAAGATGACAGGACTTTACAGGCTGTTCCCCCGTTCTGCTAAATGGAACCAGTACTATGAGGGCCAGATCGATGAAAATGAAACCGCTAAAATTGAAGTGTTGTGCGGAGCATTTATGTTTATGCGAAAAGAAGCTCTTGAGAAGTCGGGTTATCTGGATGAAGACTTCTTTATGTACGGAGAAGATATCGACCTGTCCTATCGTATCACCAAAGCTGGATATGCGATTTATTATCTACCGACGACCAGCATCATTCATTACAAAGGTGAATCAACCCGAAAATCATCCCTTAATTATATCCTGACCTTTTATCAGGCGATGCTCATTTTCACCCAAAAGCATCCTGAATTCAGCGGACAAAAAGTCCTGATCCAACTGGCCATTTATTTTCATGGGCTCATTCAACTCCTCAAGCAAAACGTGACGCGTTGGTGGCCGGTCGTGATGGACGCTGTTCTGATCAGCAGTTCTTTTTTTGTTGTTAGTAAGGCATGGGCTATCTATAAGTCTGGCTCTCCCGATTATTTTCAACCGGAATTTTATTATTTTAATATCCCGCTTTACACATTCATCATGCTGATCGCGATGCATCTAAATGGTGCTTATGATCACCCGTTTACGAAGCGTTCTTCGTGGCTTGGTTTTTTTTCAGGCATATTGATCATCCTGGTCATATATGCGATACTCCCTGTGTACGTCAGGTCATCCAGGATGGTCATCGTGATGGGTACATTACTCTATATGGGATGGCTCATCCTCACGAGATCAAAATTAAATCCATGGCGTGCAGGCTTCAGACAAGCTGACCAACAAACGGACCGCAAAGCTATCATTGTAGCCAGTGAAGAAGAAGCAGGAAGGATCAAGGAACTCATCAATCGGTCTAAAGACCACATTGAAGTCTTTGGCACGGTTTCACTGAATGATGTCCACTCCGAAATAAGGCCTGATGGATTCATCGGGTCCATTGCGCAACTGGAGGATGTCGTTCGGATTTACCAGATCAGAGAAATCATCTTTTCTGCACAGGATGTTCCATTTTCAGTTTTCACCGGAAGCATGATGCGGTTAGGTCCGGGTTTACGATATATGTTAGCGGCCTCTACGACAATGAATATTGTCGGCAGCATGGGCAAAGACATAGCCGGTGAATCCTATGCTATTCGTATTCATTTCAAACTAACGGAACCATCCGCCAGGCGATCAAAAAGATTATTCGATATAGTTTCTTCCTTCATATTCCTGGCTGCTTTTCCCGTGCTTGTGTTTATCATTTCAAATCCAATCCGTTTTTTACAAAACATCTTCCAGGTCATCACAGGTAAAAAAACATGGGTTTCGTATCACCCACTGGATCCGATGCTCAGATCATTGCCTAAGCTTGCGCAGGGTGTATTGCATCCGGCATATCCGCGGGACGAATCAGATCTGACACGCCGACTTCAACACATTCACTATGTTTATGCTCGTGACTATCATTGGACGACTGACCTTTCCATTCTGGTGTCGCAATTGAAAAAAACAGGAAAAACAAACTCCGGCTATGGCCAGTGACCTTATCTCCATCATCTACGCATCTGCAAAACGACTGCTACCATCCATCATTGATATCAGAAGGGATCTGCATCGACACCCTGAACTATCCTTTGAAGAAAAAAGAACCAGTGAAAGCATCAAAACTTTCCTTACGAAATATGAAATTCCATTTACGGAAGGATGGGCAGGATATGGTATCGTGGCTTCCGTCCGTGGGGAAGTGGATGGGCCATTAGTCATGTTGAGGGCAGACATGGATGCCTTGCCGATCACAGAAGCCAATGATGTGTCATACCGGTCACTTAACGAGGGGGTGATGCATGCCTGCGGACATGATGTACATACCAGCAGTTTACTTGGTGCTGCCGTCATCTTACATGAAAACAAAAAATCCATAAATGGAGAGATCCGGATGATCTTTCAACCCGGTGAAGAAAAACTTCCCGGTGGTGCTTCGCTCATGATTGATGAGGGACTCTTTAGCGTTGGTTCCCCTGATTGGATTATTGCGCAGCATGTGCATCCCCCACTCGAGGCAGGTCATGTGGGCTTTAGAAGTGGCTTGTACATGGCCTCCGCGGATGAAATCTATATTTCCATCAAAGGTAAAGGCGGGCATGCTGCTACTCCCCATCTATGCATTGATCCTATTGTCATTTCAGCTCGTGTAGTCACTGCCCTGCAGGAAATTGTCAGCAGGAGCATTGATCCTTTGTCACCTGGGGTACTCACTATAGGCAAGATTTATTCCGATGGAGGTGCAACAAATGTCATCCCTGACACGGTGCGACTTGAAGGCACACTGCGGGCGATGGATGAAAAATGGAGAATGGAAACACATCACAGGATCCAGAAACTTGTAGAAAAAATATGCGAGTCTTCTGGCGCTACAGCAGAGGTAAATGTAGTTACCGGCTATCCAAGCCTGATCAACAATGATGCTGTGACCTCGATGTGCCGGAAAGCGGCTATTGCTTATCTGGGGGAAGATAAAGTTCATGAACTACCTCAGCGCATGACATCAGAGGATTTTGCTTTTTACTCCCAAAAAGTACCTGCTTCCTTCTACCGGCTGGGCACGGGATGGCCGGAGGCTGAAAAAAATTTCCCGGTTCATTCAAATAGGTTCGATATCAACGAAACAGCTTTGGAGACCGGCATGGGTCTCATGGCCTACATAGCCCTATCAGCTCTTTCTGCGCCAAAGATTTAGCCAGGTTGCCGTTGGAAGGAGGGCCGTATTGAGGTAGGCGAAATGTTTGCTCCGCCATCCACCGCGATACCAGAGGTAATGCCGTTGGATGGAGCGTTCCATTGAGTGCAGTAGAAATGTTCTATCTCCTAACCATCGGGATAGAGGCTTCTGGAGTCTATCTTAACATATATTATTTTTCATAAACTATAAACTATTTTGAATCAATGTTATACTTTTGATAATAATTCATCATATCTTTTCTTCAACTAATACCATATGGCTATGTCAAAAGTCCTGATTGTCGACGACGAACGCAGTATACGTCACACCCTTAGGGATATCCTCGAGTTTGAAAAATATGAGGTAGATGAAGCCTGTGACGGCATGGAAGCCCTCGTGAAGATTAAGCAAAACCCCTATGATGTAATTATCCTGGACATTAAAATGCCCAAAATGGATGGCATGGACGCCCTGGACAGGATTCAGGAGATCGCCCGGGAAACGCCCGTCGTCATGATTTCAGGCCATGCCTCGATTGACACTGCTGTAGAGGCAGTTAAAAAAGGTGCCTTTGATTTTATCTCCAAGCCACCGGATCTCAACAGGTTGCTGATCACCCTAAGAAACGCCATGGATAAATCCGAACTCATAACTGAACGCAAAGTGCTCCAGACCAAAGTCTCCAATACACGTTTCCAGCCTATTGTAGGCCAATCCAAATGCATCGGCCAGATCATGTCGACTATTGAGTTGGTCGCGCCTACTGATGCAAGGGTACTCGTGACAGGCCAAAACGGAACCGGAAAGGAATTAGTAGCTCATTGGATTCATCAGAAAAGCAATCGTCGTGATCACCCGCTGATCGAAGTGAATTGCGCAGCGATCCCCTCCGAACTGATTGAAAGCGAATTATTCGGTCATGAGAAAGGAGCTTTTACGTCTGCTATCAAGACCCGCACAGGAAAGTTTGAACTAGCCAATGGCGGGACGATCTTCCTCGATGAGATCGGCGATATGAGTTTGTCAGCTCAGGCCAAAGTATTGAGGGCATTACAGGAAAATAAAATAGTCCGTGTAGGCGGAGATAAACAAATACGGGTAGACGTCCGTGTCATCGCGGCCACCAACAAGGACCTTCGCAAACTGATCGATGCTGGTCGTTTCAGGGAAGATTTATATCACAGGCTTGCGGTCATCATCATTGATGTACCTCCGCTGAAAGAAAGAGTTGAAGACATCCCAATGCTGATCCAGCATTTCTGCGCGGAGATCTGCAAAGACTATGGGATTCCGGAAAAGCAATTTGATGCCAAGGCGATTAAGAAATTACAAACCCTGCCATGGACCGGCAACATACGTGAATTGAAAAATGTAGTGGAGCGTCTCATCATCCTGGGTGGAAAAATCATTTCCGCGCAGGACATCGACAGATTTGTATTGCCTACTGCGCAATCATCACTGGAAATGAAAGAGGTGCTCTCCCGCTTTACGGATCTCAGGGATTTGCAACGCTATATTGAGCAGGAATATACCAACTACCAGGCGTCTATCGAATAGCCCTTTGCCCGCAAAGATTTGTAATCCCCTTGATCACATACCATAACAGAAAACCATGGCAGAAGGAATTCCACCGAAATTGATGAAGCAATGGACACAGATCCGAGGTGAAAATGCTTGGACGATGTTTAAGGTCATCGCCGAATTTGTAGATGGTTTTGAATCACTCAACCGTATTGGTCCTTGCATTTCAATCTTTGGGAGTGCGCGCACGAAACCAGATTCGCCCCACTACCAGACAGCTGTTAAGATCGCCCAGAGACTTACTGATGCGGGCTTTGGGGTGATTACTGGTGGTGGCCCAGGCATCATGGAAGCTGCCAATAAGGGGGCTAGCCTACAAGGAGGTGTATCCGTTGGTTTGAATATTGATTTACCATTTGAGCAATCCCACAACCCCTATATCGATGCCGATAAAAATCTGAATCACCGGTATTTCTTCGTGCGAAAAGTGATGTTTGTAAAATATGCTCAAGGCTTTGTGGTTTTACCAGGAGGATTCGGAACACTGGATGAAGCATTTGAGGTATTGACCCTGATGCAAACCAAAAAAATAACACCTGTACCCGTCATTCTTGTTGGGACTTCATTCTGGTCAGGCCTAAAAGCCTGGATCAAAGAGGTGATGCTGGAAAAAGAAAACAATATTCATCCTGCTGATCTCGATCTGATTCCCATTATGGATGATCCTGACGAGGTCGTGAAATATATCAATGACTTCTATGCGCAGCGTGATGATCTGCTGAGTCCGAACTATACTTTGTAATGACAAAGTCTTACTATAGGGAGGTACCTTATATGAATTGGCTAACCTTTCATGAAAAAATAAAGCCCACAGAATAATCTGCGGGCTTTATTTTTTGATGGTTGCGTCTAAACGTAGAGTCTAGAGACTGATCAAAAGATTTTCCCAGGATAGCGATATCTTTTCATTAACGATATCAATTCTCAACTGCTCGTGGAATACAGGAGACTTTTGCGCTGGGGTGTTAATCCGCACTACATCTTTGGACTCATCATATTTATAAGCTCCCCATTGATCCCAAACTGAATTAAAAATCCATATCCATTCCGTTTCGCCGGGGATAGTAAACAAGGCATACTTGCCTGCCGGTAGTTTTTGGTCGTGGAGGACGATATCTTTATCGGTCTCAAAGGTGGTAGCTTCATTAGCGCCAGTTCTCCAGACCTTTCCATAAGGAACAAGATCACCCCAGATGGTCCTCCCTTTCACAGAAGGAGAAGAATAACTAATGTTTACCTGAGCACCCTGAAGTTTTCCCTTGACCTCCATAGGAGGGCTGGGACGTGTTGATTTGTCAGCCTGGGCAGTGACATTGGCAGTTAAAACACTCAGGAAAATAAGACACATGAAGGTCAGTGAATAAGGTTTCATTCGTACAGCTTTTTTGTAAATGGTGGTTGAATATAAAACAATGAAGTGATAAACACAAAAACCTTTCGACAGGTTTAGAGATTGTCCGGATTAATTGAAAAAGCCGGCTTCAATCCCAAACTTGAAATACCCTCTGTAGTGCGGATACAAATCAGCCTGATAGAGAATCCTGTCTTTAAACAAGCCTACAAAATCTTCCATCCGGGCAAAGGCCTTTATAAATCTGATCTGCAAGCCGATGCCTACGTCGATCCTGAATGACTCAGGTATATCTGCTCCATCAGTCAGATGGTAACGTCCGTTGACCGGGAAATAGCTGATACCATTGAAGCCACCATTGTAGGTAATATCCGCACCTGGCATAAGCACCACCTTCTTGTCAAAAATATTGATGCGTCCGTAAAGACTAGCCGAATACCACAAATCAGGCACTGCAATTTCTTCCGGAGAATCCGGCTGCCAGAAAATGCTTCCTTTAAATCCGACTTTTTTAAAATCAAACTCCTTGGTCAGGAATAGACGACGAAGCGAAAAAGAACCTTCTCTTTGTTGAGGAAAGGAAATTGAATCAAAGTAGATATAATTATCAAACAGTAACCATTTGACGCCGGCTTGCATCTTTTCTTTACGCAGATCCCAGGTCACACCAAATTCACTTGTGAACGGGTTGAGAAAATCTGTCTGGTAGACCAGCTGTTGACTAACATACAAGGTTGATTCTACCATATAGGGTTTCCTTGAGGCAATAGACCAATACCCAAGCAAATGCCCCAGGATACCCGTCTTGAGATCAGCCTCTGCATGAAACGAAAACACGCCTTCAGCCTGGCCTAATCCCAAAGACAAATCGCCTTTTAACTTAAGTGGTTCGATCCATTGAAATTCGCCTGATGCATCCAGATACAACTCTGTGATATTTCTTTCTGTTGGCTCTTGCTGCAATAAAATACCTCTGTATTTCAATGAAGCATTCAATGTAGAATGGGCTGCTTTCCATGGTAAAGAGACACCAGCACTCCATACATTCTCTGTCAGAAAAGTATACTGACGAATACCGCGCTCATCTAGTAGGTAACCAGGTCCATAATAAGTGATTGCAGACTCTATGATATCTTCATCTACATATTTAAACAGACCAGTTGAAAACTTTCCCTGTAGCCAGATATCCATTCCAAAACCGGAAGTATCCGGTAATACATGAAATATCTGTTTGGTCAGAAATGACCTGTGTTTATGTGTTGTAATAGCAGAGGCATCTATCGGCGAATTGGATAAATAAACCGGGATTGATTCATCGGGCCATCTTGGATTGCCAATAGAATCCGGATCAGATACACCTCCGTTTTCTTCTGCGACAATTGCATTATTGAGATAATTATAAAAAGCATCATACTTCCCTGAAGGAGCATCATGCCACAAGCCTACACTAAAACCGGTGTCCTTTTGACGCTGGTGTAAAAACTCTCCTACCTGGTTAATACGCCTGTAAGCAACGCTCAAATTGAAACCTTTGGCAAAGCTTCTGCCAAAATCAAGCGTGAGATAAGTGTCCTCCTGTCCTGCTTGAGAATATTTAATCTGGCTCACCGGCACATCCTGGTTGTAATATCTGAATGACTCCTGATGCAGGTAATAAGGATCATATTGCGTCCATCCAGTATGAAAACCAATTGCATTGTTGATGCTTGGGGCCAGGGATCTTGTCGCCGAACCCAAATTACCGAGATGGGCCTGGTAGCCAAGAATTGGGATATGTTTATTATCCTCCCACTGAAATGTATCTGAAAAAGTAAAGTTTTGGTTCGGATTGCTTATGAGCACGTAGGTCATTGGAACAGCCGTATCCAGGGGCAATATCCCCTGCTCCACTACTGTATCTTGTCGGGTACTTCCGATCGGGAGTTCAGGATTATTCTGTTGGGCGCTGACCGTGGTGACCACCGAAAGGAATCCGAATACAAACCAGAAATAAAAACGGGAACAATGGTACATGCACAAGGTATAACGCACAATAGCTAAGTTATGCTATTCTTTGCTCAATACCGCGGGATTAACACCCATAGAGCTGAAGCCACCATCATGGAAGAGGTTTTGCATGGTTACTGCCCTGGTGTAGTCTGAAAACAAACTGGCACAATACCTGGCACAATCTTCAGCAGTTGCATTCCCCAATGGAGCCATCGTCTCCGCGTAGGAAAAGAAATCATCAAAGCCTTTAACACCACTGCCAGCTGTAGTTCGGGTTGGAGACTGAGATATCGTATTTACCCTGACTCCTTTCTTTACGCCAAAATGATAGCCAAAGCTACGGGCAAAAGATTCAAGCAACGCCTTTGCATCTGCCATTTCACTATAATCAGGAAACACGCGTTGAGCAGCGATATAAGTCAATGCGAGGATAGACCCTCCATCTGCCATCGAATCTGTTTGATACAATACTTGCATCATCCTGTGAAAGGACATGGCACTGATGTCAAGTGTCTTGTGCATCCACTCATGATTGATATCGGTATAGGTCTTGCCTTTACGGACATTGAGGGACATCCCAATGGAGTGCAATACAAAATCAAGAGGCCCGCCAAGGATTTCAACGGATTTTTGGAATAGTGCTGTGAGTTCCTCGGTAGACGTAGCATCGGCAGATATAACTTCGGCATTCAACTTTTCACCCAATTGCTGGATCGTACCAAATCGCATGGCGACCGGAGCATTGGTCAGGGTGATTTTAGCACCTTCCGCCACACATTGGGTTGCTACGTGCCAGGCTATCGAACTCTCATCCAGGGCACCAAAGATGACGCCTCTCTTGCCTGCTAATAGTTGATGTTGAATCATGATCAGGTGATACTGTTGAAGAAATAAAATTGGATGCTGACCAGGTCAGCAGATGTATTATTTGTTAAGTAAGACGCGCGCCATGGTAGCGCCTATCTGAGCCGGGGACTCCACTACATGCACCCCGCACTCCGCGAGTATTTCCATTTTAGCTGCGGCAGTGTCTGCCTTGCCTCCAATGATGGCACCGGCGTGGCCCATCTTGCGCCCCTTTGGTGCAGTCTTACCTGCAATAAAACCAACAACAGGTTTAGTCCCGTTCTCTTTTATCCAGTAGGCTGCATCTGATTCCATACTGCCGCCAATCTCTCCGATCATGATGATACCTTCCGTGCCGGGATCTGCCATCAGCAACTGAACTGCTTCCAGTGTAGTCGTTCCACAAATCGGGTCGCCACCTATTCCAATGCATGTTGACTGACCAAGTCCTGCCTTGGTCACCTGGTCAACCGCTTCATAAGTGAGTGTGCCTGATCTTGAGACAATACCGATCGTACCTGGTCTGTGGATAAATCCGGGCATGATACCAATCTTGGCCTCCCCAGGGGTGATAATGCCTGGGCAGTTAGGACCTATAAGGCGGCATCCTGACTTGTTGATATAATCTTTCACCCTGATCATGTCCTGCACAGGAATTCCTTCTGTGATGCAGACGATCACTTTGATACCGGATTCTGCGGCTTCCAGAATTGCATCCGGAGCAAACGCGGGGGGAACAAATATGATAGAGACATTGGCTTGGGTCGCTTCGACAGCTTGTTGCACGGTATTGAACACCGGACGATCAAGATGCAACTGCCCACCTTTACCAGGGGTCACCCCACCTACGACATTGGTGCCGTATTCAATCATCTGGGCGGCATGAAACGATCCTTCCGTCCCGGTAAAGCCCTGTACGATAACACGGCTATCCTTTCCTACAAGTACACTCATAAAATCAATATGATACTTCTGTCAGTTATTGAAACAAGAAAACATCTTCATCCGGCCTGTGCATCAGGTACTTTTCCCTGGCAAACTTTTCCTTGTTGTTCATCAGATCCTTGTGGGCGGCCTCCGCATCTGCCAACTGCTCACCATACTCTTGTATTGAAGTTTCCAGATGATGGACTGAACGCCGGAGGTTCCACTGCGTGAAGAAATTGTGTTTGTCAAAAAACAACATCCACACTACAAATAATCCTGCGGAAACAGAATATTTATTGAGCCAACCGGCTGCAATTAACTCCGCAATCACCTGCCGAAGATGAATTAGTTTTTTCATGTAGTTGAGACCTGATTGTAAAGTCCGAAAGATAATTCATATTACCGACCTGACCAAACATGGCCGACGCTGGAAAAAGGGGACAGGCTTATCCGCACTCCTATAGGCATGACAAATAAGCTTCTGTCCCCGGGTCCAGGGATTAAAGCTGAAATACACGATATGCTCTATGGGAAGAGTATTAAAAGATGGGATACTAACCTATATGCAAGGACTGTGCCAAGGAATTGGAAGTAATTCCAAAAGAATTCGGGGACTGAGTGAGATATCTCTATCCGCTGACAGTTTGGATGAGGTATTTCGGTGGTTGCAGGAGCAAACTCCTGCAACGGCAGTCCGAGTGAAGTATTACGGTGATTGGCGGAGAGAACTCCATCCAATGGCAAAGAGATTGTTATAGTGGAAGGCTATTTACCTAAAAGCGATTTACCAGGATAGAAGGCTGAATCACCGAGGATGTCGGCGATCCTCAGCAGTTGGTTGTATTTAGCGACCCTGTCTGACCTGGATAGGGACCCTGTCTTGATCTGGCCTGTATTGAGCGCAACGGCAAGGTCAGCTATGGTAACATCTTCTGTCTCACCGCTTCTGTGGCTTATAATGGATGTAAATCCGTTTCGGGTGGCAAGATGCACCGCATCTATTGTCTCTGACAACGTTCCGATCTGATTAAGTTTGATAAGAATGCTGTTTGCACTTTGTCTTTCAATGCCTAATGCCAGACGATCTACATTGGTGACAAACAGATCATCTCCGACCAATTGTACCTTATGGCCCAGCGCAGTGGTGAGTTTACCCCACCCTGCCCAATCATCTTCATGCAGTCCATCCTCAATAGAGAAAATGGGGTACTTATCACACCAGGTGGACCAGTATTCGACCATTTCTTCCGAGGTCTTCTTCATGCCATTGGATTTCTTGAAGACGTAGAGCTTTTCCTCTTCGTTATAAAATTCCGAAGCGGCTGCATCGAGGGCAATCACCATATCATCACCAGGTCGGTATCCAGCGTTTTCAATGGCTTTGAGGACGATCTCAATCGCTTCTTCATTGGATTTGATGTTCGGCGCGAAGCCTCCTTCATCACCAACGTTGGTAGAGTATCCTGAAGCATGCAGTACTTTTTTCAGATGATGAAATACTTCAGCACCCATGCGCAGTGCATCCCTGAAATGATCAGCTCCTACGGGCATGATCATGAACTCCTGAAAGTCAATACTATTATCTGCATGTGAACCACCATTGAGGATATTCATCATAGGTACTGGAAGTATATGAGCATTTACACCGCCTATGTACCTGAATAATGGTTGCCTGTGAAGTGATGCAGCAGCTTTAGCGACAGCGAGGCTAACGCCCAGCATTGCATTGGCTCCTATTCCTGATTTATTGACATTGATATCCAGATCAATCATCGCCTGGTCTATCTCAAGCTGCTCGGATACATCCATACCGATGATTTGTTCAGCAATCTTTTCCTCAACATTACGGCATGCATCCAGTACTCCTTTACCCAGATATCTTGTAGGATCTCCATCTCTCAATTCTACTGCTTCATGCTTGCCGGTAGAAGCACCTGAAGGAACTGCCGCTCTACCCATGTGGCCGGACTCAGTAATGACTTCAACTTCAACAGTAGGATTGCCCCGACTGTCAAGGATTTCTCTTGCGATGATGTCTACGATAGCGCTCATTAATGTGAATTGTGAGTTGTGAATTGAGAGTTGTTAATTTGTGGAAGACATCGATTGAATAAACTCATCGAACAGATATCTTGAATCATGTGGGCCTGGGGAGGATTCGGGATGATATTGAACGGAGAAAGCCGGTTTACCTATGACTCTCAGGCCTTCAACAGTCTGATCATTGAGATTCACATGTGTCACTTCAATGATATCCTTTTGCTTTGTCATGGCTTCAGGAGAAACGCCGAAGCCATGGTTCTGGCTGGTAATTTCTGATCTGCCTGTCAATACATTTAGCACAGGATGATTGATTCCTCTGTGTCCGTGATGCATTTTGTAGGTAGAAATGCCCTGGGAGAGCGCAAGGAGTTGGTGCCCCAGGCAAATACCAAACAATGGCATTCCTGAATCAACAACCTTCTTAATCACACCATGGGTATACCCCATTGCAGCTGGATCACCAGGTCCATTTGACAGAAACACCCCATGAGGTTGGAAGGCCATGATTTCTTCATAAGTGGCCGTTGCCGGGAATACTTTAACTATGCATCCTCTTTCAGTAAGACATCTCAGAATGTTGGTCTTAATCCCATAATCGATTGCGGAAACACGAACGGGCGCATCACTTTTCCCAACCACGTATGGCTGTTCGGTGGTGACGCTCGAGCTCAGTTCAAGACCTTCCATAGAAGGCACTGCATCAAGCAATTTTCTCAATTCATTTAGATCGGTGACCTCGCTGCTGATAATAGCGTTCATTGCCCCTTTGCTTCGGATGTGGCGCACGATCGCGCGTGTATCGACTCCATAGATGCAAAGCTTCTGCTGCTCCTCGAAATAGGCCTGAATAGATTTGTCAGCCATGGCACGGCTGTATTCATCCATGAAGGTTTTACATACCAAAGCATTGATCTGGATATGACCGCTTTCAACCTCGATATCCTTAATCCCATAGTTACCTATGTGGACATGTGTTGTCACCAGGATCTGCCCGGCATAGGACGGGTCAGTAAAAATTTCCTGATAACCAGTCATGCCGGTATTAAAGCAAATTTCACCGGTCGCTGTACCTGGATAGCCTGCGGCTTTACCTTCGAAATATGTTCCGTCTTCTAAGAGGAGGATGGCTTTTTGGGCCGCTGAATCAGATGGCATGTGTTTAACACTTACATTCAGGGGGTCAAATATATAGGAAAAAATGTAATCGGTCGCAAATCATCGCATTGATTGGCTTCCGTACCTGAATTGGAAGCTTCAAACCGAACGAGTGTTGATGTCAGGATGCAGCTACCTGGCCAGTTCTGCAAATTATTGAAAGTCTCTGTGCGAAACAAAGAAGGCCGGAACTATTGTCCGGCCTCCTATATATCTGGATTGATAATTTGCTATTCTTCCTCAGATGCGTCAACTGCAGTGTTAGTAGCAGCTGGTGCGGTAGCCGCAGCCACTGCCTTACCCTTTCCCCTTCTGGTACGGCGGGTCTTGGTTTCGCTGCCTACTGATTTTTCGCTTCTGCGTTTCTTGGTATTTGTGTAGATCTCATTGAAATCGACCAATTCAATCATAGCCATTTCCGCGCCGTCACCTTTACGGAAACCTGTGCGGATAACGCGAGTGTAGCCTCCAGGACGTGTAGCCACTGCGGCTGCTACGGTAGAGAACAATTCAGTCACGGCCTCCTTGTTGCTGAGATATGAGAAAACAACCCTTCTATTGTGTGTAGTGTTGCTTTTGGACTTTGTGATCAAAGGCTCAATATGCTTCTTCAGCGCTTTGGCTTTTGCCACTGTGGTAAATATCCTTTTGTGCTGAATGAGCGCGAGGCTCAGGTTCATCATCAAAGCAGCTCTGTGGCCTGCTTTCCGGCTAAGGTGGTTTATTGTTTTTCCGTGTCTCATGACCTAAAAAAAATTGGTTAACGATTTATGGACTCCGCAGCACCCGGCAAAAGCCTAAGGTTACTGCAATTGTTTTTGATGGATGATTGTTTTATTCTTCGTCCAGCTTATACTTCGACAGGTCCATACCAAATGTAAGGCCCTTGATCTGGAGAAGTTCTTCAATTTCTACCAGGGATTTCTTACCGAAGTTTCTGAATTTCAAAAGCTCGTGTGTGTCAAACTTCACCAACTCAGCCAGTGAATTGATTTTGGCAGCCTTGAGGCAGTTGTATGCACGTACAGAAAGATCAAGATCCTCGAGCGATGTCTTCAGGAGCTTACGCATGCTGAGGATATGCTCATTGACGATACCATCTTCCTTCCCTACCTTATCATCGAAAGTGATGTGCTCATCAGTGATCAGCATCAGGTGCTGAATCATGATACGGCTTGCTTCCTTGATGGCTTCTTCCGGATGGATCGTGCCGTCCGTTTCTACTTCAATACTCAGTTTCTCATAGTCCGTACGTTGACCAACACGTGTATTTGATACGTGGTAAGAAACTTTCTTCAACGGCGTATAAATAGCATCTACCGGAATTACTCCGATAGGTGCATTCTCGGGCATGTTTTCTTCTGCCGGAACATATCCTCTTCCTTTGGTGATGGTCATCTCCAATTCGAGATTGACAGAAGGCTCCATCTTGCAGATGAGCAACTCAGGATTCATGACTTTAAACATATTGGTCCTTGACTCAATATCCTTGGCCCTGAATTCATCCTGTCCGCTGATGGTGATATAGATCTGGTGTTCTGTTGCTTTATCTCCTTTAACAGCACTCTTGAGGCGAATCTGCTTGATGTTGAGAATGATATCCACTACATCTTCCACAACACCGGGGATAGAGGAGAATTCATGATCAACACCGGCAATGCGGATTGCAGAAATAGCATACCCTTCGAGGGAAGAGAGCAAAATCCGGCGAAGTGAATTTCCAATGGTTTGACCAAATCCTGGCTCGAGTGGTTTAAACTCGAACTGGCCATGAAAGTCAGTAGCTTTCTGGAGTAATATTTTATCCGGCTTTTGAAAATTCAGGATGCTCATAAAGGTAATTTCTAAATGAAATAATATAATCGCGAACGATGGTTACACCTTTATGAAAAGGTATAACCATCGCACAGTTGTTTTTACTTGGAATATAACTCGACGATCAGCTGCTCGTTGATTTTCTCCGGGATATCATCACGCTCAGGATAGGCTAAAAACTTACCTTCCATGCGATCCGGGTTCCACTCTAACCAAGGGAACTTCCTTACATCTGGTTTAGCTGCAATATTATCTGTAATCAATTCGATATGCTGGGACTTGGTCCTGACAGTTACTACATCACCTGGTTTCAGTTGGTAAGAAGGAACGTATGTCAGATCACCATTGACGAGGATGTGTTTGTGAGACACCAACTGGCGGGCAGATCTACGAGTCCTTGCTACGCCGAGTCGGAATACGGTATTGTCAAGACGTGATTCGAGTAACTGGAGGAGTACTGTACCGGTAACACCACTCTTTGAAGTTGCCTTTTCAAAAATGTTACGGAACTGGCGCTCGAGTACACCGTAGGTATACTTTGCTTTTTGCTTTTCAAGCAACTGAAGGGCGTATTCTGATTTTTGACGGCGACGTTTAGAGTTGCCATGTTGGCCCGGGCGGTATTTCTTACGCTCGAAGCTCTTGTCGAAACCAAAAATCATTTCGCCTAAGGCTCTGGCTTTTTTGGTGGTTGGTCCGGTATATCTTGCCATAATTATTTCGAATAGATGGAATTAAAACTACTTCAGCCATATACATGGCATATCAGACTCTTCTTCTTTTTGGTGGACGGCATCCGTTGTGTGGAACCGGAGTCAAATCCTGGATTTTAGAAACGCGGACACCAACGGCATCAATAGCCCTGATAGCTGCTTCACGTCCGGAACCTGGTCCTTTCACAAACACTTCGGCTGATCTCATACCGGCATCATATGCTTCCTGAGCCGCGCTTGAAGCTGCAACCTGTGCTGCATAAGGCGTGTTCTTCTTGGAGCCTTTAAATCCTGCCTTACCGGCAGAAGCCCAGGAAATAACATGTCCTGCGCGGTTTGTCACCGTCACAATGATATTGTTGAAAGTAGCCTGGATGAATGCTTTACCATCCGCTTCTACTTTTACTTTGCGCTTTTTAGCTACTTTTTTAATTGTCTTAGCCATAATACTCTATAGAGATATGAAATCAGTATCTGATTATTTCGTTACTTTCTTCTTGTTGGCAACTGTCTTGCGCTTTCCTTTACGGGTGCGGGCATTGGTTTTGGTCCGCTGACCACGAACCGGAAGGCCCTTACGGTGGCGAAGACCACGGTAACAAGCGATGTCCATGAGGCGCTTGATCTGAAGTTGTACTTCTGACCTGAGTTCACCTTCGACTTTAAACTGCTCCTGCACGATGCGGGAGATATTCATTACGTTATCATCCGTCCAGTCCTGAACTTTCACCTGCTCGCTGATGGAAGCCTGTTCAAGAATATTCTTGGCACGGGTTGCACCGATACCATAGATGTACTGAAGACTGATAATGCCCCTTTTGTTCCTTGGAAGATCTATACCTGCTATCCTGGCCATAATTGAATTGGTTTTAATCAGCCTTGACGCTGTTTGAATTTTGGATTCTTTTTGTTGATAATATAGAGTCTCCCCTTCCTCCGCACGATCTTGCAATCCGCAGACCTTTTCTTAATAGATGCCCTTACTTTCATTTTTTTCTATATTTAATGACCTAAAGGTCAATTATTTATACCTGTATGTTATCCTGCCCCGTGACAAATCATAAGGTGACATTTCGACAGAAACTTTATCGCCTGGAAGTATCCTTATATAATTCATCCGCATCTTTCCAGAGATCGTGGCGATCAGCATATGATCGTTTTCCAAGCGTACTCTGAACATGGCATTTGACAGGGCCTCTTCAATAATTCCATCTTGTTTGATGACCTGTTGTTTTGCCATTTTTTGATTTTGGAGTGCAAATATCTATCTTTTTATCCATACTTCGGACAAATTGACATTATTTTTTATAGCCTGATCGATCACTTTATGGTCAGAAAGCACATCTGCTGCTGACTTTTGAATTGCAATCGTGTGTTCATAGTGGGCGGAAGGCTTTAAATCCCTTGTTGTCAGGGTCCAGCCGTCCTTCTTTAATACGACTTCACGGGTGCCAAAATTGATCATCGGTTCGATGGCAATAGTCAATCCTTCATGCAACATTGGGCCCTTCCCTCTTTTACCGTAGTTTGGAACTTCAGGGGGTTCATGCAACTTTTTGCCAATCCCGTGCCCTACCATCTCCCTGATCACCCCATAATGATGGTTGACCTCTGCATGCTGCTGAACAGCATAACCAATATCTCCGATCCGATTGCCTGCCACAGACTGTTGTATTGCCAGGTCCAGACATTCACGAGTGGTTACCAATAAGTCAAGCACTTCGGGGCTAATTTGGCCGACGGCGAAGGTAAAAGCCGCGTCACCGAAATACCCATTCATCTTGACTCCGCAGTCGACTGATACAACATCTCCTTCCTTCACTTCCGTCTTGTCAGGAATACCATGGACAATGACTTCATTAAAGGAAATACATAAGGAAGCCGGGAAATCAGAAAGACTTCCAGGATAACCCTTGAAGGCGGGTTCAGCTCCGTGATCCCTGATAAAAGCCTCTGCTATTTCATCAAGGCGAAGACCGGTAATACCTGGTTTGATGTGGGAAGCGACCTCGGCGAGTGTAGCGCTTACAAGAAGACAGTTCTTCCTGATGATTTCTATTTCCTCCGGGGTCTTATATTGAAAACGTGATCCTATGGGCATGAACTGAGGATCAGGATGAAAAATCGTAAGAGAAGAAGAAGTTGCTGGATGCCATAAGGATTACATATTGGCTCCGATCTGCATTCCGCTACCGCTACGTCCTTTAAGTTTTCCTGATTTTACAAGACCATCATACTTACGCATGAGGAGATGAGATTCCACCTGCTGTAGTGTATCGAGTACAACTCCAACGAGGATTAAAAGGGATGTACCACCAAAGAAAATGGCAAAACCTTGATTAACCCCTGCATTAAAGGCAAATTTAGGCAGGATAGTGATCAGACCCAGGAACAAAGCTCCAGGTAAAGTAACGCGTGTAGTGATATTGTCAATGAAGTCTGCAGTATCCTTCCCTGGTTTGATACCTGGGATAAAGGCATTCTGGCGCTTCAGGTATTCCGCGTATTGTTGCGGATTGACTATAAGTGCGGTATAGATATAAGTAAAGACAACAACGAGTACAAACGAAAACATGGCTGTAGTCATTGAGAATGGGTCATTGAGTGAGCGAAGGAAGCCACCGGTTTGGGCAGTAGAACCATCACTTGACATAAAGTACTGTGCGATGGTCATTGGCAGGAAAAGGATGGCCTGCGCAAAGATGATAGGCATAACGCCAGCTGCATTTACCTTCAACGGAATATAATCCCGTGCTCCTGATTGAGGAATATTGGCATTTCCGCGGCCGACCATTCGCTTGGCAAACTGTATAGGAATGCGGCGAACACCTTGTACAATGAGGATACAGAGCATTGTCACCCCAAAGAAAGCAGCGAGTTCAAATACAAAAGTTAAAAGTCCTCCTTTGTTGACCTGTGCTGTAAATTCAAAGATAAGGGCCTGTGGAAGTGTTGCGATGATACCGACCATGATAATCATGGAGATACCGTTGCCAATACCCTTATCGGTGATACGTTCACCGAGCCACATAGCAAGTATGGTACCTGTGGAAAGTATGATAATGCTGGAAAACCAGAAAATACTGACTGGAATATTGGGAGAAATAGCGCCAACACTCTTGATATAGGTGAGGTAAGCACCACCTTGAACCAGAGTAATAGCTACAGTGAGCAATCTGGTCAGCTGGGTGATCTTCTTACGGCCAGATTCACCTTCCTTTTGCTGTAACCGTTGGAAATAGGGTACTGCAAAACCCAGCAACTGAATAATAATACTGGCGGTGATATATGGCATAATCCCTAATGCAAAGATGGCTGCATTGTTAAATGCACCACCTGTAAACACGTTGATAAGGCCCAAAAGGTCATTGCTATTTCTGTTGGTATTGAAGTTTTCCAATACAGAGGGCACCACGCCTGGAAGAACGATCCGGGAACCTAATCGGTAAACGGCAATCATCAAAAGGGTAAAAAGAATACGGTTACGTAATTCTTTAATCTTCCAGATATGCTTGAGGGTGGTGATAAAGTTCTTCATTCGGCTTGCCTGATATTCTTACACGATAGTAATACTTCCACCTGCAGCTTCTACAGCTTTGCGGGCGGCTTCACTTGCTGCATGCGCAGTCAAGTTAACTTTGGCATTAATCGCACCTCTTCCGAGGAGCTTAACTTTGTCAGTCCGTGTGATAAAATTGTATTCCTGAAGTGCTTCAAGCGTCCACTCACTGACATTGTGCTTTTCGGTCATAGCCTGGAGCTGATCCAGGTTGAGTGCTGTGAAGGCCTCGCGGTTAGGATTCTTAAAACCACGTTTTGGAAGGCGCATTTGCAAAGGCATCTGACCTCCTTCATGCGCTCTCTTTGACTTGTAGCCTGATCTTGACTTAGCCCCTTTGTGGCCACGTGTGGATGTGCCACCTCGTCCGGAACCTTGTCCGCGTCCTTTTCTTTTGTTTTCCTTTACCGATCCGGTTGCAGGAGTTAGATTATGGAGATCCATATGTATTATATACTTCGATTAAATCTTAACCTAAATGTTCAACTTTGAGCATGTGTGCTACCTTGTCAATCATGCCTTGAATCTGAGGATTTGATTCATGGATTCTTGACTTATTTATTTTACCCAATCCGAGCGCGACCATGGTATCTTTCTGGCTTTGTGGCCTGTCGATCTGGCTCTTGATCTGTGTTACTTTTATCTTAGACATTTCTCTGTGTATTATCCGTTTACTTCAACATTTTCATTCACTGGCTGGCCGAATACTGTTTCGACACTTACCTTTCTTTGCTTAGCTACCGTCTGAGGGCTTCTGAGCAGCATCAATGCATTGATCGTTGCTTTAACAACGTTGTGCGGGTTTGATGATCCCATGGACTTAGCCAATACATTGTGGATACCTGCACTTTCCAGTACAGCGCGCATAGCACCACCGGCGATTACACCTGTACCATCTGATGCCGGCTTAATCATCACTTTACCTGCTCCGTACTTGCCTAACTGCATGTGCGGTATGGTTCCCTTGTGAATTGGCACTTTGACGAGGTTCTTCTTGGCATCATCAATGGCTTTGGCGATAGCTTCGCTAACGTCGCGTGCCTTACCTAATCCCTGACCTACAGTACCCTGACCATCCCCTACCACTACGATAGCGGCAAAGGAGAATGTCCTACCACCCTTGGTAACCTTAGCTACCCGGTTGAGTGCGACCATTTTGTCCTTGAGTTCGGTCTCAGATGCTTTTACTCTGCCTGTTGTTTCTTTCACGATTGCTCCTTGTTGAAATTTGGATTAAAATTTGAGTCCTGCGCTTCTTGCTCCTTCCGCCAGTGCTTTCACCCTGCCGTGAAAGAGGTATCCTCCGCGATCGAAGACTACTTCTGAAATATTTATTGATTGAGCCCTTGAGCCTATCAATTCTCCTACCTTCTTGGCCAATTCAGATTTATTAGCGCCGGATACAGCTTCGTCAGTAGAAGAAGCGGAAGCCAGGGTTGTGCCTTTGCTGTCATCAATCAACTGGCAGTAAATCTGTTTGTTGCTACGATATACAGAAAGACGTGGACGCGTGCTGCTGCCTTCCATTTTTTTGCGGATACGCATGTGAATGCGTTTGCGTCTTGCGGTTTTTGTTAGTGCCATAATTGGAGCGATTTAGCCCTTGTTATTTTTTACCGGATGTTTTACCGGCTTTTCTTCTGATTAATTCACCTGAGTACTTGATACCCTTTCCTTTGTATGGTTCCGGCTTCCTGTATGCCCTGATCTTGGCGGCAACCTGTCCAAGCAATTGCTTGTCAGTGGAAGAAAGGATAATCATTGGATTGGAACCCTTTTCAGATTTGGTTTCCACCTTGATTTCATTCGGTACGTAGAAGTAAATCGGGTGCGAATAACCTACGATGATCTCCAGGAGATTACCTGTATTGGTTACCCTATAACCCACACCCACGAGTTCAAGTGTTTTTGTAAACCCATCTGTGACCCCAACGATCATATTGTTGACCAATGCCCTTGACAGTCCATGGAGAGCCTTGTGGCGGTTCTGATCTGTTGGACGCGCGAAGGTCATCTCTCCGTCCACCATCTTGATGGTGATATCCGGATCGATTTGTTCGCTGAGGGATCCTTTGGGTCCTTTGACTGTGACCACGTTGCCTTTGGTGAAGTTGATATCAACTCCCTTTGGCATACTGACCGGTAAATTACCTACTCGAGACACGATCTTTATATTTTATTGATTAATACTTAATTGTCTTTTCACTAGTATATATAGCAAAGGCACTCTCCACCAAGGTTTTGCTTACGCGCTTCCTTGTCGGTCATCAGACCATGAGATGTGGATATAATTGCCACACCAAGACCATTGATGATACGAGGTAGTTCTCCATGTGATACAAACATCCGCAAACCTGGCTTACTCATTCTGCCCAGTTCCCTGATCACCGGTAATTTGGTTTCAGGATCGTATTTGATCGCGATGGTGATGACAGCCTCTTTACCTTCCCCCTGGAATGTATACTTCAGAATATACCCTTGCTCATAGAGGATCTCTGTGATCTTACGTTTCAGCTTAGAGTTTGGTATACTCACCACCCTGTGCCTTGCCTGTTGGGCATTGCGGATGCGGGTGAGATAATCTGCTATTGGATCTGTGATTGCCATGAATACTTAAATATGAATATGTTATTCTGTTCTGCTAATTCTGATTACCAACTTGCCTTGGTTACACCGGGCAATTTTCCTTCAAGAGCCATGTCTCTGAACTTGACTCTGCACAATCCAAACCTGCGCATGTATCCTTTTGGACGACCTGTCAGTTTACACCTGTTGTGGAGGCGTTTCTTTGAGGAATTACGTGGTAATTTATCCAGTTCATCCCATTTGCCTTCTGCCTTGAGTGTCTTGCGAACATCGGCATACTTGGCCACCAGTCTGACTCTTTTGGCCTCTCTTGCTATTAATGATTCTCTTGCCATAGCGGTGTTGAATTAAACTTTCTGATTTTTAAAAGGCATACCCATTTCCTTCAGCAGGGCGAAAGCTTCTGCGTCAGTCTTGGCTGTCGTCACAAAGGTGATGTCCATTCCGTTGATCTTGGTGATTTTATCAAGGTCAATTTCAGGAAATATGATTTGCTCAGTTACTCCCATTGAGAAGTTACCTCTGCCATCAAAGCTCTTATCGTTGATACCCTGGAAGTCACGAACCCGTGGTAATGTAACGGTGATCAAACGATCCAGGAATTCATACATCCGGTCACGGCGAAGGGTCACCCGCACACCGATTGGCATTCCTTCTCTCAGCTTAAAGTTGGAGATAGATGTTTTGGCGATGGTTGGAACTGCTTTCTGGCCGGTGATGGTGGTCAACTCAGTCTGGTAGACATCTACCAGCTTCTTATCTTGTGTAGCCTGCCCGATTCCCTGGTTTATGCTGATTTTTACAAGCCTTGGAATTTGCATCTTTGAGGAGTACCCAAACTGCTCAAGGAGTTTAGGGGCCACAACAGCATCATAATATTGCTCTAATCTCGGTGTATAGCTCATCACTTAATGATTTCTCCTGATTTTTTTGAAAAGCGAACGTTTTTACCATCCACCACTTTACGGCCGATGCGTGTAGGTTCGCCTGATTTAGGATCCACCAACATTACATTGGATACATGGATAGGGGCTGGAATTTCAACAATTCCACCTGGTGTGTTCTGGGTTGGTTTTCTGTGCTTCTTGACGATATTCACGTCTTCCACGATGACCCTTTGTTTGTCGAGGATCACCTCAACCACATTGCCCTTTTTTCCTTTATCTGATCCTGAAATGACAATCACCTTATCCCCTTTCCGAAGAAAAGGTTTTGGCATTTTTTTGTCACTGGTTGCTTTTTTTGTACTCATTGCTTTAGCTATTGCTATTCTTGGTCAATCAAATTACTTCTGGTGCGAGGGATACGATACGCATGTAATCACGCTCCCTGAGCTCACGGGCTACAGGGCCGAATATGCGGGTTCCCCTTGGCTCATCCGCTGCGTTCAACAATACCACGGCATTGTCATCAAAGCGGATATATGAACCGTCCTTGCGGCGGATTTCTTTCTTGGTCCTTACGACAACAGCTTTGGAAACCAGCCCTTTCTTAAGGCCACCGGGTGCTGCATCTTTAACGGAAACAACTATTTTATCTCCAACTGAAGCATATCTTCTGCCTGAGCCGCCTAATACGCGGATACAAAGCACCTGTTTGGCGCCACTGTTATCGGCTACGTTGAGTCTTGATTCCTGCTGTATCATGTTTTATCTGTCTCTTTTAGGTACGCCCTTAAATGATTACTTCGCTTTTTCGATTATTTCCACCAGGCGCCATCTTTTCTGTGCGCTCAGGGGGCGTGATTCAACAATCCGTACGAGATCACCGATCCCGCAGGCATTGTTTTCGTCATGCGCTCTGAACTTGGTATTCCGCTTAACGAATTTGCTGTAAATGGGGTGTCTGAGTTTACGCTCGACTACGACCGTGATGGTCTTGTCGTTTTTATTGCTGGTCACGAGACCTACCCTTTGTTTCTTTAATGATGTTTCGTTAGTATTCATGACTTCGTTAAGCATTTTTACGGCGTAATCTGATTTTTGATCTTTTGGCGATCTGTACTGGAGACAAAGCGGCTACTTCTCTGCGACGGATTTCCGTCTGGAGCCTGGCGATGTCTCTTTTGGTATTGCGAAGGGTAAGCGGATTGTCCAATCCCTTGATGGTATGGTCAAACCGTAATTTCTGAAACTGGACATTGATTTGTGTCAATTCAGCTTTCAGGTCAGCATCTGACATCTCGCCTAATTCGATAAACTTTTTTGTTGCCATTGTTGCTGCTGCTTATGATTCTATAAAATCGTGTCTTACGACCGTAACGGTTTTAACTGGTAATTTCTGTGCCGCCAATGCGAGGGCTTCCCTGGCTACTGCCGGAGAAACACCATCAAGTTCAAACATGATACGACCGGGCTGTACTAAAGCTACCCAATGGTCATGAGCTCCCTTTCCTTTACCCATCCGCACTTCCTGAGGTTTCTTGGTCACTGGTTTGTCCGGGAATATCCGGATCCAGACCACACCTTCCCTCTTCATGTGGCGAGTCATGGCGATACGGGCAGATTCAATCTGACGGCTTGTAAGCCTGCCAAGTTCAAGGGATTTGAGTCCGTAGCTACCGAAGGAAATATCACTTCCCTTCCAGGCGATGCCCCGGTTCCTACCCTTTTGCTGCTTCCTGTATTTAGTACGTTTTGGCTGTAACATGATACTTTATGATTACCCTGATTTGGTCACTTTTCAGAAAAGTTGGGCAAAGGTACGCTTTTTACCAACTTCTCTCTGTTGTTATTCAATACTATTTCTTCCTTGGTGCGCCACCTCCTGGTCGGCTACCTCCACCGCCACCCGGGCGATTTGGTCCACCACCTGGTCGGCTACCTGCGCCTCCTCCACGGCCAGCACCACCGCCACCGCGATTAGCGCCTCCGCCTGCACCTCTGCCACCTCTTTCCGGGCGTTCATTTCTGTCACGGCCGGCTCCTCTTTCTCTGAAATCAGAACCTCCCTGGCGGTCAAAACCTCCACGCTCATTTCTTCCTCCACGGGTCTTGGTAGCCTGGTCAGCGCCTGCATTCAAGGTCAACTCACGCTTGCCATATACTTCACCTTTACAGATCCAGCATTTGATACCGATCTTTCCGAAAACTGTCTGAGCTTCACGTAAAGAGTAATCGATATCCGCACGGAATGTGTGCAGTGGGGTTCTTCCGTCTTTATATTCTTCAGACCTGGCCATTTCCGCTCCATTCAAGCGGCCGCTGATCCTGACTTTGATTCCTTCTGCTCCGGAGCGCATCGTTGACTGGATTGCCATCTTGATCGCGCGGCGATAGTTGATCCTCGCCTCAATCTGCTTAGCAATAGACTCAGCTACGATATTGGCATCCAATTCAGGTTTGCGGATCTCCATGATGTTGATCTGCACTTCCATCTTGGTGAGCTTCTTGAGCTCTTCACGGATGCGGTCTACTTCCTGGCCTCCTTTACCGATAATGATACCGGGGCGGGATGTCTGGATTGTCACCGTCACGCGCTTGAGTGTACGCTCGATCACCATGTGCGCAATACCGCCTTTTTCAATCCTCGCCTGTAGATATATCCGGATTTTCTCATCCTGAATCACCTTCTCGGCGTAGTCATGTCCTCCATACCAATTAGACTCCCATCCGCGGATGATTCCCAGTCTATTGCCAATCGGATTTGTTTTTTGACCCATTAGAATCTTAAATTATATTATTCTATTGATGATGCTGTATTCGTCCTTAATTATTCTTCTTCGTCACCGGTGGTTTTCTCACCGTCGAAGGGTATCCTGTTTTCAATGATCACTGTGACGTGGTTACTGTGTTTGCGGATCCGGTGCGCACGGCCTTGCGGAGCAGGGCGAATACGCTTGATGTGTCCCGCATCATCCACCATGAGCGTTTTGATAAACAGATCGTGTTGATCTACGTCCTGAGCACCATTGGTTTTATTCTCCCAGTTGGTGACCGCGGACAGCACGAGCTTCTCGAGCCATCCTGCAGCTTCCTTGTTTGTGAACTTCAGGATATTGACTGCATCCTCTACCTTCTTACCCCTCACCAGGTCAGCGACCAGTCTCATCTTCCGGGCAGACAGCGGGCAGTTTCTGAGTTTAGCAACAGCTTCCATGTATGATATCTATTTTAATACGTCTTCGAATGTTATTACTTCCTGTTTCCGGCATGGCCACGGAAGGTCCTAGTTGGGGCAAACTCCCCAAGTTTGTGTCCTACCATGTTTTCCGTTACAAAAACAGGGATAAATGTTTTTCCATTATGTACAGCAATCGTATGACCAACCATATCAGGGATGATCATGGATGCACGCGACCATGTCTTAATGACAGATTTACGGCTGGCTGAGTTGGCTTTTTCGATTTTGGCCATCAGCTTATTGAATACGTAAGGTCCTTTTTTTATTGATCTTGCCATGATGAGTTAGTACTACTTATGACTTGTTTTTAGATTTCCGACGAGAGATGATCAACTTGGAAGAGTTGGCACGCGGGTTACGCGTTTTCTGGCCTTTTGCCATAATACCTGTCCTCGAAGTCGGGTGACCACCTGAAGCTTTACCTTCACCTCCACCCATTGGGTGATCGACTGGGTTCATGGCGACCCCTCTGACTCTAGGTCTGCGGCCTGTCCATCTCTTAGATCCTGCTTTTCCGAACACGGTCAGACCATGATCAGGATTAGATACAGAACCCATAGTTGCTTTGCAGTTGAGTAACACCCTCCTCACTTCACCGGAAGGCAATTTTATCACTGCATATCTCTCTTCACGGCCCATCATCGTTGCTGATGTACCTGCACTGCGTACGATAGCGCCTCCTTGTCCTGGATAGAGCTCCACATTATGAATAGAAGAACCCAGGGGTACATCTTTGAGGAAGAGGGCATGACCGATATCCGGTGTAGCCTGGCTTCCGGCCAATACTTTGGCACCCACTTTGAGTCCTTGAGGTGCGATGATGTATCGTTTCTCACCATCAGCGTATTCGATCAACGCGATGAAAGCTGTACGGTTAGGGTCATACTCAATCGATACTACTGTACCGATGACATTCTCCTTATCCCGCTTCCAGTCAATAACGCGATAACGCCTTTTGTGTCCACCACCCATGTGGCGCATGGTCATTTTACCATCGGCATTCCGACCACCGCTTCTCTTGATTGGCTCAAGAAGAGACTTCTCTGGTTTGTTAGTCGTCACTTCTTCATAGCTGTTACCAACTCTGAAGCGTGTTCCTGGACTAATGGGTTTAAATTTTCTTACGGCCATGATGTACCTATTCTATACGTCTGAATAATTAAGGTCTGTTAAATATCTCCGAAAAAGTCAATGGTCTCTCCTGCTGCCAGGGTGACAACCGCTTTCTTGTAAGAAGATTTGCGTCCATGGAGCACTCCTTTCTTGGTATTGCGTGATTTACGCTTACCCGGAATGATCATGGTATTTACGGCTTCTACATTGACGGTATATAGCTTCGCTACGGCCTTACCGATTTCTATTTTGTTTGCACCCTTGTCAACAATAAAACTGTATTGACTTTTTTTCTCCGATAAGGTATCAGCCTTCTCCGTGATTAAGGGTTTAACAAGTATTATTTTATTATTCATTTTTCTACGCTTTAAATTGACAGCGATATTATTACTTCAATGATTTTGTAATCAGGTCTACAGACTGCTCAGACAATACGAGCTTCTGTGAACGGAGGATATCATATGTATTGAGATCCTGTGCTCTTACCAACCTTGTGTTCTGCAGGTTTCTTCCGGACAGGTACAGGTTTGTATTAGCTTCACTGGTCACAAAGAGTGCCTTGTTATTGTCAATCTGCAGGTTCTTCAGTACCGCTACAAAATCCTTGGTACGTGGTTGATCCATCTTGATTTCTTCTACAATGATGAGGTTACCTCCCATTGCTTTTGAAGACAATGCGGACCGACGGGCCAGCAATTTGACTTTCTTATTGACCTTGAGGTCATAATCGTGTGGCCTTGGACCGAAAGCGCGACCACCGCCTTTGAACATTGGGTTCTTGAGAGAACCTGCACGTGCACCACCTGTTCCTTTTTGTTTCTTGAACTTTTTGGTTGTACGCCATACTTCCCTGCGCTCTTTGGTCTTGTGTGTACCCTGACGCTGGTTAGCGAGATATGCTTTGACAGCAAGGTATACAACGTGGTCATTTGGTTTAATCCCAAATACCTCTTCAGCCAGTTCAATGCTCCGACCTGTCTTTTCGCCTTTTGAATTTAATATATCGAGCTTCATAGGTCCGTTACTTTTCGATGATGATAAATGATCCGTTATGTCCCGGGATATTGCCTTTGATGAGGATCAGATTCTGATCAGGAAGCAATTTGGCAACCTTGAGATTCTTCATTTTCACGCGCTCGCCACCCGTGCGACCAGCCATCCTGAGTCCTTTCACAACTTTAGAAGGATAAGAAGACGCGCCGATAGAACCCGGGGCTCTCATCCGGTTATGCTGACCGTGTGTGGACTGCATGATACCTGCGAAGTGGTGCCTTTTGACAACACCCTGGAAACCTTTTCCCTTGCTGGTACCGATCGCAGAAACCTTTTCGCCTTCGACAAAAATTTCGTCGAGGGATACGAGATCACCGAGGTTCTTGCTCAGTTCACAATTTCTGAACTCAACAAGTTTCCTTTTTGGGGCTGTGTTGGCTTTTTCAAAGTGACCTTGCATGGACTGTGGGGTATTCTTCACTTTGGCGTCACCGTAAGCGAGCTGAAGTGCTTCATAACCGTCAGAATCCATGGTCTTGACCTGCGTCACCACATTGGGCTGTGCGTGGACTACTGTGCATGCAATAGACCGGCCATTCTGGTCAAATATGCTGGTCATGCCGACCTTTTTGCCTATTATTCCTTTCACCGTAAGATGATTTGATTAATTGATAATTATTTTTCTATCCCGCCAGTGGCAGGATAAAAATCCATTATTAGTCATTTCGGTTTGCAGTTACTGACTGCAAACAAGTACTATGTAAGCTTGACCTGGATATCTACTCCACTCGGCAATTCGAGTTTTGAGAGGGCGTCTACCGTCTTAGGAGTAGGAGTGTAAATCTCGATCAAACGTTTGTGCGTACGCAACTGGAACTGCTCTCGAGATTTCTTATTTACGTGCGGTGAACGCAAGACGGTAAATATTTCTTTCTCGGTGGGCAGCGGAATCGGGCCCGTAACTACGGCCCCACTATTGCGGACAGTTTTAACGATTTTTTCCGTTGACTTATCGACCAGGTTGTGGTCATAAGAACGGAGTTTAATCCTGATTTTCTGATTCATTTCCGACCAAAAAAATTAATGATATAATTAGTGAACCCTCTTTTGGGCTTTATTCTATTACTTATACTTTAACTGTGCCTTTCGCCTTTTCAATCACGTCGTCTGCAATGCCCTTAGGTACTGCTGCATAGTGGCTGAATTCCATCGTTGAGCTGGCGCGGCCTGAAGTGATCGTACGTAACTGGGTTACATAACCGAACATTTCTGACAACGGAACTTCCGCGGAGATAGCTATAGCTCCAGGACGGCTGTCCTGGCCTTTTGGTAATCCGCGGCGACGGTTAAGGTCACCAATAACCGGACCAACATATTCGTCAGGTGTTACCACCTCTAGTTTCATGATAGGCTCCAGGAGGATTGGCTTAGCTTTCTTAGCAGCTTCGCGGAAACCTTCCTTTGCACAAAGTTCAAAGGCAATCGGCTTGGAGTCAACAGCGTGGGTCTGACCATCATAGATCCTGACCTTCATGCTATCAATATTATAACCAGCCAGAATACCATTATCCATCATGGCTAAAAAGCCCTTGATGATGGAAGGGAAAAATTCTTTTGGAATAGATCCTCCAAAAATGCCATTGACAAACTGCATCTTGGTTTTACCGCTCTTGAACTCATCGCTCTGAAGGAATTCTTCGTCGGCCGGGCCGAGTTCGAATGACATCTGGGCAAAGAGACCTGAACCACCGGTTTGTTTTTTCAACCTTTCGGTATGATCCACTTTAACCGTAAGTGCTTCTTTATAGTTAACCTGAGGCTGGCCTTCGTTGCATTCAACCTTAAACTCCCTGCGTAAGCGATCGACAATGATCTCCAGGTGAAGCTCTCCCATACCAGAGATGATGGTCTGGTTGGTATCTTCATCATACTTAACGCGGAAGGTTGGATCTTCCTCAGCGAGTTTGGCGAGTGCCATACCCAGTTTATCAAGATCCTTCTGGCTCTTTGGTTCAACAGCGATACCGATAACCGGATCAGGGAAGACCATACTTTCCAGAATAATGGGTCTGTTTTCATCACAAAGGGTATCCCCTGTGCGAATATCTTTAAAGCCAACACCCGCTGCGATATCACCGCACTCCAATCTGTCGATCGGGTTTTGTTTGTTGGCATGCATTTTATACAAACGTGAGATACGCTCTTTGTTACCTGACCTTGTATTGAGTACATAGGATCCTGCATCGAGTGCACCTGAATATACGCGCATGAAAGCGAGACGACCTACATAAGGGTCAGTTGCAATTTTGAAAGCAAGCGCTGCGAATGGCTCGTCAACACTTGGCTTGCGTAGTTCTTCCAGGTCCGTCTTAGGATTGATTCCTTTGATACCTTCGATATCGACCGGGCTGGGGAGGAATGCGCATACTGCATCCAATACTGCCTGAACGCCTTTATTCTTGAACGCTGAACCGCACATCATCGGTACGAATTTCATATCGCACACAGCCTGGCGGATAGCGATACGCATTTCGTCAGGGGAGATAGATTCAGGATCTTCAAAAAACTTCTCTAAAAGGGTATCATCGTATTCGGCAACTGCCTCGAGTAATTTACCTCTCCACTCTGCTACGATTTCAACAAGATCGGCAGGTACTGGAATTTCCGTAAAGGTCATACCCATATCGTCTTCGTTCCATACCATGGCTTTACCCGTGATAAGGTCTACGACGCCTTTAAATCTTTCTTCTTCACCAATTGGGACCTGAAGTGGAATTGCCTTGGAGCCGAGTTTAGTTTCGACATCCTTTACCACCTCATAAAAATTAGCACCTGACCTGTCCATCTTATTGACGAAACCGATCCGGGGAACTTTATAGTTATCAGCGAGGCGCCAGTTCGTTTCTGACTGTGGCTCAACGCCTGAAACCGCACAGAAAAGGAAAACCAGACCATCGAGCACACGGAGGGAACGGTTTACCTCAACGGTAAAGTCAACGTGTCCTGGTGTGTCAATAATATTCAGTTCATAATCCTCATCCTTCCATGACCACTGGGCAGCTGTGGCTGCGCTGGTGATGGTGATACCACGCTCCTGCTCCTGCTCCATCCAGTCCATGGTAGCTGCGCCATCATGTACCTCGCCAATCTTATGGGAAATACCTGTATAATATAATACACGTTCAGTCGTCGTGGTTTTCCCAGCGTCGATGTGAGCGGCAATGCCGATGTTGCGTGTATATCTTAGGTCCTTAGCCATTGTATTATGTAAACAGTTAGGGGGTTGTTATTATTTAAAATGGGCGAAAGCACGGTTGGCTTCTGCCATTTTGTGAGTGTCTTCTTTTCTTTTCACTGCATTGCCTTCACCTTTGCTAGCTGCCAGAACTTCGGCAGAAAGCTTTTCAGCCATTCCTTTACCATTGCGTTCGCGGGCGAAGCGGATCAACCACTTCATGCCGATGGCCACTTTGCGTTTAGGATTGATTTCGGTAGGGATCTGGAAAGTAGCACCTCCGATCCTGCGGCTCTTGACCTCAACGGATGGAGTTGTATTTTCGAGTGCTTTGCCGAAAAGTTCGTGCGGATTGGCACCTGACTTCTCAGACAGAAGATCCATAGCGTCGTAGAATATCTGATACGCTGTGCTCTTCTTACCCTGCCACATCAGATTGTTGACGAAACGGGTTACGACCGGGTCACCATATCTAGGATCGGGTTGGATTACCCTCAGTTTTGGTTTTCTTTTCCTCATGCTGTATGATATCTACTATTTCTTAGGTCTCTTTGTTCCGTACTTAGATCTCGATTTCAGGCGATTGTTGACTCCTGCGGTGTCGAGTGCTCCACGTACGATGGTGTAACGAACACCTGGCAGGTCCTTTACCCTACCGCCTCTGAGGAGTACGATGGAGTGTTCCTGCAGGTTGTGGCCCTCCCCTGGAATATAGGCGATGACCTCAATGCTATTCGTCAACCTTACCTTCGCTACCTTCCTCAGTGCCGAATTCGGCTTCTTGGGGGTAGTGGTATATACACGGGTGCACACGCCTCTCTTCTGAGGGCAAGCATCCAATGCACGAGCTTTGCTTTTATAAACAACCTGCTCGCGACCTTTCCTAACTAATTGATTTATAGTAGGCATACGTTATTTTTACACATTATTTTAGACGCCTTTTTTGAAAGCGAATGCAAAGATATGACTATTTTCCCGGATACTTGGTATACCCTTCCCAATTTATTCCTGTAAATCTCAATGGGTTAGCAAAAAGAGGGGCTACAGGGCACATTTAAGTTAAAAGCTGAAGCTGTATTCGGGTGAAATAGACTTAAGTATAAGGAGCCATGTGGCCAGGTCAACAGTTTAAAAGGTGAACAGATAAAGGGGATACGGAGGATTCAACTGTCGAAGGATGGAGTGAATCAGCAGCTAGTGAAAATGATACGCATTGAAAATCATCATATATGAAAATAAATATTCGAAAAGCGCAATTGGGTGACATGGAAGCCATCCATTCACTGGTGCGCGAGCTTGCGGAATATGAACGGGGGTTAGATAAAGTCTCGACCTCCCCTGAATCATACAAAGCCGATTTCCAAAAAGGTGCCTTTGATGCCTTTGTGGCAGAAGTGGGGGATGAGATTGTGGGTATGGCCCTGTATTGCGGCATGTTCAGTACGTGGCGGGGCCGGATGTTATACCTGGAGGATTTTATCGTCCGTGAATCCATGCGGGGTGCAGGGATCGGCAAAATGCTTTTTGAAGCATTTATAGAGGAGGCCAGGCGGCAGGAAGTGTTGCTGGTGAAATGGCAGGTGCTGAACTGGAATGAAGCGGGATTGAATTTTTACAGGAAGTATCCTACTGTATTTGATGAGGAGTGGGTGGATTGTAAAATATATTTTAGTGAGTTGTGAGTTGTCAGTTGTGAGTGAAAATAAGGCTAAGGCGGAGGCTAAGGCTAAGGCAAACGCTATGGTAGCTAAGAGGAGATGCATAGAATATGGCATTTAAGGAAAGGAGATCATGCCACAGGCTTGAAGGCGCAGTAGGCGCCAATTAAAGGAGCGGCAGTGGTGGATGATTTGACTCTAGCGTCAAGAGACGCAAAGCATATAGCATTTAAGTCAGAGACTTAAACGAGCGGTAGTGGTGGATGATTCTGCTCTAGCGTCGGGAGACGCAAAGCATATGCATCAAGCGACCGCAGCTTAAACGAGCAGACGAGCGGTAGAGGAGGAAGATTCTGCTCTAGCGTCGGGAGACGCAAAGCATATAGCATTCAAGTCAGAGACTTGAACGAACGGTCATCTTGCATTCAAGTCAGAGACTAAAACGAGCAGGCGAGGCCCCCGCGCGCGGAAGCGCAAAAACACCCCCCACCCGAACGCGCTCTTGCATTCAAGTCAGAGACTTGAACGAACGGTATTATTGCATTTAAGTCAGAGACTTAAACGAGCGGCAGTCTTAGAAGTGGAAATTGAGCACGAGGTTATGTACCTGCATCTCTACTTTGTTGATGACGTACTTGTCATTGGAGTAGGTTTCGCCTGCGTTGAATTTTGAGGCAAGGAGGTATTGGACATCAAGACCTTCAAGAAGGCCGGAAAAAAAATAGCGGATTTCCAGGTTAGCTTGCATGTAGGAGGGCATACCATATTTGTTGAGCCTTGTGTTTTTGACATCCGGGAGTTGATAATGGCCAAGCCCAAGTCCCAATGTAAATCGCTCAGGAACGAGTGTATAATTTATCTTTCCCAAGATGGCATGTACGTCACCAAAGCCTTCGTTGCGTTCACGTGGAAGAAAGGTAAATAGTGGATCCCTGCCCCACTCTCTTGGCATCAGGTATCTGCCGTCAGCAGTGATCCTGCTATAATTGAGGGATGTTTCGATCTTACCGGATTTATAACCAACTTTCAGTCCATAGGCCATTGATTTTCCATTCTCTGGAAAATATGTTTTATCGGTCTCCTCATTTCCTCCGTTACCAACACCATCCTGTCGAATCACTTGAGCAGAGAATACGAGTTGATCCTTATTGCTCAACTTTTGAGAAAGATCAACCTGGAGGAGTGCTGTATTCATCACATTATCCACGATGACATCCCACCCATGCAGCGAGTATTTTTCCCTCCATTTAGCCACGATTCCTATATATCCTATGCCTGCGGTATTGACGTGACCCAGATAGTCCGATTTTGAACCATCGGGATTGACCCCGGATGAGTATAATCCTATACTGTTTTCGACCCGATACCATTGGTCAGTAGATCGTGGAGACATGGCGTACAACAACCCTGACTCGATACTGAAATGCTCCCATTCCCTGAAGCGAAGGACGATACCTTCAACAGCACCCGGACGCATACGGCCATCCTGAAGATTGATAAAAGGAGTGTTGATAAACTGGCGACCGAACAATATCTGTGAATTGCTCCAGGTATATGATAGATATAATTCTTCGAGGCGATCAAGGCCTGTGGTTGTCTCCGGGTCGTCAACATCAAACAGCCCCAACTCATACCTGCTGTACGTACCGGTAGTTGAATCGGGAATCGAGAGATCTGAGGAAGCGATATTAAATACATAAGAGCCGCCGACTGCAAACCGAAAACCATAAAAGGAAGCTGTTTCGAATCGAATACCACCACCTGCTGCGTTTGCAAAATAATCACTCAGATCCCTGGTGTTATTGGTGGCCATAAAGAAATACCTGAAGTGGCCATTTACCTTGCCATGCCTGAAGGCAGAGAGTATGGACAAGGAGTCCTTTTCAGCATTTACTTTTCCTTTATAAGGCAGCGGGTCTTCACTCACTTCCTGGTGCTGACCAAAAACAAAAGAGGGCCAGATACTCCAGCATAAGAATATTAAAATCCGAAGATTCATAGGTAGAGAATAAAAGAAGCGGTATTACTGGCCAGCGCGTATATAACTCCAGCCTTCTTCTTGTTTTTTAACAATTTCTATAATACCGGCTTTTACAAAAGCAGCCTCAGGTATGATTTCTTCTTTGGTGACCTTTTTTTCTTTGAGGGTGTTCTCGCAAACAACAAAGTCTATCCCTTTTCCTTTCAGCTCAATGACTTTGGGATGGACGATGGTCTGCCTGGTGGTGAGCATGGTTATACCCGGGCCATGACAAACCACTTCAATTTTTGAATTTGGCGCGGCAGTCAATACGTTGCCTAACTGGCGTACAAGCATTTTGTGCACATTGGTGTCTCCGGAGGTTAACTGGAAAACAATTTTATGCTGTGCCAGGTCAACATCTGATGATTCATTTTGAGCGAAAATCAATCCCGACATCAGCATCAAGGCAGTCAACAGAAAGTAATTTTTCATTGGTATAGATTTAGCGAAATGAATAATTAACCCCGGTCACTTGTGTGAGCAGTGACTGTGGTCCATCTAATATTTTTGCTGCCATGGGTGGTGTCGGAGTTACCGGGCTGTTGGCTTTCAAATAACTTCTCATCACTTCATGCAAAGTGAATGGCGTATTGACTGCGTCCTTCACACCTTTGATTCTGCAAAGCATATCTGCGGGGTCACCATCCCGCTCACATGCTGAAATAGTGTATAATCTTTCAGGATCAAGGGGCAGATCGCCAATCATTACACTTTGAACGCGCTTTCCCTTTTCACCAAAAGCGTTGAAGGTGATTTCCATTCCCTTGAACTTAACAACCCAGCCCCCAAATCTCTCCGCGGCATTTTTCGCAAAGACGTTGTTGAGTTCCTTTTCGAGCCATTCTTTGATCTGGGTACCTGTAGCTTTTGCTTTGCGCACATAACTATCGACAGGAAGCATATCAAAAATAAATCCTTCTGTAATAGGAATTTTTCCGGTCTGATCAGGTGTGGATCTGGGCGGACAAAACCTAAAACCATTGGACAGCACAACATCCACTTCAGGCACCCGCCATGCAAGTGCATCAAGGATCAGTGTATCAATTGTATTCTCAATCACGAAGTATCGATACAAAGGTATGGTGCTATAACCAACAACCTTGTTTATCTCTTCATCAAATGGATCTTCGTTGGATTCGATCAGCGAGATCATGTCCTTGTCGGCTTTTAAATCGTCTGCGCGAACCTCAACGAGTTCATAGGTATCTTTTGTGATCTTACCATTCACCACTGTGAGTTTCAGGCTACCGACGAAAGAACCAAAGGCGCCGGGCTCGACGACTTTCGCGTATTTGCATTGTATGGGTTCTCTGACGCGTTCATGTGTATCACCTCCAAGGATATAATCAACGCCTTCACATTGGGGAAGATTAGCAAGATATATCTGCTGGGATAAACCCAGATGCGCAATGACGATCACGTAATCACAACGTTCGTCTTCCTTCAGGACTGAAACATAATGAGCAAGGTTCTCTTCAGCGGGGGTATACAAAATACCCTTGCTGTAATTAGGAGATTGCCGTATCGGAACCAACGGATCAGTATAGCCCAGGAATCCGATTTTAACACCGCGGACATTCCAGATGTAATAAGGTAGAAAAATCAGCTCACCTCTTTTACCATCTCCCAAGTCATGATACATATTGGCGCACACTTTTGGGGCATCCAGTGCGCCCAACAAAGTCTGCATGTTACGCTTTCCATAGATGACCTCCCAGTTACCTGGCAGGTATAAATCGTAACCTAACTGGTTTAAAACTGGAACCAGTGCCTTACCGGTAGTCTTGACTGAAAGTTCACTACCCTGAAACATGTCACCGGTGTCGATGATAAATGTATCTGAATTTGATTTTCTTGCTTTTTTAAAATAGGTGGCCATCTGCGGATAACCGCCTGTCCTTCGAAAAACTGCTTTGTCATTTTCCCAGAATAGTTCATCATGCGGATGAACCTGGCAATGAACGTCGGTAGTCTGAAGTATATCTAGAGTATATGTTTTATCCTTCTCAAAAGCTGTATTACTGTTTGTCATTTCGGAAGGGAGTGCGTTGGCCAATAATGGGGTCAGGGATGAGACTCCTGCTACAGTACCTGCTGCACCTATTTTTTTAAGAAATGATCTTCTGTTATTTGTCATCTTACTTTTGCGCTGTTGGTGGAGAAATTTTCTGCTCTGCAAGGATGGGCTTAAATGGCCCAAACTTGTGTTGCCTTTCAGTAAAAGAATCTGCGTACGGTCCAAAGGGGTGATCTACAGGTTTCTTTGCGATATCAGGCCAGTCCTTTGGCACATGTATATGCGGCCTGTCTTGCGAATTGACATAGGCTGCCACATCCCAGGATTCTTCATCTGTTAGAAGTGGGTTCGTATGGAAGACCCCCTGGGGCATGTTGTATTTGACATATTTTGCGAAATTGGAAATGCGGTACAAGCCGGCTCCATCATTATAACTATGAATTCCCCACAAGGGAGGATATGTATACTCTGATCCATCTAAAGAAAACTGGCCCTGACCATTAGCCTGGTGGCAGGACACACATTTGGCCTGGTAAACTATTTTACCTTTTTCGGGGTCAGCCTCACGATCCATATAGGAAAGTTCCTTTAGTCCTGCTCCATTGGGTTTGTCACCTTTGGCAACATTCGACCCTACAAAAGTAATATATGCTTTGAGTGCCTGCATCTCATTACTTGCGGTATCCAGCGCCTTACCATTCAGACTGCGCTCGAAACAATCATTGATCCGTTTGTACAGATCCTCAGATGTGCCGCTTCTTGCCCTAAACTTTGGATATGTCGATGCGACTGCGGCATAATTATTTCCAAATGTTCTCGTCCCTGCTTCCAGGTGGCAATTCTGACAATTCATGCCATTACTGAGCTGCATGACCATACCTTTAGGGCCAAGATATTTAGCGGTGTGGGCTACCAGCTCCTTTCCATACGCTATCCGGGCCTTCAGCTTAATATCCTGAATGTCTGAAGGATCAGGTGCAGACCAAAATATTTCTTTTGGTAAATCTTCCCTGATGACCACAGGTTGCCGTTTAGTTGCAAGCTCTCTTTGTATTGCTCCGGTAATATCATCTCCATAAAACAAACCCACGGGTGTCAGGATCAAAGCCGCAAGTATAAAAATGAGCAGTGATTTCAGTTGGATTATTGCCCTTGCAATTCCATCTACCCGTTCCTGTTGCTGATCCATATAGCGTCTCCGTATGATGGTGCTAGTGAGGTAATTTTTCTCTCATATATCCATATGTCCAAGTTCCAGCAATCGCACTTAATAAAGTAACCGCTATGACAGTGGCGCCAGAACCCACCAGCGCAAACAAAGGACCCGGGCAAGCCCCTGTAATAGCCCAACCAAAGCCAAACAGCAATCCTCCATAAATCTGTCCTTTATTAAACTGCTTCGGATGAAATTCGATGACTTCACCATAAATCGTTTTGATGTTCATCTTCTTAATCAGCAAGACAGAAATCACTCCGACCATCACTGCGCTCCCGATCACTCCAAACATGTGGAATGACTGGAAGCGGAACATTTCCTGAATCCGGAACCAACTAATGATCTCGGCTTTGATAAAGACAATGCCGAAAGCAATACCTACCACCATGTATTTCAGATTATGGTACCACTTGTGCGTCAGGTGGCTCTCATTGATACACATGGCATCAAGGGATCTTACTTCAAATTCTTCAGCGGTTTCTATCCCGTCATTCAGCCTATTCTCTGTTTTAATGTCTTGCATGTTGTGGTGATTTTAAAGGGAAAGAATTACAGGAAGAATCCAGTTTGCCATGATGATGCCACCGACCATAAAACAGCAGGTAGCGATCAGGGAAGGCCATTGCAATGTTGAAAGTCCCATAATGGCATGACCGCTGGTACATCCTCCGGCATACCGGGTACCAAAACCAATCAGGAAGCCTCCAAATACCATAATGATAAATCCCTTAAGGGTCAATAATGTTGACCAATTGAATACGTCCACTGGCACCATGGATTCAAAATTGGTAATGCCGTACGTTGACAATTCGGAAGCCAGATTTGGATGAATCTCCACTGGGTTTGGATTCGCCAGCAAGCTCATTGCCAGAAAACCGCCTAAGAGAATACCTCCAACAAAAAACAGATTCCAGATTTCTTTCTTCCACTCGTATTTGAAAAATGGAATATTAGCCGGGATACAGGCGGCACAGATGTGACGCAATGAAGAGGAAATACCGAAGGCTTTATTCCCGATAATCAATAGCACAGGAACAGTGAGTCCGATCAGGGGCCCGGCCACATACCAGGGCCAAGGGTTCTTTAAAATATCCAACATACATTAATCTGTTTTACACTTTACTTTTCGCATAATAATCAGCAAGGTTACCTTACATGTAAAGGCAACCTTGCTGATTTAATACTTAATGATACAGGGAGAATCCTATTTCAACACTTTGCTCTGACAGATATAATCTGTCTTTGGCAGGTTTGTTTTTGAAATCGCATTGAATCCACCATCTACTTCTGTAAAATTCCTGTAGCCCCGGGCCTGGAGTATACTCGCCGCAATCATACTTCGATAACCTCCGGCACAATGCATATAGAAATGTTCATTTGGATTGACATCCTTGACCCATTCGTTGATATACGCCAGCGGCTTGCTATACGCATCTTCAAGATGCTCGGCTGCATATTCGCTTTCCTTTCTGACATCCACGACGACATCTTTGCCAATCTTCACCTTAGCAGCAAACTCTTCCGCAGAGATTCGCTTGATGGTATCCACTTCGAGTCCAGCCTTTGCCCAACTTTCAAAACCACCTTTGAGATGACCCAGTACATTATCAAATCCAACACGGCTCAATCGGGTTACCGTCTCTGCTTCCTTTCCTTCTTCTGCAATCAATAGAATCGGCTGTTTTACATCCACGATCAGTGCACCTACCCATGGTGCGAATTCTCCGTTCAGCGCGATATTGATTGACTGAGGAATATACCCTTTGGCTACCTCGGCATTGTTACGCGTATCGAGCAATAAGGCACCTGATTCTTCAGCCGCCACTTCAAACTCTTTAGCTGTTAAAGCGCGCATACCGTTGTTGAGTACCGTGTCAAAACTTTCGTAACCCTGCTTGTTCATGGCTACATTCATACCGAAATATGCAGGAGGCGGCAGTAGCCCATCTGTCACTTCTTTAACAAATTCAGCTTCTGTCATATTGGCTCTCAACGCATAATTAAACTGCTTTTGATTACCGATAGTGGACACTGTTTCTTTACTCATATTCTTACCACAGGCACTTCCAGCACCATGAGCAGGATAAACAATTACATCGTCTGCCAGAGTCATGATTTTATCACGAAGAGAATGGTACAGCGTGCCAGCGAGTTGCTCCATCGTCATACTGGCTGCTTTTTGCGCCAGGTCTGGCCTTCCCACATCTCCGATAAACAGTGTGTCGCCGCTAAATATGGCGTAATCCTTTCCTTTTTCGTCCTTCAACAAAAAAGTTGCGCTCTCCATCGTATGTCCCGGGGTGTGTAGCACCTTGATAGTGACGTCTCCGACTTTAAACTCCTGTCCGTCTGAAGCAAGGATAAAATCAAATGATGGCTTAGCCGTGGGTCCGTAAACAATCGGTGCTCCGGTTTTTTTGCTCAGATCAAGGTGACCGGAAACAAAATCCGCATGGAAATGGGTTTCAAAGATATATTTGAGTTTGACGCCATCTCTTTCCAGGCGTTCCAGGTATGGTTGTACTTCACGTAACGGATCTACAATTGCAGCTTCCCCATTGGAGGTGATATAATAAGCTCCCTGTGCAAGGCAACCGGTATAAATTTGCTCTACATTCATTTTTTATGCTTTTTGTTTTTGATACGATACAAAGTTGGTGGCTTTTATTTGCCCCAAGTGTTACTTTGGTTACAAATCTCAATTGGCGTGGAGAACGGTTTCTCTTAATATAATAAAGATACCCATCACTAAAACAAACCAACCGAAGGCTGGTTTAAGTTTTTCGCCATCTATTCGCTTTGACAGGGACATCCCGATAAAAATACCAATAATCGCGAAGATGGAAACTGTCGCCAGGAACGGCCAATTGATCACTGTTTCGCTGCCTTCCCCTAGAAAACCGATCAGTGATTTGGCAGCAATAATCACCAGGGAAGTTCCTACGGCCTCCTTCATCGGCAATTTGCTCAATACGACGAGTGCCGGGATGATCAGAAATCCACCACCTGCACCTACAAGGCCAGTGATCAATCCTACAATTGCACCCTCTAACACGATGAGGGGGTAATTAAATTTCTGCGGCCCTGTCGGTTCCGGACCTTTAGCTTTCGCCTTTCTGATCATTGAATAGGAAGCCGCGATCATGATCACTGCAAAGAGCAGCATCAGCATATGGCTTTTAGTGGCGACTACATTTCCCACCGTAAAGAGCTCTGAAGGAATGGCCGGAACAATGAAGGCCCTGGTCATAAAGACGGCAATAATGGATGGAATGCCAAAAATCACGGCGGTCTTTACATTGACCAGCCCTTTCTGGAAATAACTGACAGAGCCTACTGCACTGGTCAATCCTACTATGAAGAGTGAATAGGCTGTGGCGGCAACAGCATCAACCGCAAAGAGATACACTAATACCGGAACGGTGAGAATGCTCCCCCCGCCACCTATAAGGCCAAGTGAAATCCCGATGATAATTGAAGAAAGATAACCTGCTATTTCCATAATGACCGTTTGAGGAGGCAAAGGTGCCGTCATCGGCTATCATGGTCGGCTACTTTTGTTACAATCGCATCCGGGGTATGTGAACAGGAAAAAACTAAGTCAATAATGCCGCGACATGAGGCTGATGGCCAGATTTTTCAGTGGCATAGTTCCTTCCATCTGCAAATCACCCAGATCAGCCAGACCTTTTTCCACATAAGCAGCCTGCACTTTTTCGATATAGCTGCCAACATTTTGTTTTACATACAACTCCAATACCGGGTCGGCATCCTGTTCGCTTGCTGCATTGATGTAGGATTGGACAAATTCCTTTTGCTCCTGAGGTGATAATGTATTGCAGGTATGGACGTAGATAAAGTTCTTCTTACCCCTCAGGATATCACCCCCCTTCTGCTTTCCGGTAAGATTAGCATCACCGAAAACATCCAGATAATCGTCCTGGACCTGGAAGCCTAAACCGATTTTTTCACCAAAATCATATAACGCCTTTGCATCCTGGTGGTCTGCGCCAGCGAGGATAGCACCCATCTGTAAACTTGTGCCAAGCAGGCAGGCTGTCTTCTTTCGGATCATTTCGAGGTATTCGCTTTCGGTTGGTGAAGCCAGTGATTCAAAATCCATATCCATCTGTTGTCCTTCACATATTTCAAGTGCAGCCTTACACATCAATGAGCACAAATCAACAGCAGCACCTTTTTGCTTACCTGCTTCCAGTAACAGATCAAAACAACGAATCAACATCGCATCTCCACTTAAAATGGCATTGTTTCGACCAAAATAGGTGTGCACTGTCTGCTTCCCCCTCCGGGTAGGCGCCTCATCCATGATATCATCGTGCATCAGGCTGAAATTGTGAAAATACTCTACAGCAAGAGCGGCAGGCAATGCCGGTGTGATATCATCGTGCCAGAGGTTGTATGCCATCAAAAGCAGTACAGGCCTGATCCGTTTTCCACCGAGTTCATTGATGTAGCGGATAGGCTCGTATAAAGTGTCGGGCGATCCATATGGCTGATGGGAAGATAGATAGGATTCAAATTTCCCGGTCAGTGTGGTATAATCGTACTGGCTCATAGTGAATTGGTGTTTATATTTGGCCGTTTCGTGCAATTTCCAAATTTTGATCTAGCAGCAAGCACCTGGACCGCACCGCTCATAGCCAAAATGTCAATAACGAATTAAAGATGCAAAATAACCTGACTTTTCTCTTTTACGCTCTATGGTGTGCGATGATGATGACGCTCACTTCCTGCAAACCCAATGCAAATGTGGATGAAAAGGTTGCGGATCTCATCCTGTATAATGCCTATATCTATCCGGTAACAGGTGATCCCATTCCGAATGGGGCCATTGTCATCCACGGAGGGAAAATAGTAACCCTCGGGCCAACTCAAGAAATTCTTAAAATCTGGGAAAGTCGATCCGGGGAGACAAGGGATTGCTCAGGAGCATTTTTGATGCCTGGTTTTATTGAAGGTCATGGCCATTTCAGTGGTTTGGGCGAAAACCTCATGCAGCTTGATCTACTGGCGACCAAAAGCTGGCAGGAAATCGTGGATAGCGTGGCGGTGAGGGCACAAAAGTCTAATCCAGGTGAATGGATTATTGGTAGAGGATGGCATCAGGAAAAATGGATGACCCCTGTTGAAAATAACGTAAATGGCTATCCTAAACATGACCTGTTATCTGCGGTTTCATCACAACATCCTGTCATGCTGTTTCATGCGAGTGGTCACGCCTTATTTGCCAATATGGCGGCCATGGAAGCAGCGGGAATTACTAAGGAAACACCTGATCCCTCCGGTGGCAGGATATTGCGGGATGGTGCTGGCAACAGCATTGGTGTCTTTGAAGAAAATGCCATGAACCTGATCTGGAAAGTATATCAGGAAATAGATGATAAACTTCCTGCAGAAGAACGCGTCAACAGGTGGTATCAAGCCATCTCGCTGGCACAATCACATTGCCTTAGCTATGGTATAACCTCCTTCCAGGATGCAGGCTCGACTTTTGAAGAAATAGAACGCTATCAATCTCTCGCCGAACAAGACAGCCTCAACCTTCGGCTATGGGTCATGCTGAGAAAACCTTATGATGAAATCAAAGACCATATGGATGGCTTTCCGATTATCAGGGCTGGCAAGGACCTGTTTACTTGCAGGGCGATTAAGGCTGCTATGGATGGTGCATTAGGCTCTTATGGTGCCTGGCTCCTAGAACCTTATACTGACAATCCGGGCTTCGTTGGTCAAAACACTACGTCCATAGAAGAAATCGACCTTATGGCTCAGCTGGCCATGAACAAAGGGATGCAAATGTGTGTACACGCCATCGGTGACAGAGGCAACCGTGAAGTCATCAATGTCTATGAAAAAGAAATTAAAGCGCATCCTGAAAAACAAGATCTCCGATGGCGTATAGAACATGCCCAGCATTTAAATCCTGCGGATATGCCGCGATTTAAACAACTCGGAATCATCGCTTCCATGCAAGGGATTCACTGCACGTCCGATGCTCCTTTTGTGGTTAAGCGGCTGGGTGAGAAAAGGTCAAGCGAAGGAGCTTATGCGTGGCGGAGTCTGCTTGACCTGGGGGTGATCATTGCAAATGGAACAGACGCACCGGTAGAGCGCGTTGATCCAATCCCAAACTATTACGCTTCGGTGACGCGAAAGCGATTAGACAACGGTCAGGAGTTCTATCATGAGCAGGCCATGACCCGGGAAGAAGCCCTGTATTCATATACGTTGGGAAATGCCTTCGCCGGATTTGAAGAAGATATCAAGGGCAGCCTTGAACCTGGTAAATGGGCAGATCTTGTATTGTTGTCGCAAAATCTATTGACATGTCCGGAAGACAGCATCCCGGAAACATCCGTATTGCTGACTATGATGGGCGGTGCTATTCGCTATGAGAAGAACCGTTGACGCCTGAAAAGATTTCTTCAGCCGCAGCAGCTATACTATCAATATCGTGTCCAAGGATACATTTAAAATGTCCTTTCGGGCATTCCGGGAAACCTAACTTACTGCAAGGCCTGCATTGCAAACCCTTCTGTTCGATACTGATCCATCTGGTTTTGTCATCACCATAATAAGGATACATTCCGAACTCCGGAATCGTATTTCCCCAAATCACCACCTGGGGTTTCTGTAATGCAGCTGCAATATGCATGAGCCCTGTATCATGCGTGATCACGACACCGGCTTGCCTGATGATCGAGGCGGATTGCAGGATGTCAAATCTTCCTGAGGCATCACTTACTCTTTCCGAAGTTGCAGCCTTGATGATGGCCTGAGCTTTTGTCATTTCATCTTTTCCACCCAACAAGATGACAGGCCTTCCTATACTATTGCACAACCTTATGAGTTGATCCGTTGTCAGGCATTTAGTCTGATGAGCTGCTCCGATGACTATAGCCGCATATGTCCCCGGATCGGTTCCGAAAGTTGTACGGATATCAATTTCCTTTTCAGGTGGAATATACAGATCGAGACCCTTTCCATCTCTCTTGATTCCGAGCGAAACTCCTGCAGCCAGGTATCTGTCGACAATATGGGTATCCGGAAGGCGGTTGATTCCGAAGCGAACAAGAAGCCATTTCTGAAAATTAAGCTTTTTAAACGCAGTCGATGGCCTTGCTAATGCGATTTTGATACGCTTCGTCCGGATGTTATGATGCAGATCAATGATGTGATCATACTGCTCGCTTCTCAGTGCACTGAGCATGTCATCAAATTCATCAGTAAGCGTTATGACCCTTGCTACATGCGGATTAGAGTGCAGTATGGGTGCAAAAGTTGACTTCGTCAAAAAGTGAACTTCAGCACCCAACTGCTTGTGTAATGTCCTGATGACAGGTGTCGTCAATACGATATCGCCAATCGAACTGAATCGTATGACGAGAATTTTCTGAGTCAAGCTAATTTATTGCTTTACAAATTTGGTATTCAGGGTTTCACCGCTTTCGGATTTAAGTTGGAGCAGATATGTTCCCGACATGAGATTGCCTGTTGTGATTATCTTATCCTGAGAAAGATTACCATACGTCAAGCTTCTTCCTGTCAAATCAAATATGGTATAGGCTAAATTACCAGTCAGTGATTCACATGAGACTGTTATGGATTCTTCAGCTGGTTGCGGTGTTACCCTGAGCCTCCTGGTATTTGCTGAAATATCTTCTGTGGCTGTAAAATCGCGGTTGCCGGTCGTAAACCAAACCCCTTTCTGTGCCTGGTTGATCAGCACTACGTCTGTCCCTGGTACAGGAAGCGTTTTGTTGCTGTTTTGCAAATCAATGGTAGCCAGTAGCAAGGTGCCGAAATCGTCGTAGGTAAAGAGGATTTTGTCATCGAGTCTGGAATAATTCGGATAGCCTAAAGTTGTGTTCTGATAAATTTCATTGATTTCTCCTGACTCAATATTGGCCGCCAGAATGGTATAGTCTGTCTGTTCCTGTCCGAAAATGTCTGTATAGGTTTCCAGGTAATCAAATGCAATAATGTAAGGGGAGTTTTTAGAGAATGAAGCGTTTCCAATACTGATATTTTCAGGCAAAGCGGAAAAGAGTTTGCCGATCTGTCCGGATCCTAACGATTCAGTGTCATTATTCCAAGCTTCGAGGAATGAAATATCCCAGTATTCAATACCATTGCCAAAAGAACTTTCAATCCTACTGAGGGCGTCATACATGATATATTCTCCTGAATAATCCCACTCCATCACATCCGGATACAACACATCACCGGTGTTGGCGCCGCCTGAAGCGGTGGTTGGATTAAAAAGGACAAAAACATCATTGGCCCCTGAAGGAAAATCATAGACAAAGATTTCATTTCGCTGATTGCTGGTGGTGTAGGCGATTTTCGATCCATCCTTTGACACCACTACATTTCTCCAAATACCTTGTGGGTTATCTTCCAGAAAACCATCCTGATAACTCAATCCCTGAGACCAATCAAAAGAGATCACGATCATATCCCCATTCTGATCAACATAGACGCATGCCGTACCATCATCTGTAAAACTCGGTCTGCTAAACGGCTTTGGCACATTCATCTTGACAAATTGATTTGGGTTGCCTGGTGGAATCCAATACAGATCGGACTGTTGCTCATCCGTAGCCAGGATGAAATCATCTCCACCATTGACTTCAATATCCTCTTCGTAATCCTCACCTGCACCTGCGCCTATGCCAACGCCTGCAAAAGCATTTCGCACTGCTATCACTTCAGTGCTATTGGCGCCATGCAGATCAGTAGCTGCTTTTTCGGCTGCGTTGCGCATATCTACAAACTGGGATGATTTGACCAGATAGTCGGTGAGGGCTTTGTAATAAATCTGTTCAGCCTTTTCTTTTCCAACGGAGGAAGCCAGATTGAAAAATGCTTTGTTAGCGATTCCGCTATTGACATGCACCCCGCCATTATCACCTTCCGGTGTTTCAGGGAGATTCTGAAACTCATTCATATGTTTCGGTTGCCAGCCTCTGTCGTTCAGGCTTGACCCACCGTTATTGGGATTGGCCATATCACGCATCGTTCCTGTTGGAAATACAGCAATGTTTACGACATCTTCTCCGATTTGCCAATCATCCCTATCGATCATCGCTCCGAAAATATCAGCATATGATTCATTCAAAGCTCCAGATTGGCCGACATACTCGAGATTTGCGGTGTGTTGAATCACCCCATGAGACATTTCATGGCCAGCCACATCGAGCCCCTTTGCAAGAGGTTGAAATGCGACATCGCCATTCCCATAGAAAATAGCAGCGCCATTCCAGAATGCATTGTCCATATCATTGTCATTCTGATCGGTTACATTGATGATGGAGATGATATTACCACCGCTACCATTGATAGAGTTCCTGCCAAACTTTTGCCTGAAATATTCATAGGCTTCGCCGCCATTGTAATGAGCTGAAACTTCGAGGTTCTTCCAGTTATTCGTTGTGTTAGTAACATGGACGATTTCAAAATTCGTTTGTTGCGGTGATCCGTTTTGCGCATCAACTGTCCAGATAACTCCTGACGGTTCATTTGGCATCACTGATTGATTAGGCAAGTACATACCTGGCCTGCTGGCATCAATCATGAAAAAGTTAGAACCGACAAGATATCCATTGACCGTGCGATTAGAGCCTTTCAGGTCCTGGTCAGTGACAACGGTTGCTCCATCTGCAACGACCGCGGGCATTTCGCCCATTTCAAAACCTTTTGCATGATCGGCTTCTTCCTTACAACCTTTAAAGGATGACAAATCATATAACTGAAGCGGAGCTATAGCGCACAACTCAGAATATGCTTCCAGTACCTCAAATGTGGTGGCTTCGACAAATAGAGTCCAATGATCCATCACATTTGGGTGCATATCAATTTCGTATGCAAGGACCAATTTTCCGTTAGATGGATACCAAACTAATTGTGCCTGATCATCTGGATGTTGAATTCCTTCAAACAGGGCTTTGTCCTGGAATTTGACATCCTTTCCCTGAAGATAATTTTTCGCTGCTCCGATGGCATCCTTTGCAGGAGCAGGTGCGGGCAATTTAGCTGGCAGTTTTCCAGTCCATGCAAATCCATTCAGGTCCCTAAGGCTTCCCTTGTCAATGTGGAGTACCATGTCCTGTCCGTGAATCGGGGCACCGGCAAGTGTTTGCTGAACCCTGACATGGGTGATTCGCTGAGCATCTGTCTGTTCGGATACTACATTCCAGTCCATGGCCCATGGCTCACTCTGAATTTCGACCGGAAGAATTTTTTCAAGCAGATTTTTGATTGTGCTGCGGGATGACCAAAGTTCATTTGGAGCCAGGTCTATCCAAAAACTGCCTGATGTAGCGACTTTAACAGATCTGACTGCTTCGTCTTTTGATTTCACATAACTCAATGTACCTGGATGCCATTGGCCACCAAGTCGATTAGACCCTGAATTGATCGCAGGTGTCGTTTTGATCTGAAGTGGCTTTGGTTCAACAAAAGGTTTGTTTGGAATTTGCTTCATCGGCGTCTGGGCTGTGAGGCCAGCAAACAATCCGAAGGAGAGCATGATAGTGGCTAAAGTTCTCATGATTTTGATTTTGTTGATTTATACAGCAAGTTATAGTAACGGACGATGATCTCATCTGGTTCGGTGCCGGGCCTGCCCCAGGCGATCCTGTGCATTGGTGAGTCTCCTGATTTGTGCTGGATAAAGTAGTACATATCCCCCGGTTCATAAAAAGTAACCTTATCCAATCCAAATGACTTGTAATTATTGAACATTTGCTTTACGAAATTATCATCCCAGGTATCCAGGAGGGTGTAGGAACTATCCTGCATTGCCCTTTGGTATAAACGGCCATCATCCAGCAAGACAAAATAAGTGACTGCTCCCGTAAAGCCCCCACCCTGCCCAAAATGAAGCTCCTGGCCAGAGAACTTGCCTGGATACTCCTTGGCTGTACTGCAGGAAATAAGGATACCAACCGACAAGATGGCCGGAATAATCAAGGATTTGTAGAACATTGTCGTCCGATTGGCGTTAAAATACTGTTAAGTTAAACCGAAAGTAGAAAATTAACCTGTTTACAATACCAAGGAGGCATTATCTTTGGTTTAGATTAGAATAAATAACTTAAAAAAACTGTATACAATGAAAAAAGTCCTTTTTTCCCTTTTCCTCTTCTCTGTGATGGCAGTAGGAGTTCAGGCTCAGAAATCAGCCTGCAGTAAATCCTGCACTGCTAAACCAGCAGCTGGCGTATCTTCCTGCGAAGGCAAATCCGCTTCTGTTGCTACTACAGGTGGCTCTGATGCCGCTGCTAAACTTGCTTCTATGGATTCATCCATTGAAACAAAGACATGTCCTGTGACCGGAACTGTATCTTATGTAAGGAAAGAAACATGTGCAGGTAGTGGCACCGTTTCCTACGTAGATGTAAATTACGATGCGGCAACTAACACTTTTGTTAATGTGTCTCCGATGAAAATGGAAGGCGGTAAGGATTGCGGAACGAAAGGTACTTCTGCAAATGGTAAATCCTGCTGTGCTGGTAAATCATCTGCAACGTCTACAAGCGGTTCAAATGGTAAATCCTGCTGTGCTGGCAAAACTACAGCGACCACAACATCAACAACAACCAGCGGAAAAGCTGTTAAAACATCATCCTCTTCGAAAGACTAATCGATCCGGGATATACCAGATTTATAAAAAGCCGGTCTAAAGCCGGCTTTTTTATTTTGAGTAGGTAACTTGCTTGCCCGTTCAATGGCTTCTTCCGCAAAAGGCCCTTTTCTATACTGGTGGTCCTTCACCCAATGGACAAGCAACTTTTGAGTTAAAATTGGATCTAATCATTTGAATACCATATACTTAAAGATTGTGCACCCTTAGATGATGTCCATTTAAGGTCGCTCATTTCGTCAACCCAAATGACTTTGTATCTTTGTTGCCCATGACCTGGTGAAGGGTTATGGTAACAGAAAGCGATATTCTATGACCCAAGAATCATCACATCTGAAGCCCCAATGGCATGACAACATCATGCAGACTGTAGGCAATACACCTATGGTTAAACTTCATGGCCTGTCAAAACTTGCTGGTTGCCTTGTGCTCGCGAAACTTGAATCCTTTAATCCGGGACTGAGTGCAAAAGACCGTATCGGTATGGCCGTCATTGAGGCCGCTGAAAAAACGGGCTCATCAAACCGGGAGGTACCATTATCGAATCCACTTCAGGCAATACGGGCTTTTCGGTGGCTATGGCATGCATTGTCAAAGGCTATAACTGTATCCTCACGACTACGGATAAAAGCGCAGAAGAGAAAATCGCCCAGTTAAAAGCACTGGGTGCCGAAGTGTTGGTCTGCCCTAATCACGTTCCTTCGGATGACCCGCAATCATACTATAGCCAGGCGGAGCGTCTTGCCAGGGAAATACCAAATTCATTCTACGTCAACCAGTATTATAACCATACAAATGTTGACGCGCATTATCATAGTACCGGACCAGAGCTATGGAATCAAACCGGAGGATTGATCACCCACTATCTAGCTACCGTGGGAACCGGCGGTACTATCTCAGGTGCAGGCAAGTACCTGAAAGAACAGAATCCTTCAATCAAGGTAATCGGTGTAGATGCTGAGGGATCCGTGCTGACCAAATTTCATCAGACAGGGATACTTGACAAAAGTGAAATCCACTCTTATCAGCTTGAAGGAGTTGGTAAAAATATCATTCCGTCCAATGTGGAGTTTGACACCATCGACCGGTTTGTAAAAGTTGATGACAGGAGCAGTGCTTTCAGAGCAAGGCAATTGACAAAGAGCGAAGCCATATTTGCAGGCTACAGCAGCGGGGCTGTGATTGAAGCCCTGATGCGCATGCGGAGGGAATTCAAACCAACGGATGTCGTCGTGTTGTTGTTTGCTGATCATGGAAGCAAATACATGAGCAAGATTTACAATAATGGTTGGATGCAAAAGCAAGGGTTCATCCGGAAGATTGCCGACTATGCGCCAAGCTATCAGATCCAACGTCGATTAGAACGCGTTTTTAATAAATACATCAAAAACTATGGAAATATTTGAGAGAATACGCCATCAGCGTGGGCCACTAGGTCAGTACGCCCATTTAGGTGAGGGTTATTATATGTTCCCTGAATTGCATGGGGAAATCGGATCACGGATGATCTTCAATGGCAAGGAGGTTGTGGTGTGGAGCATCAATAATTATCTCGGTCTGGCCAATCATCCTGAAGTACGTAAGACAGATGCTGAAGCAGCTGCCCGCTGGGGTCTTGCCTATCCGATGGGAGCACGGTTGATGACAGGAGAAACTTCCCTGCACAAGGAACTGGAAAGGAAACTGGCCGCTCATGTCTACAAGGAGGCTGCTGCTGTGGTCAACTATGGTTACCCGGGTGTTGTATCTGCTATAGATGCCTTGCTGAGCCGCAGGGATGCTGTGGTCTATGATGCAGAAAGTCATGGCTGTATCATCGATGGCACACGTCTCCATATCGGCGAGCGCTTTTCCTATAAGCATAACGATATTGTAAGCTTCGAGCAGAACCTGGAGCGCGCGAAAAAATGGACAGATGAAAAAGGTGGCGGGATCCTTGTTGTGACCGAAGGTGTATTCGGAATGCGTGGTGATCAGGGAATCCTGAAAGAAATTGCCGCCCTCAAGAAGAAATACAATTTCAGATTTTTCGTGGATGATGCGCATGGCTTTGGAACATTGGGTGAAGGAGGACGTGGTGCCGGTGTGGAGCAAGGTTGCCAGGATGATATTGATGTATACTTTTCAACCTTTGCCAAATCCTTTGCCTGTACAGGTGGATTCCTGGCGGGAGATGCAGACATCATCCAATACCTGCAATATGCGATGAGATCACAAATTCATGCCAAGAGCCTCCCGATGCCTATCGTGGAAGGTAACCTCAAGCGCCTTGAGCTCATGATCAACCATCCTGAGTACAAAGAACAACTCTGGCATATCGCTACCTCACTGCAAAAAGGACTCACTGAAAGAGGATTTAATATCGGAGACACCAATACTGTTGTCACACCGGTATACCTCAACGGCACGCCTTTTGAAGCGACCCAATTAGTGCATGACATGCGTGAATCATATGGCATCTTCACTTCGATGATCGTGTATCCGGTCATTCCGAAGGGTATGATCCTCCTGCGTATGATTCCTACAGCTTCACATACAGATGCTGATGTTCAGCAGACGCTGGATGCATTCTCTGCGGTTTCTGAAAAACTCAAAGCAGGGGCGTATCAGGATAAGGTGTTGAATCCGGTGTTGTCGTAATGTGAGTTGTGAGTTGTGAGTTGTGAGTTGTGAGAAATAAAAAATGCTTGTGATGAATCACAAGCATTTTTTATTTTATTTATTCTTTTCACTTTTCACTTTTCACTTTTCACTTTTCACTTTTCACTGCTCACTTAATAAAGCCGTCTTCGATCAATGCTTCCTTGAGACCTGACTCGAGGTTGTATTTGGGTTTGAAATTGAGTTCGCGAACCATTTTAGAATTATCTACGCGCCAGTTTTTAGCGGTGATTTCTTTGATTTTAAAGGGGCTCACGTGGAGTGGCTTACGGGTGATGCGGGCCAGTAAAAGTCGTACATGGGCGATTCCGAGGAGGAGGTTTCTTGATAGCTTGACCTTGCGGATCTTGACACCGATGTGTTTGGCAATATATTCATTGACCAGTGAGGGGTCGTAATCATTTCCATCAGATACCACGTACACTTCATGATGCACGTCCTTGTCAACAGCGTCCCACAGTGCCCGGGCTACATCCTTGACATATACAAAGCTGACTAGCTGGCCTTTGGGTCCAACACGAACCGCAAAACCTTTCTTGATGATCTTGAGAATCTCATGGACGAACTTAGTATCCCTCGGACCATATACGGAGGTAGGCCTGAAGATGATCCAATCAAGGCCTGGAATAGCCTTTATTCTCTTTTCTGCTTCAAACTTGCTGATGCCATAGGGTGTAAATGGCTTTGGGGTTGTTTCTTCTGTGATGGGTTCCATGGTTATAGGATCTCCGGGGCCCATGGCCTGCAGGCTGCTGATGAAAACAAACTTCTTAAATGCTGGTTGGGTCCGGAGTAGCTCATGGATAAAGAAATCAGTAAACTCCACATTGCCCTCATAGAATTCTTCAATACGTTCAGGCCTTGTAATACCGGCGCAATGGATAACGTATTCAAAACCACCTGTTTCACTTGCAAAATCGATAAGCCGCTTGCTCAAAGTCTCCCTTTCTGAGAATTCGAGGAAGAAACTTTTGGTTTTACCCTCCAGGAGGGCCTTTTCCATATCATTCCGATAGCTTCCCCACACATCATATCCGCGAAGCTGGCCTTCCACCTGTAGGAACCGTCCGATGAAACCGGCGGCGCCAGTCACTAAAACCCGTTTGTTTTCCATAAGGGGGGCAAAGATAAGTGAAGAGTGAAGAGTGAAGAGTGAAAAGTGGAATAAGGCGAAGGATGAGGCTTTGGCGAAGGATGAGACTAAGGCTGAGGTGAAGCACCATATGGAATGGTTTGGCTCACAAACCTGGGAAAGTGAAAAGTGAGGGCAATAACCAGATCAGGTCATTGCCCTCGCTGAAATCTGAATAGAATCAATTCCGCACACTTATTATACCAATACAGCGAGTAATTGACAGTCAACTTACCTTGAAACTACAATTTTTTGTGATTGAATACCTTCCGGGGTTTGAAGCTGAATGACATATACCCCTTCCGCGAAACCATTTGTATTAATTTCAATAGCCTTTGCATTGAGGCCTGAAGTCGCATAAATCAACTTTCCTGCAATATCCGTGATGCAGACCTTTACCTCCTGAATATTGTCTTGAAAAGCAAGATGAAGTGTTCCAGAGGTCGGATTAGGATATACGTCTACATAGGCCTGAAAATCGACCTCTCTGGTAGCCACGGTCGTACAAGTATAAATCCTAACCACATCACGCAGTTGGATAAATTGCCCGGCAATGGTGCCCCCACCAGCGATGATCAATTTATCGTCAACAGCAACTGTAGAATGAAAAAAGAGGTTATAAGGCAGGTATTCTACTGACCAGGCTCCGTTGGCCGCATCATAAATATCAATTACATTAAAATCTCCGGTAATCTGATACGTCTCTGTTTCAGTTGACCATCCACCAATAAAATAGGCTTTACCACAAACACTGGCGGCGTTTTCATGGTCCCAAAAGGCTCTGGCCACAGAAAGTGAATCTATAGACCATTCCCCTGTAACTGCATCATAGATATCTACCCGCTTTGAAGGCAAATCATCAGCGCCCATCCCACCTGCAAATAAAATCTTCTGGCCCACAGTGACTGCGGCAAGAAAGTAACGTGGTTGTGAAAGCTCAGCGGTAGTCCATGCGCCTGTACTAAAATTATAGATATCCACCCTACTGGAGGGTAATCCGGATGACAAATAAAACCCTCCTGCAAAAAAAGCAAAATCACCTACAACAGCCGAACCCATGTTACCTCTCGCCTCTGAGAGGAATGAAGTTGACCATTCTTCTGAATCAGTATTATAGATATCCACAACATCAGATTCTGTGCCCTGGGATAAATCCCCGCCGCCGGCAAATAAAACTTCATTGCCCTTGCTTACAGCACTTAAAAATACCCTTGCTTCTGATAACTCAGCAACATCCCATTGACCACTGAGCGTATCATAAATATCCACAATGGCTATAGCCCCTGATTCATCCGCACCACCAGCGAAGAATACTTTACTTCCACCGCTAGCACCTGCCGTAAATTCCCGGGCTAACGAAAACTGATTATATATCCAATCTTTTGATTGCGTATTATAGATTTCCACCTCAGATGTATACCCACCTGATGTAAAGCCTCCGGCAAAAAAAACATATGGGCCAATGTGTGTTGATCCCATAGACTGTTTGAATGTAGTTAAATTATCATATGTCCACTCGCCCTGACTGAAAACGCCACCTACAAAGACGAGAAAAAAACCAGTTAATACGATTATCTTTTTCATGATCTTTTCATTTTTAAGTATCATTAAATCCTTCTTTCTATGATGAAAAATATCATATCCACAAGGAAAATTTGGTGATATAACTTACGCTTCAGTATGATATTAGTCATTTGAATTTTGCTCAAATGATCTCAGTTTAGGAGTTTATATTATACCTGGAATCGACCTACAAAAGAGTAGGAATATCCAGGATTTTCAAGAATCTAAACTTAGTTTTCTGTTGAAAATTTTGAGTATTACTCTATTATCAATCACACCTTACCTTTAACCTATATGAATGAAGACCTAACGTCCTTCCAGAAAGCCATTCAAGCTGGTTTGCCTTCAACCTTACCCGAATTTTTTGGGAGAGATTCGACCATGCAGCATGCCCCTGTGCGGAGCATCAGCAGCCTGAGTATTGAGGAGCGAAGGCTTGCCCTGGCCAATGCGCTGAGGTATTTTCCTGAAACGCTACATGCGGCCCTGGCACCTGAATTTGCTGAAGAGTTGATCCAGTATGGCCGAATCTATATGTACCGATATAGGCCCTCCTACCCTATGCATTCAAGGCCAATCGACCATTACCCGGCTAAATGCAGGCAAGCAGCGGCAATCATGCTGATGATCCAGAACAATCTAGACCCGCTGGTCGCTAAATATCCACACGAACTGATTACCTACGGCGGTAATGGTGCCGTCTTTCAAAACTGGGCACAGTATCTCCTGGTGATGAAATATCTGAGTGAGATGACTGACGAACAAACGCTGGTTTTGTATTCGGGCCATCCACTTGGTTTGTTTCCATCCAGTCCAATGGCTCCCAGAGTTGTAGTGACCAATGGGATGATGATCCCCAATTATAGTTCAAAAGAGGATTGGAATAAGTTCAATGCCATGGGGGTGACTCAATATGGCCAGATGACTGCAGGATCTTTTATGTATATCGGCCCACAGGGCATCGTGCATGGTACCACGATCACGCTGCTCAACGCGGGTCGATTAAAGGGGCTGGGCACCAATAACCTTAAAGGAAAGGCATTTGTCACTTCCGGACTTGGTGGCATGTCAGGTGCGCAAGCCAAGGCACTCATCGTCACCGGGGCCACCGGTATTATCGCAGAAGTAGACCATGATGCGATCCGTCAGCGAATAGCGGATCACTATATCAGGGAAGAAGATGTCTTTACCGATCTGGATGCCATGCTGACGGAATTTGTAAAATCAAAAAACGCTGAGGAAGCAAGGTGTTTTGTTTATCAAGGTAACATCGTGGAAGTGTGGGAAAAACTTGTGTTCAAGCATATCCACGTCGAGCTCGGGTCTGACCAGACTTCGTGCCACAATATTGATCATCTCGGATACTGTCCGGTAGAATGTACGTTTGAAGAAGCGAAAGCTTTAATGGATGATGATAAAGAAGGATTTGACCAGGCTATCAAACGCTCACTACGACGCCATGTAGATGCCATCAATGTGATGTGTAGCAGGGGAATGTACTTCTGGGATTATGGCAATGCATTCCTGTTTGAAGCAGCAAGAGCCGGTGCTGATATCATGGATCCACACAAACCATCAGGGTTTAAGTATCCTTCCTATGTAGAAGACATCATGGGACCTATGTGTTTTGATTATGGATTCGGCCCGTTCCGTTGGGTGTGTACTTCAGGTGACACTGAAGACCTGATGACGGCCGACAATCTGGCAGCAGCACAGATACGCGAAATGCTAACTACTTGTCCTGATGAAATCAAAAGCCAATGGACAGATAATCTTCAGTGGATTGAAAATGCAGGTACTAACATACCAGCGGTGGGCAGTAAATCAAGAATACTGTATGCGGATGCTGATGGGCGGATAGCAATAGCACGGAGGTTTAACCAGGCGATCAGGGAAGGGATTCTAAAAGCACCTGTTGTACTAGGCAGAGATCATCATGATGTCAGTGGGACAGATAGCCCATGGCGGGAAACGGCCAATATATACGATGGGTCAAAATTTACAGCAGATATGGCGATCCACAATGTGATCGGCGATGCGATGCGTGGGGCTACCTGGGTGAGCATCCACAATGGAGGCGGCACTGGATGGGGTGAGGCTATCAATGGTGGCTTTGGGCTGGTCCTTGACGGCAGTGACGCGAGTGAGGAAGCATTGCATTCGATGTTGCATTGGGATGTAAACAACGGGATTGCACGTCGGGCATGGGCGAGGAATCCGCATGCTATGTCAACTGCTATGGAGGCTATGAAGAAAGAAAAACGACTGGAGATCACGATGCCCAATCTGGTAGATGAGCACATCATCAAGAAGTATTTTGAAGTATAATGTGAGACGTGAGGCGTGAGGCGTGAGACGTGAGACGTGAGGCGTGAGAGTGTGAGAGTGTGAAAATAACTGAATCAACTTTTTGATTTAACTTGTCGGAATGAATAATATCAGGGCTCTGCTCATCGTGGTTTCTGCTGTACTGATCAGTACATTTTTACATCTTCATGTATTCACGCTTCCGATCCAGGGAAAGGATACATGGCGCCAGAGTAAGACCGCGTGGAATATCCGGTACTTTGTCAGGCATGATGCGAATATTTTAAATCCCAGGCAACCCTATCTGAACGGCGAGGACAATATCGTACGGTATGAATTCCCCCTTATGCAATGGTCGATTGCGATGGTGGAGAAAGTCACCGGGGAGCATGTCATCGTCATGCGACTCATGGTCTATCTGATCAGTCTGCTGACGCTCTTTGCGGTGTTTAAACTCGCGCTTACCTTGACAGATAACAAGGACATATCGGCCATAGCCGTATGGATATTTGCATTTATGCCGACGTTTTTCTATAACGCCACCAGTATCATGCCTGATGTGTTGGCGTTGTGCTTTGGTATGTTCTACGTGTTATACTTTTTCAAGCATCTGAAATCGAACAAACGATCTGACCTGTTTTATGCAGCGTTGTTTATTGCGCTTGCTGGATTGGCAAAACTTCCATTTATCCTGCTGGGGATATTATCATTTATACGTGCGGTCGAACTCATGTTCAAAAGCCAACCTAACCGATGGCAGGAAGTGTTTCGATATGCATCAGTAAAAGCGCTTGCCTTGCTGCCTGTAATGGCGTGGTATGCCATGGTGATACCCGAGTGGAAAGACAACAATATCACCGATGGGTTTATAACCAATTTTGTAGGATGGCCTTTGTTTAAAGAGTTTTTAAAAAATCAGATCTACGTCAATTTTCCAACTGAAATTCTCAATATCCCTGCACTGCTACTCTTCTTTACAGGCGTCTTTTTCATTATTAAAACGAAGAAGATTTTATTTGGTAGCAAAATATATTTCTTTATTCCGCTCTTAGTCTTGTTCATGTATTTCTTTTATGTACTCAATGTGATCCGTGAAGGACATGAATATTACCTGATGCCGTTCTACCCCATCCTGATGCTGGCTATTATCGCCACTGTCTATCAGGCCTGGCAAGGTAAGATGGTCGCTAAAATCATTGTTGGTCTGCTGCTGATCGCGATGCCTTTTGTATGCTGGAACCAGGAGAAAGACTATTGGGATGTGAAATATGCCTATTTCAACCAGGACTTTTTCAATTGCCGCGAAGAACTTGAAAAAATCGGTACGCGGGATGACAAAGCTGTCTTTATCAATGATGAGTCTCTGGCGATACTGCCTTATATCGCAGATAAGAGTGGCTACATATTCTGGAATAACCATTTGCCCGTGTTATGGCTCAAAGACATGTACAATAGTCTCGGCGCACGATACCTTTACTCTGATTCCAGGATCATCGAAGAACAGGAAGGTTTTAGCGAATGTGTATCTGAAATTGTATTTGAATGTGGCACCCTTAAGGTCTACAAGCTAAAAGGTGGAGAGGAGACGAAATAATCCTGGCACATACTTTCGAGATAAAAATCAGGATGCTGCATCTTCCTGAGGACTTCAATATGCCTGAATTAATAAAAACCCAGATCACTAGCGAAGTAATGTTACATCTCCATGGGCCGACCTGATACTTCCGTCTGCCAGTGTGAACGTAATCAGATAAACGTATATTCCAGTAAGTGCAGCGCCATGCGGTGTATTGCCATCCCATAAGACTACAGTCTCATCGTTCATCAAGGAAGACGTGCGGGCAATAATGCCGCCCCACCGATCAAAAATCAATACTTCATCGATTGATGATATATTCAATGGATCGGTTGTCACGGAAAAGTAATCATTGATGTCATCACCATTGGGTGAAAAAACATTTGGCACATAGATGACGGGGGTGCGGTCGACGCGAATGGTAACAGAATCTTTATCAGAGCATCCCTGCTCAGTCACAGCTTCAATCACATAAGTCTCATCGCTCACCGGAGTAACAGTAGTTGAAAGGCATACAGGACAATTCATATTCGCTGCAGGTGTCCAGGAGGCACTGGCAGCCGGCAAATTAGTTTGAGTCGTCAACAACACAGAATGACCCAGGATGATCATCGTGTCCTCAATGGTCGATATGTCAAACCTGGGACCATCATCAACAATAACAGTTCCTTCATCAAAACAACCAAATTCATTTTCGATGCGTGCCGTATAAGTTCCTGCCGGTGCATTAATCAGTGTATTGGGCGGCGGTATGATACTGTCATTAACGATAAAAATAAAAGGTGGTCTTGTACCTGAAACAGATGCCAGAAATATGGTGCCATCATCAGCACCTTCGCATGATGCCGGGCTTGAACCAAAATCAGCGACGATCGGTGGATCAGGAAATACTACGAGATCTAACGTAACTAATGAATCACAACCATTAGAGGCGGTCAATAATGCCTGATAGATGCCTGTCTCTCCATATTCCATTCCTCCCAGTTCAACCGTCACACCTTCACATACCGTATCCCTGATTAAAAAGGTGACAGGCACAACCTGCACAAGAATTTCGTCTGATACTATGCGGCATTTAGGGTTATTGATACTCGAAAGGGAATTGCTGTAGAGGTATCTGAAAAAATAACTTCCGGCGGCTACTTGTTCCACCTGATACGTTCTGTCTGTGGCACCTGGTATGTCGTTCCAGTTCACGCCATTGTTGATACTCAACTGCCACTGCAGTGCTCCGGTGTCGGCGTCAATGACAGCGGTGAGGATTGGGAAAAGAGAATTTTCACAGATTTTACCGGCTGGTGCAATGGTGATGGACGAGGCTGGGCCGCAAGCTTTGAAGCTGATATTATCCAGGGCCAGGTCATTGCCAGTGCCACCTGGCGCATTATTTCTCAGTGATAATTTGACTGCAAATTGTCCCGGGCCGGTTGTAAACGTAAAGCCATACGTGTGCCAGTCCTCATCCTGTGGGATCTGTCCCGAGGAATAGGATAAGACATCATCTAGCAGGAAACTCACGTTGGGTAAAATGTGGCCGGTGGTACCCGTCCTGATCAGGTTGATCACATCTGCAGTAAACTCATACAAAGTATTTTCACATAGATTGTCTATCACTTGTTCATAGAAGATACCCGGAGCAAAAGAAGCATTGACCACCATCATGTAGCCATTGGGATTGACATCATTGTCTCCGACCCGGAGCCAGGTAGGATATACATAGGACCAGGCATTGATATTATTCGTCAGGGTGTATTCGCCATCGTCGGGAGGCACCTGGGTTGTGTATTGGAAACCGGGAGCGAGGCCAGGATTGGCCTGTACTACATTTGACATGCCCGATCCAAAATCGCCAGCAGAAAAATTATTATCCCCGAGATTACCACCACATAGCGCAGTCTGAGCGGCCAGGAATGTGGGTTGACCAGCAAACAGAATAAACACGAACAGGCTGAAAAACGCCCTTATACCTTGCCTCTTTAAGCTCATGACCCTGCAAATTACTAAAGTGAACGCCGATTGGAGTAGAATTTCATGTTTATCGGTTTACTTTGCCCTCGAAAACAACGCTGTTATGGTAAGGTTTCGTTTAGAAACAGAAATCAACAAACCACTTGAAGAGGTGACAAGGTTGTTTAGCAACCGTGATCTGCTTACAAAATGGCAGCCGGGGCTCCTGAGCAGTGAACAAATAGAAAGCTACCCTTATCTGAAATACAAACTGTTACTTTCCTTTGGACGCAGGAAGATGGTGATGATGGAAACGATTATTCGCAATGAATTGCCTGTTCATTTTGAAGGCACCTATGAAATGAAAGGGGTTTTCAATCGAAACATCAACACCTTTCAATCTTCAGGTCCTCATAAGACACGCTGGACATGTGAATCAGAATTCAGGTTTACAGGCTTAATGAAGTTGATTGCTTTCTTTATGCGTAGTGGGTTCAGGGAACAATCGAGGGTGATTATGGCGAATTTTAAAAAATTTGTTGAAAACAAATAGGATACAGGAGGCAGGAAGCAGGAGTTAGAAGTTGGCAGTCTTCAGTCGGCAGTTGGCAGTCTTCAGTTTGCAGTTGCAAAGGGCAAGGAAATCTTTATACCAACTGAAACTGCTCACTTCTAACTGCTAACTGCTCGCTTTTTCCTTGCCTCTTTTTTTCCTTAAAAATCGATTAACTAATGGTTAACAGCCATTTATGGGGTCAAAAGTTCGCCGAATAAAGAATGTCCCTACTTTTGACATCGATAATCTGATCAAATCACATTTCAATTATTGTCCTGATATGAAACAATTACTTGGTATTTGCGCCATTTTTTTGATGGCTTCTTTTCAACTAGTAGCTCAAGATGCTGTTGCACCAGTGGCTGCTCCTGCTTCTAAAGCTGTATTAACACTCGAATCTGACGTAGTCGATTACGGGACTATCGATCAAGGTGGTGAGCCACTTCGTGTAGCCAAATTTAAAAACACTGGTACTGAGCCACTGATCATATCAGGTGCAAAAGGTAGCTGTGGATGTACAGTGCCTAACTGGCCAAAAGAGCCTATCATGCCAGGCGAATCTTCAGTCATTGAGATCCGTTATGACACAAAGCGTGTAGGTGCAATCAACAAGACTGTGACCGTAACTTCTAATGATGCAGCCGGCAAACACGTAATCCGTGTCATCGGTACGATCAATGCAGTAGCACAGGAAGAAGGTGTTCCAACCAATAACGAGACCATCTTCAAAAAACCTAACTAATCATCAGTTAGTTTAAACTTTTAAGAACCCGGGTAGTTTTCTATCCGGGTTTTTTATTTTAGCCTCTGTCTACCGCACACAAAACGACGAAGATGATTGTACTCCTCTCCCCTTCCAAGAATCTGCACAACATCCCGCAGCCAGCACATCGTCATTCGTTGCCCAGAATGCCGGAAGAATCGGCCATGCTCATTGAGTCACTTAAAAAACTGAAGCCAGCTCAGATCCAGGAACTCATGGATATCAATGACAACCTGGCTCGGCTCAACTACAACCGTTACCACACTTTTACGTGGCCACATACTGGTGATAACAGCACCGCTGCTATTTATACTTTCAGAGGAGAGGTTTACCAAGGGTTTGATGCCAATACGATGACAAAAGCCCAGGCCGAACAAGCAGATAAATATGTACGTATCCTATCTGGGCTGTATGGTGTCCTCAGACCACTTGACCTTATCCAGCCATACCGCCTTGAGATGAGTACAGCACTGAAAACCGGTAAGGCAAAGAACCTGTACCAGTTCTGGGGCAAAAAAATCACCGATCTGCTCATTCAGGATATTGAGGCCACCAAATCAAAAGAAGTCATCAACCTGGCTTCGCAGGAATATATGGGTGCTGTTCAATTGGACAAACTGTCTGTTCCGGTGATAGACATTTCCTTTTAGAAGACCGGAATGGCAAGCTGCAATTCCTTTCCTACAATGCAAAGCGCTCCAGAGGTTGGATGGCGCGGTATATCGTCGACCATAAAATAAAGAAGAGCGGTGAGCTTAAGGGGTTTGATGTGCAGGGGTATTCGTATAGGGAGGAGCTGTCTGATCCTAAAAAGATGGTCTTTGTAAGGTAATTTTATCTAGCTTTTGGCCATGAAACAATTATTGATCCCGGCGCTTTTGTTTTCCGGATGGATGGCCTTGCTCACTGCTGATCTTCCCGTCAAGGGAAGTTTCCTTCCTGCCCTGGGACGTTTTATCAGCCCATTCCAGGGAATATGGCAGAGCGTGACCCCGGATAATGCGTCCTATGATCTGAAGGGGCAAACCACCGGTAATGTGCGTATCCTCTTTGATGAGCGCGACGTGCCTCACATCTATGCTGACAATCTTGAAGATGCATTGTTTGCGCAGGGTTATCTCCATGCGGCCAACCGTTTGTTTTCGATGGATATTTCTACGCGGGCTGCTTCCGGACGATTATCTGAAATCATTGGTCAACGGACCATTGCGCTGGACCGCAAGGCACGTGAACGGGGATATGAATGGTCCGCCACCGAAAAAGCAAAACACTGGGGTGATCATGAAGGAAACAAAGCGATCATGGATGCCTATGTCAATGGTGTCAATGCTTACATCCAGTCCATTGATTACAAGCACTGGCCCATGGAGTATAAAATCCTGTCCCATGATCCTGTGCAGTGGACATCGGTGCACTCCGCATTGACGCTGACGAATATGGCGATCGCTCTGTGCATTGGTGAAGATGATCTGGAATATTCTACTGCCCGGGCCAAATTGTCTGCAGAAGATTATGCATTCCTTTTCCCTGATCATAATCCTAAAGAGAGTCCTATCATTCCGTCCGAAAAAACCTGGGATTTTACAGCGCAAGGATCTTCTGCGCCTGTTCAATCACTCCCAAATGCATTGCCTGAAGATAAGACAGAAGACGAACGAAAGAAGGATTTAAACGGGAGTAATAACTGGGCAGTAGCCGGAAGCAAAACAGCACATGGATTTCCGATTCTGGCGAATGACACACATCTTGGATTGACGTTACCTAACATCTGGTATGAGATGGAAATCCATACACCCGAAATGTCTGTGCATGGTGTATCCTTGCCAGGATTGCCGTTTATCATCATTGGTTTCAATGAAAATATCGCATGGGGATCTACGAACTCTGGTCAGGATGTACTTGACTGGTACCAGATTAGCTGGCAGGACAGCAGTCGTCATCAATACAAATTGGATGGAAAGTATGTGGATGCTACGCTGAGGCCTGAGGTTATAAAAGTACGTGGCGCGAATGCTATCGTTGATACTATCCGCTACACCCATTGGGGACCTGTCACGCATACGGATGAACACAAAGACATGGCTATGAAATGGATCGGCCATCAGAAAGCGAATATCAATGATATCGATTACCTGAAAAAAATAAATAAAGCAGCGAATGTCGCCGACTACCGCGAAGCCGTATCTGCGTTTCAATATCCTGCTCAAAACAAAATCTTTGCTTCTACGCAAGGTGACATTGCCATCAGTGTTGCTGGTGTCATGCCGATCCGGCCTGCAGGAAATGGAGAAACATTGACCAGTGGTGAATCAAGTGCTAATGACTGGGCGGGTTATATTCCCTTTGCGCATGCACCTTATATCATCAATCCTGCCAGAGGCTATGTGAGCTCTGCCAACCAGGCTCCTGCAGATCCTTCATATCCATATCCTTTGCTTGGCAAGCGGATATTTGAAGATTACAGGGGCAGGATGGTCAACATGGTGCTTGATACAAGTGATGGTCTTACTCCTTTCGATATGCAGGAGATGCAGCAAAATAATTACAACCTGCATGCAGCAGAATTGCTTCCTGTCTTATTACACGCTCTTGATAGTTCCGGGTGCAATTCAGGAGATGGGATTGCCATAGCTTCCATACTGCACGGATGGAATTATGAATATCATCGTGATAGTTTATCACCTGTATTCTTTGATCTGTGGTATAAGGAATTTGAAAAATTAACCTGGGATGAATTAGACAACCTCGGCGTGATGTTGCCTGAAGAGTGGCGTATCGTTGAAATCGCAAGAGACCAGCCGCAATCCAAATATTTTGATCAACTCATCACTACGGATAAAAAAGAAACTTTACAGGATATAGCTTGTACTTCCTTTGCAAACATGGTGAAGGCATATCGTAACCTGGAGGAAGATCAGGGAAAAAACTGGGGCAACTTTAAACAAACTAATATTCCTCACCTAGCGAGGTTTCCGCATTTCGGTGCTGACTTTATTTCCACTTCTGGAGGGCGACATATCATCAATGCCATGAGTAAGACACATGGCCCTTCGTGGCGTATGATCGTAGAACTTTCCTCACCACCGAAAGCATGGGTGAATTATCCGGGAGGACAATCCGGCAATCCGGCGAGTCCTCATTACAGGGATATGCTGGAAAATTACTTTGATGGAAAATATTATGAGGTAGCCATCCAAAAAGATCCTGCCACGTGGACGCCTGTCAGACAAATCAACATCACACCGCAATGAAAAACAAAACTCCTATAGCAATCATTTTTTGCCTCGTCGGTTCTCTCCTTGCAGGTATGTACGGGCCATGGTGGGCACCGGCCGTTTTCATCATTTTACTTTGCGCCTTGATGGGTTTGACCGTGAAGCAATCTATCCTTACCGGAAGTATTTCGCTCGGTGTTGTATACCTCGGCATGGCTCTTTGGATGAGCAATCAGGACAAAGCTGAAATCATTGAAAAAACAGGCATGTTACTCGGCGGATTAAGTCCAGTCATGATGATCCTAGTGACTACGTTGATTGGTTTTATTACAGGGTTGTTATCCGGATGGCTAGGCAGTGTTATCGGCAGCACTGTTTCCAAAAAATAAACAGGCAATTAAGTGAGTTGATCGTTCCAACGTCCGATATTGGTAGAAAAAAAACTAAAAAAGAAATTATACGGAGTACCATTATGTTGACAGCCACATCAACGCAAAACAATTACCTGATCATACCAGGAATTACGTTAATCAACCAGATCTGATATGAATAATACACTACCCTCAGAAGTATCCCCTGCAGAAAATGCAGATCCTGAATACGAAGAAGCACAAAAACGTGTCCGGAAGATTAAGAAATTCTATAAAGAACTGACTGGCTGGTTAGGTACAAGTGTGTTCCTACTGGCGTTGGATTTTTTCCTCAGCGGCGGCATATCCTGGTCAAAATATCCGGTTTTCTTCTATGGCATTTTTGTCGTGACCCAGGTCTTCGATATCATACGATTACAACGCCTTGACAAAGCATGGGAAGAGAAACAAATGAGAAAATTTACCGGCAGGAGCCATTCCGGACGTGCCCCGGGCAATCCTCTTGAAACCCAACAGGATCAACTCGAAGACTATAGCGAAGACCTGCTCAACCGTAAGGATAGGGAGATGGAAGATTTGTCTGAGTATCGGCAACTCAAGAGGCCCTGGAAGGATGATGATCTGGTCTAAAGATGCCGCTGGCCTGGTGTCCCCACCACCAGCAGGAATTGGTTCTGGTTGTTGGTGGGGACACCAACAACGGCAGGACACCAACAACGGCCGCTGGCCGGATTTAATCAAGTATCCTTGTGAGGAATCTTGGTGACCACAAACAATCGTTGGATACTATACTTTCCACCTCCGTGAGCGGCGATCATCAAGAGGCCGCCCGCAATAGCCAGGTTTTTCATAAACAGTATTGCATGCAACCGCTGGGTGGTAACGGGGTCATTCCAGAATGAATACACAATAAACGTTACCGGAAGCCAATAGAGTAATAATAACCACACCCCAAACCTGATCCTGTATCCAATGAGCAGCATGATGGCGCCAACTACCAATGCAACAATGGAGGAGTAGAGGAGAAAGTCAGGTCTCCAGGTGATTCCATATTCGGCCATCGTCGTCTTCATCTTCTCGGCAAACATGATGGAATCAATTGCTTCGAAGAAAAATATCGCGCTGATGAGGATGCGCCCGACAAGATCAAAGATGTGGTTCATAAAATGAATGTTGACTTTACTTTGATTGAATATAATTTTTCACAGCCCTTGCAATATTCTGACCATCCATAGCGGCCGACAAGATGCCTCCTGCATAACCTGCTCCTTCACCACACGGAAAGAGGCCTTCTATTTCCACATGCATGCCATCGGCCGTCCTGGGCACCCTGACGGGGCTTGAGGTCCTGCTCTCCGTGGCCACAACTACAGCATTCGCATCGACATACCCGTTCATCTTATGATCAAAGCCTCGGATACCATACGCCAGCCTGTCATATATCCATGCTGGAAGTAATTCATGCAGCGGGGCTGAAAACAATCCGGGGATATAACTACTCTCCGGAATATCCAATGATACTTTCTTAGCCAGAAAATCGGTAAGCCTTTGCGCAGGGGCGGCTTGAGATCCATTGCCGACACTAAACATTTTCTGTTCCACTTCACGTTGCAGTGCAACACCCATGAGAACGCCAGCAGCATTATATGGCTGCATATCTTCGAGCTCTACCGCCGTGACAACTCCGGAGTTGGCATACGGGCTATCGCGTCTTGAGAGTGACATACCATTGACCACAATTTCGCCCGGAGATGTAGCGGCCGGCACAATCAAACCACCGGGGCACATGCAAAAGGAATATACGCCACGATTGCCCGCCTGCGCATTCAGTGCATAACTGGCTGCAGGCAGATGTGGTCCTCGTGGAGCAATACCATACTGATTGAGGTCCACAAAATTTTGGGAATGTTCGATCCGCACCCCTAAGGCAAAAGGCTTTGGTTCGATCAATATTTTATTTTCGAGTAGAAGATCGAAGATGTCACGTGCACTGTGTCCTGTAGCGAGGATGACATGATCTGCATTGATACGATCCTTGCCATTGAGCTCAAGCCCGGTGATCTTTCGCGGTGATCCGCCTTCAAGAATAAATCCTGTGACGAACGAATTAAAAACTACAAGACCACCATGTTCCTCAATCGTTTTGCGCATCGTGGCGATGATGCCCGGCAATTTATTGGAACCTATATGCGGATGTGCATCCACCAATACCTCGGGGTTAGCACCGCATTCCACCAGGGTTCTCAGCACTTTGTCGATGTTGCCACGCTTACCTGAGCGGGTGTATAATTTTCCGTCAGAATACGTACCTGCACCTCCTTCTCCAAAACAATAATTGGAGTGTGGGTTGACAACTCCATCCTGTTGAATAGCCTTTAGATCTTTCCTTCTTGCTTGCACATCCTTGCCTCTGTCCAGGACGATCGGGCGCAAGCCTTCCCTGATACATTCGAGGGCTGCAAAATAGCCTGCAGGTCCGGCTCCAATGATATGTACTTCTCTGGCGCCGGAGACGTCAGGTAAGTCATCTAGCTCTGTTGGTACAGCAGGCAAAGGATCACCTACTGTAATTATCGCGCGTACTAAATAAACCGGAGGCCTGAACCTCGCATCCAGGGAGCGTCGCAGAATCCTGAATTCCTTGATCCTGGAAGGTGTAATCTTTGCAGCCTTTGCCAGATCACCCGTGAGTAATTTCTGGTCTTCATAATCTTCAGGAGCAATCCTGATTTCGACTTCTTGCATTAGTAGATCCAGGATTCAGGATTGATAGAGGACCTTGCGTCATTGAGCAACTTCTGCAGTGCCTCCTGATCACAGGAAGAACGGATGGCAACTCTGGTCAATGATCCTCCTTTGAGGAGTTCGGATACGTATCCTAAAGATGTGAGTCGGTCTACCATCTTCGAAATATTAGCAGGGTCGGTAAAGGCTCCGACCACAACATAGCACGGGGATGAAGTAGGTTGCTGCGTATTTTCCGCGGGCGGAATCTCACCTGTAGATGTATCCGTATTGACGGGTATATTTTCAGTATTGGTAGTGTCGGTTGTGTTGATTGGTTCATCAATGCGGATGGTCGCAGAAGTATCCTGATAAACCTGAGTAAGGTCGTTGAGCCTATTCCTGTTACTGATGATGTCCCAGGCCAGATAAGCACATAACACAGCGATGAGGACCAAAGCAGAGGTCAGAATAATCCACCATAGCCTGGAGGTTGATTCATCGATGCGCTCCTGATGTCTGATCTGTTCTTCGGTAGGTGGAGAAGGTGCGACCTCTGTGGTCTCTTCATTTACTGTAGTTGGTTCTGCGGGAACATAACTAACAGGCTCTTTAATCTCCGGGGTGAAATCATATGTCACTGGTGGTGGCACAAAAACAGGAGTTGTCGTTTTCACCTCTTCTGTTTTCCTGAGATCCAGGACTTCCAATCCACTGAAAGAAAGATTAAACGCATCCCAGTCCGGCGTGAATCGAATGTTGCCGAGAGATGATCGGGAAAAGGTGCCGAATTTTTCAATCAGGTACGTTTTCCCATCCAAAGTGTTTTCATGGACGGTGCTTACAAATTCAGCAATGGCTTTTTCAGGTGACCCGATTTCAGGGCCGGAGACATAGCGTATATAATTTGCGAGTGTTTCGTTGGGTGCTTCCGGGTTGTCCTTGAAATCTGGCTCGACATAAGGGGGTTTAATCCTTGCATTGGGGAGATCAATCAATGCCGGGTGAAAGATGGCCTCAAAACGTCCGAGACCCTCCACATAGACCGAAGGGGCCTGCTGGAGGAGATCAAGGATGTAATATGGCACCTTATCTGAAAGCATGGCACAATTTAACGAAAGTTTGCAGTCTTCAGTCCGCAGTGGGCAGTCTTCAGTCGACAGTGGGCAGTCTGCAGTCCACAGTCCACAGTCTTCAGTCTTCAGTCAGCAGGCGGCAGTGGGAAGTCTTAAGTTTGCGGTTTGCTGTCCGCAGTGCTCGGTAATCGGTAATTGTATTCAGTGTTCGGTGTTCGGTCAAAGGACTCTTTCCAATTGCTTACTGAATACTACTTAATGGCAACTGCCGACTGTAGACTGCCGACTGTTAACTTAACCTTTCCCTGGCTTGCGCTTGCGACGTGTCTTGAAGAGTTCGGCTACTTCCTTTTCCTTCATAAAGGCCCACTCCGGAAACTTATCCATCACAAAGTGCTTGATATCCTGGTAGTGTGCGCTTCGCTTGTCTGTGAATTTCTTCAGGCATTTGTTGACATAGCCCATGGAGAGATCGCGCAGGCGGATGTTAAACTCCTGGTTGGCGAAAATATCCATGTAGAGCTTCATAAACCTGGAGATACTTTCATCCTTGACAGCTTCTTCTTCAGATTTCTTATGCTCTGAACCGGTGAGGACTTTATAATCCTCCTCCGGCAGATTTGCTATCAACTGCTGGAAGTGACCATAGATGGTATGGCGCAGCGATTCATTTATATTAGAAAGCCCGGCGTGGTTTTCGTAAAAATTCCTGGTGGCTTCGATCGCATCTTCGTGGATGTATCCTTTCTGGTGGATCACTTCGATGAGCGATGAATATCTCATCAGGTCATCCTGCAAGGTTGTATCCAGAAGCTTTTGCACATTCAAGTCAGATTCCTTATCCAACTTGAGGCCTTTGGACTCAATCTCGAGTAGGTATTTGAAATACAGTTCATTGAAATCCGGAATATTTGTCCTGGCAGAATTCAAGATGCCTTTGATCCAATCTTCATGTCCTGCATGCGGAAAATAGCGGCTGAAAAGGATCAACATTCTCAGGTATTCCTCCTCCTTCTTAAAAGCTTCGTTGTTCAGAAACTCTTTGAAATTTGGCAGCAGGCTTTGATTGATCTTGTCGTGTTTGATCCTGTACTGGATAAATTTTTCCAGTGATGAAAACAGGGTCTTTAACTCGCCGATTGTTTTTGGAAATTCAGCTGAGTGGTAATTATGGTGTGTAAACTGGCGAAAGTATCCGTCGTAGGCTGCTTTCCTGGCGGAGAGCACGCGGAACTTATCGTTGATCATGGATTCATAAAAGTGTTTCACTTTCTTATTCTCCACCTGGTTGATGAGATTACTCACCCAGATTTCGCTGGAGAGTGAAAACCCTATCTGGCAGCTCTGACCGATCTTATTCTTGATCCATTCGAAATTGGAAGAGTCGGCAAGGGCGAGCAAAACTTCTTTGAAATGATCCTGTGGACGCCTGTAATGATACTCGCTATCAATCTCGCCTCTCAGCACGCTAAAACCTAGAACTTTAGGCAAATACAGGCCTTCAAAATCGGTATGCAGCAGGGCAGATTCGAGGGTCGTCAACTGCAGTGGATGATCTTCAGCAACGCGCTCATACAGGTTTTCGATTTGCGGCTCGAATGCCTCCCTGATGGCCTGGTAACTGGCCTCCTCCTCATCATCGAGGTAGGTGGCGAGGACATCTGAACTTTGAATAACTCCTCTGAGGGAATCCAGTTCGATCTGGTATTTCTGATCCAGTTTTTCCATAGGTAGCTTAATTTAAATACCGTTTAATACATGTACACCTGGTAAGACACAATAGGCCTTACCAGGTGTACTAAATTTCTTTTCCCAAAAACTTATAAACTCAAAAGGCATCATTTTCACAATGCCCTGTATCCTTAACCTGGGCTATCAGGCCTCAGGTGTAGTCTCTGTATTTGCTTCTTCAGCTGGTGTTTCAGCAGCTGGTGCTTCTTCAACAGGTGTTTCGACTGCTGGTGCTTCTTCTGCCGGAGCTTCTGCGACAACAACCTCAGGTGCTTCAACAACATCAGCATCTGCTGCGGTTTCTGCTGCAGCCTGTTCTGCCAGGTCAACACTTAGCAATTCATCTTCCACTGGTGTTTCCACCTTCTTCTTGACCACCTTCTTCACTGAACCTGAAATCTGAGCTGCGCGTTCTTTGCGTTCTTCTGCTGTAGCTTTCACGCGCTCCTGGATTCTGGCTTCTTTGGCATCAACCCAGGCTCTGAACTTGATTTCTGCATCTTCCGGGGTCATAGCGCCTTTGCTGACACCACGCTGTAGGTGTTTGTAGTAGAGTACGCCCTTGAAGCGGAGGATAGCGCGAACGGTCTCAGTAGGCTGGGCACCGTTAGTCATCCATTCATAGGCTTTCATGCGATCGATATCGATCGTAGCGGGTTTGGTCATCGGGTTGTAGACGCCGATGCGCTCAATAAAACTACCATCCCTTGGAGCCCTTGCATCAGCTATAACTATGTGATACAGAGGAGATTGTTTGCGTCCGTGACGCTGAAGTCTGATTCTTACTGACATTTGTTAGAGTTAAAATTTAATGGTTAATATACCTTGCCGGCTGCCTTCACGAGTGAACCACCGGTTTTTAACGGACGGCAAAGATACACGGAAGTTCCTGATATCCAAAAGAATGGATTCTGTTCTTTTTTTGCCGGAAAAGTAACCAAAAATCTAGTGCTCAAAAAACTCGCTAAGTGTGTAGATCAATAGCTTGGCTTCCTTATATGCTTTCTCGCTGGTTCGTTTTTCATGTTTTGTTTCTTGACTTTGATTTGACACCATGAGTCTTGTCAATGCCTGAAACAATTCTTCCTCGCGGCTCAGACAGTTTTGAGCGACAGTCTGGTGCCCGATTCGAGGTGATTATCATTCAAGAAGATCGTACAGTTTTGAGCAACAGGTTGTTGCCGATTCGAGATGATTATTTAAAATAATTTTGATTTGATGATTCATTAAAGTCCCCTTTTAGGGGATTTAGGGGCAAATCGGATTTCTACATCTTTGATCTTTAGAATTCAAAGCGAAACTTCAGGTTTATCCTTCTGGAAGTCAGGTAATTGGGGATGGCGTATTGTTGCTTGAAGATGGTCTTGACCCAGGTACGGCTGGCTTCATTGCGGACCTGGAGGAGGTTGAATATCTCTATGCTCATCCAGCTGTCGCGGGTCATGCGGAAAAAACTCTTTGGCCGGGTCTGCTCCCAGAGACGGCTCCAGAGTCTGAACGAAAAGCCGATATCGACCCGGTGATAGGGTTTATAACGGTATGGATTGCGGTAGACGACATTGTTTCCCTTAATGCCGAAGGGAAGACCGGTACCTACTGACAGATTGAGATGGACACGGAAATTGTCATTATTAGGAAGGTAATCCTGGAAGAAAACATTGAGGTTCATAAACTGGTCTGTTGGTCGGGGCACATCATTGACCGGTACGCCTTCTGCTTCTCCTACTTCGCGTGTGAGGTGCTGTATGCCATCCAGTTGCTCTCGGGCGCGCAGGAAGGAAAGGTTGATCCATGACTCGGCACCTGGTACCAACTCTCCATTGATGCGGAAGTCAATACCCGCCAGGTAGCCTGTTGCATTGTTGACACCGGCATATCGGATGCGCACATTGTCAACTTCATACGAGACCAGATCCCAGAGTGATTTATAATATGCTTCTATGATCAGTTTATACTTGGGCCCGACTGTACCGTCAGGTCCGAAACCTGCTGTGTATCCGGCAAGTACCTGAAATGATTTCTGTGCCAGAACACCTTGATTAATCACGCCATCCGGCATCCGGAGTTCCTTGTAAAATGGTGGCTGGTAATACCACCCGGCAGCAAACTTATAGCCTCTATATGCAACAGGTGTATAGGTAAACTGAACCCTGGGGCTCAGAAAAAACTCATTGTTGACATCCGAATACTGGCCGCGTACCCCGCCCGTAATCCTGATCTCTTTTCCACCTCCATATTGCCTGGTGTATGTATTCTGCACATAGCCTGAATAGAGGAGTGTGCCAATATCCCTATCTGAATTTAAGACATAAAGCAAATCCAGCGCTTCTGGTTCGTATGGCAAGGAATAACCTGCAGAATCCAATCGCTCCCATTCGTGAATATGATCAGTGAAATCCTGGTAAGAAACTCTTAACCCTGCCTGGATAAAATTTGATTTTTCAGGACTCTGTTGCAATTCAATGCCTCCCTTGACTTCGGCATTTAGGATGTTAGTCTGCAAAACGTTTCTACTGTAAACGTGCTGCGTTCCTGTGCCGAGGAGAGCAACTTCTTCACCTGCACCGGGATCATTGATGTTAGTTTCGATCTGGCTAAGGCGATACTGTCCGATGATATCCAGATTTTCCTCTTCCAGGCTCTTGTATCCTGAAAACAGAAACTTTAGAAACAGCGGATTTTTCTTTCTGTCAGGCACGTATGAAAGAGCGAGGCCAGTCATTCCATTCAGGAAGAGATCACTCTCTGCGCCTTCAAAATCCGTAGACAACTTGAGCGCAAAACTGATAAGCCCAGTGGCTGTTTCACTGCTGACAGGAATGAAATCATATTTACTTTTATTGATATTGGCGAGCAGCCCGAGTTGCCAGTCCCTGGTGAGATCAAGTGTAGTATAAATCTGGTAATCGGTAAATGATGGATTGTATTCACCTTGTACATCCAGTGAACCTAACAAGTATGCTGAGGTCTTGTACCTCACGCCGACCAGATAACGCCACCGCTTGTAGCTATCCTTGCCAACAGGCATACTTCCTTCCAGGTGACCGGATGCACCGAGTAAGCTGACCATCAAGGAGCCTCGCAGACTATCCGGGAGTTTGTATCGCACATCAAGTACTGAAGACATCTTATCGCCATACTTTGCTTCAAATCCGCCAGAAGAAAAGCTGAGATCTCTCATCAGGTCTGGATTTGGCAGGCTCAATCCTTCCTGGTTTCCGCTCCTTACTAAGAGGGGTCTGTATATTTCAAAATCATTGACATAAACCAGGTTTTCATCGTAGTTACCTCCGCGCACATTGTATTGTGAGGTAAGCTCACCTCCTGTACCGCTTGTTGTTCCGAGTGCTATGTATGGCAATAATGATTCGAGATTGCCGGTGGTACTTGGAATGAGTTTCATTCCTTCAACATTCTCCCTGATCATGCCTGCATCATCGATTTTTTGTCCGGTGACAACCACCTCCATATCTGATTTAACAGGCTTAAGGTTTATGTTGAGTTCATAACGGGAGCCTGCAGGTTGCGCAGCTACTTCATAATCAAGATGATCATAGCCTGTCCGCCTGAACTGTATAATAATATTCTGGCCAGCAGACAATACGATTTCATACTTTCCGCTGACATCAGTATTAGCAACGACAGAAAATTTCTGTGACAGCACACTGACCAATTCGATAGGTTGGTTATCCTGCTGATCTTTTATGGTTCCAAAAATGGTAAAGGACTGCTGGCTGTGCACATCACACAGCATCAACATGCCCGTGATGAACGGGATCGCCTTTACTAACTTTTGGAATAGGATCAAGCGGGAATGCTTTTAAAACCTTCTTGTCCAATCGCTTTCAAATTGCGGATTACTGCATTGGGGTCCTCAGCGCCGAGCACAGCATTTCCGGCAACTAAAGCATTTGCTCCGGCCTGTAAAACACGCTCTGCGTTATGTGGACCGATACCTCCGTCAACTTCAATATAAGGGAAGAGGTTTCTCTCAGTCGCCATTTGCCTGAGCTGGGCTACTTTCGGAATGGATTGGTAAATAAATTTCTGTCCGCCAAAGCCAGGATTAACTGACATGACTAATACCAGGTCGAGATCGCCCAGTACATCTGCCAGTTGGGTCACAGAGGTATGGGGATTAATGGCAACGCCGGCCAGTGCTCCTGTTTCCTTGATCTGATGGATGACGCGATGCAGGTGCTTGCAGGCTTCTAAATGGACCGTGATCACATGAGCTCCCAAGGCTCTGAACCGCTCGATATAGCGTTCGGGTGATTCGATCATGAGGTGGACGTCGAGGGGTTTGGTAGCCCTGCGCTGCAGTGCCTCCATGACCGGAAAGCCAAAGCTGATATTGGGGACAAACATACCGTCCATGACATCAACGTGAAACCAGTCGGCCTCACTGGCATTGATGAGGTCGATGGTACTGTTGAGGTTGCCAAAGTCAGCGGAAAGTATGGATGGGGCGATGATATGGGGGATCCGTTTCATAATTTTCTAACGATTTTTAGCTGCTTGATCTTGTCCATGGAGGATTCGGGGCAAAAGTAAGAATTAAGGCTGAGGCTGAGGCGAAGGCGAAGGAAAGGGCGAAGAGCCCACAATTTCTGTTAATTTTGGGCGAATCAGCATCATGGCAGAAAAACGAAAAAAAACAACTGAAAAGGCGAAAGTCAGGGTCCGAAAACCTGAAACGTCAGTAGAACTGTCCACCTCTATGTGGAAGTATCTGGTGCCTGTACTGGCCATCACCTTTGTCCTCTTTCTCCCCGCACTACAGAATGGGTTTACGAACTGGGATGACGTATTGTATGTCACCAGTAATCCATTGCTCAAGTCACTGGATGCTGATGGCCTGAAAGCGATCTTTACCACACCTGTCGTATCCAATTATCATCCGTTGACGATACTGAGTCTTGCGATCAATTATCAGTTTGCGGAGCTCAGTCCCATGTCCTATCACCTGACGAGTGTGTTGTTGCATGTCATCAATACGGGATTGGTTTTTTGGTTTATCTGGTTATTGTCTTCCGGCAATCGATGGGTCAGTGCGATTGTGGCATTACTCTTTGGCATACATCCGATGCATGTTGAATCCGTGGCATGGATTTCAGAAAGGAAAGACTTGTTGTATACACTCTTTTATGTGGCTGCGATGATTGCGTATGTGAAGTATGTAAAGATCCGGCAAACAAAATATCTGATATTCGCTACTGCGCTTGGTGCTGTATCTCTACTCTGCAAACCTGCGGCAATTGTTTTACCACTATCACTCCTGGCAATTGATTATTATCTCAAGCGGGAATGGAACTGGTCATGGGTCGTTGAAAAAATACCGATGTTTATTTTGTCTGGCATAATCGCATATGCAACACTGGCGATCCAGGTTAAAAAAGCAGTGGCTTCCGTTGAACTCTATGGTGTGCTTGACAGGATTTGCTTTGCAGGCTATGGTGTGATTTGGTATCTGGTTAAATTAGTAGTCCCCTACCCTCTTTCAGCGTTACACCCTTTTCCTACGGAACTCAATGCGTACTACTATCTTGCTACCGCTGCTACCATCGCAGGCGTTGCATTCTTATTACTGAAAGTACGTAATAGAAATTACCTGTTTGGTTTTAGCTTTTACCTCATCAATCTGATCCTTGTACTGCAACTTATCTCCATTGGCAATGCAGTGGTCGCGGAGAGGTATACGTATGTACCCTATATCGGTATATTTTTCATGCTTGCTATGGAAGTTACCGGAGGTTTGAAAAATAACTTGTCGAAATACAAGTGGATTATCATCGGCATTGCTGGTGTGTGGATTGCAGCACTGGCGTATTTGACATGGACCAGAATTCCCGTATGGAACAACAGCCAGGTTCTATGGGAAAATGTACTGGAGCAATATCCGGAAAGTCCCCGCGCGTGGACTAACAAAGGACTGGATCTCTATGACAAACAAGTGTGGCCAGAGGTAATCAGCCATCTTTCAAAAGCACTTGAATCTGATCCCAACTATGCGGACGCATTGGAATGGAGATCACGGGCTTATTTTGAAAACAAGGAAAAAGAAAAAGCACTGGCCGATGCTGAAAAATTAATCAAATTGTTTCCTCAAAAAGAGGCGGCATTGTTTGTCCTGGCCAGAGCACAGGATGCTAACGGGCAATCTGAATCAGCCATCACCCTCTACAATCAACTCATCAGCAGGTATCCTGATAAAGCAGAATATATCAACAACCGTGGTGTCATCTACTTTAATAAGCAGAAAAAATATGCGGAAGCAAAAGCAGACTTCGAACAAGCGATACGCATTAATCCAACAAGCGGATCCTATTACCTCAACTTGTCCAGATGCTACTATATGCTGAATGAAATATCCTCTGCCCAAAAGTTTGCGGTGAAGGCCCTGGAATTTGGAACTGAAATCGATCCCTCGTTCAGACAATTGATCGGGATACAATAACCAAAGAAAATGTGATCATGCATAAAACCGAAAAAATATCACTGGTGGTCCTTGCCGCCGGTATGGGAAGCCGCTATGGTGGACTCAAACAAATGGATTCTTTTGGACCCAATGGCGAAACGATAATTGACTATAGCCTCTATGACGCGCATCGCGCAGGTTTTAATCATGTGGTTTTTATCATCCGTGAATACTTTGCGGATAAATTCAGGGAAGTCTTTGATCCGAAACTCAAAGGGTTGATGGAGGTAGACTATGTCTATCAGGAGTTACCTAATCTCCCTGCTCCCTATCAATATCCTGCTGAGCGTGACAAACCATGGGGAACAGGTCATGCTGTGTGGGTAGCTCACTCCGCGGTTAAAGGTCCTTTTGCAGTGATCAATGCTGATGACTACTATGGACCTGAGGCTTACGTAACGCTATTTGAATTTCTCACCACGGAAAGAGCAAAGGAAGATTACAGTGTCGTTGGATATAAACTTGCCAATACACTATCTGAGCACGGTACTGTCAATCGTGGTGTTTGCAAAAAGGATGCTGATGGATACCTGGCCAGCATCGAAGAATGCAAGCAAATAGGCCGTGATGCGGATGGAGTGATTTCGTATCCAGCTGAAGATGGTTCCAATAAAATACTGACACCGGACACGCCTGTGTCGATGAACATGTGGGGATTTTATCCTTCTTACTTTACCTTTTTCGAAGCGGATTTTGATGCCTTCTTTAAAGCATCCGGACAGGAGTTGAAATCTGAATATTATATCCCATCACTCATTGACAGCCTGATTCGTTCAGGCGAAAGGCAAACCCAAGTACTGGAATGTGATGCGGAGTGGTTTGGGGTAACGTACAGGGAGGATAAGGAGTTTGTAAGCGAACGTCTCAACACGCTTCTTGATGAGGGGGTTTATCCGTATCATTTGTGGGAGAAAGCATAGAGCAGAGAGCAATGGCTGAAGGGCCAGTTAGGCTTGAAGAGGCAAAGAGCAAAGGGCAAAGAGGCTAAAAGGATGAAGGGAGCAAGGGAAAAGTTAGCAGTTAGAAGTGAGCAGTTGGCAGTTAGCAAGATTGTGTAGTGAGTATGGAGTATACTCTGGAAGCTGGTAGCTGGTAGCTAATTCCAGTATTCGGTGTTCAGTTACCGGTAAGCAGTAATCGGTAAGCGGTATTCAGTAAGCGGTATTCAGTAAAAAATGGGTGGTGTTTTGAATAATTATTCATTTGATATTTAAATCTGAAATGGAAATGAGAAAAGTAGCATGTACAATTATGCTTGGTCTGTCGGCATTGGTGATGTTCGGGCAGGATGTGACGGGGCAATGGAATGGGATACTGAAAGTTCCGGGAGCACAACTGCGGCTTGTATTTCATGTTGAAAAAACAGAGACAGGATATGCGTCCACGATGGATAGTCCTGATCAGGGTGCGAACGGGTTGCCGGTGGAGACTACAACCTTTGCAGATGCAACTATTCGCTTTACGATACCAGCAGCCGGGATTGAATATGAGGGTGTTTTGGGAAGTGATGGTGTGATCGCCGGCAATTTCAAGCAAGCAGGTCAGTTATTTCCGATGAACTTAACACGGGAGGTGATTGAAAAAGAAATACTAAAAAGACCACAGGAGCCGACGAAGCCCTATCCATATCATTCAGAGGATATCACTTTCAAAAATGAGAAAGCAGGCATTGAATTGGCCGGTACACTCACTTTGCCGAACAAGGATGGTGTTTTTCCGGTAGTAATCCTCATCAGTGGCAGCGGGCCTCAAAACAGGGATGAAGAACTGCTGGGCCACAAACCATTTCTTGTACTATCTGATTATCTCACCAGAAATGGCATAGCCGTATTGCGTTATGATGACAGAGGCACGGCAGCTTCGAAAGGAAATTTTGGCACAGCTACTTCTAAGGATTTTGCAACAGATGTTGAAGCAGGTGTTACTTATCTACTAGGCAGGAAAGAAATCAATAAAAAGAAAATCGGGCTGATCGGTCATAGTGAAGGCGGTGTTGTCGCTCCGATGGTTGCGGCGAATTCAAAAAATATTGCTTTCATCGTTTTGCTCGCCGGTACAGGTATCCCAGGCGGAGAACTGCTATTGTTACAGCAGGCATTGATCAGCAAAGTGTATGGCGTGAGTGATGAAGATGTAGCAAAAGCACAAGATTACAATAGAGGGGCTTATGCCATCGTCACAGCATCAACCGACATTGAACAACTCAAAACAGATTTGACTAGCTATTACAATACGCGTTTTAAAGACAACCCTGATTTTGAAGTGCCCCAAGGCATGACTGCTGACGAATTAATTCAATCGATGGTGGATCAACTGGCCAATCCATGGATGCAGTATTTTATCCAGCATGATCCTGCACCGGTGCTTGAAAAAGTAAAATGCCCTGTGCTTGCATTAAATGGAGAAAAAGATCTGCAAGTACCACCGAAAGAAAACCTTGGAGCCATTGAAGCCGCGCTTAAAAAAGGAGGAAATAAAAAAGGGACCTTTCAGGAGCTACCAGGACTGAATCATTTATTTCAGGAGTGTACAACAGGATCACCGGAAGAATATGCTACGATTGAGCAGACGATGTCGCCTGCTGCTTTGACGCAGATTCTTGCCTGGGTGAACGTGCAGACGAAGTGATGTGTGAATTGTGAGTTGTGAGTTGTGAACTTCCGTTGTGAATGTCTAGAGACTACGAACGCGTCAGGAGACGCGGAATATTACATTCAAGTCTGGAGACTTGAACGAACGGCTATATGAAAAAAAGTAGAGACGCGATGAATCGCGTCTCTACTTTTTTATCCTGAAATTTAGTTGCTCACTGCTCACTGCTCACTACTTTCTTCTTCTTTCCGCTTGTTGATCTCATCGCGGATCTTGGCGGCTTTCTCGTAATCTTCTTCGCCGATGACTTTGTCGAGCATGGCGGTGAGATCATCTAGTGAATATTCGGAGTAACCGCGGCGGCGGCGTTTAGGTTTGGTTTCTTCCTTTACTTCTTCGGACTCGCCTGGGAGTGGCTCTTCGATTCTGACGCCGGCGGCATCGAGGATGAAGTCGTAGGTAAAAATCGGGCATCCATACCGAACAGCCATCGCGATGGCATCAGAGGTCCTGGAATCGATTTCAAATTCGCGACCGTGCTGCATGCAGACGATACGTGCGTGGAATACGCCTTCTACCAGGTTATTGATCAGGATTTCGGTGACTTCGATTTCGAAGGTATCGAGTGTGTTTTTCAACAGGTCATGTGTCAGGGGACGTGAAGGGACCATACCCTCCATCGCTACCGCAATAGCCTGGGCTTCAAAGCCTCCAATGACGATCGGCAGTCGCCTGTTGCCATCGACTTCACCCATGACCACCGCATAATTGCTGGACTGGGTGACGCTATGGGTCAGGGTAACTATATAGAGTTCAATCTTTTCCACGTAATCTGGCTACAATGTCGAAATATATGTAAAAATGGTGATTGGCCCTTTAATGTTCTACCCAGGTTCACCTTATGCTTCCATTAACCTTTTAGTGACCCGCTGATTTCAATTTCTTAATGGCTTCTGTCAGTCTGGGCACCACTTCAAACAAATCACCAACGACTCCATAATCTGCAGCCTTGAAGAAAGGCGCTTCAGGGTCTTTATTGATCACGACGATTACTTTTGAACTATTGACCCCAGCCAGGTGCTGAATAGCTCCTGAAATACCTATCGCTATATAGAGATTTGGACGAATAGCAATACCGGTTTGCCCTACGTGCTCATGATGAGGTCTCCAGCCACTGTCGGCCACTGGTCTCGAACAAGCCGTTGTAGCCCCTAATACAGAAGCAAGGTCTTCTACGATTCCCCAGTTAGATGGATCTTTCATACCGCGTCCAGCCGAAACCACGACTTCCGCTTCAGGTAATGGGACGATCCCGACAGATCTGTTGACACTCAATACTTTAGTTTTTGCATCAGGGACATCAACAGTAAGTGATGTTACTGCAACTTCACTTCCTTCTGCAACCGGCTTCAATGTATTGCCTGCAATGGATAAGACCGCATTTGAGCTGTCAATTCTGCAGGATGCAAAGGCTTTTCCTGAAAACAATGCACGCTCCACATACAGCTTGCCGTCCTTCCACTCAGGAAGTTTATTCACTCCACTAAGCACACCAGCTTTGAGTTTCACAGCAACGAGTCCGGTCAGGCTCTTTCCATTAGAGCTATCGGGTAGGATAATCACATTAGCCTGCTTATCTGCAGCTACTTTTGCAATCACCTCCGCATAAGTCTGGCTATCAAATGAAGCAAGCTTTGCATCATTGACCTGCCATACTTCATTTGCACCGTAGGCGCCTAATTTACCACCATCCTCAACCTGGCCCAGGACCAATGCTGCACAAGTAGTACCCTGTGCGGCAGCTACCTTAGAACCATAATACACCGATTCCAGAGCTGACCTTTTAATCTTTCCATCCTGCGTTTCCGCAAACACCATTATCATAATGACCGGATTTCAATTTGTTTAATTAATCTCTATATCACTTTAGCTTCTTCATGCAGTAACCTGACCAACTCATCCATATTGGCCGGATCAACCATTTTAACTGCTGTCTTTGCCGGTGGAACCCTGAATTCTACATGTTTCGCCAGACTTTCAGCGGCTACAGGAGCCAGTATCTGCAAAGGTTTTGTTTTTGCGGACATGATGCCTCGCATATTAGGGATGCGCTGCTCGGCCATGCCTTTCGAAGCACTGATGACAAAAGGAACTGCAACTTCGATCTCTTCTGTACCACCTTCTATATCCCGGGTAACAATGGCTTTATCTCCACTGAAAACCATCTTACTGGCATGGGAAATAAAGGGCAGGTTTAACAAACCAGCTACCATACCGGCAACCAAAGAGCCGTTATAATCAATAGTCTCTTTTCCTGTAAAAATGATGTCATAGCCAGCAGTAGTGGCATGAGCCGCGATCTGTTGGGCAACAGCGTATGCTGAATCAGGCTCCATGTCAACGCGGATGGCATCATCTGCGCCGATGGCCAGTGCTTTTCTGATGGTCACCTCATTGGCTACCGGACCACAATGAATGACGGTCACAGTTCCACCTTTTTCTTCCTTTAGTTCGAGAGCCCTGACCAGGGAGTACCATTCGTCATAGGGGTTCATGATAAAATTGACCCCTGTGGGATCAAAAGCCGTACCTCCGTCTTTAAAGGCAATCCGGGCTGTGGTCTCCGGGGTCTGGCTGATGGCTACCAATAGCTTCATACTAGGTTCTGATTATCTGTTGCGGTGGCAAAGGTATCTAAAATTGGCTTTTTCCCATTTGAAACCCTTAAGAGGTTCAAAGCAAACGTTTATACAAGCTACATTTGTCGGACATGAGCAGAATAACAGAACTTGAAGCCCTCCTGGATGAACGCCCTGATGATCCATTCCTGATCTATGCCCTCGCCAGGGAATACGAAAAAGGAGCAGGGACCATGCAGGCATTGCTCATGTATGAGCACCTGGTGACTAACCACCCCACGTATATCGCTACTTATTACCACTATGCCAAGTTATTGCAAGGCGCCGGCAATCTCAATGAGGCGCTGAAGTTGCTTCATACGGGGATTGAGCGCAGCCTGGAAGCTAAGGACATGCATGCCGCTTCGGAGATGAAAGGGCTTTTGATGAGCTGGGGAGGAGACGAAGATGAGTGAAAAGTGAAGAGTGAAAAGTGAAGAGTGGACTGTCTGGAGACAGATTTTGCTATGATTCAATAGCCACCTTTAAGCCCCTTCGAAATTGCTTTCAGACAATTTCTGTCCCCTGTGTGCTGCGCAACCCCGGGGCAAAAAGAGAATCTAATTACCCCGGGGTTTTCGGAATAATGATTTTCGCAGAAAAGCGAAATGGAGGAACACAGGGGGGAGAAATGAACAAATCGCAGATTTTGAATTTCGAAGGGGCAAAAAAAAGAGGGGCAAAAGCCTCAAGGCCCCGGGATTTCACCTCTAAAGACTTCGACGGCGGGACCGGTCAGGTGGACCTTGGTAAAATCTTGTTTTCCGGAACGGAGAAAATCGACGCGGAGGTCGCCGCCCTTGGCATGGACGGTCCAGGAAGAGAGGTCATTGTTTCCTGAAGCATAGGCTGAAGCGATGGCTGCTGCGACAACTCCGGTGCCACAGGCAAAAGTTTCGTCTTCAACGCCGCGCTCGTAGGTGCGGACGCTGATTTCGCCAGGGCCATTGTGCTCAACAAAATTTACATTGATGCCTTCCTTTTGAAATGATGGGCTGTTTCGGATAGCCCGGCCTTCAGTGAATACATCGAGGTCTGATACCTGGTCCCGAAAAGTGATATAATGTGGTGAGCCTGTGTTGAGTATGAGGGCATCTTCACCGGTCAACAGGATCTGGTGGACATCGGTCATCGAAATCCTGACCATGCCATCCTCGAGCACCGCTCCTTCGTGCCATCCATCCGTGCCTAGAAAACGGCAATTACCCATGTGAACCTCGAGGGCGGCTGCAAAGGCAACGATACATCTTCCACCGTTTCCGCAAAAGGTGCTGGTGCGGCCGTCGGAATTATAATATTTCATAAAAAAGTCAGCTCCATCGGTTCCTTTCTGCAGCAAGATCAAGCCGTCTGCTCCGATTCCAAACCGTCGGTGGCAGGCATTGGCTATCCAGGCACCGGTCATCTTTCTATCCCAGATACCATGACGGTCATCGATCATGATAAAATCATTGCCGGCGCCGTGGTATTTGAAAAATGGGATGTATTCTGTCATGATTTGAATAAGTGTAGGTTGAAAACCCGATGCAAAGCTAAGGGTATTCTAAGCAGGAAGGAATACTCATTTAGAGTTCTAAGCATTTGAAATCCTCCATATTTATTATCGCGCAGAGACGCAGAGACGCAGCTTATTCCCTCCCTTGCTTCCTTTATCCTTTCGGCCTTTGCTCATATTAGCAGTGCCGTTGCAGGATTGCCGATTGAAAATGTTAGGATAACTTTAAGATGAAAACTATCATGTACAAACAATGTTTAAGAACATTACTAAGTTTTTCAAGTATATTTCCTTTCAGTAATCACGCACCACATGAAAAAGTATGCACCTTTTGTCGTCACCGGTTTGTTGAGTGCCGGACTTGCACTTGGTTTATTTGCTTTGTTTCTCAAGCCTGATGTGCTTGTTGAATCATCGTCTCCGCAGACTGTCTTTACCAATTATACCCCTTACGGACTCACCTCCTCATCAGCAATACCTGTGGGCAGCCCTGATCTGGTCAAGGCATCTAATCTGTCTAAGCTTGCTGTGGTATACATCGAATCGAGATCTTCGCTGGCGGGAACTTACTTTGGCAGACGGAGCCATGAAGCAAGCACAGGCTCTGGGGTGATTATTTCCGAAAACGGTTATATCGCCACCAACCATCATGTGATCGAAGGTGGAGATGAAATCATGGTGCTGATGGAAGATGGACATGAATATGAAGCAAAGCTTATCGGATCAGATCCTTCCTCAGACCTTGCTTTACTAAAAGTAGCTGCTAAAGGTTTACCACATCTCAAGTTTGGTGATAGTGATTCGCTGATGGTTGGCGAATGGGTACTGGCGATCGGAAATCCATTCCGCCTCTACTCTACCGTCACTGCAGGAATCGTCAGCGCCAAATCAAGGAACATCAATATCCTGGATGAAACGGGTATAGAATCTTTCATCCAAACAGATGCTGCCGTCAACCCGGGCAACAGCGGAGGTGCATTAGTAGATACGCGTGGACAGTTGATGGGCATCAACACTGCTATCATGACCTACAGCGGTCAATATGAAGGATTTTCGTTCGCTATTCCATCTAACATTGCAAGAAAAATATTGGAAGATATCCGTGAATTCGGATCCACTAAACGTGGTTGGCTAGGTGTTGTCATCAGACCTGTAGATGCTTCCTCTGCCAAAGAATCAGGGCTTAATGACATCGCCGGTGTCATCATCGAAACAGTGAATACTTCAAGCGCTGCAGAAGCTGCAGGACTTGAAGCAGGTGATGTCATCACGAGTATCGATGGTCAACGCATCGTCACATCGCCTGATTTTATTGGCAAAGTTGGTCAACATCGGCCCGGTGATATCCTGCGTATTAAATATTTCAGGAATGGTAAAGAAAAAGAGACGAGTGTAAAACTGAGCGATTCAAGAACGAGTACGATCGGAGCTGCCATCCCTTCCACCGGATCCCCTGATGAAATACTAAGCAACCTCGGCATGGACGTACGTGACCTGAGTTCCAGCGAACAAACACGTCTTCCGAAAGATGGTGTACTTGTTGATGCTATCGCACCCGGAAGCAAAATTGCGCGGGCTAACATGGAAGAAAAATTTATCATCACACGTATCAACGGTGTACCCATAAAAAGTACTGCTGATTTTAAATCTGAATTGAAGCGGGCCGGAACAGCACTTTATCTGCAGGGATATTATGAAGATTATCCTGGGGATTTTGCTTACAGCCTGGCGCTGAAGTAGGAGTTTATTGGTTGATACGTTTATAAGTTTATAAGTTGATGAGCTTAAGAGGCTGAAGGGGCTGAAGAGGCTGAAGGGATTAACGGAACACAGCGTTTGTAGCGGGAGGAGCAAAGGTAAATTAAGAATCACAATACCATCAACCAATCAACTCATCAAACCATCAACCAATAAACCTATCAACATATCAACCTATCAACCTATCAACATATCAACCTATCAACGCATCAACCTATCAACCTTGAAGGACTTTGGTGTCTTCAAAATAATGAGTGAGAATTGATTGCATCTTTCGGTGGCCGCTGATGACTTCCATAATTTCATGGACCATGTCTGAAGATAATAATGAGATCAGGGGCTGATAAACTTCTATGATCAGCGGAAAATTTTCTAATAGTATTTGATCCCACTGCTGGTGAAAATTGAGGAGGTCATCGGGATAGACATATGTCCGTGAAGAATTTTCGGGACGGGCTTTGAAAGGCTCTTCTAAATTCAGATATCCGTAATCGTTGGTGAGTTCTTCGCCTGCTTCGATGTCCCTGATGGCGATTTCGAATTCGTAACCGGTGGACAGGCAATTGGAATTGAAACTGTGGTTGACGTAGCGGCCAAAATCCCAACACAGCACGTATTCTCCTTTCCTATTCTTGTAGCTGTATTTATCAACGATCTCCAGGTGGATGGGATCAAGTGATTCCTTTGCATCCGGAGATAGGACCTGGTCAAATTTGTCCAGTGCCCAGGTGATTGTGCCTCTGGGAATCTTCCGGGTGGCGAATACACCAAAGCCTATTTCGTCATCAATAAAGCGCAAGGTTGTATCCGGGTGTATCATCAGTGTATAAAATTGGGTGCAAACATAGCGGAGCAAAAAGACCTTTGGAGGGGAAATATGTTAATCGAAAGTGAAAAACCATCTGATTATTGAGGTAATTGGTTGGTAACTTCCTATTTAAACAGCGTCGGGCATAGCCTCCGCTCGGGTCGGATTCCCTATCTTTGCACCCCTTATGAAGAATATCCGCAACTTTTGCGTCATTGCCCATATAGATCACGGTAAAAGCACCTTGTCTGACCGCCTGCTTGAGATCACCAAGACAGTCGCCATGCGGGATATGGTGGCCCAGACCCTTGACAATATGGACCTGGAACGTGAACGTGGTATCACGATCAAAAGCCACGCTATCCAGCTTTATTATACCCGCCCCAATGGGGAGACGTTTACCCTCAATCTGATTGACACTCCCGGACACGTCGATTTCTCATACGAAGTTTCCCGTTCCATCGCGGCTTGCGAAGGCGCGCTTTTGTTAGTGGACGCTACTCAAGGCATACAGGCTCAAACTATTTCCAACCTATACCTGGCTATCGAACACAACCTGGAGATCATCCCGGTGCTCAATAAGATTGATATGCCCAATGCCATGATCGATGAAGTCACCGATCAGATCATTGACCTGGTGGGTATCCCTAAGTCGGACATCCTCCTGGCCAGCGGAAAAACTGGTGAAGGAATGGATAAGATCCTCGAAGCCATCGTTGAGTTCATCCCACCTCCTAAAGGGGATCCTAACGCTCCGTTGCAAGCTTTGATATTTGATTCTGTCTTTAATTCTTTTCGGGGGGTTATAGCCTATTTCCGGATATTCAACGGAACGATCCATAAAGGAGAGAAAGTCCGGTTTGTCAACACAGGTGGTGAGTACAACGCCGACGAGGTTGGAATCCTTCAGATGGATCAGGTCCCTAAACCGGAATTGTCTGCCGGCAATGTGGGATATATCATCACCGGTATTAAAGAATCGAAAGAAATTAAAGTTGGTGACACCATCACCACGGCTGCAAATCCCACACAGGAAATAGTGAAGGGATTCGAAGATGTCAAGCCGATGGTCTTTGCCGGTATCTACCCTATCGATAACGATGACTTCGAAGACCTCAGGGATAGTCTTGAGAAATTGCAACTCAATGATGCCAGCCTTGTATTCGAACCTGAAACTTCTATTGCGCTAGGCTTTGGATTCCGTTGCGGATTCCTGGGCATGCTACACCTTGAAATCATCCAGGAGCGATTGAGCAGAGAGTTTAACCAGGAAGTTATCACCACTGTACCTAACGTATCGTACAGAGCCTTTACCAAGCGTGAAGGATTGATGGTGATCAATACACCAAATGACCTGCCTGATCCGACGCTCGTAGATTATATCCAGGAACCATACATCCATGCACAGGTGATCACCAAGCCTGAGTATATCGGTGCGATCATGAACTTATGCCTTGAGAAAAGAGGGATGCTGATGCATCAGAATTATCTCACGCCAACACGCGTGGAGTTGAGTTTTGACCTGCCGCTTGCTGAAATTGTATTTGACTTTTACGACAGGCTCAAATCTATCTCCAGGGGGTATGCTTCCTTTGACTATGCTCCTAAAGATTACAGGATTTCTGAGTTGGTCAAACTGGATATTCGCCTGAATGGTGAACCTGTCGATGCACTATCATCCCTTGTACACAAGGATAAGGCGGAGGCATTTGGCAGAAAAATCTGTGCTAAGCTAAAAGACCTTATTCCAAAACAGCAGTTTGTCATTGCCATCCAGGCATCCATCGGTGCCAAGATCATTGCGCGTGAAACCATCTCTGCTATGCGTAAGGACGTTACAGCCAAATGTTATGGTGGTGACATCTCACGTAAACGCAAACTCCTCGAAAAGCAAAAAGAGGGGAAAAAGAAAATGCGTCAGATCGGTTCGGTGGAGGTTCCTCAGAAAACATTCCTCGAAGTCCTTAAACTGGATTAATGCTCCATGGGCCAGCCAGCGGGATTATCTTATGATCGCATTCCATGGACGTGGATACTGGTGGCAGCAGGTGCTCTCTTTTACATTCCCTTTATCGGGGGTGTAGCACTTTTTGACTGGGACGAAATCAATTTTGCGGAGATCAGCCGGGAGATGATGATGACCGGTGATTACCTCAATATCCAGGTCAACTACAAAGCCTTTTTCGAAAAACCTCCTTTCTTCTTCTGGTTGCAGGTGCTCAGCATGAAAGCCTTTGGCATCAATGAATTTGCTGCACGACTTCCCAATGCATTGGCGGGAATCATGGTTCTTGTCTTACTATTTAAAACCGGTACCAGATGGATCGATCAGCGATTCGGATTATTCTGGGCGCTGTCCTACCTCGGGTCAATACTGCCTACGTTGTATCACAAATCAGGAATCATTGATCCATGGTTTAACCTGTTTATATTTTCTGCTATCCTGGCCTGGGTGGAAGGTGTCAAAAGCACTTCACTCAAATGGTATCTGATCAGCGGCTTGTTGAGTGGTATGGCGGTACTCACGAAAGGGCCTGTTGGTCCGCTGCTCATCGGTATGACCGTGTTGATCATGCGGCTATGGTCAAAAGACAAAAATTATCTGGGATTCAAAAATGTCCTGCTGTTTATCATCGGCAATAGTGTGGTTGCCGGTATCTGGTTTGGGATCAACTGGATTTCAAACGGGCCGGAATTTATCATGGCGTTTCTCAAATACCAGGCGGAATTGCTGACGGAATCGGTGGCTGGTCATAAGGGATTTCCGGGATATCATTTTGTGGTCGCGCTATTCGGAATATTTCCGGCTTCGATATTTGCCCTGGGTGCTCTGCGAAAAAAACAAGTGGATGAATCAGTCGATATCTATCACTTCCGTTTGTTGATGATCATCATTGTAGCTGTTGTGTTGGTGTTATTTTCCGTTGTGCAAAGTAAGATCGTGCATTACTCCTCCATGATCTATTATCCGGTCAGCTTCCTGAGTGCATGGAGTGTATGCAGGTTCCTGGATGGACAGCAAAGATGGAAGGCGTGGCAACTCACCACTGGTGTTTTTGTAGCGGTTATATTTTTGATTGCCATGATCGCGCTTCCGACGGTCGGGATGCACATCGATTGGCTCAAGACTTCTTTCACGTTTGATGCCTTCACAAGCGCATCTCTTGATGCACAGGTTGAGTGGTCGTGGATCGATTATTTCCCTGCTGCATGGCTATTGATGATCCTTGGTGCCTTCATTTATCTTTGGAGGCGCGGCAAACAAGACTATTCATTGATGACCCTTTTTTCGGGCATGGGGTTATTTGTCACTATTGCCCTGATCTTTTTTATTGGCAAAATAGAACGTTACAGCCAGCACGCGCCTGTTGAGTTTTGTGAAAAATATGAAGGACAGCAGGTTGAAATACAAACTATCGGGTACAAAAGTTATTTACCCTTCTTCTATGCACAAAAGCCTGTGCCTGACACTACACGAAGTGCAGCGGATATACCGCATTACTATATCCTCAAAGTGGATAAACGGAAGAAGCTTGAAGAACGTCCCGAGTTACAAATCATGTACGAGAAGAACGGTTTCATTTTCCTGGAACAGAAATAAAAAAGGGAAGCAATTGCTCCCCTTATTTTATTTATCTATTTAACCATCCGGGCTACATACCAGGATTCTCCATCTGTCATGCGTAGGAAATACCAGCCCGGTTCCAGATCTGCGACTTGCAGATTGTTGGAAGCAGGATTCTTAAATTGTTTTAGTAAACGTCCATCCACACCCATGATCGTGACCTCTGTCATCTGGAGATCTGAATCGATATGAAGCACATCGCCTGTAGGAACAGGATAGACTTTCAGTGATTTAAACTCCAGGCCCTGGATTGACGGAAACCTCATTCAACTAGAACGTCAATATTGATGTACATTGATTTTGATCAGTGACATCCAATTGATAAATACCAGGCATATCAAGATCAGTAAACTCCAAATCTATAGTAACATGTCTTCCACCATCCAAAGTCCATTTATAAACGTAGTATGGTTCTGCCTCCAGAGACGTGACCTGATAGACCCTTCAGACACCATTAATATCAATTATTGTATCAATGTGATGCTAAGCGTGCAGGTTCATTGATTGTAAATGCCTGGGTGGCTGTACAACCGGCACCATCTGTTATAGTTACCGAATAGCCTCCTGCTGGAAGGTTTAGTATCGTAGACGTTGTATCTCCATTTGACCACTGTATAGGAAACAGGTGCTGTAGCATTTTCTACATTTAGGGAAATAGAACCCGTCGTATCACCAGCACACAGTACATCAGACAAAATGGAAGTCACTACTAACTGGCAATTACCTTGCTGTACTGAGAAGCACTGTTCATGAGGTGCATCCATCGCCATTGGTCATCGTCACACAATACGTTCCCGGTGCGAGGCCGGAGATGGAAGGTGCTGTTGAGCCATTGCTCCACAGATATTGAATACTTCCAGAAATGCTGTCACAAGCTATTGCTCCATCATTTGCTCCAGGAGTGGACTCGTTGACTACAGGACATGTGATGACAGGAAAAACAGATTCGGTGATGATGATACAATCCACATCATTGCAACCATTGGCATCTGTCACCGTCACGCAATATTCACCCTGTGTTACCTGAATTTCAGAAGTAGTTGCTCCTGTACTCCATAGATAGGATGCAAATCCCGCAGGCAACGAAAGGATCACTGTATCACCTTCACAAATTGTAACATCAGGTCCCAGGTCTATATCCAATATACATCCGAATGCATCTACCTGACCAGACGCTGTAGCTGTGCAACCATTGCCATCAGAGATGGTCACTGAATAAACTCCAGGTGCTAAACCTCCGATAGAATCAGTAGTGCTTCCGTTGCTCCACAGATATGTATATCCGGGTGTGCCACCTGACGCAGTAGCTTCTGCTGTACCATCATTAGCACCTGCGCTAGTCTCATCGGTAGTCAATACAGACACCGTGAGTAGTGGTGGTGCAGTCACTGTAAATGAAGAAGATGCGGTGCAACCTGCACCGTCCGTCACAGTGATTGAATACGTCCCAGCTCCCAGGTCATTATTGGTCAGGCCAACAACACCATTTGACCATAAGCCAGTAAATGGTGGATTTTCACCGGTAGCGACCGCTGTCAGATCCACCAGATTATCACCGGCGCAGAGATTCTGTCCGGATGGAGTGATGGTGACTGTGATAGGTCCCGGCTGTGTAATCGCATATAGCTTGACAACTTCACAACCATTGTTGTCTGAAGCGGTCACTAAATAATTGCCTGCTGCGAGTGAACTGATAGTAGGTCCGCTTCCACCATTAGACCATAAGTAAGTGTACGGTGCTTCACCGCCGCTGGCACTCACGGTAATAGCGCCATCATTACCTCCGTTACACGTGACGTGTTGTATTTGCTGGAGGGTGACATTTACGATACCACCCGTATTGATTGTATACGAAGCTGTCTTTGTGCAATCATTATTATCTGTGACAGTCACTGAATATGTATCGGGAGTCAGACCTGTTATGGTCGTTCCGATAAAACCATTTGACCATTCAGCGAAATAAGGAGTAACACCACCACTGATCATAATGGTAATCGCTCCATCATCTTCACCAAAACAAGATTCATCACTCAGGTTGACTAATGTAATGACCAGGTCTGCAGGTTGTGTCACCTGATAGGTCGCCACTTTGGTACAGTTGTTATCATCGGTCACGGTCACTGTATAGCTACCGGCAGTCAATCCATTGATAAAAGCACCTGAAGATCCGTTGGACCAACTATAGTCATAAGGAGCAACGCCCCCTGTGGCGCTTGCCTGGATGGAACCATTTGCTCCTCCAAAACAGCTTACGTTAGTTATGGTAGGTGTTTGAAGTACAATCGCTGACGGTTCTGAAATCGTAACTGAAGCGGTGACGGTTGTTCCATCATTATCTGTCACGGTGACTGTATACGTTCCTTCTGCGAGATTATTGATTGTCTCTGTATTACCTCCGTTTGACCAGGCGTAGCTATATGGGACGGTACCACCGGTGGCACTGGCTGTAGCGCTACCTGTATTACCTCCGTTGCATAATACATCTGTAAATATGACGATCTCCACTTCCAGTGGATCGCCGCCTCCGGAAAGGGAACCTGAGGTTTGGGAGGTGACCACCAGGTCACCATCATTATCTCCATTATTATTTGTTACATTCCCTGCAGCATAACATGTGATCGTGGTATTTGGAGGACCTGCTGGTGATGTCCAGGTCACTGTCCAAGAAAGCATATTATCACCGGGATATACCAGGGCGGGACGATGCTCCCAGTATTGTCTTCCGCCAGAGGATTGAAGGGCGGAATTCATACCTGGAGCTGACATGCTCCCTGCCTTTGCATTATTGCTGTTAAGGATTGTCACCTGAAATCCTCCCATGTCTGCCACACCATTTGGATTACTGTTAGTAATGGTCAAAAAATAAGCTGTGGATGGTTCGATGACGGTTGGAAAACCGGTTACTACGATGCTACCATCCTGGGTACCCCCATCGAGCGAGTGACAATCTGTGCAAAGGCCTTCATTTGGAGCACCTGTTTTACCATCTGGTGGATTGTCATCATAGGAGACGAGGACGGTCATGCTCACCAGGCACAGAAGGAGTAAATAAATACGTGACATCATGATGTAATTGTGAAGTAAGTGAAATAACTAATAACCACGATACCGTGTGGTTGTATTACAAAAGGTCCAGAGGGTAGACGCAGACAGAAATAAATCCTAGCCGAAGATATCAGATTTTTGACCACCTGACAAAATGAGACTTCTCACCTTGCCTGATTTCCACAACATATACGCCTGATGCGAGATCAGGTGTATTCATTTGCCCATGCTGAATTTCGGCTTCCCCGGCTCTTGTTCCGGTGAGCGAATAGAAAATGCCTATACCATCGGGTAGCGTCCCATCAGCAAGAACAATACTGATGCGATCTGATCCCGGGTTAGGATAAAGGGTAGGCTTTTGTAGGGATAGGTCTTCAGTGGCAGAAAGGACAACTGTGCCTTTGCCATTGGTGGAGACAATCCGGTCTCCTGTGCTTTGGAAGTTACCGTTAGCAATATTACCGGCAACATAATAAGTTATTTGGCTTCCGGCGGTGGCCGTCTCCGGAGCTTTCCATTGAACAGTCCATTTGATGACATTACTATCCGGATAAAGGACAGAAGGATTATGTTCGAAATATTGCCGACCGCTAAAAGTCTGAGTTACTATTGAATTGTCAGAATGGTCAGTCATCTCGCCAGCTTTTGTATTGAAAGGGCCAAGAATGGTCATTTGAAATCCTCCTCGCACGGCATTGCCTACTGAATCCCGGTTGACGACGGTTAGGATATAATCTTCGCCCGGCGTTATTACCGCAGGAAAACCTTCAACAGAAATCGATCCATTGAACTGTGCATTAGACGGAGTATGACATTCAGAGCAGAGGCTGTCACCTGGAGCCCCCGTTTTTCCATCAGGTGGGTTGGCAGAAAAAGAGACCAGGAGGAAGGTAGACGCAGCAAGTGCAAGAAAGGTGTAAATCTTATTCATAAATCGAGGAGGTTCCCTAATGTGGGTTCAATATTAGCAAAAAATAAATAATATGTAGGTATATGGGGTAGCCTATGCTCCTATCAGCAGACCAAACGGAAATATAATATGCTCATCAGGCATTACGGTTTACTGACGGGTACAGCAGATGATTCGAATCAAAGTTTTGAATAACCTGTCCGTATTGGTTTTTCGTAGATATTCTGCCTTTTTTAACCGATTATTTACATCCTGGCTGCAACAGTTGGATGCCTTTTGTCGTCTTTATGACAATTATGAAAATAACCACTAAACCGATGAAACTACCCAACGTTTTAACCCTGATATTGAGTCTAGTACTCCTGATAACAGGTCCTCTGGCAGCAACGGCTGACAGCCATGTCAATAACGATCAACTCAAGAAAGAGATCGAAGGTATTGTCAAGAAAGGGACCCTGAAATTTATGGAGTCTGATACAGAAGAAGTTACTCTACACTTCCTGATCAATGCCCAAAATGAACTGGTCATTTTTGATGTGACCGGCGACAATGAAGCAGCTTGTGCACACGTTAAAGAGAGATTAAACTACAAGCAGGTCAAGTTTAAGCAGGCCAGGCAACTGACCCCTTATGAAGTGAATATAAAATTTGTCAGGGATGTCCTTGAATAAGGGCTGAACAGATTATAAAGATTTTTTGGTTGGATAATTTTGTTGGAAAGGTGGTTTTGAGAAGCCACCTTTTTTTTATGCAATTACCTGTCGTTGAAAACGACTGCACAGATTGTTGCCTTGAACATGATTTCTTTGATTTGACGTACGCGGACTTAGGTCAACCTAAGCCCAACGATGATTATTTATTCGGCAGAACCTTTGAAAAGGGAATCGACGAAGGCTTTCTTATTGAAGACCTGGAGTTGATCGATGCGCTCGCCGACGCCGATAAAGCGGATGGGGATCTTAAACTGGTCGGAGATGCCGAGGGCTACGCCGCCTTTGGCGGTTCCATCAAGTTTGGTCAGGGCTAGAATGGTGACATCGGTGGCTTCTGAAAATTGTCTGCATTGTTCGAATGCATTCTGACCGGTGGTGGCATCCAATACCAGCATGACGTCGTGAGGGGCGCCCGGCAGGCATTTGTCTATGGATTTGTGGATCTTGGTCAGCTCACGCATCAGGTGGGTCTTGGTATGCAAGCGGCCAGCGGTGTCGATGATGACTACGTCTGCATTCGAACGGATACCTTCCTGTACTGCCTCAAAGGCAACGGCTGCGGGATCGGTGTCCATGCCCTTGCTGAAAAAGGCGCACCCTACCCTTTCGGACCATACCTTGAGCTGATCTACTGCGGCGGCCCTGAAGGTATCCCCTGCTCCGAGGAGTACTGAATATCCTTTTTGCTTGTATTGATAGGCCAGCTTACCGATGGTGGTTGTTTTGCCGACGCCATTGACACCGACAACCAGTAATACGTATGGTTTCTTGCCTTCAGGGAAGTACAAAATCCTCCAGGTCGACCGTATTATTTTCGGTCAGCAGTCCGGAGATTTCTTCTTTGAGGATCGAATTGAGTTCGGCGACATTGAGGTATTTATCGCGGGCTACCCTTGCTTCGATACGTTCGATAATCTTGATGGTGGTATCCAGACCTACATCACTGGAGATCAGTGCGGATTCGAGTTCATCGAGCACTTCGACATCGACCTTTGCCTTACCGGCAACTGCCTTGGATATTTTCTGGAATAGACTGGATTTGGTTTTTTCGAGGCCTTGCTCCAGTTCCTGTTCCTTTTCCTTGGAAAAGAATTTTTTAAAGAAACTCATGTCGGATCGGTGAGGTATAAAATGAAGATATCTGAAACGCAGAGTTTGATGTCGATCAAGCTCTTCATTTCAGATATCAAAGATGGCTACTAACCTGTTTGATGTGAAATGCCGTTTTGGCTACTTCTCAGCAAAAAAGTCTTTCACTTTGTCCTTGTGCACCATCACCTCCTTATAGGAGTATTTGCCGGTTACGGGGTCTTTGATGGGTTTTACCACCTTGACAAAATCCCTTCCGGATCCTACGTTTGCAGCCCGCTGGGCCACCTTTGCGTTTTTAGAAACCTTTGCCATTGAATGCGGATTTTATTACTTGATTTCTTTGTGTACAGTTACTTTCTTGAGGATCGGGTTGAACTTCTTGAGTTCAAGACGGTCCGGGGTATTCTTACGGTTCTTCTGGGTTACATAACGTGATGTACCCGGGAGACCGGTTGCTTTATGCTCGGTGCATTCCAGAATGATCTGATGCCTGTTGCCTTTTGACTTCTTTGCCATGTTCCTGTGCTATTGCGCTATTGTTGTTATTTCTTGAGCGTGACGCCGGTGTGGACGCCTTCTGCTTTTAATCTCTTGAGGTAATCGTAGATACCCAATTTGTCTATCGTCCTGAGGGCATGGGTGGAGACGTTGATCTGAACCCACTGTCCTGTTTCAGGGATGAAGAAGTTTTTCTTCTGCAGGTTAGGTAAAAACCTCCGCTTGCTCTTCATGTTTGAATGAGACACCTTATTACCTACCATCGGTTTCTTACCGGTCAATTGACACTCTCTGGCCATGATATCTGGCTTTATTGTAATTTATAATTAACTAAACCTCAAATAATTACCTAAAAAAGGTGTGACTTCGGAAGGAGTCGAACCTTCAACCTCCTGATCCGTAGTCAGGTGCTCTATCCAATTAAGCTACGAAGCCGAATCCTTAAATGGAGCGCAAAGATAAAATTATATCTCTGACTTTATAACCCTTGTCCAATGATAATTTTGGTAATCAGGCTCATAATCAGTTCATTCCCCCTATCTAAATGGCTTTGACCCATTTACGCGTGACTTTTTTATCTCCGAGGCGCAACGTCACCAGATAAACGCCTGGCAAAAGGCTTTGGCTATGCAGGGTGATGTATCCCAATTCAACGGCTTCATAATCAACCTCAATCTCTGCCTTTTTGGCTCCGTTTGATCCAAATATTTCAAAAAAGGCCTCTGTAATATCGCCGGTCACTTCGAAATAGACCTTTGCATCCTGATCATTAGCTGGATTGGGTCGTATTGACAAGATTTTTATAGTATTTTCTGTAGAGGCTCCGCAATCCGTAATGGTAGACTTGATGGCAGCGTCTACCTGCAGCCTCTTCCCGGTGACTGTGATTTCATTCAGGGAATTGTTGGGGGTAGCTGTGGTATAAATGATGTCCCTCACTCTGCGGGCTACTTTGGCTGGATCTGATTCAAGGTCTGCGAGGAACGCTTCGCATGGGGTGCTGTACATCAGGGCCACAGCACCTGTGACATGCGGGGCAGCTGAACTCGTGCCTGGAAACTCTTTGTAGAGATTATTAAGTGCAGCGGTAATCGTGCCATGACCTGGTGCTCCGATATCGATGCTCTCGGTTCCGTAACCTGCATTTCCGGCAATCTCATCTGTGATATCCACATTGGTCACTGCCATCAAATAAGGAGATGAGCACGTGGTGGGCATGTCACCATCTACGTCGACAGAGATACTTTCATTAGGTGCTGCGGCGACGCTGAGTATTCCCTTGTCGCCAAGCTTGTCATACATTTCACACCACAATGGGTGATCGGCGGCAAAAGCCCTGTCGATTCCTCCTGAGAGATTTGTGGCTACTACAAAGGCACCTTTAGCACCATCCGTTTGTGTATAGAGATTGCGCATATCGAGGATATACTGATAGGCTTCGATGACATCTGATTCGAAGTCCGCGCCGCTGACCAGCATGAGCTTTACATTCCAGTTGACACCACTGACGCCTACTCCGTTATTTCCTTTAGCGCCTACAATACCTGCTACAGAGGTGCCATGTGTCAATTGCTGATGAGCATCATCCTGTGTTGACACATTGTACCCTCTCCTGTCATCGATGTATCCGTTGAGGTCATTGTCGATACCGTCATTATCTATTTCAAGGTGGTTGATCCAGATATTCTTGACCAGGTCCTCGTGATCCGTATCATAGCCGTTGTCCACCAAAGCCACGACTATCGTATCGCCTTGCGCTGTGACTCCGCCGGTGGTGATATCCCAGGCTTTGGTCATGCCGATCAGGTTCATGTCACGTTGGTTGATGTAGACGGGATCATTGGGTGATTTGCGCCATTCGATTTTCTGGTCCTCGACGATACCCGATAAACATGGGCTCATTTGCAAAGAAGGCGACAGACCAGCAGGAATTTCAACGACCCACCAGTTATCTATCGGAAGTTTCCTTTTTAGAAAGGTGGTGTTGGCCAGGCCATTTTCGATCCACCACGATTCCAGGCATTCATTGCCTGGTGATTTCAGCTCAATGAGCCAGCGTTCGGTGGGCTCGGCTGGTGTGGTTAGGCCAAATAGGTGGAGGAAAAATGAGAGGAGTATGGTAATGATCATAGTAA
>JADKHH010000002.1 GCA_016721905.1 Candidatus Opimibacter skivensis | reverse complement strand
CAGGTTCTTAACCTATCCGGATCAAAAGGACCAGAAGATCATGCCTGCTGCAATACTTCCTCCATCTTGTCTACATAGATACAAACTGGAACACCATCTATGCACCTAGGCTTGATTTGGATCCATATGGCGTTTATTAGCTGTAGAAAGGATAATATGCTTGATTCCTGCACGCTACGCGCCCTTCCTTCTCCTTGATTCCTCCTACAGGTAACACCCGCCTCTACAGATTCCCCGGTCACAGCCAGATGGCTCTTGACGGGTTTCTTTAAACGCCAGTTGCAATGAGGTCAGCATCGTAACACCTGCGGGAAGGACCATCGCTGGAATAGCCCTTCCGGTACGTGAATATGAATGTCCATGTTTTCGAAAGTAGCCACCTCTGTCCGGGTATCGCCGTGAGCCTTGATAAAACTCAACGCCGTGGTTGCCGATTCTTCATGACATCACCCAGATTTCCGGTCAGGTGAGTTTTCCTTTCCCGTGGACTGAGACTCGTTTTTCAATAAAAATATATCACCACCTACTTTCGTCCATGCCAGCCCGATCGCTACCCCACTGCTGTGCACTTCCGTATACAAGTCGGATCATAACGCTCCGGCCCGAGGATATCCGGTAATTGTGATTTGGATATAGAGGTGTTATACTTCTCTTCCATGGCTACTTTCTTCGCCACGAAACGCATCACTGAGGCCAGGCGTCTGTCCAGGCTTCGTACACCCGATTCACGTGTATAACTTTCAGCCATTTCACGCAACACATCATCCTTCAGCTTAACGTCCGCAGGCTTGAGGCCATGCTCCTTGCGTTGGCGTGGGATAAGATGCTTTTTAGCAATTTCTGTTTCTCTTCTGTGCTATATCCGCTGATGTTGATGACTTCCATCGGTCAAGCAATGCAGGTTGTATAGTCTGTAGTGAATTGGCGGTCGCTACAAACATCACTTTTGACAAGTCATACTCAAGCTCGAGATAGTTGTCATAAAAAGTGGAATTCTGTTCAGGATCCAATACTTCGAGCAATGCTGAAGATGGATCACCTCTGAAGTCCTTTCCAACTTTATCAATTTCATCGAGGATAAAGACAGGATTTGATGCTCCCGCCTTCTTCACAGATTGGATGATCCTTCCAGGCATCGCGCCGATATAGGTCTTGCGATGACCGCGAATTTCTGATTCGTCATGCAAGCCACCGAGGACATGCGGATAAATTTCCTCTTGAGTGCACGGGCGATCGATTTGCCTAGAGAAGTTTTACCAACACCTGGAGGGCCCACGAGGCAAAGTATCGGCGCCTTCATATCACCCTTGAGTTTGAGCACCGCGAGATGTTCGAGTATTCTATCCTTCACCTCTTCCAGCCCGTGATGATCTTCGTCAAGCACTTTCTGGACATTCTTAAGGTCAAAGTTATCTTTAGTGTAATGTTCCCAAGGCAGGTCGAGCAACAACTCCAGGTAATTGAGTTGAAGGCTGTATTCAGCTACCTGTGGATTGATCCTGCGAACCTTCGCGATCTCGCGATCAAAAGTGTCCTGAACTGTCTTACTCCATTTCTTTTTCTTGCTTCGCTCCACCAGATTGCGGATCTCTGATTCCTGCGGATTTTGTCCGAGTTCTTCCTGGATGGTTTTCAACTGCTGATTGAGGAAATAATCGCGTTGTTGCTTTTCGATATCGACGCGGACCTTTGATTCGAGCTGGCTCTTGATTTCGAGCATCTGCATTTCATTATGCATGAGCTTGAAGACTTCGAGTGGCAGTGTCTCAAGACTTTCGATCTCGAGCAATTCCTGCTTGCGCACATTGTCAATACCGAGGTTGGACGAGATAAATCCAAGCAGATGGATGTCGCTCTTGATATTGCGGATCATCACGACTGCTTCTGATGGAATATTAGGAGAAAGTTTATTATTTTCTCGGCCAGATCACGGATCGAACCGATAATGGCTTCAAATTCGATTTTACTCTCAGCGGGTATATAATTACGTGGCTTGACCCTGGCGATCATATACGGATCAACAGCATCCATCTGGACCATATTGAACCTGGACCTTCCCTGGAGGATGGCGGTGATAGATCCGTCCGGCATCTTCAGGATCTTGAGGATCCGTGCCATGGTACCCACGGTAAACAGGTCGTGACACCGGGTCTTCGGTTTCTACGTCTTTCTGTGCGAGGACGGCTATCTGCTTATTGGTATCATGGGCCTTGCGAACTCTTCATGGATTTCTCCCTGCCTACCGTGATCGGGATCACGATGCCGGGATATAGAACTGTATTCTTGAGGGCCAGGACAGGCACCAATTCGGGCATATCCTCGCCAGTATGCGGCTCATCGTCCTCATCTACCGAAATGATCGGCATAAACTCGCTCTCCTCTACTGCGGCATTGGTCATCAAAATCTCTTCAAACATATTATGTGTCGATAATTTCGGAAAAGTATGGTTTTATAACGTTTTTGGAGGTCAATTATCATTCCATTGACCGAATACTGCCATTTGGCTGTTTTTCAGCCGGGAGGAGCTGACAATACGTCAGGAAATTTCTTGTTCTTTTTTTCCGGAAAAAGAACCAAAAACCTCGTCCCATACTTAAACTCTGGCTGATTACTTGTGCAATTCAGTTTTGGTTTTCTACTGTTGCATGGCTGGCACGCCTGTTCGAACAGTTTCGACAGTCCCTGTTCCCGAAAGATTTCAATAAAGTTTCGCAGCCCCATAAGTCGACGTGGGTGCCATTGAGACCGATTTCGTTCTCGCAGCTCAAACAATTTGCGCGATCAAGTTGTGCCGATTCAAGGTATTTTTTAAATATTGAAATTAATGAGGCCGCAGGCCCCATTAAACAAAATTGTTGGGCGTTGGCTTTGCCTGCGCCCGCGTATGACAGATCGTAAAAAGCTTGGTCATGGTAATATCATGTAAGCTGTTTTCAACAGCATGCAACCACCATGCACTTTTGGCTAAAAATTGCTTTCCTGAATAATTTCAACCCACCTTTCCCGCTGCAACTGCCGACTGCCGACTGAGGACTGAAGACTGCCGACTGAAATGCTATGCTTCTAAATTTTCGACCTCATGCACGATGCTCTCCTGACTGGCATCAATCTCAAAGCGGAGATTCCCGATGATAAACTCCTGGCGCTCCTGGGTGTTTTTTGCCCATGTATTATTCCAGGATGTCATCGATGCTGGTGTCGTCTTTGATGAGGACAGGCTCGAGATGAATTCGCTCACCGATAAAGGCGCCGAACTCATCCGGTGATATTTCTCCGAGTCCTTTGAAGCGGGTGATCTCCGGCTTGCCGCGGAGTTTCTTGATGGCTTCTTGTTTTTCCTTTTCGTTGTAGCAATAAAATGTTTGCTGTTTGTCACGCACCCTGAAGAGCGGCGTCTCGAGGATAAAGAGGTGATTCTCTCTCACGAGATCAGGAAAAACTGAAGGAAGAAAGTCAGGAGCAACAAACGAATGTGCATACCATCAACATCCGCATCCGTCGCGATCACAACGCGATTGTAGCGTGATCTTCAAGGCCGTCTTCGATATTGAGAGCGTGTTGCAACAGATTGAATTCTTCATTCTGATACACCACTTTCTTGGTCATACCATAACAATTGAGAGGCTTGCCTCTCAATGAAAACACTGCCTGTGACTGCACATCACGCGCCTTGGTCAATGAACCGGAGGCAGAGTCCCCTTCCGTAATGAAGATGGTGCTTCTGTCTTTCAGCTCCTCGTCAACACGGGTGTTGTCATTATAGTGGATGCGGCAATCGCGTAGTTTTTTATTGTGCAGGTTTGCGGATTTGGCGCGCTGGTTAGCCAGCTTTGATGCCGGCGATTTCCTTTCGCTCCTTTCTGATTGCTGGATACGTTTCAGCAACCTTCGCTTCATCCGGATGTTTGTGAGGTAATTATCAAGTTGCTGGTGACAAAATCGTTGATAAACGTACGAACCGTCGGACCATCCGTCGCGATGTTGTTTGATCCTAATTTTGTTTTCGTCTGTGATTCAAAGACAGGTTCTTCAACCCGCACGCTGATCGCTCCGATGATGGATGAGCGTATGTCTTTTGGATCAAAGTTCTTATTGAAATGATCGCGTAGTGTCTTGACGATCGCTTCCTTGAAAGCATTCAGGTGTGTTCCACCCTGGGTAGTATGTTGTCCGTTGACAAACGAATAATATTGTTCACCATAATGCTGACCATGCGTGAGGGCCATTTCGATGTCTTCGCCCTTGAGATGGATGATCGGATAGCGCACTTCTTCGCCGGAAGTCTTCCGATTGAGCAGATCAAGTAGTCCGTCTTTTGAATGAAAGATTTTATTGTTGTACTTAATCCTGAGTCCTGCGTTGAGCCATGCATAGTTCCACAACTGTTGCTCTACGAATTCATCGCGGTATTCGAAGTCTTTGAAGATCGTTTCATCCGGGACGAAGGAAAGGATGGTGCCCTGGTCTTCGTCGGACTTGATGATTTTAGATTCGGTTTTGATTTCACCCTGGTGAAGGTGGCTTCCTTTGATTTCCCTTCGCGAATGGCACGTACCAGGAAATAATCTGACAGGGCATTGACTGCTTTCGTTCCTACCCCATTCAGCCCCACTGACTTTTTGAAGGCTTTCGAATCGTACTTGCCACCGGTGTTGATTTTGGAAACGCATTCGACGACCTTTCCCAAAGGAATGCCGCGGCCATAGTCGCGTACGGTGACTTTTTTGCCCTTGATCTCCACTTCAATCTGCTTGCCATGCCCCATGACATACTCATCGATGGAGTTGTCAATGACCTCTTTCAGAAGTACATAGATGCCATCATCAGGAGTTGATCCGTCGCCCAACTTGCCGATATATACATCCCCGGACGCATCCGGATATGTTCTTTCCAGTCTAGGGTTAATATGTTTTCTTCGGTGTATTGTGTCATTTCGGTTGTAATAAAAGGTAAAGATATGATGGAAAAGGTAAATATGATTCCTCTGACCCCCTACCCACTGAAAGGGGCGGAGATACTTCTGACCCCCTACCACCTAAAAGGGGCGGAGATACTTCTGACCCCCTACCCCCTGAAAGGGGGAGTTGAGGTAGATTAAATAACTATAATCCCTCCTTCAATGAGATAATTATCATGTGTTATTGAAGGTCTAACTTCAACAACCAGTTTGTTATTTTTTTTTAAATCTGGGCCCCCTTTCAGGGGGTAGGGGGTCAGCAGAGTCAGAAGAGTGTATTTCTGTGACTTTAATTATTCCTCGCCGTCTCAGGCGTAGTCCTATGAAAAAAGGTAGGGAATGAAGCGCTGGCGCTGTGCTGGAAACCTCTGTTGGAGGTCTCCAGGAAACGGTACTGGCGAACGAAGTTTTTGAAAAAAGCGACCAGTTGCTCCTCGGGGATATTGCGGCTGTTGGGTTTCGGGAAGAAAGCGAGATTGGAGATGGTGCCATCGGGATTGAAATAAATGTTCATCCACAATTTGGCGCCTTTGATATCAAACTTGAGATCAGCGGCATAATCTTCGATGTCCATCAGGAGTTCGCTCCATCCTTTATAAGCCTGATCCAGGTTGTTTTTATACACAGTCATGAACATATCAGGATGTTGCTCTGAAAGCTCCAGGTATCTGTCTTCGTATTCCCCAATAAGGAATACCGCAGGTAAACCTGTGGACTGGACGTGCGACTGGGCGTGAGCGCTTTCCAGAATAAGGATGAGTGTTATGCTTATTAGATATTTCAAGGTTTGCGACTCTTAAACCTAATGATCCCTTTAACGCTTCGAATATATAAAACTTATCAAAGATGAGGGGTTACAAACTGCGCGGTACGTTAAATTTATACGACCTTTCCTCTGCCCCGGAAATCAATACAGGTGCTTACGGCAAGGTTTTAACCTGACTTACATTTTAATATTACATAAAATGATAATTGATATAGTACTGGTAGTCTTTGCATTAACTGGATTTTGGCTCGGTTATACCAAGGGGATCGTCCGTACGCTGGTCATGGTTGCCGCCTATACTGTAGCCGTGCTTGTTACGCTAAAAATTTCTCCATGGCTGATGGAATTCCTGGTAAAAACCTTCCCGATCGGAAAAGTATTTGCGCTGATCTTTGGCACGATTGCCAGTCTGGTCTCTTTGATTTTTGTGGTCCATTGGGTAGCTAAGAAAATCGATACCTCTTTCCAGAAAGGCAGGCTGAGTGGTTCGGATAAAATCATTGGGGGAATCATCATGCTCATTGTAGGTGTATTATTCTATAGTATGATGCTGTGGCCGCTCAACCAGTTTGAAATGATAGGCGAAAAGTCAAAAACTTCCAGTGTCTCCTATAAAACACTTGAAACAATACCATTAAAAACACGGACGTTTGTGGAAGGATTCAAGCCGCTCTTCAGTCATTTCTGGGAAGTGATGGATGAAACGATCCAGGAAGCGCAGCAGAAAGAAACACCCGAATAATCATTCCAACGCACGAATAGCAGATATTGGCCACCCAGCAGGTACCGGATAAAATACTCATCGAACGCTTTTGCACCGGAAGTGACCGCGATGCATTGGGTACGCTGTTCCTGCGCTATATGGAGCTGGTATATGGTGTGTGCCTCAAATACCTCGGACAACCGGAAGCTGCGCAGGATGCAGTCATGGATATCTACGAGCATCTCAACCGCAAACTTCCTGGCCATGAGGTTGACAATTTCAGTGGATGGCTTTACATGGTCAGCAAGAACCATTGCCTCCAGTTACTACGCAAGAAAAGCAATCTCTTAACAGTCTCCCTGGACGACCCGGTTATGCAAAATGGCCGTGAAGCGCATCAGGAAGATGACTTATTTGATTTCAATGTACCGGAAGATATCGCGGACCAGCTCCATCATTGTATTGAGCAGTTGCCCGAAAAGCAGCAAGTGTGTATCAGGATGTTTTATTTTGAAAAAAGATCCTATGCCGATATTTGCACGATCACCGAACTCAGCATGGATCATGTGCGATCCAACATACAGAATGGAAGAAGAAACCTGAAGAAGTGTATACAAACAAAACAACGCCTTGGATCAGGAACTGACCTATAAGTGGATACAGGAACGGCTGCGTGAGCTGCACTCCGGGTACTCTATCCGAGCGGGACAGGCTGCGCCTTGTGGAGATCGCAAAGGATGATCCATTTGTATCTGATGCGTTGGAAGGTTTCCATGCCCATCCGGATGAGGCATGCGGAACACCTCGATGCTATCGCGGCAAAAATCAAACAAACTAAACGTGCTCGCAGGAGATGGTTGATACCAAATCTAACTGTTACAGCTATCGCTGCAAGCATATTGCTGATCGTTGCGACCTATACGGTGATCACCAGGATGGAAAAGAGCTCAGATGAAACATTGTTTGTTTTCGTCGCGCCTGACTCACTTGCACAGCATGATTCACTAGCAGGTGGTATGGCCATGGAGTCAACATCACAGCCAGTAGATGATGAAAATCAAATAATGGATGCTACGAAAACAGCTTCTCAACCAACGGTTAATGACAAATCAGTTTCTTCACCACCAGAAAGTAAGCAAATAAAGGCACAGCCTGTTCCGGGCACAGATGCAGTTGCCAAAACAGACGTTGCCATCACAGAGCCATCTGCACCATCTGCCCAGCCATCATCGATGCCTGCTGCCAAAGAATCTGCAAAAACAGTGTATGCAGATGATGAACGTAAAGCAGCTGATGAAGATATCGCAAGTCAGTCGCAAACAGAACTGGCCAGGGCCACAAGAGATGAAGGCTATTATGCCAATCAGATGAATCCTGCCTTGATGCAAAGCCGGGTCATAGGACATGTAGCAGATGCGCAAAGTGGTGCTCCGATCATGTCAGCAAAGCTCGCAGTGGATTACAGCAACCAACTCTTCTATACAGATATTGAAGGAGGCTTTGAATTACATATTCCTCAAGCGGAGGCATTGTTACAAGTCACTTATCCTGGTTATGCCGACACATCAATGATCATCAGACCATCGGAAGAAAATCTCCTTGTGGCGATGAAACCTGGAAGCATCCTTGCCTCAAACGCCATCGCAGGTGCAAAGACTAAAGGTCCGGTACCATCTGGCTCATTAAATCCAGTGTCTTCATTCCATAATTTTTACAATTACATTTCGGTTGCATCATCACTGCAACTGACTTCTGAACCTTCCTCTGCACGCAGAAAAGTTACCCTTGAATTTACTGTGCGCAAAGATGGGCGTCCAAAGGATATTCGGATCATAGAAAGCTCCCGTGACAAGACGTACGATGATGAAGCTAAGCGTCTGCTGGAGAGTGGTCCTGATTGGGTTTGTCTGGATGGTGGGTATCCTTGTACGAGGAGTTATACTTTTTATTTCCGGTAGAACAGCTATCAGCTATCAGCCGTCAGCTATCAGTTTTAGCTTCCAGCTGTCAGCTACCAGCTTCCAGTTGTCTTCACAACTTCCGCTTCATGAGCAACGATTAACTATTGATGCATGAATAGCTGTCTCCATCCCAAAAAGCAAGCTATTTGAAGAATTTGCTTCAATTCCATATCACGGATCATCTGTTGATGACAATATATCTGTCCAAATCCCTACAAGCATGTTATTTGAAGCATTTGCTTCAAATCCATATATCAGTCTTCTGGTTTGTGATATACAATGTCAGGCAGCTTGTGGCTGTCATGTAGAGACAAAATAATGATCATTCCATGGCAGCCACAAGCTGCCCATCAATGCCCCTTCATTAACCTGCAGATCGATATATCGTTTTGAAGCGGACGCTTCAATTGTCTCATGAGGGAGATTACACAAGAGGATACAGATGAATGATTTATTCCTGGCAGCCACAAGCTGCCCATCAATGCCCCTTCATTAACCTGCAGATCGATATATCGTTTTGAAGCGGACGCTTCAATTGTCTCATGAGGGAGATTACACAAGAGGATACAGATGAATGATTTACACCTGGCAGCCATAGTCTGCCTGTCGATAATCTCGCAATAACCCGCAGATCGATATATCGATTTGAAGCGGACGCTTCAAATGTCCCATGAGAAAGTTTACACAAGTGGAAACAGATAAACCATTTATAATGGGTTCTCACGCTTCTCACTCTCTCACGCTCTCACGTTCTCACTTTCTCACAATCTCGAAGCTCGGGTAAGCCTCCGTCATGGGCTGCTCATGCACTACCACATCATTGACCTCCGCGAGCATGGGACCTTCCTTGCACCATTCAATAAATTCAGAGACTACATCTTCATGGCCTTGCACTAAAGCTCCCACAGCTCCGTCTGGTTCATTCCATACCTTGCCTTTGAGTCCCAGCGAGAGTGCCTTGTCTTTGGCGGAGGCGCGGTACCAAACACCTTGTACTTTGCCAGTGATACGGAGATGATAGGTTTTCATAAGATTACATCAGACACCTACGCTGGTGATCATCGGGATATCTGCCATCGTGCGTAAGCCGGGGGCGGCTTTGAGAATGGACTTACAGGCGTTGAGGATGATGGCGGATGTAGCGATATCACCATGCACACCCTTCATGATACGGGAGCGGATATGTGGGGTGCCGAATATTTCTATTTCATCATAGGAATCGGCTTCACCGACGGAGGCCTGGAAACTCAGTTTGATTTTTTCTTCGCCATTCACCCACCCTATTCCCGTCTGCCGCACACCGGCGACCTGGCCTGACACAATGGTCATGGCTTCAGATTGTATGGTGCGGTCAGCGATGACAGGTTCAATTCGATCTTCTGTTTTCTCCAGCGTCCAGCCTAGTTGCTGAGCGAGGAAATGCATAGATTCTGACAGACCCACATGTTTAAGCGTGCCTTCATTTTTCCTTCTTTCAAATTCATCATAGGTCAGACCTGCACCAATTTTCTTTTGGAATGGTATACGTCTGAACTGAGCATCCTGATAACGTCGCACTTCGATTTTTTCTACCTGGCTGCAAATCCCCGTGAGCATCGCGGGTAGTGAGTCCATCAGGAAGCCAGGATTGACTCCGGTACCGAGTACGGCTACACCTTTATTTTTTGCGGCGAGATCAATCGTCTTTGACCATTCATCCGAACTGTTCCATGGATAGAAGAGCTCTTCGCAAGTAGAGACGACGGACAATCCGGCGTCAATCAATGCAAGTAATTGCGGACCGATCCGTGGCAGATCCGAAACTGTCGCGAGGATCGCTATATCAGCTCTCTTTCCTTGTTCCAGACTATCTGATATGTACACACCTGTGGCATCAAGTCCTGCATGTTCGCCCATATCTTTTCCTTTGAGGGAGGGGTCAATGTCTACGACCTGGCTGATGATGATATCAGGTCGTTTAAGAGCGTGCCGGTAGATATTGATACCCAGGGGGCCGGCGCCGATGAGGGCTGCGTGGAGAGGTTGATGAGCTGACATAGAGGCAGTATGCTACTTTTTAGATTGATGGGTGAAAGTAAGCGTTTCTTTGCTTTTGCCTGTGGCAAAGGATGGGTATAGGGCAGAAAGGCGGAAGGGCGGAAGGGGTAGAAAAGGCGGAAGAGGCTAAAAAGCATTCGTCATCAAATAATTATAAAAAGATCGATGATTACAAATCATTGATCCAAGTGCCATAGGCACGACCGTCCCTTGCTGATCCCTTTCTCTTGTGCAAGCTTTACCGCAGCAATGTGACATCACCAGTAAAAACTTTCTGCATTTCCTTTCCATTGATGATCCAGTTAACATGGATCGTGTAAACGAAAACTCCAGCCTGCAGTATCTCTCCATTAAAATAGCCGTTCCATTCAAATGGAATCTCTGTGGAAGAAAAGACCATATTGCCCCAGCGATCAAAAATCTCTGCATCGATGGCAGTGACGATGACATCAGAGCCTGTGGCCATCGAAAACAGATCATTGATGCCATCTCCGTCAGGAGAAAAGATATTGGGTATATAAATCTCACCGCTGACGTCAACATCACAATCGGTGTTCTGAACCACATCAAATGTACCTGAGGCCGTGGAACAATCAGTGCTGATTTCAACGATATAGGTTCCAGGGAGCGTAACTAATAATTCAGGCAAGGCAGATCCATCATTCCATGCATACTCGACAGGAAAAGATTGCTGGACATTGAAAAGAAGTTCCTGGCCTAAACAAATCGAATGGTGCTCTATTTGATTTACCACTGGCATCTGCGCATTTACATTCAACTCCAGTTCATCTTTTTGCACTCCACATGCATTACTTATTTCAAGCGAATAGATACCGCTTTGATTGGCATTAAACGTCTGACCCTGACTACCATCCTGCCATTGAAGGTGATCAGTGGTGATAGGTGCAGTTAATACAACTGTTTCACCGGGGCATACTACAGTATCTGGTCCAAGGGTAAAAGGTTCAGGTGCACTGATGAAATTTACATCCAACGTATCTTCAGCAGAACCACAATGGTTTGACTCAGCTAAAATAAAAATACCAGGTTGTGTCACATTGAAATTGATTCCCGTCGAGCCATCCTGCCATTGCACCTCTGTGAGAGCATCTGCATTTGAAGTCAATACCAACACTACCCCTTCGCATACCATCGTATCGGGTCCGAGATCCGGCATTGGAATTGTGCCTGAAACATCAACTATGAGTGTATCTGTTGCAACACCACAATTGTTGCTCACCTCCAGGATGACCGACATGGATTGATCGGTTGTAAAATCAGGTCCGGTGGAACCATCCTGCCACAAGTAATCTACGCCAAGTACACCTGACTGAATGGTAACCGATGATCCTTCACAAATATTGATGTCATCGCCGAGGTCTATCTGAGGGCCTGTTGAGCTTTCAATAATTTCGAGTGTATCGGTAGTATTCCCACATGCATTGCTGATAATCAGAATAATCTGTTCTGCCTGAATGGTCGAATAGGTTGCATTCGTTGAACCGTCATGCCACTGGTAGGTGACCATGTCGACACCTGGGTCGATTAAAATTAATTCACCGGGACACAACGATTGATCAGGACCCAAATCCAATGATGGAACGTCAGGAAGTAATCCGATCACAATGGTATCGAACGACTGACCGCAACTGTTGCTGACCTGTGCGATGATGGATGCCGGACCTTGCACCTGATATTCTGAAAGATCAGAGCCATCGGGCCATAGGATATTTACGTTGGCTAGCGGAATTGACAAGGTCAATATTTCATCATCACAAATTGACGTATCCTGACCTAGATTAAACAAAGGTGCATCAGGTAATAGATTTGCAACAATTGTATCATAGGCAATTCCGCATGCATTAGAAACTGCTACGGTGATCTGACCACTGTTACCAACGACATATTGTGCAAGCATTGATCCATCTGACCAAAGCCAATTATCCACATTTGCATACACAGGCGATAGCGTAACACTTTCGCCAGGACATAAGTCAATGGGTGCTCCCAGATCAACAGATGGCGCAGGGCCACCATCAAGGACAATGATCGTGTCCTGATCAGCTCCACACGTATTGGAGACTGTAACACTATACTGACCAGGAGCATTGACGATCAGTTGCTGAGCAATCGAATTGTCATTCCAATGGTAATTCACGCCGGTAACATTCGCATCGAGTACGACCGCTTGACCTTGGCAGAGTGTAACCTGATCATCCAGGTCAACAGCGGGAGATTGATTACTGAGTACAATTGAGATAGTGTCACTCACTGCTTCGCAGATAGTAGACACCACAACATGATACAATCCTGTCATACTAACTAACAAACTATCTGAAACACTTCCATCCTGCCAAACATGTTGTGCTCCAGGATTAAAGCTATGCAGTATGACTTGCTCACCATTACATATTTGAAGGTCCGGACCAAAATCAATGGGCTGTAGCGGCGATTGATAAGAAACTATAATCTGATCGGATGCTATGCCACATTCATTCTGCACCTGGAGTTGATAGATGCCAGGAGTGGTCACTATCATGGAATCATTTGTAGAATTGTCTTGCCAGGTGTATACGCCATTGGCGACTGATGTTGTTAACACAAGTGTATCATTTGCACACAACAGTGTATCATTCCCAAAATTGACGAGAGGTGTCTCCCCTGCTGTCACTGTGATCTGAGCGCTTCCAGTTCCACATTGATTGGTGACATAGACGGTATAGATGCCTGCGGAAGAGATCTGATAATCGGGTTGATCCCACCCATCGCTCCAGAGGATGTCTCCAAGGTCGGGATCAATTGCAATATCGATAACACCTCCGGAACAAAGCATCTGGTTTTCAGGTCCAATATTTACCTCAGGTATTTCCAGGTCAGTAATTAGAATGTCATCTGATTGTTCACCACAATCATTGCTGATGGTCAGCGCATAGAGAGCCGGAGCCTGTATGGTATAAGATGGGGATGAACTGCCATCCTGCCATTCGAAATCTCCGAGAGAGGGATCAAAATCATATTGAATTTCATCACCGCTGCAGAAATCAACATCCTCACCTAAACTAAATGGTAAAGGTGGAGCAAGAATGCTAACGATAACCTGATCGGTGGAAAACGAGCAGCCATCATCTAGCGTGACAGCATAGGTGCCAGGCTCAGTGATGGTAAACGTCGAACCATTAGATCCATCCTGCCAGGTATATTCCGACAATTCGGGATCCAATTCGATCTCTAAGGAGGTGCCTTCACAAAGGACAATGTTCTCTTCACCTAAATCAACCGCTGGGATTGAATCATGTATGGTGACTTCTATTTCTGCAGTGCCGGTGTTGCAGCCATCGGAGACGGTCACGGTATAGATACCTGATTCAGTCACAGTCAGTGTTGGTGTACGATCACCGGTGTTCCAATAAAATACGGGGCCGGGATGCATGGGATCAATTTCATAGGAAAAGCAACCTGCTGCGGCTGATGGCAAATCAACAATAAGTTCATCCGGTGAAGTGCCTTCCGTCAAAAAGACATCTTCTATATAATAAAAGACAGAAGTAGTCTCATCGCAATCTGGATCAATCTGTGTAGTCTCTTGCGTTCGAAAATTGCCAAGTACAATATACCTTTCTCCACCTTGAGCCAGGTAACAACCTGCGATAGCCATCCATCCTTGTGTATCGTTGAGGTAACCCATATCGGTTTCAATCTGAGGAATGTACGGCAGGTATTCAGCAAAATTGACATATGGATTTTCGACAGAAAAGTAGGCTCCGAAATGCTTGAGTCCGCAGAAATCGTTTGCCAGATTCAGATAAAAAGACATTGTGTACCAAACCCCTGTATCGAGTGGTTGAGCCAGTTGAATCATCAGGTATTCGGTGTAATTATTATCCCAATGGACAATCATCCCAGCGTATCCGATACCAGTACGCGCTTCCTGAAATCCCCGGTGATTGTCCGGCACGCCAAGGCCAAAGGGATTGCCACATGCATTAAACAAGTCGGGATGACCTAGGGTGGCGCACTCCCATGGAGGTGCGAAGCCGTCGCAAATTGCTCCATATTCGAATGTGGGGCATTCTGTGATACTCTCAAAGCTGCCGTTCTGAACGAGATTCTGAGCTAAAATGGGCTGGCTGGTCAACCCTATGGCCAGGATAGCCAAGCAGCAAAAAAGGTTATGAGGCAGCGGTTTCACTTCAGTAGATCAGGATTTATGGCAGGAGACCAGTTGAAATTAGGCATTTTTCCAATAAAATGCCTTAATTCAATTTAAGAAATTACCTCAAGCCCTTTTGACACTGTCGATGGAGTGCCTTTTCGTCATGTAAATACTGATTGCTTATTCAGCTAAATATTAGACCTAACACCAGATTATTTCACAACAAAGTACAATCATCGCTGGAAGAATTAGATAGTTTTGAAGGGGCCCAGGGATCTGACAACTCTAATCAAAAGTAGGGTCAGGAGCTAATTTATTACCTTCACTACAATGAAAAGGTTCACCCACAAGCTTCCCATCTTTTTGCTCTTGCTTCATTCCATTATTGGATCGGCTCAGGACACAATACATGTGCCGCAAGAACAGGCTACAATTCAATTGGCCCTTGATGCTGCAGTCACTAACTCAGTGATCCTGGTATCTCCAGGGATATATACGGAAAACCTTGAATGGCCCGGATCGAGATATGGTATCAAGCTTATTGGCATCTCAGGCCGGGATTCCACCATCATCGATGGCAATCAACAGAGAAGTGTGATTACCAAAACTAACGGAGTTGATGACTTCAACGCATTGATCCAGGGATTTACCATTCGGAATGGAAGTTCCAATGACCATGGTGGTGGGATCCATATCTGGGGTAAAGGCATGACGCTTAGAGATTTGATTATTACAGACAATAATTGCGCTAACTATTCCAGCGGAGGTGGTGTATACCTTACTAATTACGCCGGCACCATTGACAACTGCATCATTAAAAACAATAACGCCTTATCCGATTTTGCCTCCAATGGTGGTGGCATGTATTTGAGTACGGCAGGTGATGTAACAATCCTTAATTCCACGTTTGAAAATAACACCTGTGGAGGCCAAATCTCCAATTCCGCTAATGGGGCAGGCCTATATGCCGGGATGGGAGATACCCGCAGATTAACCATCAGGAACTGTCACTTTACTGGCAATTCGAATTTCGACCAAACATGGACCAGAGGTGGTGGTGTGTTTTTTACAGGAGGAATAGTTGATATGGATTCTTGTATTATATCCGGCAACCATTGTGGCAGCGCTACTCATTCTTATGGTGGTGGTATTTATTCAGAAGCCCTGTCTTTTACGCTTACAAATTCACAGGTGATTTCTAACCGGGCAGACTCTGCATTGGCTATTCTGCTTTTTGATGAGGAAGCGACCGATAACGTCATCCTCAACAGTCGGATCAGCAATCACCAGATTCCAAATCAGTCTCACAGGTCAATCATCGAACTCAGTTCCCCATCTTCAACGCTCGAAATGAGGAATTGCCTGGTGGATAATAACCGGGGCATGGCCATCAAGGTAGTGAATACCGCTTTTGGTAAATCATCACTTTTGCTGAGTCACTGCACCATCGTTAATAGTTTCTCCGGCGCCTTAAGTGTGCAAAATACTAATACACAAATCACAAATTCTATTCTCGATAATAGACTAAGCGAAATCACGCTCAGTGGAACTCAATCGGTGAAAGTAAATTCCAGTTTCGTCAAGGGAGGCTACACTGGTGGAGGAAACATAGCGGGTGATGCTATGTTTAACCCTGCTAACGCCTTTCATCTACTGGATGGTTCTCCGTGCCTATCATCGGCTAATCCTGCTTTTGCAGAAGCCAATGATTACTTTGGTAACGTAAGGCCACAACCTTCCTACACGTTACCGGATATGGGCGCGATCGAGACCCACCAAAAATTATCCTATGTCGATGTCCGGTTTTTTTATGACATCAATGAAAACGGCTTAAGAGATACGGAGGAACGCTATACTGAAATAGGTGCAGTTCAAAATCAACACCACATTACATACAACAATACACGTAAAGAAGGTTTAAGAATCTATGTGGATACGGGCATGGTCAGTTTTGAATATGATACTTTCCTGTATTCCAAATGGAAAGTGACCAACCAGGCTCTCCATCAATTTGAGGTAGACACTGCGGTAAACGCATGGGCTATTGAATTTGGGATGGCCCCGAAAGAAAATAAGATCGAAGTGCATGCCTATATGGTGGCTGACCCCTTCCGCTGCAATGAAAATGCTAATCTCTACCTTACCCTGTCCAATGATTTTATTCCAATCATAGATCATATCCTTTGGCTGCAGATCGATGACCGTCTATCTTCCTTTGCCTTCCAGCCTTCCCCGGACACAATGCATTCTGACCACCTTGTGGGATGGAAGATCGCGGAGTTGTACCCAGCCGAATCGGTTCACTTTGAAGGCACGATCACCGTTCCAGGCATAGGTGGTGATATAAATATCGGCGACCATTTCTCCTTCAAAACATGGTTGGATGATGAGGTGGATGAAACATTAGTTTCGTATGACCCTGAGTTACGATGTTCCTTTGATCCCAATGATAAACTTGTCAACCCCAGTCGATCTGATAGCCTTGCCTTGGTTGATGAACCCTTACACTACACCATTCGGTTTCAGAATACAGGAAACGATTATGCAAGGAATGTGATGATCATCGATTCGTTGGATGCCAATTTAGATATGAGTACATTCAGATTGATCCACACTAGTCATCCGGAACACATCTCCGTGGTCATTGAAGGCCATATGATTCGCTTTGTTTTAAATGACATCTTCTTACTGGACAGTACCACTAACTTTGAAGCGAGCCAGGGGCATGTTTCGTTTACGATCAAGGCACTCCCTGGATCAGAACAGGTCAGAATTGACAATAAGGGATCCATCTTTTTTGACTTCAACCCCGCCATTATCACTAACACTACCTCCAACCTCATGGTTAAATCATTTACGGTAGGCAATCATGAGCCATCTCCATCAACCTTAATTTCTGTATATCCAAATCCAACTGATGGCCTATTGTATTTTTCCAAGGTGGTAAATCACGTTTATGTTTACAATATGGAAGGGAAGCTATTGAAAAAGGTAAAGGATGTTTCTCAAATGGATATTGCTCTCTTGCATGAAGGCATGGTCGTGTTGAAAATGGTGTATCAGGGAGTGATGCAGGTGCAGAAGATTGTGCTCATGAAATAATAAAGAAAAGAAAAGGCTAAAGAGGCGGAAGGGCGGAAAAGGCGGAAGGGCGGAAGGGCGGAACGAATGAAGAGGCTTAAGGGGTTAAAGGGCTTAAGGGGCTTAAAAGCAAGGCGCAAATGAAAAACAAACTGCGTCTCCCGCTACAAATGTCAAGTCACTTTGCGGGATCTGCGATCTGCGCTAGAAAAAATTGGAGGATGGGAGGATTCAAAACTGTAGGATCATCCCATCAACCTCATCTCTTTCTCTCCGTCCAACCATCTAAGTTGCTCATCAGCAAATTGAAATATTATTGCATTTTCACTCTTTCGGTATTCATTCAATAGGCTTATGCTTTCATCCGTATGGATATCGGCCAATGCCCACATACATTTACGAATAAAAGCCGGATAGTCGGTATCATGTTTTGTCAAATAGTCAATGTCCTGTAAAACTATCGCCTCTGCAATGTATGAGATGGAAGATGGATGCTTCGTATGTTTCATAATATCCAATATTTGTTCATGTCTACAATGCCATGTTTCAAGTATCATCTGGTGAAAGCTGGGCAGGAATAACTCCTCCATCCTACACCAGGTTACCAAATCGAATAAAACATCAAGTACCTCCTGATCCTTAAATGCAAACACCCTATCGAATTCGGTTCGAATATATAATTCCGCAAACACCTGATTAGCTGAATCCATGAAATCTTCAAATGATATAGCCTGTCTTATAAATTGGAGATGCTTCTTTAAAATGAGATCATGCATGGTAATAGTAATTAAACAGGGTATTTAGTTCACGAATGTAAGGTTGCTTTTCCATTACCCATGATTAAAGTCATATATGGAAAAAGCTCAGCTTCTTACCTAATCATCGTGATATCTGCTGCAAATACCTACTCTCTTTCCATTGATCATGTAGTTGATCCGGATCTGTAAGAGATTCTGGGCCATGGTGGGCTGGCTGGTCATCCCTATGGCCAGGATAGCAAGGCAGCAGAAGAGGTAAAGGGTAGAGGTTCCACCTCATTCGATCCGGGTGTATGGCAGGATATCTGAAGAAACTAGGCATTTCTCCAATATCAGGCCTGCATACAATTAAAATATTTGATTCAAGTCTCTGATAATGTAGTTATTATCTTAACATTTGCCTTCGCCTCAGCCTCAGCCTTAGCCTTCTCTATGCCTGAAAAAATAAAAGATTATATATTTGCCCTCCGTTCGCAAACAAATAGTACCCGGAGGAGTGGTAGAGCGGTTGATTGCACCGGTCTTGAAAACCGGCAAGGTGTAAAAGCCTTCGGGGGTTCGAATCCCTCCTCCTCCGCCAAAGTAAATGAGTGCCACCTTTTTTTGGTGGCATTTTCATTTTATGGCATTATCGACATTCCCATTTCTCCTTTTACCACCTAACTAAAATTTCAACACCGAATACTCAACTCAACTGCCCACCTGCGTAGCGACTATATGACGATGCAGCACAATACGACACTTTTGATGCCGAATAACTGCATAACCACCATGAAAAAGATTTCGACTCCCCTCTGCGCTTGCTTGATACTACTGAGTGTGGTCTCCGCACGTGAGATTAATGCTCAAGACGTTGGTATTGGAACCCTATCTCCTGACCATCGGCTCCACATTTCCAGTAATACCTCCAACCTATTGAAATTGGACAATACATCATCTCTGACTACAGGGGTCATGTCCGAGATGTACTTTAAGACAGGAGCGTACTACACAGGTGCTTTAAAAACGATTGGTAATGGCACCGCGACGGCAAGACTTGGCTTTTATACTTACGCCGCTGGCAATCCTTCTGCCTTACTTGAGCGCATGAGCATCCTGGACAATGGAAACGTGGGTATCGGTACCAACAGCCCCGGATACCTACTGGATGTCAATGGTCGAATGCGGGTGCGTAATGGAGGCGGTAGTAATACTGCAGGCATATATTTTATGGATGATGCCAATTTGGTAAACCGGGGTTTTGTTGGAATGTATGACGATAACACGATCGGATTCTATGGAGCCAATGGTGGTGGCTGGGGGTTGACGATGAGCACGAGCAGTGGCGATGTGAGTATAGTGGGTGGTCAACTTTATGTCACAAACACTGAAGGCTATGCCGGACATTTTGCTAAATATGGCAGCGGTGGTGCTGCAGTCGAAGCTGTAGCGGAGAGTGTTGGCGGATCTGGTATTGGATTAGAAGCCCAGGGGGGAGCATATGGCGTCTATGCGATTGCCGATGAGTTTGGTGAAAGTCACCGCTATGGAGTTTACGCTGCCGGAAGACATGGTGATGGCAATAATTATGGTGTCTATGCGACTTCCTTTAGTGGAAACAATGCCTATGGGATATATGCTACCGCATCAGGGGGAAGCAGTAGCAACTGGGCTGGATATTTTTCAGGCAATGTGTATTCAAGCGGCAGCTATCAGGGATCTGACAGGAAACTGAAAAGTGATATCCTCCCCTTAAGTAATGCTGTGCAACTCATCAAAGCATTGAAACCATCCTCCTACTTGTATAAGACAAATGAGTACAAACAAATGGAATTGCCTGAAGGCAGACAATTCGGGTTAGTGGCAGATGAAGTAAAGCAAGTATTTCCCTCGATGGTCAAGCAGGTCGTTCAACCAGCGAAGTATGAAAACGATGACCACAACAGCGGAAGAGTTGTAGCTGAGGAAGTTTCTTTTGAAGCCGTCAATTATACCGCGATGATTCCCGTCCTGATCGCAGCGATGCAGGAACAACAGGCAATGATCGAAGCGCAACAACGGAAGATTGAGGAGTTGGAAGCAAAGATAAAATAGGAGGTTTCAGCAGTGAAAGGGTCAGTTCCTTTCACTAAGGTGGGATGGAAATTTAAAATGTGCGGATATATTATTATATTTCACATATTAAAACCACCAATATGAAACTGATTTTACTTCTGCTAACATTCATTTTTCCTTGCCTCCTGCATGGACAGTTCACGCTGCAACAACGTCTTTCCGAGAGCGATTCGATTTCCTACCTTCCGTATAATAACTCAAATGCCATCTCAGTGATCGGCCAGGTCGTTCATATCGTGTACACGGATCGTCGCGATGGTGCAGGCGAAGTTTTCTATAAACGTTCGCTCGATGGAGGGATGTCATGGGACACTGACAAAAGACTGACCGAAGATGACAATGTTTTCTCCGGCCGGGCCACCATCGCAGCCTGGAATAACCAGATACATATCGTCTGGATGGATCGTCGGGATGGTAATAATGAATTATACTACAAACGCTCAACGAACAATGGCAATACGTGGAGCGATGATGTACGCCTTACCAACGATGGCGCCATCTCGGAGTATCCTTCCATGGCGCTCGAATTTCAGACACTTCATCTGGTGTGGAATGACAGCCGGAATGGTAATCATGAAATTTACTACAAGCGCTCGATCAATGGCGGCCTCAGTTGGACTGCCGATACACGTATCACAAATAATACCGGGGACTCTTACAAACCCAGTGTAGCGGTGTCTGACACACTGGTGCATGTCTTGTGGGAGGATCTACGAAATAGTACTTCAGAAATTTTTTATAAAACCTCGCAGAACAATGGAAACTCCTGGTCGAATGACATGAAACTTTCCAACAGCGCATCTGATTGTTATGCGCCATGTATCAGCGCTAACGGAACAATTGCGTTCGCCACATGGGATGACAATCGCACTGCCAATAGCCAGGTGTATGGTCGACGAACTATCGATGGCGGAAGCACGTGGAAACCAGAAATCAATTATGCCAATACCGCGGGTGAAGCTTACAGTGCATATCATTCGTTTTCGGGCACTTATTTGAGTATGGTTTATAATGTGAGTTTCAATGATGATCCCGACATCTATGGCAGATATTCCACTGATGCAGGTGTCAATTGGGCTGGATTTGGTGGCCTTTCGAACAACTTTTCCGCAGACGAAAATCCCTTCGTAGCCATAGCCGGAGCCACTGCACATGTAATTTGGCAGGATGATTATGAAGACAATTTACAGATCTATTATACCCGCAATCTGACTGCAACTCCACTTGATCATCAGCATACATCGGCCTGGGCAAATCATATCAACTCAACTCAAACCGATGTCGCATACGCGATGACATCAGACCCCTCCAGCAATGTCTATGTAACCGGCAGTTTTAGTGGAACAGTTGATTTTGACCCGGGGCCAGGTGAAGTGCTTCTCACTTCCTTAGGTAGCACTGATGCATTTGTATACAAGCTCGATCCTTTTGGCGACTTACTTTGGGCAAAACAGGTTGGTGGGCCTCAGACAGATATTGCCTTTGATATAGTTGTGGATAACAACCGGGATATTGTCATCACCGGTTCATTTCATACCATTGTAGATTTCGATCCAGGAGTAGATGTTGTCAATATTGGATCACTTGGACAAGAGGATATTTTCGTGTTGAAGCTTGACAAGAACGGTAATTATGTATGGGCTAATCGCATGGGAGGCGGTAGTCGCGACGAACCACGATCCATTGACATCAATGCATCGAATGACATCGTCATCACCGGTTATTTTGAAGAAACATCAGACTTTGATCCCGGACCAAATAATGTCAATCTAACCTCAAACGGCGAAGAGGATATATGGATCGCTAGTCTCAATTCCTCGGGAGAATATATGTGGGCCAAATCCATAGGCGGCATAGGCTTTGATAGATCTCAGGATCTTACAATTGATGCCGAGAGCAATATTGTCATCACTGGCTATTTCCACAACATGGTAGACTTTGATCCAGGGAATGGAGAACAGTTACTTTCCTCTTTTGGTGGAAGTGAAATTTTTATCCTGAAATTGATTCCATCAGGTGAACTCGATTGGGTTCATCGTTTTGGAAGCGTATTGGATGATGAAGGCCATGGCATCACTACCGATCAGGGTGGTAATATCTATGCAACCGGATCCTTTAGTGACAAAGTCGATTTCCATCCCACTGGTATATATTTTCTGGAAGCTGAAGATGAAAGCGACATATACACCCTTCGGTTACTACCACAAGGTGATTTCTCATGGGCGCAGCGTGCCGGAGGAAGTGGCTTTGATGAAGGCAGTGCGATCGCGTATAGTAATGATGCCGTTTATGTCACAGGCACTTTTGAAAGTATCGGAGAGTTTCATCCCGGAGTGGAAACAGTGTCGCTGCGATCATCTGGTAACAGTGATATTTTTCTTCAAAAACTGGACGCGATGGATGGTGATCATCTTTGGCTCAACCAATTTGGCGGTACCATGCAGGATGTTGCACTGGATGTGCATCCTGTACCGTATGGAAAAGTGGGCGTAACGGGTTACTTCGAAGGCACAGCTGATTTCAGTCCGAACATAGATCAGCAGACATTTATATCAGCTGGTGAAGAAGATGGATTTGTCACGCTCGTGTCGGAATGTGTACCATCATACGCCGATCTTGAGCTCACAGGATGCATCGGCGATGACATTATTATTGGTGACTCGATCATCACACAATCCGGTGTATATACCCTCATCCTTCAATCCTCTTCGGGCTGTGATAGTGTAGTCACCTTAATGCTCACTATTTTGGAAAGTCCGGAAACTAGTGTCACGGAGACAGCATGCGATAGTTATACCACACCTGATGGGAGCCAAACCTGGACTGAATCTGGTATCTACATGGAAGTATTGGAGAGCGCGAATGGTTGTGACAGTATTGTTACCTATAATCTCACTATACGATCAAGCTCGGCGCACACAGAAGTAGTCCAGGCATGTGACATGTATACAACACCTGATGGTGATATCCTGACCCAAAGTGGGGTGTATGTTTTTCAATATATCAATGAAGCAGGATGTGACAGTGTGTTGACGATTGATCTGGAAATCATAGACTTCCAGGCCACCATCATGCTCAGCGAGATAACACTTACAGCGGGACCGACTGGTTCCTCTTACCAGTGGCTCGATTGTGATCAGAACTTCGCATTGATAGAGGGCGAGACAGAACAGACATATACACCTGCAATGTCTGGGACCTACGCAGCCCTGGTCAACTCAGTGGTGGGCTGTGTGGATACTACAGCTTGCATTACGGTGATGTTGGTGAGCGCAGAGGATCCAGAGATACATCCTGAAATAACCATCTATCCTAACCCTGCTAAAGAACAGCTCTTCATTGATTTAACCGAGAACATAGGTTTTACTGAGTTGATACTAACGGACCTCCAGGGCAAAAGGATCATGATGTCATCACATGCAGGGGACAATCACATTGCACTTGATTTGGCAATACCAGTAGGAATGTATTTTCTGACGGTCATGACCGGTGATGAGCAAAGGACATTTAAACTGGTGAAAATGTAGCAGACTTCACATGAAAACTTATTCTATCTTCACCCCTCATTATAGTCTTCGCTTGACATTTTTTCAATCTTATCAAGTGTGACACAATGGTATTCATCTCTTCACTTTAACTGCATACACATGAAATTATACCAAACATTATTGGGAATAGCGGGCACTTTACTGCTTACCTTTTCCCTTCAGGCACAGACCGACATGGTCTGGGACACGCACGGTGTAGGATTTTCCGTGCCTAAGAATTTTAAGATCGAAACCAACAATGCAGAAGAGTTCACTGCCGGCAATGACAACCTTTTCCTGAGCATCCTGCCTATCCAGGATGAGTGGGTGACCGAGGATGACCTCGCAGATGCTGTAGTCGAAATGGCTGAGGGATTGGAATACGATCGTATCCAGGAAGGTGACGCCATCGATATCGATGATTTCACCGGCTATTACATCAAGGGAAGAAAAGACGGAGCCAATGCAGTCTTCATGGCCCTGCTGGACAAGGAAAGCAGCACCAATCTCCTGGTGGTCATCGTCTATGCAGACGATTACGAAGACCAGGCTGTGGATATGGCGGCCAGCTTCTATGCGTATGACTAATCAGAACTGACCTGTTCATACTTTATCAAAAAAGCACATCCCCTGCCAGTGGATGTGCTTTTTTGTTTGTAATACATTTATTAGTACTTTCAACACCACCAACCATACGATTAGCATCCAGCACTAAATGCAACCATCTAAATATCCTGCGTTTATAAGATGCTTCTCCTCCATTCTTTTTACGACTTTCCTTTACTCCGGTCTGGCTCAGAACCTGGTGCCGAATTACAGCTTTGAAACAGTATCACCTTGCCCCAGTGCTCCCGGAACATGGGGGCCAACCGTCGCCCCTCCCTGGGTCGGTCCTACTCTCGGCACACCAGATATCTTCCATGTATGCGGATCCGGACCAGCAGGGGTCCCCAGCAATTTTGCCGGAACACAATCTCCAAATACAGGTGAAGGATATGCCGGGATATACGTCCGTGCGCAGAACGGTGAATATAGAGAGTATATCCTGGCTCCACTCCTGGAATCGCTGGAAGCCAATGCACACTATCTCCTGAGTTTTTATATCAGCATGGGTGATGTTGGTTGCGCCTCCCAATTAGTGGGCGCCTATGTGTCTGAAGATGCACCTCATAGTGGCTCATCAAGTGGCCACCTGGACGTAACACCACAGCTCGAAACAAATCAGGGATGGCTGACAGAATCCGAAGGCTGGATTTATGTATCAGGTTGCTTCATCGCAGAAGGAGGAGAACAATTTATCACACTAGGAAATTTTCATCCGGATAGTGAAACACCCATTCTGGAACCCTGCTTTAATGGTATTTCGTACTATTATATTGATGACGTCGTGCTGGAAAAAATCAGCGGGGACGGAAATCTACCCCTAGAGCTTGGCGGCCCTGAGTTCGCTTGTCTATCCTATACCATTGATCCTGGCCTTCAAGGCTACAATTATATCTGGGAAGATGGCTCTCATGAACCAACACTTACCGTGACCGAGTCTGGCGTATATGGTCTCACGATAGTTGATGGTTGTAGTTTTGCCATCGACTCTATTGAAATCACGATCCATGGGGATCATCCGGTTGATCTGGGACCTGACGCTATATTTTGTGACGGTGAGTCATACACGATATCCCTGGATCCAACCTTTAATGAATATGAATGGAATGATGGTTCTACAGATCCGGATTACACCATCACTGCTGCCGGCACTTATGCTGTAACCCTGGATGACGGCTGCAGCCTATCAACTGATGAGATCACTGTTGAAGTCCTTACCATACCTGAGCCATTTGATCTTGGTGAAGATGTGTACTTGTGTTACGATACTGAATTAGAACTTTCGTTTGATCCCACTCTTGGTGATTTCTTGTGGCAAGATATGTCGACATCATCAACCTATGTGATCTATCAAGAAGGGACCTATTCACTTACGATCAGCAACCAATGCGGTAGTGTAAGCGATGCTATTATCGTCACGGGCCTGGAATCGCCTGAAGTCAACATCGGACCTGATACATTGGAGTTGTGTAGCGGAGAGGTAATTGAAATTAATATTGATCCAGGCCCGGGAGATATCTTTTGGCAGGATGGAAGTGGAGATTCTCCTTACCTTATTTCATCACCCGGGACGTATCATGTTCTCGTATCGAATATATGTGGAACCGCAACAGATGAAATGGAAGTTTTTGTTGTCGGGACTCCATTTGTAGATTTCGGACCCGATATAGATATCTGCCCGGGTGAACAGACGATTCTTCATGCCGGCAATCCGGGGGCGAATATTTTGTGGCAGGATGGGACAACCCTGGATTCCCTCATCGTGTCCGCATCGGGTATTTACACAGTCATAGTCTCCAATAGTTGCCATATGGTGACCGATACGATTGTCATCAGCATGAATGGAGCGCCGCCGCAGATAAACCTACCGGATCAAATCACCCTATGTCACGGTCAGACGGTCATTCTCGATGCAGGAATTACAGGCGTGGCTTATATATGGAATGACAACTCTACAGGACAACAACTTACTGTTTCGTCACCGGGTACATACAGCATCACGGTAAGCAATGGCTGTGGCACTGATCAGGATACGATTGTAGTTGCAGATGGAGGGCCTGCACCAATTGTCTCGTTGGGCAATGATGTCGCTATCTGCGCAGGTGATATGCTGGCATTGACACCCGTATTTGCAAATGTTTCTTCCTGGCAGTGGCATGATGGATCAGTAATTTCAACTTATATGATCAATGGTCCGGGAGAAATCTCGGTAGCGGTAAGCAATAGTTGCGGGAGTGCATATGATACCCTGAATGTGTCATTGTTAACTACTACACCCCCACTCGACCTCGGTGCAGATACTGCTTTATGCAGTGGTGAATCATTTGTCTTATCTATCAACACGCCTGGCATTACCATCGAATGGCCGGATGGATCCAGTGATACCAATTACAATGTTTCCGGATCAGGATTGGTGTACGCGACTATTACCAATAGTTGTGGCTCTTCTTATGATACCATTCAGGTGGGTGCATTACCTGATGCACCTGCGCTCAATCTTGGCGTAGATCAATCATTATGTCCAGGTGAAATCATTTCAGTCTCACCGGGTATTGCAAATGTTCAATACCTGTGGCAGGATGGTTCTACAGGAAATTCGTATCAATCCGCGCAGGAAGAAACCATCATCCTGACTATCAGTAATGATTGCGGATCATCAACGGATACCATAGAAGTCACTGAAAGCACCCAAGGGCCCTCAACTTGATCTGGGTTCCGATATCCAGGTTTGTTCGGGTGAAACGGTAACGATTCAATCCGGCATATCGGGAGTGAACTATGAGTGGCAGGATGGATCAACCGGTCCTGATTTTACGACGACGCAGTCCGGCGTATTCATCCTCGCAGTAAATAACAATTGCGGGTCAGCTACAGATACCATTGTAGTTGACATTTCCGGTGTCCCCCCCACACCGGTATTGCCTGCAGATACTACGTTGTGCGAAGGCATTTCATTGACCCTGACTTCAACTGCAGATGCAGAAACAACTATCGAATGGCAGAATGGATCATCGGCTCCTGCATTTACCGTAACAGCAGCAGGTGTATATACGCTGTCTGAGTCTAACCGATGCGGAGATGCGGCTGATACGATCACGGTGGCTTACCTCGATGCGCCTGATCCATTTACATTAGGATCTGATACAACACTTTGTCCGGGTGAAACACTGACACTAAATGCTCCTTCGACATTATACGCCATCATGTGGCAGGACGGCAGCGATCAGTCAACCCTTGTTGTCAATCAGGCTGCTACCTATTCCTTGCAAATCAGTAATGAATGTGGTACGGAGTCTGATGAATTTGTATTGGATTATGACACACGAGTGCCGCAGTTAAATCTTGCTCCCTCTATTTCATGGTGTCCGGGAGATATCGTTACACTTGATGCTACACAACCTTTTCCAGCAGCCTATAGCTGGAGTACAGGAGCGACTTCCTCATCCATCCAGATTGTCACCCCTGGTGTATACACCATCGAAGTATCTACACCTTGTAATACACTATCCATGGATGTTGATGTTTTCCAGGAACAGATTGCATAGAGCCGGAGGTGCATAATAATATTTACATTCCAAATATCTTTTCACCGAATGATGATGGCATCAATGACAAGTTTGCCTTGAGCTTTGGATCAGACCTGCAGGTCACGGCGATGACAGGTTCCATTTTTGATCGATGGGGTAACCTGGTTTATAGTTCTGACGAAATTCCTTTCGAGTGGGATGGTTTTTTTGCGGATGAAGTGATGATGCCGGGCGCGTATGCATATCTCATCAGATGTACTTATCTGGATGGAAGTGTTGAGAGGGAGGAGGTGTTTGCGGGGGATGTGACGTTGGTGAGATGAGGGGGTGAGCTCAACTTTGAAGCAAGTGAAATAGGTAGATAAAAGTCGGACAGGACGCGTCTTGTCCGTCTTTTTCTACCTTTCTAAATTATTACCCGCCGTTAAAAACGGCTACAATGATTTATGCAGGACGATGATTTCTTTGATTTATCGTACGCGGTGCTTCGACCTGCTTTCCCACAACCTTGTGCTACAGCTCAGCAACCGCTTAGGTCAACCTAAGCCAAACTTTATCTGTTTTAACCCCCTACCCTCCCGCTGCCTTTACAGGGCGGGAGGGTAAGGGGTATGCGGTCAGAAGCAGAAATTACCGTATTTCAGGAATTCATTGTAAATTCATTCGGCGCAAGTAAACACACCCTTTATTGAAATGAAGTCCTATACTCATCACTTTTCCTCATTCAGGTACCTCCTGTCCATACTAATCATTGGTCATGTATATGTTGGACACGCTCAAAATCTCGTACCCAACTATAGTTTTGAAACATTTACAACTTGTCCTACCTCGTACGAAGGACTATGTTTTAATTATGCCCCACCCTGGTCCTGTCCAACATCAGGCTCATCGGATTTATTTAATTCCTGCGGCAATCCTTCGATGGCGGGAGTGCCCAATAACGCCATTGGATCCCAGTTGGCAAATACCGGTGAAGGCTACGCAGGCTTTATTTGTTTCTGGCCATCAATTAACAACTACAGGGAGTATATAACGGCACCGCTTACGGCACCACTTATCGCCGGTGAATGGTATTATGTTTCTTTCTTTATCAGCCTAGCTGATAGCGGTTGCGGTGTTGAAAATGTTGGAGCTCATTTTTCTACATCTCCAATATTTCAACCTCAGATCACCACGCTGTTGCTCGATCCCCAGGTAGAAAACACTACCGGAATGATCTATGATAATCAAGGATGGGTATTTATCGGAGGATGCTTTCAGGCTGCCGGAGGAGAAGCATACATCACCATTGGAAATTTCTACAACGATAGTGAAACTCCTCTCGATCCGGATTGCACTAGTAGTAACTACAATTATTTCTATATCGATGATGTCAGTGTCGTACAAGGTGCTGCCCCTGAAGAAATACTGATTGAACTAGGGGATCCGGTAGTCGAGTGTTTTTCATATGAAATCGATCCAGACCATGACGGTCCATTTTACCTTTGGAGTGATGGTTCCACAGGCCCTACTTTAGTGGTTACTGAATCCGGTGTCTATACCCTAACAGTTACGGATGGTTGTAACCAGGGGGTCGATTCAGTAGAAGTGACCATACTTGGCACTGCTCCACCCGTTGAAATCGGTCCTGCTGATCTTATTATCTGTGCTGGTGAAGAATACAATATTTCACTTGATCCGGATCTCGAAACTTATACCTGGAACGATGGATCTAACGATCCGGAATATTCCATTTCCGCCACAGGTACTTATTCAGTCACACTGGATGACGGCTGCGCCGCGAGTACTGATGAGATTAATATAGTAGTGTTGGATCCTCCTCTTCCGTTCGACCTGGGAGACGATGCATTCTTATGCTCCGGGGATGAAATAGAAATTGTTTTCGATCCGGTACTAGGGGACTTTCTCTGGCAGGATGGCAACACTTCTTCATCCTACACGATTGACATAGGAGGTGATTATTCACTTACCATCAGCAACATGTGCGGAGCAGAAACAGATGATCTCGTCATCACTGATCTGGAAGTGCCTGATGTGCAGATCGGACCAGATGAACAAACTATATGTAGCGGAGAAATCATTGACATAGAAATCGACCCTGACCTTGGTGACATCCTATGGCAGGATGGCAGTTCCGAACCAAACTACGAAATTTCCACTCCGGGTGTATATACCGTTTTTGTGACTAATCAGTGTGGGACCGGCAGTGACCAGATTGACGTCACAGTGGTCATTTCACCAAATGTAGAATTAGGACCTGATACCATCCTTTGCGATGGCGAAGAACTCCTCCTAAGTACAACGGAAGATGGACCATACCTATGGCAGGACAACTCTTTCGCTGATACCTTTCTGGTGACCGGACCGGGTACATACTCGCTGGCTATAACTAATTTCTGCGGCACTGCTTCAGATGCTATAAATGTAGATTATGTAGGTGCACTTGCATCCCCTGCATTCGGTCCTGATATCAGTTTGTGTCCGGGTGAGCAAGTAGTGCTGTATGCCAATAATCCGGGAGCGAATTATTTGTGGCAGGATTTCTCTACGGCTGATACACTGCTAGTAACAACCTCCGGGACCTATTCGGTGCAAGTCTTTAATGACTGCTTCCAGGTCACTGACACCATTGCAGTCACGGTCAATGCCAGTCCTCCGCAGGTAGATCTGCCCGCCCAACTGAGCCTTTGTCAGGGACAAAATATCACACTTGATGCTGTAGTGCCCGGAGTTACCTATCTCTGGAATGACAATTCACAAAACCAGCAACTCGTTGTTAATACTCCCGGAACATATAGTATCACTGTCAGTAACTCATGCGGTTCAGATGCCGACACTACCATCATCTCAGATGGCGGCCCTGCACCGATAGTTGATCTGGGCAATGATGTGCAGTTGTGCTGGTGAAAATATATTGTTGACTCCTGTTTTTTCAAACGTAGATACCTGGCTTTGGCAGGATGGATCGACAGCAGCTACGTATACGGTTTCAGGTGCAGGTCTTGTACATGTCGTTGTCAATAATTCATGTGGCTCTGCATTTGATACGATCCAGGTAAACATACTTCCTGCAACACCTCCACTCGATCTTGGTGTTGACACAGCTCTGTGTTCCGGGTGAATCATTTGTCTTGTCTATCAACACGCCAGGTGTCACCATCGAATGGCCGGATGGATCCAGCGGTGCCAATTACAATGTTTCCGGGTCTGGATTGGTGTACGCTTCTATTACCAATAGTTGTGGCTCTTCTTATGATACCATTCAGGTGGGTGCATTACCTGATGTGCCTGCGCCTCGATCTTGGTATAGATCAATCATTATGTCCCGGTGAAATCATTTCAGTCTCACCGGGTATTGCAAATGTTCAATACCTGTGGCAGGATGGTTCTACTGGAAACTCATATCAATCCACGCAGGAAGAAACAATCATCCTGACCATCAGTAATGATTGTGGCTCATCAACAGATACTGTCGAGGTCACAGAAAGCACCCAAGGTCCTCAACTTGATTTGGGCCAGGATGTTCAGGTGTGTGCAGGTGAAACGGTGACCATTCAATCCGGCATATCGGGAGTGAACTATGAGTGGCAGGATGGATCAACCAATCCTGACTTTACAACAACACAATCCGGTGTATTCATCTTAGAGGTAAATAACAATTGCGGGTCAGCTACAGATACCATTGTAGTTGACATTTCCGGTGTCCCCCCGCACCGGTATTGCCTGCAGATACTACGTTGTGCGAAGGCATTACATTGACCCTGACTTCAACTGCAGATGCAGAAACAACTATCGAATGGCAGAATGGATCATCGGCTCCTGCATTTACCGTAACGGCAGCAGGTGTATTTACACTTTCAGAATCTAATCGATGCGGAGATGCTGCTGATACGATCACGGTGGCTTACCTCGATGCACCTGATCCATTTACATTAGGATCTGATACAACGCTTTGTCCGGGTGAAACGATTACGCTTTTAGCCCCGCCAACGGCCTATTCCATCATGTGGCAGGACGGCAGCGATCAGTCGAGTATTGTTGCCAATCAGGCTGCTACTTACTCCCTGCAAATCAGCAATGAATGTGGTACGAGTCCGATGAACTTGTATTGGATTATGACACACGAGTACCTCAGCTAAATCTTGCTCCCGCTATATCATGGTGTCCTGGCGATATCGTTACGCTTGATGCATCACAGCCATTTGCTGCGCAATACATCTGGAGTACCGGGGCTACTACCCCATCCATTCAGATTATCACCCCTGGGATGTATATAATTGATGTAGCTACACCTTGTAGCACAGTGTCCATGGAGGTTGATGTTTTTCCTGGAACAGATTGTATTGAAGCGGAGGTGCATAATGAAATATACATTCCGAATGTTTTCTCGCCCGAATGATGATGGTATCAACGATTTGTTTGCGCTCAGCTTTGGATCGGATCTGCAGGTCACTGCGATGACAGGTTCCATTTTTGATCGATGGGGCAATCTCGTGTATGGTTCAGACGCAATTCCCTTTGAGTGGAATGGCTTTTTTGCGGATGAAGCAATGATGCCGGGTGTGTATGCATACCTGATCAGGTGTACTTATCTGGAAGGAAGTGTAGAGAAGGAGAGGGTTTTTGCGGGGATGTGACGCTTGTGAGGTAAAGGGTGAGCTCAACTTTGAAAGCAAGTGAAATAGGTAGATAATAAAAAGTACGGACAGGACACGTCCTGTCCGTACTTTTTATTATCTACCTATTTCTAAAATTATTACCCGCCGTTAAAAACGGCTATATTGATTTGTCCCGGGATGATGATTTTTTTGATCTGACATACGCGGACTTAAGTCAACTTAAGCCCAACTTTGTTTTTTCTTTGTAATTACATGCCGTTAAAAACGGTTGCGTTGAAAGGAAATTCGTAAATTTCCTAGGTTAGACTAACTTTTCTAAGGCGACCTGAATACAAGTTAGGTGACTGAACCCAAAGAATGAATACAATTTTATTCAAGAGAATCTTTCTATGCATCGCATCTATCGGGGCGGGGACTATGTTAGTTGCCCAAAACCTGGTTGATAATTATAGTTTTGAAATATTGACAAACTGCCCATCCAATTATGGTGGTCCAGGGTCCTACTATCGCTCCACCGTGGTGGGCGCCCCACTCGGGAACTCCTGATATTTTTAATGATTGCGCCACCTCAAGCCTGGTAGATGTTCCGACAATTTTGGGGCACCCAAGAGCCCATCACCGGAGCAGGATATGCAGGTATTTACACCTACATATATAGTTACGAGTATCGTGAGTATCTGATGCAAGAATTATTGCAACCGCTCACCGGGGCACATGGTATGAAGTTAGCTTTTGTGAGTCCCGCCGAAGATGGTTGCACCATAGCGGAAATCGGAGCAAGACTAACCATTGATGCCCCTGGTTTACCGAGGTCGGAGCATATGATCTCATTCCTCCTGTAGAATCAAATCAGGGTTTGTTAGATGATCACGTGGCTGGACGTTGATTTCAGGTTGTATCTTGCACAAGGTGGAGAACTGTACCTTACACTTGGAAATTTTCGTTCTGATCCCAACACTACACTTGCTCCTGATTGCGGAGGGACGTTTTCCTACTATTATGTTGAAGATGTCAGTGTCATCGCTATTTCAAATGATGAGATACCCTCGAATTAGTGACCCGGTTACTACCTGCCCACCATATCTAATAGATCCGGATCTATCCGGGTATCATTATACGTGGCAAGACGGCAGTCATGGCCCTACCTTTGAAGTAAATGAGTCAGGCATGTATGCGCTCACCATCACGGATGAAAATTGCAACTTCGGTATTGATTCTGTAGAAATCACAATCTTAAATTCACTTGATCCTATTGATATAGGTCCACCACAACTTTCGATTTGCGAGGGAGAGGAATATACTGTCTCCTTGATCCTTCCTCAGCGTATACACCTGGCAGGATGGCTCACATGACACTGAATACACCATCACCAACACAGGGACTTACTCGGTGACACTCGATGATGGCTGTTCAACTGTCACCGATCAGATCATCATTGACGTAAATACGCCCCCGGATTTGTATTCCTGGGTGATGATATGGTGCTCCGCCAGGGAGATGAAGTGACATTTCTTTTGATCCCACCTACGGAGATTTCCTCTGGCAAGATAATAGCACTTCATGGACCTACACAGCAACAACCGGAGGCACCTACTCCGTCACGATCACCAATATGTGTGGAAGTAATAGCGATGAAATCGTCCTGACCGAACTTGAAAACCCAATGATCGATATCGGTCCTGACGAACAAACTATATGTGACGGCGAAACAATCAACATCTTGCTTGACCCTGATGCAGGGGATATCCTGTGGCAGGATGGTAGCACAGACTTTGCATATGAAATCAGCTCTCCAGATTCTATTCAGTGATTGTTTCCAATGAATGCGGATCAGTCGTTGACCAGATATATGTACTCCTGATGAATCCACCTGTGACGGATCTGGGTGATGACTTAGAGGTATGTGAGGGTGACACGATACACTTGACAAATGCTGATGACAACGGGCTTGTTTCTATGGCAGGATAATTCAACCGAAGAAGAATTCCTGGTGACATCTTCCGGCACATATTCGCTGACCATCACCAATGACTGCGGAAATTCTTCAGATGTTATACAGGTAAATTATACTTCAGATGTCCTGCCTCCGAATCTCGGACCAGATGTAAGTCTGTGTCCCGGCGAACAGGTCGTGCTGCTTGCCAACAGTCCAAATGCAGGATATCTCTGGCAAGACTTTAGCACAGAAGACTATCTGATCGTCACCACTGCAGGAACCTACATCGTTGATGTATTCAATGATTGCAGCCTTTTCTGACACGATCGTGGTAACCGTCAATAACAATCCACCTCAGGTTGATCTTCCGGATCAGCTCAGCCTTTGCCAGGAGGAAACATTACTCTGATGCCTCTATCACCGGCGTGACGTATTTGTGAATGACAATTCTCAAAATCAACAACTCCAGGTCAATACTCCCGGGCGTACAGCGTGACCGTGAGCAATTCATGTGGAAGCGATGTAGTACTATCGTCTCTGATGGTGGCCTCGCGCCGGTTGTCGCACTTGGCAATGATATATTGATCTGTACGGAGACACAATTGTATTATCTCCTGTTTTTCAAACGTCATACCTGGCTTTGGCAGGATGGGTCAGTTACCCTCCTATACGATTACCCATTCCGACACCGGTCCCATGTCGCTGTGAGTAACTCATGCGGCGCTGCCTATGATACCCTCGTTACAAATCTGCTTGCAGCAACACCACCACTTGATCTGGGAGCAGATACCTACCTGTCCGGGAGAGTCTTTTACACTAACCATCAGCGAGCCGGGTGTAAATATTCTCTGGTCAGATGGCTCCAGCAATCCTGGTTTAACCCTGAATGGTTCAGGCTTGATTACTGCAATCATCTCCAACAGTTGCGGCCAATCGTTTGATACACTCATCGCATATGCATTACCGGCTATCCCAAATCTAAATCTGGGCACAGATCAATCTCTTTGTCCCGGTGAAGTCATCACTATCAACCCGGGCATTCCTAATGTCACGTACCTATGGCAGGATGGTTCCACCTTGACACTTTTCAAACAACGCAGCAAGAAACAATCATCCTGACGATTTCAAATTCGTGGGTACCGCAACCGATACGCTCGAAGTTTTCGAAAGCACGCAAGGGCCACAGGTAGACCTTGGGCAGGATATCCAGGCTTGCGAAGGTGATGCTGTACTCATCCCTTCAGGTATCTCTGGCGTTACTTATTTGTGGCAGGATGGATCCACAGATCCTGATTTCACGACCACCTTTCAGGTCAGTTCATTCTACGAGTCAGTAACAATTGGCGGTACAGATGCAGATTCCATTCTCGTTGATATCTCCGGTGTTCCCCTACTCCATCATTGGGTGCGGATACTACACTTTGCGATGGCACTACATTGGTCTTAAACTCAACTGCGGCTGCAGGAACTAGTATTGAATGGCAGGATGGTTCTGGTTTGTCTGCTTTATTGTTACATCATCAGGTATTTTTACACTACAGGAATCGAATCATTGCGGCGTAGAGAGTGACACGATACTCCGTCACCTATCTCGATGCGCCTGCCCCATTTTCATTCGACCTGATACCATATTATGTGATGGCGGAACACTGAACCTTTATGGGCCCGTAACTTCATTTGATATTCAATGGCAGGATGGAACAGCTACAACCACTTATCTGATTTCAACTGCCGGATTATATAGCCTTTCTGTTACTAACCCGTGTGGCACTGAAACAGATGATATCCTGGTGACTTATCTGGATGCACCCGGTTCGTTTTCTTTGGGATCGGATACCATATTATGCTCCGGGGAAATCTATACGCTTCATGCGCCAGCGAGTTCGTCTGACATCCTGTGGCAGGATGGATCCGAAGCACCTTCCTACGATGTAAATGGCTCAGGTACATTCTTTGTTACTGCTTCAAATTCGTGTGGTGAAGCTGCTGATACGATTCACGTGGATTATGTGGATACTCCACTTCCTTTCTCTCTTGGGCCAGACACAACACTTTGTCCGGGAGAAACGATTCTTTTGTCATCACCTTCCATCTTCTATGACGTGCAGTGGCAGGATGGAAGGAAAGCTTCACCTGGTCGTTAACCGTCCGGGTATTTACCCTTACAACTTAGTAATGATTGCGGCATAGTCAGCGATGAAATTGAAGTCAGCTATGACACGCATATCCCACAACTTAATCTGGACGCGTCGGTCCCATGGGTGTGAGGGCGATGTCATTACCCTGGATGCATCACAATCATTTGCGGCAGCATACATGTGAACACGGGGGCCATAACGTCTTCAGTGGATATCACACTCCCGGGATTGTATAGTATTGAAGTAACGGTGCCATGTTCGACGACGTCACAAGAAATTGAAGTTTATCCTGATACAGATTGTTTCGTTGTGGATGTTCACAATGAAATCTATGTACTGAATGTATTCTCTCCTGATGGAGATGGCATCAATGATGTCTTTGCGATGAGCTTGGTTCTGACCTGCAGGTCATTGCGATGACGGGTGCCATTTTTGATAGGTGGGGCATCCCGTGTATGGTTCAGACGCAATTCCCTTCGAGTGGGATGGTTTTTTGTGATGAAGCAATGATGCCGGGCGTGTATGCATACCTGATCAGGTGTACTTATCTGGAAGGAGTGTAGAGAAGGAGAGGGTACGGCGATGTGACGATCGTACGGTAATTATTACATGCCATTAAAAACGGCTGCTTTGATTAGTGCCATGACGGTGATTTCTTTGATTCGACGTACGCGAGTTTAAGTCAAGTTAAGCTCAACATTGTCTATTTTAGTTACATTTAGTAGTGCAATCCTACCTCAAATGACCATAAAACCAAAGCTAACGGTTGAGATAAGAAACATACCAGCCGCGTATTTGCTTATGGTTGATGATGCACGCCTGTTCGCTAACGGGGCAAAACCTGGTACCTAATCCGGATTTTGAAACGTTTACAACCTGCCCAAACGTTTTCAACGAATTTGCAACAGCTATGCACCCCGGAATTGTCCAACTCAGGCTCTTCTGACTATTTCCACACGTGTGGTGCAATTTTGTAGCGGGAGTTCCAAACAATGCGATCGATACCAATTAGCGTATTCAGGAAATGCGTATGCCGGTTTTGACAAGCCATGGATTACAGGAGATCTCAGGAATACCCTATGTTCCCCCTGACACAGGCTGGGGGTGCGGGCTCATTTTATTTTGTCAGTTTTATGTCAAATCTTGGCGACTCAAACTGTGCCATTGAACATATAGGAGCGTATCTTTTCCACTGACCGCCACTCATGAAGGTTTTAACCAATCTTGAAGTAATACCACAAGTCGAATCAGCCGGTGGACTCATGGATGATGTTGACGCATGGTACTTGGATTTCTGGATGTATTCAGGCATCGGGCGGGAATACCCTGACGATCGGTAATTTCAGGAACCATGCCGACATAAATTTGGATCCCAACTGTCCCGCCCTCTCTAAAGTTACTATTACGTAGGACATGGCTCGTCATCGAGGTCATCCCACCTAACGAGTTTTATCTCAAATTAGGTGATCCAGTATCTGCATGTTTTTTCTTATGAAATTCGATCCGGATGCTCTTGAAAGATCTACGTTTGCATGGAGTGATAACTAATGACCAACACTCACGGTCACTCAAACCGGTACGCGGCAGGTTCTTACCATTTCCAGATGGATGCACGGCAGTTGATTCTAGCAGTCACCATCGCCGGCAATTATCCGCCAGTCGATCTGGGGCCCTGAAGAAGACGTTATCTGGGTGCTGGGCGATTCATATTTCATTTCCTGGGATCCTACACTCTCCAACGGTGTTTGGCAGAACGGGAAGTACAGAACCTCAATACACCATCACTGCCTCGGCCTTATTCCGCAACACTCGATGATGGTCAGTTTTGAAAATGACAGACGATATTTTCATCTCATTCCTCGATCCCCTTCAAACTTTACACTTGGGCCTGATGACTTCTTGTCCTGGTGAAGTAATTCGAATACTCTTTGATCCTAACTCAGCCAATTTCTTGGCAGGATAACAAAAGCACTCTACCTGACTAGCAATATAAGTGATGAAGGTACCTACCAACTTGTCATCAGCAACATGGTATTCCTCAAGTGATGAAATCGAACACACCATTGGAACCCCCGTGGCCATGGAAATAGCCCTGACACCATGACGATATGTAATGGATCGGTCATCCATCTTGAGATCGAACCTCAATCAGGAGATATACTCTGGCAAGATGGATCCACTTCAACGGATTACTTTAATTGACGAACCCGATTGTATAGTGTGACTGTAACGAATACTTGTGGCATTGCAACAGATACGATGGAGGGACTCGTAGACTTTCCGCCATTTGTTTCCCTTGGTCCGGATACTATCCTTTGTCCGGGAGAATCTATCACACTATATGCGAAACACAAAATGCCTTTATAGCTGGTAGACAATCACGGCTGACTCCCTTGTTGTTTCTTCTGCGGAACGTATAGGTCAATGCTCAGCGATTGTGGAATTGCCGGAAGACACCGTGGCTTCATTATGGCCACTGCCACACTCCTACGCCGCTGGCATTCGGGCTGGATGTAAATATTTGTCCCGGTGAACAAATTATCCTTTATGCCACCAATCCAAATGCTAATTATTTATGGCAAGATGCGTCAACACTGGGTTCTCTCATAGTGACCAATCCTGGTACGTATACTCTGTTGATAGGTACTACAATATCTCCGCAGCATGACGACCGATACGATGATCGTGATTATCAATGGTGACCCACGCAGATTGATTTGCCTTCAGCATTTGCTTTATGCCAGGAGATACAATCATTCTTGGATGCTGCTATCAATGGCGTTAATTATTTGTGGAGCGACACCAAAATCAGCAACCCATCGTACATACA
>JADKHH010000001.1 GCA_016721905.1 Candidatus Opimibacter skivensis | reverse complement strand
TGATGTAGTATCTGTGCACCCTTTAGAATCACTTACGGTTATAAAATAATTTCCGACACCAAGGTTTGCAGCCTGGCCGGAAGTGGATACATCAGGGTTCCAGGTATAAATATAAGCACCTGCATTACCTCCGGTTACTTGCAGCGAGATGATACCATCACTGCTGTTTCCACAGGATATGTTAAGCGTGCCGGTTAAGTCAATATCCGCTATCAGTGTATCGGGCTGCCCAATACTAAAGCTATCTGTTCGCATGCAATTTTTACTATCGGTAACCGTGATGTATTGCATGCCTGACGCGATACCATTATTTACGGGTAGTGCAGGGCCATTCATCCATGCATAGGTATAACCTGGGGTACCGCCACCGGCTACGACTTCAAGTAAACCATCCGTGTAACCATAACAGGTAGCATCTACGGATTGAACAAGATCGATGCTGATAGAATCAGGCGCTAAGATTTCTATGGTATCATTGTAAAAACATATTCCATCCTGTGAAACGGAGAATACATTGAAGCCGGCACATAAACCGTTGATGTTAAAGAAGATTCCTGTATCTGCCATTGGATTGATCGGGTCCCAGTAGATTTGGTAATCCATAGTAGGATCCCCGTTGCCGGGCACTATTCTGACGGCTCCGTCACAGATCTCCGGGCATGAAGTACTGTCAATATTGCTAAACGCAAGGGTTAGGCTGTTAGGCGCTACAATATCAAAACTGTCAACTGCAGTTGAGTCCAGGCCATCCGTCACCGTCACGTAATATCTTCCTGGGGCAAGACCTGAATAAATGCCTGTCGTTGTCGTATCCGGAAATGACCATATCCAGGTGACGGGTGCTACAGCATTAGCCGTATCGACAATGACTGTGCCCGTATAAGGGCCACCTTGGGCGCCGTCTCCACAGAGAGGCTGTATGACCGTGATATCAAGCTCAAGCTCCAGCATGCAATTGATATGCACAGTATCATTAAGTATACAACCTACAGGAGGGGGGATCAGAAGATTAACACTCAGCGTATCTGTCTCAGTAATAGTGATGGTTGGTCCTACGCCACCGTTACTCCATGTTACACCGGCTCCATTTGGAATCGGTCCTCCCTGGTAGAGCAACGTGACGGTACCGCCATCACAGGGTGTACCACTAAACTGGAAAGTAATATCAGCCTCTTCATTATCCTCTATTGAAGTGATGGTAAAGGGTAGCGTAGCAGTGCAATTTGTATTGTCGTCTGTAACTGTCAGTGTATAATTCCCTGAATTCAGATTAAACAATGTATCCACGTCCTGGAAACCCGCACCTGCATCCAAAGTATATGTGCCTGATCCACCCGTGATCGAAAACCAGATATCCCCTGTTCCGTTATTAAGGCAATTATCAGGTGTTGATCCGACGACCGTAGCGATGATAGGAGCAGGATCTGATATGGTAAAGTGAATGGAATCTGAAAGACAAAGGCCCTCTTCTACAACCACAGTATAATCTCCGGGTGCCAGTGGACTGTAATTAAACGTACCACCAATATTATTGACTGCGGTTACCTGGACACCGTTTTCGAAAATAGTGTAACTATAAGACGGCCCAGGTACACCATTGGTCAATCCATGAATAGAGATGCTGCCATTGACACCACCCGCACATGGAGGATCTGTGACCGTCATGGTTGCAGAAATCGTATCGGAATATCCAATGGTAAATTCGAAAACCGTATCGCATTGAGATACATTATCGGATATAGTGATCTCGTAATCTCCCGGATTCAATAATCCGATACTCACCATATTACTTGATATACTAAAGCCTGTTCCGTTTATGTTTCCTTCGATGGTGTAATTACCATCTATGTCAGGTGTAGCGCCGGAGACATTGATATCAATCAGTCCGTTTTCTGAACCAACACAGGTGGCATTGATGAGGTCCTCGACGTCGATGATAAAAGGGTTATCATTTAAGGTGACATTGACTTCAACTGAACAACCATTATTATCTTGAACAAGAATCTGATAAATACCATCCGGAAGACTGGTGACTAATGAGGAGTCACCAAGATTACGGATAAAACCGGATCCTGCAAGAGTAGGATCATTCAGGCTTTCCCAAATGTAGCTGTATGGTTCAGAACCACCTGTTGGTTTGATCCACATGATGCCATTTTGAAATTTATAGCAGGTCGGATCTCTCGGACGGGTGATGACACCTAGTTCGATCACAGCTATATCTGTACTGTACATCACCGAATTGCCCAAGGCGTCCGTAACCAAAACAATATAGTTGCCAGCTGGCGCATTGAGAACAGTACTTCCTCCTTCGGTCGGTATGACATAAGGTCCACCCGGCACACCCGTAATGGTATATGGAGCAGTGCCACCGTACGCAGTTACATCAATCGTACCGTTTCCACCTGCTATTGCCGGTCCACAACTTGAAACAAAAGCCACAAGTGTGACCGCGTTGTCTACCGTCATGCAACAATTGACCGAATCAGAAGGAACTACACCATTGACGTCCGCAACTTCAAAATCAAAATAGGGGCTGATCCCTACGCAACTGGTTGAGTCAGGAAAACCAATAATCCGGAAACAGATTTCAAAGAGAACCGTACCATCGGGTAATGACTCTCCATCAATCGGAAAGCCCAGGGGTATAAATTTCAATGCATTCGGACCGGAGAGATTAAAATCCGCGATTACATTGATGCTTGGAGAGCCTGGGTTAGAGATTTCTATATAGTCCAGTACACTGCTGTTCCAGTATATTTCAAACTGGGCGATAACGATATCATTAAAATTTTCAACAGTAACCGGTACACAGATAGTGTCACCTGGTTCACCATCAATACAACCAAAGCTGAAGATGACTGGATCCATTCCTTTTGTGGACGCAGGGGATACGTCACAGGCTGAGATCAGGGGAGTTGAAAAGCCGGTTTGAATCGAAAATCCGGCGAAAATGGTGAGGAGGCAAACCCATCTTCTTATGTGCTTAGCATGCAGATTTTCCATTCAATCGTGATAGTATTAGTAATTTCTATAATATGTTGGCGCAAAAATAGGGTTTCAATTCGGCTTTGAGGTCGTGGTTTTCATTTATTTTCTAAAGGGAGCAGGGTTGGTTACTAAGATTCCTGATGACATGGAAAGGCTGCCTGAGGGTCAGAATGCTTGGTTAACGACAACCTGTGGCTTAAAAGTATCAGAATCGTCAATTATACAAGGTAAAAATCAACCAAAATCGGCTTGCCGTTGGATGGAGTTCTCTCCGCCAACCACTGAATAGTCGTGGGCGTATTGCATCCGCCCCCAATAAAACGGATTTCTTTTGTCAGGGGCGGATGCAATACGCCCCTGACAAGCATACCGCCATCCAGCTGGTGTCCTTTCCAACTGCCGTTGTTGGTGTCCGGACACCAGGCCAGCGGCCACCTAAATCTCCTTCCCCCCAATTATCACCTTCTCAATCCAACCCGCTCCAAAGGAATAGGGTAGATAAGCAAGGCTGGAGACAGGCTTTGTAATAAGAATATTGGCTGATTTCGAAGCAGTTATACTACCCACCTTGTCACCTAACTCTAAGGCAGCAGCCCCATTGATCGTCAGCGCATTGAAGGCTTCTTCAGGGAGCATCTTAAGCTTAACACAAGCAAGGGAAAGGATGAAAGACATATTACCACTAGGCGAAGACCCAGGGTTGTAGTCACTGGCAAGAGCCACGCATATGTTGTTTTCAATCATATTCCTCGCAGGAGCATAGGGCAGGCCAAGAAAGAACGCGGTGGAGGGCAAGATAGTAGCTATGGTATCACTTGAAGCAAGTGACGCAATTTCTTCAGGGCCAGTGTATTCGAGGTGATCTACTGAAACAGCTTGATGTTTCACGCCCACCTGGATGCCACCTGAATAGTCCAGCTCATTAGCATGTATTTTTGGCTTCAGGCCATATCTTGCTCCGGCTTCAAGGATCTGGTCTGTTTCTTCAACAGTATAAAATCCTTTGTCACAGAATACATCAATATAGTCAGCAAGCCCCTTCTCCGCTATTTGAGGAACCATCTCTTCAGTCAGGAGGCGGATGTATTCAGGCCTGTTAGATTTGAACAGGGTAGGCATAGCATGCGCTCCAAGGAAGGTGGCTTTGACCGGGATCAGATTCAGGTCTTTTATTCGCCGAATTACCCTCAGCATTTTTAGCTCACTCTCCACAGTCAGACCATATCCGCTCTTGATTTCGATGGCACCGGTGCCCATGCTCATTACTTCATGAAGACGCTCACTGGCCAGTTCAAAAAGCTGATCTTCCGAAGCTGCCTGAAGTTTTGCAGCTGAATTCAGAATGCCACCCCCACGCTTAGCAATTTCCTCATAGCTCATCCCTTTGATGCGGTCGACAAATTCATTTTCTCGCCACGCTGCAAAAACCAAGTGTGTATGGCTATCACAGAAGGCAGGCAACACCATTTTACCGGAGCAGTCAATCACAGCATCTGCGCGTTCGACCTGGCACTCCTGATCAGGTCCGAACTGAACAATCATGCCACCTTCTAGCAACAGATAGGCATTAGACAAGTGTTTGAATTCGGACATTTCATGGCCCTTCAATCGTAATACGCCTTCAGGCAGGATACCCGCCAGTGTGGAAATTCGTCTGAGTAATATGCTTGTTGACAAAGTATTAAGGTATATGACGTAAAGGTATCGTGCTAATGCCGAAAAATGAAAAAGCAGGAATGTTGGTTCCTGCTTTTCGTTCTAATCTGAAATAATAGGGGGGACTATTTCAGTCATTTTTTTGATAGTCGCTTTGATGCCAGATCCTGAGAGGGCCTCCACAACTTTTGCTGCTTCTGCTTCGGAAGAAAATCCGGGAGAAACAACTCTGTAATAGGTGGTGCCATTCTGGAGGGCTGTCTTAATCGTATACTTTTCATATCCTTTCGTATTCAGGTCATTGACAAGCTTTTGTGCATTGGCTTCTGAACCAAAATAACCTGCCTGAAGTACAAAACCTGAAGTGGTATTTTCTGTTTTAGGCTCAGCAGGAGTTACAGCTGGTGCAGGCTTTTCTATGACTGCAACCGGAGCTGTGGCAGGTGTTTCTACGGCAGCTGGTTTTGTAGCAGGTTGCGTTGCAGTTGTTGCTTTAAATACAGGCACTGGTTTCGCCTCTGGTTTTGGCTGTTCAACAGGCGCTGAAGGGTCAGGCCTTACATGCGGATTTTTCCAGTCACCAGCCCATTTCTGTTTTACATTTCCTTCATAATCAAGGATGAGCCAGGATGGAGCTGAATTGAGACCGTATTTGTCCAGTAACACTGCGCCATCAAAATCCTGGGCGTCAATCATCGTTGAAATGAAAATTTTCGTGCCAAGTTGGTCCTTTTCAAAGGTGGCCCATGCTGCATCACACTGCGAGCAGGATTGTTTCGAAAAGAAAATCAGTAAATCCTTCTGGTAGTTTTTAGAGGCTTCTCTGGCCGCTACATAAGAAGGATAGAAATTAGGTGTCTTCGTGGAACTGGCGTTCCAAAGGAATAACAGGGATAATAGGTACAGTTTCATGATATTAAAGTTAAACGTAATTTATAATATGCTGTAAATTATCTTTTTAAAGCACAAAAACCATACCAAAACCGCTGGAATGCCTTACCGGTTAATCAGGACATAAACCGTTAAGATTCAGCATCAGATGTATAGAAATGTCTACCTTCGCCGTCCTAAAATTTTTGCCCAATGTCAAAAATACGCGCAGCCATCACCGGCATTTATGGCTATATCCCGGAAGATATCCTGACCAATAAGGCCCTCGAGACCCTGGTCGACACCAATGACGAATGGATAAAAGCCCGCACCGGTATTGAAGAGCGTCATATTCTTAGGGATCCAGAGAAAGCCACCTCCTATATGGCCACTGAAGCTGTTCAGGGGCTGTTAAAGAAAACAGGGTTGTCTCCGTTGGATATTGATCTGCTTATTTGCGCCTCTGTGACACCGGATTATTTTTTCCCGGACACAGGTACCTTGATCTGCTATAACATCGGAGCTAAAAACGCCTTTGCCTATGACATCCAGGCGGCTTGCTCGGGTTTCCTGTTTTCAGCGACTACTGGAGCAAAATTTATCGAATCAGGTGCCTATAAGAATGTCATTGTTGTAGGGGCTGACAAGATGTCTTCCATTACCGACTATACAGACAGGTCTACCTGCATACTTTTTGGAGATGCCGCCGGAGCTATATTGCTGCAGCCCAACGATCAGGGATTTGGTTTGCAGGATTCATGGATGCGCGTTGATGGAGTAGGAGCTGAGTTTCTCCATATGAAAGGAGGTGGTTCCAAAAACCCACCTACACATGAGACAGTGGACAAGAAATGGCATTACCTCTTCCAGGATGGCAAGCCGGTGTTCAAGGCCGCCGTCAAAGGAATGGCTGAAGCTGTAAACGAAATACTGAAACGCAATAATCTGAGTCCTGACGACATCCGGTTTGTAGTGCCTCACCAGGCCAACCTACGTATTATCCAGGCGGTAGCAGATTACCTTAAGTTTCCAATGGAACGGGTGATGGTCAATATCCAGAAATATGGCAATACCACGTCCGCAACTATACCGCTTTGTCTTTGGGAATGGGAAGATCAGCTCAAGCCGGGTGACAAGGTGATCCTGACCTCCTTTGGCGGAGGCTACACCTGGGGAGCCAGTCTCTGGACCTGGGCATATTAGAAGGCTCCATTTCGGAGTTTCATCTGACCGTGACTAAGGCGGTCAAAAAGGCTTATATTTGCGCCCTCATTTTATCAAAGTTCATTAATCCATTCTCTATGGCTACCACAGCAGACATCAAAAAGGGACTCTGCCTTGAATATAATAATGACATTTATTATATAGTTGATTTTCAGCACGTTAAACCCGGAAAGGGAAACGCCTTTGTCAGGACAAAACTGAAAAGTCTCACCACAGGAAAGGTTGTTGACAATACCTTTCAATCTGGTCACACGATCAATGATGTGAGAGTAGAACGCCGGAAATTCCAATACCTCTACAGCGATGATATGGGGTATAATTTTATGAACAATGAAACCTTTGAGCAGGTCAGTGTGCAGGAAACCATGATCGAAAATGCCAACCTGATGAAGGAAGGCCTCGAGGTGGAAATTCTGATTCACGCTGCATTGGAAACTCCACTGTCTGTAGAATTACCCCAATATGTTATCTTGGAGGTGACTTATACTGAACCCGGATTGCGCGGCGATACTGCCACCAATACACTCAAGGCAGCTACAGTGGAGACTGGAGCTGAAGTAAAAGTTCCGCTGTTTATAGATGCCGGAGAGAAAATAAAAATTGATACCTCCACCGGTAATTATGTTGAAAGGGCTAAATAACCATCTGCTATGGATTCAAAGGAAATACAAGAGTTACTCAAACTGATCAATCGCTTAGAGCTAGCCGAGTTTAAGTACAAGCAAGGGGATCTTCAATTTTCTGTGCGGACCAAGTATTATCTGACCTCACGTTCAGGCACAGATGGTACTCCCTCTTATGTCCACTTACCTGCGCCTCCTCATGTGACATCGGCTCCCGCCAGTTCACATCCTGCTCCACCTGCACGCACTGCTGCTGAAACAGAAGCGGACGCAAGTGTCAGTGCTCCGACGGTTGCAGCCAAAGACAATTTAATCGAGATCCGGTCTCCGATCGTTGGTACTTTCTATCGTTCTGCTTCACCGGACAAACCGGTGTATGTAAAGCCAGGGGATACCATAGAAGTGGGTGCTGTGGTTTGCATCGTAGAAGCAATGAAACTCTTTAACGAAATTGAATCCGAAGTAGCCGGTAAAGTGGTCAAAATAATGGTGGAGGATGCATCACCGGTCGAATACGATCAATTGTTATTCCTCATCGATCCGAACGGATAGGATCAATACAGTTTGTTACACGTTGTAACAAACCCATTCGCTTACTTTAACCAGATCATTTCGGATGTTTAAAAAGATACTCATAGCCAATAGGGGTGAAATTGCCTTGCGGGTCATTCGTACTTGTAAGGAAATGGGCATCAGCACCGTGGCTGTATACAGTACGGCCGACAAAAACAGCCTTCACGTCCGGTTTGCAGACGAAGCCGTATGCATCGGCCCACCAAAGTCAAGTGACTCTTATCTCAGTATCCCACGGATCATGGCTGCCATGGAAATCACCAACGCGGATGCTATCCATCCAGGCTATGGTTTCCTTGCAGAGAATGCAGATTTCGCTGAAGTTTGTAAAGAATACGGTGTAAAGTTTATAGGCCCAACACCCTGGATGATCACCCAGATGGGAGATAAAATCACTGCTAAGGAAACTATGATCAAAGCCGGTGTCCCGGTAGTACCAGGAAGCGGCGGTCTAGTCCAGGACGTAACCCACGCCCGCAAGATCAGTAAAGACATCGGATATCCGGTGATCATGAAAGCTACAGCAGGTGGTGGTGGAAAAGGTATGCGCGTAGTCTGGAATGAAAAAGATCTCGAAGAGCTCTGGCATAAAGCCAGGCAGGAAGCCAAAGCTTCTTTCGGCAATGACGGTATCTACATCGAAAAGTTTATTGAGGAGCCACGGCATATAGAATTCCAGATCGTGGGCGATCAGCATGGCCACGTCGTCCACCTATCGGAAAGAGAATGTTCCATTCAACGTCGTCACCAAAAGCTCCTGGAAGAATCACCATCCCCTTTCATGGATGAGTCGCTCCGGAATAAGATGGGTAAAGCCGCTATCAAGGCAGGCAAAGCCATTAATTATGAAGGAGTCGGTACCGTTGAGTTCCTGGTCGACAAGCACAAGAATTTTTACTTCATGGAGATGAATACCCGTATTCAGGTAGAACATCCCGTGACCGAAGAAGTCATTGATCACGATCTGATCAAAGAGCAGATCAAAGTCGCCGCAGGGATACCGATCTCCGGAAAGAACTATTTTCCAAACGGCCATGCCATCGAGTGCAGGATCAATGCGGAGGATCCCTACAACAACTTCAGGCCGAGCCCCGGTACAATCACCTCCTTCCATAGTCCGAAAGGCCACGGGGTGCGGGTGGATACACACGTTTATGCGGGCTATACGATACCACCATACTATGACAGTATGATCGCTAAGCTGATCTGTAAAGCACCAACACGCGAAGACTGTATTAAGAAGATGATAAGGGCACTGGATGAATTTATAGTGGAAGGTGTCAATACCACGATTCCCTTTCATAAAAAACTGATGCAGGATCCAAGATTCAAGGCCGGTGATTTTCACACTGGGTTCTTGGATAACTTCAAGCTGGAAGATTAATGGCCATGGCCGGGCAAAGCCCCCTCCGACAGTTATTTTTTTATCTCCGTCCATACAAGGCACCGTTGTTGCTGAATATATTCTCCAACATCATGATGGCCTTGTGCATGGTGATCAGCATTCCGATCATCATACCTTTTTTTCAGATATTATTCGGCAGGGTTAAGCCATCTCCTGAGCCGGTGCCTTTCAGTATCAACAATATCCAGTCATGGCTTGAATATGTTTTTGGTGAGTTGGTAGAGACTTATTCACAGGAGCGGGCACTCATCATGGTGTGCATCACTTTTGTGCTGATCTTCCTGCTCAAGAATATTTTCAGGTATCTATCGGTCGTCTTCATGGCACAGGTCAGGAACGGAATTGTCCGTGATATCCGTGATGCTGTCTACAAGAAATATATGCATCTCCCGCTTGCCTTTTTTACGCGTGGAAAAAAAGGGGACCTGATTTCAAGGATTAGCACAGATGTGCAGGAAATAGAATATTCGATTCTGAATGTAATGGAATCTCTTTTCAAAGAGCCCATTGTGATTATCGGGAGCATCACTTTTATGTTGTTCACCAGTCAACGACTTACACTGTTTGTTTTTGTGCTGATTATTTTCACTGCTTTTATTGTTGGTAGGATCAGCCGTAATCTTAAACGCCATTCGAAAGACGTACAACAGAAATTATCCGGCCTGATGATTCATGTCGAAGAAAGCCTTAATGGCATGCGGATTATCCAGGGCTTCAATGCACAGGAGTATCAACAGGGCCGCTTCAGTGCGATTAATAATTCATATAAGAAGTTGCTGACACGGATTATGTATCGGAGGGATTTGTCATCTCCATTGTCGGAAGTCCTAGGCATCACCATCGTTGCTGTACTATTGTGGTACGGTTCTCTGTTGGTTTTTAAGAATGAGATAAAGCCTGAGACTTTCTTTGCTTTCCTCTATGCATTTTTTAACGTCATCGCTCCATCCAAATCATTTTCATCAGCTTATTATCATATCCAGAAAGGTCTGGCAGCCGTGGACAGAGTCAATGAAGTGCTGGACAATAAGGAAGAAATCAAACAAGCTGAAAATGCAAAGGAGATTCATTCCTTCAATCAGGAAATTGTACTCGATCAGGTTGGATTCCGGTATAATGTAGATGGTGAATGGGTGTTGAAGAATATCAATCTCCGCATTCCGAAAGGCCAGATTCTGGCGGTAGTAGGCTCAAGTGGATCTGGTAAGTCAACCCTCGCAGATTTATTGCCCAGGTTCCATGATGTATCGGAAGGAAGTATCCGGATTGATGGTACGGACATACGCGACTTGAATTTGATGCAACTCAGGAGCCTGATGGGTATTGTCAATCAGGATCCGGTGTTATTCCATGACACATTATTCAACAATATCGCATTCGGAAATCCTGATGCAACACTGGAATCAGTTATCGAAGTTGCAAAGATTGCGCAGATTCATGATTTTATCATGAGTACACCACTGCAGTATGATACCATTGTCGGTGATAGGGGAAGTACATTGAGTGGAGGAGAACGACAGCGCATGACATTAGCGAGAGCTTTGCTGGCCAACCCACCTATCCTGATACTGGATGAAGCTACTGCGTCTCTTGACTCTAAATCAGAACGACAGGTGCAGGAAGCATTGTCAAGGGTCATGGAAGGCAGGACCTCCATTGTTATAGCACATCGTTTGTCCACTATTCAGTATGCTGATCAGATCATCGTATTGCAGGATGGGGAGATCGTTGAAGCAGGTGATCATGCAACACTGATGCAAAATCAAGGTGAGTACGCTAAATTTGTAGGACTCCAATGGATGCAATGATCAGGAGAAGTCTACTCTTAGCCACATTTTTTATTTGCTGGTTGGTATCAACTGCGCAGCAGATGAACTGGACTATGCTAGCCGAGGATACTTTGTATTATGCAAAGGATTATCTGCCGGATCATCGCGTGGTATCCATGTCAGGGCCAGCCCAGGTATGGGATCTGCGTACACTCAAAGCACCATATGCGCTCAGCCGTAGAATCATTCAATCTGGTGAACGCGAAGGTAAGACGTATGCTAACCTGGTCAACGGTAAGCAGACTGACATGATCATGCGCCTGACCGGTAAACTTACGGAAGTGATTCAGGTCATAGAAGATAATCCGGTATGTGAAGGATCACGGCTCACCTATTCATTGTCACCTGCCTATAAGCCTTATTTTAATGGTGTCATGGGAGAATCCTATACGTACAAGGGAAAGATGACCTCTGTTTTTGCATGGCCACGGAATATGACTTGCAACTGGACTCCGCCGTCGCTACCTGATTCCTGTCGGATCACAATAACTATCGCCGAGGAGACGGTGGTTGACGGACAAGGCTCACTTTATTTGCCCATTGAAGTCCAACAGGTAAACCGTCATAAAGTATCGGTCAAGCGAGCGATAAGAATCGAAACCAGAACCGGGATGTTGTGGAGAGACATCACAACACTTGTTCCTGGTATCAGGTTGATTACCACTGAATCATACATTCGATTTGTTTCTGTGACGACAGGGCTTCAGTTGGTAGAGACAGAACTCGATGATGCTGACGTGCCCTTGAGTATTGAGTTTAAGACGCATCCGATGGTGACACGTGTCTTTACAGAAGAACCTACAAAGGCAGATGTATTTGCCTATCCAAATCCGAGTTATGATGTAGTCAGGTTTCAGTTGTCTGATCTGAACCAGGGAAAGTATGTGCTCAAAATATTCAACATCCTGGGTGTACTAATGAAGGAGATTGATATCGACGTCGATAACCGACGTGAAACAATTGCGGTAGATCTCAGTGAACTGCAGAGAGGTACATACCTGTACAGGTTGCAGGATAAGTTTGGACGAACCATCAGGACAAAGCGTATTGTGTTGATCCGGTCATAAGCGCAGGAGCAATACATGGAAAATCTTCCGGAGGATAAATCAGAAAGTTGGCGTGAATTTTCACCAGGCCCGGTTCAATCCATTTATTCGCCACAAGGTCAACCATCATTTAAGGTATTGAGACTAGACCTGCTCAAATCATGGGCATCGGGTAATAAATATTATAAGCTCAAATATGTGCTGAAGAAAGCGCTGAGTCAAGGCACTCACAGCGTAGTCAGCAAAGGGGGGATGTTTAGCAATCACCTCGCAGCGCTATCAGATGCCTGCCTTGCTTTTGATCTGCAGTTGGTGGCTGTGATTCGAAGCCATGCTCCGGATGAAAACAATCCAAGTATACGTAAGCTAAGGGCAAATGGAAATGAGATTGTGTATCTGAATCCCCGTGAATACAATTCCTATGGCGAAGCAGATGCTAAGCAACATTTTTCGGACTGTTTATTTATCCCGGAAGGTGGCTTGGGTAAAGAAGGCATCAAAGGAGCCATGGAAATAGTTTATGATTGTTTGCCGCATGCACCAACACATATCATCCTTGCCGGAGGTAGCATGGGCACGGCGAGTGGAATACTTGCTGCTGCACCTGCCCATATCAAGGTCGTCATCGTGCCAGCGTGGAAAGGGTGTACGGATTCGTATATCTACGAAATACTCGGCAAGTACGATGTTACGCCGCAATGCAGCTGGGAGCTCTGGCCCGATTATCATTTTGGTGGCTTCGGCAAATTCAACAGAAGCCTGATTGATTTTATGACCACATTCTCATTGAATCATTCAGTTCCACTCGATCCGGTGTATACAGGCAAATTGATGTATGCTATTGAAGATAAAAGGTCGGCCGGCTTTTTTAAGGAAGATGATTCTATTGTAGCCATTCACACCGGAGGATTGCAAGGCCTGGAGGGTTATAGATATCGGTTTCCGGAAGAGTGGGGGAGCTATGCACCCTGATCGCGGACGAAAATTTTATGCATGTTCATGCTGTGAGTTGATCCATCCTTCAATCACCTGCGCGAAATACATGTGCTCTACCTGTAACACCTTTCGGGCAATTTCTTCCGGTGTATCCATCGCCTCCAATTCAACTTCTTTTCTGAAAATTACTTTACCCTCATCATAGTGTTCATTGACCTCATGGATGGTAATGCCTGAAATAAGATCACCCGATTTTTTTACAGCCTCATGCACATGATGACCATACATTCCCTTGCCTCCGTAGTTGGGAAGCAGGGCAGGGTGTATATTGATGATACGGCCTTTATATGCTTTAATGAGCCAGTCTGGAATCAGCGAAAGGAAACCGGCAAGGACGATGTGTGTGATCTCTGAAGTTTCCAGCACAGGCAATATAATCTCCGGGTGTTGCCAGTACTTTTTGGAAATATATACGGATTCGATTCCATGACGGTCTGCTACCTTGAGAACGCCTGCTTCCGCTTTGTTGGAAACAATAAGTTCAACACTAATGTCAGGATGGGTTTCAAAATATGCGCAGATTTTATCTGCATTGCTACCGCCGCCGGAGGCAAAGATGGCTATTCGTGCTTTATCCCCTGATGGCATTGTACTTACCACTGTTAGCTGGATCAAGTTTGCGCATGGTATCGTAGACTGCTGTCTTTTGGGTGCGTGTAGCGTTTTTCATGATCTCTACGACCTCATCGCTCTTGGCAGACAGAAACATCAGGATACCGATAGTGTTAGGATATGCGATATGTGTTTTCTCAACTTCTTTGAGTGCATCAACCATCGTCACCAGTGCTTGCTCCGGATTGGTATACATGATATCCAGGCTTTTGCGGTGGTAGTTATACCAGGCTTCCCTGAAGGAAGTATAACGGGGGCTTAACAGGTTTTCCATAATCCAATACCGTGTTGTTTTACGATTCAGTGACTGCCATCCCTTGTCAGCCTCTGCTACAGCAGTAGGTATCTGGTTGATAATATTCTGGGCAATCCGGAAGTATGGATCACCACCATTTGGTGTAAAGCTTTCAGCGTCCAATCCAAGGATCAATTGGGCATAAAAGGAAAAAACAGCAGACAGGTTATCCTTGAAAAATTCAGTTCCGTTTTCAAGCGGCTGGAATTCCTGGTAGTTGAAGACGATGTCGCGATCCACATGATTGATGAGGACGGTTTTATATTCTGAACCATAGACCGGTCGGATGGCCTTCAAGGCAATATCCGCACTAAAGGCGTTGCCTCCTAATTCGGCCGTGATGTTGACAGAGAAATTGCAATCAATGCGTTCGTAAGGCTTGTAATCGTCATTTGTCCATCGCTCCTGATTCATGAAATCCCTAAGGTCTTTTTCAAGTGTCTTGAAAACAGTTGGGTCAGTGGTTTGTAATTTTGGAGTACTGACCGTTACTTCGGCTTTCAACTCCTGTGCCTGGGCATTGTTACACCAGATGGTCAAAGTGAGCAGCGTAAGGAAAACGATTAAACTATTTTTTTGCATTTGCTTTTATCATTTGATGGATGGCCTCCGCTATATCATGGGCGACAGCGCGCTTGGACTTTAACTCAAAGTGTTCTTCTTTATTGTCCGGAAACAAAAAGGAGACTTTATTGGTGTCATGACCAAATCCTGCACCAGCATCACGTGGATTGTTGAGCACGATCATGTCCATATTTTTTCGGGTCATTTTTTCTCTTGCATTTTTCGAACCTTCGCTGGTCTCTAAGGCAAAGCCGATCAGGTGTTGACCAGGTTTCTTCATCTTGCCCAGGGCCTCGGCGATGTCAGGTGTGCGGACGAGTTCAAGGGAAAGTGTATCTGTGCTTTTCTTGATTTTCTCAGCAGCAACGCTTGCAGGTTTGTAATCAGCTACCGCTGCAGCTAATACTGCGACTTTGACGTGTGAAAACCGGTGCATGCAGGCAGCAAGCATTTCATCTGCAGAAGTGATCCGTTCAATATGGATATGTTGATTTTCCGGCACGACACTTTCAGGTCCCAGGACCAGGAATACTTCCGCGCCACGACGTGAAAATTCTTCAGCAATCGCAACACCCATTTTTCCGGTAGAGTGATTGCCTATGTACCGCACAGGATCAATAGCTTCATACGTAGGACCTGCATTGATCAGGACCTTCAAGCCGTTCATATCCTGCCGGTAATGGAAGTACTCCGCTAACTGCAGAAGTATATCCTCAGGTTCAGCTAACCTTCCGGGCCCACTAAGCCCACTGGCCAGTTCGCCGGTACCAACATCAATTATGAAATTTCCAAAAGACTGGAGCCTGTTGATATTTTCCCTCGTTGATGGATGGTCCCACATGTCGAGATCCATCGCAGGAGCGAAAAAAACAGGACACTTCGCTGAAAGGTAGGTTGCTGTCAACATGTCTGAAGCCAGGCCATGTGCACAACGAGCTAACGTGTGTGCAGTAGCAGGAGCTATAATCATGGCATCCGCCCAAAGACCCCACTCGACATGATTAATCCATTCATCACCCTGGTGTACATCAGTGGCAACAGGGTGGCGGCTAAGTGTGGAAAAAGTCAGCGGGGAAACAAAGTCCTTAGCAGATGATGTCATGATGACACGGACATCACATCCCTCTTTGATCAGGAGGCGTAATAAGATAGCTGACTTATAAGCAGCTATACTGCCTGAAACACCAAGAAGGATTTTTTTTCCGTGTAATGAAGGCATGACTTAACATTGAGGAATCAAGGAGCTTCTTACTCCGTTTCTTCAGTAAAGTCATCTTCCTTGACCACAGGCTCTGGATAGCGCCATTCAAGGTCGCCGCTCAGAAACTCTTCAGTAGCCAGGATAGTAGGGCTCGCCATTTTCTCATAAGAGCGGGAGATCTCTATCTGTTCTTTGTTTTCATGGATTTCTTCAATGGTCTCCGTCACAACCACAAATTCTTCCAGCTTATCATGCAATTCCTTTTTCAGCTCAGCTGACAATTGACGGGCACGTTTGGAAATGACCGTGATGGATTCATAGATATTGGCAGTTTTGGAAGCCATGTGTTTGATGTCGCGCGCTTTGACATTTGGATCCATAGCATTGGCCAGATTCTTAATACTCATATTGACAGATTTTTAGATTCAGATTCTATTTGTTTGTTCAGGTCCTTAGCTGATTTGGCATTTGGACCCTTTGGATATCGGGTGATATAATCTTTGTAACGGTCTTTCGCCTCGTCCAGACGCTGCGCTCTCTTCTCATAAATACTGTTGACAGCAAATTCATAAGAGGATTTCAGGATCAGGAATCTTGAATGTTCAGCATGGCTGGATTCAGGATATTCGGATAGCATGTTGTCGAAAGAAGTAATCGCAGCATTAAACTTGCCAAGGTTATAGTACAAAATGCCCTGGTGATAAGCTTTCATTTCAAGTTTTGACCGCAGCTCATCAATACGCTCATTGCACTCAGCCACCCGCTCACTGTCTGGATATTTGTTTGCAAAATCCTGGTAAGCATCAATCGCCGCGGTGGAAGGATCCTGGTCAAGACGGAAGGAAGGGGATTGCATGTAATAAGAAGTTGCGGCCATAAAATCAGCTTCTTCTGCATAATTGCTGTAGGCAAAAGTCGAAGAGAAGTTGGTAAAATATGTCGCAGCCAGGGCATAGCTACCCAGGTGATAATGGGTATAGGAATATTTGAAAAATAATTCTTCTCCTTCCCGGGTTCCACGATACTGATTGAGGATGAGTTCCATTAAGGTTTGCGCCCGCAGATAATCACCTTTATCATAGAATTTGATGGACTCGGTGAGAATGAGTGGCGGATCATTGCTCAGACGCACCTGCTCAAAGCTGCTTCTGCAGGCAGTCAACAGGCTGAAAATCAATATGATGAATAGAGAAAACCGCATTTACGCTTTTTGAAATAGTTTGCAAAGATAGGGAATATTGTGTTATCCATTGCTTTTCCTTCCCCTTGTCAATCAGGGCTTTAGATCGGTTTTTAGAAGGGTTTCGAGCGACGTGGAGATGACTCTGTCATTGCTCAGTCGCGGCACCTTGTTTTGCCCACCTAGTTTACCAATGGATTGCATATACTGCTTGAACGAACCTTTGGGCAAATATCGTACAACCAACGGCTGAAGGATTTTTCCTTCGATCAGATCCTGGTAATACAAATTCTGTTCAGTCATGGCTTTGTCAAGGTCTGCAGCAAATGAAACGGGGTCTGCCGGGGGCTCAACAAATTCCACCCACCACTCATGATAGGGCTTCCCACCCTCAGGTGGGTTGACCTGAGGGGCTACTGTAAATTCAGTGACCAGACACGGATGTTTTTGAAGTGTGATTTTCAAAGCCTCCTCGACCTCCTTGGCTATTACATGTTCGCCAAAAGCAGATATAAAATGTTTGATTCTTCCTGTTACTTTAATACGATATGGGTTAGTGGAAACAAACTCAATGGTGTCTCCGATAGAATAGGCCCATAAGCCTGCATTGGTACTCATGATCAACGCATAATCTTTTCCGGTTTCTACCTGTTCAAGGGTCAGTCGTGTTGGTTGCGGATCATGGATTTCAGACGCTGGAACAAACTCAAAAAAGATTCCTGAATGGCATTGTAGGAGTAGTCCTGATGCAGCATCTTCCTGGTCTTGAAAAGCGATGAATCCCTCTGATGCAGGATACGTTTCAAGACTGGGCACACGGCCTCCGGTCATCTGTTCAAGTTGTGCTCTATAAGGTTCGAAGTTGACACCTCCATACACAAAGAGTTGAAGGTTAGGAAATACTTCTTTGATGGTCTTTTTTCCGGAAAGTTGCAGCAATCGATCATAATACATTTGCACCCATGGTGGAATCCCACTGATGATACGCATGTCTTGCGTATAGGTCTCTTTTGCAATCAGGTCAACTTTGGTTTCCCAGTCTTCAATACAATTCGTTTCATAGGAAGGCAACTGGTTAGTGCGCAACCATGCAGGGAACCAATGATTGACAATTCCGGAAAGACGGCCGGTAGGGATGTCTCCCTTCTTTTCTAATACAGGTGACCCGGATAGAAAAATGAGTTTTCCGTCAAACAGGTTTTTTAAACCAAGTTTTGACGTGATGTTGAATAGCGCATTGCGGGCAACACCAGTATGATTGTAGATGCTATCCTTTGTGATCGGAATATACTTTACCCCACTAGTGGTGCCGGATGTTTTAGCAAAATAAATCGGCTTGCCCGGCCAAAGGATATTGGTACCGCCAGCTATGATCTTGTCAATGTATGGCCTTAGATCCTCATAGTCTCGGATAGGTACTTGCTTTACCCATTGTGCATGATCAGTGATGTGTTCAAAATGATGTTCTCTTCCAAATTCAGTCGTGGCTCCTTTGCGAAGTAATGCGCGGAAAGTTTCGGCCTGGTGCTGCACAGCTTTCGTGGCATCACGGGCTATACGTCGTCGGGTGTAGGCGGCAAAGCCACTGATGATCCTGCTTTTGATACCCATGATCTCAATCGAGTCTCAGGTCTTCAACATACACACCCGGGTAGGCTGCTTTATTGAATGTGAAAAGTTTTTGGGCATCCATGGTAGCGGGGTAGGCGATGGTGGTGATACTCATATCCTGACGCATACCATCACTTGATAGTGCATTGATAAAATTTAATGCGCCCCCTTTGATGCCTATTGTAATTTTGGAATATTCTTCAAACCGACCTTTGAGTGGTTTCGCTTCAATGATCGATACTCCATCTGCACGGGTGCCTGCCAGCACAAATACAAGGTCATTGGCCGTATGGAGTTTAAGAAAGTCCTGCGGACTGATCCAATCCTGACCATTTGATTCGTTGTAGATATTGACTTCATTAGGTCCCTTGAGATACACCCAACGCGTCATGCCATCTGAAATAATCGCGTATTCCTTCAATTGCAGGTTGTATGATTTTCCGGATTGATACAACACACCTTCGCTTGTCACAGGTGCTTCTCCCGGAAAAGTCACCTTCAGTTTGAAATTGACCTGGGCATGCTTTGACGTAAAAGATTGCCCTGCCTTGGTCAGCATACTGAGCGCCTCAGGATCAGAATCCTTTGATGACAGGTATTGCGACTGCGCGTAGGATACAGGTAATGCCAATAATGCGAAGAGAATGGCTGAAAGTAGTTGCTTCATAGGAGTTGTGCTCAGAATCTAACCTGACAACGCAAAATTAGATCAAAAGTAACATCTCCAACCGCTAAGGAAAGGTTAATACCCGCCCGGATCAGCTTTTAGTCCGCATTCTTTGGATAAGACCATCCAGATCTGTCTCGGTAAACATGAGCACATCCCTTGGTTTGCTCCCTTCGGCAGGTCCTACTACACCAACTGACTGCAGCTGATCCATAATACGCCCTGCACGGTTATAACCAAGTTTGAGCCTCCGCTGGATCATGGACGTGCTGCCATGCTGATTTTGAATCACCAGACGCGCAGCATCTTCAAACATATCATCTAGCTCAGCATAGGTCATTCCATCTCCACCTTGTATCGGTTCATCATCGCCGATATATTCAGGCAGGTAGTATGGCTCTGGATATCCGCGCTGATCAGAAATGTGATCGATCACGGCTTCAACTTCAGGCGTATCTACAAATGCACACTGCAGGCGTATCATATTACTGCCGATTGACAAAAGCATATCACCCTGTCCAATCAATTGTTCAGCACCACCCATATCCAGGATGGTCCGGCTATCTACTTTCGAAGCCACCTTGTAAGCAAGACGGGCAGGGAAATTCGCTTTGATCACACCGGTGATAATATTGACAGAAGGGCGTTGTGTTGCAATGATTAAGTGAATACCTACAGCGCGTGCCAATTGAGCTAAACGTGAAATAGGTAACTCCACTTCTTTTCCTGCCGTCATGATCAGGTCGGCAAACTCATCAATGACGAGGACGATAAACGGCATAAACCGGTGCCCCTTCAAGGGATTGAGATGTCGGTTGATAAATTTTTCATTGTACTCTTTCAGGTTGCGCGCATGTGCCTTTTTCAGCAAGTCATAACGATCATCCATTTCTATGCACAATGAATTGAGCGTATAGATTACCTTTTTGGTTTCGGTGACAATGGGCTCTTTCTGATCCGGTAAGAAAGCAAGAAAATGATTCGCCAGTTTTGCATACGGGAAGAGCTCCACTTTCTTTGGATCGATCAGTACAAGTTTTAATTGCGATGGATGCTTACGGTAAAGCAACGACATCAGTACTGTATTGATACCTACCGATTTACCCTGCCCGGTGGCACCAGCGATAAGCAAGTGTGGCATCTTGGCGAGGTCGGCTACGAAAACTTCGTTTGATATAGTTTTACCCAGGGCGATAGGAAGGTCCATTTTGCCGGAGATAAACTTGTCTGAAGCCAGTACCTCTTTCAGTGAAACGATTTGTTTCTTTTTATTAGGTACTTCAATACCAATAGTTCCTTTACCTGGTATCGGTGCAATGATCCGGATGCCGAGTGCAGATAGACTCAGTGCAATATCGTCTTCAAGGTTTTTAATTTTTGAAATCCGGATGCCAGGCTTTGGTATGATTTCATACAAGGTCACGGTAGGGCCTATGGTGGCGCGGATCTTGGTGATTTCAATTTTATAGTTCAACAAAGTCTCGATGATCTGGTCTTTGTTGGCTTCTACTTCAGCACGGTCGATCTGAATGTTGCCATCAGAATATTCATGAAGTAATTCAAGCACCGGTGGTTCAAATGACGAGAGATCTAGTGTCGGATCATAAGGTTCACTATGCTCGCTACTTTCCTGATCCATCAGGAAGACTTTGTCCTGCACACCACTAAAGGTTGGGGGAACATGACTCTCTGCAAATGTTTCTGCGATCGCTGGTCCTTCGTGGAGGCCATTTATTTCCAGTTCAGGATCATCATCAGATGCTTCCCTTGGTTCGACTTCAAAGTCTTCGAGATCAAGTTCAAGAGCATCTATATCATCCGTATCCAGCTCATCGCTTATTTCCTCTTCCGTGGCAGGGTTTGCTTTCCTGAACCTGTTTAAGAATCCGGGTTGTAAGGTTTCTTCAACCTCTTCTTCCTCTTCGCCATCTTCAATGTCGGTTTCCACTGTATCGTCTTCCGGAGTCACTTCCTTCTTTTTCTTTTTGAAGATATCGAGTCCAAGCTCAGACAGGCTCATTTTCCATTCCGGCATTGTGATTTTTGGAAAAGAAAGAAATTCTCCTTTCCACTGGATCGTCGGATTGAATTCAATGATGATAGTTGCCGCCAGGATAAAGAGGAGGGACATCAATACGCCAAAGAAGCCCATAAAATTAGAGAGCCAGGCCGTGGTACTTTCGCCAAAAGCGCCGCCCCAGGGGAATTGTGCCCAGGAAAACATAAAGGCAAATAGCATGGAGACATAGACCATGGCCAGGACGGATTTGCCTGCACGTGTATACCAGGTTTGCAGCCCGACCCCGAGGAATTTGCGCAGTCCGAAACCTGTCAGCAATACAGGGATGACCAGGGACGAGATTCCGAAGCCCCAGTATACCAGGGCATTACCGGTGACTGCACCCAGTCGCCCGAGCCAGTTGGCCAGTATCAGATCACCCTCACCCAGCGCGCTGAATGGGTTGTTGAGGATTTTATCCTGGTCCTCTTTCCAGGTGAATACATAGGATACTCCCGCCACGAGGACGAAAACGCCTAGTAGTACAAGCGTCAATCCAATCAGTTTTGGAATACGCTGATCCCTTATAAATGAAGCCTTTTGGGCTCCTTTCTTGGGCTTTGACCGCCCAGTTGGGCCGGCTTTTTTGTTCTTAGGTACAAATATGGACATAGCAATGAGATGATTGCTGTCTTGGGATGACGGTCAAATATAGTGTTATCTGCACTTATCTAGATATATATACATGAAATATTTATTTAATATGATTGCCGCCCTCATTTATACCATGGCCTGTCCGGAGTGTAAAGCACCTAAAATAATTACCTTTGGCGCCTCTTTAAGGGCAATAAAACGAGAACAATCATGGACAAAATATTCATAGCAGGCGCAGGTGGAATAGGTCGTGCAGCCGCTTTACTAATCCTGGACGCACAAGGTTGGGACTGCGAAGTAATCATCGGTGATGTCTCAGCGGATCAGTTAGCAGAGGCCAATGAATGGATACAACTAGGTATCGGAAAAAAAGCCAGACTTGGCACCTTCCTCATGCCCGCTGATGGAAATGCTGACAATTTTGCATCGGTCCTTTCGGATGCCCATGTATTGCTCGATTGCCTGCCCGGCGCTTTGGCTCCCTCGATGGCCCGCCTTTGCATCCAGTACGAATTGCATTATGTCAACCTGACCGAGTATGTCCAGGAGACAAAGGAGATTATTGAAATGGCAGCGGATGCCGAAACAGGATTTATCCTGCAGACAGGTCTTGCGCCAGGATATGTAAACAATCTGGGCGTACACCTGGTGGAAAGTTTTATGCAGCGCTATGGCGTTGATAAACTCGAAAAGCTATCAATGCGCGTTGGTGCTTTGACCCAATTCTCTGAATCCCCACATTTCTATGGCTTTACCTGGAGCACTATCGGTGTTGCCACAGAGTATGTGAAGGACTCCGAGGCAGTGCGTAATCATCAGATCGTTCGCCTTCCTTCTTTATCTGAGCCGGAGACGATCATTCTGAATGGAAGAAGGTATGAGGCGGATCTCACCAGTGGAGGCGCAGCGGATTTACCACAGGAACTTAAAGAACAGATTGCCAACATAGATTATAAGACTATACGATACCCCGGGCATTTTGATTGGGTTAAATCCTTTTTGAAAAATGATCAGGACCCTTCCACCAGTATTGCCCGTCTGGAAGCACACATGTTGAAAAACATCCCGCATATCGAAGACGATGTGATCGTGATCTATGCGGCAGTCACTGGGTATGATCAGGATGGCCACCTCAGATCTATGCAGAATGCACAACACATATATCCACTCATGGTTGGCGGAATCACCATGAGAGCTATACAGACATGTACCGCAGCTCCGATGGTCGAGTGTGCCCGTTTATTATTGACCGGAGATTACAGAGGGATCATTACCCAAAGCCAGATCGATCCATCTGCCATTCTTGAAGGGACCATTGTGAAGCAGGCGTATCAGTCCTATCATTCAGAAGTCTGATCCTTTAGACTTCGTTGGATGTCATGACGTAATATGCCATCATTAAAATCCATCCATCCTTTGATGATCAACGCGAGGAGCAGGGTGATGAAAAGGCTGGCGAAGATGCGTGCCCATGCACTTTCTTTCCACAGGAGCATGCATAGTAACATAGCGATCCCCAGGATAAACATCAACCCTATTCGGACCAGGACATATTGATCCCATTGCGTTTGCCTGGAGATGAAATATTTCTCAAGCCGCGCCTCTGCATCTTCAAACCGTGTATTGAAATGGTACAGCATCAGGTATCGGTGCCTGAAGGAGTACCACAACATCAGTAATCCAAATGCCTGCAAGGTGCTGCTGACAGCACGATGTAATGGCGTATCGTCCATCAGCACCATAAACATGACTCCGGAGGCCCAGATCAATCCGGCTATCCAGCCATAAAGCTTGTAGCGGGAAGAAATAAGGTGTCGATACTGCTCAACAATTTCTTTCCGGTCTTTCAAGTATGGGGTTGTTAAATCTCCTGGGTAGGATACTCCTTGTGGAACTCGTATTTGATGACATCAAATGAAGTCACAATCCCTTTTAGTTCGCCGTCTTTCACGATGGGCACTGCATGGAAGAGATTTTCAAGGAATAGCTCTGCGGCAGACCCAACCTTGTCTTCTGGTTCCAGCGTAGCTACATGGGTCGTCATGACATCCTTGATGAGTATTTTATCATAATCATCTTTAGAATCAATCATTTTGAAGATGTCATATGTAGTCAGGATCCCAATGAGTTGAGTACCATGCACGATCGGCAGGTGATGGACCCTGTTTTTTCTGAAAATATCCCTCGCCACACTTAGCTTATCATCAGGCCCTGCTGTGATGACCTGGCGGGTCATAATCGAGGATAAAGGTTCATTCATCATAACGGATAGGTGTTTATTTCCTGCAAAAGATAATTAAATAACGATAACCAACCTCTTGCAGGGCAGCAAATTATAAAAAACAATTTATTGGTGTGCTATTTCAGCCAAACTCTTGATACATTATAGTATTGTCATATATTTAAATTATTGCTATTTAGGAATAAATCTATTGCTGACAGGAAATGTTTGGGTAAAAAATCATCCGTGGGCTGATGACCATGCTGATATGCACCGTTCCAAAACGTATTTCTACGAAATACTCCTGACGGATGGCTGTAGAAAGTTGGATGCCTGTGCCACTTCGCCCCCCCTTATTGTACCTTCGGGCGTCAAGAAGTCCATACCCATGAAGGTTCATTTGCTCGAAAAGGCCATCGATCATTATATATCAGCTAGTCTGAAGCCCGACGCATTGGATTGGTATTATCCACATGCCATGGTTAGTGATTTTAATACACATTGGTCACCTCCTGATCCAGCAGGTTTGTCAGCCATCTATGATTCATGTCTTCGAAGCGATTATTCACAACGATGGTGGAAGCGCGATCATTACCGGCCTAAGGAAATTATGCTCCTGCTGATCGAAGCCGATACCGAACTTGCTACTATAGCCTGGAAAGATTTATCTAATGATACTGCTTCACTGGAAGGAAGGTTAAGCCGGTTTGATTACTATTGCAATGAACTCCTGCAGATCCACCGGCAGAAACATTTTCGATCTGTGGAGACCTATCATCACCAGGATGCACCTGTGCTAAGTTTATATCTCTCCGGCTTATTCCCTCATAAGTATGCGCTATATCCCGGGCTGGATATTTTTCAATCTTTTTGCAGGGCTATTGGCAGCCCGGACATTCCAGTTGTTGATGACCTGATCAGGTATATGAAAGTAGCGTCAATCGTTTTTACTTTTTTGCAACGTAATCCACGTTATGAACTTTTATTAAAACAACGCGATCCCTCCATGCATAAGGTTACGCATATTCCATTCCTTCAGAGCTTTGAAGTCATCGCCTTTGAAGGTGAACGATATAAAACCAGCGGCACATGAATTTCGATCTCATCGTGATCGGTGGTGGGGCAGGCGGATGTTTCGCTGCCATTCGTGTTGCGGAGCTCCTTCCGGGTGCAAGGATTTGCATTCTGGAATCTGCTCGTAAGCCATTGTCCAAAGTCGAAGTCTCCGGAGGCGGACGATGTAATGTCACACATGCATGTTTTGATCCCGAAGTATTGGCAGGGTATTATCCAAGGGGAAGCAAGGAGTTGACCGGTCCTTTCCACCGGTTTCAACCTGCCGACATGATGGAGTGGCTCGAACGCCATGGGGTCAGGCTCAAGACTGAAGAGGATGGCCGGATGTTTCCTGTCACGGATCGGTCACAGACCATTATTGATTGTTTCATGAATGCCATGCGCAAATCCAGAATCCAATTGATGCTGTCTACGAGGGCAACTGGATGGCAGTTTGATGAAAGCAGTAAATCATGGTATGTTACCTTACCGGATAAAGCCAGGTTTACCTCAAAGTATCTCATGATCGCCACAGGAAGCGATCAACGCACATGGGACGGGCTGAAGCAGGCTGGTCATTCCATCGTTTCTCCGGTGCCATCCTTGTTTACATTTAATATTCGTGTCAAGGATCTGAATGCATTGGCGGGAATAAGTATGCCTGATGTGATCGCTTCAATTCCTGCGCTTAAATTACAGACATCAGGTCCGCTCCTGATCACCCACTGGGGTTTCAGCGGTCCTGCCATCCTCAAGCTCTCCGCATGGGGTGCACGGGAATTATATGCATGCAATTATGTTTTTGATGCGCAGATCGATTGGTGCCGTCAATCGGAGGAGCAGGAGGTGATTCGAAGCATCAAGCAAACCATGGCCCGAAATACCAAAAAGCAGGTACATAACCTTATGCTCTTCGGCATGCCCACGCGACTATGGAAATTTATCTGTCTTCGGGCCTCATTGCCTGAGCGTTTGAATTGTTCTGAAATATCCTCAAAACAAATCAATGCACTGGTGCAGATTCTCATGCGTGATACCTACAGGGTCACTGGTAAAAGCACGTTCAAGGAGGAATTTGTTACTGCGGGTGGGGTAGACCTCACTGAGGTCAATATGAGCACATTTGAAAGTAAGAAGTGGCCCGGGTTGTTTTTCTCAGGAGAGGTATTGAATATTGACGCACTCACCGGGGGCTTTAATTTCCAGGCAGCGTGGACTGGTGGAGCGATTGCTGCGGAAGCGATTGCTGAAAGGCTGAAAGCATAGAGCATAGGCCGGGAGTAATTTGAATGGCCGTAGCTTCAGGTTCCTTTTGAAAAAGTCAAGGAGGTAGACCCCCCCCTTCCCCTCTTCCAGCGCTATTTTCTTAACTTCATGCCTAATTCTCCTCAATTATGAAAAGAACCTTCACGCAGATCCTTTCTTCAAAACACAGCCCTCACCGCCGCTGGCTTTATGATCCTACCACGCCATGTTCTCGGTCGTGGTTTTAAGGCACCCAGTGATAAATTAAATATTGCATTTATAGGTTGTGGTGGTAGGGGAGAAAACCATATCAATGCACTGAAAGGCGAAAACATTGTGGCCTTCTGTGATGTCGACGAAGTGCGCGCTGCAGAGATCTATGAGATGTTTCCAAATGTTCCCCGGTATACTGACTACAGGAAGATGTTTGACGCCATTAGCAATCAGATAGATGCCGTCGTCATTGCTACTCCGGATCACACGCATGCCTTGCCCGCGCTTGCGGCTATGCAACTAGGCAAGCATGTCTATGTAGAAAAACCGCTCACCCACAATATCGGGGAAGCAAGGCAACTGCTTGCTGCCGCACAACAGTATAAAGTGGTGACACAGATGGGCAACCAGGGTGCGAGCATGGATTGTAATGCGGAGTTAGCTGAGTTGGTTCAAGTTGGAGCAATAGGTGATGTACACACAGCGCATGTCTGGACCAACAGACCGGTTTGGCCACAGGGGGTTCCAACACCAGTGGGTAAAAAGAAAGCTAGAAAAACCCTGGACTGGAATCTTTGGCTAGGACCGGCTCCTTATAGAATGTACGACCCGGCCTATCTGCCATTCAAGTGGAGAGGTTGGTGGGATTTTGGTACAGGCGCATTGGGTGATATGGGATGTCATCTGATTGATCCTGTTTACCGGGCGTTGAAACTAAAGACTCCTGTTTCAGCAGAAGCAAGTTGTACTACTGTTTGGGTTGGTGATTTCAGAGAAGCCAATTATGCAGATTCATGTCCTCCATCAAGCATTGTGAAACTAGATTTTCCACAACGAATTATCATGTCTAAGATCGATAACCATGATATCATCGATCATGTTGTGCAACCGTGCGCCCTGTGGTGGTATGATGGCGGCCTAAGGCCTCCACGACCAGTTGAACTTGGGTCCTCTGAGCAATTCGGTAGTTGGGACGGCGGCATCCTGCTTGAAGGAACTAAAGGAAAAATATTGGCCGGGTATATATGGTGAGGGTGCAAGAGTGATAACTCCTTCTTCTCCATATTCAAGCAGATTCCCTCAGCCATTTTTACCCAGATATAAAGGTGAACATCAGATTATCTGGAGTGAAGCCTGTAAAGGAAATGGGCAACCAAGTTCTCCGTTCGAATATGCTGTTCCTCTGACTGAAACATTATTGATGGGAAACCTTGCAGTTCGTTGCTATGATTACAAGACTTTAAAGCCAGGAAAATCTCCTGATGGTTGGGCACCCTGGGATTATCCCGGCAGAATTCGACTCGATTGGGATTCTAAAAATATGCGGGTCACCAATTATGATGGCGCCAATCAATTTATAGCCAGGGAAAGCAGATCCTTCTAGGTGTAAGAGAGTGAGAGAGTAAGAAAGTGAGAGCGTGAGAAAAAATGCGTTTCACTCCTAACTGCTAGTTGCTCACTTTTAACTGCTAACTGATCAACCTCCGAGTTGATTGTCGGTATTATAGTAACCGTAGCCCTTTCCGGTTCTCTTCCACCGGCTTGAGCCTTGAATTTCCCAATATTTTCCATTGTACTCAAAGCGACCGATACCTGCAGTCTTCAGCGTATTCTCATCGAGGTAATGCGGTGGAGTGGTATTAGTCTTGATATTGGCCTTATCTACAAAATAGACGATACATGAATTACCCGCACTCAACTCAATGCCATAATTTTCAAGATCAACCCAACACTTAAACTCTTCAGGATTGAAATTGGTCACATACACGATATGTTGGTAATTTTTTGGACTGGACAGTTTTGTGAAGTTGGGGTCGCAGATTTTAGGCTTTGCTGGCACAAGTGGTTTTGATTCTTCCTCCGGTTCATTTGATTGAGTTGACGCGGTATCATTATCAGCAGTAGAGTTGCTATCTGTCGCAGTGCTGTGAGTTGTGGTTGAATCTGTCGTGGTCACCTGAGTATCTGCGGGAGCAGTTGGTTTACATGCGAGACAAGCGAAAAACAGAATGGTGGGGAATAGGTATGATTTCATATCCCAAATATGGGAATTTACATGCCATAATTGATTTCCTTTTACAAGTTGAGACTCTTTATTCCAGCATTAATCCATTTGGATTAAATAGAATTTATATATTTGCCCCTCCTAAAAGGCATCTGCCCGGAAGGAATCGCTCAGTTGACATAAAAATTATTCAGCCTAAGTACTTGATTCTTAAGAGAATGAAGTCAAGGTGAGGTGGGTGAGAGGCTGAAACCAACGGTTTGCTAAACCGTCGTACTTCGAAAGTGGTACCGAGGGTTCGAATCCCTCCCTCACCGCTCAACACTTCCGGACTGTTGAGCGAGGTTTGGTAAATGAAATTTTTCGGGATGTAGCGCAGCCCGGTAGCGCACCTGTTTTGGGAACAGGGGGTCCCAGGTTCGAATCCTGGTATCCCGACATAAAAGGTCATCCGCAAGGATGGCCTTTTTTTATTCTCATTCCAGCAGGTAAGCCTTTTTTACATAATCCAAACCCGGATACGCCTGCATAAACCCATTGCGATCCGAATACATACGATTCGTTTCTTGCATAAGGTCATCTCCATAGACATCAAATAGGCTTTCCACTACTTCCATCCCATGTATTACTTCACCAAGTGGCGGATATCCCCGAACACCAAGGTGCTCCGTGGTATCTAGTCTGGTGTTGTCCGCAAGATTAATAAAGAGGTCACTCCCACGATTATCCTTTCCTGCTCTTGCAAAAGTCATCGTGCCCCGGGTATTGGAATGAAGCACGGGTTCATCCGGCACAGGGTAGGCCATCCATTGTGATGTGAGCACGCGATTGGAGCTGCCAAATTGAGCAACATAATCCGCCGTGACCCTGTAGAAAATGGCATAGTCAAAGTATTTATATTTTACTAATTGATACAGCCGGTCAGCCGCCAGGGGCGACCATGCAGTATAAATACGAACATCAAAATCACCTTTGGTGGTTTCAAACCGGATGGTGAATTCTGCAGGAGCTTTTTCCTTTAGGAACGCAGGATCGAATGTTTTGCCTTGGCATCCAAGGATCAGCATTCCTGTTACTATGAGCAGAAAACAGGACAGCAGAAAGTTATCTTTTATCATAAGCCTATTGATGGATGTACTTTCTTTTATTTTAAATATTCCTTGATGAAATTTTCCAACTCTTCTCCATGCAAATTCTTAGCAATGATTTCTCCTTTGCCATCCAGGATAAAGTTTGCAGGAATCGTCGAGATACGCAAAGCCTCCATAAAAGGTGAGGAATCGCCAGTGAGATGCGATGCATGCACCCACACAGCACCATCTTTAGTGATGGCTGATTTCCATGCTCCACCATTGCTGTCTATCGAATAGGCGATGATCTGTAATCCTTTGTCCTTGTAGGCTGCCCAGAGTGGCGCCAGGATGTCACGATTTTCTTTTCGACACGGAGCACACCACGATGCCCATACATCCACGACAGTTAGCCGCTTTCCGATCAGTGAACGCAAGCTAACTGTATCGCCATTGGCAAGCGGCAACGTATAATCAGGCATCACATCACCTACCATTACGGGCAGATTTTTTTTATCTGCTGCAGCACAAAGCTCGATTACAAAATCATTTTCTGCTTGAAGGGTTTTCCATTTCTCGCATTGACCATGCAGGAACTCCGGCATCCGCTCATAATCACCATTGGAGCTCGCCCAACGAATGGCCACCAATGCCGCTTCGAGACTATTCGTACTATCCGCAAATTGCCTCATCACGCCGATGTACTGGTCGTACAAGTCTTCTTTTACTATGATTAGCGAATCATCCTCAGGTAATGCACTGTTGCTTTGTATCCACCTATGGTGAGCCTCTGTCCGTGCATCTCGCAATGACATCAGGACCTGATGATCATATGAAGGGTGATCCATGGAGAAGCTTTGTTGGAATTGTGCTATCTGCGCCTTGCAGGTCATTGAACTTTCTTTGCTAAGCACTATCGGCATGTAGTTCGCTTCGGAAGGAATTTCATCCGCTAAGTGGTTTGCAAATCGGCTGCCCTTTTTTTGCACGGCCAGGATGAAGAGCATCTTTTTATCCGGAACGATATGATTTTGAAACGAAAAACTCCCATCTGTCCCAATAGCAGCAGAATCAATCACCTGGCCCAGGTAATCAGCAGCTATTTCATTGAAATGCCGTGGCTCTACCAGATAAACAAAAGGTTTCCAGTCATCATTTGTTTCAATGCGCCCCGAAAGCGGACTTGATGGCTGAGCATTACAGGAAGGAATAATCATCGTCAGGCTCAAGGCCATCAACGATAGGAGAGGGAAAAGGATTTTCATCACCTTATTTTTTAGAGACTAAATGGATATAGTCACAAGGCAAAATTAGAGGTAATGTTGGTCAGATTTCAAATGAATAAGACTTTTCATGAAATGAAAAGTCTTACCTAACTTCTATCTAAACGAAGTTTAGATAGAAACTGAAAGCTGACGGCTGATAGCTGATAGCTGTTTAGAACCTGATGATCCCCTTTGCCCGGAGATAATCTGAAACCCTTGTCTCCTTGCCACCGACGCGGTCAACAGCATTCTGGAGTTGTTCGCGGGTGATGTTCCATTTGCTGATCCAATAGCTGACATCTTCAGAGATATTCATATTGATCATTTTTCTGGTCACTCCACCAGAGGTATTTATATTTTCTGACATAAGTAAAAAGGGAAATGTTGAACCTCAATTTACGCATATGTTCTGAAAATCAGGGTTTTAGTTTTGTTTTCCGGATGTTAACACACGCCGTCATTAGGCTATTGGCTTAAGCCTTAACGGATTAAAGAAATACTAAATGCGACCTTTTGGCAAGTCGGCATCGTCGAATACTCCCAAATTTCAGACCTTTACCCGCATCGTGAAGAAGTTTCTCATCATTACCTACTATTGGCCACCTGCCGGCGGTGCCGGCGTCATGCGTTGGGCCAAGATGACCAAATACATTTCACAATACGGTTGGGCTCCGGTGGTATACACGCCCGCTGATGGTGAAACAGGTGTACATGATGATAGCTTGCTCAATGAAATTCCTGCAAGTACAACTGTGGTTAAGACACCCATTTGGGAACCTTACAATCTCTACAAAGCCTTTCTGGGACGTAAGAAAAAGGATAAGCTATACTCAGGTTTTATCAATGAAAAGAAGAAGGCGTCTGTTGCCCAGAAAATTTCAGTCTTCATACGCGGTAATTTTTTTATTCCGGATGCCCGAATGTTCTGGATCAAGCCATCCGTAAAGTTTTTAAAAAAGTACCTCGCTGAAAATCCAGTGGATGCCATTATCTCTACAGGTCCTCCTCACAGCATGCATCTCATCGCTGAAAAAGTGCATCGCGCCACAGGAATCCCATGGATCGCGGATTTCCGCGACCCATGGACCAATATTGATTTCTACAGGGACCTTCAACTCACCTCCTGGGCAGACAAAAAGCACCATCGTCTTGAATTGAAAGTACTCAAGACGGCAAGTAAAGTGGTCACTGTAACATGGCGCTCAAGGGATGAGTTTAAAGCATTGTGTGGAAGAGACGATATTGTTGTGATTCCAAACGGATTCGATGACGCAGATTTTCCGGTTGAACTACGAGGTCCTTTGGACAAAGATTTTACAATCGTCCACATCGGCTCGATGAATAAAGACCGTAATCCTGAAGTGTTCTGGAAAGCCACTCATAAAGCAATTGCAGAATCACCGGACTTAAAATTAAAATTGAAAATAAGACTGGTAGGCCCCGTAGATTTTTCTGTCCGCTCATCGGTCGAACAATATGAACTTCAGGGTTACACCGAGTTTGTTGAATTCATACCTCACGATGAGGCAGTCAAGTTGCAACAACAGGCACAGATCAATTTACTGGTGATCAATAATTCACCAAACTCGCGCACGATTATTCCTGGCAAGCTTTATGAATACCTGGGCTCTGGGAGGCCGCTGTTAGCTATAGGTCCAAAGGACAGCGACTCCTCCAAAGTCATAGAACTGACCAAGGGTGGGGTAGTGCATGAATACGATGATGTGGAAGGCTTAAAAAACAGGATCCTCGAATATTTCGATCTCTACAAAGGGGGGCAATTGAATGGTAACGCTGAAGGCATCCAGCAATTCACTCGCCGGCATCTCGCAAGTGAATATGCGAGAGTGATGGATTCGCTCACAAAATAGTCAATGGTTAGTTTCGCACGGAGGTCACGGAGTACACGGAGAAAAGAATTTTCAATTTCAGATATTTGCCGATCGTTGAGAACGTACTTGTGCTGAGCATCGAATTAGCCGAAACGACAAAAACACAATTCTCCGGTCGTTGAGCGTAGCCGAAAGGGCCGAAGCGAAATACTAAGTTGAAAAACCAACTAAAATCTCAATGTGAATTTCCCGGTCGTTGAGCGTTAGCCGAAACGACTACCCAACAGGCTGCCGCAGTTTCTTCTCAATATCCTTCACCGTCCGTTTAAATTCAGCATCGGTGTCAATCATATCATTGACGGCCCGTACACTGTAGATCACGGTACTATGATCTCGTCCGCCGAAGCTGTCACCGATAGCTTTTAGTGAGTGGTTGGTGATGTTTTTCGCAAAGTACATGGACAACTGGCGCGCAAGCACGATGTTTCTTTTGCGGGTCTGTGATTTGAGTTTGTCGATAGGTACCTCGTAGTGGTCTGCCACGCATTTCTTGATGTGGTCAAGGGTGATGACAGATCCCGTATTGATGACGACGTTGTAGATGACTTTCTGCGCGAGGTCGAGATCAATTTCCTTACGGGTCAGAGATGCATGTGCGATCAGATTAACGATCACACCTTCCAGCTCCCGGATGTTGTGACGGATATTATCGCAGATATAATGCTTGACTTCCGGAGAAAAACTGATGCCCGCAACACTTGATTTATGCTCGAGGATGGCCATCATCGTTTCATAATCGGGTGCCTGCAGATCTGCAGATAAGCCCCATTTGAATCGACTGATCAAACGCTCTTCCATGCCTTGTAAATCTTTAGGGGCACGGTCAGAAGTCAGGACAATCTGGTTGCCACTCTGATGCAATTGATTGAAGATATGGAAGAAGATCTCTTGTGTTTTTTGCTTGCCGGCAAGAAACTGGATATCATCGATGATCAACACATTCACCAGCTGGTAGAAGTTGGTGAAATCACTGACCGCATTGTTTTTGATGGCTTCAATGATCTGGTTGGTAAACTTCTCGGAGCTTACATAGAGCACTGTTTTGTCATCGCGCTGCTTGACAACAGAATTACCTATGGCCTGTGCAAGATGCGTCTTTCCTAATCCTACATCCCCAAAGAGAAACAATGGATTGAAAGCCGTACCACCCGGATTGTTTGCGATTGCTTCTGCTGCAGAACAAGCGAGACGATTGCAATCTCCTACAATGAGGTTTTCAAACGTATAGGACGTATTGAGTTGGGGGTCAATTTTGAGCCTTTTAATACCGGGTATGACAAACGGGTTACGAATGTCATTTTCAACTTCAGTGGCAGGAGTTGCCGCAGGTTGTTTACGCTTTCCGTTTTTTTGCCAGGGATCATCTTTTACGTAGTTGTATTCGAGATTTGCTTTTGGACCCAGGGTTTGACGAATGGATTTTCTAAGTACCGGCAGGTAATGTTCCTCCAGCCATTCAAAGAAAAATTTATTGGGAACCTGAAGGGTTAATGTGTTTTCCTGTAAACGGATAGGACGTATTGGTTCAAACCATGTTCGAAAGCTTTGTTCACTGATCTCTTCACGAATCACGCTCAGACACCCATTCCATACTGCATTGCAGTCCTGCACCATTATATAAGACATTCTATCAGGTTATTGAATGATCCCTAAAGCCTGACCGGCATATTGCCCCGGGGGGAGTCCTTGAGTCGGATGAGCTTTGATTTTCACGCTTGTTTCTACTTTCACTTTACTTCGGGATTGGACAAAGATCAAAAAAAAAATGGTGGATGTTCAGTATGGCTCTCTTTTTTCCCGAATATCGTCAATATTGTTTTAAAGGCTTATAAAAGAATATGTTATACATCTTTTTTTTGTCGTTTAATAAAGCATTGACTGTCAATTCATGATCTGTTAACCTGCCATTTTTACCTATAGATTACGATTCTTTAACCCAGATTCCTTCACAGGTCACACATTTATTTCGCTTGTTCTTTTCAAAGGTTACATCGATTTTGCCCAATCGGATTCCTGCCCAGCCTACCTGATGAATGATTACATTTTCACCTTCCTTGTTCCGGTAAATGTCAGGTTTGTCCATGAAGGTGTGTGTGTGCCCCCCAATGATGATGTCGATGGATTTGCTGTTTTGCGCCAATTGTATATCACTCACTTTGGCATGGTCATATTTATACCCGAGATGAGAAAGACAAATCACGAGATCACATTTCTCATCATGTTTCAGAATGTCTGCCTGCGCAGTTGCATGGGCAATAGGGTCAAGATATCGTGTTGGTCCATACAAGGTCTCAGGCACTAATCCATCGAGTTCAATTCCAACACCTGTTATTCCTATTTTAATATTTCCTTTTTGAAAAGTACGACGTGGCACATATTTATCATGCATGATGGTGTCGGAGAAATCATAGTTGGATATTATCGTTGGAAACGTGCCGTGCTCACGCATTTGCTTTTCGTAGTTTTCAAGACCTGCATCAAAATCATGATTGCCCATGGTCGTCGCATCGTAGCCCATCTTACTCATGAGCTTGATATCAAGTTCACCCAGGTAAAAATTAAAATAAGGGGTGCCCTGGAAAATGTCACCTGCATCTACTAACAGCACATGTTCATTTTCACTTCTTATTTTTTCAATCATCGAGGCACGTCGTGCTGCACCACCCAGGCCTGCATTTCTCGAACCATCTTCCGGAAATGGTTCTATGCGGCTATGCACATCATTAGTGTGGAGTATGACAAGCCGGGTGATCTCCTCTTGACTAAGTCCCGAAGCATTGATCCATCCGGGTAGCATGAGCGCGGCACCTGCACCCGCTGTTCTGTTTAAAAAATGTCTCCTTGACCACATGGTTAGTTGGTTTATTTCTCGATGGTGATACGTCCGTCAATCGAAGCCCCGATCCCTTTACCCGTTCTGGTGGATTCCTGGGCATATTCGATCAGGATATCTCTGATCAGTTTTGACGTCTGGACTCTTGATAAAGGAATGAGGGCTTTCAAACCGTCACCGCCATTGGCCACATAATCCGGCATGGCCACTTTGTAGATTTGAGATGAAACGATAGGTTGATTATGAATCGTAGCACTCTCGACTTTGTTGTCCTTGATCACCATTCTCAAACCATTACTAACTGGCCATCCCTCCGTGGAAGCAATTTGCTGAAGCAAGGTATCAAGTATATCACCGGGGACATCCACGATGACAAGTAGATTATCAAACGGACACAATTCATAGATTTCACCCCTGGTCAAAGGCCCTGCAGAGATATAGGGTACACGTAAACCTCCATAGTTTGAAATCGCAAAGTCAACCGGATATCCTTCTTTTTTAGTGCCGGCTATCATAGCATCCGCATACCAATTGCCTAATGTGGATTCAGGTTTCTTTTTTGTCATTTCCTGACTGACAGTCCCGATGACTTCATTCATCTGGACATCCAGCGTGGATTTATATGGTTCGATCATTGATGTAATTCCCTCATCCGGACCAATGTCAGATTTGGAGCTAACTGATTCGTAACCGATATTGGTTTTGCTGATATGCTGTACACTGGTGCATCCACCAAAGATGAAGGCGGTAAGCAGTGTAGCATAAAGGAAGTTTCTTATAGCCACAGCGAAGATTCTGTTTTGATTGCTCTTTTTGCAATCTGTGAGGGTAACGTATTCTCAGCGGAAATCATACTCATCAATTGATTAGCATAATCATCCGAACTGGCATCTGGTGGCAGCCCATGCGCTGCGATAGCGATTAGATCCATGGTCTTATCCTTAGCAGCTATCAGTATGCTCCACAATTCTTCTGAAATATAAAGCTGCTGCGTGAGATTGTGTTCATACTCTTGCTGAACTGCCAACAAAAGCGCTGCACTCAATGCACTTGCTGAGGTGCCGGGGGTTTTGAGTCGAAGTACCAGATCCGGCAAGGCAATGCGCTCACAAAGCAGCGTCAGTCTTTCAAATGCCTGAAGCCTAAGGGGAAGGGTAATCTGTACTTTTTCCCGTTTTGAGTCCAATACCCGAAGTTGGGTCTGGTGCTGGAAGTATAACCTGAACATCAGGAACACTGCCAATAAAACGACGAGTGAAGGTATCGTCAATCCTAATATCAATTGCCACGTCATGAGGCAAAAATAGTAAAGGAGAAGCCAATTGTCCCGTAAATTGCCAGACCTATAAAATTTCCCTTAAATAATGAACCTGCTGGTAGGTTGTGATGTTAAATGCCTGAAATCAGGAGGTTATTTATCTTTAGCCCCGATTAAACAGAATATTATGCCTGAAACCCTCATTTCTTCCCCTGTCAGCCTTACTGCTGGCGCCCTTGAGCAGCTCCTGCGTATCAGGAGTGATCAGGGTGTTCCTGACCATTATGGCCTCCGGGTTGGTGTTAAGGGTGGTGGTTGTTCAGGTTTCTCCTACCTTCTGGGGTTTGATGAGCCTAAGGATCAGGATACAGTTTACGAATTTGAAGGCGTGAAGATCCTGATGGACAAAGCCCACGCCCTGTACCTTTTAGGTATGGAGGTGGATTGGCTTGAAGGGCTCAACAACAGGGGATTTGTTTTCAATAATCCGAATGCCAAAGAAACCTGTGGTTGTGGTACTTCTTTCTCTGCCTGATTTGTCAGATTTTAAGTCTCTTTTGTAGATTATCATCGACAACACCTCTTCATCCCGTGCTATTTTTGACAAAATTTTAAACCATCTCAATATGCGTTACATTTTTTCCCTTCTGGCCTTTGCCCTGGTCACCGGTTCGTCTTTATATGGGCAGATGAACAAAATTGCGTTCGAGGAATATACCCTTGACAATGGACTTCATGTAATCCTCCATCAGGACAAATCAACACCTATCGTTGCTGTCTCTGTCATGTACCACGTGGGTTCAAAAAACGAAAACCCTGATCGTACCGGATTTGCACACTTTTTCGAACACCTGATGTTTGAAGGTAGTGCCAATATCGGTCGCGGTGAGTTTGATAATTATGTCCAGAATGCTGGTGGTACCCTCAATGCTAACACTACTTTTGACAGGACCTATTATTTCGAAGTCCTTCCGAGCAACCAACTCGGCCTTGGACTCTGGCTCGAATCTGAGCGCATGTTGCATGCCCGTGTTGACGAGAAAGGAATCGAAACACAGCGTGAGGTTGTTAAAGAAGAACGTCGTCAGCGTATTGACAACCAACCATATGGATCAATCCTTGAGGAAACCTTCAAGAGAAGTTATACGGTGCATCCGTATAGGTGGCCTGTGATTGGCTCCATGAAACACCTGGAAGCTGCTGAAGAAAAGGATTACAAACAGTTCTATACAGATTTTTATGTGCCTAACAATGCTGTATTGTCGATTGCCGGCGATATTGATTTTGAAGAGGCTAAAATGTATATCAATAAATACTTCGCTGGTATTCCAAAATCAGCAAATGCAGTGTACCGTCCAAGAATTGTAGAACCTGCACTGATGGCTGAGATCAGGGATACCATCTATGACAACATCCAGTTGCCGGCGGTAATCCAGGCTTACAGGATTCCAGCGCAGGGTACCAAAGACTATTATGCAGTTGATATGGTGTCAAGGATATTGTCGTCCGGCGAAAGCTCAAGATTATACAGAGCACTCGTGGATGAGCAGCAAAAAGCCCTCTTTGTAGGAAACTTCCCATTAGCTCTTGAAGATCCGGGTGTATCGCTTTCATTTGGTATTACCAATATGGGTGTCGATGTGTACGAACTTGAGCTCGCTATTGATGCTGAAGTGCAGAAGGTGCAAAATGAACTGATCTCTGAAACTGAATTTGAAAAACTCCGTAACCAGATTGAATCAGAGTACGTGACCAGCAATAGTCGTGTGGCGGGAATCGCAGAAAGCCTTGCCACGTACTATATGTTTTTTGGAGATGCTAACCTCATCAATAATGAAATTGACAGGTACCTCGCTGTAACACGCGAAGATATCCAGGCTGCAGCTAAGAAGTACCTGGTGAAGAATAACAGGGTTACCCTGCATTATCTTCCAAAATCACTGGAATCAAAATCCTGATCACAAACCATCCTTTCCAATCAAAAAATAGTTATCAAATGAATTATATAAAATCACTTTTAATACTGGTCATCGCAGGGATGGCAGCTTGTGCACCTAAGGTCGCCAAGGAAACCACCACTGCGACAACACCATCAGGAGATTTTCGGTCGATGGCGCCAACAGCGGGACCAGCACGACCTGTGAAAATCGGAACCTCACATCAGTTTACACTCGCTAATGGACTAAAGGTCATCGTGGTTGAAAATCACAAGTTGCCTCAGATTTCTTATCAGTTAACCATCGATCGCGATGAGATGATGGAAAAGGAGAAATCCGGACTTGCAGGTATTTCAGGAAGTCTTCTGGCTACAGGTACTACAAAGAATTCTAAAGCCGAAATAGATGAAGCGGTGGATTATATCGGTGCTAACCTGTCTACAGGTCCTACCGGTGGATTCGCTTCCTCCCTCACAAAGCATACAGATAAGGTTCTTTCACTTTTCTCAGATGTGATCCTCAAGCCTGCTTTTCCTGAATCAGAATTTGAAAAGATCAAAACACAAACACTTTCAGGATTGCAGACAGAAAAGGATGATCCAAATGCGATCTCTGGCAATGTATCCAACGCGCTGACATATGGTACTACCCATCCTTATGGTGAAATCACCAATGAGAGCACGGTTTCAAATATTAGTCTTGAAGATTGTAAAAATTATTACAATACCTACTTCAAGCCTGGTAGTGCATACCTCGTCATCGTAGGTGATATCACGCCGGAAGCAGCAAAGGCCAAAGCTGAAAAATATTTCGGTAGCTGGCCAGCCGGTAAAACACCGGAATATGAGTATGCTTTCCCTAAAGGTGTTGATAATACCTCAGTTGCATTCATTGATAAATCCGGTGCGGTCCAATCCGTTATTAACATCACCTATGCGTTGGATTTGAAACCCGGTGCACCGGATGTCATTCCTGCCCGTGTCATGAATACTATTTTAGGAAGTGGCTTTTCAGGAAGATTATTTAAAAACCTGAGAGAGGATAAAGCCTATACCTATGGAGCTTATTCGTCTCTTGATGACGATGAACTGGTTGGAAATTTCTCTGCCAATGCAAGTGTTCGAAATGAAGTAACGGATAGTGCCATTACACAGTTTTTCCTCGAATTGGACAAATTGAGAAATGAGCCTGTCTCACAGGAAGAGCTGGATCTGGCCAAGAGTTTTATCGCAGGTGGATTTGCCCGCTCACTTGAAAGCCCGCAGACAGTAGCAGGATTTGCACTCAATATTGATATGTATGATCTGCCAGCAGATTACTACGAAACCTACCTGCAAAAACTGGCTGCAGTGACGGTCGCAGATGTATCACGGGTCGCTAAGAAATATATCACTCCTTCAAAAGCAAGGATAGTGGTGGTAGGCAACAAGGATGAAGTCATGAACAAACTGACCGCTTTCGATAAGGAAGATGGAAAGATCCAGTTATATGACATCTACGCCAATCCACGTAAAGACGAATCAGGCGCAGCAGTTGATATTTCTGCATCTGACCTGGTCGAAAAGTACCTGACAGCTCTAGGTGGCCGTCAAAAACTTGATGCCGTTAAATCACTGGATCAAACCTACACGATGGATATGATGGGCACATCCATCACGTCCAGAGTAGTTCAGAATGCGGGTAAGTTCACAATGGTAATGTCTACACAAGGTATGACTATTATGAAGCAGGTATATGATGGAGAGAAAGGACTTATGGAACAAGGCGGTCAGCAATTTCCAGTTGAAGGTTCAGACCTCGAATCTATGAAGGAGCAATCTGTTCTTTTCGTGGAGCGCAATTACAATATGGAAGGGTATACAACTGAAGTGAAGGGAATGGAAGACGTCAACGGCAAAGCTTGTTATAAGCTGGTTGTGACCAAACCATCCGGAACAAAGAGCACTGAGTTTTATGACCAAACCACAAATCTGAAGATCAAGGAAGTTCAGACGGCTATAGCTCAGGGTCAGACTTCTGTCACAACTTTTGAATACGGTGATTATAAAGTAGTCGATGGTATCAATATCCCGCATACGATCACAGTGAGCGGCCCGATGCCTACCCCAATCGTCATGAAGGCTAGTACGATCAAGGTTAATGGAGATATAGATCCTTCATTGTTTAAAATCTAAAATGAGGATTGATCCTTATTTAAATATCTAATACCAGAAGGGGGTTCAAGCAATTGAACCCTTTTTCTTTTTACTTGCCTCGTCTGCCTCTTAGGTCTCTTTAGCCTCTTAAGCCTCTTAAGCCCCTTCAGCCCTTCAGCCTTTCCGCCTATCCCCCTTAGCCTAAGCCTAAGCCTCCGCCTTTTCTCATAAACTTTTACCTTTAACCCATGATACAAGTATTCGTCACCGGAGGCACTTTCGACAAACAGTATAATTACATCACCGGACAGTTATATTTTGAAGGCACCCACCTCAAGGAAATGTTTGAGCGCGGCCGTTGTTCCCTGGATATTGATGTTAAGACCCTGATGATGGTGGATAGCCTGGAAATGACAGAAGAGGACAGAGGCATCATCGTCCATAATTGTGTCAGGGCAAAACTCGACAAGATCCTCATCACACATGGAACAGACCGGATGGTAGAGACGGCCAAAGAGCTTGCAGCAGCAAATATTGAGAAGACAATCGTCCTGACCGGGGCTATGATTCCATACGCTTTCGGGACCTCATCCGATGGGTTTTTCAATCTGGGCAGCGCCCTGGCGTTCGTCCAGGTAATGCCTCCAGGGGTCTATATTGCGATGAACGGGCGATGTTTTACCTGGGATAAAGTCCGGAAAAACAGGAGCACAGGCCTGTTTGAAGCCCTCTAAACCACAGATTTCAGTATCTTTTCAGGCATTTCTCACCTTATCTTATTGTCCAATAAGGATATAAGCACTCATATATTAAAATATCATTATATCTTTATCCTTGTTATTTAACTACTCTGTTATGAAACTGTCACATCTGCACAAGCTTTTAGGTATAGGGATGCTCCTTTCGTTGAGCCTTAGTTTATCTGCTCAGAAACTTCCGGTAGGTGTGAGTTTCAAGAGGCTTTTCCTGGATTACCAGACGCTCAACGGCGGAGACTTTGGTGCTTTCAAGGATTACAGGGATGGTTTCGAGTTTGGCTTTCATGCCCCGCTTTCAAAGCATTTTATGCTCAATCTCCCGGTTAAAATCGGACTTAGCAGTAAAACTGAAGAACTTACTAATACTTCCATTATCGGGCTCGATGCACAGATGCATTATTATCCGTTGAGCAATCCCAATATTTTCAGTCCTTACCTGCTTGCAGGGGCAGGAGGTGTCTACCAGGGCATGGATAGTTTCAATGTACAGACTCCGGTGGGTATCGGTTTGGATATTAAGATTGCTAAAAATGCTTATTTCAATGTCCAATCCGAATATAGGTGGAGTAGTGCTGAAAACAATTCCAATTTCAATCATGGCATTGGATTTAAGTACTTCTTCGCAAGAAAAGAAATCGACACTGTTGAAGTGATGCCCGTGCTGGATATACCGGATGTAGACACCGACATGGATGGCATTTTTGATAAGGAAGATATATGTCCGACAGTCGCAGGTCTGGAGGTTTTCAGAGGTTGCCCGGATTCGGATGGGGACGGTGTTGAAGATTCACGTGATGATTGTCCGGTAATTGCTGGCTTGCTGGAATTTAATGGCTGCCCTGATTCAGATGGGGATGGCGTCAAAGACGGTGTGGATTTATGTCCTACAGTTCCTGGTGTCGCCGCTTTCAATGGTTGCCCTGATACAGACGGGGATGGTATTGAAGATGCACTTGACAAATGCCCGACCTTCGCAGGAATTTCTGCTTTCCAGGGATGTCCTGATACAGATATGGACGGCACAGAAGACAGCAAGGATAAATGCCCTAAAACATACGGACCCATTTCCAATGCAGGATGTCCGGTGATAGAAGCGGCTGACAAGGAAATATTGACATTTGCGATGAAGGCTGTGCAGTTTCAGTTAGGAAAAGCTACACTGGTCCCTGAAAGTTATGGTGTACTCAACCAGATCGTGAGTATCATGAATAAGTATCCTGATTATAAACTTAGTATAGATGGTCATACCGACAACACAGGTACCGCCGAAGTCAACAGGAAACTTTCTGAAAACAGAGCTAAAGCCTGTTACGATTATCTTGCGAGTAAAGGCATTCCAACCAATAGGATGAGTTTTCAAGGCTTTGGTCCTTCAAAACCAATTGCTGACAACAGTACCTATTCAGGCAGGACACTTAACAGACGAGTTGAATTCAATCTGACCCCGGGGCTGTAGATTATCTGATTCCTTGCTCATCAAGCCAACGCTGATATCTTCTTGCGTTTTCATTGTGAGCGGGTAGGGTAGTTGCAAAAGCATGGCCTGGGCCATCATCAGTTGGTCTGGCACAGAAATACAAATAATCATGTACCTCACGGTCAAGTACTGCATTGATGGATGGTAATCCCGGCATGAAGATTGGGCCTGGAGGTAAACCTAAATTACGGTAAGTATTGTAGGGTGATACGACATCCAGATGACCATAGAGTATCCGCCGTATTTCAAAATCACCTAACGCAAAAACAATAGTAGGATCCGCTTGCAAGGGTATGCTATCCCTGATACGATTGAGATATACACCGGCCATCCTTGTCTTTTCAGGATTATAATTGGTTTCTTTTTCGATGATGGACGCCAGGGTGTATACTTCCTCCGGAGTCAAGCCTACAGCAACTGCTTTTGCTTTTTTCTCCTCCGTCCAGAAACGATCATATTCCTTAAGCATTCTTTTGCAGAAATCTTCTGGGGAAACCGTCCAGTAGAATTCATACGTGTTAGGGATAAAGCGGGTAAGTCTTGTCTCCGGCCTTGTACCCGCAACAGAATCAAAACGAGTGTTCAGATATGTAGCCAGGTCAATGGAATCAAATTCAAGCCGGGCAGCAACTCTTCCACACATCTGTTCAATAGTTCTGACATTCTGGATGGTAAGTCCCAGCGGCGTTTGTTTGCCGCCACGCAATAATGAAATTAACGTCTTACTACTTGCTGGTGCTGGAATAACATACCGGCCCTTTCGGATGGTGCCATCATAGTAGTTCATTTTACCGGCAGTCCATCTGAAATGGTCCTCTTTGAGTATTTGTCCATTTGCTACAAGACTGTCGATCACATCTTCAAGCACTGCACCTTCCTGTATCAGCAATATATTATTGTCTAATACAGAAGGTGTATTGACACTGAATGCTTTGTGGTAGAACTGGTATCCGTAAAAACCTGCCACACAAAATAAGATGAGGCCGGCAATGAGCAAAATACGTTTCAAAGGAAAAGATTTTGAAGGTCAGATTCGGTTTGGAAATTAGTACTGTTCATTTTCATTTGGAAAATCGCCTGACCTCACATCCTGCACATACTCGCCAACAGCTTTGTGTATTTCATCATAGAGGTTGAGATATCTCCTCAGGAATCTCGGATGAAAATCATGCGTCAGGCCGATCATATCATGCACGACGAGCACCTGTCCGTCGGTTCCGTTTCCTGCGCCAATACCAATGGTAGGGATGTCAAGGGATTTACTGACTTCTGTTGCCAGTGCAGCAGGAATTTTTTCAAGCACCAGGGCGAAACATCCTAATTCCTGAAGGAGTAGAGCGTCACTTTTCAATTTAATGGCTTCCTCTTCTTCTTTGGCCCTGACTACATAGGTTCCAAATTTGTAGATAGATTGAGGGGTGAGCCCAAGGTGCCCCATGACAGGAACACCTGCTGACAATATCCTGGTGATAGATTCACCTATTTCTGCACCTCCTTCGAGTTTTACGGCATGTGCCCCGGATTCTTTCATGATTCTTACAGACGATTCAAGCGCCAGTTTACTGTTTCCCTGGTAACTGCCAAAAGGAAGGTCCACTACCACCAATGCTTTGGAGACAGCCCTGACCACAGAAGAAGCATGATAAATCATCTGATCCAGGGTAATAGGTAAGGTCGTTTCGTGCCCTGCCATGACATTGGAAGCACTGTCACCTACCAGGATAATGTCAATACCTGCGTCATCAAGGATTTTGGCCATGGAAAAGTCATACCCGGTAAGCATGGCTATCTTTTCTCCCGCCCCTTTCATCTCATGGATGATGTGGGTGGTAATCCTTTTGGCTTTGCTATGGACTGACATACAATTGTAATTCTAGGAAGCTGAAAAATCAAATTCACACCAAAGATAAATGCAGGATCTTAAAGCAAGTGCTTTTGACCAAAGGCTTTCATTTCTTGCCTTTTCCGGCTGCAAGAAGGTTTAAAACCCTATTTTTGCGCCATGAAATGGATGTTTGGACTGATTTTTACAGGATTTCTCTTTACAGCCTGTGATAATGAACTGGTAGTGACTGACAAATGGAAGGATATTCCAATCGTTTGGGCTTTCCTATCCAAAAGCGATACCGCTGTATACATCCGCGTCGAAAAGGCATTCCTGGATCCAAATATCTCAGCAGACAGTATCGCTCTCATCGCAGATTCTCTCTACTATCCTAATGCTGTGGTTAAACTCAAGAGAATTGCCAGTGGCCAGGAATATACGTTGACCAGGGTTGATGGCAACCTCGAGGGGTACCCCAGAGAAGAAGGAGCCTTTGCCCAGGCACCAAACTACCTCTACAAAATAAAAGGCAACATCATAAATTTTGTAGTCGGAGATGAATATCAGTTTATCCTAAAACGAAACGAACAATCCGAGCTGGTCACAGCTGAAACTATCATCCTCCCTGCTCCGGTATTACGTAACCCTTCCGCTGGAACTAGCTTGTTATTCAAATCAAATTCCGATTTTACCTTTTCCTGGACTGATATACCCGACGCAGGTATCTATGACTTGCAGATGCGCTTCAATTACAGGGAAAAGTCTCCTGAAACGGGTAATTTGTTTATCCCTTTGTCTGTGAAATGGACTATAGCCCAGGGAATTGAAGATCCTGACGGCACCGCTACACCGGGGTATAAATGGAATGGGGGTGAATTCTATAATTCTGTCAGTGCAAATATTGATGTTGATCCGGATGCCACTAGAATATTTGAAAGCATTGACATCATCGTCTGGTGCGGAGGCAAGGAGCTACAGAATTACCAAACGATCACGCTAGCCAATACCGGAATTACAAGTACACAAGAAATCCCTGAGTATACTAACCTCTCTGAAGGAAAAGGTATTGTTACTTCACGCAACTTTTCAGACAACATGGGTTATGGACTTCACAACCAATCACTTGACAGTTTGAAAAACGGCAGTGTGACCGGAGATCTTAATTTTCAATAGCCACTTTCCCGCAATATTCATTTCTAAGGCAATTATCCGCTGACTTCTGACTATTTGTCAGATTTCACTCCTTGACCCTGTCATATCCAACAGTTTTATTCCTCTTTTGGCACATTCTGGAGCCCAAAATGGGCATGGCACACGCATTGATCAGGAGTGAGTAACGAATAAGAAATCAGGTTTAGAAATTCAAAAAACGAACAGTATGAGTAAAATAATCGGAATTGACCTGGGTACCACAAACTCCTGTGTTGCTGTAATTGAAGGTAATGAGCCAACAGTTATCGCCAATGATGAAGGCAGAAGAACTACCCCGTCAATAGTTGCCTTTTTAGATAATGGGGAACGGAAAGTTGGAGATCCAGCCAAGAGACAGGCCATCACCAATGCCCGTCGGACCGTTTATTCCATCAAGCGATTTATGGGAAATCGCTTTGCTGAAGTCACAAAGGAATCAGGCCGGGTCACATACCCGGTAAAGAGCGGACCAAATGATACCGTAAAGGTGGAAATTGATGGTCGCCAGTATACCCCGCAGGAGATCTCCGCGATCATCCTGCAGAAAATGAAAAAAGTAGCTGAAGATTATCTCGGCCAGGAAGTAAAGGATGCAGTAATTACTGTTCCCGCTTATTTCAACGACTCCCAGCGCCAGGCTACAAAAGAAGCAGGCGAAATCGCAGGCTTGAATGTACGCCGGATCATCAATGAACCAACAGCCGCAGCTTTGGCTTATGGTCTTGATAAGAAGCACAAGGACATGACCATCGCGGTTTATGACCTCGGAGGAGGAACATTCGACGTATCCATTCTCGAACTCGGGGATGGTGTGTTTGAAGTAAAATCTACCAACGGTGATACCCATTTGGGTGGTGATGATTTTGACCAGGTGATTATTGACTGGTTGGCGGATGAATTCAAGAAGCAGGAAGCGATCGATCTTAGAAAGGATCCAATGGCTCTCCAACGCTTGAAAGAAGCAGCTGAACGCGCTAAGATCGAATTGTCAAGTGGCTCAGAAACCAGCATCACTTTACCATATGTCACAGCAGTAGATGGTGTTCCAAAACACCTTGATACGAAACTGACCAAAGCTAAGTTTGAACAGCTTTCTGAAGAGCTCGTGATGCGCACATTACGCCCTTGTGAGGATGCAATCCGCGACGCAGGTATCAGTAAATCAGATATAGACGAGATTATCCTTGTTGGGGGTTCAACGCGTATTCCTCGCATACAGGCTGCAGTTGAAGAATTCTTTGGTAAGAAACCAAGCAAAGGAGTTAATCCTGATGAAGTTGTAGCTATCGGTGCAGCTATCCAGGGTGGTGTATTAAGTGGAGATGTTCAGGATGTATTGTTGCTTGATGTAACACCACTTTCTATGGGTATCGAAACGATGGGAGGTATCTATGATGTGGTCATTGAGTCCAACAGTACTATTCCAACCAAGAAGTCAAAAGTATATTCTACAGCATCCGACAATCAGCCTTCAGTTGAAATTCATATCCTGCAGGGTGAGCGTAAGATGGCCAGGGACAACAGGCCTATTGGAAGGTTTATCCTGGATGGAATTCCACCGGCACCTAGAGGAATGCCACAGGTAGAAGTATCCTTTGATATTGATGCCAATGGTATCCTGAGTGTATCTGCTAAAGATAAAGGCACAGGCAAGCAACAATCGATTCGTATTGAAGCAAGCACTGGCCTATCCAAGGAAGAAATCGCAAGGATGAAAGCAGAAGCTGATGCAAATGCTGAAACAGACCGCATAGCCCGTGAACAGGCAGAGAAAATAAATACAGCAGATGCCCTGATCTTCCAGACTGAAAAACAACTGAAAGATTATGGCGATAAAATTCCGGGAGATAAGAAATCTTCCATCGAATCAGCACTCACAGAGTTGAAGTCAGCCTATGAGTCCAGGGATGTAAACCGAATTGATCCGGCGTTAGAAAGTCTCAATGCCGCATGGCAGGCTGCCAGCCAGGATATATACCAGGCACAGCAGGAGGCAGGTCAACAAGATGCTGGTCAGGACCAGGCAAATACTTCCGGCAATTCAAATGGCAAGGGCCAGGAAGGTGATGTCACCGATGTAGAGTTTGAAGAGATGGATAATTCTAAGAAATAAAAATCAGATTGGATTATCAATTGAAAAGGCGAGGAGCATGCTCTTCGCCTTTTTCATTTTATTAATTATTTGACCTCAAATTTTTTCCCATTGCGCTCTGCAAACTGCGGACTACAAACTGCAGATTGCGGACTGTAGACTGTAGACTGCGGACTGCCCCTTGCCCCTTGCCCCTTGCTCCTTGCCCCTTGCTACTCCATGCCCCTCACAAAAGGCTTAGTATCCAGCGGAGAAAAATGTCCATCAATGAATTGAAAATATCCCGCCATAGCAATCATCCCTGCATTGTCAGTGCAATATTGCATGGCAGGGAAATATAGATTCCAGCCCAATTCTTTTCCGATATCAGTGAGTCGTGTTCTCAACCCGGAATTGGCAGCAACACCTCCTGCGATACCGATGTGTGATATGTTATGTAGTTGTGCCGCGAGTGAAACTTTGCGCACCAGTATTTCTACGATGACATGTTGAATACTTGCACAGATATCATTGAGGTGCGTTTCTATAAAGGCAGGATCCTTCTTGACTTCATCCCGGATAAAATAGAGGATGGCCGTCTTGATGCCACTAAAGCTAAAATCAAGGCCATCGACTTGTGGAATCGGAAAGGGATAAACTGGCTTTCCTTCTCTTGCCATTCGATCGATTAAAGGTCCAGCCGGATAGGGAAGCCCCAGTATTTTTCCTGATTTATCAAACGCTTCACCTGCAGCATCATCAAGCGTCTGCCCCAGCACTTCCATATCCGTCCCGCTTTTCACCAACACAATCTGGGTATGTCCACCGGATACGGTGAGGCATAAAAATGGAAACGGTGGACGTGGTTCATCAATAAAGTGAGAAAGAACATGTGCACGCATGTGATTGACAGAGATAAAGGGTATCCCTAAGGTTAGAGCCATAGCCTTGGCATAGCTCAACCCAACTGTAAGGGAACCCATCAGTCCCGGACCTGCTGTGCAGGCGATTCCATCAAGTTGAGAAACGGATACTCCAGCCTTCTGCAAGGCTGCATCAACCACAAGTGAAATATTCTCCTGATGCATCCGACTGGCCACTTCAGGTACAATACCTCCGTACTGTGCGTGAATCGCCTGGCTGGCTATAATGTTGCTCAGCATCAGACCATCACACATAACAGCCGCGGATGTGTCATCACAGGACGATTCAATCGCTAACAAGCATGTTTTACCCTCAAACATGCTACAAAAGTATAAATTATGATGAAGGGACATGCTGAGCCAAAGGCTCCACCTAACACTTAGCCTCCGCCTAAGCCTAAGCCTTTATTCGATTTTCCTTATCATTGTTGGCTCGTTTTTTGGAAAGAAGAGCTGAATGATCAAATCCTGATGCCTAATCCGGTAAACCCACCTGAACTAATCATTTCCTTGTCACGGGATAAGGTAGGGGTTCACCTATTAGCGCAACCCCAATCAGGAAGGGTGGGGTGGAAATCCAGCTTCCCGATAGTGGGCGGTTTCATGGAGGACCAGATCTCAAATGCCTTAGACACAGCCTTGTATCTCAATCCTTCCCTGATAGATCAGTTCTACGATGTTGCGGTTGTGGTAGTGGACAGACCAAATGTCTTCGTCCCCCAGTTTTATACAGGAAATGGGATGCTGCCTGAAATAGCAAGTCGTTATCTCAGGGTAAGATCCGGAGATACTTTATCCTCAGATTTCATTTCAGGGGATACCGCCATAGCCTATTGCGTGCCGTCTGGGACTATCAATCTGATCAGGGAGTATTATTCCAATTCAGACCACGTCCACCTAACATCTGTTTTGTGGAATGCGGTCAATGAGCTCGCACCCCCATCAGAAAATCAGCATTCAAGGTTGTTTTATTTCCTTACGGGCAGCTCATTGATCATCATTGGTGAGACGGGCGGTAAGTTGACTTTTTCAAAATCCTTTTATGTGCAGGATCAGGGAGATGTTGCATACTATTCCATAGCCTGCGCCAGAATGCTGAAGCCAAAGGAGAACTGGTTGTTGAACATACAAGATGAAGAGCTTCCATTTGATATGCCCGGAGATACCTATTTCAGGATTCACCAACGACTTGAACTTCCAGACCTGCATACCTTGATTGCCACACACAGGTCATGCGCATCATAGGTGGTCAGTGGCGGGGCAGACGAATTCAGATACCTTCAAAAGGCTGGCCGGTAAGACCCACAACCGATTTTGCACGTGAAGCGTTATTCAATATTCTGGATAACCGGCTGGATTATGAGCAATCTTCAGCACTAGACTTATTTGGTGGCACAGGTATCCATTGTATGGAGTTAGCCTCGCGGGGCTGCATGGATATCACCTATGTGGACAGGTACCGGGAGAGTGTAAGGTTTATGCGATCTTTTGCTAAGGAATGGGATATTCCATTGGAAGTAATCCTGAGTGACGTATTTAAGTTTATCAAAGAAGCCCACAGGCAATGGGACTATATATTCGCTGATCCACCCTATGACATGAAGGGGCTGGAAACCCTGCCAGGACTCATCCTTGAAGCCGGATTGCTGAAGCCCGAAGGCTTTTTTGTACTGGAACATATCTCTACCAAAACATTTGACAAAATGCCCGGTTTTATGGAGGCCAGGCACTATGGCCAAAGTGTATTCAGCTTTTTTGGCGTAGGATCGTAACTTTGCCACCCTTACATGAAAGACATTACCAGAGATATTGAAACAGCAGCTGCTGAGGCAGTGAAGGAAATCTACCAGGTGGATCTATCACCCGGTGATTTTCTCGTGACATCCACTAAGAAAGAGCACAAAGGAGATTATACCTTGGTAACTTTTGCGGTGTCCAAGACATTACGTCAGGCTCCAAATCTGATTGCCGCCGCCATCGGCGAACATATGCAGCGAACCAAACCATGGGTGAGCAGCACAGAAGTGCTTCAGGGATTTCTGAACATATCGCTGAGCACAGATTACTGGACTTCAGTGATGGATGAATTCAAGGCTAATCCCGATTTCTGGAAGCCGGTTCAGCCCCAGGAAAAAGTACTCGTAGAGTTTGCTTCACCTAATACGAATAAACCTCTCCACCTCGGCCACATCAGGAACATCCTCCTGGGATGGTCGACCTATAAAATACTTTCAGCCTGCGGCCATGATGTGCATCGTGTACAGATCGTCAATGACCGCGGCATTGCCATATGCAAGAGTATGCTTGCGTGGCAGCAGTTTGGTGAAGGGGTGACCCCGGAATCAGTGGGAATGAAAAGCGACCATTTCGTAGGAGATTGGTATGTGAAGTTTGAAAAGAAATTTGTCGAAGAGTACAAAACCTGGCAATCATCAGAGGAAGCAAAAGAACTCTTTGACAATCGTAAGGATAAAGAACTTGCTGAGGCTGACTTTTTTAAAGCTTATAAAAACAACTATTTTAATACAACAAGCAAGCTAGGTAAGGATGCTCGTGACCTTCTCCTTAAGTGGGAAGCGCACGACCAGGATACACTGGACTTGTGGAGGAAAATGAATGGCTGGGTGTATAATGGATTTAATGAGACCTATAAAAACCTCGGCGTTGAGTTTGATAAGCTATATTTTGAAAGCGATACTTACTTGTTAGGCAAGGACCTGATTGAGGATGGTATTAAGCGCGAAGTATTTTATAAGAAAGATGATGGCTCTGTATGGGTTGACCTTACTGAGTATGGTTTGGATCATAAACTACTCTTACGGAGTGATGGCACGTCAGTGTATATGACCCAGGATCTGGGCACTGCCCAGAAACGATACGAGGAGTTTGATGCACAACGGATGGTCTACGTCGTAGCCGATGAGCAGAATTATCACTTCCAGGCACTCTTTGCGATCATGGCAAAGCTCGGAGCACCATATGCCAAAGGCTTATACCATCTGTCTTACGGCATGGTTGATCTGCCCGAAGGTAAAATGAAGTCAAGGGAGGGAACGGTCATAGATGCTGATGACCTCATGGCCGATGTCATCGAAGAGGCCCGCATCGCAGCTGCTGATCGGGAGATGAAAGATCCGGAGGTGATCAGACGGATCGGTATGGCGGCACTGAAATTCTTTATTATCAAAGTAGATCCACGTAAGCGGATGACGTTTGATCCTAAAGCCTCAGTTGATCTCCAGGGACAAACCGGGCCTTACATTCAGAATGCCTATGTACGGATCCAATCGATCTTACGTAGGGCCGGGGAGGACAGGAAAAGCTATGAGGGCTATGTACTAAATGAGGATGAAAAGTTATTGCTCAACTTACTAAGCCAGTGCCGCCACACCATTGAAAATGCTGCCAAAGATTACAATCCTGCACTGGTAGCCAACTATGCGTTTGCTCTGGCAAAGGAATATCACCGTTATTATCATGATATCAAGGTGCTCCAGGCTGAATCAGAGGTTGCGAAAGAGTTTAGACTTGTATTGATAAATACGATTGCAAGTATCCTGGTGAATACAATGGATCTGTTGGGTATAGAGATGCCAGATAGAATGTAAAGTGAGCAGTTAGCAACTAGCAGTTAGCAGTTGGATATTTAGTATTGAATAATTAAACAACGCTGTAGCGTTATACAATATATGGAAGAGACAAGGTCATTGAATTTTATAGAGGAATTCATCGAAGAAGATATTGCCAATGGTAAACATGGTGGAAGGGTACACACTCGTTTCCCGCCTGAGCCGAATGGTTATCTCCATATCGGGCATGCGAAAGCCATATGCCTCAATTTTGAAATTGCAAAAAAATATGGCGGTAAGACCAATCTTAGGTTTGACGATACCAATCCTGCAACTGAAGAAACGGAATATGTCAATGCCATAAAAGCAGATATCCGCTGGCTGGGGTATGACTGGGAGGATAGAGAATACTATGCATCGGATTACTTTGGTCAGTTGTATGAATACGCCTTGGATCTGGTACGTAAGGGCCTGGCGTATGTCGATGACAGCACCGCTGAGGAAATTGCAGTTCAAAAAGGTACGCCTGCGGAACCCGGAAAGGAAAGTCCATACCGGTCACGTAGTGTGGAAGAAAACGTGGACCTTTTTACACGCATGAAGGACGGAGAGTTTCCGGATGGCTCTCGTGTATTGAGGGTGAAAGTAGACCTGGCATCACCCAACATGCATATGCGTGATCCGGTCATCTACAGGATCAAGCGTCAGCATCATCATCGCACCGGCGATACATGGTGTATCTATCCCATGTACGATTTTGCACACGGACAAAGTGATAGTATTGAAGGCATCACCCACTCGCTATGCTCACTTGAATTTATCCATCATCGTCCTTTGTATGATTGGTTTATAAGTCAACTTGGCATTTTTCCAAGCAGGCAGATTGAATTTGCGAGGATGAATGTGACGTATATGATCACCTCCAAAAGACGGCTGATGCAGTTAGTCAATGAAGGACTGGTCACAGGATGGGATGATGCCCGAATGCCTACGATCAGTGGTCTGAGGCGCAGAGGATATCCTGCCGCGGCGATCCGAACATTTTGTGATAAAGTGGGCATTGCAAAACGAGATAACTGGATTGAAATCGAATTACTCGAATCCTGTGTCCGTAATGAATTAAATCAGACTGCATTGCGTAGGATGGCAGTGCTGGATCCAATCAAGCTTGTCATTTCGAATTATCCTCAGGGACAGACAGAATTACTTCCATCGGAAAACAATCCTGAAGACGAGACATCGGGACATCGCGATATGCCATTCAGCAGGGAGATCTATATAGAGCGTGAAGATTTTATGATTGACCCTCCAAAGAAGTATTTCAGACTTTCACCAGGCGCTACCGTACGCTTAAAGAGCGCGTACATCATTACATGTGAAAGGGCGGTTGTGAATGAATCAACTGGTGAAATGGAGGAAATCATATGCACCTATTACCCTGATTCGAAAAGCGGATCAGATACCAGCGGCATAAAAGCCAAAGGAACACTTCACTGGGTCAATGCACCAACTGCTGTCAAGGGAGAGATCCGCATGTACGACAGGCTTTTTACAACTGAAAACCCATTGGCAGAAGGTGTTGATTTTCTGAGTAAAGTGAATCTTGAATCATTGAAGGTGTTGAACAATGTCGTCCTGGAACCAGCTCTCGCTGAAGCAAGGGTAGGAGAGGGATTCCAGTTCTTAAGGCAAGGGTATTTTACACTCGATAGAGACTCAACTCCAGAGCATTTGGTATTCAATCAAACCGTTTCGCTGAAAGAAGGCTGGACCAATAAAGAATAGTTTGCAGAGGTATCTGTTTAAGGCCAGATGGTGTGGCTCACATCACCCAGTTTTATAGGGACAAATACGATATGATGATCGGCAAATAACTTGTTGGTGTGATATTGATCCACATAGTTGAATGCAGAACCATTGTGCTCCTTTGACACAAAACGATAACCAGGGCATGCTGATTGTTCCGGTGAAGAAATGAGGCAATCCCTGATGAGTTCAAGATCCTCCTGATTGATGACATTGTCCTTGTTTATGTCGGCAGCTGTCTGTTGATACAAGTCGAATGGCTCAATGCCCTCAATGTGTTTTCTGACGCTAACCATGTCAAACGTAGAAACACCGTTTCTTCCGTTGGATTCTGTCACCAGAGGGAGCACGGTATATGCCGTGCCTTCTTCCAGGTTTTTAAATGAAAATTGAGACCCGGTTGAAGAGGTGATGATTTGGTCCCCTTTTAAAAGATGGACAATAACGTTTTGAAAGGCCATATTGCCCTGTGTCAGGATCTCACCGGAGATGACATACTTGTTACTAATTTCGTCAACATGGCAACTAAGAAGACAGCCTATAAGGAGCAAGCTGAGGTATAATTTATTCATGGTTATGGGATTAAAATGATGAATAATGAATCTAATATAGCGAGTATCAGTCATATATACTACCCTTAACCTGGTTTTTTACCTAAACAATATTTGATAACCACGGAAAAGCAGAGGAAGTAAATAGTTGACAATTCTCAAAACAGGATAGTATTAATGCGCCTCTGCGTCTCCCGCCGCCCGTACGGGGCGGGATCTAAGGATCTGCGAGTACATTAAATTGAGATTTGGTAAAGGAATTTCAGATACGGTTTAAGAAGAACATTAAAACTGGACAAATATGCCCATCCGCATTGGATTGTAAGGATCATCGTCCATTTTGGTTCCTACACGAATGGAGAGATCCTCATCGAGATCGAATTCTTTGAGATGGGCATTGACAAAGGCATCAATCCCATTGGCTAGCCATACCAGGGTAAATCCGACAATAGAGAGTTGGCGGGCTTCATTGGCATCATCCCGAAGGATTCTTAATTGGGATGAATTTGTAATGCCGACAAATTCATTGCAGTGGGAAGGGAATTCATAAGGAACCATGTCAATGCTCGCCTTGTAGGCATCCCTGAGGCAATTATATTTCTGTGTGTTGTAATGTACAAGATAGCCCATGCCTCCTACGGCTCCCCAGACAAAAGGAACGCGCAGATAACTTTTATTGTAAATCTGCCCTGCTCCCGGAACGACAAGGCTCATCAACATTGATTTTCCTGGGCGGCCACTGAATATAGAGCCCTTCTTTTTATGCGGCACCATTGTATCTGCCGAAATGCTGTCTACCGTCACCTGACCCACAATCGTGTGCGTAGTCAGGCAAATAAACAAAACACTTAAAATCAGCAAGCAACGTAGTCTCATCAGGGTAATAAACGCTTAGAAGGGTAGTTAGGTATACTATTTTGATGAATCAAGTTCTTCCAGGAGGTCCAGGATATAATTGAGTTCCTTATCCGACTTGAAAGGTATCCGGATCTGGCCGGTCCCGTTTTCCTGATACTGAAGTTCAACTTTTACACCTAGTAAGGAACGCAACTGCTGCTCCACTTTGGTTACATCTGCAGATTTTTGCGAAGTGGTGCCCTTTTTAAGCGTGCTTCCTTTCTTTGGTGTCTTACCCGTGAGACCATCCTGATATTTTGTCACCAGTTTTTCTGTATCCCTGACACTCAGTTGCCCGGAGATGATGTCACCGAGTACCATCAATTGAGCACTGATATCCTCAAGTCCGGCAATTGATTTAGCATGACCCATACTGATCACCTCCTTACGAAGCGCATCCTGAACTTGCGGCGGAAGCTTTAATAATCGAAGGAAGTTAGATACAGTACTTCTCTGTTTGCCAACCCGCGTCGACAATTCTTCGTGTGTGAGTTTGCATTCATCGATAAGGCGTTGAAGACTAAATGCCATCTCCATCGCATTGAGATCCGCACGTTGGATATTCTCTACGATGGCCATTTCAAGCATTCCCTGATCATCGGCCAACCGAATATAGGCCGGTACACTTTTCAAACCCGCTTTCTGTGCTGCCCGCCAACGTCGCTCACCAGCGATCAGCTGATACTTGCCCTCGTGCAACCTCCTCAAAGTAAGAGGCTGTATGATTCCATGTACACGAATGGATTGTGCAAGCTCCTCCAATGCAGTTTCATCAAAGTCCGTACGGGGTTGATATGGATTGGCCTCAATGGCATCCACAGCTACTTCAAGCGTTTCCCTCGACAGTTCTCTCAGCTCCTGTCCGGTTGGCGCAGTGCCCCTTTCTTCTATATTGGTCAGCAAGGCGCGGATGCCTTTACCGATTTGCATTTTATTGGTCTCTTTTGACATAAGTAAGTGAGAGGTTAAAAGTTAGCAGTGAGAAGTGAACAGTGAGAAGTTGAAAATATGTGTGCGATATAATAGGTTATTCAATAGTGGTAATCGTTAAAATGAGTAATCGGGTTCAATTAAGTCCATTTGTCCTTTATTCTCTTTTGTTTTTTAGCTATTGCGTATTGCCAACTGCCGACTGAAGACTGCTGACTGCTGACTGCCAACTGCTCGTTGCTAACTTCTAACTGCTAGTTTTCCACCCTTTTCATCATCATTTCGTTTCAAAAACTCAAGGGCCAGTTGCATAAAATTCATACTTCCGGTGCTGGCAGCATCATACATGATTACAGGAGCTTTCATGCTTGGAGATTCACTGATTTTGCTGTTGCGGTGAATGATTGTGGTATACAGCGTATCGGTAAGGTTCTGACGCACTTCTTCAAGGATCATATTGGCCAGCCTTAGGCGACTGTCATACATAGTCATGATGATACCCTCGATTTTGAGCTTTGGGTTGAGGTGTTCTTTAACCAGACTGATAGTGTTTTTTAGTTTCTGCAAACCTTCCAGTGCATAAATCTCTGTCTGGATTGGTATCAGCACTGAATCTGCAGCAGTCAGTGCATTGACAGCGAGTAGCCCTAATGACGGCATACAATCGATAAGGATATAATCGTATTCATCCCTGACCTTGTCTAGTACAGTTTGCAGGGTATACTCACGCCTCATTCGTGATACGAGCTCCAGTTCAGCACCGACAAGATCGATGTGGGAGGGCAGGATGGATAGATTAGGCGTGGCAGTCTTAAGGATTGCGTCAGCTGCAGGTACATTATTGATCATGCAATCGTAGACGGTTGGTTGGCCAGGTAGCGTCTCGATGCCGAGTCCAGAGGTGCTATTGGCTTGAGGGTCAGCATCAACGAGCAGAATCTTTTTTTCCAGGACAGCGAGGCAAGCACCCATATTGATTGCCGTCGTGGTTTTACCGACGCCTCCTTTCTGGTTGGCTATAGCAATAATTTTTCCCAAAATAGCTGTTATTGAATTGAATCCCGGATCAAAAGAACCCCACTTTTTCCTGTATTTATATTGGTTTTCTGATGATCAGGGGCGCAAAAATACGGCTATTGGCAGAACATTTGACGCTTTGTGCTTGTATTAGAGGCCAACACCGCTAAAGGATGATCACAGTCATACAAGCTACCAACCGGCCGGATAGCAACACAGAGTTCGTATCAAGGCAAATAATTGAGCTGCTGCGAGAGCAGTATCAGGGCCCGATAGGATATGTCAGCATGGTTGATTTGCCACCTGAAATCCTTCCATCAAGCTTATATAAAAAGGATGAAGTACCTGAAAAACTCAGGCTTATCCAGGATCAATGGATGATTCCAGCTGAGAAATTTATCTGGATACTACCGGAATACAATGGTAGTTTTCCCGGCGTGCTTAAACTCTTTATTGATGCCATTTCCGTGCGGCATTGCGATGAAACGTTTAAACTGAAGAAATCTATGCTGATCGGGGTGGCCACAGGTAGATCTGGCAATATCCGTGGTATGGATCACTTGTCCGGTATACTCATGCACATGAAGTCCGTGATTTACCCTCGCTTATTGCCTGTCAGCAGAATCAGCGAACTGATGGATGATCAGGGTCGGATTCACCATGCTCCTACCCTCAAGAGCCTGGAGGACCATTTAAATGGCTTCGTAGCCTATTAAATATCATGGTAAACCTTCCAGATCCTTCCTTATTTCATCCTGGTTATTTCCTTCAAACCTAATAGCCTATCATTTTCTGATAGAAATCAGGGTTTTACATTAGAAAACCCAGTGGAAGGGTCAAGGTATCTACTGAATTTAAAGATAATTTGTAAATCCTTGAAACATAGCGGATAATACTCCGTTTATTTGCGGTGTCAGAACGTAAAGAAATTTCCGTTTTGGCGTAAAGTCAAACCTTTTTATTTCACAACAACTTAATTATGAAGACCATTAAATTCTTTTCACTGGCATTGTTACTCTCATTGGCATGGGTAGCTTGCAAAGACACTACGAATGCCAGCACAGAAACAGCTACTGCTGAGGCAGTTGCGGACTCTGTTTTTATGGCTGCTAAATCAGCGGCTTCACAAGATTTGACCAACCTTAAGGGTGGAGTTGCAGCTAAAGTTGCTGAACTTGAAGGTGCTCTTGCAACTGCTGATGAGGCAGGTAAAGCAGCGATCACTACACAATTAGAAACTTTCAAGAAGTTTCTTGGTGACCTCGAAACGACATCTGCAAAAGTTTCTGAAGCAACTGCTGAAACCTGGACAGCTGTAAACACTGAGGTAGAAACAGTACATTTTGCAGTTAAATCAGCTTTGACCGGTACTACCAGTACTGATCAGATTGCTAAATAATTACATTGGGTGAGATTGTAATAGTCTTTTAAGCCGCCTTAGGGCGGCTTTTTTTTTGCCTTTAATGGACTGTTGCAATAGATGTACCAGGGTGATTTACTTTAAAATAATTGATCAAAAGATTTTATAGCACTATTGGTAATCCCGGACTTAATCAGCTGACTGGATGTTAAGGGAGCCACCTTAAATTTAATTAACTGATATAAAGCAAGTTATAGCTTGAATAAACCCGCATGCTCAGGCCAGGTTAAGGTATAAAAAGGTCCATTTGAAGGGCCATCTGACAGCGTTCAACCAATAAAATTCAAGGATTTTTAGAAAGATAAACTTTGCCCTGATAATCAAATTGTTATATTTGTCCCCCCCGATGTCCTTAGAAAAGATCATTTATGGAAGTATTGGCAGTGCCTATGAGTAAAGATGAAGAGCTAATAAAGAAGATATTGGTTACCTGGGTTGCCCGTAATGGGTATTCAGATGTAAAGGCCAATATTGAAGGGTACGAAACCCCTTCCGGCTTGAGTAATAAGGATAGTGATGATAAGCTGGTTCCTGATATTACAGCAGTTAAGCGAGGAGGCAGGTGGTATATAGAGGTTGTACGTAAGGATGCTGATGCTGAAAAGACAGTTAGCAAATGGAAGCTATTAAGTATTCTTGGCAAGAATAAAGGAGGTGGCTTAATCCTCATCGCACCTGCAGGAAGTTTCGCATTCGCTGAACGCCTAACTAAGAAACATGACATTATGGTCCAGATCATCAAGTTCTGATCACGGGCGCTACATATCTTACAAAATAAAAAAAGGCAGGATCATTGATCTTGCCTTTTTTTATTTACCAGGTAATTGCCTTAAGCTTAGAGCACTTTCAACAATTCCTCCTCCAAGGTTGTACGTGGGTGGACAGCAGCGATTTTTCCATCACGGCCTATCAGGAATGTTTTAGGAATCCCCGACACCCCATATTGTCTTGCAGCCTGTGTATCCCATTTGGTCAGTTCACTCACGTGGTATGGCCAGGTCAATTGATCTTTCTCAATAGCCGCTATCCAGTTTTTCTTTGATTGTTCAAGACCGGCTTGAAACTGAGCTTCATCGGGATATCTTGCTTTAGAACGGCTATCAATTCCATCAAGTGAAACGCTGAAGACTGTAAATCCTTTCTCTTTGTATTTGTTGTAGACTTCGACAACATGTGGGTTGGATTTCCTGCAAGGTCCGCACCAGGAAGCCCAGAAATCAAGTAATACTACTTTTCCTTTCAGGTCAGCTAAAGAGTAATTTTTTCCGTCAGGACTTGCAAGGGTAATGTTAGGGGCAGGCATACCAACCTGGATGGCTTCTGAGGCCTGGCCCTGGGCAGCTGCCTGCTCAAGACCGGTAGCAAAGGTGGCATATTGAGCAGTATACTCATGGTTAGGATATTTCTTAGCCAATTGAGCCGCTGCAGTTTTATGGATATCATAAAACTCAGGCCTGTTTCCAAACGCATTGATAGCCATTTGCATACCTGCCATCGGATATGGCGTATTCTTGATGTAATCCTTGACATCATCAATTGTAATCTTTCCGGTGGAGAGCAGGTGGCTGGCATCCATAAAATCTTTGGCACTTTCAGAGCCTCTGATTTCCATGTCACTTGTTCTCATCCCCTCCAGGGTTCCTTTCACAGTCACCGTCGAAGAAGCATCTTCCAGGACAAGAAATAATTTTCCCGCACCAATTCGGAGTCTGTATATCGCTGCAGGCAGGGTTTCGTCCATTTTAAGCGTAAAATCGCCATTAGCATCTGTATCACCCTGGCTCATAACGATCGTGTTGCTGTTAGGTCCCATTTGATCAAGGTACACTTTCATGTTGGGCGCATCCGAAATGGTTCCGGTAATATTGGTCCCTTTTGATGAGATGGCTCCGCATGAAGCGATACTGATGATCGAGAGGATAAAAAGACCGATGGTAAGATTTTTCATAGGTATGTACAGGTTTAAATTTTATTGTTCAAGTATGTTGGACAGCGCATTTTGATATTCTGATTTCCAATCGGAGACAGCTCCGAAATCCAGCCCGTCAATGGTCATCACGGGAGAGGTCACAGTGCCTAAACGTATAAACGGGATAGCTTGTTTATCCAGTAACTCCTCCGTTTTTGTTAAATTTTCCTTATTGACGGAGATAACAATTCGCCCCTGGCTTTCGCTAAAAAGGAAAATGTCTTTTCTCACTCCAGCTGGCAAAGATATGTTGTAACCCAGGGACCCCGCCATCGCACTTTCCGTGAGTGAGGTTAACAAACCTCCTTCTGAAACATCATGGGCACTTGCCACCATCGAAGCACCGATCAGCTGGCTGATTACTTCGTGAAGTTTAAATTCCGAATCAAGGTTGAATTCCGGGCACGCGGTCAAACGCTGACCCATGATTTCACGAATGTAAACTGAGCCATCTGCATTGTTTGGCAATGCTCCAAGCATAAGGATATGATCGCCTTCTTTCTTAAAAGAAAGGGTAGTAGCATGTTCTTTCTTTTCAACAAGGCCAACCATGCCAATGGTCGGTGTTGGAAATACGGGTTCGGTCCTGTCTTTGAGTACTGACTGATTATAAAAACTTACATTTCCTCCTGTCACCGGTGTTCCGTATTTTCTGCAAGCTTCCCCCATCCCTTTAATGGCATGTACGAATTGATAATATACTTCAGGATTGTATGGATTCCCAAAATTGAGGCAATTGGTAACGCCCAACGGGATACCGCCTGAACATCGGATATTACGTGCTGCCTCTGATACAGCTATCATGGCCCCTATATACGGATCAGCATGCACATAAGCGCTATTGCAGTCCACAGTAACAGCTAATGATTTATCGGTGTCTTTAAGGCGCACAATGGTCGCATCAGAAGGATCATTGGTGTTTGTATTTCCTGTGCGGACTGTGTGATCATATTGCTCATAGACCCAGCGTTTCGAAGCTATATTCGGTGAATTCATGATTCGATGTGCGATCGAAACTAAATCCTTGTCTGCAGGTGCTGGTGGATCATATGGTTTTATTTCGTCCATGTAAGTAGGGCGGGTGTATTCCCGGTCATAAACCGGAGCTCCACCCCCAAGTACCAACGAAAATGCAGGGATATCTGCTACTTTTTCACCGTGGCGGAAATATTCGAGTCTGCCGGTGTCTGTGACTTCGCCTATCTGGGCACACTCCAGATCCCATTTGTCAAAGATGGCAGTGATTTCTTTTTCTCTTCCCTTATGTACGACAACCAACATCCTTTCCTGGCTTTCGGACAGCAGCATTTCCCAGGCGTGCATGTTTTGCTGCCGGGTTGGGACCAGGTCCAGATTGATGATCATGCCGGTGCCTGATTTAGCACTCATTTCGGAGGTCGAACAGGAAATACCAGCAGCTCCCATATCCTGCATGCCAACAACAGCACCAGTCTTTATAATTTCAAGCGTAGCTTCAAGTAATAGTTTTTCCTGGAAAGGGTCACCTACCTGGACAGCAGGAAGATCCTCAGCAGAATTTTCAGTAAGGTCCGCAGACGCAAAGGTGGCTCCGTGTATTCCATCCCTCCCTGTGGCCGAGCCAACGATAAAGACAGGGTTGCCCGGGCCATCAGCACAGGCGGATATTGTTTCCCCTATCCTGACGATGCCGACTGACATGGCATTGACGAGGATGTTTTGCTGGTAGCAAGGATCAAAATAAACCTCACCTCCAACTGTCGGTACGCCAAGGCAATTGCCATAATCGCCAATCCCACTGACCACTCCTTTGATAAGGTGTCTCATATGAGGGTGATTTGGGTCGCCAAAGCGAAGGGAGTTAAGTGCCGCAATGGGCCTGGCTCCCATGGTGAAGATATCCCGATGGATACCCCCGACACCGGTCGCTGCACCCTGGTATGGCTCGATAGCAGAGGGGTGGTTATGCGATTCAATCTTAAAGGCACAGGCTATCCCTTCCCCGATATCGATCAATCCGGCATTTTCTTCCCCGGCGGCAACCAGCAGTCTTCCACCATCCCGGGGGAGGGTTTTCAGGTACTTGATGGAGTTCTTGTAGGAGCAGTGCTCACTCCACATGACCGAGTATACACTGACTTCTGTGAAGTTCGGCACCCTGCCGAGTACTGAACAAATCTTGTCAAATTCATCCTTATTCAGACCCAACTGGGCTGCAACCTTGAAATCCACTGCCTGTTCAGTTTCCTGCATAACGTTTCATATAAGCCGCAAAAGTAATATATCTCAATGATAACAGCTAAACCGGACAGTGACATAATCTCGGAAAGAAAAATGGGGTAGTGTCAGCAACATCGTATAAATGCCTATATGATGTGTGATCTATTTTAGATTCAGCCTGCAGGCCTTGATTTAAAACGTATTGCCGTATCTTGAGGGGAACCGTAAAATCTATATCAAAATGAAAAATATACTTATCGCCCTTGACATGAAATCAACAGATGCCAGACTATTGGCACAGGCATCGTTTCTGGCTGAAAAATGTGGTGCTAAAATCTGGATGGTACATGTGGCCTCTCCTGATCCGGATTTTGTAGGCTTTGAGATGGGCCCTAAATATATCCGTGATTTTGTGGCAGATGAATTGCGCAGCGAACACCGGATGCTACAGACATATGCAATCGAATTAAATGAGAAGGGACTTGATGCAGAAGGTCTCCTTATCCAGGGCCCAACAATAGATATGATTGAAGCCGAGGTGAAGAAACTCAACATTGATCTGCTGATATTGGGTAGCCACAAGCATGGATTTCTCTACGAAACATTTGTAGGCAATACAGCCGTCAGGATTATCAAAGAAATTTCGATCCCAGTGATGATCGTTCCTCTCCCTTCAGATAATTAATTCATCTATAAACTCACTGGAACGGTTTGTCTGCCCAATAACTAATCAACCAATCAACTATTCAACTCATCAACCCACTCAGGTCTATTTACTCTTTGGTTTTTGTTGACCTATGTGCGCAGAAAGTATATAATCAGATAGGTAAGCTGAAATTAGATAGCAATAAGCACCAGTTAGCCCACTATCCCATTTGCCCACTTCAGCGCCATAAAGTTTCATGAGTTCTGCATTGTTTATCGGAATAGCGGTGTAATATGTTTTACCCGAGATTTCTGCATGAGAAATGATCAGGGTGCCGGCCAGCTCCCGCTGGTTTTCGCGAACCAGTTTTTTTACATTGAAAACGTAGTTACCAATCTTATGATCACCCATGTCCTCAAAGTAATATCCTTTCTTCATATCAAGGCCTGACTCAACCTGGATCTTGTAGCCTTTGGTCATGTAATTATATTCCTCCATGGTTGTTGGAGCTGATCGTACCAGGGTAGAATCTAATTGAGCGAACGATGCTGAAGAGGTCATGAAGAGCAGGAGAAGGAAGAGATATTTCATTGGCAGAGGGATTGTTATTGGTTTTTAATGTCTCGGTGGAAATTTGTTTCTTTCGATTTTGGGACAACTACCATATCAAATTTACACTTCAGCATTTGAAACAATGAACGGAGCCAATAGGAATACTTCATATTGGCGGATACTATACATTTTGGAATTCATCAGCCTTTGCCTCAGCCTTTGCGCCTTCGCCTCAGCCTTCGCCCCAGCCTAAAAGCTATTCTTTCAAGATGATGGCATCTATGTTTTTTTCCTTGACTAACTGGTTAAATGCAGGTATTAATTCCGTTTTTACTTTTTGGTATTTCGTCAGCGCAGCATCTATTAGACTTTCAATTTCTTTGCGGACTGCAAAGGCCTGATCAGTGGGTGGATATTCTCCATTGCCGAGGATACCATTGAGGTAGGCAAGTTTGTTGGTAAGCCGTATAGGGTAGTTAAGAGGATCCTGGCCGCTTCTGTTTTTAGTCTGATATAGCTCTTCTTCGATCCGCGTCATCACACTATCGATTTTTTTGATTTCATTGACAAGTATTGTATCTTCTGAAATCCTCGATTTGTAATTATTAAGTTGTGCCCGGATATCACGTATCTCGATGATGGCTTCATGTGATGCTGTGAGTTTGTCCCTGACCTCGCTGCCAAATGCAAAGTACTTTTCATAGTCCGACGAAGTCGCAGATGATCTGGGATCTTTCAGGATCGAAAAGGTCTTTGATTGGATGGTGTCATTATAATTTACTTCTATCCTGTATTCACCGGGAATAGCTCTGGGTCCCGACAGATTGCCAGCCCACATCACCATGCCGTCAAATCGTTTTGCTGCGGAATAGCGAAGTCCCCAGTTGAATTTATTCATACCTTTCTTTGGACTGATCTGGTAAGGTTTTTCTTTATGATTGGTGCTGTATTTTACGATTGTGTCTCCATCCTGCTCCAATAGGGTGATAGATAATGTATCCTCTTTCTTTAGTTCTGCAGGCAGGTAATAAAAGGCCATCAGACCACCTTGATAGTTCGTGCCTGCTTCTTGACTTTTGTAGGAGGCTCCGGTCATGCGATAAGTATCAGCCGGTTGATAAAACTGGAATCGATCTGTTTTAGCATCTCTCATCTGGCGCAATTGTGCCAATTCATCGACGATCCAGAAGCTACGGCCTTGCGTAGCAGCGATCAGGTTATCGTTCTTAACCACCAGGTCAGTGATAGGTACTATGGGTAGATTCATCTGGAACGGCTGCCAGTGATCACCATCATCAAAGCTAATATACATGCCTGACTCCGTACCGGCATAGAGCATTCCTTTTGCTTTCGGGTCTGATCGGATCACACGTGTGAAATGATGGGCATCAATTCCTGTCGTGATAGATTGCCACGTTTGTCCATAATCCTTAGTGCGCAACAAATAGGGTTTGTAGTCGCCCGATTTGTACATCGTTGCAGCAACATAACATCCACCGTCAGTGTGTGGATCAGGTTCAAGGCTATTGATCTGGATCCATTCAGGTAGAAATGCCGGAGTAACATTAGTCCACTTTTGCCCACCGTCTCTTGATACATGAATCAAGCCATCATCGCTTCCTGTCCACAACAAATCTTTTACACGTGGACTCTCAGCTGCGGCGAAAATGGTGCAATAGTATTCTACTGAAGTATTATCCTTGGTGATAGGGCCTCCGGAAGATCCGAGTTTAGTGGAATCGTTTCTCGTCAGGTCAGGACTGATCACCTTCCAGCTTTGTCCTTCATTGGTTGTGACGTGCAGATGATTTGAAGCCGTATAAAGTTTGTTAGGATCATGCGGTGAAAAGAATATCGGGAAGTTCCATTGGAATCGATAGCGCATGCTTTCAGCACCATGTCCCATCGGCAGATCAGGCCATACATCCACACTTCGTCCTAATCCTGTCTTATGATCATACCGATCTATAACCCCATCATAGCATCCACCATAGACGACGTCATCATTAAGTGGGTTGACAGCAATAAATCCGCATTCACAGCCTGCCGTAGATTCCCAGTCATCTTCACCGATGGCGCCTCCATCTGTACGATGTGAGATGCGTACCGTACTATTGTCTTGCTGTGCACCATATATCCTATAGGGAAAATGATTGTCAGTAGTCACGCGGTAAAATTGCGCCGTGGGTTGGTTGTGGTATGTTGACCAATGATCACCACCATCAAAACTTACCTGCGCTCCTCCATCATCACCGATAATCATACGTGCTGCATTGTCAGGATCAATCCATAGATCATGATGATCTCCATGATTGGAATTGTGGGCACTGAAGGTGCGCCCGCCGTTGGTAGACTTATGATAGGATACGTTGACGACATAGACGATGTCTTCTGATTTGGGATCAGCATAGATTCTGGTGTAATACCATGCACGCTGACGCAAATCCCTTTCACTGTTCATTTTTTCCCAGGTCTTGCCAGCATCATCTGATCTGAAGACACCACCATCTTCGTTTTCAATGATGGCCCAGAGCCGGTTTCCATTCACCGGACTAACGGTGATACCGGAGATGCCCCATGTCCCCTTTGGCAGACCTTTGTTTTCAGAAATATTCTGCCACGTTTCTCCTCCGTCTTTACTTTTCCAAAGCGCAGATCCTTCACCACCACTACTGAGTTCATAAGGCTTGCGTTGCACTCTCCAGGTAGTAGCATAGAGTATCCTGGAGTTGGTAGGATCGATGATCAGATCGACAGCACCTGTTCGTTCATTGACAAACAATGTCTGCCGCCAGGATTTTCCTCCATCAGTGGATTTATAAATGCCTCTTACAGGTGTGTCTTTAAAAATATCTCCCAGCACGGCAGCATAGACAACATCCGGATTGTCAGGATGAACCCTTACTCTCGGAATATGATTAGCGTTGTCGAGCCCAATGTGTTCCCAGGTCTCACCGGCATCGGTAGTCCGCCACATCCCGTACCCATACGAGACATTCCCACGCACTGTTTGTTCGCCACCACCCACATAGATGACATTGGGGTCAGAAGGGGCTACTTCGACTGCTCCGATACTCCCGCCAAAGTATCCATCAGAAATGTTTTGCCAGGATTGTCCTCCGTCCAGTGTTTTCCATACACCACCCCCGGTCGAACCGAAGTAATATAAGTTGGGTTTACCGCGGACCCCGGTAACTGTTGCGGAGCGGCCGCCTCTGAAAGGACCTATATTTCTCCACTCTAGTCCACTAAAGAGGGATGTATCAACAGGAATATAGGCCTGTGCAGGTGGCAAATTCTTTTTTTTCTGGCCTGTCGAATAGGTAATTGACATCAGGACAAGAAACAAGGCGGTTAGTATTCTGGCGATCATACGATTAGTAATGATAATTTTGGCTTGAAAAATAGACAATAAACCGTGAACGAGAATTTTTCCAATATCGCTGATGCAGATTGTTCATGTCTCCAGGTCGAAGTCATGGTCCATGAAACCTGGATAGACAAGTTTATGGCTAACCATGCACTAGTCATACCAGTCGGTGAAAAGTATCATCTTGCAAATCTCAAAGTTGACTTAGTAGACGGCAGCCTGAAGATGCAGGCAGACATACAAGAAAAGCAAGGTTCATCTATTATCATAACCTGTAAGCCCTTCTGGAATTTTGAACAGCAACAAATACAATTGACAGATCTCCGGATTGACACATTGAGTAAAAATATACTGTTGAAGAGCGCAGGTTGGTTTGCAAAGACATTTATGAGCGCTAAGATCGATAAGCAGATTGAAGAAGCCACCAGCCGGCTATATGCTCTTCAAATGGAGACTATACTCAAAGATGGGATATCCATACCTATACCAAATTCCGGAAGCGCTAATGTCCTGGTCAGATCTATCACTATCAATGAAATGGTTTTCCTGCACCACGGAATCAAGGTAAAGGCGATGATTGATGGATATTGGAAACTGGAATTGAAAGGAGAATAAGACCAAGGCGAAGGCTGAGGCGAAGGCTGGTTTTAAAAAAGTAGAGGCGCGATTAATCGCGTCTCTACTTTTTTACGCTCTCACTCTCTAACTCTCTTACACATCTTTCACAATCGAAGACTGATCCGATGTAGTCCCGGTCGATATTCCTTGAAGATGATGTACTCGATTTCTTCCAGATGAGTGGGATTGTACACAAAATCAATATCCTCTACATCAACAATCACAATAGGGTAGGATGGTTGGCTGTAGAAGAATTCAAAGTAAGAATCCTGAATATTTTTAAGGTAAGCAGCGGTGATGTTGCCCTCATACCCTCTGTCCCGCAAGTTGATGTTGTGCAATAATTTTTCAGGTGTACGGTGCAGATAGATAAGCAGATCCGGATTCGGTGAGGCAGTATTGAGAATATTGAACAGGCGTTGGAAGAGTTTGTACTCTTTTTCATCCAGGTTTTTACGGGCGAAAATCAGGGTCTTCCAGAAAGAATAATCTGCTAGTGTGAAATCAATAAACAAGTCCTTCTGCAGGGTGATCTGGGATAGTTGCTTGTGGCGCTCTGCCATAAAAAACAATTCAACTGTAAATGCAAAGCGCTCCGGGTTCTGGTAAAAGAAGGGCAGGAATGGATTGTCATCAAATTCCTCAAGGACCAGCTGTACCGTATGCCTCTTGGCAAGGAGCTCGCACAGGCTTGTTTTGCCCGATCCGATGTTGCCTTCTATGCAGATGTATTTATACGGGGTCGCCTTGTTCATCCGGGTTGAATATATAGACTTCTCCTGTATCCCGGCAATCTAAATACAGCTCCTCGATGGTCTTACTTAACACGGGATGAAACTGCTCCGGGATGAGTTCCATTAATGGCACAAGTACAAAATTGCGGGTGTGTAGCAATGGGTGAGGAATCTCTAAGGTATTTTCTTTCAACATCAGATCACCGCGAAGAAGGATATCAATATCGATGTGGCGGGCATGCCATTTTTCTGATGGCGTACGACCAGCCTTGACTTCTATCGTTTTAATAAGTGTGAGCACTTCGCCAGGCGTTTTTGAAGTCGAAATTTCCAGGACCTGATTGAGAAACCAGGGCTGGTCATCATAACCCCATGGTTGGGTTTCATAGATGCTGCTTTCTTTTTGAATTGCTCCAACCTCACTGGCAATCAAGTGTTTAGCAAGCGATAGCTGTTTGACCCTGTCACCAAGGTTGCCGCCAATGATCAGATGGTAAGTGTATTGTTTCATGGGTAGGTATGACAAGGTAAAAAAAAGGGCTGAAAAGGGCTGAAAAGGCGGAAAAGGCTTAAGAGGCCTAAGGGGCGCAAGAGGCCTATAAGGCAGGATGGTGGAAAAGATCAAAGGATGAAAAACCAACTGCGCCTCTGCGTCTCTGCGCGCGAAATAAATTTGGAGAATTCAGAGCCTTAGAATACTGAAAAGCCGGAAGTACCTATTTTTTGTTCCGGTCACGCAATCGCCAGTTCATAGGGTAATGATTTTTCCAACCTTGAGCAGTGTACTTGGCCCAGCCAAGCAGGGTTTCTTCAAAACTAATGACATACCAGCCACGGTTTATTACTGAGGGTAGGCTAGTAGTGGTACGCTCCAGGAAATCAAGTGCAGCACTTAGATCCACAGGTACTATGGCATAATCCAGATGTTGCGCACCTGCCATAACGAGAGCGTGAGAGGGCACAAAATCCCGACCCTTGAGTTCTCCTGCTTCGGCCAGGCATTCTGCCCTTGGTATGTTCATAAGCACTTCATTAGCCTTTGCCTCAGCTCCGGCGGTCAGAAATTGATTTTGAAGGCTGTTTTTTCTCACTCGCCTAGATTCCGGTGTATTAATATGGGGTGCCATCCAGTCTGGAACAGATTCAAATAGGTTAAAGGGCTTCCTGGATTTTCTGTATTTCGGTTCTTCAGTAGAGGTATTTTGTAAAACGGAAATAAAGAGTCCTTCACCTTTTACCTTGTGCGGATAGAGTTGATAGCCCACATAATCACCTTGCTGCAAAGTACTGATACCCCAATCATCGGGAAATAAAAGAGGCACACAGGTGAGCTGGTGTTTTTCACAGAAATAAGCAACGTTTTGAATGTTTTCTTCCATGCTATAGGAGCAGGTGCTGTAGATCAGAAAACCATCAACTTTAAGGGCATTGACTGCATCTGACACGATTTGTTTCTGCATCAGGCTGCACGATTGCACCAGTGAGGGTGCCCATTGCCTGATAGCCTCCGGCTCCTTGCGCATCATGCCTTCTCCTGCACATGGAGCATCGATAAGCAGAATGTCGGCAAAGGGGTCAGTAAAAGAACTAGCAGGCTCTCCTGAAATGAACGTATTAAGAAAACCAGCACGGGTAAGATTTTCGCGTAGTATTGTTCTGCGCTGACCAACTATCTCATTTGCAACCAATACATCACCAGGTCCAAGATGTTTGGCAAGAATTCCAGTCTTGCCGCCTGGAGATGCACAGACATCAAGCCAGATGCGGGGTTGATCATCAAGTTTTAATTGCCTGATTACATCATCCAGGATCATCGAAGATGCCTCTTGTACGTAGTATGCTCCTGCATGCCAGTGCGGGTCAAGGTAGAACAAAGGTCGTGTCTCGAGATAATATCCAGTATCACACCATTTGACTTTCTCATTGAGTTCAAAAGAGGATCGTCCTTTGAGATGATGCAACCTTATGCTCGTAGGAGATGGGCGATCCAGTGCATTTATAAATTCCTCAGCCTCATTTCCTAGCTGAGCCTGCATGCGTTGAATAAATTCCGGAGGCAAATTAATCATTGAAGCGAAGGTAGCATTTATGGCTGAGGCTGAGGCTAAGGCTAAGGCTGAGGCTGAGTCTGAGTCTGAGGCTAATGTGGAGACGCGATTTATAAAAGTGGAGACACGGTATTAAAAAGTAGAGACGCGATTTTGAAAAGTAGAGACGCGATTAATCGCGTCTCTACTTTTCAAAATCGCCACATTATATGCAAATCGCGTCTCTACTATTTAAATCCGCGTCTCACGTTCTCACGATCTCACGATCTCACGCTCATCTCACGCATCTCACGCATCTCACGCTTTCAAGCATCTTACTCTCTCACTCTCTCACTCTCTTACGCTCTCACTCTCTCACTCTCTCACTCTCTCACACCTCTCACAATCCTTTGATTTTTCCATGGAGGATACCTCCTCTAGCAAACATCTGATCCACCTTTTTACTGACTTCGGGATCAGATTCCAACTCTGGCGCATGATGTGGTTTGATACGCGCATCGATGATGAGAGGAGCACTACAACTCCAATGCTTATCAATGAAAATCGCATCGACACCATACACATCTTTTGCTGGCTGGGATCGGGTGAAAGTGGCCCAGAGAAAGTTATTCAGTTCACGGCTCATCCATTGACTGTCCTCAGTCAGAATCCACAATGGCAATCCTTCAAGATTTTGGTTTGAAAGGGAATGGATAAGATCATCAATTTCAGTTTTGGCTTTTGTGTAATCTGAAAAAGGCCGGAATGAAACTGCAATGATACCTGGCATGATCAGATCAATGCTTTTGCATGATGATGGCAAAGTTATATTCGGGGGCAGCTCGCTACTCAGAGATCTGATGACCGGACCGCGTGCGGCAATGACAAGTTTGGACCCTGCATTCCAGCCATCCCCACTATAATCAAGAGTATCAATGGTTGTTCGTGTCTGAAAATGCAGATCGCGGCTCAGATCAATCCTGCTGAGTACGTGTTGAAAAAAACCAGGTATATCATGGGTAGATAGTTGAGGGGCATCCTCGTGGCAAGCGATAAAAAGATATTTGGCAAGTGATGTCTGGCCTTTGCCTAAAAGATGATTGGCAACTGTAAGGATTTCTTCAGGTACAGGCGGACGGAAAGGCATATAGCGCTCATGTGCAATGGCTAAAAGCAAAGGATGGACACCTGCCGCATCTATCGCATGCACTTCTTTCAGGCCTGGAAATTCCTTTGGGGCAAGAGGTTCTACTAATTGATGGATCAGCCATCCAAAATTACTGTCTTCCTGTGGTGGACGGCCCACAACCGTAAAGTGCCAGATTGGGTTTTTACGGTGATATATATTTTTGATTTCGAGAACAGGAAAATCGTGTTGCAAACTGTAATAGCCCAGGTGATCCCCAAACGGGCCTTCCGGTTTCATGCCATCAAGCCGGACAGTACCAGTGATACAGAAGTCAGCATCTGCAGAAAGCACATATCCATCTTTAAAAAAATACCTGAACCTCCGACCGGCAAGTAATCCGGCAAAGGTCACCTCGCTCAACCCTTCCGGCAGCGGCATGATCGCCGCGAAAGCATGTGAGGGTGGGCCACCAACAAAAATGGTGACTTTAAATTCATCCCTGGTTTGATTGTACATCGTGTGGTGCACCCCTATCCCACGATGGAGCTGGTAGTGCATTCCTGCTTCGAGGTTACGTACGTAGTCATTGCCACTGATCTGGATACGATACATCCCGATATTCGAATTCATGATATGCTTGTCTCCGGGCGGAAGACTCATGACCTGGGGAAGGGTAATAAAAGCGCCTCCATCCTTTGGCCAGCTTATTATTTGTGGCAGTTTATCCAGGGAAGTGGTTCCAAACAATACAGGTTTATTCCATATAGCTTTCATAGGCAAACCATGCAATGCGGTAAAAGGCGTTTTTAGAAATTTACCGGGATGACGCAAAACGTCTGCAGGATCTGCTTTCAATTGGATGAGACGCTGAACCTGTTCAAGCTGATATCTGAACAGATAGGCAGTCCTTTCTTTAGTTCCATAGAGATTGGACAAGGCAGGAAATGGACTCCCTTTAACGTTTTTGAAATGCAACGCAGGACCGCCAGCATGATAGACACGACGATGTATTTCCCCTATCTCAAGGTTCGGATCAACGGCTGCGTCTATATGGAGGATTTGATCAGCGGGTAAGTCCTCAATGGAATGTCTTAGAGAAGAATAGGCCAATATCGTGTGGTCAGTTTAATATATACTTAGATGAATAACAAAAGAGTAAAATGGTTGTGCAAACCTAAGATATCGGCATTAAAAATGTATGAAAATTAAAGTTGCCTGCTTCGGGCGATCAATTTCAGGTAGTCAGGATCTTCTTTAAGCACGATCAGGTCAGGATCATGGTGAAAGGTATTGCCTGTCTGGAATTTCATGCCTTCATCCAGAGCTGTTGATAGATATTTCAGGGCAGCAGCTTTTTCTCCGAGGTTAGCTTTGATCTTTCCCTGGTGGTATGGGACTACACCGTAATCATATTCAGCTTTTATGGATTCCAATTCGGAGATGACGGTATTGGCCAGGTTGGTTTTATGTTGCAAGGCATAGATCACACCCAGTTCTCCTTTAAGCCATGGATCATTCGGAGCTGTTTTGATTTCTGCCAGATAGATTTTTTCAGCCATCGCCAGGTTGCCCATCATTTTGTAACAACGTCCTACTTTCCAGTTCAACTTTTTTCCATAGAGGGAAATTACTTTTTCCGAGTAGTAATTACCCAAGTCAGTCTTTGCATTCACGAGCGCATATTGGGCGGCGATCCGCATATAAAATTGTTGAATATCCCAGGTTGAACTTGTTTTGGATGCTTTTGAAATCAGTTCATTGATGGATGTGGTATCACCGCTAAGCATATGAAAGTTGATCAGCCTGCTGATCTGGGATGGTAATGCTGCATAGGGTTTTAACTGACGCGCTATTTTTCCGGCAGTGGCAAGATCCTGAAGGTCAATACTTGCTTGCAACGCAAGACTGACCCTGGACCTGCAATAAACACATGCATTGAGATCGAGCGTATCAGCACCAATCTCACCATAGAATTTGAGGGCGGTCACCGGATCGTTGAGGTACTCTACCGCCAGTACCATACCGGTGGTATTGATAAACAGATCTTTTGGGTCAAGGGTATATTCCTTGATAAAATACTTGAATGCTTCGGCATTCCTGCCATTTAGATCTTCTTCATAGTATCGGAGATAGTTTTCCTGGCGGGCATCCATGTCCGTAAATCGTCGCTTGATCAGATCGATGGTATCCGCTTCATGGCTGTATTGATTAGCATTGTTTTGTTCGTCCAGTAGCAGGAAATAGGCATCCAGAAATGTAGTGTCACTTTCAATTGCTTGCAGCAGATATGTTTTTGCTTCTTCCTCATGATCAGGGTCTGACCAGATTTTGCGGGCCCGGTAGTATGCCTTCCAGGCTTTTTCGTTTGTGAAGCTGAATAGATTGGCATCCTTGCTGCTCCAATATCCTAGTATATAACTTCTGAGTTGGGAGATACAGTCGGATTCCCTTTCTGTTGAGCAGATAACTTCAGGGAAAGTATGGACCACCGTTTTGGTCTGGGGATTCGTTATCCTGGCTATAATCGACAGTGAATCTTTCCGGATACCGGTGAGGTCATAGATACCTTCTACAACGACTTTAGCTCCCATTCGTGCAGCCAGTTTCGGGTCATCAGTTATAGCACTCAAATCACCCTTGAAATAAAGCATCGCGGATTCAAACCGGATGATGTTATCCGGAGCAGTAGTTTTACCCAAGGCATAAGAGATAGAGGTGGATATTTCCTCACCCAGGGTAGCGAATTCAGGGCGGTTTGTCAGGTCCTTTAGCGGGGCAATAAAAATAGGACCGTCCCCGGCGTAATGAATTTCCTTTTTAGTAGACTCTTTAATAAAAAAGTATGCAGCTATCGCAAGGATGCCTAATATAATCAGCAGGTAGGGGGTTTTCTTAGGTAAAGTGATATGATGATCATGGATCTCTGGCGGAAGAGTCAATCCCGTTTCATTGATGGCAAAAAGTTCTACTTTCTCTTTTACATTTTTAAGTGCAAAGAGCCCTATTCTTTTAATGTGCACATCGGGATGATTGTCCAGTTCATCTGCAACCTTTTTGGAAATGAGGATCGAGCCTGGTATGCCTGAAGACTGGATTCTGGATGCCACATTGACGACATCTCCGAAAATGTCATTGTCCTTAAACAGCAGGTCACCCATATGGATTCCTACACGAATCGGAATCCGGTCAATCGCCGAAAGCTGTTGAAGTTCGATGGCACATTTAACTGCATCTATGACGCTGTCGTATACTGTGGCACTTCCATCACCATAAAACTGGATGATCTGACCGTTGTATTTGCGTGTTACATCCTCGAGATCTTTGCGATGGTCATTGACCTGCTTGATGGCGGCAGATTCATTTCGTTGAAACAAAGCCGTATAACCTTCAATGTCCGCAAACATGACTGCGGCGAGTTTCCTGATACCAGTTGAAGAGGTCATATAATAGGTTTTGGAGCTGTTATCGATCGGTGCCCAGGTTGCAATTAACCCGGACGTTGAAATTAATGCTTTTTTAATCCAAACAGGGATTCCAGACAAGATAGGTTTCTTTCCATTTTAAACGATCCCAAATAGACGCTGATGACTTGTTAATAAGTAGGATATAATTTTTAGTCGTGTATGTACAAGTAATAAAAGATTGATTAGTTTTGATTGCATACTTAAGGGAATACCAAAGGCTAGTTTATTCTTTTTTGAAGTGATACACTTCTCCGCCTACCTAATTATTTTTTAAACCCAAATCAAAAATTGAACTATGGATTCTCCTACACCTACTGAAGCCCCTAAAGCTTCTGAAGTTCCCGATCTTATTAAAGTACCTAAAGTACCTAAAGTGCCTAAAGCTAATCTGGCACCGGCCATTTTCTATAACATCCTGATTACAACCGCCATTTTTTTTCTGGTTCACTTTGGATTTTATGGCTCTCCGCTGTTCGGTACGATGACTGAAATTGCACAAACATTTTTATTATCAACTGTCTATGCTTATCTCTACACAAGGGCTTCATTCAATTGGAGGACATATCCGGAAGCTGGTTTCCTCAATGCTCCCTGGATGCTTTCTTCCACTGGAGTATCCAGGATAATCTGGCTTAGAATCGGAAACAGTTTGCTCTATAGTACACTGACGTTTTTCATTATTGTAATGTCCTTGTACCTGGCAGGGATGATCATGGTGCATCTCTACCTGTATGTCTTAGATGGAGTCAGAGGCGCCGTTCCGCCTCCCGATTCCCGGGGTACTGGTGTTATTTTGGGTCAGGTCGTTTTGGCTGGCCTGGTTATGGAGAAAGTAGGTAAGACTGAAGACCAGCCACGCAATTAATCCTTTTATAGAGTGACCTCAGCAGACTTGGTGGTTGCCATGATTGCAAGACCTTGATTATGAAGTCCTGCAGTAGGTGCATTTTTCTCTTGCGCGAAAAGCCGACGCATCCTTAGGATATGTGCGCTTAGATTACTATTTTGGAAGTTCATTAAAAAAATAAAACTATGAGTATACTGGTTACACTTATTATTGGCGCTATCGCCGGTTGGTTGGGGAGTCTTATATTCAGCGGCAGTGGCTTAGGGCTCATTGGCAACATTATCATTGGGATACTCGGTAGCTTTGTCGGATACTGGTTGCTCGGTTTATTAAACTTCAGCTTTGGTGGAGGTACCCTTGGGGCCATTTTGACGGGAGCTGTTGGTGCAATCGTGATCCTGGCGCTCGCCAATCTCATTTTTGGGGGAAGGAAATAGTTGAGGTTAGCCCCCGAATATGTAATGTAGTTATTCGTTTTCTTGGTGCAGGAGTTGTAGCTTGTCCCAATGTTGACCTCGTGCAATTTCAGAGTGGATTTAAGCTGTTTCTTCTTTCTAGGGATACTCTTGTTGCCTTTGCCAGCTTTTCCACAAACTTCATTGGTGTCAGGCGACACACTTTCGCAACAGCAATTTATTCAGGGATGCGCCCGGTACAGGCAAAATGTTATCCATGATATCGAAAATGCGCTTTCTGATTTTGCCCTTTTGGCTGATGGCCTTTCTGAAACATCTTCAAATCCCGCTGCCCATATCGCGCTTCGGGATGCCATCATTCAAGCAACACTCCATGAGGAACATGAAGGTTCAAAAAGCTCCGCATTGAATGCCATTCGGAAACTGGCAGAAAATGACAGCATGGCATTGCGGCTTTATGAGTATTGGTTGGGTGAAAATTATTTCGCGCTCAATGAATTACAATTCCTGGTTGGAAATCAGATTCTTGACCCAAAACCCCCTTATAAACTTGGTGCGCTCAGAGATATCTGGCAGGAATTTTCTTTTTATGGGCTGAGAGCAAACATGGTTGTAGCGGATATCGGTGCCGGTAACGGCGTTATTTCGTTTATCCTGCATGAATCCGGATTGCCCTTGGATTTGATACTCACTGAAATTGATGATGATTTCCTACAGTTGCTGGAGGGGAAAATTTCCAGGTTCCGGGATGAAAATCCAAAAGGGACGCTCCAATTAGTAAAAGGAAGTGAAAAAACGCTTGGTTTGCCTCAATCAAAAGTAGACCTAATGATCTTCAGGGAGGTATATCATCATCTGAAGCATCCAAAACCCATTTTGGCGGATATTTTAAATTACCTGGATAAGGATGGTTATGTTGTCCTTATAGAAGGTACAAGGGATTCTCCTGATCCAGATTACAAACCTTGCAGCCAGGCGATTACCTATAAGCAAATAATCAAGGAATGGACAGCCGCAGGGTATATTCTTGCGCAGCAAAAGGTTGTAGATGGCTCCTTCCTGTTGAAGTTTAAAAGATCACTTTAGAATCTCTCTTTTTCTAATATTATTTATTTTCATATATCTTTTTACCTTAGCCGTCAAATTAGACGAGTTTGAAGGTTTATCAGGATCTCCTCCGCCATATTCTAGACCAGGGCATTCGCAAGAATGATCGCACCGGTACCGGTACGATCAGCACTTTCGGATACCAGATGCGTTTTGACCTGGCTGAAGGATTTCCACTGATGACTACTAAAAAGCTACATGTCAAATCCATCATCCATGAGCTCCTCTGGTTCCTGAAAGGGGATACCAACATTGCATATCTCCAGGAAAACGGGGTACGAATCTGGAATGAATGGGCAGATGCAGATGGCAATCTCGGTCCTGTCTATGGTCATCAATGGCGCAGTTGGACCGGAGCGGATGGCCAGACCATCGACCAGATCACCGAAGCTGTCAAGACTATAAAGTCAAATCCCGACAGCCGGAGGATCATTGTCTCAGCATGGAATGTGGGAGAAATTCCCCAGATGGCACTGGCCCCATGTCACTGTCTTTTTCAGTTTTATGTAGCTGATGGCAAATTGAGCTGCCAGCTTTACCAACGATCCGCAGATGTATTTCTTGGAGTGCCATTCAATATCGCCTCCTACGCATTGCTGACGATGATGATGGCCCAGGTCTGTGACCTGGAGCCCGGCGACTTTGTGCACACCTTCGGTGATGTCCACATTTACCTGGATCATATGGAGCAGGTAACTGAACAACTGACCAGGGCACCAAGAACCTTACCCAAATTGAAGATCAACCCTAGTATAAAAGATATTTTTTCATTTAGCTTCGAAGATTTCAGCCTTGTCGATTACCATCCGTACCCACCGATTTCAGCACGTGTCTCAGTATGATTTTCAGCAAATGCTGTTTAGATGTTGTCTAAATAACGAAATATAGTTAATGCGGTCAGGTTAAATCTTGTATCTAATTATTTTTGCAGCCATTATCAGCTATTATATAAGAGTCCACTTCTACTGTTATGCATCATAACTCATTGAAATACTGTATACTGTTAGCGCTCATCTCAATCCTTTTTGTAGGGAGCTCTTCTGCGGCGCCCACAGCCGAAGCAGGAAAGACAATTTTCCAGAACCAATGCGCTGCCTGCCATAACAAGAACATGAAAGATAACCTCACCGGTCCTGCACTTGGAGGTGCTGAGGCAAGGTGGGCCGCATATCCTAAGGAAGACCTGTACAACTGGATTCGTAATTCCCAGGCAATGATTGCCGCTGGTCACCCAAAGGCGACCGAATTGTGGAACCAGTTCAAGCCAACGGTCATGAACTCCTTTCCAGCCTTTACGGATGATGATATTGCTTCCACACTCCTTTATATCAATGCACAGTTTACAAAACCTGCAGGAGGACCAGTAGCATCTGCTCAACCTGGAGGCGTACCTGCTGAACCAGCCAAACCAAGTAAATACATCTACTATTTTCTTTTTGTCATTCTTGCAGTTGTAGTTGCTGTGCTATCAAGGGTGATCGGTAATCTTCGTCATCTTGTTGCCCAGGAAGACGGGGTCACCCTTCCTCCACAAAAGACATTGCTGCAGACCTTGACCAGCAAGGGAGTAGTCGGATTCCTCATTTTTGCGCTGGTCGTACTAGGGGGCTACACTACCGTTAATAACGGAATTGCATTTGGTCGCCAGCAAGGCTATGCACCGGAGCAACCCATCAAGTTTTCGCATGCCACACACGCTGGTATACAGGGTATTGATTGCCAGTATTGCCATGATAGTGCCCGACGGAGCAAACACGCCTCCATCCCAGGGGCTAATACTTGTATGAACTGCCATAAAGCAATTGAGAAAGGCACCTTGTACGGCACCCAGGAGTTAACTAAGATCTTCGCTTCTATTGGTTACGATCCATCTACAGATAAGTATGTGGAAAACTATGACAAGTTGAGCAATGATGAAATCAAGGCCATCTATTCCAAGTGGATTGCAGACAATTACATGAAGGATAATGAACTCACCGCTCTTGATCAGAAAGGAGAGCGCACCGTTAATGAGCAGTGGACAGAAATTTCTTCTTCCCTGACCAATGACCTGAAGGAGTCTGTTGCCGGACCGATTGAATGGACCCGGATCCATATGCTTCCTGACCACGTATACTTCAACCATTCACAGCACGTCAACATTGGTAAAATTGACTGCAACCAGTGTCATGGAAAAGTGCAGGAAATGGATTTGATGTATCAATATGCACCATTGTCCATGGGCTGGTGTATTAATTGTCATCGTGAAACTGAGGTGAAGTTTACCAGCAACGAATATTACAATACCTATAAGCAATATCATGACGCTATTGCTAAAGGACAAAAAACCAAAGTGACCGTGGAAGATATTGGCGGATTGGAGTGCCAGAAGTGCCACTATTGATTTTCAACGGACAGACAAACGGAATCATCTACCATCAGAACTTATTTTAGATCATGAAAGATCAGACATCATACAGTGATATTTGGATTGGATCAGAGGACTTAGGTCGCGATGAGAAATTTATTGATCAGGCCTCCCGTGAGATGCCGGATGCATCAGTGGCTTCTATGCTTGCGCAAGGAGCTTCCTTTGCATCTGCCAACACAGGCCGTCGTGATTTTCTCAAATACCTTGGATTCAGTGTCAGCGCCGCTACGATAGCCGCCAGCTGTGAAATACCGCTCAAAAGGGCAATTCCTTATGTCACTAAGCCAGATGATCTGGTGCCTGGTGTCGCTAATTATTATGCCACATCTTTTGTTCAGGGAGGCGATTATTGCAGTGTCCTGGTCAAAACCAGGGAAGGAAGGCCTATCAAGGTTGAAGGCAACCAATTATCTCCTGTCAATGGGGGAGGAACTTCCGCACGTGCGCAGGCTGCCGTTCTCGGGCTTTATGACACCAATCGCCTCAGAGGCCCTCAAATGAAGAATGACGGGGGACATTTTGAGACTACTACCTGGAAACAACTTGATGATCTGGTCTCCACTACATTGAAGCCAGAAAGCCGGATTGCTATCTTATCACATTCAATGCTTAGCCCGACGGAAAAGCAAGTGGTGAAAGATTTCCAGGCGAAATATCCAAATACTACAGTCACTGTATATGACCCGGTATCATCTGCTGCGATCCTTCGTGCTAATGAACTGATGTACGGTGTGGCAATGGTTCCAGGCTACCAATTTGACAAGGCTAAAGTCATCGTAGGCATTCAGGCCGATTTCCTCGGTACATGGATCTCACCTGTACAATTTGCACATAAGTATGCTGCTGGCCGTAAGATCGCTGATCCGAAAGCACCAAAAATGTCAAGGCACATTCAGATCGAAAGCTACATGTCCCTGACAGGTACGAATGCAGACAACCGTATCCGCATCAAGCCAAGTGAAACAGGAGCAGTACTTGGAAGATTGTACAATAAAATTGCGGCTGCCAAAGGTGGTTCTGCAGTAAACGCTCCTGCATTAAGTGCTACTTTGACAGAAGCCATTGATAAGACGGCAGATGAATTATTGAAAGCACCGGGAGAAAGTCTCCTCGTATGCGGATCAAATAATATAGCAGACCAATCGGTCGTCTGTGCCATCAATCACCTGCTTGGCAACGAAGGCAAGACAGTAGATCTTGAAAATTATTCACTGCAAAGACAAGGGGACGAAAGCAAAGTCAATGCTTTAATGACCGCCATGAATAGCGGCCAGGTGGATGCCCTGATCATATATGGTAGTAATCCCGTTTACGAACTTCCTTTCGGAACTGCTTTTGGTGAAGCCATTGCCAAAGTTGGATTGACCATCAGTACTTCGATGGACATTGATGAAACATCTTCTTTATGCCGTGCAATAGCGCCATCAAATCATTTCCTCGAATCATGGGGTGATGCTGAAGCCATTCGCGGACATATCAGTATGGTACAACCGACGATTGCTCCACTCTTTGACACCAGACAACGTGAAGCCAGCTTGCTGAAATGGATTGGCGGCGAAAATCCGCTTTTCAGCAGCGACCAACCTTACTACGAATACCTGAAAGCAAGATGGGCAGCTACTGCAGGATCTGTTGCTTCATGGAATGAGTTACTGCATGATGGCGTATTTAGTTATACACCGGCATCATCAGGAGCAACCTATAAAGATAACCTGGCCTCTGTTGCAGCAAAATTGACTCAGCCTGGTTCCGGTACTGAAATCACATTTATGGAAACTGTCGCCATCGGCGCAGGCCAGAATGCAAACAATCCATGGTTACAGGAAATGCCTGATCCTGTAACAAGATGCGCATGGGGGAATTACCTCGCGCTTCCTGTTCACTTTGATGGTACTAGAAAATTCATCGCGCATGAAAACCTTGAAGATGGAGATCTCGCAGATGTCACTGTAGGTGAACAGACACTTAGGGTACCTGTCATCAAGCAATTTGGTCAGACCCCTGATTCATTTGCTTTGGCAGTAGGTTATGGCCGCACAGTGACTGGACGTGCAGGAGCAGGTGTTGGTGTCAATGTCAACCCCTGGATGAAAACAGATGCCGATGGATTAGTTCAATATTACGCAAGTGGTGTTACAGTTACTGGTAAGAAAGGCGAAGAAGATTATTTCTCCTGTGTACAGTATCACCACACCATGGGTGTCACAGGTGAGGACAGCCAATCAAAGGAAGTCATCAATGCTGATGAAGCGGCTACCGTATACATGACGTATGGGTTAGTCAGACAAGGATTCCAGGGTTCACTGGTCAACAGGACAATCATCCGAAAAAGTCACCTGGATCATGTTGAAGAGTTTGTAAAAGACCTTCAGGATGAGCGTCACCATCATCAGCAATTAAATACCAAGCAGATTTATCCAGGACATGATGAGACCTATGCAAGAGGTCATCACTGGGGAATGCACGTTGATCTCAACGCATGTATCGGTTGTGGTGCCTGCACGGTGGCGTGTATGGCTGAAAATAATGTACCGGTTGTAGGCAAGAGGGAGATGAGCCGTCATCACGAAATGGCATGGTTAAGAATTGACCGTTACTTCTATGGCGATGTTGATAACCCAAGTGCCGTCTATCAGCCACTGATGTGCCAGCATTGTAATAATGCCCCATGTGAAAATGTGTGCCCGGTCAATGCCACTAACCATAGCTCAGAAGGCTTGAATCAGATGGCTTATAACCGTTGTGTTGGTACCAGGTATTGCGCCAATAACTGCCCATACAAAGTGCGCCGTTTCAATTGGTTGGACTATAATGCAGCTGACTTGTGGCCGATCAATGAAGCTGACCTTGGTTTGAAATCCCAGGATGATACCATTCCTTATGGTGCAGACAACCTGACCAGGATGGTCCTCAATCCGGATGTAACGGTCAGGTCACGTGGTGTAATTGAAAAGTGCAGTTTCTGCGTACAGCGTATCCAGGAAGGTAAGCTGAGAGCTAAGACAGAACAAAGATTACTAAGAGATGCTGACGTTAAGACTGCCTGTCAGACAGCTTGTCCTACCGGTGCAATCACTTTTGGTGACATGAACAATGAAGAAGGTGATCTGAGTAAGAAGTTGGCTTCACCACTGAATTACATTGTACTTGAAGAAGTCAACACACGGTCAGCAGTAAACTATCAAGCAAGAATCATCAATAAAGCTGAAGGCGTAGACGCCTGATAGCCCGAATAAAGTATAGAGACGATAAACCTATTATCATTAGACAATAACATATGGGTTCAGGACCTACATCACCGATCAGAGAACCGTTAGTAAAAGGACATAAGACCTACCACCAGATTACGGAAGATCTTTGTTCGCCTACAGAGCGGGCCCCCAGCAGGGCATGGACACTTGCGTTTATAGTTGCCTTGAGTGCACTGACCTTTGGGGTCATTTGTATCATCATTACCATCTGGGTAGGTATTGGTACCTGGAGGCTAAACAGAACCATAGGGTGGGGATGGGATATTACCAACTTCGTCTGGTGGATCGGTATTGGTCACGCTGGTACATTGATCTCAGCCATCTTGTTACTCTTCCGCCAGAAATGGAGGACAGGTGTAAACCGTGCAGCGGAGGCTATGACTATTTTTGCCGTTATCTGCGCCGCGTTGTTTCCGATGATCCACGTAGGAAGAATCTGGGTGGTGTTTTACTTCTTCCCATATCCGAATACAAGAGGACCATTATGGCCTAACTTCAACTCCCCGCTACTCTGGGACTTATTTGCCATATCAACATATTTCACAGTATCACTTCTTTTCTGGTATACAGGTCTTGTACCTGACTTTGCAACTGTAAGAGACAGGGCAAAAGGATTCCGTAAAAAGATGTACACCTTCCTCGCTTTTGGCTGGACAGGTGCAGCAAAACACTGGCAGCGCCATGAATCATTGTCCCTGGTGCTTGCAGGACTCGCAACACCTCTCGTACTTTCAGTACATACGATTGTAAGTTTTGACTTTGCTACTTCAGTGATCCCGGGATGGCACACCACGATTTTCCCTCCTTACTTCGTTGCCGGCGCTATCTTTTCAGGTTTTGCTATGGTGCAGACCTTGATGATCATCACGAGGAAAGTGCTTAACCTACAGGATTACATCACCCTGGGACACATTGAGTCCATGAATAAGGTCATACTCGTGACGGGTACAATCGTTGGGGTAGCCTATCTCACCGAATTATTTATTGCCTGGTATTCAGGTTATGTATACGAGCAATTCGCATTTTTCAACAGAGCGCTAGGGCCTTACTGGTGGTCATATTTTGGTATGATGGCTTGTAATGTGTTATCTCCTCAGTTGTTCTGGTCTAAGAAAATCAGAAGGAATGTGACAATGACTTTTTTCATGTCCATCTTCGTCAATATCGGGATGTGGTTTGAGCGCTTTGTAATTATCGCTACGACATTGGCGAGAGATTATCTGCCATCCAGCTGGAGTTTCTATGTGCCTTCGATCGTGGAGATTGGTATTTACGTTGGCACCTTAGGTATCTTCTTCACCTTCTATTTGATTTTCGTTCGCGTCGCTCCTGTTGTAGCCATCGCGGAAATCAAGCATATCCTCAAGGGAGCAGGAGATCAGTATGCTAAACCAAATGCAAAAACTACGTTCCAACAGGTTGAAAGCGGAAATATGGAATTGGAAGCTGCAGGTCATGGCAGTCATCACGGACAAGATCATCATTAATACAATAGTTTAACCTTAAATCAAAGTGATCCACTAGATCATGAAGCACGGTGAAAAAAATATAATATTCGGATTGTACGACGATGAGGAAGATCTCAAAAGGGCGGTCATTAAAGCCAATGAGGATCATCTTCAGATCATGGATGTATTCACACCCTTTCCGGTGCATGGCCTGGATCCATTATTGGGTCTGGCCGAATCAAGGTTGCACATCGGTGGATTTGTCTACGGTATGCTCGGCACACTGACAGCATTTCTGGGTATGACCTGGATATTTACCAGGGATTGGCCGCAGATTTATGGGGGTAAACCTTATTGGCCGATTCTATCCTTTGTGCCGATCACTTTTGAGCTAACGGTACTCTTTGCATCGATCGGCATGGTGACAACATTCTATGTCATTAATGGAATGGGTCCAGGGATAAAGAATACAATTATCCATCCAAGTATTACAGATGATAAATTCTGTATTGCCTTTACTACAGACGGTCATGAACATGGCCATGTTGACAAACTCAGGCATTTTTTCCAACACACCGGAGCCAGTCTGGTAGAAACGAAGACGATCTGATCATGAGATACACGGTACAATTATCTATCCTTGCATGCCTTGCTTTTGTCATAGCATGCTCCCCGTCAAAAGGAGATCGCACCGGGCATGAATTCATGCCTGATATGACCCACACTATTGGGTATGAAGCAAATCTCTATGACTATTATTACTACAACAGGTGGGGTACAGAGGCTGAATATAAAAAGTTCGCTTCACCCAGAACCACAGTTCCAGGAACAGTAGCAAGGGGAGAAATTTCTTTTGCCAATGCTCAGGATGGAACAGCAAGGATGGAGGCTATGTCAGCCTTCAGTGGCGTAGGCGATGGTTCTATAGCTATGACTCCGAATGGACATGTTCCCTATTATTATGTTGATACCGAGGAGGACAGAGCGAAAGCAACCAGAGAAATTACCACCAATCCTTTCCCTATTACAGATGCAAGTCTTGCACATGGCAAGGATCTGTATGTCATATATTGCGGTATATGTCATGGCGTGAAGGGTGATGGCCTCGGATACCTCGTTCGCGAAGAAGATCCTGCAAAGGGAATTGTAGCCGGTGTATATCCTGCTGCTCCTGCAAATTTTATGCTTGACACATTTGTCAATTCTAATGTCGGTCGTTTTTATCACGGCATTATGTATGGTAGAAATGTGATGGGATCCTATGCCGATAAACTAAGCTATAAAGAAAGATGGGATGTAATTCATTACATCCGCTCATTGCAGGCACAGGCTAAGAAACTGGAGTATTCATCCAAAGCGAATACGTTCAATAAAGAAGCTGCTCCATGGGCTTTGGTAGAAGCTTCCATGCAAAAAATGGATGCAACAGCAATGGTGAAAGATTCAGCATCTATGCATCCGGCTGAAGCTGCACCGCAGCATACGAATCAACATTAATAAGTGACCGAATCGACTACAACAGATATGAATCAGTTTATATTCGAAACAAGACAAAAGACAGTGCTCGGCGTAATGATGCTCATCGGCGTCATTTCATTGGTCATAACCTATATGGGAGATGATCATTCCCATACCCGGTTCTGGTCAAACGTGCTTCACAATTCTGTTTTCTTTACAGGCGTGGCACTCATGGCTTTGTTTTTAATCGCAGCCAAGATTACAGCCTGGTCAGGATGGCATACCATTTTCAAAAGGGTATGGGAAGCATACTCCCTATTCCTGATTGTAGGGTTTGTCCTCATCATGATTATCGCTCTAGGCATTTGGGGTGGGTGGCATCACCTGTACCACTGGGCGGATACCAAATCAGTAGAAGCTGATACCATTCTGACAGGTAAAAGCTCATTTCTCAACAAGGGATGGTATACGTTCGGTAGTATGATCATTGTTGGATTATGGATTTTCCTGGCTACCCGGATTCGGGCATTGTCTGTTGATGAGGACACAAACGGTGATACAGAATTTACCCATGCACGTAAACTAAGGATTTGGGGAGCCGCGGCCCTCCCCATCATTGGATTTTCAAGTGCTGCGATGATCTGGCAATGGGTGATGTCAGTGGATGCACATTGGTACAGTACTCTTTTCGCATGGTATTCTTCAGTCAGTCTGATGGTAACCATGATCGCCTTGACGATTCTCACCCTGATCTACCTTAAAGTCAAAGGATATTTTCCATTATTGACGATTGAACATTTACATGACCTCGGTAAATACATGTTTGCATTCAGTATTTTCTGGACCTACATGTGGTTCTCCCAGTTCATGTTGATTTGGTACGGAAATATTCCTGAAGAGACTATTTATTATCACACGCGTCTACATGAGTATCCGGTGCTTTTCTATTTGAATATCGGTCTCAATTTCGTGCTTCCATTTTTAGTGCTGCTCAGGAATGATACAAAACGGAAATATGGAACACTCATTTTTATTTCCTGCGTACTGGTTTTTAGCCATTGGTTAGATTTCTTCCTCATGCTCAAACCAGGTATCATCCATACAGCGCATGAACTGGCGGCCAGTGCAGGAGACGCAGCAGGGCACCATGTAAGTGGACCTACACCAGGATTTTCAATGCCTGGTTTCCTTGAGATAGGCACGTTTATTGGCTTCCTGGGTATGTTCTTCTTCTTCGCGTTCAGCCGACTGGAGAAAGCTAGCCTCTTGCCAAGGCGTGATCCTTACCTGATGGAAAGTGTATCTCACCATACGTAGTCACTGGTGAGTTAGAGATAAACTATTGAATGAAGTATTTAAAGCTAGATAGCAAATGACCGCTTTGATTATTGGATTAAGTATACTGCTCTTGGTGATCGTAATCTTACAGATCAGCAAACTGACAGATATGTATGCCCGCATACGCGGGGAAGAGGAAGTAGAAGAACGCATGAACCGTAATCAGGCCAGAGTCATGCTCCTCTTTATGATAGGGTTACTGGTATTCTGTATCCTATCAGCATACTGGTGGAAAAACTATATGTTGGGCTACGGTCCCCATAAAGCTGCTTCAGCACATGGAGCCTCCTTGGATAGTTTGTTCAATGTGACTCTGTTGTTTACCGGAATCGTATTTGTGCTCACACACATTGCACTCTTCTACTTCGCATGGAAATATAAGAAAGTAAAGGGATCAAAAGCAACGCACTGGTCGCACAACAACACGCTTGAAATTGTCTGGTCTGCTATCCCCGCAGTTGTCATGACCTACCTTGTGATTAAAGGCCTTCTAGCCTGGAATACAGTGATGGCCGATATCAAACCCGGAGAAGACCACATGGAAATTGAAGCCACAGGATATCAGTTTGCCTGGCACCTAAGGTACCCTGGCGCTGACGGTATCATTGGCGCACGCGATTATAAGAAGATTACTGCCGACAATCCATTAGGACAGGATTGGACAGATCCTCACAACTTCGATGATTTTCATCCTGATGAATTATGGCTACCAGTCGGCAAGAAAGTTAGGGTACGGATTATTGCCAGAGACGTTCTGCATAATTTTTATCTCCCTCATTTCCGGGTCAAGATGGATGCTGTACCAGGACTTCCGACTTACTTTGTCTTTACACCTGAGAAAACAACGGAGCAATACCGCGATGAACTGCGTAATTATCCGGAATACAATGTACCCAAGGATCCAAACGACCCTGAAAGTAAAATGCTTTGGGAAGAGTTCAACTATGAACTGGCCTGCGCAGAATTGTGTGGTAAATCACACTACAGTATGCGACGTATTGTGCGGGTTGTCACGCAACCAGAATATGATGCATGGTTAGCAAAACAGCAATCATACTACCAGTCAAGTATACGCGGAAAGGACAGTGACCCGAATAAAGGCAAGCTGATGGATTTCGAAATTATACAAAACCGTGAGGCGCTCAATATGTCCGTTGAGAAAGCGCTTGTTAACACGGGCATTCCCCTTAAACCAGAAGAAGAGGCTGCGCTTAAAACGATTCGCCTTGACTATGTACAGTTTGAATCAGGAGGAAGCATCCTCACTGCGGAATCAAAATTCCAGCTGGACGATCTTTCAGCGATCCTTACAAAATACCCCTCTCTCAAGATTGAGGTGAGTGGACACACAGACAATACCGGAGATCCTGCAGCAAACAAGGTGCTTTCACAGCAGCGTGCCGACGTAGTCAAGACCTATCTGACTGCTCAGGGCATTGTACCAGGAAGATTAAGCTCAGTTGGCTACGGCTCATCCAAACCAGCTGATACAAATGATACTGACGCAGGACGCCAGAAGAACAGAAGAACAGAATTTAGAATTATATCCAACTAATAATAGACGACTATGTCATCTTCGCAACAGCATGAAACCGATGTTTTGATCCGTGAGCAGGGATATGATGATCATTTCCACGAACATCATCATGGGGATAAATTCCAATCTAATTTTATCACCCATTATATTTTCAGCCAGGATCATAAGATCATTGCCAGGCAGTTTCTGATCACTGGGATTTTCTGGGCGATCATCGGAGCAGGTATGAGTATTATATTCAGGCTGCAGTTAGGTTTTCCTGATGATAGCTTAGCCTGGTTGAAACCATTACTTGGTAAATGGATTACAATCAATGAGGCAGGAGTTGGTGCGTTGAACCCTGAGTTCTATTATGCGCTGGTCACCATGCACGGTACGATCATCGTATTTTTCGTATTGACAGCTGGATTGAGCGGTACGTTTGCCAATCTGCTGATACCTTTCCAGGTAGGCGCTCGCGATATGGCCTCTCCGTTCTTGAACATGCTATCCTATTGGTTCTTTTTCCTTGCCAGTGTGGTGATGTTCTTTTCCCTATTCCTCAGCACTGGGCCGTTTGCTGGGGGATGGACCGCATATCCACCACTTAGTGCATTGCCCGAAGCCAGTTCAGGTTCCGGAGCAGGAATGACCTTGTGGCTGGTGAGTTTGACCTTCTTTGTTGTATCTGTATTGCTCGGGGGTATCAATTATGTGACTACTGTCCTTAACCTCAGAACCAAAGGAATGAGTTTATGGAGGATGCCTCTCACCGTTTGGGCACTTCTGGTAACCGCTATCCTTGGTATTCTTTCCTTCCCTGTGTTGGTTTCTGGATTCTTCCTGCTCATGTTTGACAGGGGAATGGGAACCAGCTTTTACCTCAGTGAAATATTTGTCAATGGTCATGCTCTAGAAAATGTAGGTGGTAGTCCGATCTTATACCAGCATTTATTCTGGTTCCTGGGTCACCCTGAGGTATACATTATTATCCTCCCGGCGATGGGCTTGACCAGTGAGGTGCTATCCGTGCATTCACGCAAACCTATTTTCGGTTACAAGGCGATGGTGTATTCTATCCTGGCTATCGGATTCCTTTCCTTTATCGTATGGGCACACCACATGTTCATGTCCGGTGTGAATCCATTTATATCAAACTTCTTTGTGATTTTCACCCTGATCATCGCAGTACCTTCTGCCGTGAAGGTGTTTAACTGGATATCCACCTTGTATAAGGGAAATATCCGGTTCACGTCCGGGATGCTCTTTGCTATCGGATTTGTTTCGATGTTTATTTCAGGTGGTTTGACAGGTATCTTCCTGGGTAACTCAGCGATTGATATTCAGTTGCACGACACCTATTTTGTTGTCGCCCACTTTCATATTGTGATGGGGATTGCAGCTTTCTTCGGAATGTTTGCAGGCGTCTATCATTGGTTTCCGAGAATGTATGGCCGTTTTATGAATGAAACAATGGGCCGTATTCACTTCTGGGTTACGATGGTTGGGGCGTATGCCATTTTCTGGCCTATGCATTATATCGGTATGGCAGGTGTGCCAAGGCGCTACTATCGTTTTGATACATTTGATGCTTTCGGACATTTCGCAGGGCTCAATGAGTTCATTACCGTTGCCGCTATCATTGTGTTTGCTGCCCAGTTGTTGTTTGTATTCAACTTCTTCTACAGTATCTGGTACGGACGTAAAATGACGACCCAGAATCCTTGGGGTGCAAATACACTAGAATGGACAACACCAATCCACGCAGGGCATGGTAACTGGCCGGGCAACCTCCCAACTGTTCACAGATGGGCTTATGACTATAGTAAGGAAGGTGCGGAAAAGGATTTTATCCAGCAGCATTTACCTCTTACGGATAAGGAAAAAGCAGAAGCTGAAAATCATTGATGAAAGCTAAAGAACAAGTACAAATCAGGACTGCGTCGATCACACTCAGAGACTGGATCCAGGATTTTGAACTCCTGGTCAAGTTTCGGCTGAGTACGTTCGTTGTATTTTCATCTCTTGCGGCCTATGGAATAGCAGCAGGAAGTGAGATACGGCTAGTGCCTTTTTTGGTGCTGATGGCAGGTGGTTTCCTGATTACGTTTGCTGCCAATATTCTCAATGAGATACTGGAAGCAGATTATGATCGAATGATGGAGCGTACCTCCAATCGTCCATTAGCCGCGCGAAGGTGGAACCCCTCTTCGGCTTTGGTCATTGCAGGTATTTTTAGTCTCTTTGGAATCATTTTGCTGGCGTTGTTGAATCCACTTACTTCTTTCCTGGGTACTTTGTCTCTGGTGACCTACGCATTCCTGTATACGCCTTTAAAGCGCTACAGTCCGGTTTCTGTAATCGTCGGGGCTATCCCGGGAGCACTTCCTGCTTTGATTGGGATGATAGCTCATGATGGAGTAGTGACAACAGGAGCTTTGTTTTTATTTGCAATCCAGTTTATCTGGCAGTTTCCGCATTTCTGGTCCATTGGATTCTTATCCTATGATCAATACAAGAAAGCCGGATATAAACTACTACCTGAAGACAATGGCGAAATAGACAGACGACTTGGAACACAAACGTTGGTTTATACCTGCCTGTTAATACCGATTATTGCTATCGGTTATATGATGCAATTGATTTCCATTTGGGGAGCAATTGGGCTTGTACTCGTGTCTTCGTATTTTATCTGGAGAGCATGGGTTTTTTATAGACGATTTGACAAAGCCAGTGCACGTGCACTGATGTTTTCATCTTTCATATTTCTTCCATTAGCACTACTAGTGCTTTGGTGGGGTATACAATAAAATATAAACTGAATTGAATACAGGTACTGCCAGCGGCATCATGGAACAGAAAACAAGGAAGGGTATTCATGCCCCCCTGTTTGCATTGTGGGCTGCGATGGGAAGTATGGTGATGATGTTTGGTTCACTGACCAGTGCCTACATCGTCAGGCAAGCAGCGGGCAATTGGCTTGAGTTCAGGATGCCGGATATCTTCTATTACAGTACCGTGGTCATATTATTGAGCAGCGTTACGTTGCATGGCAGCTACTGGGCATTCCGCAATGGAAAGGAAACCATGTACAAACTGTTACTGCCTTTGACCGTATTGCTGGGAATTGGTTTTATCATCATGCAATACCAGGGATGGAATATATTGTATTCTATCGGTGTGGCGCTAGACGGCAATCCGGGAGGATCATTCTTCTACGTGATCTCTGGTATTCACGCTGCGCATGTCATCGGAGGTGTGTTTGCACTCACCGTAGCGATGCTGCATGCTTTTACATTGAAGTATAAACCCACTGAAAAAAGAAGAAGGAGATTTCAACTGGTGCTCCATTATTGGCATTTCGTTGATTTCCTTTGGCTCTATCTCTTTTTATTTCTTTTGATCCAATGATTTACTTTTAGATAAATGGCTACAGATACCTTAGACAAGAAACACACGGACCACGACAGTACAGCCAATGCCAGTTGGGACGGCGCGGAATATCCGTTTAAAGTAGGATATGGCAAACTGATGATCTGGTACTTTTTGCTGTCAGATGCATTTACATTTGCAGGTTTCCTGATCGCATACGGAACACTTAGGTTTAGTATGCCAAGCTGGCCGGTACCGGATTATGTATTCAGTACTTTCCCTTTTCTCGAAGGACACCACCCACTGCTCTTCGTTACGCTGATGACATTCGTCCTGCTCTTCAGTTCCTTTACGATGATCAGAGCGGTTCAGGAAGGCCATCGGGAAAACCGGAGAGGAGTGGCTATTTGGATGGGCTTGACTATTATTGGTGGACTTGGATTCCTCGGTTGTCAGGCATGGGAGTGGACTACACTGATTGGTAAAGAGCACATGAGTGTGACAACCAATCCTTTCGGCACACATACTGAATCCGGTATCTATCTCGATGCAGAGGGTAAGGAATCTTCAGAAGTTTTCGCAGCCGGTACTACCTACCTCCTGCATAAAGCAACTTTTGGTGGTGAGCATGCTGCAGCTGCAGATCATACAGAAGAGACTGCGGCCCATGGCGAGGAAGCCGCACATGCAGATGCAGCTGGTCACGGGGGACATGCTTACAAAGCACCCGGTGACTATCCTGATGCAGTCGTCGATGAAAGAGGATATATTCACAGGAAGTATATCGTATCCGATGGAGAACATGCAGGCCGTACTAAATCAGAATCATTTGGTCCGAAAGCTTTTGGTGCGCTTTTCTTTTTTATCACAGGCTTCCACGGTTTCCACGTTTTTTCAGGAGTCGTATTCCTGCTGATTATTCTGATCAATGTTCTGAGCGGAATCTATGTAGCCCGGCGCAATGGAAATGAGATGGTGGAAAAAATCGGACTATACTGGCACTTTGTCGATTTGGTTTGGGTTTTTGTATTCCTCGTTTTCTATCTCCTTTAGGACAACTACTTTTTCGCATCATCGCATCATAAAAGACTGACAAAAAAATAACACAGGAATGGCACACGATTATACTGGAGCAAAAAAGATCGCCTTAAAGACCATTATCATCCTTGCGGTGGTTACGGTGGTTGAAGTATTGGTCGCCCTCACAGGTAAAGGATACATCATTGAAGGTTTGCATGCGCCTAAGCTGATCATGAATACCGTGATGATCGGTATGAGTTTATATAAGGCCTATCTGATCGTATTTGAATTCATGCATATGAAGTACGAAGCGAAAGGACTCATGTTAAGTGTGATGTTACCAGTGTGCCTGCTGATCTGGGCCATCATTGCCTTCTTGTATGAAGGCGATGCCTGGAAGGGTAATAGACAGACTGTACAGGAACGATCCAAAGTAGAGGTCTCTAAGTAGCACTTTCAGCTAAGATCTTTTTGGTTTCCTAAGGATAGGATTAGTCATCCTGCGGTTGCGCAACATGCCTGTTGCTAAACGAAATTTGACTTTATCTAGATTATAATGTTTGCGGCATGTCCAGGAAGTTTTTGGTTACCATTGTTTTAATCCTCTTCCTGCTTCCATTCGTATCATGGTACTATCTCCAGTCCGGCCTGGACTGGCGTAAGGATGCGCAGGCCGTAATGAATGGAACCAACCCATTTCCATCAGGTGCTTGTGTATTGGCCGATGGTAGAAAATTTTCTGCGGACAGTCTGGAAGGTCGTGTTACCCTGATGACCTATGCATCATGTGGTACGGATGATAAGGGCCAGAAAGATGTATTGGATGCACTATACACTCAGTTCAAAGAAACGGGTAAGGCAGCGTTTATCATCCTTGATACATGTCAGGCAGGATCAGCAAATTTACTTCAGGAACCGCATAAAAACTGGTATGTCATCCCTTGCGCAGACAGCGTTGCTTTGTGTAACGTTGTGAAGTCGCTTTGGGAGAAGGATAAAATTTTCGCGCTGGTGGATCGAAAGGGAGTGATCAGAAGTTATTATGCCGTCAACACAACCGATGAAAAACGTATGCTTGTTGAGCACATGTCCTTGTTGCTGCCCCGGGAGCGTCAGGAAAAGGTGGAACTAAAGAGAGGAGATAAGAAATGAGGACGGCCGAACAACAGAAGCAGATTAGCAGGCTTAATACGGTAGCCTGGGTTGTTACGGTGATCGTATGGTTACTTGTAGGTGCCATGCGTAGATATAAGTTTGACATTTCAGCAGATCTGAGCTTTCTGGCCGGACTCAATGCCCTCTTTAATACCGGAGTGACCCTTGCACTGCTGTCTGCTTTTTATTTTATAAAGAATAAGAACATCGAAGCACATCGTCGTAGTATTTATGTGGCGATGGGCCTTTCCGCAGGATTCCTGCTTTCTTATGTGGGATACCATTTTACGAATGAGGAGATTGAGTTCTGCAAGGAGGGAGTTATCCGTCAAGTTTATTATTTCATTCTCTTTAGTCACATCATCCTGGCTGGTTTGAGCCTTCCTTTTATCCTGCTTACCTTTATCAGAGGGTATTGTGGAGATTATGAAAGGCACCGCAAGATGGCCAGGTGGGTATTCCCGGTTTGGCTTTATGTTGCCGCCACCGGACCGCTCGTTTATTTTTTTCTGCTTCCCTGCAGGTAAATGCCGCGAATTCACTTAATTTTACACAATGAAAAAGATGCATCGTATTGTCATTATCCTGGCGATAGCCATAATGGGAATGCTCACGTCTTATGAGTCCTCTGCTCAATGTCCAATGTGTAAAATGTCAGCTGAATCTAATCTGAAGAACGGTGGGACTACCGGGAAAGGGTTGAATGCCGGTATTCTCTATATGCTTGCACTGCCATACACCCTGATGGGAACGATCGGATACATCTGGTGGCGGAACCGACGCAAAGAAGAGGATGAAGTTGAAGTCCTCCCATAGTCCTCTTACAGTCATTTCATTTATCATTTTTTTTCTTTTGGTTTCCTTGGTTGTTACTGCTGTGGAAAACAAAACAGGTGCATTGTATTCCAATGCACCCGTTAAGATCAATATGAAATGAATGAAACCGTTTAAAACATCATCGTGTAGCCTATACCTGCTGAAAAACCATGGGACTTGATACCAATGTCTGCGATATTATCTTGCAACATGCTGTTCAAACTGTGCCTGTAACCAACCTCCAGGTTGATTGCTCCAAATGTATTTGTAGGTATGCTCACACCAGCTCCGGCTACAGCGGAAATATCAAATCTGTTGTACAGGTCATTATCAAGATTGATGTTGATCGATGGCAGTGACCAGTTGATAATGGCTTGCACCTTTGGAGTGATTTTACCATTTAAGGCATAGGCTGCAGAAGCGCCGGCCTTTAGATATGGGGTGACTCCACTTTCGGTGAAATTGTATTTGATCATTAATGGCGCTTCCACATAGTTCAGCCTGGTTTCTATACTTGCACCAAGAGGTACATCGATGCCTAATACCGTGATATCGAATTGTTCACGAACCCCAAAACCCCTGGAACTGTATTGCGCACCCGTGATCATGGAAAAGTGACGGGAGAGTGCCTTCTCATATTGAAGGCCTACGCTATACTGTGTGATCGGTTTGATGTACGGATCCGCTATTTCTAGAATTCCTGATCCGTTCAATTCGACGTTGGTGGATCCAACAGATGCAACTGCAGTAATGCTGGATTGTGCGTGTGCTTCCTGGGATATGTTCAATAGAAACATGCCTGCGGCAGCACTAAGGATTCGAAGAGATGCATTCGTTGTCATGGCTGTATGTTTTAGTTACAAGGATGACGGCATCGTTCCTCACAAGGTTTCGTAAGGGTGCGTTAAAGGAAATTAAGGGAAGCTTAAAATGTTATGGAAGGCTAAGGCGAAGGCTAAGGCGAAGGTTTAGGTGAAGGTTAGCCAAACTTCTTGATCAGCCAGAGAATAAGCGATACAGCACCCACGCTAAAAGCGAGAAGCCATATAATGCCTATCCCTGTGGCGGCAACAGCACCACCTGCAATTATGGTGATAAGGATTCCTATACCCCAGGAAATACCCCAGATCCAGAGCCAGCGGTCAACAGGATCACTAATGCCGTTGATTGAACTCTTTTGCATTTTAGCATGAATCGCTTTTTCTAAACGGAACATTAGGTTCTCTACACGATGAAGTATTCGCTCTTCTTTTTTCTGCTTTTTTAATTCATGCTTTGATAGGGGAGTGGAATGGACATATTCAACCATCGTGAGTTTTCCGGCAACAAAATCTTCAGTGTTGCTGGCTGGAGTGCAAAAACTTGCCTTGGGTGTAAAGATAAGTATGCAACAAAGCAGAATACGGGCAGCAAAGGTCATGGAAGGTAAGTTAGGGGTGAAAGGCAATCGGTTACACTTGTTATTTGCTTTATCCTAAGGTAGAAATAAATCCAATTCCGTACAAATAAAAAAGGCTGCCCAATGATTGGACAGCCTTTTTTATTTGTACGGGAATGTTGACTAGTTCAGCACATACCTTGCTGCAAGCGCACCCCATGAATAATAACCGGAATCCCATCCTCCGAAACGGAAGGTAGGCATAAAGTCAAGACTCAAATTGACTGGAGCACTAGGAAATTTGTAATCCAAGCCGATCACACCGCTAACACCAAGGCCTACACTACCATTATCATCATCAAAGAAGTAGTCATCGTCATAGGTGAAAAACTGAACACTGGCGCCAAAGCCATAGTACCAACTCAGGCCCTCAACATCGGAAATAGGCTTGTGGATTTCATACAGGGCACCCACAGAAAAATAACTGTAGATCCCGGAATAACCTCTGTAACCTGCAAGTAATTCAAGTGCGTTGGATTCCGTCAGGAAGGTTTTGTACGAGATAGAAACCGGATAGCCAAAACGTAAACCAATGGCACTCTTGTAATCCTGCGCTTTCATTTCATTCGTGATCGCGAGAATAAACAGCATTGAGAAAAGTAGAACGATTTTTTTCATAGTTTGATTTTTTAGTATTGTGTAAAGATTTAGTAGCCTGTTTTGATTGCGAAATATACAGATATTTATAATCTGTTTACTTTTTTTATAAAAAATCCACAATGTGGAATAAACTAGTTGCTTTTTTGGAAAACCAGGAAAATCCAGCCCAGGATAAAACAGAGTCCGCCAAGAGGTGTGATAAAGCCTATGGTTGAAACAGGAAACCCTGTTAACGAGGCTGTTCCTATAATAAACAGAGAGCCGGAAAACATAATGCTGCCAAAGACAAAAGCAAGACCTGCTATCCGGAGTTGTCTGGAACCTGGTTGCTGTTTCGAGCGCAGACAGACAAATAAAGTGGCCAGGGTATGGATGAAAAGATAAAGAACTCCAGTTTTAATGGTGTCCAGGTCACCTGCATCAAGTCGTGACTTCAGGAAGTGGGCTCCGAAAGCACCAAATATCACACCTATAGCACCCATTATTCCAGCTAAGGATTGTAACCTGTTGAAAAAGGAATCATTCATCCAGTGACCAGTTTATAGGAGTTTCCCCCTGGTTAGATAGTATTGAATTTGTCTTTGAAAAGTGGCAGCAACCTTTAAAAGCATCCCTGGCGAGCGGGGAAGGGTGTGCAGCTTCCAGGATCGTATGTCTTTGTGGGTCAATTAACGGTTTCTTTGAACGGGCATAATTGCCCCATAGCAGAAAGATAAGGCCGTTACGATGGTCTGAGAGCGTTTTGATCACAGCATCAGTAAAAAGATGCCAGCCAATCTTGCTGTGCGACCCCGCCTGGTTTTTTTCAACAGTTAAAATGGCATTTAGCAGAAATATCCCCTGGGTTGTCCATGAGGTCAGATCTCCGTGCCGGGGAATAGGGAGGCCAAGATCCCTGTTGATCTCTTTAAAGATATTTTTCAGGGAAGCCGGAACTGGTATCTCCCTGGGAACTGAAAAACAAAGCCCCATCGCCTGGCCAGGACCGTGGTATGGGTCTTGTCCTAGAATGACCACCTTTACTTTTTCAAAAGGCGTTTGGTCAAAGGCATTGAAGATCAAGGGTCCCGGAGGGAAAACTACCTTACCTCTTGCTTTTTCGTCTGCGAGAAACTGCTTGATCCCTGCAAAGTATGGCTTGGAGAATTCCGTTTGTAAATGTGCTTTCCAGCCAGGTTCTATCCGGACATCAGCAGGATCTATCTGGGGTAGAGGCACAATAGACTTTTTAAACGTTGAAGAAGTGACTCCACCAGGGCTCGAACCTGGAACCTACGGTTTAGAAAACCGTTGCTCTATCCTATTGAGCTATGGAGCCATTTTAAGAGGTGCAAATATAGGGTGTGGAGACCAAAGGGCAAAGAGATGAAAGCAAGGGGCAAGGAGCAAGGGGCAAGGAGACCATCACTGCGCTAAGAATTATAAATTTCTACGGCTAACTTTTAACTGCTCACTTTTCACTCTTCATTTTTCACTTTTCACTTTGTAAGCAGGCCAGGTAGTTGTCTTATAATGCTCTTCGGCAGCAAATTTCAACTCCTTGATCAGCGTAGGTCCATCTTTATATCCTGGAGAAGCAAGTATCCTGCTGTATTCCTCGTCAAGGATTACATAGGTAGGGTAGGACATCTGTCCATCCAGAAGTTCATAGGCAAGTCGGTTGACCCCATCCCTGCCACCTGCGACCCATTTGAATTCAACATCCCGCCAAAAAATACTTTCCTTTTGTTCTGCATTGAGTTTAACAGGATAAAATTTTTCATTCAGGATTTTGACTACATCCGTTTCCTTAAAAGTTGAGGCATCCATTTTCTTGCACCATCCACACCAGTTGGTATACACATCTACAAATATCTTTTTAGGCTGTTTGTCATTGGCGGCTGCAGCTTCTTCCCATGTCATCCATTTGACTTCCTGGCTGCTGAGTTGTAGCGTGACGAATAAAAGGCCGGTGGCTAAACAATACTTCAATAAAGACATTATATTAATGTTTTGATATAGGTACAAAGATATGTATAAACTCATAGTAGGTATTGGTGGATCAAGTGGCTCCATTTATGCAAAGCTTTTACTGGACAGGCTCTCAGAAATACGAGATCAATACGATGAGGTTGGCATTGTGACCAGCCCAAACGCTGAAATCAATTGGGGACTGGAAATCAAGGACCGAAGTATCGCCAGTTATGGCCATACGGTTTATGACCCAAGAGATTTTACTGCGCCATTTGCCAGCGGCTCAGCAAGATTTACAACGATGATTGTCTGCCCATGTTCAATGGGTGCGATGGCCAGGATGGCGCATGGACTTTCGGATGATCTGATGACGCGCGCAGCAGATGTCATGCTCAAGGAAAGGAGGAAGTTGATCCTTGTACCCAGGGAAACACCTTTCAGCCTTATCCATATTGATAATATGCGAAAACTGACAGAAGCCGGAGCAATTATCTGTCCTGCTATACCCTCATTCTACAATGGGGCAGATACGATTGAAAAAGCTTGCCTGACGGTGGTGGATAGGGTCCTTGACCTGGCTGGGTTTAAGGTGGATACTTTTAGGTGGGGCGAATAGGCAAGGAGCAAGGAGCAAGGAGCAAGGAGCAAGGAGCAAGGAGCAAGGAAAACTGCTAAGTTAAAGTCAAATCGAGGAATGAATTTTGCAATCGCGAAGATATTATCATCGGAATTTTCTTGGCCCCTTGCCCCTTGCTCCTTGCCCCTTGCAGGAGTAGCCCCGGCAGGAATCGAACCTGCATCTAAAGTTTAGGAAACTTCTATTCTATCCGTTGAACTACGGGACCATGATTTGAGGAAGCAATACTGATCTATAAAATCAGCAATTATGGTTGGTGCCTTTTACCAATCAGGGTGCAAATATAAAGTTATCTCGGTGGAATCGAACCCATCCCTGGTGTATTTATCAAAGCATTGATTCACACCTTATTAACAGCAAGTCATACATCCAAACTTTCGAGATATATATACTTATCCTAATTTTGACCCCGTAATTCAGTAACCTTTAAATAATCTCAGAAATGAATCTATTCAGGAATTTATTTGCAGCATTAGTCTTAGTTGCCTCGTTGACGATGATCGCTTGCCAGGGTGATGCAGATGATGCACGCGCAAAAGCAAGAGAGAGCCTCGCCACCTCAGCTGATGGAACAGTTGCCCCAACTGCCGCTGATCCAAATGCTCAGCCAACAGCTTTGTCTGCTGAAAACCAGACCCCAACCGGACCAACCACCACTATGTCTTTTGAGCATAATGACTTCGATTTCGGATCTGTGAAGGAAGGCGAAAAAGTAAAACACACTTATAAGTTTAAAAATACCGGTTCAGAGCCGCTGATTATCAGCAGTGCAAAGGGCAGTTGCGGTTGTACTGTACCTAAATGGCCATCAGAGCCGATCGCTCCTGGAGCATCAGGTGTCATCGATGTAGAATTTGACAGCAAAGGCAAGCCAGGCAAGCAAACCAAAAGGGTAACCGTAAACGCGAATACAGTTCCTGCCCAGACGTTCCTTAATATTTCAGGAAATGTTGAAAAGGATCCTAACGCTCCGGCTGCTAAACCAGCAGCTCCACCAAAACAATAATAACGTAACTTAGGTTATTACAGCTTAAAGTGCCTGTAAAGATGTTTTCTTTACAGGCATTTTTATTTTAAGGTTATGAAGGCGTACTTATCCCTGATTAAGTTTGCGCATACAGTGTTTGCGCTTCCGTTTGCCCTGCTGGCTTTTTTCATAGGTTTGAAGACATTAGATATCCAGATCAACTGGTTAGTATTTTTATATATTCTCTTATGTATGGTTTTTGCCAGAAGTGCAGCCATGGCGTTCAACCGGTATGTGGACAGGCATATTGATGCAAAGAATAAGCGGACAGTCATACGGGAGATCCCGTCAGGGGTTATAAAACCTTTAGCTGCATTAACAATGGTAATCGTGATGTCCGCAGCATTTATGGTGACAGCGTTCCTGATCAACCCATTGTGTTTTTACTTGTCACCGTTAGCATTACTGGTTATTCTCGGCTATAGTTACACCAAACGATTTACCTGGTTATGCCATTTTATTCTTGGCCTGGGGCTTGGACTTGCACCTGTTGGCGCTTACATCGCCGTGACCGGAAAATTTGATTTCTTGCCTGTTATGTACGGTATCATGGTCATGTTGTGGGTTAGTGGATTTGATATCCTCTACGCATTGCAGGACGAAGAATTTGACCGTCAAAACGGTCTTCATTCAGTACCGGCCCGTTTTGGGCAAGAGCAGGCAAAAAAAATAGCAATGACCATCCATTCTCTTTGCGCTGTTATGTTGTTTGTGATTACCTGGTATCAGAGCCAACTGCTCCCGAGTTTTGGAATCCTTCATTGGATTGGAGCACTCGGTTTTGCAGGATTGTTATTCTGGCAACACCGCTTAGTGTTTAAGTACAACCTGGAGAAGATTAATCAGGCTTTTTTTGAAACGAATGGTATAGCGAGCATTTGTTTCGGTACAGCGGTCATTGTGGATTTACTATCCTGACCAAGTTATAGTTTTCATTACACAAATCTCAACCTTTCTCAGAAAGGTATTGAAGAAATAACTTTATCGCTTTAGCACGATGACTGATCTGGTTTTTCAATCCCGGCGATAACTGCGCAAAAGTCTTGTCAAAACCTGAGGGAATAAATACTGGATCATATCCAAATCCTCCTACGCCTGCAGGGGTATAGTTAATCGTTCCCTCTATAGTTCCCTTGAAGAGTAACACATCCTTTTCATTTTCCTGATAGGCAATGACGGCAATAAACCGTGCTGTTCTGTCTCGTATGCCCGTAAGCTCTGATAATAGCTTGCTGACATTTTCCTCACTGCTTTTATGCTCACCTGCATATCTTGCAGATAATACACCGGGTCTCCCATCGAGGGCATCTACGACCAACCCACTGTCATCAGCAAAGCACGGGATTCCGGTTTTCTTATACACATAGGATGCTTTGGCTGTAGCATTAGCTTCAAAGGTGTCGAAACGCTCCGGTATTTCTTCATGAACAGAATAATCGTTAAGGCCTGAAAGCCTGTAAGCAGCAGGAATGATCTGCCGGATTTCTTCCAGTTTATGCCGGTTGGCACTTGCAAATAAAAGTTGTTTCTGATGGTTCATTCGGTTATTGCTCCAGGAAGAATTGCATGGATTGCCATAATTCTTTTTTAGCTGCGGCATGTTTCGATAGTTCTTCAACAGGCAACGTGAGAATAAAAATGCAGGATTCCAGTAAGCTCATCCCAGGTCGGTGCAGATCAATCCATAAACCTAGTTCAGAGGGCAAAACGCCAAAACTTATAATGAGCTTAGGTTTGGTTGGGCTCAGCGAGGCTAACGAAATTTCTTCATTAGAAGGCTGCTGGATGAAACGGACGTCACGGCTAAAGTCAGCCTTGAGGGCTGATGAAATCTTCAGGAGAAGCTCTGTATCAGCCTCTGTGAGCGGCTTTCGGATGATCATCCAGAGCCATTTGTCCGACGCCTCGGTTTGGTTTTTATCCGTTTCCGGGATTCGATAGGTTGTGTAAGGTAGCATTGACCAAATTTTGTTACAAATTATTAACAAATCAACGAATTAAAGAATCTTTTAAAATATATAACAAGCTGACTGTGAGAACAAAATGAAATATATTACTTTTGTAGCAAATCTAAGATAATGAAGGACCTTACCATTCATCACGCCAAAGAATCACGGGTAGCAAATGTAGATTTTCAGAATCTGCCATTTGGAAAGATCATCAGTGACCACATGTTCGAAATCGATTATGATGGAAAGCAATGGGTTAATCCAAGAATTTCTCCGGTTGAGAAGATGAGCATTCATCCAATGAATATGGCTCTTCATTATGGCCAGTCTATTTTCGAAGGGATGAAGGCTTCAAGATCTAAGGACGGAACCCCACTACTATTCAGACCGGAACTGCATGCTAAGCGCATGAATGCTTCTGCTGTCAGAATGTGTATGCCGGAGATTCCTGAAGATATTTTTGTTGAAGCTATACACGCCATTGTGGGCATAGACCAGGAATGGATTCCAAAGATTGAAGGCAGTGCTATGTACATCCGCCCGCTGATGTTTGCTACGGATGAAATGGTCGGTGTGAAAGCATCAGATACGTACAAGTTTATGATCATTTGCCTGCCGGTAGGTCCTTATTATCCAAAGCCAATTAAATTACTGGTAGAGCCTCATTATATCCGCGCTGCACAGGGTGGGGTAGGCGAAGCAAAAACCGCAGGGAATTATGCAGCTGCCTTGTACCCATCAAAACTTGCGCGTGAACAAGGATACGATCAGGTTTTATGGCTCGATGCCGTTCATCACAAATTTGTACAGGAAGTTGGGACCATGAACATCTTCTTTGTATTCAACAATGAAATAGTAACCCCCGCCACATCAGGTACGATCCTCAAAGGAATCACGAGAGCCTCTACACTTGAAATATTGCGCGGTAATGGACATACCGTCAACGAACGTGACCTATCGATTGATGAAGTGCTCAGCAGATATCAGGCAGGCGAATTGATAGAAGTTTTCGGCACCGGTACAGCAGCCTTGATCGCCAATGTAGAAGAAATCAAATATGACAATCATTTCATTCGCCTTGACAGCAGTAACTGGGCGTTGTCCACTTCCATCAAAGACGAAATCAATGGAATGCGCTTTGGCACTATTGAAGATAAGAGAGGCTGGACAGTTCCTGTAAAGGAAGTAGCCGTTACTGCATAATTATAAATTCCATCCGGACAATATCAAAGAAAGGGTACAACATCGTTGTGCCCTTTTCTTTTTTCTAAAGGGCAATAAAAAAATCCCGCCATCCAATAAAGGAGGCGGGATTTCTTATAAACAGTAATCTGCGTAATCTGATTAATCTGCGGCCTACATCATGCCACCCATTCCGCCTCCGCCACCGTGCATATGACCTCCGCCTCCTCCTGCATTCTCTTCTTTCTTATCGTTGATCACACACTCAGTAGTCAGGATCATTGCTGCGATTGAAGCTGCATTTTCAAGGGCGATCCGGGTCACTTTAGTAGGATCGATAACACCTGCTTTCTTCAGGTCTTCGTATTTGTCAGTGCGTGCATTGTAGCCTGTAGCTCCTTTGCTCTTGACCACTTCCATCAATACGACTGAACCTTCTACACCTGCATTTTCTGCAATGGTGCGCAGTGGAGCTTCCAGTGCTTTCTTCACAATCTGGATGCCGATAGTTTCGTCATCATTAGCGCCTTTCAGTGTCGCAATTGATTTGATAGCATTGACGAGAGCGACACCACCACCGGTGACAATACCTTCTTCGACAGCAGCACGTGTTGCACTCAATGCATCATCTACGCGGGCTTTCTTCTCCTTCATTTCAACTTCGGTAGCTGCACCTACATACAGGACAGCAACACCACCTGCGAGTTTTGCAAGACGTTCCTGCAATTTCTCTTTGTCGTAATCTGAAGTTGTTGTTTCAATCTGTGATTTAATCTGATTGATCCTTGAAGTGATCATGTCAGCAGTGCCACGGCCATTGACAATAGTCGTATTGTCTTTGTCAACAGTGATTTTTTCTGCACGGCCAAGGTGTTCGAGTTCAACATTCTCGAGTTTATAACCTTTCTCTTCACTGATCACAGTACCACCGGTCAGGATGGCGATATCTTCCAGCATCGCTTTGCGGCGATCACCGAAGCCTGGAGCTTTCACAGCCACAATCTTCAGTTGTGCGCGAAGACGATTCACCACCAAAACACCCAGTGCCTGACTTTCGATATCTTCAGCAATGATCAATAAAGGACGTCCGGCAGAAATCACTTTTTCCAGTACAGGAACAATCTCCTGCATATTGGAGATCTTCTTGTCATGGATCAGGATCAATGGCTCTTCATATTCTGTGGTCATGTTTTCAGCATTGGTCACAAAATATGGAGACAGATATCCTCTGTCGAATTGCATTCCTTTCACTTCGTCTACATACGTATCAGTTCCTTTGGATTCTTCAACAGTGATGACACCGTCTTTAGAAACACGACGCATAGCATCAGCGATGAGCGTTCCGATCTCTTCGTCGTTATTAGCAGAGATTGAACCAACTTGCTTGATCTTCTCATAATCATCACCGATCACTTCGGATTGTTTGATCAGGTCTTCAATCACCGCCTTGGTGGCTTTATCAATACCGCGTTTCAGGTCCATTGGATTGGCACCTGCCACCACGTTTTTAAATCCGGCATTCACCATCGCCTGGGCTAGTACAGTTGCTGTAGTCGTTCCATCTCCTGCGATATCTGCAGTTTTTGAAGCAACTTCTTTCACCAGTTGTGCTCCCATGTTTTGTACGGGATCTTCCAGTTCGATATCTTTCGCTACGGTTACACCGTCTTTAGTGATTGTCGGAGCGCCAAAACTTTTTTGAAGAATGACATTTCGGCCTTTAGGGCCCAGGGTAACTTTTACAGCATTGCATAATGCGTCAACGCCGGCTTTGAGTTTTTCTCTAGCCTCTGAATTAAAGCTAATTTCTTTAGCCATTTTTATTGGATTTTATCTTTGTTAATGTTGATAATTGAATAGAATAAAAAGCCTGACGGGTCTTAACTGATGACCACCAGTACGTCATCTTCACGCATGATCAGGTAATCAACCCCTTCATAGGATAATTCCTGTCCGGAATACTTCCCATAGAGTACGATATCCCCAACCTGAACGGTCATTAGATTACCTTCTTTACCTGGACCTACGGCTACAACTTCACCACGCTGTGGTTTCTCTTTTGCCGTGTCGGGTATGATGATCCCTCCTTTGGTTTTCTCTTCGGCAGGAGCGGGTTTGATGACGATCCGGTCATTGATAGGTTTGAGTTTCATAGAATTTTGATGATTTTATTGTTGACGATTTAAAATATAGGTTTGTGTTTCAAGCCTCCATTATCATAAGATGTGCCAGTCAGGTTATGACTGACATATTTGCAGCTATCGAAGGAAACCCTTGTGATTCTTGCCAAAAGGAGATACAGCACTCAGGAGCCTGCTGACAATATGGCAATTAAACCAAGTGGCTGACAGGTGTTGTAGCGTAGGTTTACCAGAGTATGAAATCGGGTGACGGGAAGGATTTTGCTTACTTGACAAAGAAGCTGGCAAATATGCAGAGGCTGAATAAAGCTGCGGCCAATCCCCAGGTCAGTTTTTCAATAAAATCGACTGATTTGGCAGCGCCAAACATCTGGTTGGCACTTTGGCCTCCAAAAGTACTGTCAACGCCCCCTCCCTTAGGGTTTTGGATAAGAATAACAGCCATCAGAAGGATGCAGATAAGGGCAATGAGTATCGTTATTAGCTTAAGCATGACAATTGAATATGATAATTATTGTTGTAGGGCTTCGATTTTGGCTGCAAAGAAACCACTTTTTTCCGGATATTTTTCCATCAGCTTGATATACATTTCAATCGCCTGCTCCTTATAGCCCTGAGCTGCCAACAGATCAGCAAAAGTTTCCGTTATCCCTTCCCCGGAAGGGCCAGACCCTTGGGCAAAGGCAAAATCATCTTCATAGGGGTGCACATAATCAGATCCCGAAAAGCCCTTGAGCCAACGGGTGAAAGGTGAAAGTTCAAATTCCGGAGTAGATGATTTCGTTTCCTGGGCTTTGATTTGTTCTTTTTCCTGGCGTTTTACAGATTTCGCAGCTTTTCTGACCAGTTTACCAGCCTGAGAGGTTTTCTCCTCTTCCTGGTTATCCTTCAACCCATCAGGATTTTCTTCCTCGCTTGTTTTCCCTTCCTTTTTGGATTTTCCTTTCTTTTTGCCTTTTGTGACCTGTTTACTATCCGCTGTCAGTTGTTCATGAGTATCAGCCTCATAAATCTCCTGGATTAGGTTGTGATAAGGATCTTCAATTTTATGAGTAGCAGGAATAAAAGGCTCGGTCTTTGGTTCTTCAGTTCCTAATGTGGCTTCAGGTTGAAGGCTCTCTCGTAACTGCAGGTGATCCAGAATCAGCAGGTGATCAAGTTGTTTGGATGGATCAGGATTCCGAAGCAATTGCTCATGGAGGCGTTCTTCCCAAGCGGCACCATTCCCTATCTCGGGATGGATCGCCTCAGGAAGAGCAGGGGCAGGTTTGATATTCGGTTTGTTTTGTTCCATACGGTCAGCCTACCAATTGTTAAAGGCCTGGTTGAAGACATCTTCCAGAATCTGGTTGAAGATAATTGTTATCAGCTCATCCTGAACCTGCAATAGATTCTGGTCTGTTGAAAAATCAGCAAAATGAGTAAAGGTCTTCTTCCAGTCCTCCTTCGCATCCAGGTGATTGGTGTACTCGATGGCTACATGTATGCTAAGTCTGTTAAACGAAGTTTGTTCATTCGGCTTAGGCGCCACTGCAGAGACGATAAAACTCTGTACCGTTCCATTAAATTCAAGATCAGGATGAAGATCAGTGAACTGAAGCCTTGATTCTCTTGCCACTTTATCCTTAAGTGCTTCTGCAAAAGTCTGATTGATTGTGGCCGGTGCGTTTAATGCTGTGAGCTTGAAGTTGCCGACATAAAAGGATTTAACATCCGGTGCAATGCTATACCCCTTAAGATAATAACATCCACTAATCCATGGAAGGATGATCAGCACCAGTAAAAAACCTTTTATACCCTTCATTCTATTTTCATTGATCCTTAAATCCACTTTTGCCCCTAAATCCCCTAAAGGGGCTTGTTACGTTTTTCGAGTTGTCATTGTTGACCATTCTGCCATTTTGCCTTTTCCGCCCTTCTGCCTCTTTAGCTTCTTTAGCCCTTTCAAATATCATACTGCTTAATCTTCCGATACAATGTTCTTTCAGATATACCGAGCTCTGTTGCTGCCTCTTTCCTCCGCCCGCCATGCCGCTTTAATGACTTCTTAATCATATCCTTTTCCATATCCTCCAGCGCAAAGTTGTCATCGATGAGCTCTGATTTATCATATTTCTTCTCATCAATGATTATTGGATTTCTGTCCTGTAAGCTGGTCGTTGGTAGTATCTCAGGTATCGAATTGCTTCCCCATGAATCAGGTGTGATGAAGTCTCCGGCCGATGGTTGAGCATTAAATGCTCTGAACGTAACGGTCTCTGGCACACGGAGATTGTTGCCACGTATCAATTCGAACACGAGTTGCTTGAGATCATGGAGGTCCCCTTTCATATCAAAAAGGAGCTTGTAGAGGATTTCCCTTTCCTGAAGACCATCCGCGCCTTTGCTGAGCGCAGGTAGATTGGTTTTGGTGATGTGAGGCGCAATGGAAATCAGTGCTTCGGCATCTATATTCTTATCCTCAGCAAGGACGCTGAGCTGTTCAATTAGATTTTTAAGTTCACGGATATTGCCTGGCCAGGGATACTTCATCAATAAATTCTTCGCCTGCTCATCTAGCCGGATAGACTCCGTATGATACGCTTCCGCAAAATCAACAGCGAATCGCCTGATCAGGATTGGAATATCCTCAGGACGTTCCTTTAGGCTGGGTATGTGGATAGGTACGGTGTTGAGCCTGTAGTACAGGTCCTCCCTGAATTTTCCTTGCCGAATATGATTCAGCAGGTCAATGTTGCTGGCTGCAATAACCCTTACATCTGTCGTTTGTGTTTGAGATGAACCTACGCGGATAAACTCACCTGATTCCAGCACCCGAAGCAGGTAGGATTGAGTGTCGAGAGGCATTTCTCCAATCTCATCAAGGAATATAGTGCCTCCATCTACGGATTCAAAATAACCTTTGCGATCAGCAGTAGCGCCTGTAAAAGACCCTTTCTCATGGCCGAAAAGTTCTGAATTGATAGTGCCTTGTGGAATTGCGCCGCAGTTGACAGCGATAAATTTATTGTGTTTACGGGAGCTTAACGTGTGGATGATATGACTAAAGACCTCTTTACCCACTCCGCTTTCTCCGGTGATCAAAACCGTCAGATCAGTAGCTGCAACTCGTGAAGCCGTATTGAGCGCTCTGTCGTAGACTTCTGATCGTCCGACAAGCCCGAAGCGTTGTTTGATTGTTGCTGCTGCTGAGTTCATCTGTTCTGTTTATTTTAAGATTGAACGATGCGCCCGATGAGCGTCGCGCTGTTAGCGGACTCTACAAATACATCAGCATAGCTTCCTGGTTTAAATCCAGGAAGCTTTGGAAACACAATCATTTTATTCTGAGAATTTCTCCCTTTAAACTCAAGGTCAGACTTCCGGGAATCTCCCTCGATCAGGACCTTATATGTCTTGCCTACATCACGTGCATTATGCTCTGCCGACAGTTGGCGTTGAAGAGCAATGATCTCGCTGAGACGATTTTTCTTGGTGTCTTCATCGATATCATCTTTATACTTTCTCGCCGCAAGTGTACCGGGCCTTTCAGAATAGCTGAACATATAACTCATGCAATAGTCAGCCCAGGCCATCATGGATAATGTGTCCTGATGATCCTCATCAGTCTCCGTACAAAAACCGGCAATGATATCTGACGAAACAGCACAATCCGGAACGATCCGTCTGATAGCTTCAATACGGTTTATATACCATTCCCGGTCATAAGTCCTGTTCATCAGTGCCAACACACGGGAGCTTCCTGATTGGACAGGCAGATGAACATAGTTGCAGATATTTTCAAAGGACGCCATGGCATGCAGCACATCATCTGTCATGTCCTTTGGATGTGAGGTGCTGAAACGAACGCGAAGATCCGGATGGATACGGGCGACCTGCTCAAGTAGTTGAGCAAAGGTGTACGTCTCGTGGGTTTCCGGATGCTGCCATTTATACGAGTCAACATTTTGGCCCAGCAAGGTTACTTCCCTGAATCCCTTATCAAAGAGATGGGTTGCTTCAGAAACGATGGTAAAGGGATCCCGGCTGCGTTCACGACCACGGGTGAAGGGTACGACACAAAAGGAGCACATGTTGTCACATCCTCTCATGATTGAGATGAAGGCGGTGACTCCATTGCTTTCAAGCCTTACAGGACTAATATCAGCATATGTTTCCTCCCTTGAAAGGAGTACGTTGATGCCTTTATCTCCATCCTCTGCCCGGTTAAGTAGTCTGGGAAGGTCTCTGTATGCGTCAGGGCCTACTACAAGATCTACCAGTTTTTCATCATCCAGAAGGCTTTGTTTGAGACGCTCGGCCATGCATCCCAGGATACCAACCATGGTGCCCGGGCGGTTCGCCTTTAATTTGTCAATTGTGCGCAAACGCTTCCGGATGGTTTCCTCCGCTTTTTCTCGGATCGAACAGGTGTTGAGTAAAATCAGGTTTGCTTTTTCGATGTCCCGGGTTGGGTGGTATTGGCTTTCAGCCAGGATAGAGGCCACAATTTCGCTGTCGCTGAAATTCATCTGACAGCCATAACTCTCTATGTAAAATCGCTTGAGGTTGATATCGTTAACTTCATCGATATCAGGCATATAGAATGCCTCACCCTGTCGGGTTTCGTCAATGGATTTAAGGTCTGAAACGATAGCTTTCATAGATTAAAAGGGAGGCAAAGATAGGGATTATCTGCCATTTTGACACCTGATATCCTATATAAACCCCGACGGGACATAATGGTTTATGCACGGAAAAGTGGTAATTTTGAAGGCTAAATAAGAGTTCCAAATGGCTACTGATACGCTTAATCAATCCAGTTTATTTATCTCCCTGGAAGACAAATACGGGGCGCATAATTATCATCCGCTTCCGGTTGTATTGACCAAAGGGGAGGGTGTTTTCCTGTGGGATGTAGAGGGTAAGCGTTATTTCGATTTTCTGTCGGCATATAGTGCAGTCAATCAGGGCCATTGCCACCCTAAGATCATCAGTGCGCTGACACAACAGGCTAGCCAGCTGACGCTAACGTCAAGGGCGTTTTATAATGACAAACTCGGACCGTTCGAAAAGTATATCACCAGTTATTTCGATTACGATAAAGCCCTGATAGCTAATTCAGGCGTTGAGGCCGTAGAAACTGCTATTAAACTCTGCAGGAAGTGGGCTTACCTTAAAAAGGGGCTTACAGACCAAACCGCAAAAATTGTTTTCGTTTCAGGCAATTTCCATGGCCGGACCCTGGGCGTTATTTCTGCTTCCACGGACCCGTCCAGCACGGGTGGCTTTGGGCCTTATATGCCAGGGTACGTGATTGTACCTTATAATGATAAACAGGCGTTGGCAGAGGTACTTGAAGACCCAACCATTGCAGGTATCCTTGTTGAGCCAATCCAGGGTGAAGCAGGGGTAGTCGTACCCGATGCGGATTATCTGCCGTTTATCCAGGCACAATGCCGTGAGAAGAATATCCTCTTTATTGCAGATGAAGTTCAGACGGGGATAGCGAGAACCGGTAAATTGCTTGCAACATGTGGTAATTGTTCCTGCAAAGGATTTTGCGAAAATAAACCAGAAGTAAAACCAGATATCCTGATCCTTGGAAAGGCTTTGTCTGGAGGCGTATTGCCGGTATCGGCAGTTTTAGCTGATGATGAGATTATGCTTTGCATAAAGCCGGGAGAGCACGGATCTACGTTTGGAGGCAATCCATTGGCCTGTGCTGTTGCTATGGCTGCATTGGATGTGATCCGTGATGAACGATTGGATGCGAATGCGGAAAAACTTGGCATCATCTTCCGCGAGCGTATTCAAAAGACAATTGAAAAGTATCCTGTTGCATTGCTTGTCAGAGGCAAAGGATTGCTCAACGCGATAGTGGTAGACGATGATGAAGAAGGCCACCTGGCATGGGATATGTGTGTGGCCATGGCTGCCAAAGGTTTACTAGCTAAACCCACTCACGGTAACATCATCCGTTTTGCACCACCACTGGTTATCACCGAAGATCAGTTGCACGAGTGCTGCGATATCATTGAAGAAGTTATCTCAGCCTTTAGCACTTGACAAACGACCATAATTTTTTCTTTAAGTCCCCGGTTGCTGAGCTGTCGCACGAGGTTGTGCATTTGCAGGTCGAAGCATAGGGGATTTAGGGGTCAGCCCATCAAGGGATTTGGGGCATAAGAATAATCATTTTGTGTACATCCATCACTTGCTCTATCAGCGATCTTGCACCATCATTGTATATAACGTAATCTGAACCTGGGATTTTTTTAATGTCCGGCAACTGATTATTGATACGCTTCTGCACATCCTCCTTCGTAACGCCGTCACGCTTCCTGACTCGTTCAATCCTTATTTCTTCAGGAGCGACCACCAGAATGATGGCGGAAAATCTTTTCGCCAGTTGTTCTTCAAATAGAAGCGCACTTTCCTGAATCAGGTAGGGTGCATTACGTTGCGTTTCTTCACTAGTCCAGTCGACCAAATCCTCAAAAACGGCAGGATGCACTATCTCGTTGAGATGTTTGAGAAGTTCAGGATTAGTAAAAGCTCTTGAAGCGATCCATGCACGGTTTAGCTTCGTATCCGGATCATAAGCTTCTGGCCCAAACAAGGCAATAATCTCATTCCTTAGCTGAGCATTGTTTTGCATCAGGGCTTTGGCACGCTGATCAGATTCATATACAGGAATACCGAGTGTTCGAAAAAGTTCTGCGACTGTTGATTTGCCTGAACCGATACCTCCTGTTAATCCGATGAGTTTCATATCGGGGTAAAATTACTTTGTTTTATTGAGTATGACTTTATTGTTGCAGGAGGTCTGCAATGATCGCGTGGAGCGTTTACAATATCTGATCCTGATCAAGGAATCTAATCTGGAAATCAAGATAGGAGGCGTATTCTTCAAGTTCCATGAAATCCATTCTACTGTATTCTTTCAAAGCGTCATGAAGAAGTTCTTTAACATCAGATTTTCTAAAACCAATGATCAAGGTAACCCTATTATCAAATGACTCTTCGAATACAGGAATGCTATGCTGCTTGCAAAAATTGAGGAAAGGTGAATAGGATTCAAAAGTTAGATTGACCGCCACTTTACTAAACACATTCCCTTCAATCGTGATTGCGGCATTGATTGCATTTGCAGTGCTTGTTTTATACGCTTCTATCAGTCCGGGGATTCCAAGTTTAGTACCACCAAAGTATCTGACGACCACGACGAAAACATTAGTCAGATCATGTTTTACAAGTTGCCCGAGGATAGGCCTGCCTGCTGAACCTGATGGTTCTCCGTCATCGTTCGATCTTTCTAGTGAAGCATCAGGATGCAGGCGCAATGCACTACAGAAATGTCTTGCCTTAGGATGTTCCTTTTTCAATACTTGAAGAATACTATGGACTTCATCCTCCGTCTGAACAGGAAAGGCGTAGGCATGGAATTTACTGCCTCGTTCCATATAATACCCTTCAGAGAGGGACTTCAATGTCATGAATTGGTCTTTCAATGGGAAGTGGTATGTGCATACGCGATGACCAGGATGGCAGCTGAAGCAAGACCAATGCCGATCCAATTGAGCCGATTTAGTTTTTCCCGGAATGCAATGACGGCCACTATCGTAGAGAGTAATAACACAGATACATTGACCAACGGATACATCAGTGATCCGTTCCATCCCTGGTTGAGCATTTTCAGCAGGAGAAAAATGGAAAAGAAGTTAGGTATGCCCAGAAGGATTCCTGCGATCACGTCTCTTCCTGTTAGCTTTAGTTTCCTTTTGAATGCCAGCCAGACTAATGAAACCCATCCGAATATAGCTGCACATCCAAAACCGTGTGTAGTAAAGGCCATTTGATCATTTCCAACCAATCCGGTTTTCTCTACGTAATAAAGAAGAATTTCAATAGCAGCGGAAATTACTAGCACTGCCATGAGAATTAGTGGGAAGGGTCCTGACAGCTTAAGCGATAAGGAGGATGTTTTCTGGTTGATAGCAATGATAGCCATGAGCGCCAACAAAAGGCCGCACAATTCCAGCCAACCAAAATGTTCGTGGAACAGGATGACCGTGAAGGAGACCGTCAGGATAATGGACATCCGCTGGATTAAAGTGGTCATGGTGATTCCTGCCTGCTGGATCGAATGCGCCGTAAGGTTGAAACCAACGATAAACATCAATCCAAGGATCACATCAAACGAAAACCATTGTGCCTGCAGAATCGCACCGGAAAAAGGCCATCCGGGTTCTTTGCCTATCAGGGTGCCCAGGATCAGGCAGACGGTATAATTGATAACGATGGCATTGAATGTATTTATGTTGAAACGGCCGAATAGCTTGAAACCAATGCCTATGCAGGTTGTTACCGTAATGCACCAAAGAAACTCCATCAATGGACCGTTTTAGGTATTGTTAACAGGTCAAATTTAATTTTTTGATAATCTTTGTACCTCATTTGATCACTTTGATGACTGATATTCATCCGGTAGCAATTTAAAACACTCAATAATATATCTTTTCAGTGGAACAAAGCCTCACCCAGTATGATACAGTGATTGCCAGGTGCAAGGAGCTTTTCCTTCGTAAAAACAAGGACTATGGTTCTGCCTGGCGGATATTGAGGCTTTCCTCCCTGACGGACCAGATTTATATTAAAGCTGCCCGGGTTCGTAATATAGAGGAACAAGGTACAAGTAAAGTCAGCGACGGGGTAGAGGATGAATATGTGGGAATGATCAATTACAGCCTCATGGCGCTCATCCAGCATTCCCTGGGAAGTGATGACAGGCAGGATATACCAGTCACTGAATTAGCCCCTCTTTATGATACCTTTGTCAGTGAGACGAGGCAGTTGTTTCGCGACAAAAATCATGATTATGGGGAGATCTGGAGAGATATGCGGATCAGCAGTTATACAGATCTAATCCTGATGAAGCTTTTACGCATCAAGCAGATTGAAGATAACCATGGGCAGCTACTTGTCTCTGAAGGTGTTGATGCTAATTATATGGACATCATCAACTATTGTGTTTTTGCCCTTATCCGTTTAGAAGAACAAGAATCCTTATGACCATACTCACGCTCATCCTCTACATCGCTGTTGCAGCGGCCATCCTCACCGGTATTATTGGTCTCTTGAAGAAAGGACACAAGCATTGGTTGATGACTTTCCTGCAGAATTTCACAGGTATACTGTTTATTATTTCAGGATTGGTGAAAGCAGTTGACCCCATGGGGACAGCTTTCAAGATGGAGCAATATTTCACAGAATTTGAATACACCTTTGCTGATACAGCCATGAGCTTTATGGCCCCGCTGTTTCCTTTCCTGAGCAGTATATCCCTTGTTTTTTCAGTGACCATGATCGTGTTAGAGATTGTACTGGGATTGATGCTGGTGCTGGGACACAGACCTAAACTCACCAGTTGGGCGTTTCTGCTCCTGGTGATTTTCTTTACCATTTTGACAGGTTTCACATTCCTCACAGGCTATGTCCCGAGTGGAGTTAACTTCTTCCAGTTTTCAGAATGGGGTCCTTATACGGAGACTAATATGCGGGTTACAGACTGCGGATGTTTTGGGGATTTCATCAAACTCGTGCCTAAGATTTCCTTTTTTAAGGACCTGGTTTTGTTGATGCCTGCCTTATATTTTGTGTTTAGGCATAAAGACATGCATCAGCTCTTATCTCCCAAAGCGCGTTCGATTACGATTTGGGTTGCGACTGCCTTACTGATATTCTTCTGCCTTCGCAATTTTTATTGGGGACTTCCGGTGGTCGACTTCCGGCCATTTGCAGTAGGTACTGACTTGTATCAGAAGAAAACGGCTGAAGAAGAAGCAGCTGCCTCCGTCACGATCACTGGCTGGAAACTTCAGAATAAGAAGACAGGTGAAGTCAAGGTGCTTGCCAATGACGAGTATATGAAGAACCTCGCCAGCTATCCAAAAGAAGAGTGGGGCGTTGTGGAGCAGATAAAAACGAAACCAGCCATCGAAGCCACCAAAGTCAGTGAGTTTTCAATCATCAGTCCGGATGGATTTGATGTGGCTGAGGATATCCTGACAGATTCAGGACATGTATTCCTCATCGTGGCATACAAACTCGATGGCATCGCAGAAATCCAGGAAATCATGGTGCCGGATACTACCTGGCAGACGGATACCGTTACGGTGAGCCCCGATAGTGTCATGGTGGTTAAGAGCATCAAGCAGATAGGGACACGGAAGGAGAGTAAGGAGGTGTTTGCATGGGACAAAGGATATGTAGAAGATTATACGGGTAAAGTGAATATCCTGATGGACAATGTGATGAAGCAAGGAGCTAAAGTCTATGCAGCAGCAGGTGGGGCCGGCGGTGAAAAGCTGGAATCATTTAAGGCGGCTATAGGAAGTAAATATGATTGGTATGAGGCTGATGATATCCTGCTTAAGACGATTATCAGGTCCAATCCGGGTGTAGTCCACATCCAGGGTGGTAAGGTGATCGAAATGTGGCATATTCGCTCACTTCCGCAGAGTGTAACTCTAAACTGACCTAAAATCAAGGTTTTTTAAAAATATGTATCACATTTAATAAATTATTATTCGTTCTTGCAGGGTAAACTCAAATAAGTTTTATTTTTGCGCGAATGTTCGTTGAATCAACTGAGGCACATCCGATATGGTAAGCAGGAGAAGTATAAGGGTTAAAGTGATGCAATTGCTGTATTCCCTGGATCGTGACCCCGGCGTAAGCCACAAGGATTTGTTGCGCCGCTATGACCAGGCCGTCGATCTGGCCTACGAAAGTCTGTTGTTTAACCTTTTCATCATTCTGGAAATCACCCATCAGGCTGTCTCAGACAGAGATGCGCGTCATGCTAAACTCAGACCCGGCCCCGAAGATCCCCTCTGGAATGCCAAGCTTTACGAGAATGAACTTATCCAGAGCCTGGTCAAGAACAAAGCACTCAGGACTTATTTTGATAAACGGTCCTTTGGCGCAAGACTGGACCAGGATCTACTTATGAAGATGTACAATACATTTTCCAAGACACCGGAATATAAGACCTATGTCCTGGAGGAAGTGGATAATGCCAGGCATCGTGAGTTTTTACTGGATATCTACAGGGATCTGCGTAAAAATGAGATTTATGAGGAGATGGTGGATGACCAATATTCCTTTTGGCAGGAAGATAAATCCCTGGTCATTGGTGCTCTCAAGAAGATTATCAAGCAACTACCAGAGAGCAACGAGCGCTTCTTCGAAGAATATCTCCCTGACAACGACACCGTAATTGATTTTGGTCGTAAACTGATTGAGGTGACCATGGAACAGGCACCTGAATTGGAAAAACTGATCGAACCTACGCTCAAGAACTGGGATATGGAACGGCTTGCGGTGCTGGATGTCATTCTTATCAAAATGGCGTTGGTGGAATTCCTGTATTTCCCGACCATCCCTACCAAAGTGACCCTTGATGAGTATGTAGATATATCCAAGGAGTACAGTACCCCTAAGAGCAAGGACTTTGTAAATGGGATTTTGGATAAGTTGATGAAGACCATGCTAGAAGAAGGAAAGATTAAGAAGGAAGGCAGGGGCCTCCTGGAAGAATAATTCAGGATTAAACTTTGCAGGAAATACAATCATAGTATTTCCTGTATTCAACATATAGAGCCATACCCTGATGAAGGAAAAAGTACTCATCCTTGACTTTGGTGCACAATACACCCAATTGATTGCCCGTCGCGTCCGCGAACTGGAAATCTTCAGTGAGATTATACCTTATCATGCCTTACCTGCAGAAATACCTTCAGATGTAAAAGCATTGATTTTGTCAGGCAGTCCCTTCTCTGTAAGGGATGCTAATGCATTACGACCAGACCTCTCTGCCTGGGTTGGCAAAGTGCCTATCCTGGGTATCTGTTACGGTGCTCAGTATATTGCTGATACGTTTGGTGGCAGTGTAGCCCGCTCAGACAAACGAGAATATGGCAAAGCAAGGCTGCAGGTTCTCAGGCCTGAACATCCATTCTTTTCAGGTATACCTCAAGGGTCTCAGGTGTGGATGTCGCACGGTGATACTATTCTAGAGTTACCTGAAGGATTCGAACTGCTTGCAGAAACAGACAGTATACCTGTTGCCGCATATGCGAGCCTTCCAGGACATTTTGATAAAATGATTTGTTGCGTCCAGTATCATCCCGAAGTCACGCACTCCCTCGATGGTCACCTATTGTTATCTAATTTTTTAAGAGGTATTGCCGGACTCAAGGAAAGATGGACACCCGATTTGTTTATCGAAGAGAGTGTCCAAACCATAAAACAACAAACACAGGGCGAAGAAGTCCTCATGGCGTTATCCGGTGGTGTGGACAGTACGGTCGGCGCACTTCTGCTTCACAAAGCTATCGGTGACAAGCTGCATTGTTTTTTTATTGACAATGGTTTGTTGAGGAAAAATGAATTCCAATTGGTCATGGACAAATATGCCGAGATGGGATTGAAGGTACATGGCATCGATGCGCGTCAGAAGTTTTGGGATGGCTTAGCCGGAATTACGGATCCTGAGTTGAAAAGGAAAGCGATCGGCAGGATGTTTATCGAAGTGTTTGAAGAAGAAGCGCATGCATACCCTGCCGTAAAATGGCTGGGACAAGGAACCATATATCCGGATGTGATAGAATCCATTTCAGTTCATGGTCCATCTGCAACTATCAAGTCTCATCACAATGTAGGAGGATTGCCTGATCATCTCAAATTGAAGATCGTTGAACCGCTCCGCATGTTGTTTAAAGACGAAGTGCGAAAGGTTGGTGATGCGCTAGGCATTCCCGCAGAGATACTGGGAAGGCATCCTTTTCCAGGACCAGGATTGGCCATAAGGATCATCAGTGATGTGACCCCTGAAAAAGTGGCCACCCTCCAGGAAGCCGATGCCATCTATACAGATATCCTCCGCAAGCATGGCTGGTATGATAAAATCTGGCAGTCCGGCGCAATATTCCTTCCCATCCTTTCCGTTGGGGTGATGGGTGATGAGCGGAGTTATGAAAATGCCATTGCCCTTCGAGCTGTCAATTCAGTTGATGGCATGACCGCAGAATGGAGTAAGATCCCGCATGAAATATTGGCGGAAATATCCAGTGAAATCATCAATAAAGTAAAGGGCATCAATAGGGTCGTATATGATATCAGTACCAAACCACCGGCAACCATTGAGTGGGAGTAATGCACTGCTACTGTGCCTGGTGATATGCACTATATTTTCTTGTTCAACGCCAAAGCGTGTTGTGGTGAAACCACCACAGGCTTCTGAACCTCCCGTTACCACACAAGATGATGTGAAGCAGTACGATCCTGATTCGGATTCAGTGATCCTGGTTCCCCGCGAGGCTATTAAGACTGACACGATAGAGTGGACTGAAGACAAGACACCACCTATCGTAACGGATGCAGTAATCCAACCGGATAAGCCTGTTAAGCATGGGGCTGCTGAAATTGCGCTACTGATACCTTTCAATGCACTCAATGCTGAATTGTTCAGCGAGCACCAGGATCCGAAATTGAACAGGTTTATTCAATACTATGCAGGTGTGCGCATGGCTATGGACAAGATAGATTCTATCGGGTTGCCCATCAAAGTAAGAAGTTTCGATGCTGATGCAGCGGCTGTGACATTACCTAAATTAATAGCCAAAGAAGAAGTTCAAAATGCAGATGTTATCATCGGCCCTTATGAAAAGAAAGATCTTGAAACGCTTGCTTCCTTTGGACTAAAAAACGAAATCATGGTCGTATCGCCATGGCTTCCGGCTTTTACGATGGATTCTACCAATCCATTCCTCATCCAACTTTATCCCGCGCTCAGCACACACGCCCAATTCATTACGGATTACATCCGTGACAGGATGCGTGATAAAAAAGTATTTGTGGTCACAAGAGATAACCCGGTCGAACGAAACAGAGCTCAAATGTTCACCAGGACAGAAGGTGTGGAGGCTGAAGAACTCGTGATCAAAGATTCGTCACCGGAAATGCTCAACACAAACTTGCATGATTTGATGTCTGATGAAAAGGGGACGATTTTTATTCTACCGTATTTCCTCAAATCTGAAGAGACATTTGTCAATGCCTTTATGCGGAAACTTCATGCGGATAAGGACACCAGGGAGGCCATCGTTTTCGGGCTGCCGCAATGGGTCGGCTATACCAACCTCAATGCAAATTACATGGAGAGCCTGTCCCTTCATTTGAGCATTTCCTCCTTCATTGATGTGGCCAGTCCGGATTATCAGTCCTTTAAAACAGGGTTTTACCGCAAGTTTCACACCATTCCTGACCTCAATGCTTTCCTGGGTTATGACTTAATGATGTGGCTGGCTAAAAGTTTGTCTGACTATGGACAGGAAGGCCTCATAGGTCATATGGATCCGCAGTCATATGGCCTTGCATCAGGTTTTGATATCAAACCTGTATACAAAAATACTACTGGTGCACCCAAGGAGATGAATGTTCCCCTCTATTATGAAAACCAGCGGATCAGGATACTTCAGTACAAAGAGCAGGATTTTATCCTGGTCAGGTGATTAGATCAGAATAGATAGGGCTTTACTAATTCGTTCAGCAGCATCTTTCAATTTTTCATCCGACGTGGCATAGGATAAGCGAATACATTTTTCATTTCCAAAAGCAACACCGGATACCGTACTTACGCGTGCTTCAGCCAACAAGTACAAGCTCATATCATCCGCGTCTTTGACATGATATCCTCCTGTTGATGTCCTGCCAAAATAAGCAGATACATCCGGAAAAATATAGAATGCACCTTGTGGACGATTAACCAGGAGCAATGGAATTTGTTCGAGTAGGTTGATGATCAGATCCCTTCGCTGATGGAAAGCTTTCACCATGTCCTTTGTAGGCGTATGGTCTGATTCAAGAGCAACGGCAGCAGCTTTCTGGCCAAATGAACTTGCTCCACTGGTCACTTGACCCTGGATCTTGGTACAAGCATCTGCAACCCAATCAGGTCCAGCTATATAGCCTAGCCTCCATCCTGTCATCGCATATCCCTTAGACATCCCATTGATGATCACGGTGCGGTCCTTCATACCCTCCATAGAGGCTATTGTATAATGGCGGTCCGTAAAATTGATGTGTTCATAGATCTCATCTGAAACCACTAACACATGTTCATGCGCCTGCAGCATCAATGCGAGTGCTTGTAGTTCATCAAAAGAGAATACGGAGCCACTAGGATTGCAGGGTGAAGAATACAGGATAAACTTGGTGCGGTCTGTAATAAGCGCTTCAATCTCCTCTGGAGTGCTTTTAAAATCCTGTTCAATAGAGGAGTTGGCTATGACAGGCACTCCACCAGCCATCTTTACGATTTCTGCATAGGAGACCCAGTAGGGAGCAGGCAGGATAACCTCATCACCTGGATCAAGCAGAGCCATGCAAAGGTTGTACACACTTTGCTTTGCGCCATTGGAGACGACGATTTGATTGACAGTATAATGCAGGTCATTTTCCCGCGCCAGTTTGTTGACGATTGCCTGGCGTAGTTCAAGTAGCCCATTGACAGGCGTATATTTTGTATAGCCATCATCCAGCGCCTTCTTTGCAGCCTCCTTGATGTGCACAGGTGTATCAAAGTCAGGCTCGCCGAGGCTCAGGTCAATCACGTCCTTTCCCTGGGCTTTCAGTTCACGGGCCATTTTGGCCATTTTGAGGGTTGCAGATTCCTGCATCTCGGTCACTAGCTTTGATAAGGGCAGGGAGGTTGGAAGACTATTCGTCATGTTGCGGGTATATTATTTAATTTGGCGGCTAAGTTACCATTCGAATGAATAAAAAAACCAAGGAATTAACAAGGCGTCAGGATCTGGCCAACCTAGGAGGTGGCCAGGACCGTATCGATCAGCAGCATGCCAAGGGAAAACTCACGGCCAGGGAGCGCATCCGATTGCTCTTTGACGACCATAGCTTTGAGGAGATCGGAATGATGGTAGTCCATCGCACGACTGAATTCGGGATGGACCAGCAGCAATTTTATGGTGATGGAGTCGTAACCGGATACGGTACCATTGATGGTCGGTTAGTGTATGCATACGCACAGGATTTTACGGTCTTTGGAGGGGCGCTCTCAGAGACCCACGCAGAGAAGATCTGTAAGATCATGGATCTGGCCGTCGAAAACGGGGTTCCTTTGATCGGACTGAACGACAGTGGCGGTGCAAGGATACAGGAAGGGGTAAGGTCGCTCGGTGGATATGCTGATATTTTTTACCGCAACGTCCGCGCCTCTGGAGTCATTCCCCAGATCAGCGCGATCATGGGCCCATGTGCCGGTGGAGCTGTATATAGTCCGGCCATGACCGATTTTACTATAATGGTGGAGGGGAGTTCCTATATGTTTGTCACCGGACCTAATGTCGTCAAGACAGTAACGAATGAGGAAGTCACCAGTGAGGAGTTGGGTGGAGCGATGACCCATGCCACCAAATCCGGAGTAACCCATTTGACAGCAGCTAATGATGTGGATTGTATCCGGCAAATCAGGAGGCTCCTGAGCTATATGCCACAAAATAGTCAGTCGAAGGCTGTCAACATTGATTTTAAGCCACAGGAAGAATCACGTCCTGCTCTGGCGACGATGATGCCTGAAAGTGTCGCCACGCCTTATGAAATGAGGGACGTGATCGAGCAACTGGTGGATGCAGACACTTTTATGGAAATACACGAGCATTTTGCGCAGAATATGCTGGTTGGTTTTGGAAGGATGGGTGGAAGGAGCATAGGTATTGTAGCAAACCAACCAAAGCACCTCGCCGGCGTGCTGGATACAGATGCTTCACGCAAAGCGGCAAGATTTGTCAGGTTCTGTGATTGCTTCAATATCCCCTTGCTAGTATTGGTGGATGTCCCGGGATTTCTGCCAGGTACTGATCAGGAATGGCATGGGATCATTCAACATGGAGCTAAGCTGTTATATGCGTTCAGTGAAGCAACTGTCCCAAGGATCACACTGATCACGCGCAAGGCTTATGGTGGCGCATATGATGTGATGAATTCAAAACACATCGGAGCGGATATGAATTTTGCATGGCCCACTGCCGAGATAGCGGTGATGGGTGCTAAAGGGGCTTCTGAAATTATCTTCAAGAAGGAAATCCAGAGTTCGAAAGACCCACATGCTACTTTACTGGAAAAGGAAAAGGAATACGCTGAATTGTTTGCCACTCCCTATCAGGCCGCAGAAAGAGGATTTATTGATGAAGTCATCCTGCCTGAAGATTCAAGGCGAAAAATCATCAAGGCATTTGCCGTGCTGGCCAATAAGAAGAAAGCAACACCACAACGGAAGCATGGAAATATACCTTTGTAGGTATGTAGGAGGAATTAAAAAAGGACTTACTCAAGTAGAGACGCGATTAATCGCGTCTCTACTTGAGCAAGTCCTTTTTTTTATTTGTTTATTGTTGTCAGGTTAATTGCTTGCTTTCACAAGTTTCACAGGCCAAATATTCTTTCCATTCATGATGGTGGCCATGTACAATCCTGCAGGCTGCGCATTCAGTTCATACATCTCATCTGCTGAAAGCGGTAATTGATACAGTACGTTTTTACCATTCGCATTATACAAGGACAACACGACATCTTTCTTGGCATAGATACCAGGGATCGTACCGTTGTTGAATACTGAAAAGAATTGATCATAATCAACAGGTATAGTGGATACAAGGCATTGTACGACGCCTGGATTGATCACCTGGAAACAGCCTGGATTGGCTGCATCAAATATCAGGAACTCATAATCTGTATCATCAGATGGGAAAGGTCCGATTTGAACCGGCACATTTTCATAACTGAAATTGCCGTATTCATTTCCGTTACCGACTACATTGTAACCTTCGTCGCCAACGTTGACAAAATCAAAATCTAGTATAAAGTAGAAGTTATCTGCCGAGTCACAGGGAGTCAGGGTATACTCAACATTGAATATATCACAGCTCGGACCGCATACAGGACCGTTGAACTCAAGGCTTGTGCAACAGGTGGTGCTATCGCTTTCGCAAATGGTGATCACATAGTTCCCGGTTTCATTTGCAGGGAAGTTGGTGATGTTCGCAGGTATTTGTTCTAATGTGTAAAAGCCCAGATAGGTATCTCCAGCATAGATGTCGAATCCACCGGGGACGTTCTCGTGATGGAAATTGACGAACAAACTAAAAGTTGAATCTGAATTGCAATCCTGTAAGTCGACTACAATTTCGTTGATCACGCAATCATTTGAACAAGATGGTGTTTCAAAAGTATAGGAAGCACAGCAATCCACAGCCCCGACTGCACACACAGTGATGATGGTTTGTTCACCTGGCAAGTGAGGGAAGTTTTCAATGTGAATGAATTCCGGATCATTGAAGTATGTACCCAGATACTGGCTATTGGCAAAGAGAAAGACAGAATCTCCCGGCAGATTATATGATTCGAAAACAATGTCCAGTACAAAGGTAGAATCTGATGTACACTCACCCGTTTCAGCAAACAGGTTGTAAAATTCACAAACAAATTCCTGTCCACAATCAGGTGTTTCAAATTCGAACACGTCACAGCAGTCTTCACTTCCCAATGCACATAAGGTGATGGTAGTGTGGCTGGTATTGTAAGCAGGGAATGCAGGAATCGTGAAGCCATCCGGGTTATGAGCGAAAGTTCCTGTATATCCTTCAGAGGTGCTTACTATCACGCTGTCCGTAGAAAGGTTGGCTGCAAAATATTGGACAAACAGTGCATAGGTAGAATCACCATTGCAGCTACCTGGATCTGCTACCAGATCAAAAATGTTGCATTCCTCACCACAATCAATGGTGGGGGTTTCAAATTGTGCAGTGGCGCAACATTCAGGATCGCCAAACGCACAAACTGTGATAACAGTGATAGCGGAGTCAAGAAGAGGGAAGTTTTGAATCGTGAAGCCATCGGGATTAGCTTCATAGATTCCTACTAGATTTCCTTCGGCAGTGACCACGACTGAATCACCCGGCATGTTGACTGAGTTGAAATCAACATGGAGGATGAAGGTAGTATCAGAGGTACACGGCCCCAGGTCTGTCACGAGATCCCATATCTGGCACTGACCAAACAATGAACAATCTGGTGTGACAAACTCGAAAGAGTCACAGCAGTCGGGTGCTCCTACTGCACAAACAACCAGTGCGGTAATAGAGTCATCAAAGAAAGGGAATTGCTCTATTACGATATTTTGACCATTGACGAGGAACTGTCCAATGTAATTGCCATTGCCGGTGACGATGACTGAATCAATGTCCAGATTAAGGCTATTAAATTCAAATTCGAGTTGGTAGGTAGAATCTGAATTACACTCACCCGCATCAGCTACCAGGTCAAAAATCTGACATTGGCCAAAAAGTGAACAATCCGGGTTGTCAATCGTGTAGGTGTCACAACAATCAGGAGCACCAACCGCGCAAACGGTAATGACCGTGGTTTCAGTTTCAAGCGCCGGGAAGTTTTCAATTCTGTTAAACCCAGGCTGGATGAGGTATTGACCTACAAATTGTCCGTTAGCGGTGACTGTAATAGAATCAGTTGGCAGGTTCATGGTGTTAAACACAAGATCCAGGAGGAAAGTGGAGTCTGAATTGCAATCACCAATTTCTGCTACCAGATCAAAGATGCCACACTGAGGGGTTTCACACTGAATCAATTCGAGGACCACCTGGTCACAACAATTGTTGAGGTCATTGGCACATACCGTGAGGACAGCAGTTCCATCACCTTCTGGAATGTCAAGCATCAATGGGATATCCTCCACATTATAAAAACCAATCAGCACACCGTCCAGAAATACATCAACTGAGTTGCCTGGCAAATTTTCATAGAAAAACTCAAACGATACGCTAAAGGTGCTGTCAGTATTGCAACCCAGATTTTGTACGCTTGCATCAAAGATGTTACATGCACAGTCAGGCGAAGTAAAGGATAAGGACTCACAACAAAGCGGGCTTTCATTTTCGCACACCATGATCACATCTGTACCTGTGCCATTTGATGGGAAATCTTCAATTGTCAATGGCAACTGTCCGTAGTTGTAAGAACCATACAGTACACCATTAGCAAAAAGATCAAATCCTACGCCCGATACACCCTGGTAATCAAAGTCAACATGCAGGATGTACGTATTATTGCCTGTACAAGCTCCGGGTTCGACTACAAGATTGAAAAGATCACAGATGGTATCGCAATCGATAAATCCAAGTTCAACCGCTTCAAAGCAGAGTGAATTGACGATGTCTGTCACTACAAATTCAAAATACTGACTGCCATCTCCAAGGAATGGGCCAACCTGTACCGGCAGATCTTCGTAAGCAAACTGGCCATAGTTATTTCCATTGCCTGAAATTTCAAATCCTTCCGACGAAGTATTTTGGTGGTCAAAATCGATTTGCACAAATATTTCATCTTCCGCATTGCAGGGTAGTGGGGTTGCTGTGAGATTATAGATCAGGCAACCCGCGCAGAGTAAAGCCTCAAATGGCGTCGTAGAACAACAACCCAAATTTTCGTTGTCACAAACAGAGACGATGTCTATAAAATCACCAGAACCTTCAAATGCAGGTATCGTGATGGGCAATTGATTGTACATGTAATTACCGTAATAGCCGGTTTCGGAAAAGACAGCAAAACCAAGATCCCCTTCCCCTTCAATTTCAAGACCAATCTCCAGTGCGTATGCTTCGTTTCCAAAACATTCCAAGGCCAATGCCTCCATCGCCTGCACATCACATGGTGGAGGACAATGATAGACGCCTAATACTTCTGAAGCATTGCATGCAGGATTTCCTTTATCCTCGATATTGAATACCCAACTGATATTGCTGTTGCCATTGAGGGGTCCAAGGGTGATTGGAAGTGAATCAAATGGAAAGGTACCAAAGTTCAGATTATTGCCAGTCACTTTGAAGCTATCGGATGCGGGGTTGTCGTAGTCAAAATCGAGATGTACAAGAAAATTATTGCCAGTACATTCAGGATCAACAGTTACGCTGAAAATTTCACAATTGTTAGGATTACAATCGATGGGGTCAAGGACAAATGTCTCGCAGCAATTATTGTTAGTATGATCACAGACTGTAAGCACCATTGGAGCTGCCCCATTGACGATAAAGAAGGGTTCAGTGATCGGCAAACTCTGATATAGATAGGTACTAATCAATTCACCATCCTCATTAAACAGATCAAATGTGGGTCCTCCAGTATTTTCATAATCGAAATCAAATACAACGAGTGCACTCTGATTGCCTTGACACATTAGAGAATCCAATTCAAAATTGCTAAACGAACAAATCGGCCCGCAATTTTCAGCTGCGAGGGTAGTGTACTGCTGGCAGTCCGCATTCTCCACATCCCAGGCTATAAATTCATAGGTTGACTCATCATCTCCTAATAGAGGTCCTACAACCACCGGAAGATCAGAGTACAAGTAGGTGCCATAGATGACTCCGTTACCGGCGAGAGTGAAGCCGGGACTTGCTGGGTTAACTACCTGCAGGTTGACCGATACTGAAAAATTGTTTCCCTGACAAGGAAGGGCTACCGCGGTGACAGCAGTTATGTCGCAGTCCTGAGCACCCAGAGTCGGGTACAACAGATTAAAAGTCAGGCAGATCGAGAGTAGGAATTTGGTCATAGGAATTTCATTTATAGAATACAAATCTATATAAAACTGAGGTAGCATGGGTCACTCTCTCAAGATACCGATATCTTTAGGCCCGTTGTCTGACCATCAGGAAAACACCATTCAAGTATGAGTTCAATGATATTATGGGGGCTGGATATGCCTCTGGAACCGGCAGAGATCACCCCGACATTCCCATCCGAAGGAGAGGTGTATGTGCGCTTGCGTGCCGCTGCGCTTAATAAGCGGGATTACTGGATCACAAAGGGGAAGTATCCCGGATTGTCCTTCCCATTGGTGCCGGGGAGTGATGGCGCCGGTGTCGTGGATGGGAGAGAGGTGATTATCAACCCCGGACTTGATTGGGGGAGTGACCCGGATTACTTTTCCCCCGACTTCAGGATTTTAGGGATGCCTGACCATGGCACATTCTCAGACAGCGTCAAAGTGCCAGCTATTAATCTATATGACAAACCCAGCCATTTGTCCTGGGTAGAAGCTGCAGCCCTGCCTGTATGTGGGGTGACTGCGTATAGGGCTATGTTCACCCGTGGCAAGGCAAAAGCTGGTGAAACAATGCTCATCACCGGGATCGGTGGGGGAGTAGCCTCAATGGCGCTGCTTTTTGGTTTAGCTATAGGGATGGATGTGTGGGTAACGAGCTCTTTAGATCATAAAATTGACATGGCTGTTCAGCAGGGAGCATCTGGTGGAGCTAATTATACCCGGACCACATGGGACCAGGAATTGGCTAATAAGTTGAATGGAAAGTTTGACCTTATAATCGACGGTGCAGGCGGCCCTGATTTCGCCAGGATTCTCCCGATGATGAGCCCCCGGGGTCGGATGGTGATGTATGGAGGTACAAGAGGTAATATCAGTGAACTGAGTCCGCAACGTATCTTCTGGAAACAACTGGACATCCTGGGAACTACGATGGGATCTCCTGATGATTTCAGTAATATGATTGATTTTGTCAATACGCATAAGATCAAACCAATCGTCAGCCATGTATTTCCATTGGAAGAGGTCAATAAAGCTCTAGCTGTTATCGCAGAAGGTGAACAGTATGGGAAAGTGTGTCTCGACATTCCCGCCTGATGGTACGCATAGGACTGTTATCTGACACACATAGTTTTTTAGATCCATTGTTGCTTCCCGTTTTAGAGGACTGTGATGAGATATGGCATGCCGGCGATTTGGGCAGCCTTGCATTACTTCAGCAGTTACGCAACCTAAAAAAAACTCTCAGGGTCGTGTATGGTAACATTGACGGTCATGATATCCGGATTGATGTACCGCAATACCTTATCTGGCAGGTGGAAAAAATGAAAATCTTTATGACCCATATCGGTGGTTATCCTGGACATTACACAGCTGATGTAAAGAAGAGATTGTTAGCAGAGAAACCTGATGTGTATATCTGTGGACATTCGCACATCCTCAAAGTTATCTATGACAAACAGCTTCAACTATTGCATATCAATCCAGGTGCATGCGGTAGAGAAGGTTTCCAGAAAGTGAGGACAATGATTCGATTCACCATAGATCAAGACAAGGTAAAAGATCTTGCTATCATAGAGATGTGAGAGTGTGAAAAAGCGTGAGACGCGTGAGAACATGAGACGCGATTGAAAATTGTGATTTAGATGTAGAGACGCGATTAATCGCGTCTCTACATCTAAATCACAATTTTAGCCTATTCCTATTCAATAGCCTGTAAAAGATCATCCAGTATATCCTGTGGATCTTCAATCCCCACTGAGATGCGGATGAGTCCATCAGAGATTCCTGCATTTCTGCGGACCTCAGGGTCAACTTTGAGATGTGATGATGAGGCAGGATGAAGGATCAATGTATCAACATCACCAAGTGTTGGTGCAAGAGAACAAAAACGAAGTTTGTTCATTGCTTTGATGGCCGTGTCTATTCCGCCATTCAATTCGAAACTCATCATGCCTCCAAAGGCCCGCATTTGTTTCTTAGCTACGAGATGATCCGGATGGGATTCGAGTCCGGGATAATTGACTCGCGATACATTTGGATGATTAACTAGGGTAGTGGAGACCAACAAGGCATTAGAGGAATGCTTATCCATGCGCAAAGGAAGTGTCTTCATCCCCTGGTAGACGAGCCATGCTTCAAATGGACTGCAATTTGCGCCCGTCAGCTTCATCGTATTCCATATTGTTTGCTTAAAGAGCTCTGCATCTTTGCCGATGACAACACCTGCTATGCTGTTACCATGTCCATTGAGAAATTTCGTTGTTGAATGTATGACAAAGTCTACACCGAGTAGTAAGGGTTGCTGGAGATAAGGGGTAGCGAATGTATTATCAATAGCAGAATAGCGGTTGTGGAGTGAAGTCACGCTTGCAAGAGCTTCTATATCGATGCAGGCCAGTGTTGGATTGGCAGGTGTTTCGAGATACACCAATTTGATAGCAGGATCGCCTTTGAGTAGGATATCCACTTCTTCTGTTTTTCCGAGGTCTGTATATACAATTTCGATGCCCCAGCTTTTGCTCATTTGTCTGAATAGCTCTGTAGTGCCGCCGTAAATATTTGGTTGGGTGAGCATCTTGTCACCGGATTTGAGCAATGCAGACACTAATACATGGATAGCGGACATGCCTGAATTAGTCATCACTGCCGCGGCCTTCATTGAACTTCCATATGTTTCCAGTGCCGCAATTTTAGAAGCTGTTGCTTCTGCGGTTGGATTGCCATACCGGCTGTAGGTATGTCCTGATTCTTTTCCTGAAAAGATGTCGATGCCTTGTCCAATGTCTTCAAAGTCGTAGGATGAGGTCGCGTATATAGGCAGGATATGCGGAGTCGTGGTTTTTGGATCAGGCCATTCTCGGGCTGAGAGGGATTCGAAGCGGATCATTGAGAGTGTTTAAGTGTTGATAGGTTTATAAGTTGATGTGTTTAGGAGCTTATATGCTTATATGCTTATATGCTTATTACCTTATTACCTTATTAGCTTATGTATTTATGTGTTTATGTGTTTATGTGTTTATGTGTTTATGTGTTTAGCAATTGGGAATGTAATATAGGGAGACCTTGAGAGATATTATGGGAGCAAGACTAGGCTTCATCCTAATCAGGTAGTCAAATTTTCAATGTGTAAAGCAAAAAAAAACTCCGGAGAGTGATCCCCGGAGTTTTTTGAGATGTAGGGCTATGATAGTCAGCCGCTACATGGCAAAGGAATTGTATTCTTTATTTAACAACGACTACTGGTATAGAACGCTGTCCATCAATCGTCTCTACCTGGAGCATATAGTTTCCTGAAGACAGGTCACTTACACTTACAGCTTCAACGTGTGTGGTGATGGTTTGATTCAACGCCTTGTAATAAACTACGCGACCTAGATTATCGATCAGACGGAGTTTAACATCGCTGTAAGGTTGGCTAAACTCAAGTTTAACCTGAAGCATATCTGTAGCCGGATTAGGGTAAGCAGAGATAGCATTGTCGAGTGGCAATGGATCTACAGTATTTACAGTAGACTCAACAACAATCCTAACTAAAGGAATGATGCCATGACCAAGGAAGACACGATTAGCACCAAGTTCTCTTACTTCATAATCGATATCGGCGATATTACCATCAGGCGAGAAGCCAAGTACGGTAGAAAATACACGCTGATCTGCCAAGCCCAACGCAACCGCTGAATCACTGGCCAGTACAGCAGCACCGTAATTACGAGCCTCACTCGCCAGCAAGAAAAACTGAGGATCATCTGCAGATGATGCCTGATATTCAACAATAGCGAAATAGCCAAAGCCGGCTTTCATGATGATTGGATCGCCAGGGTTGTCAAAGTTTTCCAGTGTAGCTTCAAGGATCGCGTCGTCACCTTCTGTACCGGTGAAGGTATACTCAGATAAACCGATAAACCTGCGCTCATTGCTTTCGGCAATCAGGTCACCATTGGTGTCTGTCCATTGGATCAAATAGATCTGAACGGTTCTGTCAACCATTTCGGCAGCATTGGCAACACCCCAGACGATATGTTTTACAGTATCATCTTCAACTGGCCTGAAATAGTTACCTAACGCGTAGGAAAGTGGCGCACCATCATCATAAATGCCATTAGCTAAAGCTACTGCACGTGTAGCGCCGTCTTCCAATGCAAAGGTGTTACCTCCAACACTGTAGTTGAAACTAATCGTGTTGTCAGCATCATCGAAATCTGTCTCATTCTGCGTTAATGTATATGTACCTGTGTAGGTCGCTGCAACAGCTGGTAATTCAATCAATGTTGGATTAAGTCGGTTTTCATATACAGAATCTGCTACAACAGTGCCATAAACGAGGTTTTCGTTGTAGATTTCTACCTGTGTGTCTGAATTCACTACTGTGTGATTCAGGACTACATTGGTCTGGTCAGAAGCACCGATGTTTGCTACGTCTGCAAGTGCACCGAAAGGATATATCTGGTTGACAGGAAGAATAGCCCATGGAGCAATAGCAAAGAAATTTGACTGGACGCGGATGTTATTAGCTTCCGTTTCAACGATGCGGACATCATCTATAATCCACCAATATGCACCGCCTTTAAAACGAAAGCGAATACGAAGATTTTCAGCGTTTTCAGCATCTGGCAGAAGAACACGAAATTCTTCATTGTAATAGCCATCCGCTGCATCTGTTGATGCATTTGTAAGCTGGGTTTTTTCAGTATTGATTTGAATCTCCGTATAGGTCAAGCCGCCGTCAAGAGAATAATCAATCCAGTGTTCGCCTCCGGAGAAACGTTGCATAGATTGATTAAAGATTAAGGAGATACCAGCCGAATTATTTTCACTGAGATCGATTACAGGTGAAATCAGAGCTCCTTCATGCTCCATCCATGGACATGGGCCGCCCATTTGGTCTTCACCCAGATTTAATAAGGCTGAATCAAAAATAACAGATCCATTGCATGAGGTACGGGATTTAATGGCCTCAACGATGTCAAATATTTCTTGTCCACCAAAGTACCAAAATGGTAATCCTGTTGCATTCCATGCCCACAAGGCACTTTCTGCCGGTGTGCCATTACATGAAATACCTTCTGTAGTCCAATTATTTAAGCCACCATTGAAATCACCTTGTCCTGGTTGATTACCCCACAATACGATAGAATTACTGAAATCGCTATCATATGGTTTAGGGAAAACAGCAATGCGGAAAGTTCCGGCACCTAATAACCAGTCAACTGCATCAGCCGTAATCGACCAAACACGTATATATACGGTTTGATTTGGTTGTGCACCACAGATTTCACCTTGGTTAAATAAAGGTTCATTTTCACAAAATAAAGCTACGTTCCCCGGATCAGCATCGCAAGAATTGTAGAGAGCCATACCAAAGCCAGTAACATCAGTAGCCTCTTCTCCAAAGTATACTCTAAAGGCATAGATGTCATCCTCCAGGACAGCTGGAAAAGTGACCTTATACCAAACATCATCACGGTAAGCGTTTGCGGAACACACTGGGATATTGTCAAGTGCTCCATCAGTTGCATTTCGGGTATCTCCGTCTACAGGAATCGCCTCAGCTTCCGAATCGTACACGATCAGGTCAATAGCACCTGAGCACAGGTCATTGGCTGGCTGCGCCCACGCGGTGGCACTCCATAAGACAAGCCCGAAAAAAAGACTTGAAATTCGTAAAGTTACTTTCATCATTTTCAGAATTTAGTTTTATTTAATAGCAGTTAATTCTATACTAGGGTCAATTGAAGTCGTAATGTCCTTAGAGGGGAATTTAGGGTAAAAATATAAAAATTTGACATTTAGCTAACATCGTAATCGATTTATGTAGTCCGCATGACAAATATGATTAAAGCCAATCATGTATGGCTGCAACATCCAACGCAACCACCCCGGAATGTGAACAAACATAGGCACCAGTCAGATTAGCAAGGGATCCACACTGTTCCAGATCCAGTCCACTCATCATCCCCAATGCCAGCGCACATATCACAGCATCTCCTGCGCCACACACATCAACAACGTCTATCGAGCGCTCAGGAAGCATGTGATTGCCGGACTTTTCATCCTGCAGGTACATTCCCTGACCACCCAAAGTAACGGCTATTGTGTTGATTTTCATGGTTTTTCTCCAATCCGTACATAATATATCCAGATCCTCAATCTTCAAATGGCGGTGTGCTGCCTGCCCAGCCTCCCTGAGATTGGGTTTAAACAAGTTTACACCCGCATACCGGAAGAAATTCTTGTCTTTAGGATCCACTGCTGTGAAGACACCAAGTTCATGGGCTATCCCTATGACCGCGGAAATGATTTTTTCGCTCAGAAAACCTTTATTATAATCCTCTAGCACGATCAGGTTAGGTGTTTCCTGTCGGATGAAGTTCAATAAATGATCAATAGCAAGGCTTTCTTCAGTGCCGGAAAGGTATTCCACGGACTCCTCATCTATACGAAGAAGGTGGTGAGATGAAGCTACTACACGTGTCTTGATGGTGGTTGGTCTGCTTTCACTGCGGACGAAGTGATGCCGGATATGCTTCTCTTCAAGCAGGGAAGCCAGTTTGTTTGCATTCGGATCATTACCTGTCAGTCCAATAAGCGTTGTCTTACATCCCCAGGCCGCCAGGTTAAGCGCCACATTGGCTGATCCTCCGGCTTTTATCTCTGTCCTTTGATGTGAAAGCACCGGCACGGGTGCCTCTGGTGAAATACGGTCAACCGTACCATAGATATATTGATCCAGCATGGCATCCCCTATAACCAGGGCCTTGATCTGCCTGGCTTTTTGCTGAACCTTCTCTATGTCCTGACTACTTATCATTATTTGGCGCTGTAAGGTATTGATTCCAGCAGGTATTTTGTCACTTTAGCACTCGCCCCTGCATTTCTGACCATATAGTCATTGGCAGTTTTTCCAGCAGCCTCCGCATGGGCAAAATCTTTATAAAATTCGATCGAATCTATTAGTTCCTGAGTACTGTTGACAGATCGGGCTGCCTTTAATCTTAGCATTTCTACTGCTTCAGGGAATTTCGAATAAGCAGGCCCGAAGATGACAGGCTTATTATGCGCCATTGGCTCAAGTGTATTATGGATCCCTGCACCAAAGCCTCCACCAACAAAGGCGATTTTACCTTTCGCATACAGCACCGACAACAGGCCGATACTATCCACCACTACAATTCTTGTCGTGTGAGGTGCTTCGCTTAGTTCACTGAGTTTTACTGCCGGTAATTGGATGGAATGAATCAATCGCTCCACATTTGCCGGCGAAACATCATGTGGGGCAATCAGGATGCGGAGGTTTAGAGTCTTCGTGGCCTCAATAATCAGCTTTTCATCAGGAGCCCAGGTACTGCCGGCAACCAGGTCAAAGGGTTCCAATTCCTTAAGTTTAGAAGGAAGCCTGGCTTCAGTTTCTGCTGGTAACTCAAGACAGCGATCTATCCGGGTGTCCCCGGCAACACTGAGATTTTCGAATCCCTTACTCCTGAAATACGCAAGGTGATTTTCCTGCTGCAGAAAGATTTGACTGAATTTGCGAAGTAGTGACCTGGTCGGAGGAATATTCCTTGAATTCAGAAAGCCGCCGGGAGTCCAATGGGCAGAAATAAGTACGGAAGGAATTTTCCTTTTTTCCAGCGCCTTGAGATAACCTGGCCAAAGATCATATTTAACAAATACTGCAATGTCTGGCTGGATGCATTCAACCCATTTCGCAGCATTTCCGGGAAGATCAGCGGGCAGATATCGGACAGTTGCCAGCGGATATCCTGAACGAATCAGATAGCCGCTAGGGGAGAAGAATGTGAGTATAATGTCAATGGGTTCTTGATGAGCCTTGAGTTTCTCTATGACAGGTCTGGCTTGCTCAAACTCACCTAAACTTGAGACGTGAAACCAGATTCTCAGGTTTTTTTTCGGGGGAATCGATTTAAGGTCCTTTTTCCAGTTTTTACGCCCGGTGACCCACTGCTTTGACTTCGCATTCCACAGACTGGATAGCTTTATACCTGCAGTCATCAGGTAGATGAGGAGAAAATAGAAAGGCCATACCATCAGGCTAATAGTAGATATTCTCTGAGCGTTTTTCCCTGCTGATGCTCACCGTATATGCTAGACTGAAGCCTCCAAGCAATTCAGTTCTTTTCTGGTCCAGGTAGGTTCCGGTCGCATAATCAAGATCCCGTCGGGATTCGGTTCGGGCTCCATACAGGTCAGCCATGATATGAAAATGAAAATTATTCGTGGGGCTTTGATACTGATAGCCAAGCCCCAGATGCATTGCTGGGCCATTTGTCAGCCGGTCATACCCCTGGAGATATTTTTTTTCAAGCCCGACGATGTTTTCAGTATTATCCTGTACCCTGATTTTGTGCTGCAGAAGACCTCCGCCAATTTGAGCCCGTATACCTGTTAGTTTGGTTTTGTGCTGGGTAGTTGGAAATATTTTTCCGGCATTCAATCCGATATAAAACCCGCGTTCTTTGAGGTTGACATCCCCGAAAATACCATCTATCCCAATTATATTACCGTCGTATGTCCTTAATTGGTGGAGCACATCCTCCTTGACCACGTTGCCAAAGATGAAGATTCCATCAACACCGAAGAAGATTTTATTCTTCAGGCTGACGGATTGGATGCTCAGACCGATGTCACTATTAGAGCCAAACCTGTCCTGGAGATCTCCCATAGGCATATGAAACCCGTATTTAAACTCCAGGAGGTTGATTGCATTTCCTTTCTGTGCCTGGCTTTCCATGCTGCTGAAAACAGACAACAGAAGTGGCAGAATGCCCCAAAACCTTAAAACTAGTATCTTTATGCCTCTCATAAATCTTTAAATCATTAATAAAGGTATTGAAAAGGGTACTAATTACCGGCGCGGCCGGATTCATCGGGTCGCATCTGTGTGATCGTTTTTTGAAAGAAGGCTTTCATGTCATCGGGATGGACAATCTTTTAACAGGTTCAATGGCCAATATTGAACACCTGTTGCCGGATCAGCATTTTGAATTTCATCATCACGATATTACTAAATATGTCCATATCACTGGTGACCTGGACTATATACTCCATTTTGCTTCTCCGGCTAGTCCTATCGATTATCTTAAGATGCCCATCCAGACGCTTAAGGTTGGGTCGCTAGGTACCCATAATTTGCTTGGACTGGCAAAATCTAAAAAATCAAGAATCCTCATTGCTTCAACATCAGAGGTTTATGGCGATCCTTTAGTACATCCTCAAAAGGAGGAATATTGGGGTAATGTCAATCCGATAGGCCCGAGGGGCGTGTATGATGAAGCAAAACGGTTTATGGAGGCCATCACGATGGCTTATCATCGTTTTCATGGAGTGGAAGTCCGTATCATCAGGATCTTCAATACCTATGGCCCAAGAATGAGAATAGAGGATGGACGCGCGCTGCCTGCCTTTATGGCACAGGCTTTGAGAGGTGAAGGGTTAACCGTTTACGGAGATGGAAGCCAGACGAGGTCTTTTTGCTACGTGGATGACCTGGTGGAAGGAATCTACAGGTTATTGCTCGGTGATTATGCTTTGCCTGTCAATATCGGTAACCCGGATGAAATAACGATCATGCAACTGGCTAAGGAGATTCTAAGCCTTGTAGGTAACAAAGATGCGTATATCGATTATCGGCCTTTGCCGGAAGACGATCCAAAAGTCCGACAACCTGATATCACCCTCGCCCGGAAATTGCTTGGTTGGGAGCCTAAAGTAGTCAGGTCTGAAGGTTTGGTGCACACATTGAAATATTTTAAAGAAGCCCTTGGAAAAGATTGAGCCTCAATGGCATAAATGGAAACCATGTTTAAAAACATACTGAACTACAGAATAGCGCTCATTTTTTTATTGGGTTTGTTCCTGTATTCAAACTCAGCATTCTCCCAAATCACCGAAGCGCAGGCCAGGGACCTGTTAGCTCAAAGAGGCATCCCGGAAGATACACTCAAGGCCCGATTGGTGGCTAAGGGGTATGATCCGGATAACATTACTCCTGATCAACTTGAAAGTTTTCAGGGAGTCATCCTGGAGACCGTAAAGGAAATCGAAGCTGAACAGCAACAAAATCCGGAAAAAGGACAACCTATAGTTGTGCCAAGCAAAGCCCAGGAAACGGAGCCCATTAAGCCATTAGAAACCCCTGTCGTGGTTACGGTGCCTGAAGTGCCTGAAACCCCCAAGATATATGGTCAGGAGATTTTCAGGAATAATTCGATACCGATTTATCAAAAGGCGGAGGACCTGGTAGCAAGTGATACCTATGTGCTCGGAGCGGGTGATAAGATCGGGGTTGTTGGGTTCGGAAGATCTCAATTTGAGCAGACGCTGGAGATAGACAAGGACGGTTTTGTCCAGCCGGGAGACCGGTTGCCCAAAATCCTGTTGAAAGGGCTAAGGTTTGGTGATGCGAAGGATCTGCTCTTCCAGCGATATAGTCAGTATCATGTCATCAGCCGTAATGAATTTCTGGTGACACTGACCAAGCCACGGAATATGACTGTCAATGTCTTTGGAGAAGCTAAAACGACCGGTGCATTCACTTTGCCTGGCACTAATACAGCTTTTAACGTGATCAGTGCAGCAGGCGGCCCTACAGATATTGGTTCTGTAAGGCGTATTAAAGTTATCAGAGGTAATGAGACCATTCCACTTGATGTGTATGAATTTATGTCCAACCCTGGGGTAGCAAAAAATTATTTTCTTCAAAACAATGATTACATACATATACCGGTCGCACAGAAAGTAGTGACCATTCAAGGTGCTGTCACCAGGCCGATGACCTATGAACTATTGGATAATGAAAACTTACTGCAATTGGTGAAGTTTGCTGGTGGTGCAAAAGCAAATGCATTTTTATCCTTTGTGCAGGTGACCAGATTCATGAATGATAAAACCATTATCACGAATGTCAATCTGAATGAACTGTCAGCAAGTGGTGGTGACTATATTTTGTTCAACGGCGATATCGTGGAAATCAAAACGATAATTGAAGGAGCTCAAAACACGGTGAGTGTACAAGGCGCAGTTGCTTATCCTGGAAAATTGGAAAGACGCGACGGCATGAAGATTTCGGATATGCTCCAACAGAGTGTATTGCTGCCTGAGGCCAGATTGGATTTTGCTTATCTCTTAAGATACCAGGCTGACGGAACTTATAAATTTGAACGCGTCAACATTGAGGAGATACTGGCTAACCCGGCTTCGGCTTCCAATTACCTTGTATCCAATCAGGATGTATTACATGTGCTGACATTAAAAACATATGTTGATCCCGGCTTCTTTTCTGTCGTTGGAGCTGTTAAGGTTCCTGACACATTTCCTTTCAATCCTACCGGAAGGCTCAAGCTTGAGGAAGCCATTATACTTGCAGGTGGATTGCTTCCGGAAGCGTCCGATTTTGGGTATATCATGCGTTTTGATCCGAGTGAACCAAAGACCATAGAGTATATACATGTTAATCTGGTAGAAGCCCTGAATGATCCATATACGGCAGCAAATGTGGAAATTAAAGCAGGGGATCAAATACAGATTTTTGATAAAGGAGGCCGCCGTGATGACGTGACAGTTTCAATCTTTGGAGCTGTCAGAAACCCTGGCACCTATACGTATGGTCCGGGAATGCGCCTTGAGGATCTGGTAAGTATTGCAGGAGGCTTCAGATTCGAAGCAGATAATGAAAGAATAGATATTGCTCGTTCAATATACGGGAATGGCGAAAGCTTGAAAATCGCTCAATACGCCGCTAAACTTACAAGAGGGTTTGAATCTGACAATGAAACGGATTCAAGTTTTGAATTGCAGCCCTATGATCATGTGTATGTGCGAACCATCCCGGAATATGAAATGCAGCGCACTGTGCAGTTGGAAGGTGAATTGAAATATCCGGGAACCTATCCGCTCCTGCAAAACAGGGAACGAATCTCTGATCTGATCGACAGAGCAGGTGGCCTTACCGGCGAGGCGTTCCCGGATGGTGCAAAATTATACAGACAAGGAGATGGTACGGGGTTAGTAGTGATCGATCTGGATGATATCCTCGCAGACAAAAATCATCCTTCTAATATTGTTCTCAGAGAAGGTGATGTCATTCAGGTGCCTAAAACCCGTGACCTGGTCACCATTGGTGGTTATGTCAATCTCAATGAAGCGTATGCGCAGGGTTATTTAACCGGTGAAAGAAACATTTCCGTTGCCTTCCGTGGTAAAAAGAGCGCCAAATTTTATGTGGACAGATTCGCCGCAGGTGTTAGTAAGGATGGCTCAATGAATGAACTCAGGGTGCAATATGCAGACGGCCGGCTCCAGAAAACGAAAAAATTCTTGTTTTTCAATATTTATCCAAATGTGAAGAAAGGTTCCTATATAACTGTAGGTCCGAAAAAAATAAAACCGGTCACTGAGAAACCGGAAAAGAAAGCCGACTGGGGAAGTATTTTGAGAGACACGATGTACCAGGCTACTGCCGTTCTTACGCTATTGATTCTCGTAGATCAACTGGCCAATTAAGTTTGTTGTTATCAATGCTATGGTTAGGATAAAGGATCTTGAATTGGGTGAATTCCCACTTTTACTCGCTCCCATGGAGGATGTAAGCGACCCGCCTTTCAGATTCCTCTGTAAGGAGCATGGCTGTGATATGCTTTATACAGAATTTATCAGTGTAGAGGGTTTGATCCGTGATGCAGAAAAAAGTATTCAGAAACTCGACATATACGATTCTGAGCGACCTATAGGAATTCAGATTTTTGGAGCTGAATTGGATTCAATGCTACAGGCAACAGATATTGTAGTAGAAGCAAAGCCGGAATTGCTGGATATCAATTATGGTTGTCCTGTAAAGAAAGTAGTGTGCAAAGAGGCCGGGGCTGGTATCCTAAAAGATATTCCGAAAATGATCAGGCTGACGGAGGCTGTAGTGAAGAGAAGTACCATCCCTGTGACCGTGAAGACAAGATTAGGATGGGATGATCAATCAAAGCACATTGTTGAAGTAGCGGAACGTCTGCAGGACATCGGCATTGCTGCTATATCCATTCATGCCAGGACGCGCTCACAGATGTATAAAGGTGAAGCAGACTGGACACTGGTAGGTGAGGTCAAGAACAATTCCCGCATGCGGATTCCTGTATTCGGAAATGGAGATATTGACTCGCCTGAAAAGGCTAAACTATACAAGGAACGGTACGGTGTAGATGGCATCATGATCGGCAGAGCTAGTATAGGATACCCCTGGATATTCAGAGAGATTAAGCATTATCTGGCAACCGGATCACTTTTGCCTGGACCTACTATTGCTGAACGGGTAGAGGCTGCGCGCCGGCATCTGGCACATTCGATTGTTTGGAAAGGGGAGAAGCTTGGTGTTCAGGAAATGCGTCGCCATTATACAAATTATTTCAGGTCGTTGGAAGGGATCAAGCATTTCAGAGCATTCCTGGTGACTGAGTCTGATCCGGCCGTACTTTACGATATACTCGAACAAATCGGTAATCACTATGCGCCTCAGTTTTTGGAGCCCGTTTGATCAGCAGTGCCACTCTTCAAATGCGTTTCATCCCACACCAATCTATTTTAAGCTAACAGTGAAAAGTCTTTCTTCCCATTCCAATGAAATTAGATATCACAAACCAAGAGAGAGAGCTTTTTGAAGTCATACATACAGCTGCTGACTATTTACAACAGGATGTCTATGTGGTAGGTGGCTTTGTCCGGGATCGTATCCTGGGTATACCATGTAAGGATTTAGATTTCGTCACCGTTGGTGATGGTCCTGCATTAGCAGAAGAAGTGAGCCGCCGTCTTGGGGCCGCCGCTTCTGATCTATCTGTCTTTAAGACGTTTGGTACGGCCATGATCAGATACAAAGATCTGGAGCTCGAATTTGTCGGAGCAAGGAAAGAATCCTACAACACCGACAGCCGGAAACCTGATGTGGAAGCTGGCACGCTGGAGGATGATCAGTTGCGAAGAGACTTTACCATCAATGCCCTCGCAGCTAAGTTGCAGGGAGATGGCATCTATACCATTATCGATCCGTTCAATGGACTTGATGACCTTCGGGACGGACTCATCATCACTCCCCTCGATCCGCATCAGACATTTTCTGATGATCCGCTGAGAATGATGCGGGCTATCAGATTTGCAAGCCAGCTTTCTTTTCGTATTGATCAGGTTACACTTGATGCTATTACTTCCATGCGGGAACGTATCACGATAGTGTCGATGGAGCGTATCTCCTATGAACTCAACAAAATCATTTTATCGCCCGTTCCTTCCACTGGGTTCCTTTTGCTGGATAAGACTGGATTGCTGAAAATAATCCTTCCAGAGCTAGATGCGATGAAAGGAGTAGAGCAACAAGCAGGCTATGGACATAAGGATAATTTTTACCACACCTTGCAGGTGTTGGATAACATATCTGAGAACACGTATGATCTATGGCTCAGATGGAGTGCCATACTCCACGACATTGCTAAGCCTGTAACCAAGCGTTTCGAACCGGGACATGGGTGGACATTTCATGGACATGAAGTAGTAGGCGCCGGAATGGTCGCAAGGATATTCCGTAGGTTGAAATTACCAATGGATGAAAAGATGAAGTATGTCCAGAAACTAGTAAGGCTGCATCTCCGGCCTATTGCGCTGGTTCAGGAAGAAATCTCTGATTCAGCTATCCGAAGGCTATTATTTGATGCCGGTGTAGACCTCGATGACCTGATGACCCTCTGCAAATCGGATATCACCTCCAAAAATCCTGACCGGGTTGCCAGATATCTTAAAAATTACGAGGTAGTCATATCAAGGTTAAAGGATGTGGAAGACCAGGATCACCTGCGCAACTGGCAACCTCCCATCACTGGTGAGCTGATCATGAAAACATTTGGGATTGGCCCTTCCAGGCTAGTAGGAGAGATCAAGGAAGCTATTCGGGAGGCAATCCTGGACGGCGATCTGGAAAGTGATTATGATCAGGCTTATCAATTTATGCTCCAGGAAGGGAGGCGGCACGGGTTGGAACCCCGTCTAAAATAGATTATTCTCCTTATTTTTAGTAATTCTTATTTACAGGAAGCATATTACCCGGCTTTAATCGTTTTTAACAAAACACCTAAATGCTCAGGTTCAGGCTATTGATCGGATTAGTTTCCATGTTTGCCCTCGCGGGGCAACTCCATGGTCAGGCTCAGAATCTGGTCGTGAAGGCTTATGCAAGGGATCCATCTGATTTTTTTATGGACCTCAGTTTGCAAAGTGGTGTCAATATCATTTTCAGCGATAACGTGATTGAAAGGCTGCAACCGATCACACTTGAAATGAAGGGCGTTTCTGTTGAAGAAATCCTGCAGAAAGTACTGGAGGGCAGCGAGGTCAGTTTCAGATATATAGATCAGCAAATTGTCCTTTATGAGACTCCACCACCACCGGTACGGTATACCATCAGCGGTGTGGTGATGGACTCTATCTCCGGAGAGCCTCTGATATCAGCATATGTGTTTGATGCTATTTCCAATAAAGGCACGGTCACTAATAATTACGGCTATTATAATCTAAATCTTGAAGCAGGACCAGTTCAGATTTTATCCGGATATCTTGGATATGCAACACGCACCAGGAAATTCAATTTGGATGGCAATGCCATTATCCATCTTCGACTCAGGCAGAGTGGTTTGCTCCCGGAGATCATCGTGAATGCGAATGAGACAGGCAGAGGGCAGGCCATTGTACCCCCGGCAGAGAGGATAACACTATATGAGCTGCAAAATAATATCCATCTCGGAGGATCAAGTGACCTATACCGTGCTGCAGATTTTATCCCTGGTGTGCATACTGGGACGGATGGAATCGGTGGCATACATGTCAGGGGAGGGGGAAATGATCAGAACCTCATCCTGATGGATGGGGTCCCCGTGTACCATCCTAATCATCTCCTTGGAATCGTATCCGTCTTTAATTACCAGGCACTTCAGCAGGCATCCATTTATAAAGCCAATTTTCCAAGCCGTTTCAGTGGTCGTCTTTCCTCTGTGATGGATGTAAGACTTAGAGAAGGTAATATGCATGAATGGGGATTTTCAGGCAACATCGCCACCTCTGAAATCGGCATGATGGCCGAAGGACCCTTAGTAAAAGACAAAGTAGGGATCCTCGTGAGCAGCAGGTTTTTCCTCCCAGGTCTTTTCATCAGAGATCTGACCCGCGATTATAAAGCAAGGAAGGGCGTTGGCGGATCAGCAGATCTTGATTACTTCGATTTCAACAGTAAGATTAACTGGATCATCGGTCAGCGTGACAGACTCTATCTGAGCTTATATCAGGGGAGTGACCGATTTGCAGATCAAACCATCACGGATCGGGATGAAGTCGATGAGGACTCTGGTGTCCGCATCGTGTCGCATGAAGAATTCAATAAGGAACTAAACTGGACTAACAGGACGGGAGTATTGCGATGGAACCATATTGTCAATGATCAGATTTTTTCAAACCTTATTGTTTCAAGAAGTTCATTTGTGCTTCAATCAGTAGACCGTAGTGAATTTAATTACAGCTTTCCCGGATCAGGTATCAATACACTTTCTGGATTTGATGCAAAGGAATTTAAATCAGGGATTGAAGATGTTACAGTCAAACTGGAACTGGACATTCGTCCTTCTGCTGATCATCAGCTCTCGGCCGGCATCTATGCCATCTCCTACAAATTCCAGCCAAAATCAATTACGATCAATGAAGAAAGTAAGGTCGGCGATTTCTTCATCGAAGAAGGATTGTTGGATGATGTATTCTTCTCTTCTTTTAAAGTTAAATCACTTGAATCGGGTGTCTATTTCGAAGACAAGTGGGATATCAGCACTAAGTTCAGGTTATCATCCGGGATGCATCTATCCGGGTTCTTCGTACAGGGCGTTTATTACCTCGATCCTCAACTGAGATTAAGTCTGGATTACATGCCCACACCTAAGCTTGCATTCAACATAGGTTATAGTCGCATGGCCCAATATCTCCACAATCTCACTTCAAGCAGTATTGGCTTGCCGACAGACCTGTGGGTGCCCACTACAGCTAATGTATCGCCTGCTTTGTCAGATCAGTACGCAGTGTCAGGAATATGGAAGGCAGGAAAATATTCATCTTTTGAGTTGTCCGCCTATTTGAAATCAATGAGAAGCCTTATTTCATACCAGGAAGGGGCAAGTTTCCTACTTAAGGAAGGTTTGGTACCCTCTAGTATAGTGGATGCAGCAAATTGGGAGTCAAAGATTACGGAAGGCACCGGGGAGGCCTCAGGAGTAGAGTTACAGTACCTCTATGATGGCAAGCTGGTTCAATTTAAATGGAATGCGACCTGGTCAAGATCTTACCGTCAATTTGATGAAATAAACAATGGGTTGCCATATCCTGACCGGTATGACCGTCGATGGTCCTCCACTTTTTCAGGTCAGATTAAGCTCGGTCCAAGGTGGACCTGTGGAGCCAACTGGCTATATGGCACCGGGATTGGTATTACCCTGGCGGAAAGTAAATTTTTCAATCCTGGATCTTTCTTTCCTGAAATAGGGATTAACTACAGCGAACGGAATGGTTTTGTACTTCCGTACTATCACAGGCTTGATCCGAGCGTAAATTATCTCCTTGGTGATAAGGAAAACTTCAACCACTCTCTTACGCTCAATTTATATAACGTTTACAGCCGTGTTAACCCTTTTTATATCACGCTGGTGCAGGATCCGGTCAGTCAGGACTTTGAATTCAGGCAGTTTTCCTTGTTCAGGTTCTTTCCATCCTTTAGCTACAGGTTCTCCTTTCATTAATGGCAGGTAAATGAGGTGCAAAGGATTTTTGAACATTAAAGAGAAAAAACCATATCTTTAAATAGTGAAAGGACAACTACCGACAAATCTCATTCTCCTGGTGTTGAGCTCTATGCTCATCATATCAGGCTGTGAGACAACCTTGGAATTCCCGGAGCAAAACCTTGCCCCTAAGTTGACCATCATTTCCCATCTAACCTCTACAGACACACTGGGATGGGAAACACCAAGAGTTTTTGTGTACGCGTCACAATCACCTTCTGATTCAAGCACTTTTGTAACCCCTGCTAACCTTGACGTGGAAGTGACAGAACTCGAAACAGATTACTCCATTCGGCTAGACTTATCCAATGAGGGAGGAGAGAGTTTTTTCAACTTCCCCAAAGATTTCCTGAAGGAAGGTTTCTCATATACCATTTCTGCTTTTGCACCAGGGTTTGAGAGTGTTCGGGCAACAACCAGGATTCCCCGTCCAAGCACAATCTCGAATCTAAACATCCTTGATATCAGTATCGAGCCGTCAACCAAAAACGAGTTTAAGAATATTGTGCGCTATACCCTTGTTTTTGATATTGAGCATTTTGAATCAAATCAATACTACCATCTCGTTTTTTATAATGAGTACGATAGCCTGAATAATAAATTCCTGGTTGATCCTGAGCTGTCCGACGACCAGCCATTCCTGCGCCATTATGATTTTGGGATCCTCATCGATAAAGAGGACCTCAGCCCCGGTGAGCCATTGACATTTCATTTTGTTGACTGGGTAGTTGGAAATCATGACCTCAAAAAGGTTTATGTTGAATTGCGGACCATAACCCAGGAGTATTATAAATACCATAGTTCACTGGCCAGACAACTCATTGTCCGTCAGGACCCTTTTGCTGAACCGGTCACGATTTACAACAATATCGAGGGTGGTTACGGTAATTTCTCCGGTTTTTCACCGGATGTATCTTCATCAGATTTGCCTGATTAGCCTCCCAGGCTATTTTTATTCTGCCAGACGTAGGGGTGAGCGAATGTAATTGTGTCTATTACCTGACAGATTACTTTATCCTATTATGCTCAAGACCGCAAAATGGCTATGAAACACGAAATACTAGACAGCATTCCTTTCTTCAGTGTACTGGAAAAAGATGAATTGGCCACGCTGGCACTCCATATGGAATTTCACCTGGCCCCTAAGCATGGCTTGATATACACAGAAGGGGAGGTGGCTGATTATTTCTACATCCTTTCCGAAGGTAGTATCAAGATCGGTACCCACCATGAAGATGGCCGGGAGGTGATCAAGCAGGTGCTCCATCCCCGAATGGTTTTTGGCGAGTTTGCACTGATCGGCCAAAACGAGGTTCACCACAATTTCGCAATGGCGTTATCACCGGCAACGGGGTATTATCGTATCCGCGTGGATATCTTCAGGCAGATGATGGATAAAAATCCACAGTTGACGATGGGCGTTGTTTCATTGATCGGTCTCAAATTGCGCCAGACAGAGAATCAACTGGAGTCCCTGATCTTTAAAGATGCAAGGGCCAGGATCATTGACTTCATCATCGAGAATGCCAATCAATGTGGAAGGCAAGTGGGGTTGGAAACACTCCTGAAGCATTCCCTTACCCAACAGGATATTGCTAATTACACAGGTACAAGCCGGCAGACGGTAACTGCAGTGCTCAATGATCTGCGTAAAACAAATAAAATCTATTTTACCCGGAGCAGTATTTTAATCCGGGATCTGGCCGCGCTGGCATAGGTTTCTAAAGTTTGAATTGTAAAGGTTTGGTTATAATGACCGGAGTGAGATATCAAGTCTCACTCCGGTTTTTTTGTGGTAAAGCAGTGAAAAAAAATCGAGATTTTTCGGTTAACTAGGATTAACTTAGACTCAGAAAAAAATTCTTTCTGTAATTTCAAATAAAAGTCTTTTGTTTGTCATTAATATTTTTTCAATTTACCCCCTGAAACAGGAGAGGATCATCAGGTATCTCATGTTTTCAGGCTAACAGACACACTCAAGCATGGCTACTACTAAACCACGTATTGTCAAGGATTATGAGAAGCTCGATCCGGATATCCAGGAGCAGATCAAGCTCATGTATCCCTATGGATTCGCAAAGCATCTCATTCAGTACAAGAATGCCGAAGGCAAATTTGTATCTGCACTTCCTTTCGAAACAGACGACAAGTATTACCTGGTGCGCATGACCCTGATCGAAGCCCGTCAGATCATTGAAGATGATGATGATTATGATGAAAGCGGCGAGCTCAAGGAAAGTGTGAAAGAAGAGTACGAAGAGAAATACGGGGATATGGATTACCTCACCATCACGGAAGGTGATACCGATACCGGTTCCGATGATGAGGAGGAGCCAGCCGATGACGAAGAAGAAGAGGGTGGAGATGATGAGGAATAAGTGGGTAACGCTTTTCCTGACCAATTCCGGATTTCAATTTAGATTAGGCTTTCTTCAGTCTTGATTTCGCCTGACAGGCGTTTCCCGGTAACCTAAAGAATTTGGACAATATCTTATAAAGCCAATGTTTTGCAAGGCAAAGCATTGGCTTTTCGAGCGTTGAGCCCTGATCAGATTGCCGTTGCAGGAGTTTGCTCCTGCATCCATGAGAATTCCAATTTAGAATCTTAATAGACCCGGTGTTACATTGGTTGCGGGCAACTCCCTGCAACGGCATTTGCATTTCTAAGAGGCTTAGCGAGGACAAGTTTAAGGGAAAATTTTAGTTAAAATGTAAGAATTAGTTGCATAACGTATAAATACGTTATATATTTGGATGCAATAAACGTATTCAAATGAGCAAGATTAAGAGTTTAACCCGCGCCGAAGAGGAGATCATGCAGTATATATGGCAGTTTGGCCGATGTACTGTATCCAACATCATCGATGAGATGAAGGAGCCCCGGCCTCCTCATTCATCAGTTTCTTCCATTGTACGCATTCTGGAGCGAAAGGGATTTGTGGATCACAAATCATATGGCAGGACCTACGAGTATTTTCCACTGATCTCCAAAGAGGAATACAGCAAGGGTAGTGTGCTATCCCTCATCAATGAGTACTTCAATGGATCTACACCACAGTTGGTGTCTTTCCTGGTAGCCAAGGAAGAAACGTCCATAGAGGAATTACAGGAACTGATCAAGGAACTAAAGAAGAAATCATGAGCCTGATCCTATACCTCGCCCAGGTGACATGTTGCCTGGCTATTTTCTATGGGTTTTATCACATCACCCTGCGAAAGGAGACCCTGTTTGAAACGAACCGTTTCTATCTGGTGATAACACTTGCCACAAGTATAGCACTGCCGCTGATCAAAATCTACATTGACTCACGTGAATCAGATCCGGGTATACTTTTAGCACCCTATGTATATGTTGGTTCTTATGTAGAAACCTTTTCAACAGGTATGACTGTCTCACAAGAATCTCCCTTTCCCTGGGACAAGTTGATTTCAGGAATATATTTCCTGGGTGTTGCTGTGTTGGCCATTCGACTCCTCAATGCAGTCAAAGAAATTCAATGGATCAGAAGATCAGGGCAGCATACTGTGATCGATAGTCAGCGATGTGTGCTCTCCTCTAAAGTGAAGAGTCCATTCTCTTTTTTCAAAACCATTTACTTTCCGAATCAACATCAATTTGATGAGACCGAACTCAAGGAAATCGTGGCACATGAGCTGGCGCATGTCAAAGGCAGGCATACCGTGGATGTCCTCTTTATGGAAGTCGCCTGTATCCTCTTCTGGCCAAGTCCGGTGATCTATCTATACAGGAAGGCCCTCAGGGATGTGCATGAGTTTGTAGCTGATGCAGCTGTGATCAGGGATACGCCCTGGGAGCATTATGCTGAATTGCTGGTCGGTCAGCAACAAGGACAATTACAAAATATACTCTCTAATCAATTGATCTATTCACAACTTAAAAAACGATTACTCATGATGAATCAAGAAAGATCTGGATTTGCGGCAAGATTTAAATACCTGGGCATCATTCCGGTGGTTTTGATAGCGCTTGTCCTTTTTTCATTCAGGGAGAAACAAACTGATGCGATGAATATCAATTCAGTATTGAGCTCAGAAAACATGAATGAAGATGTGATTTTGTATGTCACGAATAGCCAACGATATTTTCTTGGATCGAAAGAGATCACACGCGAGGAGATAAAATCAGCTTTATCTGAAGTTATGAAAGGGAAGATGATCGCGCCCTAAAGCTTCTTGTTGATCAATGATACCTTTGGTGACCTTAGTGAGGATTTTGAAGTCGCATATCAGTTGCAAATCAATTTCACGCTGGACACTGCTGAGGTATATGATGATAAGTCAGGGATCAAGACTAGTATGTCATTATCCTCAAAGGATACTCCGATGCAACTTTGTTCGGTGATGGTTTCAAATTCCACAGCCAAAATTTGATACATTATCTGAAACCACCGTGGATAGCTGATATCAACCTCCTTCCTAGTCACGCCAAACTGAGGGTGCTGAAAACAACAGACTGAACCTGTGTTTCCGGATGTATGAATATCCAGGCTGATGAACAAGCAGAGTGTGGTATGAGTAAACTATGGGAATATATCAATTCAAATCTGGTTTATCCTGGAAAGTTTGAAGAAAGCAGATATTGAAGGTATGGTGGTTGTCAAGTTTACGGTAGGTGCAGATGGTTTAGTGAAAAATGTATCAATCTCAAAGTCGCTTCAGCCTGACGCTGATGAGGCAGTCCTCAGGATAGTTAAGGGAATGAATACAAAGGTTGGCCATTGGCAACCAGCCATCAAGGAAGGAAAAGCTGTTGATGCTGAATTGTGTCTGCCAGTGAAGTTTGCATTGGACAGTACTACAATAAACAAGGAGCCTTTACAGTATGCAGAAGAATTGCCTCGTTTTCCAGGATGCGAACATATAACCGATGTCCAGGAACGTTCTGTATGTGCTACCGAGAAATTGTATCAGTTTATCAGCTACAATATAAAATATCCCAAAGAAGACAGGGATAATAATATTGAGGGACACGTTATCGTGCAGTTTGTCATTGGTGCTGATGGGAGCATTTCATCTTTTAACGTTTTACGGGCACCTAGTGAGGGGTTGAAGCAAGAGGCGTTACGAGTGATGAATGCAATGGATGCAATGCCTGATAAGTGGATTCCGGCTAGAAATGAGGGAAAAGCTGTCGCTATGACATTTACCCTTCCTATCAAGTTCAAACTCCAGGATGAACAAAAGAGCAATCCTATTGAATCTAAAGCTCCGGAAGTCCTTGTCAGCAATGCAACCATTAAAGTCATTCCAAATCCTGCCCAGGAATCAATCACCGTCAGTATATTCAAGGACACCCATACCCTGAAAATTTTTGACACAGCAGGGAAGCTGATGATCACACAGAAGGTAACTTCGGACTCCACCACCAGCGAAACCATGAATATTTCTGCATTGAAACCTGGTCAATATATCGTACAGGTTATCTCCGATAAAGAATCATTGTCTGCAGCTTTTGCAGTAGTGAAGTGATGTAAAAAGAGAAAATAAAAAAGGAAGAAGTACGGACAGGACGCGTCCTGTCCGTACTTCTTCCTTTTTTATTTTCAATTGATCACCGGCTTCTCTTCTTTCTTGCCGAAGAGATCTTCGATTATTTTTCCGATCCCTTTTCTCCGCTCTTCCTTCAACACAAATTTCCTTGGACCGAGATAGGTTGAGTCTCTAACGGTACCAGGCTCAACATTTAGTTCCTCCAATTCAAATTCCGTCAAGGTAAAGGGACAGTCATTGACCCATTTGTATTCGGCGGGCCAGTAGGAATTAAAGTAAGGTTTGTAGACTGTATCGGCCTGCATTTGTTTGACAAATTCTGCCCAGATCGGAAGTGCCGTCTTGCTCCCCATGCCGTCTCTCAATGAATTGAAACTAACTCTCCGGTCGAAACATCCCACCCATGTGCCTGCCAGGAATTTTGGCGAATAGCCTATGAATAAACCATCCGAATGAAATTGGGAAGTACCGGTCTTACCGGCAAAAGCACCGCGTATATCAAATTCAGGATATCTGATGTGTGAGGCTGTCCCTCGATCCACCACATTGGCCAACATCTGATTGATGATGCCGCATGTCTCTGCCGAAAATACACCTGTAGTAAGTGGTGGTGTAAATTCCTCCAATACATTTCCATCCTGATCTTCGATCCTGGTGATGATGTAATAAGGCCTGTGAGCACCTCTGTTGAGAAAGGTAGTGTACGCACTGACTAATTCCATCAGCGTAACTTCGGCAGTACCAAGTGCCACAGAAGGGATTTTTTTTATTTCACCTTTCATTCCCATACGTCTCGCCTTCTGGATGACATTATCTATACCTGCGTCCAGGATGACCTGCACGGCAATGGTATTGATACTTTTAGCCAACGCTCCATTGAGTGAATAAATGCCGTCATAGAGTCCATCCGCATTCCCAGGAGACCAGCCATCAAATTCAGGATAGGCAATTCTTCTGTTCGCATAATATGTACATGGATCCATGCCCTGGTCAATAGCCGTAGCATAGACGAAAGGCTTGAAGGCTGAACCCGGATGACGTTCGGTGAGTACATAGTCTATATTAAACTGTTGAGCATCGTTGCCACCCACCCATGTCAATACACCGCCGGTTTTAGGATCAATGGCTACCACTGCACCTTGTAATGTTGATAGATTATGTTTGATGCTGTCCATCGGCGAAGCAACAGTGTCCTTCAGGCCCGCCCATGTCCACCATTTCATGGCAATAGGTTTGTCCATTTCTGCCAGGATTGCTTCTTCTGAAAGTCCTTTTTCTTTTAAAGCAGTATAGCGTGGTGATCGCTGAACGGCATCGTTTAAAGGTGCTTCGTATTCCTTCCAGTCTGTAAATTGTTTGTCAAAAGCCTCCTGCAGTTTAGTGAGATGTGTTTTTAATGCCTGCTCAGCATATTGCTGCATTCCATAATCAATGGTGGTGTAGATTCTCAGTCCATCCGTATTCAGGTTGTATGGCTGACCATCAGGTTTAGTGTGTTTTTCACACCAATCAAGCAAGACAGGGCGTATGTGGTTTCTGAAATAAAGAGCAATACCTTCAGAGTCCGTATTCCGCTGATAGGAAATATTTAATGGCAGGTTGCTTAATGAGTCGTAACTCAGCGAATCGATGACGCCATTGATTTTCATCTGGTTGAGTACAACGTTTCGCCTTGCAATTGCCCGCTCTGGAAAATTATTGGGGTTATAATAGCTTGTTGCTTTCAAGAGACCAACGAGCATAGCACACTCATCAATATTGAGCAGATCCGCCGTCTTGGAAAAATAGCGGTCCGCAGCCGCATCGAGTCCGAAGATGTTTTCTCCAAAAGGGACTGTGTTGATATAGAATGTAAGCAGCTCTTCCTTTGAATAAACCGTCTCCAGTCGGGTGGCGATGATAAATTCTCTGAATTTATTGATCAACATAGAGGCGACCATATAATCCTGCCGCGGAAAGAGATTTTTTGCAAGTTGCTGGGATAATGTACTTCCTCCACCCGCGCTCTCTTGCCCCATGATCAGTCGTTTGACAAAGACGCGCATCCAGCTCCTGAAATCAATACCGGTATGCGTCCAGAACCGTGAATCCTCAGTAGCTATGAGTGAACTCATAAACGCCGGTGGGATATCTTCAAATTTGAGGGTGTTCCTGTTTTTAGTGTAATATTTACCCATCAGCTTTCCGTCCACACTGTATATTTTCGATGCTTCGGGTTGACGAATAGCGAGTAAGGCTTTCTTATTGGGTATCGACCCAAATAAGCCTAGCCATGTCACCAGGAATATCAGCATGAGGAATCCAATGAGGCCTCCGAAAACGAAGAGCCCTTGTTTGAACCACTTTTTGCGCTGCGCAGGGTCTTTTATACCCGTGATCAATCTGTGCGGCAGCGTGGTGATAAACGTCAGCACCCTTTTCGGTATGGAAAGGATATATGCTTTTATGGTCTCTAAATTAGTCTCAGGTCTTTTCATCTATATCAAAGAGAGGAGCCTAAAGTTATGGTAAGATTAGCGGTTTGTTGTTTCCGTTTCACTTTTAGGCGGATTTGCTCACCAGGTTTATATTTTTCGAGCGTAAGAAACAAATCATTATTTGATTCGATGGGCTCATCATTTACTTCAATGATCAGGTCCCCCATGATAAATTCACCGTCTGAGGACTTCCTGGTCGGCTGGAGACCGCCATTTTCAGCCCCACTGCCCGGAGCTACCGCCATGACCAAGGCACCTTTCAATTCCATGCGGTCAATAATCTGCTGTTGCACAAATTCAGCCCCCAGGACAGGCCGTCTGACTTCACCAAATTTGATGAGATCCGGCACCACCCAGTTTACAACATCCACAGGGACTGAGAAACCGATTCCGGCGTAGGTGCCTGAAGGACTAACGATTGCCGTATTCACTCCAATCAGCCTTCCGGAGATATCCAGTAATGGTCCGCCGGAATTGCCCGGATTGATTGCAGCGTCTGTTTGGATTACATCCCTGATGGGAATTTGGGCTGCCGATTCGATTTCCCTGCCTAATGCAGAAATGACCCCAGTGGTCAGTGTCTGATCCAATCCAAAGGGATTGCCAATTGCAAAAACTGATTGGCCGACCTTAAGATCATGGGACGTACCAATGGGTATTGGTTTGAGGTTTGAGGAAGCTTTAATTTTAAGTACGGCAAGGTCTTTTCTAGGTTCGATACCTGCTATCTCAGCATCCCATGAGGTCTGATCTGATAAGGTCACTTTAGCCCTGTATGCGCCCTGGATAACATGGTAGTTGGTCACGATATTCCCCTTGTCATCCCAGATAAATCCAGATCCTGTTCCTGCCGGAATTTCATAGACATTTCTTGACCAATAGTCTTGTCTGACGGTGGTGGTGGTGATATAAACAACGCTGGGCGCTGCATTTTCGAAGAGGGCAATGGTTGCTTCTTCAGCGGTGCTGACTATTCGTATCGGGTCTACAGCTCTTCTCTCTGAAGTTGTATCAGATTGTTCGGATACGGATGCTGCTGAAGACGCCTGGTCGCTCCGGCATTGAATGAGCTGCCCGATTATAATGCCGGAAAGTAAACACATAGCCCCAATAGTTGTTCTAGTCATACTGCTTGTGGTTGGTTACCTCAGAGATACAATGCAAAGATCAATATATTCTCTTGGGTACATAGAAACCACTTAGTTGTAGTTTATTAATAAAATTCAAACGCTCACTCGTTGCTGAATCAGTGATACTAAAGGACGTTTTTAACGTGTTATTTGGTATATTAACCAAACAGAAAAATCAATTCCTATGAAAAACCTATTCAGCATCAACTTGCTTTTGAAAGCAACCCTGCTATCATTACTGCTCATTTTTATGGGTTGTGCCATTAACCCTGTATCTGGCAAGAAACAGGTATCCCTGATGTCTGAGCAACAGGAAATCGCGCTTGGTGCTGAATCGGACCCGCAGATCATAGCTGAGTTTGGGCTGTATGACAATGCCCCCATTCAAAGCTTTATCAATGCACGTGGGCAGGAAATGGCTGCCATTTCACACAGACCAAACCTTAAATTTCAATTCCGGATTTTAGATTCACCCGTGGTCAATGCGTTTGCTGTACCGGGTGGCTATGTCTATTTTACAAGGGGGATTATGGCACATTTCAATAATGAAGCCGAGTTTGCCGGTGTCTTGGGACATGAAATAGGACATATCACAGCCAGGCATTCCGTAGACCAATACACGAAGAGCACGCTTGCCCAGGTTCTCTTGATGGGGGGTATGATCGTCTCCAAAGAATTGCGCGCCTTTGCCAATGAAGCAGATATAGCGATGCAGTTACTATTCCTTAAATACAGCCGGGACCATGAGAGTCAATCTGATGAATTGGGAGTGGAGTATTCTTCCAAGGTAGGGTATGATGCTAAGGAAATGGCCGAGTTTTTCAAGACGCTAAATGCATTGAGCAGTCAGGGCGAGGGTGGTGAGCTGCCATCATTTCTCTCAACGCACCCCGACCCACTTGATCGTTATGAAAATGTAGCTAAGATGGCCACAGAATGGCAGGCAAAATTGCAATTACCATCCTATAAAATCAACAGGAACTCATATCTGCAGATGGTTGATGGGATCATCTATGGCGAAGATCCAAGGCAAGGGTATGTAGATAATAATACTTTTTATCACCCTGAGCTGAAGTTTCTATATCCTGTTCCTTCTAGTTGGAAACTTGCTAATACACCAACACAGGTGCAGATGGCACCTGCCGATGGAAAAGCACTGATGATACTAACTTTAGCCGAAGGAAATTCTCTGCAAACGGCAGCAACGAATACTGCTACGCAATTGGAATTGACTACTACCTCTAGTAAGCAGATAACTATTAATGGTTTGCAGGCACTTGAAGTGATGTCAAAACAAGTCAGCCAGGATCCAAATACAGGAGCGCAAAGTGAGATTACAATACAGAGTGTGTATATCCAGTACGGTAAGAATATCTACGTTTTTCATGGGGTATCAACACCTGCTGATTTCCCGGCATATAAGTCTTCGTTTGACAAGACCATGTATGGCTTTAAGGAGCTGAAGGATCAATCCAAGATCAACGTGTTACCAGAAAAGATTAAAGTGGTATCTGTTAAGAAAGCAGGAACACTTGGTCAGGCGTTGTTGGATTATAGTATAGCCACCACCAGGCACAGGGAATTGAGTATTGTCAATGGAATGGATGTTGCTGATCCGGTTAAACAAGGCGACATGATCAAAATAATAGTTAAATAGCAGAACGACAGCACCTTATCTCTTGAGTCCTGCATTAGCGCCAAGGGAAAAAGAAGTTAATTTCTATAGTTGGTTATTCCGGAGAAGAATCTTACCTTTGCCCCGCTAAAAATTTTTGTATACCGCATGCTGATCATCGAAGTAAAAGAAACTGAATCAATCGACCGCGCCCTCAAGAGGTACAAGCGCAAAGTTCAGAACGTAAGACTCATCCAGGAGCTCCGTCGCCGTAAGGAATTTGTTAAACCTTCAGTTTCAAGGCGCAACGAGATCCTTAAAGCCGTTTATAAGACCAAGAAGCAGTCAGAAGAGTAATTTCTGTCGGTATTTCCTGTACTTATTTATTGCAGACAAGTTTCACTAAGTTTTTTCCTATCTTTTAATCAAATTGGTAGTTGACCGCTTTGTCAAGTACTGAATAATAGTAGATTTGCACTACCTGCCCGGGTGGTGAAACAGGTAGACACGCAGGACTTAAAATCCTGTGGCTCGAAAGGGCCGTGCCGGTTCGATTCCGGCTCCGGGTACAGACATAATCAAGAATTTCACAGAGACCGCTGTTTTTGATTTGGGTTTTAAGGCAAAGAGCCTGCGAACACAGACCCCCGTCATTGCATGGCATCTCTGTGAGGAACATTTGGGGTTTTCGACCTTGCGGACTAAAGATGATCATCCTGTTAAAGGGATTTGCGCAGGCTCTTTTTTTCTCCCGATTGAGCTACTCAGCTTCTTGCTTTTCCTTTCCCGTTCAACAATTCCTTTTCAAAACTTTTACTCGTTTAGGCTGTCCCTTTACACAGGGGCTAAAGATGCCGTATAACTTTGCTGTTAATCAGCAATTTTTATATGAAGAAAGTTCTTGATATATGCGTGCTTTCCGATCTGCACCTGGGGACCCATGGATGCAGGGCAGAGGAGCTTCTCGATTATCTGCAACAGATTGAGCCGGCCAGACTCATACTCAATGGAGATATCATCGATGCATGGCAGTTTAGGAAAAAGTATTTCCCTGCCACTCATTGGGAAGTCATTGAACGAATACTCCAGATGGCCAATTCCGGAACTATTGTTTACTACCTCACCGGCAACCATGATGACATACTCCGACGATTTGATGCCCTGGATTTGGGAAATATCCGACTGAGGCATCAACTGGAGTTGAGGATTCAAAACAAGACACATTGGTTCTTTCATGGAGACGTCTTTGATGCGAGTGTATTGATATCTCCTTTCCTCGCTTCATTAGGTGGTAAGGGCTATGATTGGCTTATACGCATCAATACGTGGATCAATCGCTGGCGGGTAAGTTTAGGTTTGTCGAAGATTTCTTTTGCCCATCGGGTGAAGAGATCCGTAAAGCATGCTGTGAAGTTTGTGAGCGATTTTGAAAAGCAATCAATCCGCATGGGTCTTAAGAAGGGGGTAGATGTGGTTATTTGCGGGCATATACACCAACCTTGCATCGAACAAGTCACTAATGAGGAAGGAAGTATTCTCTATATGAATTCAGGTGACTGGGTAGAAAATATGACATCCCTTGAATATATCAATGGCCACTGGAAATTGAACCGGTATGGAGTTGATGAGGATGCAGGCCTTGAAGAAATCCTGACCCGGCTGGAAGATGATCAGTACATCTTTCCACAATCAAAGCTGGAAAAGGAAAGGGAATAGAGGAGCGTTAAAAAGAAAAAGCCCTGGAGAAATCCAGGGCTTTTCTGTGGAGCGGAAAACGAGACTCGAACTCGCGACCCCGACCTTGGCAAGGTCGTGCTCTACCAACTGAGCTACTTCCGCGTCTAAACGGACGGCAAATATACAATTTTTATTTTTTCATTTTCAAGCGGTAAAATTGAATAATCTTTGCCTGTACCGATAAATATGTAAAAGAATCTCACACTGAAGCCTTTATGATAGAGTATTCATTATAAGGCTTTTACAGGCTGATGATTAAAGACCAGATACAGGCATGGAGATAGTGCTCATTGATAATTATGATTCCTTTACCCACAATCTGGCTCAATATCTCAAGGAGCAGGATGGGGTCAGCCTGACCATTCTTAAAAATGACGCTTTCGAATTGAAAAACCTAGATTCGTTTGATAGGATTGTCATTTCACCCGGACCCGGTTTGCCTGCAGTGGCCGGAAAAATAATTCCAGTTATCAATCATTATTCAGGAAAAGTACCCATCCTTGGCATTTGTCTTGGGTTACAAGCTATTTATGAAGCTTTTGGTGGAAGACTTTTCAACCTGCCGCTTGTTCAACATGGAGTTACTTCCACGGTCAGCATTCTCGATCTGGATGACCTGATATTTAAAGGCATCTCAAATCCCTTTTTAGCAGGGAGGTATCATAGCTGGGTCTGCGATCCGGATTTTCTTCCTGACTCATTTTTGATCACCGCCACAGATCAGCATGGGGATATCATGGCCTGCCGGCATAAGTCACATCTCACGTTTGGGGTGCAGTTTCATCCGGAATCCATCCTCACGCCCGATGGAAAAGCAATGATCAGAAATTTTATTGAGATCTAACTTCCCCCCCCTGCCGCCCCTTTGCCCCTTCCTGATCCCCTGCTCGCAACCGGGTCAACGGAAATAATATTTGAATATTCAATCTCAGCTCTTTCGCCTCTTCGAACTCTTAGCCTTTTCAGCCTTTCAATCCACTAACCCTCTAACCTCCTAAACCTTTCCACCTACCAACCAAGAACATATGCAAAAATCAAAGGCGCTACAATCGTAGCATCAGATTCAACAATAAATTTAGGCGTGTGGATATCCAGTTTGCCCCACGTTATTTTTTCATTTGGTACAGCACCGGAATAGGAGCCATAGGATGTAGTAGAGTCTGATATCTGGCAGAAGTAACTCCAGAAAGGCACATCATGCCATTCAAGGTCCTGATACATCATCGGCACTACACAAATCGGAAAATCTCCTGCAATACCTCCACCAATCTGGAAGAAGCCTACTCCTTTGCCACCGGAATTGTGTCGGTACCAATCTGCAAGCCAGACCATGTATTCGATACCACTCTTCATCGTCACGGCCTTGATATCACCTTTGATAACATAGGATGCGAAAATATTACCCATGGTGCTGTCTTCCCATCCAGGCACGACAATAGGAATTTGCTTCTCGGCAGCGGCCATCATCCAGCTATTCTTCGGATCGATTTCAAAATACTGATCCAATACACCACTGAGCAGCATTTTATACATAAACTCATGAGGGAAATATCGCTCACCATTGGTATCTGCATCCTTCCAAAGCTTATATATATGCTTCTGTAAGCGCCTGAAAGCTTCTTCTTCAGGTATACACGTATCCGTTACACGGTTGTAGTGGTTTTCCAGAAGGTCCCATTCATCCTGCGGACTTAGATCACGGTAATTTGGGACACGCTTATAATGACTGTGAGCCACAAGGTTCATGATATCTTCTTCCAGATTAGCACCTGTACACGTGATGATACTCACCTTGTCCTGACGGATCATCTCCGCAAGGCTGAGACCCAGCTCTGCTGTACTCATCGCACCTGCCAGTGTTATCATCATTTTACCACCTTCGTCAAGATGCGCCACGTATCCCTTTGCCGCATCGACAAGTGCTGCAGCATTGAAATGCCTGTAATGATGAAGGATGAAATCAGAGATTGGTTTTTGACTCATGTTGATGTGTTGATGTGTTGATGAGTTGATTTGTTTTTTTTTGCTCTATGCCCTATGCGCTCTGCTCTATGCTAGGTGTCGTAGCCGAGAATCTGTAACATCTCATTAGGTCTTTGCTCCGGACGCCAAAGGGTGTCAATGAAATTTCCCTTTTCGTCGCGGTCAACAAGGATATGCTGTGGTGAAGGAATGAGGCAATGTTTTATGCCGCCATATCCACTGATGGCATCCTGGTATGCACCTGTATGAAAGAAGCCTATGTACAGTGGTTCAGGGTCATCATTTTTATAGGTGGGTAAGAAAACCTGTTGATTGAGATCTTCAAAGTTGTAATAATCTGAATGATCACAACTGATCCCTCCAATATGCACACGCGCAAAATCATTATTCCACTTATTGACCGGCAGAAGGATAAAGCGTTCATTGAGTCCCCAGGAATCTGGAATCGTATTCATCAGGCTATTATCAATGAGATACCATAACTCTGAATCATTTTGTTGTTTCTGTTCAATGACCGTGAAGATGGTTGCACCACTTTCGCCAACCGTATACTTTCCAAATTCGGTATAGATATCCGGATGCTCTATCCCTTCCTGGTCACAGGTAGCTTTGATATTGCTGATGATCTCATCCACCATGTACTTGTAATCGTATTCAAACGAGAGGTTGTTACTGATCGGAAAGCCTCCACCAATATTGATAGCGGTCAGCGTTGGGCAGATTTTCTTTAGCTCTGCAAATATCTTCAGTGCTTTTTTAAACTCACCCCAGTAATACAACGTATCGCGAATACCGGTATCTACAAAAAGATGCAGCATGGTAACCTGCACACGTTTTTTACGGGCTATTTTTTCTTTATAGTATTTGATGACTTCAGTCGGCCGGATTCCCAGTCTGGAGGTGTAGTAAGCAGATTGAGGCTCCTGTTCAATCGCCACACGGATGCCCACTTTGATATTCCCTTTTATACGTTCCAGGATTTGATCCAACTCGTTGGTGTTGTCCAGGATGGGTATGGAGTTTTCAAATCCCATTTCATGCAGATGGGCTATGCCATCAAGATATCTGTCGGTTTTATAACCGTTGTGGATCAGATTGATACTACGGTCTATATCACCACTGCGGTATAGACTGACGATGAGATCTATGTCAAAGGCAGAAGAGGTCTCCAGGTCAACATCATATTCCAGGGCCTTTTTGATGACGTGACTGAAGTGACAGCATTTTGTACAGTAACAATAGCGGTATTTGCCTTGGTAGTGCTGGTTTTTCATCGACCTGTTGAACCAGTTCTTGGCCTTTTTGATTTGGTCCCCTATCTTAGGTAGATAGGTCAGTTTGAAAGGCGTTCCATACTTGTCAATCAGGTACTTAAGGGAAATACCATGAAAACTTAAATCTCCATTGTGCAGATCGAACCCTTCCTGAGGGAAGTAGTAGGTCTGCTGAATGAGGTCAAAATAGCTGTTCTTCATTCTCCAGGTAAAGCAGCCGGGGATATATGACAACCGGCCGGGTCAAAAATATGAAAATCGACGGTGGCACAGGGGATTAATTGTGTAAAATCCAAAGGGTAGTTCCTCGTGGTATCCCTTCCCGGTTTAGTGCCTAACCCAGATATGCGCAGAGATGGGAACTGAAATCAGAGAACCTATATTATGAAGGGCCTGTAACGGCTGGGTAATAATTGATCCATTCACTCCAACTACCTGGGTAGAGCCTGGCAATCTTTCCGGTAGCTATTTTGAATGCTAGTATATTATGGCAGGCACTGATCCCAGAGCCGCAATAAAAGACAGGTGGCTTTTCACCATCAGTTTCTATGCCTGCAAATTTTTGTTGGAGGAAATGAGGACTTTTCCAAAAGCCATTCGGGTCTGTATTATCCGCAAATGGAATACAAATCGCCCCTGGAATATGTCCTGCAACAGGATCAATGGGCTCTGACTCTCCGGTATACCTGATGTAGTCCCTGCTATCAATAATCGTCTCTTTGCCCGCCGCAACTGAAAGCTTGTCAACAGTCAGGGAAGTATTCAAGCTAGACTTAAAAGTTCCTTTCGCAGGGGCTGGCCATTGATTATCCAGCGGATATGATTTGGCTTTCCAGCTATTGAATCCACCGTCAAGGACCATCACATTTTCATGTCCGAGCCACAGGAGTAACCACCACGCCCTTGATGCAGCCATGCCATTAGCCTGGTCATAAACGACCACTTTGCTGGATGGTTTTAAACCGGTAGCTCTCAGTGTATAGGAAAGTACTTCTGGATCGGGTAGCGGATGACGGCCAGTCACACCTTTAATCACCGGTGATGAAAGATCCTGTTCTACATCCATAAAGTAAGCGCCGGGAATATGTTCTTGCAGGTAATCTCTTCGGCCCTTTTGGACATCAGCTAGTGAGTACCTGCAATCCAATAAGACAAGATCAGGACTACCTATTATTTGCAACAAGTCCTCCGCTGTGATTAATAAATTTCCTGGACTGACGTTCATTTGGTATCGGACAGGTTTAACGATTCTAATATCTGTGTATAATGATTGGCTGAGTCGACAGGATGAATAACGCTTTCGATGATGCCATGTTCATCAATGACAAAGGTAGTACGATGCACCGCGTCACTGATGCGACCCATAAATTCCTTCTCACCATAGATATCAAAAAGTTTTGCCAGTTGATTTTCTTCATCAGAGATGAGCGGATAGGGTAGTTCGAATTTTGAAATAAATTTCTGGTGTTTTTTCTGGCTATCCTCACTAACTCCAAAGACAGCATAACCGAGCTTGCTTAACTGGCGGTAATGGTCACGGATATTGCACGCTTCCTTAGTGCAGGTCTCTGATCCATCATGATTGTAGAAAAAAAGTATGAACTTTTTTCCCAGGAGTTTTGCTGTAGTTAGTTCCGAACCATCATGAAGCAACGCCTTAAACGTGGGAGCGGTATGTCCGGCCTTCCAGCGAGAAGTCCATGTCTGGCGCATGAGCAGTAGATTTAATTGATTATAAGGTAAACGATTTTTCAAGTACCGATTCATTGCCTCTGTCATCGGTTACTTTAATGACAAGTTGGTGTTCACCAGGTAGCAGTTGCCCATCGAATTCGTGCGTGAGGGTGCTGGATTTTCCATCCAATGACATCAGGATCCATTGGCCATCTACCCATGCGTCATAGATGAGATCACGTCCCCGATCTTTAGCGCTGAAGTTATCAGAGATCTTGAAAGCCATTCTCTTCCAGCCAGTCATTTTAGGGCCAAAATGAAGGGTTGAAATCTTAGGAGCAATGGTATCAACCATGATGGTATAGGTACTGATGACCCTGACACCTGTGCTGAGATTATTTCCAATCCAGGTAGCCCCGCAATTGGCTATGTTGCCACTTGGTTCACATCGGGCTATGAACGCTTTGTCACGGAGAGCGGCAGGTACAGCCAGTCCCTCGATATTGATTTCGTAATAATTATGAACAGGTGCATCTGTCGGGGTAATGGCGAAATGAGGACTGAAACAACCCAGGCCATCTGAAGGAATAACTTCGATGTTGAGTGGCGTCTTTTCATAAAAAGAACCTTTAGGCCATACAACCTGTATCCCGGGTTTCGATACTATACTCACTTGCTCTGGTTCTGCTAAGGTTTGATGTAGAGGGATCGAGGGCATTTTTGGCAGCAGGCTCATATCCCTGACAACTTCAAATGTTACGGTTGAGACATTACCATTAAAATCTGCTACGGACATAGATACGTTTCGAGGTTGTTCAGCATTCAGGTAGATCATTCCTTTGTCAACACCAGTATAATAGATGGGAAGTTTGTTTCCCTCCAGCGGATGACAGCGGTGAAAGAATCTGTTCTCATTTATTTTTTGGCGGTAGTCAATGTGGGCATTCAAATATCTTGCCTGTTCAAAAGGTATTTCATCCAGTGCAAACGCAAACGATGGATCATCATCTACCTTGCATTGGATGCTGTAGATACCATTCTGATTGGTTGCTCCATCCTGCATATCATAGGCCCTGACACCAAAGGAAACTTTAGAAGAGGAAAGTTCAACAGGAGCTTCGAATGTGTATTGACCAGTGGACTGGTATGTAGGTTGAATCACTTTTGAGTTGGTGACCCTGCCACTTTCATTGTATTCATAAACAATTAATTGCTGGATTACCGGTGCTCGTTTATCGGCAACGTTAAAACCAAAATGCAATGGATTGACCGGCGTCTGATCTTTGGTATGCCTTATTTCAAAATGGAGGTGCGGTCCGAATGAATACCCGGTATTGCCCATATTTCCTATTTGTTGGTGGGGAGCAACCGGAAATTTTTCTTTGTCAGGGGTAAGGTCAATTTTAAAAGTTTCTGCTTTGTATTGTTCTTGCTTTACATAGGCCGCGATTTCAGGAGAAAATTTGTCGAGGTGCGCATACACACTTGTAAATCCATTAGGGTGCTCTATGTAAAGTGCGTTACCATAGCCAAATTCTTCTACCCGGATACGACTGACGAAACCTTCATGCGTGGCATAGATTGGATCACCAGACATTCCATTTTCAGATTTTATGTCAAGGCCGGCATGAAAGTGGTTTGTCCTGAGTTCTCCAAAAGTCCCCGATAACTTGAAATCGCGGTTGACTGGAGAATTGAATTCCCTGTCTGGATATTTTCCGGCATGCTCTGCCATGGACATTAAAAGGATGGAAAGCATGAAAAACACATAAAACTTCATACGCGGTTCAGGATTCAGATTTAAGGTTTGAAGGATCAATGATCATTTTCATCAGGTTCTCAATTTCGAAAGCCGTTTTGAAGACGGACACAGATTCAGTACCAGAGGTGCTAAAGGCATCCCTGAATTTTTCCTTGACTATCGGGTGATTCATCAAGAGTTGGTTAGCAGTAATACCTAAGGACCAGCTTAGCCAGAATGTTTCCTGGCGCTTTCGTTCTTCCGTCGGGGAGGTATTCCTGAACCGAATATCCTGATATAAACGGAATATTTCCCAAAACATTGTCTATCCCTGTGCCTTCCTGGGCAGAGCAGGTGGTGATTTTTGGCTCCCATCCCTGGCGAAGCGGAGAGAAATAATGAAGCGCATTTTGGTATTGTTGTTTAGATAGTTCGGCTAATGCAGCAAGAGGACCATCCGCTTTGTTAACGATCACCATATCCGCCAGTTCTGTGATTCCTCTTTTGATGCCTTGCAATTCGTCTCCTCCTCCAGGTTGTACCACAAGGATAAAGCCATCCGTAATTTGCCATGCAGTATGTTCCGATTGTCCCACCCCGACCGTTTCTATAAAAATGAGGTCGTAGCCAACTGCAGCAAGCAGGGTAATCATTTCATAGCTTCTGCGCCCCATACCCCCTAATACAGACCCTGCAGGACTTGACCTGATAAATGCTGATGGGGTGGTTGATAAGCCGGACATTCTTGACTTATCACCAAGGATACTTCCATGACTCAGTGAACTTGTCGGGTCTATCGTAATAACACCTACTGTATACCCTTTTGAAATTGCTTTAAGGCCCAGAGCCTCGATAAGGGTGCTTTTTCCAACACCTGGTGCTCCACTGATAGCGAAGCGAATGGAGGGATCATGAACGCGAAGCTTTCGTTCACATAAAATCAATAGATCAATGGCCCGGTTTCGGTCTTCGGCGCGCTCACTTTCCACCAGGGTCATGGCTTGTCCGAGGGCAACCCGGTCGCCCTGGATCATTTTTTCAAAAAGTAAGCTGATGTTTCCGTCCATTGAAATAAGCGTCCTAAAGTGACGCAGACAAATATATGATTATTATATAAATTATAGTTTATTGATAACCAAAGATTTAAAATGTTAAAATCCTTAAGTTAAAGTGTTAATGGGCTATTCGGGCCACCTTAACGCTTCCTTAATAGCCCGTGAAAGGTAAAGCGGGTTTATTTGTTTCATAGAGTATATCACGGAGGTGGGCGGACTCTATTTTAGTGAATCATCGCCAAAGTGGCAGAAATTCAATACATCCAACCGCCCGCCTCCTATTCTTATAATCGAAGGGCATTCCAAATCTTTTGTGTCCAGGACCTGGTATAGTAATCAATGCTAATAGCTCCGGACATTGGATCAACTCCTTTGTACATCGCACTCTCCAATTGCAGTAAATGGTGGATATTCCGGTTGGCCCGCTTGTATAAATCTGGTGTTTCCTCCCTGGATGAATGGTGTATGCAAACGGTATGGGATCCTGCCAGCGATGCTGCAAGTCCCGACATAGATGCCCTGATCAGGAAATGTTCAGGGGACTCTTGAGTCGATTCATAAATGTGACATTCAAGATAATGGTCCGGGATTTCAACTGTCGACTGTATCAAATGTGCTTTAAGATTATACCATAGCAGATGAAGTACTCTGGTCTGGATGATATGTTTAAAGTAAGCTTTATCTGCTTCAAGTGACAGAATGCATTGCTGAAAAAAATCTGCAGCTTGGAACCCAAGGTTAGTCCAGTCAGTCAAATCTTCCACCAACCTGTTTAATACGCCTGCAGTATTCACGTCCCATATGCCTGAGGATTTAATCAGGTAATTAAAGCGAAATGAACCAAGACCAGAAAGATACGGATCAGTTTGTGCAAGCAACTTTCCTAGTGGTGGTGATGATGCTTCTCTATTTATTCGCAGGAGATATCTTGTTCCACTTTCTTCCAACAGCCGGAAACTACTTTCCTTAAATTCCTCCATCTGATACGATATGGTAATCAAATCCTGGAATACACCATTGAACCATTCTGCATCAAACAACGACGAATTACCCGATGAGTATAGAATAAGCAAGTGGGTATCCTGCCGGAGCGCATCCAGTATTTGTTGATTGATTGCAGTTGCCTGCTGGCCTGAGGTTGAGATCCACTCAGCGATGAGTGGTGGTTGAGTAAATAATGAGATAGGAAGGGAAACGGTTTCCTCGGTGACATCATCTCGATGTAACAAAGGCATCAGCGGTTCACCAGGCCACCATTCCGATTGCAGTGACGCAATAGTTTTTTGCTTCAGGTCCGATTCGATCTGCCTGATCCATTGTTCTTTCGAAACAGCGTCAAATGTATATGCCCACTCCTTCATGCTGTGGACAATATTAGGCAATACCCGTGAAAGAATGAAAAGTACGTTTCCTTTTACCTTCAAAATTTCTTTTTTTCAAAGTAGTATCTTTATAAAATGAGTTCACCAAAAATGCCAGTTTATCTGGATTATCATGCGACCACTCCTGTAGATGCAAGGGTGCTGGAGTCAATGTTGCCATGGTTTACCCGGGATTTCGGGAATCCGGCAAGCCGTTCACATGCCTATGGCTGGAAAGCAAGCGAAGCCGTGGAGATAGCCCGAAGCCAGGTAGCGGATCTTTTAAACACAGATTCAAAGTCTATCATTTTTACATCAGGCTCCACAGAAGGACTTAATATGGCCATCAAGGGTCTCGCAGAAAATTCAGGCCATATAGGTAAACATATTATTACTGTTGCCACTGAACATCACGCTGTCCTTGATACCATTGACTGGCTGAATCGTAAAGGTTATGAACTGTCTATTTTACCTGTAGACGGAAATGGCATACTGGATACAGAGCATCTAAGGAATACGATCAGAAACGATACCATCATGGTGATCGTCATGTGGGCCAATAATGAAACCGGAGTTGTCCAGCATATAAAAGAAATAGGATTGCTTTGTCATCAGGCCGGAGTGCCTTTGGTTTGTGATGCTACTCAGGCCGCCGGTAAGATTGATATAGATCTTGTAAAGATTCCTGTGGGCATGCTGGCTATCTCCGCACATAAAATGTATGGACCAAAGGGTGTCGGAGCATTATACATCAATCCTTCCATGAAGGTAAAGCCTGCCGCCCTGATCCATGGAGGAGGCCATGAAAGAGGGTATAGATCCGGTACGTTGAATGTGCCAGGTATTGTAGGTTTAGGCTCGGCGAGTGCACTACGAAAAGAGAACCTTCTTGGTGACCAGGATCGTTTACTTCAGCTTCGTGATCAATTTGAGAAATCTATTCTTACGGCTTTGGAAGAAGTCTCGGCCAACGGTCATGTTTGTGACCGCTTGCACACCGTCTCAAATCTTAAGGTCCGTTTTGTTGACAGTCAGGCGGTCATGTCGCGATTCAGAAGTGATCTGGCTATTTCATCCGGATCTGCCTGTAGTTCTGCAAATCCGGAACCATCCCACGTTCTTCTTGCAATGGGACTGACCCCGGCAGAAGCAAAGGGCTCTTTCAGAATCAGCCTGGGCGTTCCGACCACACTGGCAGAGATCGAAATTGCAGCAAGGATCTTTATTGAAGCAGTTGAGGCTGAACGGGCACAAAGCCCTGTCTGGCAAATGTTTAAGCAGGGAATTGACGTTTCCTGAAGGCAAAAGGGCGGTAAACTATTCCACGCGGGATGTTGTTATCTTTGCAATTCCTATTAGCTAGGGATGGTTGCGGTTCATTGAATCATTTAGAAAAAGTGGATTCAGAATCAATAAATCAATCAATCCTGGCTTGTAAGATTTTTCTTAATCATGAAATCATGAAATCATAGTGTTGTTTGTTGCTGATAGTGCCAAAGAAAGGATTATCGAAGTCCTCAACAGTGAGAACAAATCACTGACAGAATATTTTGTGCGCGTGAGTGTCACAAGCGGGGGCTGTTCAGGCCTTTCGTATAAATTGGATTTTGACAACGACCTCAAGCCAAGTGACCAGGTATTTGAGGATAAAGGCATCCGGATGGTCACTGACCTCCGAAGTTTCCTGTACGTGCATAATACGATCCTCGAATTTTCAGGAGGGCTTGAAGGAAAAGGTTTCTACTTCAGCAATCCCAATGCATCACGTACATGTGCATGCGGAGAAAGTTTTTCAGTCTAAACTGACGATCACTATTTTTCGATTAGTAATCTAATAAGGCTCTCATCGTTTCGATCACTTTTCCAACAGAGAGGATCATCTCTTTCTCCAATACTTCGTTTAATGGAACTGCGGGCATATCGGTCGATCCGATTGTCCTGACAGGTGCGTCAAGCGATGTCCAGCATTGCTCCTGAATACGTGCGGCAATGGTCTGGGCAAATGAATTGGACACAGTATCCTCTGTTACAACCAGGCAACGGCCGTGTTCCCTGACCGTTGTGTAGATTAAGTGCTCATCTAATGGAACTAGGCTTCTCAGATCCAGGATCGTGATGCGTCCTTCAAATTCCTTGGCAGCTTTTAGCGCCCAATGCACACCCATCCCATATGTTACAATGCATAGCGCTTTACCCTGCGAAATCGTTTCATGATTTGCTTCTAAGACAATTCGTCCCACACCCAATGGTACCACGTAGGCTTCATCAGGCAAGGGAGTTTTTGCGGTTTCAGTGTTAGCCACCTTGCTCCAGTAAAGGCCCTTATGTTCGAAGATCACTACTGGATTTGGATCATAATATGCAGCCTTCATTAGTCCCTTCAGATCCGCACCGTTGCTCGGATAGACCACTTTCAATCCTTTGATGTTGCAAACCACGGTTTCAACACTTGAAGAATGGTAAGGCCCCCCGCTTCCATACGCTCCAATAGGTACGCGCAGGATCATACTCACCGGCCATTTGCCATTGGATAAATAACAAGACCGGCTGACTTCTGTAAATAGTTGATTCAAGCCAGGCCATATATAATCTGCAAACTGTACCTCTACAATGGGTTTTAAACCAACAGCGGACATTCCAACAGTTGATCCGACAATAAATGCTTCCTGGATGGGGGTATTGAAAACGCGATCATCCCCAAATTTCTGTGCAAGCGTAGCAGCTTCCCGGAATACTCCTCCGAGGCGGCTACCTACATCCTGGCCATACAAAAGACATTCAGGATGTTTACGCATGAGTTCTTCTATGGCGATCAGGGCACTATCCACCATGACTTTAACTTCTGCGCCCTCTGGTTGTCTGATGCCGACTTCAGTTGTTATTGGAGTTGGGGCAAATGCATGTGTGTATAGATCTGCAGGTATCGGATCAGCTGCATGGCGGGCTTTTTCAAAGTCTGCTGCAACAGTTTCAATAGCCCGTGTTTCTATTCGTTTAAGTTGCAAAGCAGACCATCCAGCTAACAACATAGAGCTGATTATTTTGGGATATGGATCTTGTTGCCTGTCTTCTTCAAGATCATCCCGGTACCATTCCATGCGCACACCTGATGTATGATGGTTGAGCAAAGGAACCTTGGCATGCACCAGAAACGGTCTGCGTTCTTTCCGGATGAGACCGATCACTTCTTCTAGCGTGTTATAGCAGAGCTTGAAATCGGTTCCATCTATACTTCGGGTTTCAATTCCTTTAAAACCCCTGGCATATTCAGCCGCATTCATTGCTCGTGTCTCCTTGGCATTAGCAGAAATGTCCCATTCATTATCCTGGACCAGGTAGAGAATGGGAAGTTTTTTCAAGGCTGCCATTTGAAAGGCTTCTGCGACTTCACCCTCCGTCACAGATGCATCACCCAGCGAGCAAACTACTACAGGTGGCTTTTTCCAGTGACCCAGTTTGCGGTGCTCCTGATAGGCTATTCCCATAGCTACTCCTGTCGTAGGAATCGCCTGCATGCCGGTGGCAGAAGACTGATGAGGAATTTTTGGTTTATCGTCATCCTTAAGGCTCGGATGACAATAATAAGCCCTGCCTCCGGAAAAGGGGTCATCCTTCTTGGCCATCAGCTGGAGCATCAACTCATAGGGTTGCATGCCTATTGAAAGCATCATCGCGTCATCTCTGTAATATGCTGACAACCAGTCATCAGGGGTCAATTGCATTCCAAGGGCAATCTGGATGGCTTCGTGTCCTCTTGATGTAGCATGGACGTACTTTGACACTTCTTTGAAATTAGCCTCAAAATGGTCAGTCATTGCCTTTGCGGTAGCCATATGACTGAATGCTTTCTCCAGTATCTCAGACCAGCTGACAGTCTCTGCTTTATCTTTTTTCTTGCTTTTTTCCTTTGCCATGACGGATGCCAAAGATAGAGATTGAATCGTGGTACAAAAGCAAATAGGAATCGGATAAAAAGCTAATGCAGGTGGATTCCATATAAGAGGGTTTATATTTAACCTCAAATTGGAAAGCAAATGGATGATTTTAATGGCTTGATCAGCAAGGTTCAGAGGTACCAGAGTGTACTTAACAATACCAAAACCTATCGCGAAAGATGGACTTCAACTCTTAAGGATTTAATTATCAGCGAATTAGAGGCTATGTTAAAGGTCTCAGGTTTGCAGGGCACCATCGAGGCAACAGATAAGGTCAAGCATCTGGAGTATATCATTCTCTCCCTGGGCACTGAAGAAAGCGGGATTGCCGAGGTCATCAATGATAAATTACATAAGCCTTTGATCAAGACGAACGGCTCGTTGATATACCAGCAGTTGTATAATGGCAAAGTGCAGGTGATGATTGTCTATCCTTTCATCGAAGGGTTTGGGGAGCCGCGTCCGCCAAAAGTCATTTCCATCTATAGGCCGGAAGAAATTAAGACCCCTTTTTTACTTAGGCACATGGAGGAATTTATCAAAGAGATTACACAATGGGAAGATTTTGATGATGATGATCAGGCCGCAGCTAAAATTGGCTTTAATGTGCAGAGCCTTGCAGCTGCAAAGCCACCGGTGACTGAAGGATAATCCTCTTTCATCCACCTCTAAGCAAACCTCGTAGCGGAAGACGAATGCAATGATTTTCACGGTTGAGGAAATCCTTTTTGAAAAATAGTAAACCGAAGTGGAAACAATCCACACTTTGTGTCACTTCGGGCAAGGCAGTTAATTTTTTCCATCCATCCGTCATATCGGCCGACCAGTATATATCATCGACCATGATGATCGTTTGATCTGACATGTATGGCTCCAATGCATGGTAATATTTCCACAATGCAGCGGATGTATGATGTCCATCCAGAAACAGAAGGTCAATACGCCTGTCCGCTGTCAATCCTTTAGCTATAAAAGAATCAAATGTCATGTTGTGAAGATGAATATTGTCCAGTCTTAATTGGTCAAAGATTTCTTGTGCAACATTTGCAACTTCCGGATCACCTTCTACTGTATCAATTCTTGGTGTTGGACTACCTATAGCCAGGTAAGCGGAGGAAATGCCAAGTGAAGTACCAAGTTCAACAATCTGTCTGGCTTTAGTAAAGTCAACAAGTCGATACAAAAATCTACATTGAAAGGGTAGGCTAAGCGCGTGCCTGGCAATCCTCGAGATAACGTCCGTATTTTTAATCTGATGATAGGAAGTACCCGCGCCGAAATCATGTCGTTCTATAACCTTCTTCGATTGACGCAAATCCCTCCGTTTCCGTTCAATGCTTTCAAATAATGGATGCGATATCCGGTCATCACTGCAAAAAGTGATTAAGCTGAAAAGGAAAGGAGAATGGAAGGAATCCCAACGTTTAGATCTGAAAAAGTGAGACAGATATTGGGTTGCTGTATACGTTCTGCTCATCGGAGGCAAAGTAAATATTTGTTTATCAAATTCAGGGTATCAGGGCATATTCTGGTCTTTGGGATTGCTTGCATGCTGATCAGGATCCTGAGGTGTCGTTTGCGCGACATAATTTGAAATGACTGATTTCATTGGGAATGTTACATTTGTCTGGTATACTATACCATAAATCAATCCATTATGAAGGCACGTTTATTTCCAATCCTGCTCTTTACCCTTGCCGTGACCACTTTATTTGGCCAGGCCCAGTTTACTAACCGTAATGACCTGCTGGCTGAAAAGGATCAGCACAGTGCTGTCCCCGTAGGAATTGCGGACATGAATGGTGATGGACTCGATGATATTGTCACGCTAAATTTTGGATCCCGGCTTTTTATCCAGTACCAGACTCCAGAGCCGTCCCGGCCATTTGTCAGGTATGAGGTACCGGTGACCATCGGTAACGCTGAGCAAAATGATATCTGCCTGGCAGATTTTAATAATGATGGCGCAGTTGATATTCTGGCGGTAGGTTCTTATGACGAGGTTAAAGTCTTGTATAGTATTCCAAATACCTTTTCCTTCAACCTCACCCAAATAATCGTTACACCCTTCTTTTCACAAGGCGCTTCATCAGGCGACTTTAATCATGATGGCTGGGTAGATGTCGTGATGCTTAATGATAATGGGTTGAATTATACCTTCCTCAATGATGGAGATGGTAATCTCGTAGAGCAGGATCTTTTCAATTTTGTGACCATACCACCATCCGACAATTCGGGCAACTATGGTTCACTGTACACAGACTTTGACATGGATGGGGATAGTGACTTTTATATAGCTAAGTGCCGCCAGGGCGTCAACAGTCCTTCAGATCCCAGAAGGATTGATGTGATTTTTGTCAATGACGGACAAGGAAATTATACAGAAGATGCCGCTAATTATGGCCTGGCTGATGGACGTCAGACCTGGACAGCAGATTTTGGCGACATAGACAATGATGGTGACATGGACCTTTTTAAAACGCAGCACGATGTCATCAGCGAACTTTATGAGAATATCGACAATGATACATTTATCAATATCACCCCCAATACCGGATTGAACATTGGCGGTGTGCCGTTGCAAGGAATGCTGAGGGATTTTGATAATGACGGATTCCAGGATATTCTCGTGAGTGGTGACCGCCTGGATTATTATCACAATAATGGAGATAAAACATTTACAAAGACTACACCATTTGGCAATGTGGTTTTTGGATCATTCGCCTTAGGTGACCTCAACAGGGATGGATTTACAGATGTTTACGCCTCAAGAGTTATTCCTTTCAACAATCCTGATCCGTTGCGTGAGGATATCCTTTTTCTCAACAATAAAAATGATAATCATTACCTGGGGTTGAATCTCAGGCAAACTGAGGACAATCCATCCGCCATTGGGGCGACTGCTTCCTTATATGGATCTTGGGGTATTCAATTGAGGGAAGTGCGAGGCGGTGAGCAATATGGCGTGTCCAGCGGACATAGTATCATTTTCGGACTTGGCGATCAAACCACATATGACAGCCTGATCATCCGATGGCCTGATGGCACAAAGGAGCAATACAACCAGCTTGAAACTGACAAAACCTGGTCACTCACAAAGGGCGGTTGTTGGAAACAACCTCTCGACATCCTGGAGCCTTTAGTGGTGCTATGTGACGCTGACTCGATCACGATTCACATTGACTCAGAGTTTTCTATTATTGAATGGAGTGATGGTACATCAGCTGATTCTATCATTATCAGGCAAGAGGGTCTCTATTTTGCAAAGCTAACTGATGTGGATGGTTGCATTTTACGTACTTCACCTCTTGAAGTTGGATTGGATCCTGACACTATACGACCTACGATCACATACGTTGCCAATCCCCAATTATGTGATGGGGAGTCTGTGCTCCTTAGCCTTCCTTCAGCATTTTCGTACGCTTGGTCTACAGGGGAAACCACTCAAACCATAGATGCAACAATATCTGGCGAGTATTTTGCCCAAATTGAAGGTTATTGTAAGCTACATGAATCTGATACCGTCCAGCTTGAATTCCTCATTCCAGAACCAGCAGTAACAACCAATGATACTTTCTTGCCAGGTGAATCAGCCGTACTGACCTCCACCGGAGATCATGTAGAATGGTTCTCTGATCCATTTGGAAACAATCAGATTGGCAACGGAAATAGTATTCAACTCGACAATCTTACAGATACAGTGACAATCTATGCCCGCAATGCTGCGCTCATAGCAGGAGAGGATTTCCAGGTAGGACCAGCACAACACGAAGGCTTAACTAAGTATAATGCCGCCTTTGTCAATGGTGGCCAGTTGTTTGATGTGCTTGAACCAATCACGCTTCATCAGATTTCAGTGTACACAGATTCAGCAGGCACCAGGAGCATCGATATCAATAACGGACTAAATTTCTTTTTTGAGCACCAGTTGGATCTCGAACCAGGATTGACTGTGATTGACCTGGAAGTAGATCTTCCGATTGGTAGTTACACAATGACCACCAACACAGATATCAACAATCAGAGTTTTGGAACAAATAGTCCATACCTCTGGAGGTCATCTGAGAACGTCGTTTATCCATATGAAATCCAGAGCGTCGTGTCTATCTATAATTCAACATTTGGAGAAGATTTCTATTACTATTTCTATGACTGGAAGATTTCAACATTAGATAAAGAATGTTTTACTGACTTTGTTCCTGCTACTGCCGTTATCGACCTGGGTACAGCAACTCATCAACCAACTGATAAAGAGCAGGTATTCATTGTTACACCAAATCCAACAGATGGGCTCATTCAATTAACTATGAAAACAGATGGAGCCTGTGATGTAGAAATATTACGGATGGATGGTGTGCGTGTACTGGTTCAGCATGATATTGCTCCTGAAAACAATTCACTACAAATTGATCTGTCAGCGTATCCTGCGGGAGTTTATCTGATCAGCGTAAATAACAATGGTAAGAAGTTTACTCAAAAAATTGTCCGCTTATAGAACCACAAAGGGTTTTATGGAAAGCTGACGGTTTTGGTCAAATAACACGAAGTAATAGACTGCTGGAGTAATCTTCGGATTCAGGTCAACGTTTTCATCCATTGAGCCTTCCTGGACAAGCATTCCGTTCAGATCGATGATCCGGTAATGAAGGCTATGTCTTGTGACGTAAGGTGCGGAAAGGCTTATATGAATTTTCCTGTCGGTCACCGGATTCGGTGAGAGTGTGAAAATAGATATGGATTCTATCGGATTGATAGAAGTGGTCGAAAGATCAATACTGTCAATTGTAATTTGATTGATCACTTCATTGAAACCCTGATAGCCCTGGTACATAGATTTGAACTGAGCGACCTGCTCAACTGAATCGTTAGTAAATAAATCTGCCATCCAGCGGGCTGGTAACGTCTGATACCGAAGAGAAACGGATAGATCAGCCAATCCTGTTCTTCCACTCAACGGAATTCTGTATTCGATTCTATCAAGTCCGTTGTTGCTTTCGGTAGTGAAATCAGGATCCTCATTAACGTTGCCCCAGGTAGCAACCGTATCAAATACTGCGTGGTCCACCCTGAATCCGGTTGGTAATAGCCTGTTGTCCTTCAATGGTTGATATGCTGCATTCAGGCGGGTTGTCAGATGGCCTCCCAGATCAGACATAACCATTTCATATATCTGCACATCATCACCGGATCTGGACACCTGGTGATGTGGCTCAAATGGATGATCCCTGCCTTCAATATTGCCTTCTGGGTCTAAAGCACCATTTGAATAAAATGCATCCTGATTAGCGCTGTCCTTAAGTCTGATTTCTATCCAGGCTAATCGACTTGGATAGCCGGAAGGTAGCTTGTGGCCGGTTTTATTTTTCACCATGAGTGATACATACAAGGTGTCATCAAGGATATAGAGGGATGGAACGCTGAGTTCAGCAGCATTTGACAGGCTTATCCTGTTGTTATTTATTGACTCTGCCCATGCATGGCTGCTTTCACCAGTAGGGATACCCAGGTTTTCCTTGTTAGCGTTCATCAGGTCTAGCATTGCCGTATTAGCACCAAAAAACTGATGTAATCCATAAGGTTCTCTTGGTTCCAACGCCGCAAAATCGGTAGCGATGATGACCCCATCTTTGATGAAAGGCATGTGGCATGTCTGACATTCTTTACCCTGAGCCGGATAGATTGAATTGAGCCACTCATGATATGTAGCCTGTTCAACAAAAAAATCACCGGAAGGAGTACCGTCAGGTTGGAGTGTTTCAGTGATCAGGGTATGGCAACCGGCACAAACGCCACTCGAATAGATATGGTCAGAAAACTCTGGTTCAAAGCCAACATAGATTTGCATCGGCCCCTTAAAGGGATTTGGATAATGGCCATACATCAGGCGGTTCGTATCCAGGGTGTAGTTGCCTGAAAATCCTGAGCCTAATCCAGCAGCAGGTTGTTGATGGCATGCACTACAGGATACCCCATCTAACCCCAGGCTATCCCCAAGCATGATGTCATACGAGTAAGGTTGGTTGTTCCGCTTTGCTTCAAAACTTCCAAGGGGTGAATGGCATTTGAGACAAGTGGTTTCGATGGCTTGTTTCGCGGATGGATATAGGTTGACCTCATGTGCCATAGTAGCCCTCCAGAACGGGTCCCGGGCAGAAAGGCCCATCATACTGATCCGCCAGTCATCAAAAATACTGACGTCATTGCCATCACCGTCAACAAGCGCCAGACCGGTATCATCGACGCCATGGCATCCGCTGCAGTGCGAGGAATGCGCGACTTTTTGGGTTAAGGGAACAGGTCCGCCCCTCGGCCCAGGTGGGTTCACAGGCAAGGTTAATCCAACGAGGATGATAGTCGCCGACAGGCAAAGGATGATTACGGATTTTAACATGGGATAAAATTACTTTTTTTAAAAGGATCAACCGGATGCCGGAGATTTGGGTTTGATTAAGTGTCGGGAAATGGTTTTATTTGGTGAATCATCTCTTTATACTATTTTAGCAATCTCATTACGCTCGTTTGAAGCCTTTTGTGTTGAAAATGGAAAACCATTAATGAAAAAAATTCTTTATCCGACGGACTTCTCCGACACGGCGGAAAATGCGTTCATCTTTGCTTTACAGATAGCAGACCACCTGGGCGCGTCAGTCATTACATTACATGCTTTTGACAGACCCGATATCAGTGATTTCAACCTGCCAGGGGTGCTGAGAGAAGTCTACGATTCAATAGACCTCGAGGAGTTCGAAAATTATGAAGATGAGATTCCGGTACTCAGGGATATAGCAACAGATAATGGATACTACCATGTGCCGATGGTTCATGTCCTTGAAGAAGGTGCTCCAGTCTCAGCGATACTGAGAACGGCCAATAAAAACAAAGCTGATCTCATCGTCATGGGCGCTACCGGCGCAGGAATGATGGAAGCCTTCTTTTTTGGAACCATTTCAGGCAAGGTTATGGAGGAAGCCCATTGTCCCGTCATTGTAGTCCCTACAGACGCAGCATTTGATGGCCTCATAGATCACATCGGTGTCGCCACCAATTTCAGCCAGGATGATGCAAAGCTCATCGAAGCATTGAGAAAGTTTCGCGATATGATGGGCAGTCATTTACATGTGATTCATGTGGACACAACATCCAATAGCGAAGGGCAGGAACAGATGAAAAAATTCTATGAGCCATGGCAAAACGATAAGAAGATGACTTGCCATTGTGTTGTTAATAAAGATATCAATGAAGGTTTAGAAGCCTGCATGGTGGAAAAGAAAATTGACCTGCTGGCCATCCTCTCTCATCGCCGCAGCTGGTTTGACGAAATATTTGAGAAAAACAGAGCCAAGGAAATGTCCTACCAGCAGTCTATTCCATTGATGGTTTATCAATTGGAGTCATTGAATACCAAATAGGATTTACTGCATTTCCTGAAATTTCAGGAAGCCCCGCAGTTTATTCCTTACCGGATTCCCTGATGGCTTTAAACTCCGAACCAGGTTTCCATTTTGGCCAATCCTGGTTATTGCCCAGTTCACTTGCCACGTTCCTGTAAAGTTCGGCATCCTGCAAAATTCCACCTAATTCAAACGTTGCAGCGTCATATTCATCATTAGGCAGATGATACGCTGTAGTGCGGTATTCGTCTGATTTTTCTTTTGCATATTCCTTTCCTTTGGTCCGGTGATCGAAACCACCTTCTGCATACAATGCGGGTATGCCTATTTTGGCGAAATTGAAATGATCGGACCTGAAGAAATACCCCTTTTCAGGTTCCTGGTCAGGAAGGATATATCTGTTTTGTTTTTCAGCCCATCGTGCTGCATACGTTTCCAGATCACTTTGTCCAAAACCAATCACACTGAGGTCATTCATTTCCCCATAGGAGGCCATGCCGTCTATATTCAGGTTCGCCACTGTTTTGTCAGGTGGAAAAACCGGATATGCAGCATAATAAGCTGAGCCCAGTAGTCCCTGCTCCTCGGCCGTAACCCACAAGAATACAATGCTTCGTTTGTAAGGACCTGATTTGGCCATGGCCTCTGCAATACCCAACAGAGTGGCGGTACCTGATGCATTATCTCTGGCACCATTGTAGATGGAGTCTCCATCAACTACTGCACCAATACCTAGGTGATCCCAGTGCGCCGAGAAAATAATGTATTCATCTTTCTGGTCCGTGCCGGGAATCATAGCGATGACATTTTTTGATACATTTTCCCTGATGTCATTCTTGATGCTTGCACCCACGGAGTAGGGTAATGGTTGAGCCTTGAAGCCTGGCTTTCGCGCAGCCATCATGGATTCCCTGAGGTCAAGACCAGCTGAGCTAAATATCTCTTTTGCGGCATCAAGGGAAATCCAACCTTGCAATTCGCATGGTGTATAGCCAAGCGATTTTAGATTAAGTTTTGCACCGCTTCCTGCGCCCTGGACAACTGCCCACGGATAGCCGGCCATTGTGGTTTCATGAATGATCATGATAGCCGCGGCACCTTGCCTCGCAGCTTCTTCATACTTGTAGGTCCATCGTCCATAATAGGTCATGGTATTGCCTTTAAAAAAAGTACTATCCTCACTGCCCAACCCTGGATCATTGACAAGTACAAGTGCCGTTTTTCCTTTCATGTCAAGACCGGCATAGTCATTCCATCCATACTCGGGTGCGACAATTCCATAACCGCAGAAAATAAGTTCGGATCCTGAAAGATTGATCTCTTCGACTGGCCTTTGTGTGAAAGCAACATATTGATCTCTCAGTTTCAGCGAAACATTCTTGGTTCCTGTGAGTTCCATCGTTTCCGAGGGGTGACCTGAGATTTCTATCATAGGTACGTCCTGCGTATAGGATTCACCGTTTCCCGGTTTGAGACCGATTTTTTCTATTTCTTCCTGCAGATATGACAGCGTTTTTTCTTCGCCTGCAGTAAAAGGTTTGCGACCTTGAAATTCATCAGATGAAAGGCTGATGATATGCCTGCGTATCGTTTCTTCAGATAGTGTACCTGAAGGATTAGTGTTTTCTTTGCAGGATATGAATAGCAATCCGGAAAGCAGACAAAGGCAAATCAGTTTCATATGGCATGTATTTATGACGAAGGTAAATAAAACCTGTAACCGGAATTGAACAGGCATCAATAACAAACCATGGACTACCGACAAACGATTGATTTTCTGTTTTCCTCCCTGCCCATGTTCCAGCGGGTAGGGGACGCAGCCATCAAAAAAGATCTCACCAATATCAGGCTGCTGTGCGACTTGCTTGGTCAACCACAAACAGCATTTCCCACTGTCCACATTGCCGGGACGAATGGCAAAGGCAGTACTTCCCACATGATCGCTTCAGTGCTGCAAGCCTCGGGCAAGAAAGTAGGTCTGTATACCTCTCCTCATTACATTGATTTCCGGGAACGGATAAAAGTCAATGGCGAGATGATTCCAGAAAAGAATGTAGTGAAGTTTGTCAAAGAATATAAAGAGAAGTGGATAGCCATTCAACCTTCCTTTTTTGAAATCACCCTGGCGATGGCTTTTGATTTTTTCAGGAATGAAAAAATCGATATTGCTGTGATCGAAACAGGACTGGGTGGCAGACTAGATTCCACGAATATCATCACACCGCTGATCTCCGTGATCACCAATATCGGTTTTGATCACATGAAGATGCTCGGAAATACACTTCCTGAAATTGCCTTCGAAAAGGCAGGCATCATCAAGCATGATGTTCCCGTGATTATAGGGGAATGGCAACGTGATACAGCACCAGTCTTCAAGAATAAGGCTCTAAAAGAAAACGCGCCTATCCATTTTGCTTCGAAACATCTTGTGGTGGAACAAACGCAAAAATCCTTTTCAAAACAGATGCTGAACGTCCGTAGCAGGGAAGGTGCGTGGTTGAAGGACGTTGCAACGGATCTTACAGGTCCATATCAATTGAAGAATGTCAGGACCGTACTCGAATGTTTTTACCGATGGAACCAGTATTACCCTATCATGACGATCACAGACCGGGAGATAAAGAGAGGTCTGGCTACTGTGAAAACCTCCACGAATATGATTGGTAGGTGGATGGTGATACAGCAAAAGCCACTTGTGATTACTGATGCTGCACATAACCATCATGGTATGATAGCCATGTTGCCTGATTTGCTGAAACAACCTTCCCAAACAAGACACTTCGTCCTTGGATTTGTCTCCGATAAAGACATCGTCAATATTCTGGCTTTATTCCCGAAGAATGGTCGGTATTATTGGTGTGCTCCGGACATTCCAAGAGCAAAGCCAGCAGGGGAAGTAGCATCAACAGGCCTTGACCTTGGACTTCAAGGAGGAACTTATAAGGGTGTAATGGAGGCCTATCACCAGGCCTTAAAAGCTGCAGATAAAGCTGATCTGGTATTTGTTGGAGGCAGCAGCTATGTAGTTGGTGATTTTCTGGCAGGTATTTCAAAGGAAATGAAATAAAAAAGCCTGTCTACCGGGGTAAACAGGCTTTTAAGGAAGGGTGGCTAGAGGGTCTCGAACCCACGACCTCCAGAACCACAATCTAGCGCTCTAACCTACTGAGCTATAGCCACCGTGTACCGTTTTTGGCTTGTTCAAAACGTAAAACGGACGGCAAAGATAATTTTTCTTTAATTCGCAACCGGTGTTTTTTCAATTTTAAAGGTTCTTGAAACAGGGTTGAGAGGCACATTGGCTAATTGACCAGTAGAATCAATAAGACTTAGCTTGATTGTATTGTCACCTTCAGGTAGTCCCTCGATGTAATAGGGTTGCCAATTTTCAAGCATATGCTTTTCACCGTTGATATCAGCTTCTACTTTAAATCCTGCTTGATCCGCATTGATAAGGTAATAATCCAGCATTACCTTCTTTGTATCCTCACCGGTATATAATCCTTTAGGCCGGCTGTAAAACAACATCGGCTCCTTGATATCTGCCATGTTAGTGATACTCTTTGCAGCTACACTCGCTTTTACAGCTTTATAGGCAGTTGGTGTCTTGAGGCTCTCATGATAGGACCTGGATAGGAAGCAAAGCAGATAATGTTCTCCATCCGGGATTTCATGAGTAAATGAGGACTCATATTTGGCAACATAGGGTTCAGTATCAACAATCAAATGAAGATGCTGACCTTCTTTGCTGTTAGCGCAACTCTTTTGTGTGGCATCTGAAGTCTGTTCGCCAAGTTTGTAGCTAGATCCGGAAATCACCGTAGAGAAAGTCCCGTCCGTATAGGCCATCGCCTTCAGGCTGGCATCCGGAAAGTCCTTTGAAGTGCTGAAAGGTGTCAGGGTATATTTGGTCATCGTTGAATCAACAGCGGTCGATTCTGTTGATGCATCCTGACCGGATTGATTCTTGCAACTTGATAGGACAAGCAGAAGACTTAATAGCATTAAGATGTTTTTCATTTTATATGATTTAGTAAGATTATCTTGATTAAATGTAGTAATGTCTACAAATTTACCAATCATCTGCATGCAGGTATAGGTATTATTGCGATTTTTACTGCCCAGCAAAACCACTAAGCCAATTAATCAAATGGATTCTGTTGAACAAATGTTCAAACAACACTACGCTTTTGTCTGTAACGTCATACATATGTATGTGCGGGACCGGACTAAAACGGAGGATATTGCCCAGGAGATCTTTGCTGAATTATGGATCAAAAGGGATCAGTTGCTTATCCATACCTCCGTTCCGGCCTACCTCCGGAGAATGGCTGTTACCAGATCATTGAATTATATCCGGGATACCAGAAAGCATGCCTGGGAAGAGCTGGAACCCACCACTGAGTTTGATCCCGTGTTTGCCGGACATCAGGCAGATGCCATTCAAGATATGGAAGCCGCAGAATTGAAAGTAGCCCTTGACGCAGCTATTGAAGCCCTCCCGGAGAAATGCAGGATGGTATTCCAGCTCAACCGCCAGGAAGAGATGTCCTACGCGGAAGTAGCCAGTCATCTCGGTATTTCTGTCAAAACTGTTGAAAATCAGATAGGAAAAGCATTGAAACTTCTTCGCATGGCGATAGCCGGGCATGGGGGTTAAATCATTTATTAGTGTCTAATGGAGCAGAATATGGAACAATCAAAGTATGCGAGAATTGGCCGGTATCTCTCAGGGGAGATGACAGGCATTGAGCGAGAGGTTTTTGAACAGGAAGTATCAACAGACGACAACCTGAAGTCTGTACTTCAGGATGCCACCAGGATATGGGATCACCAGGATGAGCCAACTGCATTGGAATGGGATGTACAGGCGGGTTGGAACCGTTTTTCAGAAGCAATTCAACCGTCACAGCCACCACGATTGATCACCAGGAGAATACTGACATGGTCTGTGGCTGCCGCTGCGATCCTTATGATCGGTACATATACATTGTTTTTCAGCAATGGAGTTCCTGTCACCTATACATTTGACCAGGCTGGAACTGAGCCGGTGATACTGAAGGATGGAACCAAGATTTACCTCAATAAGGGAGCAGAATTAGTTGCCTTCCCGTTCAGAGGCAAGGAAAGACATGTGGAGTTGAAAGGTGAGGCCTTTTTTGAAGTCACTCCTGATCCAAAGCGTCCGTTTACTATAACGACAGCTCAAACCATTACTGAAGTAGTTGGAACTTCCTTCAATATTCGGGAGAGCCCCGAGCAGACCCATATTTTTGTCAATAGTGGTAAGATTATTTTTTCCTCCCAGGAAGATTCCACGGTAGCTGTTGCCCTCACGGAAGGTGAGGCGGCTGTATTTAAGGATGAAACAATGGAAATCATTGCCAATCCATCCCCCAATGTAAACGCATGGCGCACACATCAACTACGCTTTGTTAAAATGCCACTTTCCACCGTTATTGCTGATGTATCGGCTTATTTTGACCGAACCATTACCATAGAAAACGAAAAAAGTAAGTCTTGTCCCATTAGTATTCCCCTTCCTGTTGGGAAGGAGGGAATAGTCTCCGTGCTCAAGAAAATTGCAGCCACCATCAACGCCGAGCTGATTATAGAAGGGGATAGTTACATTATCCGGGGAGGCCGGGATTGTTTATAAGCTTTTCCAGGCAGTTTAGTCAAGTCCAGTCCTTCTTTCCAGTGGCTATAGCTGGAATCCAAACCATATTTATACTCCACAAGATTTCCATAGCTGTTTTTTCGGTTACTCCTTTACCTTTGCAGCCTTAAGTCAGATTATGGGGGTGGTAAAAACAGATATACTGATCATTGGTGCCGGGCCAGTTGGGCTTTTTACAGTTTTCGAAGCAGGTTTGCTGAAGATGAGATGCCATCTGATTGATGTCCTTCCTCAGATCGGAGGGCAATTGACGGAAATTTATCCGAAAAAGCCCATTTATGATATTCCCGGTTGCCCGATGATCCTGGCCAGTGACCTGGTAGACAATCTCAGAAAACAAATAGACCCTTTCAAGCCCACATTTACCCTCGGTGAAATAGCTGAAAAGATTGAAAAACTGGAGGATGGATCGTTCAGGACAACTGGTCATGACGGCACGATCATCGAATCAAGGGTGATCGCCATCGCGGGAGGATTAGGATGTTTTGAGCCCCGTAAGCCACCGATTGATGGAATCGAGAGATTTGAAGGCAAAGGCATCGACTATTTTGTCAAGAACCCCCTCCATTATAAAGATAAGCGTGTAGTGATCGCTGGCGGTGGTGATTCCGCACTTGATTGGACAATTGAACTGGCGGCACTTGGAAGCCAGATTACGCTGGTTCATCGGAGATCCAGTTTCAGGGGGGCTCCTGATTCAGTTGATAAAGTAATGGAGCTGGTAAGTCACGGCAAGGTCAAATTGATCACAGATGCCAGCGTAGTGGAGGTCATCGGGACTGACGTCCTTCAGTCTGTTGTCATTGAGGTGCCGGAAGGAAAGGTCACACAAGAAGCTGATTTCTTTATTCCACTATTTGGTTTGACGCCAAAGCTAGGCCCGATTGCTGATTGGGGCCTGGGACTGGATAAGAATGCGATCGAAGTGGATCCATATGATTGCAGTACGAATGTGGATGGGATTTTTGCCATTGGCGATATCAATACCTACCCTGGTAAACTCAAACTGATCCTTTGTGGATTCCATGAGGCTACCATGATGTGTCAGGCTGCTTTCAGGTATATCTATCCGGATCAGAAATTGTCGTTCAAGTATACGACGGTGACGGGGATTGATGGGTTTTAGTGGTGAGTTGTGAGTTGTGAATTGTCAGTGGTGAAATGTACTTCGAAGAAGTTCAGTTCACCACATTGACATTATAGAAAACAATGCACTGCTGACTGCCGACTGCTGACTGCCGACTGAAGTCCCGCCGTCCGCACGGAGCGGGATATTCGCTGCGCTCGAACTGCTGACTGAGGACTGTAGACTGAGGACTGTAGACTGCCAACTGCCGACTGCCGACTGAATACTGCTGACTTATTGGTTACCCTCCGGTTTCCTGGCGTAGATTCTTGATCTGGCTATCCCAAAGCCTCTTCAGGTCATCAACTTCCTTTTCATTGGTGAAGTCAGTGATCTCCAGGACCGTTTCTTCGGTAACAGGGGAGAGGTACATCCTGAATTCAAGGTATTCATGGCGGGGAGCACCTTCCCATTTGAAGCGAAGTCTCTCCTCCTCAATATCATCCACTACTTCAGCATTTTCTTCACTGCCGTCCCAGGAAAATGTGTAGACATCTCCGTTGATATCAACGCCATCACAAAACCACCTGACCAGGCATGCAGGTGTGGTCAGAAACTTGTACAATATCGCCGGCGAGGCTTTAAAGATATATTCGAGATCTACAGGTATTCGCTTCATAAGTTTAAATTGATTGAGAGCCCTTTCGAGGGTCTTCTGCATCCAGTTGGGCGTAAATAAAACAGAATTCCTGAATATTACAAACAATTGAACTTTTTTTCCTCTCAGGACATTATGTTTCTGTCATTAAGACCTTCCGCTTTACTTCGCTGGCTTTCAGGAAATAATCTGCAAGTATGGTAAAATGAGGCCATTAAAAAGAAAATAAATAGATAGGACGACATAAAAACGTACTTTTGCGCCTCTTTTGGAGGCATCAATAGTTTTAGGAACGTTTTTTGCCTCCTCCTTTGACCAGAACATTTTAAAGTATTCTATGCCATGAGGCAGCTTAAGATCACAAAATCAATTACAAACAGGGAGAGTCAGTCCCTTGAAAAATACCTTCAGGAAATTGGGAAGGTTGACCTCTTGACGCCTGAAAAGGAAGTTGATCTTGCAAAAAAAATCAAGCAGGGCGACCAGATCGCACTCGAAACGCTGACGAAAGCAAACCTCAGGTTTGTCGTTTCCGTTGCCAAGCAATATCAGAATCAAGGTCTATCCCTCAGTGACCTTATCAATGAAGGTAACCTTGGACTCATCAAAGCCGCCCAGCGATTTGACGAAACCAGGGGATTCAAGTTTATCTCTTACGCAGTTTGGTGGATTCGTCAATCTATCCTCCAGGCATTGGCTGAACAATCCAGGATTGTACGCTTACCCCTCAATAAGGTAGGTTCACTGAACAAGATCAACAGAGCTTTCTCTCAACTTGAGCAGGAGTTTGAACGTGAACCTTCTTCCGAAGAACTTGCAACGATTCTTGAGATATCAGCTGATGAGGTAGAAACCACATTAGGTGTTGCAGCCCGTCACGTTTCCATGGATGCACCATTTGTGGATGGAGAGGACAATTCATTGCTGGATGTATTGGAGAACCCAAATACACCTGGTACCGATGCTGGACTTGAATATCTTGAATCTCTTCGAAGAGAAATAGACCGTTCATTAGGTACACTCACAGATCGCCAGGCGGATGTCATCAAATTATATTTTGGCATTGGTGTAGAACACCCTTTGTCCCTGGAGGATATCGGAGATCGCTTTGGACTTACCCGCGAACGTGTTCGTCAGATCAAGGACAAAGCCATCAATAAACTCAGGTCAGCCAGCAGAAGTAAATTGCTTAAAAACTATCTGGGCGCATAACCTTATGCTTTTAACAGTCTTGTTCGTAGAACTGGCTGATGAGTAATCGGGAGCTGTTCCTTATAAAGGTAAAAGCCATTCCAGGTGATCCGGAATGGCTTTTCTTATTGGGGTTCCAGGCTTATTGGAACTTAAAGAGAAATCAGTTTATAACTTGCCAAAGTAAATCTAGTTCTTTTTATCCAGGTTTTCCAGGTATTGCATGTTGTCAATATCCAGGGCCTTGGCAAGTTTGCCGATTTTCTTGAGGTCAATATTGCCGATAAAGCTGAGCAGGGCAAAATTTTCATTGCCGCCTACGATCATGAGGAGCTCCTCTACGATATCACCATTGTCCTTGACCATAAACCTGACATTTTCTCCTTCGCCCCTGGCCGTCAGCAGCAATTCATATTCGCTGGTATTGATGGTTTTTAGGGCGTCATTGTAATACTGCAGGGCGTTTTGTTCGGTATGGAGGATCCGGAGTCCCTTCATGCTTTTAATGACTTCCTGTAGTTCGGGTTCCATGTCCTCGATCTCGATTTTAGAGACCATACTGAACATTTTCGGACTGATGTACACGACGCTGAATTTTTCATCATCCATGTACTTGTTGAAGTACTTGGTGATGGCATCTTCCTGTGCGAAGGAAGACAGCGACGTGAAAAGCACGGCTAAAAAAGAAAAGCAAATAGATTTCATATTAGTATGAATTGTATGAAAGTGACGAATTGATTTATTTAAACATTTCAGCGTATTCACCTGCCTTCTTGATGTTGAGCATGGCGTCGCTTTGTGATTTGTTTAGTTTGGCAGAAACAAATGCCAGTGCTTCACGGACTTCTTCGTAAGCTTCATAAGGATCTTCAAATGTTTCGGCCATTTGTGCGGATTGTGTGGCTTGCTGGCTGTAATTCCAGAGTCCGATACCTGCCGCGACAAAGGCAATAATGGCTGCTGCACTGGCGATCCAGCGATAGAGTGGAAGGACCAAAGGGCCGGTGGCAGCAACAGGTTGGCGTTGGTTGTACGTCTTGATGTCGTCAATCGTCAGCTTGCTTTTTTGCTGTCGGGCTTCGGCGATCATGGTGAAATACACGCCTTCCGGGCTGTTGGATCCTTTCAGGTCCTGCAGGAGTTGATCCTCCTCCTGGGAGGAAGTTTCTGCATTCCAGTATTTTTCAAGCAGTTTATTATCCATGAGTTATGTTGTGTTGATAGAGTCCAAAAGTATCGGTCTTGCTGACCATGCGTTGTATATGTTTTCTTGCCCTGAAGAGATTTACTTTCACATCATCCAGGTTATATCCTGTCTGCTGCGCTATTTCTTCATAGGTCATTTGCTCAATTTCGCGCAGATGAAATATGCTGCGTTGTTTTTCCGGTAGTTGGTTCAGGCATGACATCAAAAGGCTCATCAGGTCTGCGGTTTCCATGAGTTTGTCAGCAACAGGAGCTTGATCACTCACGGTGTATGCCTCGTCCACACTCACATGATTATCCTTCACTTTACGTAGCATATCCAATGACCTGTTACGGGTGAGGACCATTAACCAAGCTTCCAGGTTTTCAATGCCATCCGCCTCTTCACGTTTTTGCCAGAGTTTGTACATGACATCCTGAACAACATCTTCTGCAGACTCGCTGTCTTTCACAAACCTAAAGGCATACCTGTAGAGTTTGTCTTTCATCTTATGAAATACGGCTTCGTATTGTTCAGCATTCATTTCAGGTATATAGACGTGGCAGGCCACTTTTTGTTACATAGGACCTTGCTTTAAGCCATAAATGCATGGAAAATAAAGGGATGGGCTGTTTTCCGGGAATATTCCGGCTAATATCAGGGGGTGCCGATGCAGGAGCAAACTCCTGCAACGGCCATGGCCATTTTATCAATATGGTTTGCTATTAAGCATATTCTCTCAGCCAACCACCGAAGCTGGGGTCAAAAAGCCCTGGAAACTACTTTTTGGATGTTTTCAAGATCAGTTTTTACGCTTTTCAGATCCTGGACAAGAGTTGATAATTCAGTTGTTTCCAATTGAATGAGCTCATCAAACTTTGTAAAATGGTCATTCATTTTGGTTTTTAAGGTCTCGATGTAAGCATACAATTCAGCAGCAAGCTCCTGTTGTAGTCTCTTACGCCCCTTTTCCATTTCATTCCTGTATTGCTTCATCACCTTGCCACGCTGAAGCCCCAGTGTGACACCGGCTACAAGAAATCCTAAAGCTGTAAGGACGCCCCCTGTGATGTCAAAGACCATTCCTTGTGTCACCGCTGCCAGTATAATACCCACGACGGCTACACCACTTCCCGCCGCTACATTGGTGCCTACCCTTGTATCTGTATTCACGAGACCCTTTGTGGTAAAGTTTTCAGTTCGATTCAGAAACTGGTCAAATGCGTCGCGTAATTCCCTTAGCACGTTTTGCCTTCTTTGAGCGATCTCAGAAAATATCTCATGATCATTGGCGAGAATTGTTTTGCTATTCCTGATCCGCAAATCAATATTGTGAGCCATTTGCTGGATACTTTCAGCGAGGTCGAGGACCCGGTCATTAATTTTCTCTTGCATCCCGGTGCCGAAATCAGCCTGTAACCGATGAGTGAATGCTTCCAACCAGGACTTTAATGATTGGGATTTTGAGAATATAGCGCCTATTGATCTTTTGAGTACAGGAAAAAAGGAGATGGCATCACTTAGTTCGTCTTCATACTTTCCTGCAACCCGATCATAGGCCGCCATGAGATTTTCAATGAGGATATCTGCCTGATGTTTTGCTTGTTGGCCATGATCTGTCAATGTCCATTTGATATCCTGGCGAAAAGCAATGTCCGCGTCGAGCTGTAACTGCCGGTCCACCAGACCCTTTTCTAGTTTTGTGACAATACTAAGGACGGTATCAGATGTACTGATGAGTTTGTGTTGTTGCGCCTTGCCGCCGGTCACATGATCAAGGATAAACGCCTTTAAAGGTTCAAACCCGCTTTGCTGATGGTAGCCCGCTAATTCCTCTTTGGCAGAGACAGCAAAGACTATCGGGTTCTTGATTCCCTTTTGGTGAGCATAGTCGAGTACTCCTTTTTTATTGATTTCAAGGTCTGAGGGATCCATCAGGTCCTTTTGCTGCAGGACAAAGACGATTTTCTTGTGCCACTCTTCATGCATAAAATCAAAGAAATCCCAGGCAGATTGCCGGTATGGGTTTTTTGATTCAAAGACAAATACAATTAAATCCGCACCGGGAATAAAGCGTTCTGTGATTTCCTGGTGGTGAGCAATGATGGTATTGGTGCCCGGGGTGTCAACGATAGCGATGTCTTTTAAGATTTCACTTGGTTGATATATTCGCTTGAAATAAGGACTGACTTCTTCCGTTTTCATTACCTCGCCGTAGAGTATTTGCTGGATGGTATCCGTCATCGGAGAGGGAGCTACAGCACAAAGATCGGGTTCGCCCAGAAGAGCATTGATAAATGAACTTTTACCGGCTTTGACCTCCCCAACGATGACAAACATGAAGGGCTCATCTATCCTGTCCCTGAGGTCAGCTAATATCCTGGCAGACTCACCATGTGAAATGCGGTGGGTAAATTGTTGAAGCCGCTGGAGTACATGCTTCAGTTCCCCTTTCTGTTCCTGTAATTTCTCATCTATTACCTTCATCATGGATTTTCATAGAGTTTGTTCGCATATCGGGCCAGATAGCTTTTAGTTTCAGGTCCGAGATGACAAAGTACATCGAAGATACTGAGGTTTGGGAGAAGTGATTTATGAAGTCGATGTATCTGTTGGTACTCAGGTAATTCTTCTTTTTTTTTCGAACTTTCTCCGCCAGGAACGCCTGCCCGGAGATCTACAACATCCATTGGATATTGGAGAAGGTATTCATTGCTTAGTTCAAGATCCCATCTGCCACCGAGTAATGTTGTAATGTATTTAAGGCAGGCCATATTCAGATCCCAGAGCTTCTCATATTTAACCTTCAGGATGTCTTCAAATCCACTGTAAACTTCATCGAAGTAGGCAGTCTTTCCATAGGCCGTTTTCAAACTTCTGAGATGCATTTTGATCCAGGCTTCATCATAGGCAATATGTACTTCTGAAATAAGCTTTTGCTGATGTTTCCCCTTGCGCAAGGGAACAGTGAGGTGCAAAGGTTCATCAGAGCTCAGGATTGCTGTCTTATTGCGCCAGGTTCTCTTTTGAAAATGTTCATGCTGTTCGATCGTAAGCTGGCCATGATGCAGCCAATGGGCAAAGTATTCGATAGAAGGTATATATTGGATCCCCGCGATGCAAACGGTCATGAGCTTACGCTTTAAATGCAAAGTTAACTACGATGCCTGAAGATATCCACTGGCAGAAATATTCAGCCCGGTATAAAACATATCCGTTAAACCTGGAGTCAGGTGAGACTGCTCCGGATATGGTAGTTTGTATACCTGTGTACGCCGAGCCCGACTTAATCAATACACTCGATTCACTCCTGGCGTGTGAATTGCCGGATAATCAGGTAGAAGTGATCCTTCTTTTTAATAAGAGCAACCGAATGACTGAGGCAGAAGCAGAGATACATCATGATGCCTGGAGGACGAGTCTTGCTTGGATAAACACAAATGAGCGGCAAGGAATAAAGTTCAGATCAGTTTTTCTGGAGGAGCTACCTGATCCAAAGGGTGGAGTAGGATGGGCTCGAAAGATCGTATTGGATGAAGCTGCCCGCTTGCTCAGTCAGGACGGCACCATGCTTTGCCTGGATAGTGACTGCACGGTAGCTCAAAATTATCTCAAGGTGGTCTATGATTATTTTGAAAATCACCCTGCGTGCAATGCGGTTTCCATTTATTATGAACACAACCTTGATTCACTTGGACAAGATGAAAGGAATGCCATCATCCAGTATGAACTTCATCTGCGGTATCTCGTCCATGCAATGAGATGGGCAGGCCATCCTTTCGCTTTCCAGACAGTGGGTTCCTCCATGGCGGTACGTCGGAAGGGATACCTTGCCCATGGGGGCATGAATACGAGACAGGCCGGTGAGGACTTTTATTTTCTTCAGAAATTTATCGAGGTAGATAGCTTACAGGAAATAAGAAACACAACAGTCTATCCATCTGCAAGGATTTCTGATCGGGTGCCTTTTGGAACAGGCCGGGCCATGTCGCAGTTGCTGCCGGGAAATACAGCTTGGTTGACCGCAGATTTTAACGTATTCATGTTGATAAAACCTCTGCTGTATCAAACGGATGAATTGAGAAAACTGCTAAGTCAATCCAATAGTGACGAAAAGTTTGAAGCCGGATTACTTAAGCTGGATGTGCATCCCGACGTCATTTCCTTTTTAAAGCAAATAGATTTTGAAGACCATTGCCGTGAAATTTTGTTGCACACGTCCACCTATGCTAATTTCCGTCGAAGGTTTTTCAGGTATTTCAATTCCTTTATGATGATCAGGTATATGCATTATATGCGCGATCAATTTTTTCCTGACGTACCTATTGAACGTGCGGCAAACGAAATGAGCCAAATAGCATATGCAGATACTGCCCCAGGTGCGAGTGCCGAGGAGATACTCGTTCACTTTCGTCAACTGGATAGACAATAACACAATGTATCAGGCTCTGTCCGGAGCTGATAAAAGGCAATTATTTAAATGTTGAAAACCAGGATGCTAAGAAGGCTTCTTAGCGAAACATTTCCATCTTTGAAAAATGAAATGAAGCCTCAATCAGCGCATTTTCATCTGAATCTGACCCATGGACAGCATTCTCGCCTATATTTTTAGCGAATAAAGCACGAATTGTACCTGGTGCTGCTTTTGCTGGGTCAGTAGCTCCGATTAATGTCCTGAAATCTTCAACGGCATTGTCTTTTTCAAGTACAGCGGCAACAATCGGGCCTGAGGACATAAAGTCTACCAACTCTCCAAAAAAGCCTCTTTCCCTGTGGACATCATAAAATTCACCTGCCTTTTCAGCTGAAAGCTTAGTATATTTCATAGCGACTATCTTAAAGCCCGCCTTGTTGATTTGAGCCAGGATAGCGCCTATATGACCTGCTGCTACTGCATCAGGCTTGATCATCGTAAAAGTTATATTGTTTGCCATGGATTGTGGAATAAGTTGTTTTTTGTCCTAATTGGGGCGCAAATTTAGCATATTTGGTCGTATCATAATAAAATAAGACCTTTGCGGCCTGAAAAAATCAAGTAGTAAATCGTGGATTCAGTATATCATTTAATTCGGCAGCCTTCGCGTGTGGTGATCGTCACCCACAAGAATCCCGATGGAGATGCGCTGGGCTCCACGCTGGCGCTTGCGGCTGTGCTCCACAAGTTGCTCCATACAGTTACCGTGGTACTACCCAATGACTTTCCACCCCTGTTCAATTTTCTGCATGGAGTGGACAAAGCCATTATCGGGGAAATGAATCCTGAGCTGGCCATGGCTGCCTTTGAAAAAGCGGATATCATTTTTTGCCTTGATTTCAATTCCCTCGACAGGATTGATCGTTTTGGGTTGGATGTAATGGCATCCAATGCCGTAAAAATTCTGATTGATCACCATATCGATCCTGAACCCTTTGCAGATCACATCCTCTCCAAAACTGAAGCGAGTTCCACAGCAGAGCTTGTGTACGATTTCCTCGTGGACAACAAGCTTGAAGGATATATCGATGTGAACGTTGCAGAAGCCCTCTACACTGGTATATTGATGGACACCGGTTCTTTCCGGTACGCGACCAATCCACACGTCTTTGAAATTGCTGCCGCCCTCAAGCGAATGGGGATGGATGATTATATGTTGCAGATCCGTCTGTTCAACAGCATGACCGAAAAACAACTTAAGCTTCTCGGCCATTGCCTGGCAAACCGCATGGAACTGATGACCGAATATCAAACCGGCATTATCTGGCTTGACAGGGATGATTACAAGAATTGGTCTATCGGAAGAGGTGATACAGAAGGGATTGTCAATTACATCCTTATGGTCCGCAACATGAAGATGGCTGTTTTCGTTTCTGAACAGCAAAATGTCACAAAACTGTCTTTTCGCTCCAAGGGCAATATCAATGTCCAGGAGATCTGCCATACCCATTTCAATGGAGGCGGGCACAGGAACGCTTCCGGGGGACAGCTCAAGGCCTCTATGGAGGACACCCTTGCGAAGGTTAAAGAGATTATTCCACTAACAATGAACGCATATCAATTACAACATGAACAATAACATCTTCTTTTCTCTGCTCTGCGTCCTCTTTCTTGTAGGATGCGCTTCTGAAGGCCGTCGAATTAAAGCGGATTCAGGTTACGAATACCAGATTGTCCGTAAAGGTGGGTCTGATCCTATCCCGGTCAATAGTTATGTCTTCTTCAATATGGCATTGGCACAAAAGGACTCCATCCTGCAAACGACTGCAACCATGGGTAAACCTTCTGTACTGAAACTTATGGAAGACAACAAGAGCTACGGTCAGCTTAAAGCTCTTGTCGATATCATGGCTACCTTGCATGAAGGTGACAGTTTACATTTCTTTTTCCCTATCGATTCTTTTGAAAGGCTCCCGCCAGGATTTGAGGCATTTACCGAGCCACTCGTTTATCGTGTAGGTATCGTTGATGTCATGGACGAAGCACAGTTCCAGGCACATTCTGATTCCACCCAAAAGGAACAGGAGAAAGTAAGACAAGTCGTTCGCGACCGGTTACCAGCAGTTGAAGCATTAACCAAGACAAATTGGGATGCTTACAAGAAAGGTGATTTAGCCAGCCAGATACAAACAACAGCTTCAGGCCTGCGTTACATCATCCATGAAGCTGGTGAAGAAGGAACCAAACCAGCAAAGGGTGACCAGGTTTCTGTTCATTACTATGGAATGCTGGATGTTGATGCCAAGATGTTTGACACTTCATTCAAGGGAGGCCAACCTTACCAGTTTCCTTTGGGCATGGGTCAGGTTATTCCAGGATGGGATGAAGGAATCATGTTATTGAACAAGGGTGCAAAAGCAACACTATTTATTCCTGCTTCTTTAGGATATGGTGCAGCCGGTTCACCACCGGTCATCCCTGAAAATGCAGATTTGATATTCTATGTTGAATTAGAAAAATAAATTTCCATGAGGGGGCTTAGGCCCCCTCACATTTTAAATCTATTATCATGACCGTAGATCAGTTTACAGATCTCAAGACCCGCGTGGGAGTTTTAGGGAGGTATCTTTGACGTCGCAAGACGCAAACTCCAACTTGAGGAAAAGGAACAACTTACCTTAGACCCCGATTTCTGGTCCGATGCAGAGCGCGCAGGCGTTGCACTCAAAGAGATTAAAGCCCACAAACACTGGATTTCAAATTTTAAAGTTATCGAAGATGTCATCGATGACCTGGGTGTCCTTTTGGAATTTTTTGATGCAGGTGAAGCAACCGAGGAGGAACTTGATGCTGCTTATGCACGAGCCGTTGACATCGTTGACGACGTAGAATTCAGGAGCACACTCAATCATCCTGAAGATGAATTATCCTGTATCCTCGAAATAAATGCAGGCGCAGGCGGAACTGAAAGTTGTGACTGGTCCGAAATGCTGCTCCGCATGTATGTCATGTGGGCTGAAAAGAATGGATACAAAGTCTCCGAATTGAATCGCCAGAATGGCGATGTAGCCGGTATCAAGAGCGCGGAGATTGAAATCAATGGTGAATATGCCTACGGTATGCTTAAGGGAGAGAATGGTGTTCACCGGTTAGTCCGCGTGAGTCCTTTCAATTCCCAGGGTAAACGAATGACTTCTTTCTCTTCTGTATTTGTTCATCCGCTGATCGATGACAGCATCCAGATTGAAATCAAAACAGATGATCTTGAATGGGATACTTTTCGCTCCAGTGGTGCGGGAGGTCAGCATGTTAATAAAACAGAATCTGCAGTTCGGGTGCGACACCTGCCATCTGGAATTGTAGTCGAATGCCAGCAAGAAAGATCTCAGCACCAGAACCGTGAAAAGGCAATGCAAATGCTAAAGTCCAGGTTGTATGAGCGTGAGATTGAAAGACAGAATGCCGAACGGGATAAAGTAGAAGCTGGAAAAACAAAGAATGAATGGGGAAGCCAGATTCGAAGTTATGTGCTCGATGACAGAAGGGTAAAAGATCACAGAAGCCAGCATACTGTGCACAATCCTGATCTGGTGCTGAACGGTGACCTAAATGGCTTTATTAAAGCCTATCTCATGTGGAGCAAGAGCATAGATGCAGGCCATAATTAATTAGCCAGGCATTAGGTTCCGATTTCTCCGCTAACTCGACGATCTACCCACGATCCATACGCTGCATTTACCTCAGCGTCCCAACTCAATATGCAAGGCGTTTCATAACTGTGTTTGCTTTCCAGGAATTCGCGCAATGCGTTTTTCTTGTGAGGCATTGTTTTCAGGACAAGGACAAATTCGGACTCCTCCTGCATAATCGCCTCCCACATAAATACAGATTGAACAGGAAATACATTAGCGCATGCGGCTAAATTTTCTTTTATAGCAAGATTGCCCAGGCTTGCTGCTTCAGCTGCATTGCCAACGGGAACATAAAAGAATGAGATAACCATGTTTGCTATAAAGAAAGGATTTCAGCCATTCGCAACAAGTCCTTATCGATGTCTTTACTCTTGTTAATAGCATCTTCAAAGGGGATCAGCTTCATCTGGTTGTTTTGAATACCTACCATTTTGTTTGTATGGCCTTCAATGATAGCTTCAACGGCTTTGAATCCCATTCTGCTTGCAATGAGCCTGTCCAGTGCAGAAGGAGCACCACCACGCTGCAAGTGCCCGATAATGGTGACTTTCGGATCATAGTCAGGAAACCTGTCCCTGATCTCTGATGCAAGTTTCTGTGCGTTTCCGTTTTCATTTCCTTCTGCCACGATGATCAGGGAGAATAATTTTTGCCGTTTGGCTGTTTTTTCCAGGTGCTTGATCAGTGTTTCAACATCAATGGAAGATTCGGGGATCAGGATAGCTCCGGCGCCACTTCCAATTCCTGTGTTGAGCGCGATATATCCGGTGTCTCTGCCCATCACCTCAACAAAAAATAATCTGTTGTGCGAATCTGCTGTGTCTCTGATCCTGTCTACAGCTTCAATAGCCGTATTGACTGCGGTGTCAAAACCAATCGTATAGTCAGTGCCAAAGAGATCGTTATCAATTGTTCCAGGAATACCAATGACCGGGATACCATATTCTTCAAAGAATATTTTGCCTCCCGTAAATGTCCCATCACCACCAATCGCGATTAAAGCATCAATATCATTGGCAACTAAGGCCTCATACGCCAGTTTGCGACCTTCCGGGGTACGAAATCGTGTACTACGAGCGGTTTTCAAAATGGTCCCTCCGCGATGGATGATATTACCCACATCACCTTTGTCAAGGCGGACAATATCCCCATCGATCATCCCTTCATATCCTCTGTAGATACCAAATACATGTAAGTCATAATAAGATGCCGTTCTGACTACGGCCCTGATGGCAGCATTCATACCAGGTGCATCTCCTCCTGAAGAATAAACGGCAAGTCGCCTGATTTCTGTTTTCATTTTATTCATGTTCAGCGTGTCTTTCAAACAGTCGTCTTGCGGGATTCTTGATAAAACTACCCGCTGACAAACCGTGCTTTTCCAGTTCTTTTTTGATTAAGCTGGCAAATATACAGCCTATCGAACCAACTACGTGCACATCTCTATTTGGGCACAGCGGAACCACATGCCTACTAATAAACACATTAAATCTGTCGGAAACCAATTCCTTGATCCATTCGTGCTCCTGATGTAAAACCGCGAATCTTGCAAATTCAGCAAGGAATTGGTTTGGCTTTTCCGATGCCTGGAGCTCTTGCAAGAAAACACTCCGGTCCCCGTGCAGTCTTTCGTCCAGGTCTTTGGTAATGTCCTCGGGCATCGTTTTGTAAAAGTAATGCTGCAATAATGCCTTGCCTATATCACACCCACCACCTTCATCACCAAGGATGTAACCCAGCGAAACAGCTTGTTTTACAATTTTTTTACCATTCCACTCAGCGGCATGGCTGCCAGTGCCAAGAATAGCTACAGTGCCCTGTTCAGAGCCACAGGCTGCAATGGCCGCTCCCGTCAGATCAGAAGATACCAGGATCATGCTATCGGGAAACATTCTCATCAGGTTGTCATGAACAACTTGTGCAATCCGGGAATCAATAACCCCTGCGCCATAATACCAGATGGTTGAAAATTCCTGATCCTTCGTATGAGCCTGCAAGGACTCAAAAAGGCTGTTTCCTTGCTTTTCTGATTGGGTGACAGGATTATATCCCCCCAGATGTAATTCCTGTGCAATATCCGTGGAGTATACCCAGGTTGATTTAGTTGATCCGATATCCCCAACAAGGATGGCTTTCTTCATGTCGCGGTGAAATTAGCTAAATATGTGTCTTCCCTCAATGAAATAGGGTAGTGGGAGCTCTACATGCCGCACCAGGTCCATTGGGGGTATAATTGTTAAATCCGGTGATAAACCCTTACATCGCATTCTCCGGCTGCTTCGTCTATATATCTAGGAAGTTCCCTAACTCCTTAGTACATTTGAGTTGAATCTGACTACTCAATCACTATGACTGTACTACTTATTTTATTGATTATTGCTGTCCTCATCGGTTTCTATCTAATGGGCACCTATAACAAGCTCGTGCGTATGCGCAACGGAGCCGAAGAAGCGTTCAAATCAATCAATGTTTACTTGAAACAACGCTATGACTTGATTCCTAATCTGGTCAACACGATCAAGGGATATACGCAATATGAAAGCGGTACCCTTGAGAAGATCGTTGAACTCAGGAGCAGGGCGATGTCTGCCGGAGGTAAAGACGGAGGTGCTGCGGAACTAGAATTGTCTGGCGCACTAAAAACCGTATTTGCATTAGCTGAAAATTATCCTGACCTCAAGGCAAACCAGGAGTTTCTCAATCTACAGACAACATTGACAGGACTTGAAGAAGGTATCCAACGTGCACGCCGATATTATAATGCTTCTGCCCGTGACATGAACAATGCGGTTGAAGTATTTCCAAGCAACCTGATTGCAGGCCCGTTTGGATTTCACAGGATGGAATACTTCGAAGTGGATGAAGCTGAAACACAAAATGTAAAAGTCCAGTTCTGAGACTATGACAAAACGTCTTTTACTGCTTGTCCTGCCCTTGTGGTTATTCGCAGCGCAGGTTAAGGCAGAGTATTTTACTATTACCCGGTATGATATCGCTGTAACCTTTGCCGCCGATGGTTCCGCTGATTTTGTTGAAACCATTGAAGTGAAGTTTACAGAACCGCGACATGGTATATTCCGATTCATCCCCTATCATGATGTCATTAATGGGGAAGCGGTAGATAGACTGATCAAAGACATCGGTGTTGATGGATTTAAATTTGCCAAGTCTAAGGAAGAAAACTACAATCTCCTCATTAAAATTGGGAGTGCTGATACCTACGTGGAAGGAACTCAGGTATACAGGATTAATTATCATGTGGTCAATCCACTGAATTTCTTTGAGGACGGACACACTGAGTTTTACTGGGATTTGCTGGGCACCAAATGGCCGGTCGAAATTGAAAATGTTTCTTTCAAACTAAACTTTCCTGAGCAAGTGAATCTTACAAATGATAAGGTTCGGGCATTTACAGGAGCCTCAGGTTCTGCGACCCAGGATATTATATTACAAATCCGGCCACGAGGCGTTGATGGGAAGGTCACCAGAAAATTGATGCCTGAAGAAGGGATGACCGTAGCATGCTACTTTGACAAAGGCACCTTTGTTGAGATGAGCTCCTGGTCATTTTTCCTGGAGAAGCATGGTCTGTTACTCGCTCCCTTCTTCTTCATTTTCGGAGGTATTCTCGCCAGATATATAGCCAGGAATAAGCGCCAGACTATCATGACGGAATATTTTCCTCCAGAGGGAATTTCTCCGGCTGTCGCTGGTGGATTCGTTGATCACAGTGTGGACAACAATGATGTACTATGCCTGATACCCCATCTGGCTAATCAAGGCTATTTGCGCCTGGAAGCTAAAGAGGGCGGCTTCCTCAGGAAAAGCGAGATCACTTTTTTCAAACTTAAAGAAGCGGGCAACGAATTGTTTGAATTCGAAAAACAGTTTTTTAATGCTCTTTTCGCAACAGGAAGCCAGGTTGAATTGGGCGATTTAAAGGATAAGTTTCATACACACATGTCAGGTGTCCAGGCATCTGTCAAAGCCTGGATTATGCAGCAGGGATGGTACGAGCCCGACCAGAAGGCGATGGGATGTATGACAGGTCTGGCTGGATTGGCCGCGTTAGGATGGGGTGCTTTTGCAGTTTTTGCACAACAGAATCTGGATGGGATTGCATTGATGGCCACAGGTTTATTATTGTTCTATTTTGCCAGTCGATTTAATAAGCGATCACCTGATGGAAACAAGACGTATCAGAAACTGGAGGGCTTCAGACAGTTTGTAAAAAAAGCTGAGAAACCTGTGATTGAGCGGCTGATGAAAGAGGATCCGCTTTATTATGACAAGACTATGCCTTTTGCACTGGCATTCGGATATCTCAAGCAATGGAACCATCAATTTGAAGGACTCCTGACCCAGCCGCCATCCTGGTATGGTAGCCCAGGAATGCATGGAGCATACCTCGGACAATCCTGGAATACATTTTCAGAAAGTTTTCCTTCAGAGATCAATAGTATAGGCTCTGCATTCACCAGTGCACCCAGCAGCAGCGGATCTGGCGGCGGCGGCGGTGGTGGATTTAGCGGCGGCGGCAGTGGCGGCGGCGGCGGGGGTAGCTGGTAGTCCACATCATCTTGTTATCTGTAGCACGATGTTCTATACTTTCAATCAAGTTGGATTGGGTATCAGGATTTCTCTAATTTTGCCCCTATGGCAGACAACTTAAAAGATCATATCGTTTCGGTCATTGGAGCCGGAACCATGGGAAATGGTATAACCCACGTTTTTGCACAGTACGGATACCAGGTCACGATGATTGATGTATCTGCGGACGCATTGACACGGGGACTCGCTACTATCAGCAAGAATCTCGACAGGATGGTGGCGAAAGAAAAAATATCCCAGCAGGAAAGAAATGAAACACTTGCCCGGATAAAAACCTCAACCGAAATACAAACAAGCGTGCAGGATGCCACTTTGGTGGTGGAAGCTGCTACAGAAAATGTAGATCTCAAATTAAAAATATTCAAAGGCCTCAGTGAGTTTTGCAAACCTGACGCTATCCTGGCGACAAACACCAGTTCGATTTCAATTACAAAGATTGCCTCAGTCACTAATCATCCGGATCGGGTGATCGGTATGCATTTCATGAACCCGGTTCCCCTGATGAAACTCGTGGAGATCATCAGAGGCTACAGTACTTCTGATACTGTTACGGAAACTGTAACGGCTTTGTCAAAGAGTCTAGACAAGATACCTGTGACCGTCAATGATTATCCTGGCTTTGTAGCTAACCGCGTGCTAATCCCGATGATCAATGAGGCGATCATTGCCCTTTGGGAAGGAGTTGCCGGTGTTGAAGAAATTGACAACGTGATGAAGCTTGGAATGGCACATCCGATGGGCCCTCTCCAGCTAGCCGATTTTATAGGGCTGGATGTTGTCCTGGCGATTACCCGCGTATTGCAGGATGGTTACGGACAACCAAAATATGCACCATGTCCATTATTGGTGAATATGGTACAGGCAGGTAAACTGGGTGTAAAATCCGGTGAAGGCTTTTATGCGTATACCCCAGGAGACAAACAACTGGTAGTGAGTCCTAATTTTCGCTAGATATAAAATTGAAAATCCGTCAAGAGTACTTCATCAACATGATGCACTCTTGACGGATTTTAATGACAAATGCTGTTCAACTTTTACAGCTGCACTTCTAGAGTTTGACTAATTTTTTGGTTGCGGTTTTTCCATCTTTGGATACAACGACGAAATAAAGTCCTGGTGGATATGCATGCAACTGATCAAATCTGATTTCGGATACAATATTTGTTTCTGCGTAAAGTGTCTTTTGTTCAACCTGCTGTCCTTGCATCGTATAGAGGGCGACCGAATGATTTCCTGTTTCTGTTGGAAGCAATCGTATAGAAACATTTTCTGTCACCGGATTAGGATACACAAGAAAGGAAGCTAGTAATGGATTCACTTCTTCAACTGCAACATCACAATCAGATTCGAGCAAGTAGTTAAAACCATAGCTGGTAGTGTCAGACAAACATACGGTCCGAATCTGCACTTCATACGTTTTGCATTTTTCAAGACCATCTACCAGTGCACTGGTATCAATAGTTGCAAGTTCTGTGTAGTCCATTGTACCAACTTCGCGCCAGCGATAAGTATAGGCTATCGCTCCTTCGGTTTCTGGCCAAAACATCAACGCATTTGAAAAGCCGATTTCGTCAAAGTAAACAGTATCAACTTCCGGACAAGGATCTGGATTTCTCAGGATGGTGACGCAGTAATCCTCAACCTCACCGAAATCAATGGAGCCGCATGGTTCCTGATTGGTAGGGAAAAATGGATTAGAAAAAGCCATGCTTATCCGCATACGTGTAGAGCCTTCCAAAGCAGCAGCAGGAATCATCAACTGGCTGCTGATGAATCCATCTTCTGCAAGCAGGAGAGAATCCAGTAGTAATTCATCTTCTTCAAAAATGCCATTCTGGTTAGCATCCAACCATATCCTGAATTTTTCATCAAATGAATCTCCCGGGCTGAACCCTGGACGGATCCATAGATTATAAGATTCACCTGCTTCATAATTTGGATCCAGATCATCTACAAAAAGATATCCTCCATTTTCACCTGTATAGCTCACCAGCGATCCTAAGATCAGGGAATCTATAAATTCTTCAGAAGCATCTTCAGATGCAGAAGCACAATATGTAAGATCAATACAGTTGCCACAACCTTTAGTTCGAATACGGATGATGTCGGAAAATGCGGATGCAGAGGTGTCACAATCCGTTTGTATTCTGACTTCATAAAAAGCACATCCTTCAAGTTGTCCGATGGTATAGGCAGTATCAGGGGTTACTTCTTCTATCCATTCAGTAGTTGAATCGGGACGCCATTGAACTAAATAAGTCTCAGCGGCAAAAATTTCATTCCAGAAAATCAGGATACTAGACTCATCTGCAAAAGCCGTGATGCCGGACGGAAGTTCGCAGCAGCCCAAGGTGCTGAAATGGTGATTGCTGGTAAAGCCTGTCGAGGTATCAGCGCAAATGGCCTCGAATTCAATTTCATATTCGGTGCATCCTGAGAGATTGTCCAGCACAAGTGGCTGGGAAACATTGAATACGGTATCCCAGGTTGTGGAATTAATAGGTTTATACCGGGCATTGATAGCGTCTGCGGTATCGATTGCACTCCAGGTGATGCTGACCTCCATGTCTGACACTACCTCAGCCTCTACAGCAAAAGGAATAGGACAATCAGAGCATAGGGACATCATCAGTTCCATGCTATTGCCTGCATTAAGACTTCCGCCCAAACGAATGGTGCCTTCCAGACCAGGCACAGGGTCCACACCCTGGAAAATGATATCACGCACATATAGGGCAGCCGCTGAAGGATTGCTGTGGATTAGGTCTGCGAATCCGGGGCATGGAGCTGAATACAGCAGAGCAACCAAACCTGCAGCCACGGGTGATGCAAATGAGGTGCCGCTTGTAGTTCCATAACCATTGTTCCTACGGGTAGTATATATATCTTCACCCGGTGCTCCAAAATCGACCTGGGTAAGTCCAAAAGCTGAAAAGGTCCGCTCATTGTTATGGTTGAGTGCAGTCACACTCAGCAGATATTCACTTGGACATGCGGTAGGTAGATCACCGTTAGCATCAATGTCAATATTTAGATTTGCCGTTGCTCCTGCACTTAATATCCCGTGCGCTCCCAGTGTGTCATAAAAAGCACACCATAACGGGGCATCTGCCGGTTGTCCAAAGTCAACACCCCACGAACTATTGGTAGCAACAACAAAGGCACCCTTGGCGCCATTGCTCTCATTGTATTGAATCCGCTGCTCTAAGGCATAGGCATAAGATGCGATCACTGCCGATTCCGGAGTACCTCCTACAATCATCATGATTTTGACATTCCAATTGATACCTGCTATCCCTACCTGGTTATTGCCTGTTGCTCCTATCATTCCAGCTACGTTTAGACCATGGTCCTCACCCCAGATGTCGGGCGTATCATCGTAGGCATTCCATCCGCGGATATCATCGATATAGCCGTTGCCGTCATCATCAATGTTATTGCCGTCTATTTCGTGGAAATTAATCCAGGCGTTGGCAGCAATGTCTTCATGTGTGTAGTCAAGACCGTCATCTATGATCGCTACAACGATGGTATCCCCGGAGGCGGTTATGCCACCCTGAGTTATATTCCAGGCTTCGTCTGCATCTATATCTGCATCCATCAGTCCGCCCGTCTGGCCGGTATTGAGCCATTGCCATTGGGAAAAGAACTGCGGATCATCAGGTTCAGTTCTGGCTGTAGGGATGTGGTCAAATTGAGCCGTCCGCACATTTTTGTCGGCTCTGAGCTGGTTGAGGAGTTGGCCCTCATGTATCCTGCTATGATCAAACCGGAAAAGGTATATGCCAAGTCGTTTTGAAATTATTCGATCCTGAACAAAGTCCCCCTGTAATCTGGAAGTATTGCCTGCCAATAACTGAGTAGGAGTAGTACCTTTTTCTAACTGAACCAGGACATAGCCTAAACGATGGTCCAGTTTCTGGGCGTTTATCAAGGTAAGGGCTGTCTGTAGGCAAAAGAAGGTTGTAATGATGATACGCATAAGTGAGTTGCTCTGGTAGATAATAATTGCGGATGAAGTGATAAAAATAGAAACTCTCAGGTTCTCCGGCGAAGTTTTCTCTAAGACTGTCAGGATAGGAGCAAATAGCCTTTTTTGAAGAAGGGGGTATTGATGCATTAAAATCAGCTTAAAAGCCAGGAGTTATGTGATTTTACGTATTATTTTTTTAAATAATATGTATCGTATTGAAAAATACTTATCTTTACATAAGTTTTTATTTTAATATCAAGCTCAATGAAGAAACTACTTTTACCCATTTCACTCCTGTTTGCATCAGGATTCTTGTCGCTTGGACTCAGTCAGGCCCCCCTGGCTGAAGCATCTGGATCGGATACAGACCTTGTCAAGGTTTATGTCAAACAGGACCCTTCAACCTATAAAAAGGTTACCCAGGAAAGTCCAGTCGAACTGGAGTTTGCAGTTCAGTTATCTGCCTCCTCAAGGCCTATTACGGATAAGAGTTCACTGAGTTCCTGGGAACAACTGGGGCCGGTGTATATCCACACAGAGAATGGAATGTATAAGGTAAGAATCGGTCCTTATGACAACCAGGATCAGGCAAAGAATGTCCTGCTCAAAGCAAAAGAAAGAGGTAAGAAGGATGCCTTTATTGTCATTCAGAAAGGGCTTGAAAACTACGCCCCACAAGGTGTTGCTATTCAGCCGGATTTCGAACCGGAGGTTATTAACAGAGCACCTGCTCCAGTCACTCCATCCCCGGACGTTAAAGTGACAGTCCCCTCTGAACCAGTTGTCTCTAGCGAGGAAACCGGAGATTTTAAAGTACGACTTGCATCATACCTCAAACCCGGTGGATTCAATACCAGTGATGTTGACCAGTATGGTCCCCTGGAGTCCTACCGCAAAGGAGAGTGGACGATCATGATGATCGGAGGATTTAAAACTCAAAAGGAAGCCACCAAAGTCCGCGACCTGGTGATCGCTAAAGGATATACAGATGCCGCCGTCGTTGTCGACAGGGGAGGCATCATCGAAGAGACTGATTAAGCAGGAAAGTAGCCTGCATTACATAGAGAATTCTGGTTTTTTTCTATAAGGATGTTATAATGCCATGAAATGGATTTGCCGGTACGCTCCGGCAAATCTATTTTTACATGATGACCTCAGCAATCCTCAACGTAGAAGGTTTAACCCTGGTCACTAAACAGGGGAGTATTGTTCATCAGCTTTCTTTCCATGTCAACCGCGGTGAAATCGTGGCGCTGACCGGCACCTCCGGCAGCGGTAAAACCAGCATTGCCCTTGCAATCCTCGACCTCCTCCCTTCCGGTATCAAATTCCAGGACGGCACTATCCGTTGGTCAGCTGAGCCTCAAAACGAACTAAGGCTACCTGCTGACACAGGACTATGGAGTAGGTTGAGGGGATCCCATATTGGTTACATTCAACAAGATATTTTTGGTGCGTTTGACCCGGTCATGACCATGGGACAACAAATGTTGATGGTTATCAATGAACGCACTGGAAGGGTTGACATTGATTTTGAACATGAGCTCAGGATGAAAATGGAGGAAGTTGGACTTCACGAGACCGAAAGACTTTTATCCTCCTACCCGCACCAACTTTCCGGTGGGCAACTGCAACGCTGTCAGATAGCTATGGCAATTGTCATTCGACCCGAATTACTCATCGCAGATGAACCAACTTCTGCAATTGATAAAATAAACCAGCTTGAACTTCTTGATGTTTTTGCCCTCCTGAAATCGCGTTATAACATGGCGATCTTATGCATTACCCATGAAGAAGCTGTGGTTCGACATCTGGCAGACAGGGAAATACAGATGAATCCGATTAAGGCCTATATTCCTAAACCCCAGGCAATTGCCAGACGTGCTGTGACACCAGCCGGAGTACCGATACTAGAGGTGAAGGAATTGGAATACACACATTCGTTTGGGGGAATGAGATATAAGAAGGGAGCAACTGTAGGATTATTGGATTTTCAGCTCTATCATGGAACATGCCTTGGAATAGTTGGTGAATCCGGCAGTGGTAAATCTACGCTAGCCCAACTCCTGGTAGGGCTTTTCGTCCCCACGCATGGCAAGATAGTGCTTGAAGGAAAGGTAGTGGATTTCCATAACCTCAATCATGTCAGGCATCTGAGATCGAAAGTTCAGTTGGTCATGCAGGATGGGCGAGGATCACTACATCCTCATAGGTCTATCAGGGATATTCTGGATGAAATAAAAGTGAATAGTACCAGGTCAGGAAAGCAGGAAAGTAATTCACTTGCAGAGATTCTGAAGGAAGTAGGTTTGGAAGAGTCTGTTCTGGATCGGCAGGCTGGTCAGCTTTCAGGAGGTGAGTGTCTACGGGTGAGTATAGCACGTGCATTGCTTATGCAACCAGCCATTTTAATTTGTGATGAATCTACATCCTCCCTGGATGGACATACCCGGGACGGAATTATTGAACTGCTACGCCGTTTGATGGAGGAACGGGGTCTGGCGCTTGTCTTTATTTCACATGACGAACGGATTATCAGGGGAGTGGCTGATCAGGTCATGGTGATGGACAAAGGAAAAATAGTGGAGACAGGGGCTGCGGCTGACGTGATTGGCTATCCGACTCATTCGGTTTCCAAGCGATTATTTGCACCTTATGCAACCTTTGGCGAAACAGGGCGTCCTTAATCCAGATCAGGTTTTTTCAGCCACCTGATTTTTGGGCAAATTGTCTGTTGGACGCTTATTGGTTAAAGAATTATTAAAGTGTTTTGTCCTGAATAGTATAGTGTTATATTTGTTGAGCAATAAAAGTTCGTTCCAGGTGTAACTAATTCTCAGGAAAAACGTTTTATTAACAATCATGGTCAGAATCAAAAAAAATACGGTTAAGATGTCGGGCATAATTGCCCTGTTTTGCCTGAGTTTGGCCTGCTTCACCTATATTAATTCTCTTCAATTCCCAGGAAGCAATAGTACTCCGGAAAATACCTACGTTGAAGAGTTGGCGCCGGAGAGTCCGGAAGTTCTGCCTGACGTGGAATTGATTAAGAGAATAGTCAGGAAGGCTTTTGAATTTATGTCAAAAACCAATCTTTGATCCGGTACCCGTTGATAAAATCACGGGCACTCATTTTTTTCTTACCAGCCATCTGCATTTCCAAAACTTCTATTTCACCATCGGTTGCTTGTATAACCAGGGATTTTCCTTTGACACTCATACTGCCCGGTTTCTGAATTTGTTCAGCTGAATAAATAACTGATTTCCAGATTTTACATTCAACTCCATCCAGGATTGCCCAGGCGCCTGGATAGGGAGACATACCACGGACAAGATTATAGATATCCAAAGCTGCAGATGTCCAGCAGATATGCCCATCTTCATGATGGATTTTTGGTGCATGGGTAGCCTTGCTTTCATCCTGATTATAAAGCTGATACTGGCCCAGGGATATAAGGTCTGCCGACGCCACCACAAGTCCGGCACCAATCATCATCATCCGGTCATGGACGCTACCTGTATCCTCCCCATGCAGTATGGGCATTTCACGTTGCAGTAAAATCTGGCCTGTATCAATTTGATGCTGAAGTAAAAAGGTAGTTACCCCGGTTACTTTTTCACCCCGGATCACGGCCCAATGAATAGGCGCAGCCCCCCTGTATGCGGGAAGAAGTGATCCATGGAGATTCATAGTGCCTTTAGGCGGCATAGACCAGATCACTTCAGGAAGCATTCTGAACGCCACGACAATCTGTAGGTCAGCCTGGAGCGCCCTTAACTCAGCTACAAATACTTTTGATTTGAGATTGGAAGGTTGTAATAAGGTCAGTGCATGTGCTGCTGCAAACTGTTTAACAGGGGAAGAAATCATTTGCTTCATACCCCGGCCTCCTGGTTTATCAGGCGCTGTCACCACTCCGACTATCGGATAACCAGCTTCCATTAGAAATTGGAGTGAAGCCACCGCAAAACCGGGTGTACCCATAAATACTATACGTAATTGGCGCTTGATCACGACCATAAATGTACCACCAGGTTTGGCATTACTGACTGATCATTTGCTGAATGATCCCAAATTCAACAATTAACACAATGGGTTTTTAAATAAACAGGACCGATACAGGCATACAAAATCAAGTCTATAATCTTGGTTTGAAAAAAGTATAATCTTTCCAACAGTTTTGTTGTTTAATGTGGTAATGGGCTCTGAATGGAATTAAGGTTTTAGCTTTGAGCCGGAGCATTGGAATGTAGATTCCAGCCTGCCAATTTTCACATATAATTTACTATTTCATGACTTCAAGAGAATTCCTATTTGCATTGCCATCAAAAGTTTCCCCTGCTGCTATTGAAGGGTTGGAGACTGTTTTCCATTTTGATTTGGAAGGTGATAATGGTGGTCAGTTTACCATTCGGGTAGCCGATCAAAAAGTTACGGTAGAGGATGGTTTGACAGATGAACCTAAGTGTGTGGTCCGGGCGACTGGCGATAATTTTGTGGGCCTCGCTTCCGGAGACCTGAATCCAATGATGGCCGTACTGACCGGAAAAGTAAAAATCACCAACCAGGGAGAAATGTTGAAGTATGCGAAAATTTTTGGATTGATGTAATTATGGATATAGAGTCCTTCCGGAAGTATTGCCTGCACCTGAAGGGTGTTGAGGAGACACTACCTTTCGGCCCTGATACCCTGGTTTACAAAGTCATGGGTAAGGCATTTGCCCTTACAGGTCTGGATGCAGAAGAGTTTCAGGTAAATCTCAAGTGTGATCCGGAGCGGGCCATTGAACTCAGGGAGGAATTTCCTGGTGAAATTATTCCAGGATGGCATATGAATAAAAAGCATTGGAATACCGTTTTCTTCGAACATGGTTTAGGTAATGATTTGCTGATTAATCTGATAGATCATTCATACAGTTTGGTAGTAGAGGGACTGCCAAGGAAGTTAAAAGAATCGTTGCAACAATCGGATGGATAAGAAAATATTGATTGTTGGACATGGGCTGGCAGGATGCACACTTGCACTTACCTTCTACAGAAAGAATATTCCGTTTAAATTAATTGGGTGTTCTCAGGTTGGAGAAGCTTCCATGGCTTCTTCCGGATTGATTGCACCTATCACCGGGCGACGTTATGTAAAGGCATGGCGTATAGATGAGTTCGTTCCCAAAGCACTGGAATTTTACAGATGGACTGAAGGCCTTACCGGTGGTGAATTTTTCTTTCCGGTTGAAATCGTTAGGTACTTGTCTCATCAAGAGGGGAGAACGGCATGGGAGCGCAGGCTGTATGATCCTGAATATGCGCAATATATTTCTGATAAGAAGTCTGCTAAACTCGATGCACTCAACCGGCCATATGGAATAGTGACCGGTGGATACAGGCTTGATACACCAGGATGGCTCAATGCTGTGAGGGGATTTCTATCAGAAAAGGGATTGTTGGAAATAATCGATTCACCATATCCGACCGATACGCCATATGAAGGCATTAAAATTTTTGCAACAGGAGCAGTTGATCCATCTGTTGCTGCAAGGGTCATCCCAAATAAAGGTGAATCCCTCTTGTTAATGATGCCGGATTGGAGGATCAGGGAGGTCATCAAAGAAGAAGTTTTTATAATGCCTTTGAATGATACTGAAATGTGTTGGGTTGGGAGTTATTACGATCCCTGGCCTGATAATCCTTCACCTTCACAGGAAGGAAAGGAACGATTGCTGGCATCTATTGAAAAAGTATACAATGGTAGCGTAAAGGTCGTGAAGCATATGGCAGGAGTCAGGCCTACTGTTAATGACAGGCGTCCCTTGATTGGTCCCTTAGCAGGACGTCCAGGGCAATACATCTTTAATGGAATGGGAACGAAAGGAACCAGCCTTGCGCCATTCTGGGCAGAGCAGTTGGTCGCTCACATAACAGAGGATTTGCCTTTGCCTGCCGAGGTTTTACCGGACCGTTACATTCCCTGAGCGGACCGTTTTGAGAGAAAGTCAATATGGCTTTCGGTTAATAAAGCGTTAAATGAGTTACTACGCTTCTGTAATTTTATCCTTTCAGGCATCTACTATCTGAATATAAATAATGAAACCTTATGAAATACCAATTATCAGCGATGGCATTTGCCATTTTGTTCCTGATGTCCTGCAAATCCAGGCCGGCTCCTGTTACAAATCCTTCAACGATTGATCCTGTAGTGATGGAGAAATTATGGAAATCCATTGATTCACTTGAGCAGAAAGGGCTTGCGACTTCAGCATTGGAAAAAGTCAGAAAAATCAAGCAATTGGCTTTAACAGGCTCGGAATCTACCAACCTCATTAAGGCCACTTTGTATGAAAACAGATATCTTACTCAGCTTGAGGAAGATTCTGCTATCAAAGCATTGGAGCGCGGAGAATCCGAGTTGGAGTCCTTCCCTGAGCCGGCAAAATCAGTCATGCATTCCCTGCTGGCTCGCTGGTATACGATCTATCTTCAAACACATCTATGGGAATTGAAGAACCGGACTGAGTTTGGAGGAGCTCCAGGACCAGATATCCGTACTTGGGGAATCCGTCATTTTACAGATAAGATTCATTCACATTATGCACAGTCAGTTCAATGGACTGGTTTAAAAACTGCTGATGTCAAAGCATATCTCCCGCTGCTGACAGAAGAAAAAAACACAGATGACCTGAGACCAACCCTGTATGATATTCTGATGCATCGGGCATTGGATTTTTTTGCAGGAACTGAATCATATCTGACAAAGCCTGCATATGATTTTGTGCTGACGGATCCAAATGCTTTCAACCCTGCAAAATCATTTGCGACCCGTGATTTTTCTTCAGCAGACAGCACATCATCCACCTGGCTTGCACTACGCTGGTTTCAGGATCTTATCGCATTTCGCCTCGAAGATAAAGCACATGAATCCGCTTTGCTGGACGCAGATTTGAAACGGCTTCAGTTTGTCCATCAAAATATCATCATTGACAATAAAGATTCATTATATCAGTCGGCCCTGATGAATCTGGCTAGTATGCACAAGGATAATCCTGAATCAACACTCATCGATTATTACAGAGCTGAATTATTGATCAGCAAAGGGAGTCAATGGCGGGAAGAACAGGATTCATCAATGCGTTACGCTTTTAACGAGGCTATTGAAATTTGTGAGCGGGCAATCCGCACTTTTCCTGATGCGTATGGAAGTCAGTTATGCAAGACCCTGATACAGCAAATAGAACAAAAGTCCGTTTCTGCAAGCGTCGAATCCATTAGCCTTCCTGGAGAGGAATTGTTGGCTCAGTTGGAGTATCGGAATCTTTCTTCATTATATCTGAAAATTGTAAAACTTCCGGAATCCCCCAAAAGATGGCGGGGTGATACATGGGATGGTGAAGAGGTCTTGCGAAAATTGAATCAATTATCCTCAAGGAAGGATTGGAAACAAACCTTTGATTCAGGGAATGATCACCAGCAGCATAATACAGAGATTGCGCTGCCTGCTCTTCCAGTCGGACATTATGCACTCCTTGTTTCAGATCATGAAAACTTTGATAACAATACAGCTACTACTGGTACAGTCATGTTTACGGTATCTGAATTGGCGTATTGGTATCTGGATGATACAGAACAAGGAGAAGTTGCAGCGGTCGTCAATCGGTCAACCGGATTGCCGGTGGAAGGAGTCAATGTTGAATTCATTTCTTACGAATATAATGCAGGCCTCCGAAAGCAAGAAGAACTCAAACTTGGGCAAGCTATCAGCGATGGGAATGGCTGGGTGCAAATCCCGTCACACAACAATAAGAGTATTTCACTGAGACTCACCAAGGGCGCCGATGAGTTGTATGTAGATGATGCATACTACGCTTATCTGTATTCATCTGGTACGAAATCAAATCCGACTACGCTCTTTTTTACAGACAGAGCAATATACAGGCCAGGTCAAAAACTTTTCTTCAAGGGCTATGCTCTTGATTTTGATAAGTCTGGGCTACCCTCTATCGTCACGAATAAAAATGTTGATGTCGTATTATACGACGCAAATGGCCAGGTGGTTTCGAAGCAGTCATTAACGACCAATGCATACGGCACTTTTTTTGGGCAGGTTGATCTTCCTTCGGGAGGCCTAACCGGTCAGATGTCCATTTCCTCTAGTTATGGATCGGGTAGACATTATTTCCGCGTGGAAGAATATAAGCGTCCAAAGTTTGAGGTCACTTTTGATACGTTGAATCAGGTTGCACGCTTGAATGAAAATGTAACCATACATGGTATGGCCAAAGATTATGCCGGTAGCCCTGTTGCCGGAGCAGCAGCGGGATACCGGGTTGAACGTATTGCTTTCAGGCCCTGGTGGTATGGTTATTCAAAAAGATTCTGGCCTGTACGTGATGATCGCCAGGTATTGGCAACCGGCCAGCTGTTTACCCAGGAGGATGGTGGCATCGATATCACATTTCCCGCCAAAGGGAAACCAGGTGGAGACCCGGATTTGATGTACAGGTTTGAAATCACCGTCATCGTCACAGATATCACAGGTGAAACACATGAAGCCACCAAATCGCTCGTGCTGAATCAACAAGGCTACGAGATCAACATCAGTCTTCGTGAGCGTATTTCAATACAAAGCCTGAAGTCGATCGAGGTGACAGCTACCAATAGTGATGGGGCTGATGTAAAAGTAAATGGAGAGGTTGAAATTTCAGCGATTAAAGGACCGGCACAGAATCGACGAAATAGATTGTGGGCAGTTCCGGATATACTTACCTTATCTGAGCAGGAGTATGTAACAAGGTTTGCAGATTATGCTGTTCCTGGGCGGGAGGAAATGTCTGGTTGGCCAGTAGATAGAGTCATCGGAAAGAAATCGTTTGTTGTTGATGGCACAGGTACAATGGATTTTTCTAACCTGATCACAGCACCTGGGTATTATAAAGTAAGCTCGAACTGGAAAGATGCCACTGGCAAGGAATTCAAGATCGACCAATATATCATGGCGTATGACAAAGGTCAGATGTTGCCTGGTTATGAAGTAAGTCAGATAGATTTCAATGATCAGAAATACGAGCCAGGAAATACTGTTTATTTTGATGTGCTAACGGGAATAGTAGCACCTCCAAAGACGATCAGAGTCATAGAACACCGAACTTCACTAGCCCAAAGGAGCATGCTTAACTTGCCAATAATTGCAGATCCAGTAGTTAAGTTGACAGAAGAAGATAGAGGAGGTGTCTATGTGCATCATCTTACTGCTTACAACAACCGCTTCTATAAAGACCAGCAACTCATACAAGTACCATGGTCAAATAAAGAATTGAAAGTAAACCTGAAAACCTGGCGTGATAAAATGGAGCCTGGTGATGAAGAAACCTGGACCCTGACAGTTGAAGGTCAAAAGCAGGAGAAAGTCATGGCGGAGTTGGTGATGAGTATGTATGATGCTTCTCTTGATGCCTTTGTTCCGCATAAATGGCAAATGAGTTTATATCCTTCCACATCATCACGTATTGGAATCCAATGGACGCAACCGATAGCTGCTAACTATTGGGGATTGTCTTACCACTGGGACCAGGACTATCAGGATATGCCGGTACGACAGTATAGAGATATTAACGAATTTGGATATTATCCCGAAGGCGGATACTATCCGATGGTACGTGGCGGGAAAAGATATAAGAATGGAGAAGGCCTTAGGGAGCAGGCAGCAGATGGCCAAATGCCGGCGCCTTCCGCGATGGAAGCAGGGGCAACGCAAGGCGGTGTCGACCAAATGAATGAAGTAGAGGACCTCAAAAAGGAATCTGTGGAAGAGTTGAAATCACCTCCTCCAGTAAGATCAGTGTTGGATGAAACGGTTTTCTTCTATCCTCAGATCAATACGGATGAGCAGGGTAGACTTACGTTTACTTTCAAGATGAAAGAGGGTTTAACCAGATGGAAGTTCCAGGCCCTTGCCCATACAAAGGAACTTGCATTTGGATTGGCCCAGGCGGAAGCGGTTACGCAAAAGCAATTGATGGTTTTCCCAAACCCCCCACGTTTCTTCCGTGATGGCGATACCATCGCTTTTCAGATCAAAGTTTCTAATCTCACAAAGGAGGCTATATCCGGTAATTCCAGGTTGAAAATCATCGATGCTTTTACGGATGAAGATGTTTCAACTGCATGGGGTTTAAAATCCAGTGATCAACCTTTACAGGTAGCCCAAAATGGAAGTTCGCCTATTGTCTGGACACTCCATGTGCCTTCTGGCTGGAAAAGACCCGTTAAATATCAGGTCACAGCTTCAGCAGGAGCATTCTCTGACGGAGAAGAATCAATCCTGCCGGTAGTCACCAATAGTGTTTTGATTACAGAAACGTTGCCATTGCCTATCAAAGCAAATGAGACAAGGACTTTTGTTTTCAAATCCATGCTCGATAAGAAGTCGGCCAATTCTATCAATCATCAATATGTTGTAGAGATGACAACATCACCTGCATGGTACGCAGTGCAGGCGTTGCCTTACCTGATGGAATATCCACATGAATGTGCTGAGCAGATTTTCAGCAGAATGTATGCCAATACACTTGCTTCCCATATCGCCGGAAAATATCCTGCTATACGTCAGGTCTACAATGCCTGGAGTGCAACAGGTGATGATGCCCTGGTCAGTAATTTATCAAAGAACAAGGACTTGAAATCTGCATTGCTGGAAGAGACCCCCTGGGTACGTGATGCCATGGGAGAAACGCAACAGAAGAAGGACATTGCATTATTGTTTGAGACAAACAGGTTGCGACATGAAAGCCAGCAATCTCTTGATCAATTGCGCCAGGCTCAGATGTCGAATGGTGGTTTCCCATGGTTCCCCGGAGGCAGGGACAACTGGTATATCACACAATATATACTGGAGGGATTCGGTCATTTAAATAAGATGGGCGTTGCTCTTCCGGCAGGTAATGGAAGTGATATTATTCTGAAAGCCGTACCTTATATTGATTCAAGGATGATTGAATGGTATGATGAACTGAAGAAACTTGAGGCGAAGGGAAAACTTAAAATGAGTGATCTTCAGATTAGCTCGATGCAGTTGCATTATCTGTATACACGATCATTCTTTCCCAACATTGAGCATCCTGCACAGATAGATGAAATCAATGGTTACTTACGGGCGCAGATCGAAAAGTATTGGTTGCAATTCGGTATCTATGATCAGGGGTTGACAGCATTGGCAAGTTTCAGGACCTGGCCACAAGCAAGTGTTTCCAAAGAGATTCTTGCATCATTACGCGAGCGAACCATTGTCCATGAGGAACTGGGACGTTACTGGAAATTATCTCCGGGATTTCAATGGAATGAAGCTGCTGTGGAGTTACAATCCCTGATGATTGAATTATTCCAGGACATGGATGTACCACAAGCAGAAGTAGATGAACTGCGGGTCTGGTTGTTAAAGCAAAAGCAAACTACCCAGTGGAAAACAACGAAGGCAACTGCCTCTGCGATCTATGCTTTACTGATTCATCCGGATACCTGGTTGCAATCTGTCGGAATCGTCCAGGTCAAACTTGGTAGTCAGGAAGTGATAGGTAATTCTACCTCCGTGGAGGGGGGCACTGGCTATGTAAAGAAATCATGGGATGGTGATCAGATCAAATCAGATTGGTCAACTGTTACGGTGAGCAATCCAAACTCACATATAGCCTGGGGAAGCGCATACTGGCAATACTGGGAAGATATTGATAAAGTCAAAGCTACAGTTGACAATAACCCGCTCAAGGTGACCCGTTCATTGCTGATTGTCAAGAATACGGATCGGGGAGAAGTGACAGAAGCGGCTCCTTTCAGGGCATTGAAAGTGGGTGACAAATTAATAGTCAGACTTACCATTGAAACAGATAGGTCCATGGAGTTTGTCCATCTGAAAGATCTGAGAGCTTCAGGATTTGAACCAATGGATGTACTAAGTGGTTACCGATGGGGTGGTGGTTTGGGATATTATCAAAGTACCCGTGACCTCGCTACTCATTTCTTTATTGATTACCTGCCACGTGGCAAATATGTCATTGAATATCCTGTGACCGTTGCACAGGCAGGTGCATACAGTGAAGGCCTGGCCACCTTGCAGTGTATGTATGCCCCTGAGTTTGGCAGCCACAGTCAGGGTAACAGAGTTATGGCGACTAAAAACTAAAATAAGCAGACCGGGTGTCTGCTGTCACCTTTCGGTGGATTGCAGACTCCCGGTAATGTGGATTAAAAGTATTGATCGCATGAGATGGCTTGATAGTCGAAATTATCAGTCTTTAAGTCCCGAAATTCCCTGATATTCGGGGAGCAGGAACCAAACTAAACAATCAGCAACAACGATATGTCAGAAAAAACAGAAAGAGAAAGGCACGCAGATACGATCATCAAGAATCACATTATATGGTCCATGGGAGCCGGACTGATTCCCGTACCCATTGTTGATTTTTTCGCCGTGAGTGGTATCCAGTTGGATATGATCCGCCAATTGTGCAAACTCTATGACCAGGATTTCAAGGAGTCTGAAGGAAAAGCAATTATCACCAGCCTGACAGGATCCGGACTCGCGAGGATGGGTGCAAAGGCAATGATCAAATTTATACCGGGCATTGGCTCTGTGATAGGCGGGGTCACGATGGCCGTTTTATCCGGTGCTTCCTCCTATGCATTAGGGGAGGTATTTAAAAAGCACTTCGAAACCGGTGGCACCTTCCTCGATTTCGATCCGAAGAGATTGAAGAAGATGTACAATGAAAAATTTGAGAAGGGCAAGAAAGTCGCTGAGCAGATAAAGCGAGAAAATGAGAGAAAGCGTGAAGCAGCCGAGCAGGCCGCCGAAGGTAAGACTTCCGGTAAAACGGTGGATAAATTAAAGGAGCTGGCGGAATTAAGACGCGAAGGCCTGATCTCCGAAGAGGAGTTTACAGCCATGAAGAAAAAACTGATCGGCGAATAGCGCATGTGGAATGAAGGTATCTCTTTGTTCACGAAAAGATATCGATGGCTTTTAACTTTCTATTGTGAAGTAAGCCACTATCGGCTTAAGTGTCATTTCCTCGGAGTTCCTAACTTTGGCGGACTGCCATCAGATAAAGAAGGCAGGATCGAAAAAGACAGGGAATTATGCGCATTATCATCACTTTGTTTGTTTTCAGTTTTCTTTTCTCTTTCGCTGCCTGGGCCTCCGGCCCTGAAGGGGGATATAGAATAGAGGTTCAGTGTCAAAACTACGATGGGGACACCCTTAAACTCGGCTATTATTTTGGCAAATCGCAATATCTCAAGGATACTGCACTGGTAAACCAGGGGAAATTTGTCTTTGAAGGTGATGAACCTTTGGAGCCGGGTGTATACCTACTGGTGATTCCACCGGATAATAAGTTTGTGCATGTGCTGGTTGCCGCCGATCAGCAGCGGTTTTCCCTGACTGTTGATCTCAATGATATTGTAAAATCTGCAAAATTCAAGGGGAGTAGTGAGAATGAAATTTATTATGACTACCTCCGCAAACTTGAAGAGCGCCGTCCTCGTGCAGAAGAACTCAAGAAATTAATGATTGAGGATTCTCTCCAGGCAGGCACCTATAAGGCGGAGCTGGCAGTCATCGACGAAGAGGTTGCCAAAATTCAGGCAGAAGAAATTAAAAAGTATCCAAAAACGATTACATCGATGCTGATTCGGGCTAATCAGGAAATCGATGTTCCCCCCTATGAAGACCTTGAAGAGAGTGATCGAAAGCAGAAACAATATGAATATTTCAGGGCCCATTACTTTGATCAGTTTGATCTCAATGATCCCCGGGCCATGCGCTCAGGCGTCATACACCAGAAGATTGATTTCTATCTCCAGAAACTGACCTATCAGGTGCCGGATAGCCAGATCGTCGCCATGGATTATCTGCTCAGTAAAATGGATAAGAATCCTGAAGCTTTTCAATACTATCTCGTACATTTCCTCAATGAATCTGCGCGATCTAAGCGTATGGGGATGGATGCCGCTTACGTGCACCTTGTCGATCAGTATTATGCCAAGGGGCTAGCCACCTGGATGGAGAAAGAACAGTTGGATAAGCTCATCGCACAAGCCGAAACCCTTCGGCCCATCTTGATTGGCAAAATCGCACCAGACCTTCCTTTCTTCAAAGAAAACGGTGAAACAATTACTATCCATTCCATCAAGGCTGAATATACCGTCCTCTTTTTCTGGGATCCGGAATGCGGACATTGTAAAAAGTCCATTCCGTTTATCATCGATTTTTATAATGCCTACAAGGATAAAGGCGTTGAGCTGCTGGCCATTTGCACCAAGACAGGTTCAGATATTTCTTCCTGCTGGAGTACGATCAAAGAAAGAGGAATGGATATTTGGGTCAATGCTTCAGATCAGTACCTGAAAAACAGATATAAAGTGATCTATGATGTTAAGACGACCCCTCAGATTTTTGTCCTGGACAAGGATAAAAAAATCCTCGTGAAGAAAATTGCCGGAGAGGATCTGGCGACGGTGATGGAAGAGATTATTAAAGTGAAAAGTGAAAAGTGAAGAGCGAAAAGTGAGCAGTTAGAAGTGAGCAGTAATCAGTATTCAGTAATCAGTAGGAGCTTTGTCTCACGTTCTCACGTTCTTGCCGAGGCCCGGAAGGGGCAGGATCTTCGCTGTGCTCCGACACGCTTCTCACGCTCTCACGCTCTCTTGTCTCACGTCTCACGTTCTCACGTTCTCAGGCTCTTCCCGGTGCCCATTCAGGGCTGTATTTACGCTGCACTCCGACACACTTCTCACGCTATATGAAATCTCTGGCATCGGTAGATTCCAGATAACGTTGGATGGCGGCCCATGCAGCTGAGAAGGACATGAGGATGCCCAGGGAGATGATGAAGACCATGCCTAGAATAACCATATCGAGGTTAGTTGCAAAAAGAGATTGACCTGCAAGGCTTCCGATCCAAAGAAGGGTAGTGAGGTAGGCAATGGCAGCTACCAAAATGGAAAAACTGCTCATCTTCAGCACTTCCGTGATAAAAGGCTTGCGTATGTAGCTTCTTGTTGCTCCGACAAGGGACATCGTTCGTATGTGAAATCGGTGTTGCATGATATACATCCTGATCTGGTGGTGGATCATGATCAGTATCAGCAGGATCAGAATTCCCGCAAATGCACCTGTGATCAGGGAGATACTTTTTAGTCTGGACCTGATCGTGCTGTACAAATCATCAGGGTAATAAAATGCGCTGACTCCCTCAATGCCGGACAACTCTCTGTCAAGTTCATGCGCATAGGCGGTATCCACCTTAGATGGATCTAGTTTAAATCTGAAAGAACCGCGGAACGGATTGTCCATACTATCAGGAAGAGCAAGCTCTCCCAGTTCTTCCCGCATCACTTTCATGGCTTCCTCGGCAGATACATAGCGGAGATCACGTATGCCTTCGATGTCACTCAACCTGCTTTCCAGGGGTACCAGTTTCGCCTCATCCATCCCTGGATCACATTCCACCAGGAATTCAATGTTTTCTTTAAAAAGATCCTCCCAACGGTCTGAAAACCAGAAACTACTGGCAAACAAACCTCCAAGGAACAGGAGGACAGCGAGGCTGGTGACCGTCAGCCAGTAATAAGGAGTATAAGCGAATGCAAATGTCTTCAAGATGATGTAAAGTTAATAATATGAATGAAAACCCTAATATGAGTTATTCAACATGCCTGTTTATTCGGGTGGTCAGGATTTGTTAGTTTTGCGGTCGTATAAAACAAGCAAGATTCATGGCCAGAGAATTAACCTTAAGAGACGCTATTCGGGAAGGGATGATCGAGGAGATGCGGAGAGATCAGACTGTCTTTTTAATGGGAGAGGAGGTTGCCGAATACAATGGAGCGTACAAGGTGAGTAAAGGGATGCTTGACGAATTCGGACCTAAACGGGTGATTGACACGCCAATAGCTGAGCTTGGATTTGCAGGTATAGGTGTTGGTGCAGCGATGAATGGGCTCAGACCCATCGTGGAGTTTATGACCTGGAACTTTGCTGTCCTTGCATTTGATCAGATTGTCAACAATGCTGCGAAAACTCTTTCACAGTCAGCCGGAAATTTTTCCTGTCCGATTGTATTCAGGGGTCCAAGTGGTTCAGCCGGTCAATTAGCCCAGCAGCACAGCCAGATGTTTGAATCATGGCTTGCTAATTGTCCCGGGCTTAAAGTAATAAGCTGTGTTGATCCGGCTGACACAAAGGGTTTGATTAAATCCGCTATCAGGGATAACGACCCTGTATGCTTTATGGAAAGCGAAAGTTTTTATGGATTCAAGGGCGATGTTCCTGAAGGAGAATACCTGGTCCCTATTGGTAAAGCAGCTGTGCGCAGGGAAGGTACTGATGTCACTATCGTATCATTTAATAAAATGATGGAAGTGGTGAAGAAGGCGGCAGAAGAGTTGGCAAAGGAAGGTATCTCTGCTGAAGTGATAGATCTTCGTACTATCCGCCCTCTTGATCATGAGACGATTATCAATTCTGTTCGAAAGACAAACCGGATAGTAGTAGTGGATGAATCATGGCCATTTGCAGGCGTTTCATCAGAAGTTGCCTACCAGATTCAGAAGTATGCTTTTGATTACCTCGATGCACCGGTGACCAGAGTGAATAGCGCAGATGTTTCATTACCATATGCACCAACCCTCGTCGATGAATATCTACCTAATCCTGCTAAAGTAATTGCGGCTGTGAAGTCAGTGATGTATAGGTGAAAGTGAGAAGTGAGAAGTTAGCAGTGGGCAGTGAGCAGTGAGCAGTTTTCTGTTTTCTGTAAGCAGTCGACATTTATTCAATGAAACACAAATTGCTATTTTGTAGAGACGCGATTAATCGCGTCTCTACAAAATAGAAATTTGTGTTTTTCTCACAACTCACAACTCACAACTCACAACTCACTTGTTTTCACACGTTAAACCTGAAGTGCATGATATCACCGTCCTGGACGATATATTCTTTGCCTTCTACGCCCATCTTGCCGGCTTCTTTCACAGCAGCTTCAGATCCGTACTTAATAAAATCATCATACTTGATGACTTCGGCACGAATAAAACCTTTTTCAAAATCAGTGTGGATGACACCAGCTGCCTGAGGGGCTTTGCTCCCTTTACGAACCGTCCATGCGCGAACCTCTTTGACACCTGCGGTAAAATAAGTGATCAGATGCAGCAGATCGTAAGCTGCCACAATGACCCTGTTGACACCAGGCTCTTCAAGTCCAAGGTCTTTGACGAATTCCATGCGTTCTTCGAGCGTATCAAGTGCAGCTATGTCAGATTCTATGGCAGCACTGATGCAGATCAGACCGGCACCTTCAGTGGCAATGGCTGCCTTCAGTTGTTCGGAATATTTGTTTCCATTTACGGATGATGCTTCATCCACATTGCATACATACAACACAGGCTTAGCGGTCAGCAACATCATTTCACGCATCACATCGGCATGCAGATCAGGTACTTCAATGCTTCTTGCTGCCTTTCCAGCCAGCAGGTGTGTTTTGAGTTGATTGAGCCATGCCACCAGATCCACATCTTCTTTCTTGCCGCTCTTGGCGGATTTTGAGGCGCGGTCAATCCTTTTCTCAACAGATTCAAGATCTTTGAGACCGAGTTCGATATCAATGATTTCCTTATCCCTTACCGGATTGACACTGCCATCCACGTGCACTACATTATCATCATCAAAACAGCGAACTACATGAAGGATTGCATCCACTTCCCTGATGTTAGCCAGAAACTGGTTGCCCAATCCTTCACCCTGAGATGCTCCTTTGATCAGGCCGGCAATATCAAGGATATCCACAGCAGTGGGTAAGGTGCGTTGCGGATTGATCAGCTTAGCCAGTTCATCTAGCCGGGGATCAGGCACAGTTACGACGCCGATGTTTGGCTCCTTGGTTGCAAAAGGATAATTGGCTGCAAGCGCTCCTGCAGAAGTAAGTGCATTAAACAAAGTGGATTTTCCAACGTTTGGTAATCCGACAATTCCACATTTCGAGCCCATAAATTTGATATTCGTAAGTAACGGATCATTTTGAGGGCGCAAAGATAGTATTCTCTTCCTCGTGTATTACGGAATCGTATGAATTACCTGGCCCACGCACTGTTATCTCCTGAGGATCCACTTGTTCTGATGGGCAATCTATGGGGAGACTTGATCAAACCCCGCGATTATGCAGGCCTTGATGCCGGAATTCTGCTTGGCATTAAGCGGCATCAAGCTATTGATGCTTTTACTGATCAGCATAAGGCAGTGGATGAAATCATGAAGCTGCTCAGATCATTCCAGGGGAAATACACTCCGGTGGTCGCCGATGTCCTGATGGATTATACGCTCTCTAAATTTTGGTATGATTATCACCCCGAGCCAATTGAAGACTTTTGCCAGGATAAATACAAAGTGGTGGAAGCAAATCTTATTTATCTGCCGGATCGCCTGTATCCCCGGATCGGTCGTATGGTAGGCCATCGATGGTTGGAATCCTGCAAGAACAGGGAGCGTATGGAGCAGACGCTTATCATGCTGAGCAGAAGGGCGTCATTTGAAAACAAGATACCCTATGCGATGCAAGCCTATGATTTACACCAGGAGCAGATTGATGGGTTATTTATTGATTTTTTTAAAGATGTCCGGCAATACATTAACCTTCAAAGTGAAGGCTGATTGTAAATGCTCTGGAGAATACCTTCTCTGCAACATTTGTTTGCTCCAGATTGGGGTTGTAAATCAGGACATTTCCAATCCCCTGTGAGTATTTTAACTCAGGTGAGAAAATAAAGAAAGGAAAAAAGAACTGAAAACCTCCACCCACTTCAACTGCGAAATCATGTGGAGACAATAAAACAGCACGATTCGCTTGCTCTTCCCTGATCCTGGCGTTTGAAGCCACATCATAGGTGTATTTGATACCTCCAAGGACGAAAACCCTCATATCATGAAAAGGATCTGACTTGAATCTGACCTGGAAGGGTATCTGTACTAATACACTTTCGATATCCCTTTGTTGCTCGGCATTGGAATTTGCGGATATATAAGAAAGCTTATGGTTGACGAAAGAAAATCCGGGTAAAAACCTGAAGTCAAAATATTCACCAAGTTTCATATTGGCGATCATGGATACATTCAAACCTGAACTTCGAATACCTTCAACCACTCTAAAGCTGTCATTCAGGATGGCATTTTTCGAATAAGCTATTTGAAAATTAGAGCTGTTGTATCCAAAGGTTAATCCAAAATAATATGCCTTACTCTGGAATTCGCGAAAATTGTGGTTGCCTTTGCTTGTCTGTGCTGATCCTGCCAGTGGAATCAAGGCAAGGCAAAGGAGTGCTATGGTTTGTAAGCGATGTAGATGGCGCATATACCTAGTGATAGGGGGGTGAAGGCAGGTCGGTCAAAACCCGCTTTGATGAGTTCCTGGTTGAAGGCTTCATAGTCTGGAAAAGCCTGAACAGATTCGTAAAGGTATTTGTAAGCTCTTCCATCGCCTGAAGTCCATGAACCAATTAACGGAAGAATGTGCCTGAAGTATATATCAAACAGCTGTCTGATAGGAAAAATCCTTGGTTTTGTAAACTCCAGCACCACAATCGGGGCACCAGGCCGGAGAACCCGGCGCATTTCAGAAAGCCCTTTGTGAAGATCCCCGAAATTTCTAACGCCAAATGTCACTGTTGCAGCATCAAAAGAGTTGTCTCCGAACGGGAGATTCTCTGCATCTCCTTTAAGGAATTCTATAGTTGCTCCGTATTTGACTTTTGCGTCAGCCAGTCTGCGTTTTGCAACATCCAGCATGCCCATCGACAGATCAATCCCAGTAATCTTGCCTGGATGCAGAATTTTATCGGCCATAAAGGCCATATCTCCAGTACCCGTAGCAACATCAAGGAGATGTTGAGGGTTATGAGAAACCAAGAGGGAAAGGGCCTGTTTACGCCAGTTACGGTCGATACCTAAAGACAATACTTTATTCAATAGGTCATACTTGCCTGATATCTTATCAAACATGAGTTCGACCTCCTGTTTTTTGTCCTTATCCGCTGATTGATATGGTTTTACCTGATTCAATGGGTGCAAAAATAGCCATTAACTCCACGCCGCTCAGGGTTGGCGGCCAAAAGGTTTGGATATATTTTTATCACAAGCACTCAATGATTTGATATACAGCAAATTGTGTATTATAAATAAATTGAATTTATTTAATTTGGTATGGCTTGAATTTAAGGTCAAAAAGAACCAAACTATCTATGCTTTTTGGTTCAGAAAAAGGGGATAAATGTGTATCTTTGCGCGATTCAATTTGAATTCATTTTATAATTATATATGTCTGATAATCTAAGAGTTATACCGATTAACATCGAAGATGAGTTAAAGTCGGCCTACATCGACTACTCGATGTCGGTAATTGTGTCAAGAGCATTGCCTGATGTGCGGGATGGCTTGAAACCTGTGCATCGGAGAGTATTGTACGGAATGCATGAATTAGGGCTTGGCTACAACAAGACCTTTAAGAAATCTGCGAGAATAGTTGGGGAGGTTTTAGGAAAGTATCATCCACATGGTGATACCGCTGTTTATGACTCGATGGTGCGTATGGCCCAGGACTGGTCTCTGCGATATCCATTGGTTAATCCACAAGGGAACTTTGGTAGTATGGACGGGGATAGCCCAGCTGCCATGCGATATACCGAGGCTAAGCTCATGCGGATAGCGGATGAGTTACTGGATGATATTGAAAAGGAAACTGTCGACTTCCAGTTAAATTTTGATGATTCCCTCGAAGAGCCATCTGTACTTCCAGCCAAGATCCCTAATCTGCTGATCAATGGATCCAGCGGAATTGCTGTTGGGATGGCTACTAATATGCTCCCTCACAACCTTACAGAAGTTGTGGAAGGTATCAATGCAATCATTGATAATCCGGAGCTTACGCTAGATGAGTTAATGAAATACATTAAGGCTCCTGACTTTCCTACAGGGGGTATTATATATGGGGTGGATGGTATCCGCGAAGCATATGAGACAGGTCGGGGACGTGTAGTGCTGAGAGGTGTCGCAGAGATCCAGGAAGGCCAGCATGGCAATGATGTCATCATCATCAAGGAGATCCCCTACCAGGTCAATAAAGCCAATCTCGTCAAAGCGATCGATGAGCTTAAGACCACCGAGAAAGTAAGTGGCATCTCCTATGTACAGGATGAATCCAGCAGGGAAGGTATCCGGATCGTGGTAGAGTTGAAACGCGATGCCATTGCCAATGTGGTGTTAAGCCAGTTGTACAAATTTACCCCGCTGCAAACCTCCTACGGCATCAATAATATTGCGCTTGTCCATGGTCGTCCGCGCACCCTGAGCTTGCGCCAGTTGATTGATGAATTTATCCTTTTCAGGCTGGAGGTCATCGTCAGGAGGACTACTTTCGAACTGAGGAAGGCAGAAGAACGCGCCCACATCCTGGAAGGTTTGCTGATTGCGTTAGACAATCTGGATGAAGTCATCAGGATCATTCGCGAATCCAAAACCGTGGATGAAGCCCACATTGGCTTGGTAGAGAGGTTTGGGCTGTCGGATGCGCAGACAAAGGCAATTCTTGAAATGAGGTTGCAGCGTCTAGTAGGCCTGGAAAGATTGAAGATCAAGGAAGAGTATGATGGCCTCATCAAGACGATTGAAGACCTGAAGGACATCCTGGCTAACGAAGGCAGGCGTAGAGGGATCATCAAGACCGAATTGAATGAGATCAATGAAAAATACGGGGATGCAAGAAGAACGGAAATCACTTTTGCAGACGGAGAGATCAGTATAGAAGATATGATCCCTGACGAAGACATGGTGGTTACCATTTCACATCTGGGATACGTCAAGCGGACCAATATCTCTGAATACAGGATACAAGGTAGAGGCGGAAGAGGATCGAAGGGAAGCAGCACCAGGCAGGAGGATTTTATCGAGCACATGTTTATCGCCAGTGCACACAATTATCTCTTTTTACTCAGTGAGCAGGGCATTTTTTATAAGATCAGGGTATATGAAATACCTGAAGCTTCAAAAACTTCCCAGGGTCGGGTGATTCAAAACCTGATTGAACTGCCGAAAGAGGATAAGATCAAGGCATACATTATCATCAAGAATATCGAGGATAAGGAGTTTATGAACAGCCACTACATTCTTTTCTGTACCAAGAAAGGAACAGTGAAAAAAACGCTGGTGGAAGAATATGCCAAGTCCAATATCAGTAAAATTCGTGCTCTGTCCATCAACGAAGGTGATACGCTCATTGATGCCCGACTCACTGACGGTAACAGTGAAATCGTGATGGCCAACAAGAAAGGATTTGCTGTTAGATTCAATGAGGGTGATGTCAGGAGCATGGGCAGACCTGCTGCTGGTGTTCGGGGTATGACCTTACAAGGTGAGGATGATGAAGTGGTAGGTATGCTGACCGTCAGTGAACATGATAAATTGTCAACAATCCTTGTCATATCCGAAAACGGTTATGGAAAGCGTTCTGAACTCGAAGAGTATCGTAAGACCAAGAGGGGAGCGAAGGGCGTTGGTACATTAAAGATAACGGAGAAGACTGGTGAATTGATTGCGATCAAAGCTGTGGAAGAAACAGATGATCTTATGATCATCAATGAATCCGGGGTCACGATCAGAATGCCGGTAACTGAAATCAGGGTCATGGGTAGGAAAACGCAGGGTGTAAGGTTGATTAACCTGACAGATGATGACAGGATAGCAGACATCGGCGTGATCAAGAATGAAGAAACTTCCGGTGCACCTGCAGAAGATAGCAGTGAGGAAGAATAAGACCAGGTTGAAAGCAGTCTGGTTTTGACTGAGGTGCTGAAACAAAGGCCGGAAGGCTTATTTTAGTACTTTATTAATCTGACCTTAACAAAAGGAAAACGTATTTACGAGATTTAATCCGTCGTTATCCTGGTTTTAAGTTTTGAAACTGATTCACTTGAATAAATCAACTTGTAAATGAAAAAAGTACTGTTTCTTTTGCTTTTTGCTTGTGTAGGTTTAGGCCTTCAGGCTCAGGATCCTGTAAAGGACATTAAAAAAGCTGCACGATTGTTAGGTACCTACAATCTCGACCCTTCGGGGAGTGCGGATAAATTGGAGGAAGCCGTTGCGCTGGCAAATGCCAACATAAATGATCCGTTGGTAAAGATTGATCCGACCGCATGGCAAACCTATGGGGATATCTTTATGACGGTAGTCAATACAGATGTTGCTCATTTTGTGATCGATCCTGCGTATAAAGTAGCTGACCCGATGGCTTCAGGTAAGGCCTTTAAGGGTTTCAAGATGGCTGCTGAACTCGCTGATAAGTCTTACCAGACCAAGGATGCCATGAAAGGACTTTCAGCAGGAATTCAGAATATCTATTACATGGGTTCTGCGTTGTACCAGACTCAAAATTATGCAGGAGCGTACGATGCATTTAAAGCAACCTACGATGGCTATGCCCTGCTGAAAAAGAATAATGAACCGACCAATTTTGATGCGACAGAGCAGCCAAAAGCACTCTACTATAGTGGTTTATGTGCGCAGCAGGCCGGGATGATGGAAGAAGCAAAGACGGTGTATAAGCAGTTAGTAGATCAAGGCATTGCTGAGGCAGGTGTGTATGAAGCCTTAATTAACCTTTATAAGGATGAAGACCCGGCTTTGTCAGAACAATACCTGAAAGCTGCACGTGAGAAGTATCCGGATGATACAGCACTGCTGTATGCTGAAATCAACCACTTGCTTGCCAAAGGAGAATTGGTGAGCCTGGTTGAGAAACTTGAGCAGGCTGCGGCTTTAGACCCCAACAATGTTTCCATTTATATTACACTGGGGCAGATATATGATAAGTTGTATCAGGATCAGTCTGCCACAGATCCGGCTGCAGCAGAAGAGAGTTTTACGAAAGCTATGTCCTATTATCAGCAGGCACTCGTCAAGGATGCCAAGAGTTTTGATGCTGTTTACAGCATAGGAGCACTTTGGTATAATAAAGCTGCCGCTTATTCTTTAGAATTGAATGCATTGTCAAATGATTACACACCTGCCGGCACAAAGAAGTATGATGCCAAAAAGGTGCAGATGGATGATGCGTTTGTAAAGGCACTACCATTTTTCCAGCAGGCAGAAGAATTAAGTCCAAAGGATATCAATACTTTGATTGCTTTGAAGGAAATATATGCCCGTCAGGATAAGTTTGACCTGGTAGAAGCGTACAAGCAGAAACTCGCTGCTCTCGGAAACTAACAAAGAAAAATAAATAGTTTAAGAAGCCCCTGGTGTGATTATACCCCAGGGGCTTTTTAATTTTAAACAACCAATTCATTCCTGATATATTTGTAATCTAAACAGCTAGCCAATGGCAGATCATGTCTTTCCAGAACCCGCTCCGCTAAATGATGTCGCAGCATTTCACCGCACTTTTCACCTGCCTATTCTTGAATCTCCTGCTATCCCGGGGGAAGACAGATGTGCGCTGAGAATTAACCTCTTGCAGGAGGAGCTCGACGAACTCAAGGATGCCATCAGGGATAAGGACCTCACCGCCATAGCCGATGCACTCAGTGATCTGCAATATGTACTTTCAGGTGCCATCCTCGAATTTGGTTTAGGAGATAAATTCAAAGACCTCTTTGAAGAAGTTCAACGTTCCAACATGAGCAAGGTGTGCGAAGATTATGCTACTGCCGAAGAGACCCTTGCCTTTTATATGGAGAAGGATGGAACCCAAGGCTTTATCAAGGAAAGCCACCACGGATTTTTGGTGTACCGTACTGCTGATAAGAAGGTGCTGAAATCTGTCAGTTATTCACCTGCTGACTTAGATAGGATTTTGAAGTGAGTTGTGAGATGTGAATTGTGAATTGTGAGTTGTGAGTGGAGAGTAGAGGATGAAACGTGAGTCGTGAGTCGTGAGACGTTAGTGGTGAGTGAGTGGTGAGTCGTGAACAGCAAATCGCGTGCAGCAACCTAAAATACTCTGGAAGCTGGAAGCTGGAAGCTGAGCTGATAGCTGATAGCTGATAGCTGATAGCTCACCAAGTTACATCATTTCATAAATCCCCGCGATCCCCTGACCGCCTCCTACACATGCGGTGACCATTCCATACTTCTGGTTGCGTCGCTTCAATTCATGAAAGAGTTGTGTTGATAATTTTGCTCCGGTGCAACCCAGCGGATGGCCGAGTGCTATTGCTCCACCATTGACATTGACAAGTTCAGGATCGAGGCCGGCTATACGGATGACAGCCAGTGATTGCGTAGCAAAGGCTTCATTTAATTCAATGAGGTTGATGTCATTAAGCGTGATGCCTGCTTGTTTAAGTGCTTTTGGGATGGCGGCACAGGGACCAATGCCCATATACAATGGATCAACGCCAGCTACACTGCAACTGATTAATCTTGCAATTGGATCGAGGTTTAATTCTTTTACTAATGCTTCACTCATGACCAGCACAAATGCAGCTCCATCTGATGTCTGCGAAGAATTTCCTGCTGTAACCATTCCGCCTTGTTTGAACGCAGGTTTTAGTTTGGCAAGCGCCTCATAAGATGTGCTTCGGCGGACACCTTCATCTGTATCAACGACAAACGTGCTACTTACTTTCTTACCTTCTTTTACAACCACATGATCAACAATGATCGGAACAATCTCGTCCTTGAAATATCCCATATCAAGTGCGTTTGCTGCCCGAACATGTGATCGTAATGCGAATGCATCAGCATCCTCCCGACTGATACTATACTTTTCAGCAACAGCCTCAGCCGTAGCACCCATGCTTGCCAGGTAATCGGGGGTCGTGGATGCAACTTTATAGTTAGGCGCAAATTTGTAACCCGTCATGGGTATCATGCTCATGGACTCCGTTCCACCGGCTATGTAACATTGTCCCATGCCCGCCTTGATTTTTGCGACAGCTATCGAAATAGCTTCCAGTCCTGACGCGCAATAACGATTTACCGTCATGCCAGGCACATCATGCCCCAGCGCCCGCATGGAAATCAATCTCCCGATCTGAAGGCCTTGTTCTCCTTCCGGATTAGCACAACCTACTATAACATCATCTACACGCTTAGGATCAAGCTGAGGCACTTGTGCTAAAAGATGACTGATCAAATCTACTGCGAGATCATCTGATCTGTAGTTGCTGAACCCACCTCTTCCAGCTTTACCTACTGCGGTGCGATATGCTTTTACGATGTATGCCATTTTGTTTATTTAAATGTTAAGCTCTCAGCTTTCAGCTTTCAGAAAAATTTAGTTTACTTCTCTGGATGCTCTAAGCTACCAGCTACCAGCTTCCAGAGTATTTTCACTCACTTCTCACAACTCACAACTCACGATTCACGACTCACGTTTAGTTCCTCAACGGCTTATTATTCTCCAGCATGTACTGGATCCTTTCCAGCGTTTTCTGCTCACCGCAGAGGGAGAGGAAAGCCTCGCGTTCAAGGTCCAGGAGGTATTGTTCATTGACCAGTTGGGCTCCTGTCAGATCTCCACCACAGAGTACCCATGCAAGTTTGTGTACTATTTTAATGTCATGGGCTGAGCCAAAAGCGCCGAGCCTGAATTCATTTGCAAACGCATATAAGGAGGCAAGTCCTTGCCTGCCCAGTACAAGGATATCTGATTTTGGAATTGGTGGAATATAATTCAGACTCAGGTAGAGTACTTTCCTCTTGGCTTCAGTAATGGCATTTGTGCTATTGATGACCACTTCATCTCTTCCCTTTACAAGGTATCCGAGATCATATGCTTCGTATGCAGACGTAGCCACCGAAGCAGTAGCCAGTGTTTTACATCGGTCAATCAGTTGTGGGATCTGTACATCACCATTTCTGAATGACTCAGATAACCTGACAGCAAATTCTTTTGTTCCACCTCCACCGGGAATTAAACCAACACCTGCCTCCACTAATCCAATATATGATTCGGCGGCTGCGGCTACGCCATCGCAATGCATTGAGATTTCACAACCTCCGCCGAAGACGTATCCTTGTGTTGCTACTACAACCGGCACTGCCGAATATCTACAGCGCATGGAGGTCTGCTGGAAGTAATTGACAGCCATCTCCAGGTCATCCCATTCTTCCTGAAACGCCATCATTCCGATGAGCATGAGATTGGCACCAACTGAAAAATTGGTGGCATGGTTGCCGATCACTAAACCTTTCCAGCCTTCTTCTTCTGCTATCCTGATGGATTCGTTGATACCTCTCAGAATTCCTTCTCCTATGACGTTTGCCTTGCTTCTGAATTCGAAGCAAAGTACACCATCTCCAATATCATGCAGAACAGCTTCATCGTTACGATACACAGGAGATTGAGTGCGAAGTGCATGAAGGTTAACTTTCGTTTCAGCTCCTTGTATGGGTACATAGGAATTGGTTGACGGATTGTAGACAAGTGTTTTTCCGTCTTTAATGGTGTAGAAGGATTCAAAACCGTCATCCAACATTTTTTGCACCCAGGGGCTTATAGAAAGTCCGGATGCCTTTGCATCTTCAAGTCCTCTTTTCACCCCTATGATGTCCCAGTATTCGAATGGGCCATAGGACCATGCAAATCCTGCTTTCAATGCATCATCAATACTATTGATATGATCTGCGATCTCCGGTATGCGATTGCTGACATAGGCGAATAGACCAAGTAGATGTTGTTTGATCAGTTTGCCTCCATCATCCGGGGCATCATAAATGGTTTTGATTCTTTTTTCCGGGTCGTCTATTTGCTTTGATATCCCCAGAGAAGGAAGATCGATCCTGGGATCAGTACCATATTCGAGTGTCTTGAGATTGAGCGACAAATATTCCGTTTGCCCCTTCGCATTTTTCCCTTCCCCTTTTTTATAAAAACCCTGTCCTGTCTTATTCCCGAGGAATTTATTATCCAAAAGAAATTGCATATAACCTGGCACATTGAAAGCACCGGCTTGTTCATCATCCGGACAATTGTGCTGAATGCCTTGCATGACTTTCACACCCGTGTCATGTCCGACAAGGTCCGCCAATCTGAAGGTGCCGGTATTAGGCCTTCCAATCACCGGTCCGGTCAGTTTATCAACAGTGCTGATGGGAAGACCAAGTTCTTCGGTTAGTTGGAATATGCGGGCCATACTGTACACGCCTACGCGGTTGGCGATAAACGCAGGGGTATCTTTGCAAAGGACAGTTTGTTTGCCTAAAAACCGCTCGCCAAACTGCATCAGAAAATTCACCAAATCCTTGTCAGTATCCGGGGTTGGAATGATTTCAAGGAGACGCAGGTATCTGGGGGGATTAAAAAAGTGGGTCCCCAGGAAATGTTTCTTAAAATCATCTGATCGACCTTGAGTCATCAGGTGAATGGGAATGCCGGAGGTATTGGAACTGATGATAGTTCCCGGACGCCTGTACTGGTCAACACGCTCAAAAAGCGATTGCTTGATTTCAAGTTTTTCGACAATCACCTCGATGATCCAGTCAGCATCTTTGACTTTGGGCAGGTCATCATCAAAATTGCCCGTGGTGATTCTCGAAATAAACCCTGAATGATAGAGTGGAGCAGGTTTTTGTTTAACAGCAAATGCAAGGGCATCTTCTGCAACCTGGTTTCGGCGTTGATTTTCGCCCGAACCAGGTAAGTCCAGCATCATAACCTGAAAACCTGCATTAGCAAAATGGCAGGCTATGCCGGAACCCATGACGCCTGATCCGAGGACGGCTATTTTTTTTATAATTCGCATGAAAATGAAGCAGATTACATGTGGGTGTAAGATAAAGAATGCTACTGACAGACATAAGAAAGTTCCATTGGTTTAAGTGTAAAAAGCCAGCCTGAATCCCAGCGCATGTTAAGGGAAATCCTCAGATTCCAAGGTGCAAAGATACCCTGTCAAAACTTTATACATTAATAATTTTAATAATATGAAAATAATCCCTTAATTTTAGCCCGTAGATGTACATAGCGTCTTTTAGAGGTCGTTACGTATTGATGTCATCTTAATAAAGTCGTAAAATGAGTACACTTGATTCTGCGATCAATCCCCAGGAGCAAACTTCCCAGGGTAAGGGCTGGATTGTAAGTTTGATCACCCATATCCTTGTCATCATTGCTTTGTTTCTACCAATGATTGTAAACAAAACCCCGCCTCCGGAGGAGGAAGGGCTCTTAGTGAATCTTGGACTCCTGGATGAAGGTCAAGGAGAGGAAACCCCAAAGGGAACTGATAATGAAGTCGCTCCTCAGCCTGAAGAACGGCAGGAAAAGAAGCAGGTAGAACAATTTACACCTGCAACACCTGCAAAACAGGTTTCTCAGAAGAGTATCACCAGTGCCGAGGAAAGCACGGTTGTTGCAAAGGAAGCAGCCGCCAGAAAGGCAGCTCAAGCTGATGCACAACGAAAAGCCACAGAGGAAGCAAGTCGTCAGGAAGCTTACAATAAAACCAAAAAGTCCTATGGTGATCTACTGGGTGGAAGCGGAAAAGGAAACACAGGAAAACCTGGCAGCCAGGGAGACCCAAATGGTGATCCCAATTCAAATATCCTGGAAGGAATCAGCAAAGGAAGCGGTAGAGTCGGAGGGGGATTAGGTAATCGTGGCGTGCTGCATGAACCACTGATAAATGACCGTAGTCAGAAGACCGGCAGGGTTGTCATCAGCGTTTGTGTTGATAAAACTGGTAAAGTAATCAAGGCGGACTATACACAAAAGGGTTCGACAACCACCGACTCTGAGTTAAAGGATATTGCCCGAAAAGCCGCACTCCAATTCAAGTTTACCCTCAGTGAGATCGAAGAACAGTGTGGAACAATAACCGTAGATTTTAAAATCAAGAGTTCATAAGGAACAACCGCTTATTTTGTGGGCTTAAGATCAATTGATGCCAGCATGTTAGAATTAAGCGTGAGTAATGTCTATAGGGCATTGAGAATTTTAATGGTATTCATTCTTTGCTGTGGATTCGTTCAGGCAGGACATGCACAATTGTTTCCTGGTCTTGATGGGGAACAACTGACTGATGCTTTAAGAGATGCTTATACTCCGAACCAGTTGCTAAATGATAGTCAGGTCAGGGATACCTTGTATGCCAAGGTCTTTGCTGAAAGTGACAGTGTCCGCTGTATCTATTCAGGATTCGCTAAGTATTTACCTGATGGTGTTGACCCATCCCAGTGGTTATATGGGACGGGCCTTGAAGTTGAATCGATGAACCTTGAACATGGATGGCCCCAGGCAAAGGGTGCTGACGAAGGGACTGATGGTAATGTGAACATGTATCATTTATTTCCTTCCAGGACGGCCATCAATTCAGATCGGGCCAATTTTCCGTTTGCGGACATCCCGGATCAACTTACACAAAAGTGGTATTACAAGGATAAAGAGATGGCGGTTAAGCCCAGTAATGGTATTAATGCCTATAGTGAATATATGAATGGGTCTTTTGAGCCACGCGAAGCAGTCAAAGGAGACATCGCCAGGGCTATGTTTTATTTTTGGACCATTTACAGAGAGGATGCTGTTGCCGCTGATCCATCTTTCTTTGCTTCACAGCTTTCATATTTATGTGATTGGCATAATCAGGATCCGGTTGATTCAGCAGAGTTGTTGCGTAATGATATCATAGCTCATTATCAGGATGGAAAGAAAAATCCTTTTATCATTGATTGCTCACTTGTCAGAAGGGCATATTGTAGCCAATTGCCTGTATGTAATCCGGTTTCGTCAGAAGATGTCGGGGATGAAGAATATGTGCTGCAGTTTCTATCAGGATCACAGCAATTATCTGTTGTTGGCAGCGGGGACCAAATCTGGCAATTGCGGATTGTGGATCAACTGGGAAGGATACTCAGCGTTGAATCCCTTTTAACTAACCAGGTTGGTTTGAGATTGAATCTACCTCCCGGGAGTTTATTTTGCAATTGCCACTGATTTCAGAATCCAATTGAATCATAAGTTCATGATCCCATAGCATTCCTTTCAATTTGAATTATGGCAGACGTCAGGGCATAGATTTATAGCAGAAAGCCCGGTTTGCTGAATTTTTCTCTTTGCGCCTAAGTTTCCATAGAACATGGATGGCTAAAGTAAGGCCGTACTTCTATTCCCATAGCAGGAACTGAGTTTTCATTTGTAAAATAATGCAGGGCACCGGCTCTTCCATTCCTAAGGACTTGGGCATTCCTTGGATCCCAAAAAGCTTTTTCCATGGAAAGGCATAATTACATATACATATATTGTATATGCATAAAGACCCTGTAATCAAATAATTTGGATTTGCCAGCTAGGCAAATTCTTGATTAACCACTCAGGAAGGAAGCCAGATTGACAATTTTGGTACTTCCTGAGTACAATGTAAACCCCTTTGAAAAATTGTGGGTTCTGAAATTATTTTGTTGAATTAGCTTGAAATATGCACAACAATTGTTATTTTAGTCCACGATTTATTTACTGTATTAAACCCACCCCCCAAAGATGTTTGCATAACCACCTAAAGAATAACTTGATTTTACACCGTCAAGCTATTACTTAAAATTATTAAAGCACACATATGATATCATCATCTTGTCTCCGTTTTAACGTGGTGCATGTTAACGCTGTAGTGACGTATTGGTCGCTCGTACGATTCAGTATAAGTAGGTATTCCTTGCTTTTGGGGCTTTTGGGGATGATTTTCGCGATGTCTCCAGCAAGATCACATGCTACCGAAATCTCGACTACAATTACAGCAGACGCATCTGCCGTTGTTGTTGATCCCAACCTTACTGTCCGGTTCAACAATCCTCAGTTTTCTTGCAGTACCTACGAGTACTGTCTCGATGTCGAATTTCAATCAGACATTGCAAATAAGGAGTTGTTTGGAATGAATGTGAGGTTTTTTTTGATGATAAGATCCTTGGAATTTGTTGCCTTTAGAGGTTTTCAAGGAGGATATGGAGCAGTTGCTCCAAATCCTGCTAATGTTAATTACTCAACATCCGGAATTCCATGGTTTAACTTTACGGATGGCGCTGATTATGTGAATGGTGCCGTTCAAAAAACAAACAGCAGTGCTCCGGCTATCTACATTTCCACTTCAGGTTGGACCAAACTCTTTCAGGCTTGCTTTACTGTGGATTATCATAATGGAAGCGAGACAGTTTTCTGTCCTCCTGTTGTATGGGACCTTGAAGCCAATCCAGCGAATGGTGGTTTCCCCTGGTCAATCGCGGTGTCGTGATGACTGTTGTGGAAGTGGTTCTTCCAACACTTTTGAGCATGTAAACCAATTCAATTGGCAATACATTGGTAACGGGACAGCTCCATTTGGAGAGCCTGTTGAAGTTTCCTGCATCAACATAGATTGCGGTACCTGTAATAAGGTGGTAACCAGTACTGGCGATGCCGGCACTAATACTTTACGGGCTGCTTGCCAGTGTGCTTACTCGGGTGATACGATCACCTTTGGTTCGAACATGAGTGGAGCAACCATAGCTATCACTTCTGCAAAATTTAGTTTTAGCAAAACGCTTTATATCCGATCAAGCCTCCCACTTCCAGTAAAAATAACTTCCTCCATCCCTGGGTTGTTTGAAATATTATCAAATACAATTGTGGAATTCAAGGATATGGAAATTACCAGTGGTACAGTAGTTCCAGATAATCTTGGCGCAGCCTTCAGGAATGACGGTACGCTGAGGTTAATAAATGTGAAGGTTTTTAAAAACCCAAATCTGGCAACCGGACAATTCCTGATCAGGAACAGGCCGGGAAGTAGTTTTTCTTCATTCGGAAATTGCTTCGTCGAGATTCCTTAAATTGTATTGAGCAGGAACAAAGAAGGATTTTCAATACTTACCTAACAACCTGTCTCTTCATGGGCCTTGAAGGCCGCAGTATGTATATTTTTTTTCTGCTCTTGAAGCTTCTTCAGTTCCATTCAACAGACTGGAATTTCTACTAAAGATAATACCAGATAGCGTGGGTATTAAATATTTATATTTATTCATGATTGATTATAAGAAGTTTATCTAAACCATTTTGGCTTGCCATGTAAGAATATTAAGTGTTGACAACCAATCGGACTTTCTTTTTTAATACGGGTACTTCTGATAAGTGGGCATATCCTGGTTGAAAAGTGCCTGATAATCATTAATTTGTACTGAAATATGCAGTACTTTTCTTAATTTTGAGCGTAGGTAGACTTAATCCTCAAATGCGGAAAGTTTAAATGGCATATCTCATTGCTGGTTAAGTATACTTGAGCCCCCCTCATAAAACCCAAAAGAGTGGACGTAACACCTTGCCCTGAATTAGCGCAATCAACTATCAAGTCAGTTGAAAAGCGCATTTTTGTGCGACTTTGTAATGGGAGTTTCCATCTCACTATTTCTGTTTTTTCCTTTATTTTTATTTTCCTATTTTTCTCTACCATGCTCTCTGGCTCAACCAGTGGTAAGCCATCAGGTAGTATCAAGGCAGGGAATATTTTAACTTCCACAGAAAGTCTTGAGGTAGTAAACTTTGAGCCATCGCTTAGGCCAATGGTGTCCATTCCGAATATCACAGTTCGATTTGCTAACCCTCAGTATGATTGCGTGGCTGAAAAATATTGCGTTGATGTTGAATTTCAGGCAGACACAGTCGACCAGCAATTATTTGGTATGAACGTCAGGTTATTCTATGACGATGCCATTTTAGAGTTTGACACGTTTACAAATTTCCAAGGTGGTTATGGTCCTGTGGCACCAGATCCAGCAACTGTACTTCAGAGCCCACCCGGATTCGGAACAAACTATTTTGGATTTCCATCACCGGGTGTTGCTGATTGGGTAAACGGCGCGATCCAATTGATAGACTACGGTCAACCCCCAGTATATATTGATACCTTGGGGTGGACTAATATTTTTCAGATTTGTTTTGATGTGGATGCTCCGTTCGCGGACAGTACCAATTTTTGCCCTTCAATCGTCTGGGATCTTGAACAAAATCCTGCCAACGGAGGATTTCTTAGTGGAGATGATGGGGTCATCATGACCTTGGTTGATGGGAGTGGATCAACTGCTGCTGCTGAGCATGTGGTGCAATACAATTGGGAGTATACGGGGTCAGGTTCAACTCAACCATATGGCCAGCCTGCAGAAACAGATTGTTTTGCCTTCGCGGATGCAACGATAAATGCAAGTTCAGAGCAGGGATGTTATTTTACTAATAGAGTTTTCCAGCCACTCCAATCAGAGTTACCCAATGTGATTTACACCTGGGACTTTGGAGTAGGCGCTGTGCCGGCAACAGCAACAGGCTACGGACCACATACAGTGTATTATGATACTTCAGGCACTAAGACTGTAACGCTGGAGATTAATCCTGATCCGCCTACCGCGCAATGTCCCGATAGTGCTTCCATTACATTCTTAATATACAGCTGCGCAGCGCAAATCGCAGGTAATGTAAAATCTATAGCGGATTCTCCCATATCGGGAGTTAATCTAAGGCTTTATAAAGACGTCGATACGAATGGTATCGCAGACAACAATGTCGCGGTGAAGAGTGTATTTACAACGAGTCTCGGTAATTATTCAATGGCCGCTGTTACACCGGGTAATTATGTAATTGTTCAGGTTCAACCAACTGGTTGGTTGTCTGCAGATGACGGAGATTTAACAGATGATGGTGACATCGTTGCTAACATGGATTCGCTCGACAATATTATCCCGGTTTCCCTTACACCTTCTGAACTGGATGTCGTTAATTATTTTATGGAATCGCCTTTACCTGGAAATATCTATGGAAGTGTGTTTGTTGATATGGACAGTGACCAATTCCCAGACGTGGGTGAAGGAATCGCGAACGTAACCGTTTTATTATATCCGGATATTGATGGCAATGGAATTGCGGATTCCAATATTCCGGTATCTACTCAATTTAGCATAGCAGATGGCAGTTATGCTTTTACAAATATTCCTACCGGACACTATGTTATATGTGAAAGTCAGCCCGCGGGATATTTTTCAATAAAGGATATTGATACCAGTAATGACAATGATTTAGTCCCTAACACTAATGTATTTAATGACACTATACCGGTCACCCTGATCAACGCGGAGAATGATGTTCATAATTATTTTATTGATACAGATTCGTGTAATTTGGTCGTAACCAATTTGAGTGACATCGGCCCGGGTACGTTACGAAATGCAATAGATTGTGCATCAGCAGGTGACACCATTCGTTTTCATAGCTCACTTAACGGTTCGACGATAACGATAACCTCTCAACGGTTGGTCATTGACAAGAACCTTGTTTTTTATTCGAATAGTGATCCCAGAGTAGTACTTGCGTCGCAAATTGAAGGATTTTTTGATATTGGTGCTGGCCAGGAAGTTGAATTCATACATCTGGATATCATCAGCGGATTAGCTGGAAATGGTGGTGCGGCATTTAAGAATGAGGGGATCCTGAAATTGCAGGATATGCGTGTAAGAAGGAATCCGCTGCTGATTGCCGGAGAATATTTAATTTATGATTTTCCTTTCAGCCAACTCTTCCTTTCCGGTTCCTGTTCGATTGATTCGGATTGAACCGGTCAGGATTCTAATCCCATGATCTGTTCAGACAGGACGCTCAGTTTCGTATTTACCTGTACTTCAGATTTCAATAAGTCAGCAAGGCTAACCTGATCTAACAGCTTGTCCATATTCCATTGAAGCATCGTCCAGAGGGAACGTAAAGAGCAGTCAATCGAGTTAGTGCAAAGAGAGAGAGTACCTGCATGGTGGCCGCAGAATTTTTCGTCATACATTACTCCCCCCATGGCCTTTAATACGTGGTTGACTTTAATCTCACTGGTCGGTAAAGCCAGAATGTATCCTCCTTTCTGACCCCGCATACTCTGGATAAATCCCGCCATGCGAAGTGATCTTGTTAATTTGGCAGCATAGGCCTGTGAAATATTTTCCAATTCACCGATCTGTGACAGGCTTAATCCTTCTTCCGGATGTGCTTTCGCTATCCGAAGAAGAATCCTTAGTCCGTATTCATCCTGTGCTGATATCTTCATTAGTTCTTTATTTAAAACATGTCAAGGGCCATCTTTGCTTCATCGCTCATCCTGTCTTTACTCCATGCCGGATTCCATACCAGCGTGAGTTCAACATCCGTCACAAACGGCAGTTGCATTAATTTCTCCTGAACTTCAAGCGGAAGACTGCCTGCGACCGGGCAAGCTGGTGATGTCAGGGTCATGGTGATTTGCACTTTGCCATGCTCATCGATTCCAAGGGTATAGATCAATCCTAGTTCCCAGATATCAACCGGAATTTCAGGATCATATACTTCCTTGATTTGCCGGATCATTAAAGCCTGCTGACTAGCCGGATCTGAAGCTATTTCGGGCTGACTTGTGATGGAAAGATTGCGTGCATACGATTTGATATGTTGGATCATGCTGATCAGGCCATTTGATCGGGTAGGGGATAAATGTGATTTCAAACCGATCGCTTCAATGAATGTCAAATCTGCCTTTTCAATATCAAGAATATCCTGACCATTAAGTACCCTGATCAGTAATGCTATGATGCCTTTGGTGATTACTGTATCACTGTCAGCCACCAAATAAAGCTTGTTCTCCTTCACAAAAGCGTGCAACCAGACTTTAGACTGACAACCTTTTACAAGGTGAAATTCTGTTTTGTATTTTTCGTCCAGGGCAGGTAATGCCTTACCTAGATCAATCAGGTATTCATATTTATCAGACCAGTCTGTAAATTGAGAAAATTCCTCAATCACTTTTTCCTGTTCAAGTTCAATCGATGAATGTGCTGTTTGCATCAGGTCAGGATTTGGATAGCTTTTCGGGTGGCCTGCACCAGTTTTTCTATTTCTTCCATTGTATTATAGATTGCGAAGGAAGCCCGCACCGTGCCAGGGATACAGAATCTCTCCATCAATGGCTGTGTGCAATGATGACCGGTGCGCACGGCAATACCTTGTTGATCGAGAAGCGTGCCGATATCATATGGATGCAGTCCATCAATGATAAATGAATAGACTGAGGCTTTATGTGGGGCAGTACCGACTGTTCTTACGCCAGGGATACTTTCCATTGCTTTAGTACATGCCGTTAAGAGCGCTTGTTCATATTGCAGCATCCCATCCCTGTCAAATTGGTTGATATATTCGCAAGCAGCTGCCAGGCCAATGGCACCGGCAATGTCCGGTGTTCCGGCTTCGTATTTGAAAGGTAATTTATTGTACGTCGTACCTGACCATTTAACTTCCGCGATCATTTCCCCTCCACCTTGCCATGGTGGGAGCAGGTTAAGCCATGATGATTTCCCATAGAGGACGCCCATACCGGTAGGTCCATACATTTTATGGCTCGAAAAAGCGTAAAAATCTACATCAAGCTTTTTGACATTGATGCTCATGTGTGGTGTTGCCTGGGCACCATCTAGCATGACCGGAATACCTTGCTGATGTGCTAAACGAATGATCTCTTCCACTGGATTAATGGTTCCCAGGGCGTTGCTCACATGTGTAACAGCGACAAGTTTTGTTTTAGCGTTAAGGTTACGTTCAAACCATTCCATATCCAATGTGCCATCATCAAGGATCGGTATCACTTTGATGTTGGCTTTCTTCATTGCACACACTATCTGCCATGGAACGATATTGCTGTGATGCTCCATTTCTGAGAGCATGATTTCGTCGCCTTCCATTAACTGGGAGAGGCCGAAGGTATAGGCAACCAGGTTTATCGATTCAGTGGCCCCTCGTGTAAAGATCACTTCCGCTTCATTAGGAGCACCAATAAAATCAGCAATGCGTCGCCGGGAGGCTTCGAACAATTCTGTAGCTTCCTGGCTAAGGGTATGCACGCCGCGATGAACGTTGGCATGTGTATGTCTGTAATAATGGTCCATGCTATCCAGCACCTGAACGGGCTTCTGACTTGAAGCAGCATTGTCCAGATAGACCAGAGGTTTATCATGAATCGTTCTGCTGAGGATGGGGAAGTCTTTTCTGATGTTCGTTACATCAGTTATTAGTAGAGACGACCCGGAGGACAAAGTTGTCATGCGTCTAATGCCATTCTTGAACGGATATAGTTTCTGAGGGGCTCAACAGGTGCATTATCGAGCACCTCTGCAAGAAAGGCTGCCTTTAGTATGTGCTTTGCGGTCTGCGGATCAATTCCGCGTGCCTTCAGATAGAATAGTGATTTCTCATCTAGTTGTCCGATGGTGGCTCCATGACTGCATTTGACATCATCAGCATAGATTTCAAGCTGAGGTTTACTGTTCATCAATGCATTGGAGGAGAGCACGAGTGTATCGTTTTGCTGATAAGCATTAGTTTTCTGTGCATCGGGATGAACGAATACTTTGCCATTGAATGCTCCCGAGGCTTGTTCGTCGATGATTCCTTTATACAACTCATGGCTTTCGCAATGGGGCATCTTATGATTGATGCGGGTCTGATGATCAAAAGACTGCCTTCGTTTTGCCAGATAACCTGCCTGGAGCGATGTGTAGGTATTGCTTTCGTCCAGTTCAACATCAATATTGTTACGGATCAGATCACCACCGAAATCAAACGCAAACGATTCAAAGCGGCTGTCTCTGCTTTGGGCCACAGCAAGTTTATATACCAGGCTTTGCGTTTCAGGCAGATCTTGCCATCGGATATGTTTTACACCTGCATTTTTTTCAAGGTGGATAAAAGTAAGGGCATTGATCAGGCCATTCGCAGTTGCGTCAGGAGAAGTACTATTTTTTTCAAATCGCTCAATTACCGTGACGTTACTTCCTTCCGCAGCGTGAATGAAATATAATGGATGGGAAAACGAAATTTCCGGATCATCATGGATGATCTGTATTTCAATAGGTTTGGAAAGCGATAGATTTTTCGGAATCTCTATTAAGATGCCTCCTGAGTGAAAAGCAAAATTAAGCAGTTCGAACGCCTGGTTTGATGTATTCATGACCGTGTGCAGCCATCTTGAGGAAATATTTTCCGGCGAAGAGATTTGCATAGCTTCCTGCAATGGTCGAATGATGACACCTGCAGATTTTAATGCAGCGTCAACGCCATCCAGTATCACATGGCCATTGATCACAGGGATCTTGAATGCATCAAGTTCCGGGATTTCAGCAATATTGTATTGTTGTTTCTTCTCCGCCAGTTTATACTTTGGGGAAATGAGCCTTTGTACCGGAGTGTATCTCCAGTCTTCATGTTTCCGGTCAGGGAAATGTGTGCTTCTTAAGGCTTCAAAAGAAGCTTTGTGTAAGGTATGTAAGTGGCTTCCGGCACGTCCGTTGAGTCGGGATTCCATATCCCGAAACACCGCATCCAAATGCTCAATGATCTTTTCCTGTTCTAACATGGAGATGATATGTTATTAAGCTGTAACTGAATTGGATTCTTTAATCCAGTCATATCCTTCCACTTCCAGTTTTTCCGCCAGGGTCCGGTCTCCTGTAGCCAGGATTTTCCCATTGGAAAGTACATGGACAAAATCCGGAATGATGTGATTGAGAAGACGCTGATAATGCGTCACCACAATAAAGGAGCGCTCTGGAGAGCGCAATTGATTTACACCTTCAGCCACAATCCGCAGAGCATCTATATCCAGTCCTGAATCCGTTTCATCAAGAATAGCCAGTTTCGGTTCCAGCAGAGTCATTTGAAGTATTTCATTCCGCTTTTTCTCACCACCGCTGAATCCATCATTGAGTGATCTTTTCAGTAAGCTTTCATCCATTTCAATGGCGTTAAGCTTAGCACGGATAAATTTCAGCATCTCCAAGGCGTTCAATTCAGGCAGTCCCTGATGCTTGCGTTTGGCATTGATGATACTCTTGAGAAAGTTTGAATTGCTCACACCTGGAATTTCAACCGGATATTGAAATGCAAGGAAGATACCAGCGAGTGCCCGCTTATCAATATCCATGGAAAGAAGATCTTCTCCTTCGTACTCCACGGTACCTGATTCTATGGTGTATTCTTCTCTTCCAGCAAGGACATTGGCAAGGGTGCTTTTGCCTGATCCGTTTGGACCCATGATCGCATGTACTTCGCCTTTGTTGACTGTCAGATTCAACCCATTCAGGATTGGCTTTCCGTCAATGGAAACATGCAGATCCGTAATCTTTATTAATGGTTTCATTTATAATTTGTTGATGATCTAATTTATCCTACACTCCCTTCAAGACTAATGGCCAGCAGCTTTTGTGCTTCCACTGCAAATTCCATCGGGAGCTCTTTAAATACTTCTTTGCAATATCCGTTGACAATCATATTGATCGCATCTTCTTCACTCAGTCCACGTTGCTTGCAATAAAACAGCTGATCCTCTCCAATCTTCGAGGTGGTGGCTTCATGTTCTACGCGGGCACCGGGATTGTCTACTTCCAGGTATGGAAATGTATGAGCTCCGCATTTATCGCCCATGAGTAAAGAATCACATTGGGAAAAATTCTGGGCTCCATCAGCGCGTTTGCCGATCTTGACTAATCCACGGTAGGAGTTGTTACTATATCCTGCTGATATACCTTTTGAAATAATGGTGCTCTTTGTATTTTTTCCCAGGTGAATCATTTTCGTCCCCGTATCAGCCTGTTGACGATTGTTTGTCACAGCTACGGAATAGAACTCACCGACTGATTCATCTCCTTTAAGGATACAACTCGGATACTTCCATGTGATGGCGGAACCGGTTTCTACCTGTGTCCAGGAGATTTTTGACCGATATCCGGCACATATTCCTCTCTTGGTAACGAAATTGTATATGCCGCCTTTTCCATTCTTATCACCTGGATACCAGTTTTGGACTGTTGAATATTTTACAAAAGCTTCATCCATGGCAATGATTTCAACGACAGCAGCATGTAGTTGATTTTCATCTCTGACGGGTGCAGTACATCCTTCCAGGTAGCTGACGTAGCTTCCTTTTTCTGCTACAATCAGCGTGCGTTCAAACTGTCCGGTGTTGGCAGCATTGATTCTGAAATAAGTAGATAACTCCATTGGGCATCGAACACCTGCTGGTATATAACAGAAGGAACCATCGCTGAAAACAGCAGAATTAAGTGCTGCAAAGAAGTTATCATTAGCTGGAACAACACTTCCAAGGTGTTTTCTGACCAGCTCCGGATGTTCCTGTACTGCTTCACTAAAAGATGAAAAGATAATACCCAATTCACCCAATTCCTTTTTGAAGGTAGTGGTCACAGATACACTATCCACCACGGCATCCACGGCTACACCAGCGAGTACTTTACGCTCTTCCAGTGGCACGCCCAGCTTGTCAAACATTTTAAGCAATTCAGGATCCGCCTCATCCAGGGAGCCGAGTTTCTTCTTAGGGGCTGCGAAATAAATGATGTCCTGGTAGTCAATGACTGGATAGTGGACATTTGCCCAGGAGGGTTCTTTCATGGTCAACCAATGTCTGAAAGCCTGAAGTCTCCATTCGAGGAGCCACTCCGGTTCTTTCTTGATGGCACTGATAGCTCGTACGGTTTCTTCTGACAATCCTTTGGGAAAGGTATCCATGTCCAATGCTGTGGACCACCCATACTTATACTCTGATTGGGTGTGAACCTCCAAGGTCTGCATACTGTCACTCATGGTCAATATCTGATTAGGGGGACAAAGTTCGTCATTCTGATACAAAAAAGTATACTATGACTAGACAAAATATCATCCTGATAGTTCATTTTAACATTGGTTGAATTTCGGTCTATCACATTTGACTCACTGATATGATAATCAGGGACTTTGCACATTTGGCAACCGGCGAATCCATCTAATGGATGACTTTGAAGGGAAGAGATTGAATATGGTAGGTTAATGTAATGGATAAAATTATTAGGGATAGTGGTCTATACATTAAAATATTTCATATATTTACCCCGCAACCATGAGTATAACAAGCGTAACGGAGCGGTTCTTAACTTGTCTTGACCAACTGGTAACAGATGGCAAAGTCAGGTCAAAGCGGCATTTTGCGCTGACAGTTGGTTACCACGCCCAGGGTATCTCTGAAATGCTTGCCCACCGTAGAGATGCACCCCTTGAACTCATCGAAAAGGCGGTCCTTGTCTTTCGGTTTAATCCCGTTTATCTCTTCACAGGTCATGGAAACTTGTTTTCCAATACTGCCGAGGATGATGGCCTACGGTTAATGAATCTCACAGTCGTGACCGACCAGAAAGGAGAGGAGCGAATAGTCCACGTGCCATATCCGGCGCAGGCTGGGTACGGAAGATTACTTGATGATCCGGTTTTCCTAAGTGATCTACCCACTTATCAGCTACCTGATCCTCAATTTCGTTCAGGCACCTATCGTTCTTTCGAAATCGCAGGCGCCTCCATGGAGCCTGTGTTTATGCAGGGAGATATAGTGATCTCTGCATTTATTGAGCCGCGGTATTGGGAACAAGCCATTAAAAATGGCCAGATATATATTATTGTTACCCATCAGGAAGTGGTCATCAAGCGGATAAACAACCTGATAAAGACACAAAAGTGTATCGAATGTTGTTCTGTCAATACAGTATACGAGCCCTATACGATTGCGGCTGAGGATATCCGTGAAGTGTGGAAGGCGAGGGTTAAACTCACAACCCATATTGATGAACTGACCCCAACGTTTAATACCCATGCCATTAGCGAGCAACTGCAGGTACAACAAAAGATGCTTGAAACGCTGCATCACCATCTAACGAACAGCAAGGCATCATAGGATAAGGGTTATTGCTTCCTTGCCTATTTTATTAATTTTCAGTAAGAGATAATTTATTGCAATTAAGTATTGTAATTTTACTTGTATGAGAATCACAGGCAAAGTCGTGTTTTTATCTTTTGAAGGGGGGGCCTATGGGATCATAGACCAGCATGGAAGAAAATTCCTACCGATCAACATGCCCAACCAATTAAAGAAAGATGGTGCCCAGGTGACTTGTAGCGTAAGACCTGCAGACGTCGTATCCATGGTGATGTGGGGTGAGCCGGTTTATATATCTTCTTTCGAAACAATCACTTAAGCCCAGGGTTGGTTTTGTGATCGCTATTACGGAGCGATTGCAATCGCAGTGTTTATAACTGGTAACGCTCTTATTTTTCCATATCAGGTAATACAAGAACAGATTTTTGATTTTCAAAATGCCATGCTGCAAATCGTGCAAGCGTATGATTGATCTTTTCCTCCCGCAGCAGGAATTCCGGCATGTAGTTTTCGACAAACCGTGTATCAAATTGTCCTGATTTGAAAGCAGGATGAGCTATCGCAAATTCTCCGAATTCCAGCGTAGTTTCCACACCTTCGATTTCGTAGGCCTTGATGGCCAACTTCATTTTTTCAATCGCTTCGATTCTGGAGGGTGCGTGCACTATGAGCTTAGCAATCATAGGATCGTAATGGATTGGAATGTCCATACCTTCTCTATAACCATCATCAACCCTGATTCCTTCTCCTTGCGGTATTCTGTATCTGGTCAGCGTGCCGGTAGCAGGTATAAACCCGCCAACAGTGTCTTCAGCATACACCCTCAGTTCAAGGGCATGTCCGTTGATTTTCAAATCTTCCTGCAATTGGGTTAATGGGTGGCCTTCTGCGATCCTGATCTGCATTTCAACCAAGTCAAATCCTGTGATCATTTCTGTCACCGGATGTTCTACCTGCAGACGTGTGTTCATTTCCAGGAAATAATGATGATTGTTTTCATCCATCAGGAACTCTACTGTACCTGCCCCAGTGTAATTGCATGAGCGGGCTACCATGATTGCATCCTGGCCCATGCGGTTTCTTTTCTCTGGAGTCAGGATAGAAGAGGGAGCTTCTTCTATGATCTTCTGGTGTCTTCGCTGGATAGAACATTCCCTTTCAAAAAAATGAAGGCAATGGCCATGTTTGTCGGCCATGACCTGTATTTCGATATGTCTTGGAGAAGTAACATATTTTTCAATAAAAACAGATCCATCTCCAAAAGAGGCAAGAGCTTCGCTCATAGCTCTTTCAACCTGAGGCTCCAATTCATCAGCCTGGTTCACAATCCGCATACCTTTGCCACCTCCGCCTGCCGCTGCTTTTATTAAAAGGGGATACCCGAGACCTGAGGCAACTGCAATCGCCTCTTTCATGTCAGAAAGTGCTGTTTCCGTACCCGGAACCATGGGGATATTAAAATCCTTGGCGGCTTTCTTAGCGGCCAGCTTATTACCCATCATACGGATACTTTCCGGCGAGGGGCCAATAAAAATGATTCCCGCTTCCTCTACAGCAAGCGCAAACTGATCATTTTCACTCAGGAATCCATAGCCTGGGTGAATGGCATCGGCACCGCAATTCTTTGCCGCGGCTATGATCTTATCCATGGCCAGATAAGAATCGCGCGAAGGAGGAGGCCCAATGCAAATAGCCTGGTCAGCAAGCAGAACATGTGGGCTGTTGCGATCGGCTTCGGAATATACAGCCACCGTTTCTATGCCTAGTCGTCTGCAGGTTCGCATTATCCTGGCAGCTATTTCACCCCTGTTGGCTACGAGTACTTTCTTAATTGGTCGGATCATCGCCGAAAATTAATCTTTATCCTTCAATTGCAGGCAAGGGGCAAGGAGCAAGGGGCAAGGAGCAGGGAGAAGTTAGAATATTGAACCATGAGCAAGGAATTAAGAAGTATGAAGAGATTTCAGGAAATAGATTCTTCGATGTATCAATAGCTAATAGCCAGCAAGAAAGGAAAAGTGAAAAGTACGCTGCCTACTGGAACCTTAGCCCCCTGCTCCTTGCCCCTTGCTCCTTGCTTTTCTCTTCTCACCAAATTCCGTTACTTTAGCCCGTATCAATAGCCGCTATGGATTCTTCCCGGGAAATATTATGGCAGCCTTCGGCTGAAGACATTACCTCCTCCAGACTTTACGAGTATCGTCAATGGTTAACCATAAAACATGGAGTTAATTTTTCCGATTACGAATCATTGTGGCAATGGTCTGTGGATCATCCTGAGGTTTTTTGGGAGACGATTGTTTCTTTCTTTAGGGTTAAATTCCATTCTTCTTATACTGCTGTCCTGTCCGGAGGACCGATGCCGGAAACGATTTGGTTTGATGGTGCAACGCTGAATTATGCGGAGCATGTCTTCATGGGCATGAAGGATCAGCAAGTGGCCATTTTGTTTGCCAATGAGCAGGGTGTTGATATGTCAGTGAGTGTATCTGAAATGTGGAGAGAGGTCACTAAACTGCAACGATATTTTAAAAGTCATGGTGTCAGGCGTGGGGACAGGATTGCAGGATACCTGCCAAATATTCCGCAAGCAACCTATGCATTTCTGGCAGCTACTTCACTGGGGGCCATCTGGTCCTGTTGTTCGCAGGATTTTGGTGTCAGCAGTGTTGTAGATCGCTTTGCCCAGATTGAACCTGTATTATTTATAGCTGCGGATGGATATTACTATAATGGCAAGACGCATATCCGATTGGAGGAAATAGATGCTGTCAGGAAGTCATTACAAAGTATCCGTGATACGTTATTGATTGATTACACCGGAGCTGGAAAGGATGTTGTCCAGCCAGGGATATCATCCTATGATACGCTGGTAGATGGCGAGCAGGAAGATCCAGTGTTTGAAGCAGTTCCATTTGATCATCCACTGTGGATACTTTACTCTTCCGGTACAACTGGAGCGCCAAAAGCTATTACGCACTCACATGGCGGATGCCTGCTTGAGCATCTCAAGTATCTAGCCTTTCATAATGATGTACATGCGGGGGAAAGATTTTTCTGGTATACCACAACCGGATGGATGATGTGGAATTTCCTGCACGGATCCTTGATGCTGGGCGCAACCATTGTGTTATATGATGGAAGTCCGGGATATCCGGATCTTGATCGGTTGTGGGCATTTTCCGCTGAAAAGGACATCCAGCATTTTGGAACAAGCGCGCCATATCTGGTGGCCTGTATGAAAGAGGGGATTCATCCCGGCAGTCAACATGATCTGACTTCATTACGAAGCATAGGTTCTACAGGTTCTCCTTTGCCTCCTGAAGCGTTTCAATGGGTTTACGATTCCATACATCCGCGCGTTTGGTTGTGCTCGATGAGTGGAGGGACAGATGTGTGCACAGCGTTTGTCGGAGGAGTCATTGAAAAGCCAGTGATTAAAGGGGAGATTCAAGCAAGGGGACTGGGATGTGCACTCTATGCATTTGATGATAACAGACAACCTGTTGTAGACTCACTTGGAGAGATGGTCATCACGAAACCAATGCCTTCGATGCCAGTCTTTTTTTGGAATGACCCAGGTAAAAAGAAATATCGTTCGAGTTATTTTGAAGACATTCCTGGCGTGTGGCGTCATGGCGATTGGGTCAGGATTACACATGACGGGGGTATTGTTATCTATGGACGCTCTGATGCCACCCTTAACCGACAGGGTATTCGGATAGGTACTGCTGAAATTTACAGAGTGCTCAATGAAATTCCTGAAATTGAAGATGGTTTGATTGTCAATCTGGAACTGGAAGGTGGCAGGCATTATATGCCCCTTTTTGTAAAACTCAGAAATGGAATGGTGCTGGATAAGGAGCTTATTTCGGCAATTGCGAAGGCACTGAAATCAAAATGTTCTCCAAGACATGTGCCTGATGAGGTCATCCAGGTGACGGATATACCCTATACCATCAGCGGGAAGAAAATGGAAGCACCTGTGAAAAAGATATTGATGGGTATGGAAGCGGATAGTGCACTCAATAAGGATGCAATGCGAAATCCGGAATCCCTTCAGTTTTTTAAGTTGTTTAAAGTGCCTCAGGATGAAGGTTAGCAGAACCTTACATCTGAGAGATCATCGTTCATGTCTTATTATGAAAACAATTATTTCTCTGTGGTTAAGTTTATGGGTTCTTGGTCCTATTACTGCGCAACCATTTAATATAGGTCACCGCCAGTTGACATTCATTGACGCGGACCGAAATGACAGACCTATCCTGACAGAGCTCTATTATCCATCTGCTACGACAGGTGATAATGTACCAGTATCAGACGTTGGAGGGGAAACTTATCCTTTAGTGGCATTCGGACACGGGTTTGTGATGGAGTGGAGTGCCTATGCTAATATTTGGAACGCACTTGTTCCGGAAGGCTACATCATCGCTTTCCCCAGGACAGAGACGGGCATCAGTCCTGACCATTTGACTTTCGCAAGGGATCTCGCATTCATTATCCGCGCTATTCAAGAGGAAGGTAAAACGGTAGGGTCACCTTTTTTTGGTCGGGTGGACAGCACATCATGTGTGATGGGTCATTCGATGGGTGGAGGCTCGAGTTTCCTGGCTGTCCAGTTTAATGAAGATATTTCAGCTATAGTTAATTTTGCTGCAGCTGAAACGAATCCATCTGCTATCGATGTGTGTCCAACCATTCATATCCCAGCCCTCATTTTCGCGGGAGGAAATGATTGTATCACACCACCTGAGACAAATCAGGTAGTGATGTATGACTCCCTTGCATCCGACTGTAAAACGCTGGTTCAGATTACAGGAGCAAGCCATTGTCAGTTCGCCGAGCAGAATGTGCTTTGTTCGTTTGGAGAGCTTACGTGCACGCCTGCTCCTGAAATAGCAAGGGAGGAACAACATCGTCTTGTAGATACACTCCTGATTCCATGGCTGGCTTATTATTTGAAAGGCAGCTGTCAGGCTTCAGTTGATTTCCAAAGTATATTGATGTCATTAAATGAATGGACTGCCCTTCAGGATTGTGCCCCCTGCATTCCGGTGAGTACATCTGAGTTGAAGAAGGATCCTTCATTTCAGGTATATCCTATGCCCTCCTCAGGGGATTTTTACCTCAAAGGTCCATCAGGGTTGCAACCAAAGACGATTTGCATCTATAATTTTTATGGAGTCCCTGTTTACCAACAGGAACTTGAAAGCAGAAAAAATGGTATTTGGGAAATCAGCACCCGATTAAATCCTGGTGTGTATTCAATTGGTGTTAGTTATTCTGGACAGGTGGAGACCTTGAAGCTGATCATCCAATAAGACACAAGGAGATCAAATTAAGACTACCCTTGCATTCTTCCCCTGATGATGGCTCCCCAATAGAGTCTCGGTAGCACCTGGCGTTTGAGTTGATACATACTCCACCGCTCCTTGCTCTGATCAAATGGAAAGGTTTCCATCGGTTCGTTGTTATAATCGAATTCGGCGAGCATGAGTTTGCCGTAGGCGGTAACAATAGGGCAGGAGGTATATCCGGTGTATATTTTCTTTAATGGTTTATGATCCATCACGGCGAGCAGGTTTGCCACCATAGTTGGTGTTTGCTTCCGGATGGCTGCCCCTGTTTTCGAAGTAGGTAGGCTGGAGGCGTCGCCCAGTGAAAATACATTCGGATACCTGACATGTTGTAAGGTGCCTTTATCGACATCCACCCATCCTGCTGCGTTTGCCAAGGGGCTGTTTTTGATAAAGTCAGGTGGTCCTTGTGGTGGGGTAATGTGTAGGATGTCAAAGTCAACCCAGGTTTCAACTCCTTTATTATGTTCTCCGAGCCCTATAAATTTTGCCTTCTTATTCGGGCCATCCACTTCCACCAGATCCTGGAAAAAATTCGTTTTGATATTATAACGGGCGATGACCTTCAGCAATGTCTTTTCATATTTAGGCACGCCAAATATTTTAGTTCCTCCGCTCCAGAATTGCACATTTGATTTTTCAAGCAGGCCATGCTTGCGAAGATAATCAGCGGCGAGATACATGATTTTCTGTGGGGCCCCACCGCATTTCACAGGTGTATGCGGGCTATGAAACAGGATGTTGCCACCTTTAAAGTTTTTAAGGATCTCAAAGGTGTAGGGAGCGTACTTAAAGCTGTAATTGGAAGTAACTCCATTTTTGCCGAGCGTTTCGGGAAGTCCTTTGATAGCACTCCAGTTGAGTTGTATTCCAGGGCAAACGACCAGGTAATCGTAGGTGTACGTATTTCCTTCCTTTGTAGTTACACTGTTTTTTTCCGGGATAAAGGTCTGGGCATATTCCTGTAGCCAGGTAGCTCCTTTAGGAATATAGTCTTTCTCTTCGCGTTCTGTGTCCTTGATGTCGTATACACCACCACCAACGAGCGTCCATGCTGGCTGGTAGTAATGTTTAGAACTCGGTTCGATGATGCCAACTTTAAGGTTGGGTTTTTGAAGGAGAAGATGAGCAGATGCGGATAGACCGGCATTTCCGCCGCCTATAAACAGGACTTCAAAGTGCGTATTCATTTTGTTTGGAGTTGGTCAACTTTTAGTTGACAATGCTGCTTAATTCAGAACTACTTGAGCGTAATCTACCTTTGTAGTATCCATACTAGAATTCTGTACAGCTAAGGTAGGGGTGTTACCTGCGGAATAAGGTAACTATTGTTACACTTTGCTATGATATGCATCATTCATCCGGAAGTCAGGACCATATCCTGGGTAATTCAGATGATATATCTGGCTGAAGGCAGCCTTTTGATAGCGAAGGAGGGATTTTATGACGATTCAGGAAGTAAAGGATCCACCACCGAATAACTCAAATAGCTCCTGGTTTCAATGTTAAAGTAAAACCAGGAGCTATTCCAAAATCATTAATTGAAGGTATAACTGACACTAAATTGTAATCTGTTGGCAGTTCCATCATCACCACTAAAATCCTTACGTAAGCCGTAAAGGTATTCCACCCCAACAAAGGCATTTTTAGTAAAATGATACAGCAGGTTAGCTGCTGCGTAGGATGCTTGAGACAGATCTGATGGTGCCTGGCCATTAGTATCTTCCACACCGCCATGATTTAAAGCACCAGCGAAGTCCACTTCTCATTCCACTGATGTTGGTATCCCAGGGTTAAACCATAATCGGATGTTGCCTGAAGATTGTCGCTTGCATCTGGCGTGGCTGAAAGTCCACCTCGATACCTGCCTATTCCTGGACCATAAACTACCTGGTAGATCAATTTGTCTGCTGTGAACATGTTAAATTGGCCAGATAGATTGCCTCCAAACAATGAGATATTGTCTGTTCCGCCCGCTGTATAACGATATCTGAGTTGAGCGGCAAAGGCGGATAACTGCACGTGACCCCATTTTTTTGTGACACGGTAACGTGCGGTCAGATCTGGCAGTGGACTCTCAAATTTTCCGGCTGCGGATGGTGCCTGAGCATTTGTGCTAGGTTCCTCAATAGCCACAGCAAGATAACTGTCCGGTGATAGTGTATGTTTCCATCGAAGCATGGCATGTCTTACAAATGCATATGCTGCAGGCTTTTCAAAGTCTAGCGTAGCTGGAATGATGGATTCATCCATAAAATTTGACCACCATTGCCCCGCAAGCCAGGTATTGTTGATCTCAACAAAAGCGTGTCTCAAACGAAACGCACCGCTGGTCCCATAAAAATCACCTTCTACATAAGTTCTGATTTCACTGTTTTTGAAAGGTGTGCGAACATCCACAAAGAGTCTTGTTTCCTTAGCATGCAGGTGCGTGCTTTCACCTTCAGAGCCATCTGTTGGTATCTTGGATACATCAAAGAAATCAGGTGAATTGATCGGATTGAAATCATGGATGATATCGAGTTTGACATATCCTCCGAGTTTGATTCGGGATGATGTCTTCGGAATCTGCCACCATCCCGGAGGAGGATCTGCAGGTGTATCTGAGGTTTGCTGACCGGTTACCGGTGCACAAGCGAGTAGTGCCATTGCAAGGCAAAGGCCTATTGATTTTAAGTTCATTTTCGTTTCCTGATTTATAAATTATTTACCTTTTACATCATCCATATTGATGGTACGATCATTTAGTGGCTGTGTAGGCCTGTTGTTTGGGCCTATGCGCGAAGCGAAAGCATTGATCTGCTCTTTGGTCAGCGAGATCATATCTCTCAATACTAACCATTGTACATTTTCACTACAGGGTGGAGTAGTGAGTGAACCTGTGTAGTGATATGCAAAATTATCTGAAGGCAGGAATACGTCTAATTCAAACGATGTATCTGTGATGTGTGTGCTTTCTCCTTTGGCATTAGGAAGATTGGCAATGATCTTTTCAAAATTGGGATTAGCCACCTTTCCTTCTTTAAAGAACACACCAAGGACTGCCAGGCTTCCGTCCCCACTCTGGTGTACCATATGCATTTCCATAGGCTGGTTTTTACCATCAAGTGTATGCTCACTTGGCGTGTGAAAGTGAAACTGCTTGAGAGAATAGGCCTTTCCATTATAGGTGAGCGTACTACCTTCGTCAACACTCACCTGAATCGTATGACCATTGTCAATGATATCTTCCATGTGCTCCGTATGGGCAATGTGGAAGGAAGTTGAGCTGTAATCCAGGTTCCAATTTGAACCACCTTTGACGTCTGTCTTTACAATATTCACCGGAGACTGATGTTTGCCTTCTGCACACATGGCATAGGACGGACTGAGCGTGGACCATGTAGAAGGGCCAACATCACCACCATAGCCCCAATGTACAGGACGGGCAGATTGAGCGGCAGCCGGAGGGGGAATTGAATCCTTCGCGGTGGTTTGTTCGGCAGTCGCTGCTGGTTTTTGACCGCAAGACATTAGTAACATCAGTGATACACCTGCGAGTGTATTACGAAAAGTTGAAAAAGTGAGTTTCATTGTTAATGATTTTCGTTTTAAAATAAGATAAAGGGTACTTTTAGTTAATTGCTTTTTTGATCTCCTGCCAAAGGAGTGTTCCATTGTTCTTTGGGTACGACTTTAGGCGTATCAGGATCTCCTTCGTACGCAGGCGTCATGATCTGGATATTGTTTTCATTGAAGAGGTCCAGGATGTTTTGATGGAGGGCGTTATAGTATAGGTACATCTTGTTTACATCATTGCAATAGGCATTGATTTCGTAGACAATCGCAAAATCACCTAATTCCTTTTGAAGCACAAATGGTGGTGGGTCTTTTAGCAAGCCTTCCGTCCTGTCAGCAGCCTCTTTGAGCATTGCCTCTACCTGGCGCCAGGGTGTTTCGTAGCCAATGCCGACTGTCGTATGTATAATTAAACCCATGGTCTTTGCCCTGACACTGAAATTAGTCAGACTACTACTGAGCATGATCGAATTAGGAATGACAATTTCTTCATTTTTAACAGAGCGCAATCTGGTGACCATCAGGCTCTGCTCTTCTACATAGCCATTCATGTCGTTGACCTGGATGCGGTCCCCTTTTTTAAACGCTCTACGGTAGGTCATGGAATAGCCTGCAACTACGTTAGAAATGAAGGACGATGAGCCGAGGGAGAACAATACGCCAAGGAATACGGATATGCCTTGAAAGGCTCCGCTGCTGGAGCCGGGGATATAGGGGAAAAGCTACTACAACAGCAAAGACAATCATGAAAAACTTGACGATTTTAAAAGTAGGCATGGCCCATTCAGGGTCAAAATTCTGGATGACAATCCCACCGGTATCAATACTGTTGAAAAAAAGCCTGGTTAAACGAACAAAATATTGGGTGATCAGGTAGATGATGATCAGGAAGATCAGGCTGGGTAAGTAATTAATGAAGCCCTGGCCAATACTTTTTAAAGGATCCAGGATTAATTCCAACAGGTAAATTGAGGCAGCTTTCGTCCAGGGGAAAAGTCCCAGGATATAATCAACAAAACCGACTGTTATAATGAGCAGAATGAGTACCCTGACTGTTTGATATAATACGTGGAGTATTTTAGTCAGTTGATTGGCCTGTATAAGTTTATACGACACATTTTCCAATGTATCTATTCTGTTTTTCAGCCGCCTTTTAAAAAAGTCGCTCAATTTCCGGAAAAGCCAGGAAAATGCAACAAGACATATGACCAGCAACGCGAGGGCAACAAGTGCTTTTAATGCATTAGACTTGATCACATCCGGGGAGCGTTCGTGTCTGTATAGCTTGATGATTCCCTTGATCTTCTCCACCACTATTTCTGCGAGTATAGGAGTGGTGATTCCTTCTGCCTCTGCATCTGCCGAATAAATATTCATGATAAACTCATTACCGACGTACACTTTCAGCCGGCCAGCATCCTCAATGACTTTTACGGAATCCGGAGGCTTTGTATAATTAGCGGCTGCCCGCTGGATTCTTTGCGCTATGGTCTTTGCTCTGGTCTCGGCAGGAAAGGAAGACACCCCCCTGACATAAAACAGTATAGATCCATCTACTCGAACGGGTGCTAATGCGTTCCGGTCATGGCTTAAGGAAGGATCTACATCATTAGTAGCTTGCCCGGAAGCGAGATCTGGAATGAAGAGGAGCGACAAGATAACCAGCCGGAGAATCATGCAGGTTGGTCTAATGGGAACGGGCAATACCTTAATATTCAGGCTCATGAGGTATGCTTTCATTGTTTTCTTAGAGATAAGGGGATAGCGTGTTTCTAATATTTAGTTTGCAAAATAGACACTTTTTAGTCTGGGCAGAAAAATAAAAATAATGACTACTCCAGACACCTGGTCAATGGAAGATCAGCCCATTCAATGATTCATATCATTTATATCACCATGGCCATCATATATTGCGGATATTTACTAATAATGCCCAACAGGGGACCCTATGGTCAGAATTAAATGCATAGCTCTTTTGATTAGCTTATTGATTCCTTTTTCGGGGTTGATGGGGCAAGAGGCGTACAAGAATATCCTCATTTTTTTTGGAGACAATGAGACGCGTCCTGCCTATGGTAGGATTGTGGAGGGCATCAAAAGTGCTTTTCCAAAGGGTTCGCCAACAACAGTCAATGTTATTTTGGAATACCTTGACCTTGAAAGATTTTCAGATAGTATTCATCTTCACCAGGTCGTTGAATTGTACAACAAAAGAGTCAGAGCGTCGGCGATTGATTTAATTGTCACAGTTGCTCCGGGAGCTTATGATGCTTTGAATGAAGCAGGTTTAAAGCTTCTCCATCTTGTTCCTGTAATTGCCCTGGAGATGAGCCCTCAGGATCCAGAAAGGTACAGGCCAGAGATGCGTGTCGTTGAATTAGAGATAGAATGGAGTCCTCAAAAAAGTATGATGCATGCATTTTCGCTCTTTCCGGGTTATAGGCATGCCATGATTATTGGAGGTTGTTCAGATAGTGACCGTATGTTCAACGCACGGCTTTTGAAGGATACTTCTTATTTTAAAGACACGCATCAGTTTACCTTGTTAACATGTGTTTCAATTGACTCTATATTGGAAGTGGTGAGTCGGGTATCGGATAGCACATTGATTTTTATGTCTTCCTTTATAACAGATGCGGATAGTAATCGCTTTTCAAGCGCACTGGCTTTAGGCCTTATTTCGAGTGAATCCCCCGTTCCTGTTTTTACGATGAGTGATAATTTCATTGATTATGGTGGTGTGGGTGGGCATATTGTTAGTTTTTTAGAAGTGGGAAAGGAGGTAGGAGAGATTGCCAGAGATATGTTTGAAAATGATACTTCGAATGGACTTACAAAGATCAGCAAATCGTACTACCGTTACCAATACAACTGGAAGGAGTTGAGAAAATGGGAGATATTGGATTCAAAAGTTATTCCTGCTGATAGTACATTTTTTTATAAGGATTTTAATTTTTTAACTCAATACCGATGGCAGATCATCGGAGTATTCATGTTTATTTTGATGCAAGCCGTATTGATCTATTTTTTAATTCGGTTGGCCCGCAGGCAGAAAAAGGTTTCTTTACAGAAGGCAGAGAACGAGAAATTATATAGGCGGCTGGTCCATGAGGACAGGCTAACCTTGATGGCCCAGCTTACGGCATCGCTTGCACACGAACTCAACCAACCACTGGCGGCTATCTTATTTAATGCCCAGGCAGGTCTTCGTTTTCTTGCTTCCGGTAAACTGGATGATCAACAAGTGGAAGCTATTTTGTCGGGGATAGTGGAAGATGACAAACGAGCCGGAGACATCATCAGTAGTGTACGCAATCTGATGAAAAAGGAAACCAGGGAGAAGGAGAGGGTTGATCTGGTTGCCGTCATTAAGGAGACCATTCGGATCCTGCATCTGGATATGGAAAGGCAGAGTATTCAAGTTATATTTAATGATTCAAGTGAGCCTGTTTATGTTTTTGGAGATAGGATTCAATTGCAGCAAGTGTTCATGAACTTAATTTTAAACGCTGCTTTTGCGCTGAGCAGCAAAGAGGATCGACCAAAGCAAATATATATCAAGCTGAGTCACTCCAATTCAAATATTATTGTATTTTTCGAAGATAACGGGCCTGGAATTGATGAAGCGATGCGGTTGAAACTTTTTGATGCATTTGTAACGACAAGCGAGGATGGATTGGGCATCGGCCTTGCCATTTGTAAGTCCATTGTCCAGAACCATGGGGGTAAAATTATTGCTGAGAACAGACCAGAAGGCGGAGCTGTTTTTTCGATTACGCTACAAGCTTTCACGAATGGAAAGTAGCGCGATTACAGTTTTTATAATTGATGATGATCCTTCCATCAGGAAGTCATTGTCTCTGCTTTTAAGTAGTCATGGTTTCGAAACGGAATGCTACAGTTGTTCAGAAGAATTTCTTTCCAGATTGCCAATTGAGGGAATCGGTTGCATCCTTCTTGATCTTCAGATGGATGGCATCAATGGACTGGAACTACAGGAAAAGCTCAGTCAGCATGATAAACAACTTCCAATTATTTTTCTATCCGGACAAGGGAATATTTCCAGCACCGTAAGAGCTTTACGGGCAGGTGCAATCACTTTTCTTGAAAAGCCCTGTCTGGAAGATGACCTGCTGAAGGCAATTACGGAAGCGCTGACCATCAGTCACAAGCGCGCGACAGAAAGAGAAGCATGGCATACAGCCCGACAGAAATTAATGTCACTTTCTCCAAGGGAGACGGAAGTATTAAAATTAGTTATTACCGGAATGCTTAACAAGCAGGTTGCGGGAGAGTTGAATATCGCTGAGCACACTGTAAAGTTGCATCGACAGCATATTACGGAGAAACTGGGGGTGAAGTCAGTTGCAGAGATTGTCCGTATGACACAGCTCTCAGGTCTGATATCCATTACTTGAGCTATCTATTGAAGTGCATACAGTCTTTATTCTCCAAATATCCAATTTCTTTCAATTTTTGTCTAGGTTTTTGCAGGGTTTTATATAGAACTTTAGTTCTATCGTAGGGTCATCCTTGCGATATCATGAAGGAGCAGAGACAGCCTTTAAGTTTCACATAATATGCAGAAATACAGTTGATTGATAAATTTATTCCTAAAGGCCTTTCTCTCATTTCCAGATCTAGCCATGGTAAGTTATTTCCGGTCATACCACAATATGATTTGAGTCATTTTGAAGAAGCGGCCAGGTCGATTATATTTATGTTCAGATAAAGACATATTAACCTGATTTATATGGTTTATGTAATCGATGATGACGCCAATGTGAGAAGATCTTTAGAACTCCTATTAAGATCATACGAATTGAGATGTACATCATTTAATACTGGCAAAGAGTTTCTTGAACAATATTCTGGAAGTCAGCAAGGTGTTGTGATTCTGGATTTGAAAATGGCGGATATGGATGCAAAGGATTTCTTACAGGCGTTAAGAGATTATGGCAATGGAATTCCTGTAATCGGGATAACGGCGAATATAGAATCGAACATGCGTCAATATTGTCGTGATCTTGGAGTAAAGAGTATCATGTCAAAGCCGGTGGATAGTAAAGCGCTGATGGACATCATTCGGTATTACAAATAAGCTTGGTGCGAAACGTAGACTAAGCGTGGTTATAACATCTAAATTACATTATGGGAAAAAAAATGAACGCTATTGAATTGTTTACTACAGAGTTTATAGTATCTGGAACAAATCACTAACCAAACAATATCAAGATTATGATTACTGAAACATTTAAATACCTAAGAATCCTTTTCCTGGGTTCAATCCTGTTCTCATTCAGCACCTTGAATGCCCAGGAAGCAGGAGAAACTAAGGCCTTCGAGCTGTATGGTCACATTATGACCGATGTCGGATACAACTTAGGTCAGACCCATCCTGATTGGTTTGACGTATCGCGGCCGACCAAACTACCAGCTTTTGAGAATGAATACGGCACTGATGGTAATGTCTATTTTGGTGTACGACAGACCCGTTTTGGTGCGAAAGCCTGGTTTCCAACTTCTATAGGGGAATTAAAACCCAATTTGAGTTTGAGCTTTTCGGTACAGGTGTAGACGCAGGACAGACAACATTCAGATTGCGCCATGCGTACGCAGAATTGGGCAAGTTTGGTGTAGGGCAGACATGGAGCCCATTCATGGATATTGATGTATTTCCTAATACATTGGAATATTGGGGCCCATCAGGGATGGTGTTCTTTCGCAACATACAGATCAGGTATATGCCGATCCAGGGTGATTCACGTCTGACAATAGCCCTTGAACGACCAGGTGCAAGTGCTGACCAGGGAGTTTATGTGGGACGTCCTGAACTTGCTAATGTAAATAGTAAATTCTCACTACCAGATCTATCGGCTGAATACAGATATGCAGGAGGTTTTGGTTATGTGGAAGTAGCAGGTATGCTGAGATCCATTGCCTGGGAAGACCAGAATAATGACCCTGTAGTTGATTTGAGCGACAATGTGTTAGGCTGGGGGCTTAATCTGAGTTCAAATATCAACTTTACAAAATCGCTAGTTGGTAGATTCCAATATGTATTCGGAGAGGGAATAGAAAACTACATGAATGATGCTACCAATGATATAGGCATTGAAAATAATTTTTCAGATCCCAAGCAACCTGTCCTGGGTGTTGCATTGCCTATGAGTGGTATTGTAGCCTTTTTGGATATGAAATGGAGTGACAAATGGACTAGTTCTGTAGGATATTCAAGTATTGATATCAACAATACCGAAACTGCAAATCCATCCACCTTTAAGAAAGGGCAATACATTGTTGGAAACCTGTTATATAACCCGGCACCAAATGCAATGATGGGTGTGGAATTGCAATATACTACACGGGAGAACGAATCAGATGGATGGGATACGGATATGATGAAGATTCAATTTTCTTTCAAGTATAACTTCTCACAAGCTTTCTACAGGAAGGCACAAATGTAAATCCCAAATCCAAAATAATTGAATATCTAAAATTCTAATCAAATGAAAAATAGTTTATTAGTACTTGTTTTTGCTCTTTCTGCCTCTTTTCTGATGTCATGTGCTACCGCTCAGGTGGCTACCAATCTGACACCTGATAAGATCAACGCTGCTTTGGATGAAGCATATAACAAATTCAAAGACGTAAAGGAAGGAAAGAATGCTGACTACATCAAAGAGTTGGCTACGGTAGATTCCAAGATTTTTGGTATTGCCTTGGTAACTACAGATGGAACAGTATATACCAAGGGTGATATTTCATCCATGGTTTCGATACAGAGTGTTTCAAAGGCTTTCGTGGCAGCCCAGGTTATAGAAGAGATGGGTCATCAAGCCATGCAGGATAAAATTGGTGTAGATGCTACCGGTGAAGTTTTTAATTCTATTGTGGCGGTTGAGCGCATGCGTGGAAAAGAGATTAATGCCTTGGTGAACCCTGGCGCTATCGCAGCCACAAGTCTTGTTGCCGGAAAGGACTCTGCCGCCATCTGGAAGAGTATCCTGATGAAGCAGAGTGATTTTGCAGGACGTCAGTTAGGCTTAAATATGCCGGTATACATCAGTGAGGCTGGGGATAATTTACGTAACCAGGCTATTGCTCATTTGCTGAAAGCCTATGGACGGATGTATTTTGATCCGGTGCAGGCTACTGATATTTATACCAAGCAATGTGCGATCAATGTGAGTGCCAAAGATTTGGCTACCATGGGAGCAACACTCGCCAATGGTGGAGTCAATCCGGTCACTAAGAAGAAAGTCGTGTCTCCAGAAACAGTAATGTATACATTGCCTGTCATGGCTACAGCCGGCTTATATGATGATTCCGGGATTTGGTACTACAATTCAGGACTGCCGGCCAAGAGTGGAGTAGGTGGTGGTATAGTTGCTGTTTGTCCTGGCAAATTCGGAATTGGCGTTGTTTCTCCACCATTGGATGCAGCAGGTAATAGCGTGAAGGCTCAAATGGTCATCAAATATGTGGTTGAAAAACTTGGCGTAAATCCATTTTTGATTCAGCCTAAATAACGCTGCTGACCATTTGACAGGTTAAAATGTAATTTGAATTGAACAAGGAGCAACGGTTAATCTGATCTTTCAAGAGGATTAAATCGTTGTTCCTTTTTCGTTTTTACAGGCAGTTAATCAGATATTTAAAATCATAAATGTCATGCAGTAATTCTAAATCATTTGTACATTATAGGAAAAGTATAATAACGGAATTCTTGCAGTTTGTTTTATTGGTTTTGTTCTTTGTTGGTCTTTTATAGTGAGCCCAATGTATTGGACGGAGGGTTACACAATGGATCCAAGCCCAACTTTATCCAAAATATGGCTGCGGGTGAATTCACACCTGGGAAGGGGTTTTGACTTGTAAGAATAATTTGCCAGTCTTAAATATAGAGCATGCTATGGTGGGTTAATCAGATCTCTGCCGAAGATACTTGGATGGATCATAGAGATCAGTTATGAGAACTTTTGACGGGAGGAATGATATTTATTGGCATAGAACCATGATTTGGTTCACTGGCTATTTGGGGACTCCAAAACTGACCTATATGGCCACAGTGTGGACAGTGACCACAACACAGCAAACGCTTGTATATGGTAATATCAATTACCAGTTTAGTAAACGATTGACAGCTGGTATAGGCATTGCACCTAATGCTTGCATTCGAACACTACAGGGGCCTTTTCCATTATTTTCATCAACAGATCGAACGATGGCGGAGGACGCTTTGCGGGGAGGCTTTACAAATGGGATATTTCTTTCCAGGAGAGGCTTTTCCTAGAGTTCGTTATACAGCTGTATTAGGAAATAATTTGAGTATACTCGGTGTAAAGGCTGCTAATCTTACACGCCATTTCTCAAAGAGTGCTTCATTAAGTTGGTTTCCTACCACAGGTGAATTTGGCCCCAGAGGTGGAAATGGTGATTTTGAACATCATGATAAGATTGCTACTCGTTTTGGTATCTCGTATTGTCATAGTCGTGAAAACCGATTTAACAATACAGGAACTCCTGCTCCGGATAATACTCAGGTCAGGATGTCAGATGGTGGCCTCTTTTTTGAAACAGGAGCACTTGCACCCGGCATGACGGTTGTTGAGGCAACCTTTGATCAGCTGAGCGTTGATCTTGGATTTAAATACAAAGGCTTGGCGGTCCATACTGAATTTTATTACCGGACCTTGACTAACATTGATGCTGAATTCAGCCTCACAACCTGTTCCATCTCCTATGGATCGTATTAATGATAATGGATACATGGCACAGGTGTTATATATGCTTGTTCCAAAAAAGCTTTGCATTTATGGGTTAATTCCATGTTTATTGATGAGTTTAAAAGAAACCCTTATGAAGTTGGAGGCGGAGTAAATATCTATCCAACAAAAACAAGTAGTTGGAGGATAAATGCACAGGCCATGATATTCATAAAGGTGCGGGTGGAGGAACCTTTGGACTTTACACTGCCGGACAGACAGGCACAACTTTTACGATTGGTACAGATATATTGCTCTATAGGATGACTTAGCAACCAAAGCCAAAAATGTCGAATAATCTTGGTGCCTTATTTTAAGGCCTACCAATTGAATAATGCTATTACGATGAAAATGAAATCATTTTATCTAATGGTTGTACTGTTTATTCATTTGGTATCCAGTTGTCAGACTTTAGCCCAACAAACGAATACAGTTGGTGATAAAGCGGAAATTTTCTATTTCATGACGCCCATTTCCACCTGACCAATTATGTGCAGGAGGGTATCAGCATTCAGGACTATCTAAACATTATGGGAGATAAGGTAGGCCGGTCGACTTTGTTTGGTATACCTGTACAGCAGCAATGGTCATATCGCGTGACAGGTGATTTTGCACCTACCTATTATCTGGATTCAGATGCGCCCCTGTATTATTATTCTTTTACAGATGCGTATATCGCCATGACCTACAAATCTTTGACGAAGGAAGAACAGAAACGATTTGATCCGATGATCACCGGATTCAACCCGACAGATATGTATGCCGCTGCACATATACGTAGGGTGCTTGAAACATTTCCAGGAGTGTTCACGGGAATCGGGGAATTCTCGATTCATAAGGAATTTGTTTCAGCTAAGATATCCGGAGATGTAGCCAGCCTTACAGATCAGGCGCTTGATAGCATTTTTCATTCTGTGAGGAAACGGGATTACTTATTATACTGCATAATGATGTAGATGATCCTTTCCCGAAACCCAATACACCGAATTACACCGATGACATGCTGCAATTATTCAAACGACATCCGAATGCTTCTATCACCTGGGCACATCTCGGATTGGGAAGAATAGTTAAGCCACCAGTAGAGTATGGAAAATTCTTTGAAAAAATCCTGGCTGATCCGGAGTTAAAGCATGTCAACTTTGATATTTCATGGGATGAGGTGGCTAAATACCTGACATCAAGTGAACAAGCTGTGGCCAACACTGCGCGCATTATAAATTTGTATCCGGATAGATTTCTGTTCGGTACCGATAATGTTGCACCTGCGTCACAAGAGAAGCACCTCAACGTATATCATATGTACGACCCGCTCTGGAAAATGCTAACGCCGGAAGCCAGCTACAATGTCAGATTGGGCAACTATGAGCGATTGTTTGATGCCGCAGCTAAAAAAGTTCGGGCATGGGAAGCTGCAAATGTTGGGAAGCCTAAAAAGGCACCAGATTATACACCGGCTTCCGGCATGCGAAAGGAATAAATCTTTCTGATCCATCCACACAGGCAGTCAATTTGTTAATATCTTATTTTACCGGGGTAAAATCCATCCGTTATTTATGTTAGCTATCGCATCTTCTCACTTATACTAGTATCCATTATGAGACCAGTTTTATCGCCTTCCGTTCAATGGAACATTCAGCCTGATAGTTTAGTCAGATTTTTTTTCACAACACTGCTATTCCTTGTCTTAACCGGCACAACACTGATTGGCCAGACCGGCACTAATCTGGAAGAAGAAAAGTTTGGTTCTTATAAACCCAACGCAGGTTTCAGGCTTGCTACCACAGACAAGGGTGTATTAAATTTCAGGATATACACTTACCTGCGATACTTGAATCAAAAGGACCTTGATTCGACCTATACCAACACCTCAGGTACAACCCTTATTGACCAACGCCAGGATATACAGGTCAACAAAGTCAATATCCAGTTTAATGGCTGGATCATGGATCCAAGGCTGAAGTACCTCTTTTACGTATGGACCAATAACACAGCACAAGGACAGACCTCACAGGTGGTTGTAGCCGGAAACCTTCAATACAGTTTCAATAAATATATTACAGTTGGAGGGGGTATCAATTCCTTGCCAGGTGTCCGAAGTACAGAAGGGAATTTTCCATTCTGGCTGACGATCGACAATCGCCTGTCTGCAGATGAATTTTTCAGGCCCTCTTACACAACAGGTATATGGGCCAGAGGCTCCATCATCGATGGGTTGCAATATAATATGATGCTTGGTAACAACCTGAGTCAACTTGGCATTGATGCCGGGCAACTTGATCCTGATTTTAATACGTTCGCTGGTGCGTTGACCTGGTTTCCGACTACCGGGGAATATGGATTAAACAGCAATTTTGGGGATTTTGAAAACCACCAGGAAATAGCCACCCGGATCGGTGCGCACTATAGCCGGAGTGATGAGGATCGACAAGGAGTTCCTGCTTCCGAAGCTTTTGAAAACGTAACCATACGCTTGTCAGACGGCAGCGTCATATTTAATAGCGGTGTGTTTGGACAGGGAATTCGAGTGGACCAGGCGACCTATCACATGGCCAGTTTTGATGCAGGTGTCAAGTACAAAGGATTTTCGCTGGAAGGGGAATATTATCTGCGTTCGGTCAACAACCTGGAAGGGATAGGGACAGATGCGTTGACATTTGATGTGCTGAAAGACAACGGATTCCAGATGCAGGCCTCAGCCATGCTTGTTGAAAAGACATTACAGATCTACGGTACCTACTCCAAAATCAATGGAGAATATGGCGATCCATATGATATCCGTGCCGGTGTGAATTGGTTTCCCTGGAAGAATTATGTCGTCAGGTGGAATTTTGAATTTATAAATACACACCGCATGCCCGTTGGTGGGTTGTCATTGCCTTATCCTGTAGGGAGTACTGGCAATATTTTTTACAGCAACTTCCAGGTCAACTTTTGATGCTATAGATTCGATTTCTTAATTCAATTCTTTTCTTTCATTTCTGCATTTTTAATTTCAATTCAATTGATTGATTGTCAATTGCATATCCGTTTACAAACGCATACATCCGGATACTTACGCAAGTAAACATAAAAAAGACGAATAAGGGGAGCACCACCCCCACAGTTTTGCATCCTCATCCGGCGTGTTGAAGTGTCCTTGATGTTTTAATCTGATCGGACACAGAAACATAGAGGCTGGGTGGTGTTTAAACCTTATTTATTCATCTTTAATTTTTATGTAATGAAAAATTTAGCAGACAACCGGGTGTTGTTACTTGGCCACCTCGGTCAGGATGTTGACCTCCGTGAACTTTCCAAGGGTAACAAGCTTGCGCGCCTCTCTCTGGCGACAAACGATTTCAGGAAAGCCACTAACGGCCAAACAGAAAAATTACTACGTGGCACAATCTGGTGGCTTGGGGTAAAACCGCCGAACAAATGAGTCACCCCCGGCCCCCCGGCCGCCCCCCCGCCCCCCCGGCCCCGCGCCGCGCGGCCCCCCCCGCCCCCCGCGGCCGCCCCCCCCCCGCGCCCCCCCCCGCCGCCCCCCCCCCCCCCCCGGCCCCCCCCCCCCTCCCGCCCCCGCCCCCCCCGGGCCCCCCCGCCCCCCCCCGCCGCCCCGCCCCCCCCCGGGCCCCCGCGCCCCCCGGGCGGGCCCCCCCCGCCGCCGCGCCCCCCCGGGCCCCCCCGCACCCCCCCTCCAACCACCATGCCAAACATATGCATTTAACCAAATGGAGCGTCAAAAAGGGCAGCATTAATCAGACAACGGAAAAATTGAAAATATCTTACAGGAATGTTAAGAACAATCAACATAAAAGCTGCCCCTTTCTGTAAGACAGGTTGGCAACCAAGCGAAAGCCGGCCAAGATCTGAAATCGTTGTTCATCTTTCGTTTTTAGAAAAGATGATTTCCACAAGGAAGATCCACCATATGCAATTACATAAATGCCCGAAGGAGCATCATCAAAGACAAGCTATGAGTATCTTGATCTTGCATGAATTTGAGGATTTTATGGCCTCCTATTTGATTTTTTTCAATAAAATTTAAAAAAATTTCCAAAATAACGGGGGGTTGCGATTTTCCCCTTGGGGGCCGCCGCCGGGCTGGCCCCCCGGTGCGCGGGGTGGGCGCGCAGGTCTACAGCACCCATAACATGTTCTATCGAGCGTCGGGTCCATCGTTTACCAGCTCAAATGTTATAGGTTAAATTCACATTATTTTTTATCTTAATCTATAACTAATTCATAATTTTGGGTTTGTGTGGGTTGAAAGGAGTGAATGGCCGGAATATCCGGAATCAGCACACATCAGGAATAAATGGTTAATGCTCAATGATAAATGAATTGAAAAACAACGTCCGGAGATCGGGTCACGTAATCTGGTTATGTATACTGGTTATATCACAGTTGCTGGTTTCAGGTTTGTCGGCCCAGCAAACTGTTTTGTACAGGGACGCCGAGGCTGATTTCAGCAACCTGGTCAAGGAATATGAACAAGGTCTCTATGGACGATGTATCAGGTCAGCGGACAAATACAAAACTGTATACAAAGAGCCTGCATTTGAACAGTTTGCCCTGGAGGCAGAGTTGTATAAGTTAAAGGCGGGGCTGAACATAGGCAACCCGAATATCATCAACCAGGTTTTCGCCTTCGCAGAGTCCTTCAAGTCAGATGCAGTCTCCGAAAAAGCAGTCCTGTTGATCGGCGAAGATGCCTATGATCGTAAGGAATATGAGGAAGCGGTCAAGTACCTCAGCATGGTGGATGGTTCTGCCCTACAACCTGAAGAGCAGTCCGCACTGAATTTTAAGCTCGGATATGTGTTATTTGTGCGTAAAGAATTCGAACGCGCTGCCACGCTCTTTTATATGGGTCGGGAAGTGCGGGACAAGTATTATTACCCTGCCAATTATTACTATGGCATGACACAGTATTTTGCAGGCAACTATCCTGAAGCGGTGAGGAGTTTTGAGCGTGTTGCCCCATCTTCATTCTACAAAGACTACATCCCCTATTACATCACACAGATATACTTCAGTACTAAAGATTATCCCAGGGTCATAGGCTATGGCAACCAGGCGATAAACAATCCAACTGTATTGAACAAAACCGAAATACGGCAACTCATTGGACAGGCGTATTTCGAAACAGGTGATTATGCCGCAGCTATTCCACATCTTGAATATGTTGAAGCCCAATCCCCAAAACTTCGCACAGACGACTTTTACCAGTTGGGCATGGCGTATTATCAGACAGGTAAATACGCTGAAGCGATTCCTGTGCTGACGCAGATCAGAAATGAAACAGGTACTAAAGCCCATTATGCCAATTATTACCTGGGCCAGTGCTACCTGAAAACAGGTGATAAAATATCAGCTCGCAATGCGCTGATGAAGGCATCACAGATGACAGATATACCATCATTGGCGATGGAAGCAACTCTGCATTATGGACGCTTGAGCGCTGAAGCAGGAGATGATGTTGAAGCCATCAAAGTATTGCAGACCATTCCATCCACCAGTTCTGAATATACGGATGCCCAATCAACCATGGCTGGGATACTCACGAATACAAGCGACTACAACCTCGCTATTGAGCAGTTGGAAGCCATGAAATCACTTTCCCCTGCCTTGAAAGGAGCCTATCAGAAAGTGTGTTTATACAGAGCTGAACAACTCATCCAGGAAGGTAAAACAGCAGATGCCCTTGGATTACTTGATAAGTCACTCAAACAACCAGTGGACAAAGCCATCGAGGCCCGGGCTTATTTCTGGAAAGGTGAGCTGGCCTACCAAAGTGGCAACATCAATGAAAGTATAAAATGGTATAATCAATATTTTGCTTCGGCTGCGAATACCGCAGGACTACCTCCGTATCAAAGTATAGCAATAGCACGATACAACCAGGGGTATAACTATTTGAAAAACGCCAGCTATTCAGAAGCTCAAAAATTATTTGAAGAATCTGTCGAGGGATTGACTGCCGGAGCAGCGTCAGAATTAAATAATAGCCTTGCAAGCCAGGTTCTTCCTGATGCTATACTCAGAGCCGGTGATTGTGCATTTAAGCGAAATCAATACGATAAGGCCCTAGCTTATTACGATCAATCCATCACAGGCAGGTATACGGGAAGTGATTATGCGGAATACCAAAGAGCCATTATCAAAGGGCTCCAGAAGCAGCCGGCTGAAAAAATTCGCTTGCTGGAGACTTTGGTGAAAGTGCATCCCGAATCCCTTTGGGCTGATGACGCATTGTTTCAGGCAGCAAACACTTATCAGGATGAAGGACAGACGTCCAAGGCAATTCAGTCGTATGAGCAATTGGTTAAACAATACAAGCAGAATAGTCCGTTACTACTTCCAGCCTTATTGCGTCTTGGCTTAGTATCGTATAACAGCGGCCAGTTTGAAACCTCACTTAAATACTATAAATCCGTATTCGATTACAATCCGGATCCGGAATCATCCAAGGAAGCTATCGCTGCCATCCAGGAGATATATGTCAATGAACTTGATAAGCCGGATGCATTTTTTGCTTTTGCTGAAAGCATCCCGGGCTATTCTATTTCAGGATCAGAAAAGGATTCAATCCTGTATAATGCAGCAGAAAACTTTTATGCACAGGCCCAATATGATAAGGCAGTCGAGTCTTTTCAAAAGTACGTTGCAGAATACCCGAAAGGCTTGTATGCATCAAAGGCAAGATATCTGAGAGCGGAATCACTTTCTATCCTTAAGCGCTATTCGGAAGCCCTCGTGGGGTATGAAACCGTCATCGACCTGGGACCGGGTGTTTATTATGCTTCCTCACTATATAAAGCAGCACTGATCGCGTATAACCAGGAAAAGGACATGGCCAGAGCCTACAAACATTATTCGGCTTATATCCCATTGGCAGATTCTGAAGAAAAGGATTACGAAGCCCGGCTTGGCGCATTACGATGTGCCTATAAATTGGAGCAAACAGAAAATATTTATTCAATGGCGACTTCGGTGATAGCACATCCAAGGGCTACAGACGATATCAGGGCCCTGGCCTATTATTATACAGGTATGACAGCCTATTCCGAAAACTCCTTTGATAAAGCATTATCTTCTTTTAATGCCGTCGTCCGCATCAATAGTGCAGAGCTGGCTGCTGAATCACGCTATCACATTGCCTTGATCTATGAGCAAAAGGGTGAACATGAAGTGGCTGCGAAACTAGCTGAAGAATCAGCCAGGGCCAATGTAGGATATCCTTTCTGGGTGGCTAAGCCTTTAATTTTGCTTTCGGATATACAATTCAATGCCGGTGACCTGATGAATGCACGAGCCGTCATGGAGGCGATCACGGAGAATTTTACCGGTGATGAAGTCATCATGAAAGAGGCCACAGAAAAGCTGGAAAAGATCAAGCAGGAAGAAGAAAATCAAAGCAGGATAAAACCACAAGGCGGAGATACATTAGAGTTGCAGCAAAATCCTAAAAAAGATTAATCAACAGCCATGAAGCATCTTCTTATTTTAGCAATGACCTTGTTGGCTGTTTCATCCTATGGCCAGTCTGAATTGCCTACCGGCAGGATCGAGGTGGTCAAGGATTTTGAAGTACGGTTGACGGAAACAAAAAAAATCAGGATTGTTCCGCAGCCTGTTGCTGTGGATTCAAGTATCAGAAGGTATGAATACAAACTCCTGGCGCCTTCACCGTCCATAGAATACCTTATTCCAGAAATCAAGCCCCTGGCGATCAACGCTGAAAAGAAACCTTTGTATTATCCACTGTATGCAAAGGTAGGTTATGGAAGTCCCAATTCATTACTAGGCATGGCCTCCTATGACCATGTGCAGAATGAAAAGTTTAACTGGGGAGTTGACCTCAGGCACCTGAGCGCTAACAACAAGAAAATACCGTTACAAAAATTTTCAGATACCCGGGGCCGGATCAACGGAACCTATTTATTGAAGGAGACTGTCCAGGTAGACGGTTACTTAGATGGACATCTGGAAAGTGTTTATTTCTATGGGGCAGAGCAAATTCCTTCTAATCCTGAATCTTTGAAGCGGAAGTTTAACCGATATGATCTGTTCTTGAAAATCGGACAGGCATATGCTCCGGAGACGAGTTTAAGCTATAGCGCCTTTGTGCAATACATGACGGACAAAGACGATCTCGGATCCCGGGAAACAACTTTCAAAGTTGGAGGCGAAGTGAAGAGTGCATTTGGCGGCGGAGAATATCCTCTGGGAATAAAGATACTTGCTGACCTTTCCAAGCTGACTCATACCGAACAACATACAGTCAATAACCTTTTGATCAATCCCTTTTTTGATTTCGCGATCGGTGACCTCAGCATGCATTTTGGGGCAACTGCTTTGTTAAGAAAACAACATAATGAAATCCTACCTGATCTTGAATTTTCATTTCCGCTGATCAAAACACGCCTGACTGTTTTTGCCGGATGGGTAGGGGAGGTGCAAAAGAATAACTTTCATTTCTTATCTACGTATAACCCCTATATCTCCACCAGACTCGATAGTATCAATAATATGGTTTCCAGAGAAATCCATGCAGGTGTAAAAGGCGCTTCAGGTTCCTTATTTTACGAGTTGAAGGGCAGTTATACATCATTTGAAGGCATGGCTTTTTTCCTTCAGGATGAGGATGCGGAGGAACAATTTATTCCTGTCTATGATGACGGATCATTTATCGGGATACAAGGTTCTGTGCGATTCGAAATTCTAAAACATGTATTCCTTCGGGCTAAGCTTTCACAACGATTTTTTTCGCTTGACAACGAGTCAAAGCCATGGCACAGGCCTTCCCTGGGAATTAACGGAGAGGTGACTTATAGCGGAGGAGATGATAAGTATCATGTGTCTGTCGCTTTCAATGGAGAGAACGGATTGCCCTACAGGACAGTCGGAGGAACAGAAAGTGTGCTGGATCCACTTCTGGATTTGAATATACATGGAGATTACTTCTTCTCAGGTTCTTTTGGTGCCTTTGCGGAAGTAAATAATGTATTGGGTAACAATCGTGAGCGATGGGTGAATTATCCTAGTTTTGGCTTTAATGCAAAAGCCGGGATTTTATTCCGTCTGCCTTAGCATGTAAGGATAGTATTTAAATGAAGGCATTTTCTTCATACTGGTATGATTCAAACCAATTATAAGATCATTCAATGAAATTCGGGTTAATTGGATATCCGTTGAGCCATTCGTTTTCAAAGGTGTATTTCACCAGCAAGTTTGAAAGCCTTGGCGTAGGAGATTTTATATATGAACTATATCCTTTAGAAACGATAGAGGAATTTCCTGCCTTATTGCGTAGTGATGTATTCGGATGGAATGTTACTATTCCATACAAGTCTGCCATCATCACTTATCTCAATGATGTGGATGCACAAGCCATGAAAATTGGTGCGGTCAATACCATAGTTCGCACCGGGCAGAATTCCTGGAAGGGATACAATACGGATACCAGGGGATTTAGGCATTCTTTAGTGAGTTGGATAGGTAAGAAGGATATTCCGTCCAGGGCACTTGTTTTAGGTTCAGGAGGAGCCTCAAAGGCGGTGTTGTTTGCCCTGAAGCAGCTCGGTGTAAAATCGACGGTAGTGTCCAGGAATGGAAATGGTAACCTTTCCTACGCAGATCTGACAAGGGCTATAATCGCTGAACATACTTTAATCATCAATACCACTCCTGTAGGCATGACACCCGATACATTTTCATGCCCCGATATACCATATCAATACCTCAGTACGCAACATTGGGTATATGATCTCATCTACAATCCGGCCAATACACTATTTTTGAGGCAAAGTGAGCAGATGGGGGCTAAAACGAAAAACGGCCTTGAAATGCTTCATTTGCAGGCAGATTATGCCTGGGATATCTGGAAAAATTATGGTAAATTCTGACACACAAATGAAGCCACTTCCCAAGGTTGTGGATTTCAGCAATACAGCGATTGCTTTTGAGCATAAATCAGACAAAGAACTCAGGTGGACGTCTTTGTTGTTCAGGCTCATGAATAAAGCCTGGCTCGTCCGGATCGGAGGATCTTTTGGACTTTGGCTTCACAAAGCGGGGATCAATATTTTCAACCCCATCGTCCGCGCTACAATATTTAAGCATTTCTGTGGGGGTATCAGTCTGCAGGATTCTACAGAAGCCATCAGCCACCTTTATGCATATGGTACACAGACAGTACTTGATTATGGCGCGGAAGGAAAAGCAAAAGAGGAGGATTTTGACCGCACACTTGAAGAAAATCTGAAGGCGATCCGATACGCGTCAACAAGCGAAGGGGTCACAGTCATTTCTTCAAAGATTACAGCATTAGCGTCTGAAGAAGTGTTGGAGAAATTCCAGACAGGCCAGTTGTCATCAAAGGAGGAACTGGAAGCATTTTCACGAGTGCAGGACAGAATCGACCGGCTATGCCAGGCCGCTATGCAACATGGGGTGGCTGTATATATTGATGCCGAAGAAACCTGGATGCAGAATACGATCGATCATCTGGTTAAGATCATGATGGAGCGTTATAACAAGGAAAAGATTGTAGTCTATCATACCTACCAGTTGTACCGCAAGGATAAACTCGAAAGCCTCAAAGCAGATCACAAGGAGGCGCTGGAGAAAGGGTATATCCTCGGTGCCAAACTGGTGAGAGGTGCCTACATGGAAAAGGAACGCAACCGAGCTAAAGCGAAGAATTATCCTTCCCCAATCCAGGAAACCCAGGCAGACACAAACCGTGACTATAATGATGCAATCCGATATTGTGTGGATAACTATGAAACCATTGCCTTATGTAACGCCTCTCACAATCAGGAAAGCAATATGCTCCAGGCCGAGTTAATAGCGGCTAAAGGACTACCCCCCAAACATGACCATCTTTATTTTTGTCAGTTGTATGGGATGAGTGACAATATCACATTCAACCTTGCCAGGGCAGGTTATAACGTCGCCAAATATGTACCCTATGGGCCTGTCAAGGATGTTTTGCCTTACCTGATCCGCAGGGCCAGGGAAAATTCGGCCGTGACCGGTGAAATGAGTCGTGAACTGAGCCTGATCGTCACGGAGATGAAGAGAAGAGAAATGAAATAAAGCCTATCTTGGCAGCCAAAATAAACACTAACTTATGAAGTATTTAATTACACTTTCTTTGATGATGACCCTGGCCGTATCTGCCCATAGCCAGTGGTGGTTTGATGCAGGCCTGAAAGGCTCTTACGGACCGACCATGATGTACGACCAGAATGTATTCGATGATGGGGATTACAAACATGCGATCAGTACAGGTACTTCCTTTGGAGGTCGCCTCGGTTTTAATTATGGATACCATGTAGGCTTATCATTGGAATATGCAGGAGCTACCTCCAAGCAGGAGTTTAACTATGGTAACATCGATGATTTCAACGCATTCAAATGGAAACACAATGATATATCCACATTATTCCGTTATTCTGGAAATGGTGCATACATTGAATTAGGTGCTAAGTTCAGCAAAATCAAAGAGGTGGAACTGGACAACGTAAATACTGGAATATCTGATGCTACTGAATATTTTAATGAAAACTATACCTCAGGTATCTTCGGATTTGGATCTTATCTGATGGGCAGTGAGTTGTTAACCCTTAATTTGGGCGTAAGAATTCACTGGGGCTTTACCGATATGGTAAATGAAGCAGGAAAAGATGCTGGATACCCTATTGTTGTAGAAGCCTTAAAGGATCCAACCAAAAAGACCTTGGCGACTGCAGCACAATTACAAATGGAGTTAAATTACGCCTTTGGCCGCTTCTCCAAGGAAGCCTGCCACGACCGCTGGAAGCTGATCCTGTTCCAATGATTTAGCAAGGAGCATGGAGCAAGGAGCAAGGAGAGTTGAGTTAACTTACCTTAAAAAGAAAAGAGCCCAAACAGTTGACCTGGTAGGGCTCTTTTCTTTTTAAGGTAGGCAGAGCGCAAACGAGCATATGACTAAATGCAAAGACTAAACGATCTTTCATATCCCTTGCTCCTTGCTCCATGCCCCTTGCTCCTTGCCTTTGAAGTAGCCCTGCAGGGAATCGAACCCCGATCTTAGGTTCCGAAGACCTACGCACTATCCGTTGTACTACAGAGCCTTGTCAATGTGTAGTAATATATGGGTTTACCTAATTATTACCTCATTTGTTCATGTGTAACCAAGTCATCTGGAACCAAATGCTGGATTTTGGCATTATATCACTACCTTTGCACCCGCTTTTGAGAATCCAAACAATACTATGTCACAGATTAATGCAAATATCAGGAATATCGCCATCATCGCCCACGTCGATCATGGAAAGACAACGCTCGTAGACAAAATCCTGCAGGCTACCAAGGTTTTCAAGGATCACCAGGAAACAGGTGAACTCATCATGGATTCCAATGACCTGGAGCGCGAACGTGGGATTACCATCTTCTCCAAAAACGCTGCTGTCAATTATAAAGGCGTAAGGATCAATGTAATCGATACCCCGGGCCACTCCGATTTTGGAGGTGAGGTTGAGCGGGTATTGCGTATGGCGGATGGAGTTTTGCTTCTGGTTGATGCTTTTGAAGGCCCAATGCCCCAGACCCGTTTTGTTTTGCAGAAGGCATTACAATTGCATTTAAAGCCCATTGTAGTCATCAATAAGGTTGACAAACCGAATTGCCGGCCAATGGATATACATAATGATGTCTTTGATCTCTTCCACAGCCTTGATGCCACGGAAGAGCAACTGGACTTCAGCACATATTATGGATCAGGCAAACATGGGTGGTTTAACGATACCCTTGAGCCTTGTGAGGATATTACTCCCTTGCTGGATGGTATCTTAAGGTTGGTGCCACCTCCGATCGCTTATGAAGGAACTTTGCAGATGCAGATTACTTCGTTGGATTTTTCATCTTACCAGGGCAGAATTGCGATTGGTAAAGTGAACAGGGGCTCTATCCGTGAAAATCAGCCTATAAGTATAGTCCAGGCTGATGGTCAGATCAAACGCGCTCGTGTAAAGGAACTATACATCTTCGAAGGCATGGGCCGGAAGAAGGTGCAGGAAGTAAGTGCAGGTGATTTGTGCGCGGTAGTCGGTCTGGATGATTTCAGGATAGGGGAGACTATCTCAGATTTTGAATTTCCGGAAGGTCTTCCATTCATTGCTGTGGATGAACCAACCATGAGCATGACCTTTGGTATTAACAATTCACCTTTCTTTGGAAAGGAAGGAAAATTTGTTACCTCTCGTCAACTCAGGGATCGTTTATGGAAGGAAACTGAAAAGAACCTTGCCATGAAGGTAGAAGAAACCAATAGTGCCGATACTTTCCTGGTTTATGGCCGTGGAATTTTGCACCTGGGTATCTTGATTGAGACCATGAGACGTGAAGGATATGAACTTACAGTCGGTCAGCCTCAGGTCATTGTAAAGAATATAGACGGTGTAAAATCCGAACCATATGAAAATCTCGTGATTGATGTTCCAACCGAATTTTCATCACGTGCTATAGACCTGGTCACCCGCAGGAAAGGTGAATTACATGTGATGGAAGCTAAGGGTGACTATCAGCATCTTGAGTTTGATATCCCATCAAGAGGACTTATTGGATTGAGATCCACCATGCTTACTCAGACAGCCGGTGAAGCTGTCATGAGTCACCGGTTTACCGAATACAAAGCATGGAAAGGTAATATCCCGGCCAGGACCAATGGTGTATTGTTGGCCAAGGATCCGGGGTCTACAACAGGTTATTCAATTGACAAACTTCAGGACCGTGGATTTTTCTTTGTTGATCCGGGAGAAGAGGTATATATGGGCATGATCATCGGTGAAAATAACCGCCCTGGAGATATTGTAGTCAATATCACAGAAGGAAAGAAACTCACCAACATGCGTGCCAGTGGTAGTGACGCTGCAACCAATATCGCACCGAAACGCCAGATGACGCTTGAAGAATGTATGGAGTATATCCAACAGGATGAGTGTATCGAAGTCACGCCAACCAGCATCCGTATGCGGAAGATATATCTCAATGAAGATCAGCGCAAGAAGAATCAGAAAGCAATTCAAGTAGGTACGGAAACCGTTTAGGAAACTCTATCAGGTACTAAATAAAAAGAGAACGGACAGGTCGCTACCTGTCCGTTCTCTTTTTATTTAACTCCGCTTAATGAAAAAAGCCCCGCACTATTGCAGGGCTTTTGTTGTTGGCGAAAAAAGGATTTATCTTAAGGGTTCACCTGTATCAGGTTGGCCGAGAGTTTATTTCTATTGTAGGTTAAAGTGTCGTTATATACTTTTTAATTTCTTCGTACGGGGTATTCTTTGGGGTGATGGTTTCAACATGCCCGGGGGTGATCACAGTACTTTTTTGAGCAAACATGTAACTGTCTTCTCCCATTTCGGAGAGTACTACAAATGTTACATTGAATCCCAATGGAGTGGCACCATATGGCTCACAAAACTCCATGGTTTCAGCTTCTCCGTGCATAGCCAGGATACTCTTGTAATCATCAAATACCATAAATACAATCGTATTGGTATTTGTAAACTCATCCGGAAGGTCTATGCAGACGGAAGTGCGCTGCTCCGCGGGAACTTCGAAAAACACATCTACATTGATCCAGTCAAGACTATCCGTAAAGCACTCATAACCGAAACCGGTGATGATTTGCTGCGCACTGTCCTGGAACCACCATTCACTACTGCTGACATTATTCCAGGTGTCCGGATTCTGATCTGCCTGCACCCATACTTCATCTTCCCCGTAAAAGAGTTCCATGCGATCCCGGGGATCAGGATCATTGATCAATAACCGGATTTGTTTGCCGTGTGCAAGTTTTACCTTGGTGTTGCCATCAGCAATCTGGAGATTGACTTCAATCCGGGACTCTAATAATTTACCTTCTGAAACTGTCGGGATGCCACCAATCAGGATTTCACCTTTTGTATCACAAACGGTAACATTGATATCAAAGGAACCGTTTGTACAAGGATATTTGGATAAATCCACAAAGTCCGGCGGGATGACCAATACCAGATCCTTATCTATCTTAAACACCTGATCTCCGGAACAAGGGCAGGAGACAGTCGTAAAAACGTCTCCTGCTATGTCCGATTGTAACCTGGTCATCAACCGGGAGATATCTCCGGCTGGAACCTGGCTTGCTCTTGGAATAAACTCGTCGATGTCCTTGCCACACGACATCATCATGACGACTAATCCAATTGCAAAAAAATACTTGCCCATTACTCTGTTATTTACTGTATAGAGACTATTCATCTTGATTTCGCTGCTTGCTGGGGTTAAAAGTTTATTTAAAATGGTATCGAAGTCCCACATTGAGGCCCGCATAGTGCCTGTGTTCCTTCAAGGGATAGTTATCAAGGGTCACTGGGTTCAACCGGTATAGTAAACTGGGTTCGACTAGCCAGGAAAGGTGGTCTGTCAAAGGGAATAGCATGCCGGCTCCAAAATATAAGCTCATACCAAGGTTGGTCTTGTATATATCGATTGCACCTGGTTCACCGTCAGTAATGTACCTTGGATGAAGCATTGGATCAAGAATCTGGCCTTCATGGGTGGTGGTCAGGTTGAAAACAGGCCCTGCATGGAGCATGATAGAAGAGCGGCCCATAGGCATTTCATATCCAACTAATAAGGGAATGTCAACATACTTATAGGTGTTATGGATTTTCTTAATCAGCGTTCCAAGGATCAGCACCTGGCTGGTTTCTTCATAGAGGAAAGTTCCATCAGCCGCAAAGAAGGAGTCAATCCGGGTAGTGGATTGGGTCGCCAGGGAATCGGTGTAATCAAACACATCTCCAGCCTGTGAGTATAGGAAACCTAAACTCCCTTTAACTCCACTTCGATGATGAAGGTTGATTCGCACTCCGGCAGACCAGGCGTACTGGTAATTCTCCGTTGCCTCACGGGCATCAGCATATACTGAATCGTCACTGCTGTTCTGTTCGTATGATTTTGGACTAAAGCCAGGACCGCCAAGAATATCTGCGGTAATGGCAAATTTACTTCCGGGACCACTGAATTTGTAACAGTTGGGATCAGGCTTGACTAAAGAGATTTCTGATGATGCTGCTCCTGTCAAAAGCGTTGAAGCCCCATCCTGAGAGATTTCCTCCATCTGTAGATTTGGTAGGAGAGAAAGTTCAGCGATAGCTGCTTTTCCTGCCGCTGAGCCAAGGGTATATTCTGTGTTGAGTCCAGGGTCAGCAGCTATACCTTCAGTCAGGGTTTGATTTTGCAGGTTGATAGGTGTTTCTTTTATCCGGGAGTGGTCTTTAGAAGATGGGGTTGTATTCTTGAGGCTTTTTTCCTGGAAGTATTTTCAATGATAATGGTTTTGTTTGCCCGAGTTTCAGGTGGCGATGTTTTTGAAATTGATGTTGAACCGATAGTTGGAGATGAAGTATTAATCGTGGTTGTTGTTGTTGAAGTTGATGTAGAAGTATGAGTTGAAGAAGAAGATTCAGTTCCAATCGATGTCTCAGCGGAATTGCTGGCGATCAAGGAAGGAGTGGTTTGATGCTTTTCTAACAGAGGTTGATCAGATACTTTATTATTGAATATACCGATCATTACCGCCGCTCCCAGCAGGGTAGTGCCAAATAACGTAAACCAGAAGAGTGGAAAGGCTTTGCGCTTTTTCTCTGGTGGCAGCTGGGCTTCAATAGCATCCCATAAACCATCCCTTACCGGGACGGTATGATGGTAAAGCTTTTCTCTGAACATGTTTTCGTTTTTCATAATTCTACTTTTTGAGTAGCCTCCAGTGAACGCTGGATGTATTTTCTTGCTTTAGTCAATTGGGATCTTGAACTGCTTTCTTCTATGCCTAGCAATTGGGCTATGTCCTTATGGTTATAGCCCTCGATGACATTAAGATTAAAGACTGTCTTATATCCTTCGGGAATTTTATCAATCAGATCCAGAAGTTCATTAGCGCTCATCCGGCTGATGGCATCTGGTTCTACCGGATGATCCGGAAGTCCATCACCGTAATAATCTACGGTCATCTTTTTAGCTTTTTCAAGATGGCGGATACATGTATTAACACATACCCTTCGGATCCATCCTTCGAAAGAACCTTCGTTTCGGTATTGGGCGAGATACTGAAAAACCCTTACGAAACTATCCTGCATCACATCCTCTGCATGCTGCTGGCCTGCATAACGTCTGCATATACCAAGCAACAATGGCGCAAAGCGGTCATATAATAACCGTTGAGCCACCCTGTCATTTGCTCCGCATCGACTGATCAGTTCCTGTTCCTGCAAGGAATGTTTACTTATGCTGTGAATAATGATACAAATCCATAAAATCCGCTGCCCGGGCAGCACATTTATTTACTTTAAATCGATAAAAAAAGCCTTTTGGGATCCAGGTTTACTAGTTAATTAACGGTTTGGGCATATATGCTGTTACTTGAATAGGACCAGGAGGCAATAAAGCTATCGTTTTTGGATGAGATTTTAGCTATCCGGCAAGGATGTAGAATATGACTGAAAACTGGTCTGAAATGGAGTTGTAATGGAAAAAGGTTGGGGAAAATAGCAAATCGAAATTTAGTTAAAACACCTCTTACGGCCATAACTCATTGGTTATCAGCGCGTATGGAGGTGTTTTAACTAAATTTCGATGTAATCACAAAATCGGACTACAAATAAGTCATATAATGACTACATTTAAGTCAAAATATGATTTATGAGAGGCCGGGGAGCTCAAATCAATCCAGACAATCCATTTTCAAAACACAGATCCGCAAGGCATCCGGACCTTACTTTCTCGAAGCCAGCCGAAGAAGTAAACACCGAGTACCTCGAAACGCACGCTAAGACGATCATTAATAAAGTAGACAGCCCTGATATAGGCCTCGAATATTCCATGAATCCATACCAGGGTTGTGAGCATGGGTGTGTGTATTGCTATGCCCGAAATACACATCCGTATTGGGGCTACAGTGCGGGAATTGACTTCGAAAGCAAAATCCTTGTTAAAAGGGATGCCCCTCAGCTCCTTGCTAAAAAATTGTCTAGCCCTAACTGGGTAGTTGCACCCATCATGCTTTCAGGTAATACTGATTGTTATCAGCCGGTTGAAGCCAAATTGAAAATTACCCGGCAGTTACTGGAGGTGCTTGAGCGATTCCATCACCCGGTAGGCGTCATTACGAAGAGTGCCTTGATCCTGCGAGACAAGGATATATTGAGCAGGATGGCGGAGAAGAATCTTGTCAGCGTCGCTATTTCGATCAATACGCTGGATGAATCTTTGCGCAGACAGTTGGAGCCAAGGACCGCATCCATCCCCCGTCGATTGCAAGTCATTGAAGAATTGTCGGCAGCGGGTATTCATGTGCTTGCTATGCTGGCGCCAGTAATTCCGGGGCTCAATGATCATGAAATAATGGACCTTATGGGAGCGGTCTCCAAGGCAGGAGCAAAAAATGCAGGTTACATAACCGTCCGCCTGAATGGGGATGTTGGACCGATTTTTACAGATTGGGTTCGTAAAAAGTATGCGGATCGGGCTGACCGAATCTTAAACCGGATCATGGACATCCATGGTGGAAAGCTAAATGATAGTCGCTCAGGTATACGTATGAAAGGGGAGGGCAAATATGCAGAGATGATAGCTGCGCAGTTTCAACTTGCTTTAAAGAGGCATCTGCCGGTCATTCATCCTTTTGAGTATGATCTTACCCAGTTTGAGAAAGCAAGGAAGCCGCAGACTAGTCTATTTGACCTCATCTGAATACAATAGCGCGAATGCAAACACGCATTGAGACAGAGAAATTGCCTTCTGTATCAGCTTGAAATATATTTTTCAAGAAACTGGATATGTTCTTTTTGCTCAACAATGATCGCAGTGACAATATCTCCGATACTGAGCATGCCGAGCAAATCACTGTCATGCACAACCGGAAGGTGACGGATACGTTTGTCACTGAAGAGTTGCATACAGTCTTCCATATTCATATCAGGAGTGACGGTGAATACATTACTGGTCATCACCTCTGTCAAGGGCGTGCTTTTGGCTTTACGGCCCATAATGATACCCTTTCTCGCATAGTCGCGCTCAGAAAAGATACCTACCAGTTTTTCGTTTTCGACCACCATGACAGCGCCTACATTTTCTTTGGTCATCAATTCAAGGGCATCAATGACCATCGCATCAGGTGCAAGCGCGAGAATCCTGTTGTTTTGTTTTCCTTCGAGCAATTTTTTTACGGAGATCATAGCTTAGACATCTAAATGATTATTTATTCAATTACTCAACATCAGCCTTTTCAACTCTTAAGATAAGCCCAATTCCTATAACTTCCTATTGTGGGATAATTTTTTTAAGTTATTTACTTTTTTCTGGCGCGGATTCCGATTATCCGTTGGGTTCTCATATATTAATTTAGAATCTATCCATTTGCTGATGTGATGAAAGCGGCAATAGATGCCAGCCAGTCCTGAAACAGGCCTGATCTTTTTAACTCAATCCGGAGGCACAACTAAAAGTCGCTTTCATCCATTTACCTTTGTATACTATTGGATTTGTTTTACCTGGGCCATTCGAGAACGTGAAGGATCAGTCGGATGCAGGCAGATCAATTAAAGTATTATCCAAGACGTTATTTTTATTATTACGTACAAACACTATTGAGGTGGATTGGGAAAGTATTCTAAGTGAAATAACCTATCGAACTAGTCGGAGTTCCGGCGCGGGAGGGCAACATGTTAATAAAACCGAAACCAAGGTTGATGCTCTCTTCGATGTCCGGTCCTCTGCAGGATTGACTGATGCAGAGAAAGGTCTTGTCTTTGAGAAACTTACAGCCCGTATCAACGAAGAGGGAGTTTTGAGTGTCACCTCTCAAAAGGAGCGATCTCAGCTGGCCAATAAAGGGCATGCTGTGGAGCGTTTAAAAAACCTTATTGAAAGAGCGATTGTTCCGAAGGTCAAGCGGATCAGGACGAAGCCTTCAAAACAATCTGTCGAAGAGCGCCTGCAGGAAAAAAAGGCTCAATCTGAGAAAAAAGCCTTGAGGAAAAAGCCTGGATAAAAGTAATTCCAGGGGGTATTTTGGGGGTTTTGTCTAACGGTATGTGTCGTTGATAGAGAAATATAGAAAACTTTTGAACCAAAAAAAGTTTCTTATGTTTACACCCTCATTCATGACAACATCATCTCCACAAACAAACAATTGGCTTGAAAGGGTAGAGAAGCTTTTTATCCGCTATGGTATAAAAAGCATTACCATGGATGATGTAGCTGCTGATCTGGGCATTTCCAAAAAGACACTGTACCAGATGGTTGAAAGCAAAGATGCACTGGTAATCAATGTTTTGCAACATCATATTTCAAGGGAAAAAGCAACCTGCCTCGATCTTGCCAAAATGGCACCTAATGCGCTGGAGGAGATCTTCATCATCATGGATTCCAATTCCCAGGAGATGGCACAGATGAAACATAACATTATCAACGATCTCCAGAAATACCATCGGGAAGGCTGGGAATTGATACAGACTTTCCATTTCGAGTTTGTTTTCAAGGTAATCAGGGAAAACCTCTTACGTGGTAGGCAAGAGGGTTTATACCGTGAGGATTTTGATATCGATATTTTGGCAAAGCTTCATCTGGCCACCGCTTTCAGTTTGTTTGATCCCCAGATTTTTCCGGACGGAGCATACACCAGACTTGAGCTATTCAAAGAATATATGCTGCACTATCTGCATGGCATTGTGTCCCCTAAAGGACTTACTTATTTAAAAAAGAAACTTTCCTGATATGTACAGAAGAATCACGCTGCTACTGACTTCCTTGTTGTCCATTGTTGTCCTGCATGGACAGCGGAACATGAGTTTGTCCGATTGTATGGATTATGCGTTGGCTAACCATTCTGAAATCCGGATTGCCGAATACAGTATGAAAGATGCTGATTGGCAAATTAAGGAGAACCGGGCTGTAGCATTTCCGCAGATCGGTCTTGGATTGCACGCCAATCGTTTTATCCACCAGCCTGCCTTGCCTGCTGAAGCCTTAGGGTTTGGCGAGCCGGGCCAGAAAATCACCTTCGCTCTGAAGAATGATATTGGAGCAACTGTCTCGTTTAACCAACTCCTGTTTGATAACAAGTACATAGCTACCATCAAGGCTGCAAAAATGTACAAGGATTATGCGGCTATTCAGTTCCAGGGGGTCGTTGAGAAGCTTCGTAACAAAGTGACAGATGCCTATATTCCGGCATTGGTGGTTGCTGAAGGCGTACGGATCCTGGATAAGAATATCGAAAGCCAGCAAAAATTGGTTTTCGAGACTAAGGCAAATTACCAGGCTGGATTTGTAGAGCAACTTGATGTTGATCGCCTTGAGTATGCCCTTGCAACATTTCAAACAGACAGGGAGAGTTTATTGCGTCAAAGAGACAAACTTATAGATGTATTGAAGTTTACGATTAACATGCCCAATGCAGAGGAGATCACCCTGCTGGATGATGTTGATAAGCTGCTTGCCATATATGGGGATATAGATATCGACGAGAAACTCGATTATATGAACAGGCCTGATTATGTGGCTTCACTCAAGGCAACTGAGTTGAATGATATTCAGACGGATGCCTTCAGAAAAGACTGGTGGCCTGTCTTGTCATTTTTTGGGTCCTATGACCCCACCTTCCAGGGAAATGACGAGCTCTTTTGGATTCCTTCTGCTATAGTCGGTGTCCAACTCAACATGCCGATCTATGATGGTGGTTATTACAAAGCCAAAGAGGAGAGGTCTGTGATCCAGAGTTTGAAAGTCGTCGAACAGCGGAAAATGCTTGCGATGTCCTACGACCTGCAGATCGAAACGGCGCGAAAGGATTATTACAGTACAAAACAGAAGATGGAAGACAGAGAACAAAGCCTCAATCTGGCTGAACGGATCTTTGAAACCTCAGAAACAAAATTCAGGCAAGGCGTTGGCTCCAGTTTTGAAGTCACCCAGGCGCAGGCAGGATTATACAGGTCACAGGCTGATCTTGTCAACGCAAGGTTCGATTACCTCAAGTCCCTGGTAGCCTTTAAGCAAGCCCTCGGTAAGAATTAATACAAGAAATCAATACATCACATCAATTGAATTTACTAAATACAGCATTTAACCAATGAGAAAATTTCAGGTCATACCTTATATAACCGGAGTATTTCTGGTTTTAACAATTGTAGCATGTGGATCAAAAGCCGGTTCGGAAGACCCACTTGCGCAGTTAAATGATTTAAAGGAACAGAAATCAACCATCGATGCTCAAATTGCTGCATTGGAAAAGCAATTATTGGAGCAAGGTCTTATTGCAAAGAATCTCCATAAAGTTGGTTTGCAAGAGGTGAAATCTTCACCGTTCAAGCACTTTATTGATCTGCAAGGCAGGGTGGATGCATCCGAGAGCGTTGCGGCGACTTCCAAAATACCAGGCGCACTTAAAAGAGTACTTGTAGACAATGGCGATTATGTCAAGGCAGGTCAATTACTTGCCGAGATTGAAGATGCGGTCATACAAAAAAATCTTGCTGAACTGGAAGGTCAGCTCGCCCTGACGACTGACTTATATAACAGGCAAAAATCCTTGTGGGATCAAAATATAGGTTCTGAAGTTCAATACATTCAGGCAAAGAACAATAAGGAATCAACCGAGCGGGCGATTGCCACGCTCAAGGAAAATATGGCAATGACCAAAATCTATGCCCCCACATCTGGTACAGTCGACATGGTGATGTTGAAACAAGGCCAGGCGATCTCACCAGGAATGCCATTGTGCAATATCCTAAACCTCAATGACCTCAAGATAATCGGTGCAGTGACAGAAGCGTATGCTGCAAAAGTGAAGAAGGGGGATGAGGTGCAAATCTATTTTCCTGACCTTGACAAAGAGATCACGACCCGTGTAAGCTATGTAAGTAAGAGTATTAATCCTGTCAACAGAACATTTGCCATTGAGTGTGATCTCAAGGGTGGCGACTATCGGGCTAACCAGATCGCAGTGATGAAGATTGTGGATTACCAGAAGGCAAATGCATTTAGCATTCCAGTCAATCTGATACAGACAGGAGAGGATGGTGATTTTGTCTTGATTGCCGAAAAGACGGGGACCGGACAGGAAGCAATTGTTAAGAAAGTAGTCATTCAGCAAGGTCAGAACTATAATGGATATGTAGAAATCCTGAGTGGACTCAAAGAAGGCGATATCCTGATTTCTACAGGCTATCAGGATGTAAATACCGGTGAGACCGTTGTTTTCTAACAGCCCCTATATCCAAGTTACTGACACCAATTGAATTTTCAACAAAGCTTTTATTAAAGCTATTATTTCTGCTATGAAAGAGTTTAAATTAACCTCCTGGTCCATAGATAACCGTACGAGTATTTTTATCATTACGGTTTTGATTACCCTGGCGGGTATAATGTCCTATATGGCCATTCCTAAGGAACAATTTCCGGATGTGACCGTGCCGCAGATATTTGTGACAACGATCTATCCGGGAGCTTCGCCCTCGGATATCGAGCAATTGGTTACCAAACCTATTGAGAAAGAACTGAAAGGCTTGAGTGGTGTAAAGAAAATCACCTCCTCCTCTGTGCAGGATTTCTCCAATATCATCGTTGAGTTTAACACTGATCTTGATGTAGCTCAATGCAAGCAAAAAGTAAAAGATGGTGTGGATAAGGCTAAGCGGGACCTGCCCTCTGACTTATTGGATGATCCGACCATCACTGAATTTGATATCTCGGAGATACCGATCATGAATGTCAATATTGCAGGTGATTACAGTCTGGACAGACTCAAGGATTTTGCCGACAAAGTGCAGGATCGAATTGAAGAGATGAGGGAGATTACCAGGGTTGATATGATAGGTGCGCTGGAAAAGGAAGTCCAGATCAATGTTGATAAATACAAGCTGGCGGCAGCCACACTCACATTCCGGGACATTGAAAATGCACTTGCTTATGAAAATGCAACTATATCTGCTGGTAATGTGGATATCGGTGGTATGACCAGATCCGTTTCTATCCGGGGCGATTTTAAGAGTGTTGAAGAAATAAAGAACCTTGTGATTTCATCACAGGCTGGAGCGATTATGTTCCTCAAGGATGTAGCCGAGGTGAAGATGGGTCATGAAGAGCAGGAGAGTTTTAGCCGCCTCAATACAAGAAATGTCATTTCGCTGAATGTTATCAAACGGACTGGTGAGAATCTGATTGAAGCTTCTGATAAGATAAAGATCATCGTAGAAGATTTACAGAAAAATGAATTCCCCGAGAACCTTGAAGTGACCATCACAGGTGATCAAAGCCGGGCTACACGCGTGACCTTACATGACCTGATCAATACGATTATCATCGGGTTTATCCTGGTGACGTTGATCCTGATGTTTTTTATGGGACTGACGGATGCCATTTTCGTAGCCATGTCTGTTCCATTGTCGATGTGTATTGCCTTTATGATTCTGCCAGCATTAGGATTTACATTGAATTTTATTGTTTTGTTTGCCTTTTTGCTTGCCTTGGGTATTGTGGTGGATGATGCTATTGTGGTCATGGAGAATACCCACCGGATATATCACGATGAACCAAAGCTCACCATCGTTCAAGCCGCGAAGAAAGCCGCAGGTGAAGTGTTTTTACCTGTATTATCTGGTACGGCTACGACGCTTGCGCCATTCTTTCCCCTGGTATTCTGGGGCGGGATTTTTGGTAAGTTCATGCATTACCTTCCTGTTACGATTATCATCACACTCACGGCTTCACTTCTTGTAGCCTATGTGATCAATCCTGTTTTTGCTGTTTGGTTTATGGGAGATCCTGTCAGGGAAGGAAAAATAATTGACCCTGCAAAGCAAAAGAGAAGACGGATTTTTGGATATGCTCTGCTGGTACTGACTACTGTCGCGTTTTATATGTCCGGCAATATAGGGATGGGCAATTTTGTGTTGGTATGTATTGTTTTCGCCTTCCTCTATAAGTATGTTTTATCAAAGGGTGTGAAGTGGTTTCAGCAAAAAGGCTGGCCCGGAATTCAATCCAGGTATGCAGGATTTCTCGCCTGGGCTTTACGACATCCGTGGAAGCTCCTTTTCGGAATGACCATACTTCTTTTTGCTTCCTGCGGTATCACGTTGACAAGACAATCCAATGTGGTGCTGTTCCCTAAGGCTGATCCGAATTTTATTTATGTCTATCTGACATTGCCGGTAGGTACTGATGTTAACGTAACCGATTCTCTGACAAGTGTCATTGAAGCCAAAGTCATTGAAACACTAGGTGAAAATAATCCGATGGTTGAATCGGTGATTACGAATGTGGCACTTGGTGCATCAGAAGACCAGTTTGATCGCGCTGCTACATCAAATAAGGGCAAAGTAGGTGTGGCCTTCGTGGAGTATAGTAAACGCAATGGCGTCAGTACCCGGGATTTTATGGATAAAATCCGTAAGGCGACCAGTGGTATCATACCCGGAGCCGAAATTGTAGTGGATCAGGAACAAGGAGGCCCACCAACGCCAAAACCAATTTCTGTAGAAATCATCGGAGATGATTTTGATAAATTGATTGCCGCTTCCAAATTGGTGCATCATTATCTCGATTCACTGGCTATCCCCGGTGTTGAAGAACTCCGGAGCGACATGATCGTCAGCAAACCAGAGATAAGCATTGAGATCGATCGTGATCGGGCCAACAGAGAAGGAGTCAGTACACTTCAGATCGGATCTGAATTCAGAACAGCAATCCTGGGAAGGGAAGCCACCAAGTTCAGAGATGGAGAAGATGAGATACCGGTAATGATTCGTTTGAAGGAAGACCAACGCACGAATATAAATGCAGTCGAAAATCTAAATATTACATTCAGGGATATGAACATGGGTGGCATTTTAAGGTCTATCCCGATGGGTTCACTGGCCGACATAAATTATACGAATACATTCGGTGGCGTCAGAAGAAAAGACCTCGAGCGTATTGTTACCATTTCCTCTAACATCACTGCAGAGTTTCAACCGAAGCAAACGCAAGTGGTCAATGCCGTCAAGGACGCTATTGCCCAAATACCACAACAAGATGGTGTTACCATTGGCTTTGCGGGTGAAGACGCGGAGATGCTGGATGCCATCAATTTCCTTGGACGGTCGCTGGTGATCTCTATTTTTATCATCTTATTGATTCTGGTAGCTCAGTTTAATTCGATCGGAAAGACACTCATTATTATGACTGAAGTTGTTTTTTCTGTCATCGGTGTTTTACTCGGCATGGCTATTTTCAATATGGATTTTGTGGTGATCATGATGGGGGTTGGAATTGTGGCGCTTGCTGGAATTGTTGTGCGGAATGGAATTCTGCTTGTTGAGTTTACGGACAAACTTCGACATGATGGCATGGAGGTGAGGGAGGCGATTATTGAGGCGGGCCGGATACGTATGACACCAGTGCTACTGACTGCTACTGCAGCTATCCTTGGATTGCTTCCACTGGCCATTGGTTTTAATATAGATTTTGCCAGTTTGTTGTCCACTGGTGATCCAAAGATTTTCCTAGGTGGTGATAGCGTTGCGTTCTGGGGTCCGTTGTCCTGGACCATCATTTTTGGGCTTGGATTTGCGACCTTCATTACCCTGGTCATTTTACCGGCGATGTACCTTGTCGGGCACAATGTTAAGCACTGGTGGGCTGAAAAGTTTTGATTTTTCATTGCCCAGGATCATCGTCAATACATGATATAAGGTTACCTTTCATAATTAAAAGGTAACCTTATATTATGAAAAGACCATTCCTGAGAGTAATACTCCTTTTGCAATTATTTCTGCTGGTTAGCCTGGGTGGATGCACCACGAAGAGGTGCATAGAGAAACCAGTTGCAGACTGTGTCTGTACCATGCAGTATGATCCTGTCTGTGGCTGTAACAACAAAACGTATAGTAATGCATGCGCTGCGGAATGTGCCGGTATCAAGGTCTATACAAAAGGCCCCTGCGAAAAAATGTAAGTACCGAATTTCTGCAGGCAGGTATGTATTGCCTGACTTAGAAATAAGCTGTAACATTGCTATCCAACCAACTATCCCTACAGCCAATGTCCTTTACCATTGCTATTTCGACACACAGGACCCCATTGAGATCCAATTATTGGCTGATGGGTTTCATCCTTGTTTTTCTCCTGGTCTGGGTCAATTCATTTATGGGTACAACTGATATATCCAATTGGATGCTTGAGAACCTGCTGGTCCTTTTGTTTTTACCCGTATTGGTTTATACCTACCGAAAATACCAGTTTAGTGACCTGAGCTATCTTTTACTCTGTGTATATCTTTGTTTGCACGTCTATGGATCTAAATATACATACGCGGAGAATCCCTTTGGATACTGGTTGCAGGATCAGTTTAACTGGTCAAGGAATCATTATGACCGGATAGTACATTTTGGTTTTGGATTCCTGCTGGCTTATCCGATGCGTGAATTGTTTTTGAAGTGGTTTAAATTTCCGAGATGGGTTTCCTGGGCACTGCCTATTGAATTAGCCTTGTCCATTGGTGCATTTTATGAGTTGATTGAGTGGGGTGTTGCGGATGTTTTTTTTCCGGAGCAAGGGGATGCATACCTGGGCACACAAGGTGACATATGGGATGCGCAAAAGGATGTGTTCCTGGCGTTTCTTGGTGCTATGATGGCCACTACCATAGTTTCCCTGATCAAGAATCTCGGGAATATATATTCGAAGGATGAAATAAGGGATATGAAAAAAGAATCCAAACAAAAATGAAAATACTTAACTCACGCCTCCTGATTGGTATTCAAGTAATCATGGCTATTGTTTTTATCATTCAGGCATGCACTTCTGGTGCTTCAAAAGTGCCAGCGCCATGCGCTCCTCCAACAGGTAAATTTGTCAATGCGACGGTGCTGGGAAAGTGTCCGGATAAAATGCCTGTTGATGTCCCGCATTTTTGCCTGGAATTGAATTTTTGGGACGACGACAGTGTGTTGGTGGATAATGGATTCGAAAAATTCAGTCTTCCGTTTTCGCTTGCGGCAGATGGCTGTACTTTTAAAATTGTAGGTGCTTCTCTGTTTGGGGATATGTATTTTGTGCTGGACGGAGATACTTCGATTCAATTGATTGATACTGCCTGGACCAAATTAACAGGCTTTTCAACATTTAATAGAGTGCGTCCAATTGATGGGGAGAATGTTGGCTTTGAATATTTACTCAATGAATGCATCCTTGCTGGCGAATATGCCTTTTTTAATGAAGGGAATCTGGCTCCGCATCAGGTGGCCTTTCTGCCAAACGGTCAATTGAATGGCATGAAACCATTCCTTGGGTATGTATTGTGTTATGCAGGCGACTGTCTTGAGGAAACAGAACCTGCTTCACGTACTATTGATCTGATCGACGAAAAGGGGCAGAAGCAGACTTTTGCCTTTAAATCCATCGAGGGTAAGATGGCCATTGAACTATATAGTATCGGGCCACCTATTCCGGATATGAAGGGTGGAAGGTCTATTGGCCCAATGGTTTATGAGTTTAGAACCGAATAACAGTTCCCATTTTTCGGTGCCTTTACATTCCATTTGCGTACCCTCCGGACATCATTAGATTAACCTCTGGAGTATACTTACCTTTGGCTCATATTTATGAAAAATAACAGGGTAAGTACATCGGCGCTGCTATGCATTGCAAGTTTATTGGTTTGCCATTCCTCCTTTGCGCAATGCCCGCAATTTACCAGTTCGTCCATAACCGGCAACCTTGAACCACTTTGTGAGGGTGAGAGTGTAACCTTATCTATAGCCGGAATGAACATAGATCCGGGAAGTTCGGTAGAATGGTACCTAGGAAATAATGGCACGTTTAATCCTTATGCTGGTGAAGGCACCCTGATAGGATCCGTGCCTGGTGAGGCTGATCCTTGCGTAGACCCTCCTGAGGTTCTTTATATCATGGTCAATCCGGATAATGGCCAGGTAGGTGGATCAGGAGATCAATGTGATGAGTTTATGGTACTGTGGACCGGTTCCGGTGGTTTTAATACGGCGGATATCCTGGTGTCCAACCTTGGCCCCGGTTCATTTCAATGGGATAGCTATATAGCGGGCAATGCAGCGAATTTCAGCTGTGGGGTAGCCCTCCCTCCAGGACCTGTACCAGCCAATGCTATCCTTATTATCCAAAGCAGTACGGCGAATAATGTATTCATAGACAGTGACAATTTATGTGCAAGTGGGCTGCCTGTTTATATCATATCCTATGATGGCACTGCAGCCTGTACTGGCGGATATTTTGATAATAATTCACCTTGCGCATCGTGTCCGGTCATGATCGATATCACAGGTGCAACTTGTCAATTTGATTTAAGCCTTGATTATATGCCACCAGGCAGTACAATTGATGGCTGGGGTTGGGCTAACACAGGAACCGGTGTATTTGCTGATGTCATTCCGGTTGTCGACATACCGCCATTCATGCCCCCTGCTGTTTTGTTTGATGATTTTGTGTGGACTGTACCTGCGAACTTTTGTGAGACTCAGGGAGGAGGAAACTATTGGATTACAGGAATTATTGATCCACCTCCATCTGGCGCCTGCCTTGATATCTTTACTTCATTCTTTGGTTTGGAAATCAGTTGCCCCGAAGCGATGTTGTCTGGTGGCGGAGATGTGTGTGCTGGAAATTGTCCTGATGATCCTACAGAGATCAATTTTACAATTGTAGGTGATGATGTTCCTTTCGAGGCGGATATCGTCGTCATGGCATCACTTTTTCCACCATTCCAAATCAACGACTTGCCGGTGACTAATGGCCAATCCATCCTGGTCTGTCTGGAAGGATTTTTCCCATCATTTGATCCCGTCACAGGAATTTTGAATGTGCCTGAACTTGCTGTTGGTATCAGTGCTACAGTAACAATTGTGTCAATGGTGAGTGAATCCGGCTGTCCTGTGACAGTCAATCCAAATTCAGTTACCCTTACTTTTATTGCTGCACCTTCATCATCTACCGGTGCGGACCAGACTATCTGTGCAGGTGAAACTGTAAGCATTTCAGGATCTATTGGTGGGTCAGCTACTGAATCACTTTGGACAACAGATGGGGATGGTAGTTTCGATGATCCAGCGGACCTAAGTACAATGTATACGCCAGGTCCCGGAGATATTGCAAATGAACAGGTAACACTTACACTCGCAGGGATGGATCCGAATGGATCATGTATACCTTCAGAAGCAAGTCTTACAGTATTCATTGAACCCTCTCTGATCATAGAGGTAAATACTCCATTGACTATTTGTAATAATGATGTTGCTGCCATTTTCGCTCAGGTCACCGGAAGTAATGAACCATGCAATTGGGAAACCACAGGTGATGGTGTGTTTGACGACCCCTTTGCTGAAAGCACCTTGTATACACCCGGCCCTGGTGACATAGCGTCGGGTATGGTGATTTTGTCTTTTGTACCTGTTGATCCTGATGCATGCCTTGTATCCAGCGAACCCCTTGAGCTGACTATCGTTGAAGCTCCATCAGTTGATATTCCTCTGGATCTGGAAATATGTGATGGTGATAGCATTGTCATTGAGATTGATATTGAAGGGCCCTATAATTCAACTACCTGGAGTTCTGCAGGTGATGGTACGTTAGTGGTGGAAAGTGATACCAGGGTAACGTATACGCCAGGCCCCGGAGATATCAACAACCAGTTTTTTATAGTCTCTGTAATTATCCAGAGTGTATTTCCTGAATGCGGACAGATTACTTACAATATTCCTGTTGATATTATCTTATGTGATTGTCCTCCATTGGAAACCAATCCAACTGTGGTGCCCCTGTGTGCTCTTAATGATATGCTTGATTTATCAACTCTGCTTGAAGAAGGTGGAGCAGGTGCATGGAGTATTACAGATGAGCCTCCCGGATTCAATCCTGCGACATTAACAGGAAGCCTTTTTTCAACCAATATGTCCGACCCGGGAGCATACACTGTCACCTATACCTTAAACTCTCCTGAACCAGGATGCCCTCCATCCTCAAGTGAAGTGATCATGGTCAGTGCTGTTGTCGAGCCTGATGCAGGACCTGATGTAGCATTTTGCGGACCACAAGTGGTTATGCTGGACGGATCGATAACACCATCAGGTCCGTATACGATTGTTTGGGAAACACTTGGGGATGGTGTATTTGCTGATGTAAATTCTCCTGTCACAACCTATACACCGGGACCTTTGGATTCGATAGCACCAGGCTTGTTTTTAGTGCTCAATGTATTAGATCCTGTGTGCGGAAATCAAAGTGATACCGTAACCTTATTTATTAATCAACCTCCTTTTGCCCTTTTTGCAAATGATACCGTTACGATATGTAATGCTGCAGCCAATGGTTCAGTGATTAATTTCCCAGCGTTGATTACCGATGGTGATGCTTTGGGTACATGGACAAATGTTTCAGGTGTACCTGTTGACTTTTCCAATCCGGCATCCGTAGATTTTGACGGGATCGCTGAAGGGTTTTATGTATTTCAATACCTGACTAATTCTGCTTCTTCTCCTTGTTCAGAGACTACATATGATATTGTAGTCGCGGTTGAAGATTGTCTATGTCCGCTGCTGGTGGTGCAGAACTTACCAAGCGGTCTTTGCAATTCGATGCCATCGCTTCAGCTTGATGCCTTTGTGCAGGCAGGTGCTCCCGGTAGTTGGCAGATATTCAATATTCCACCTGGTTCAAACCCTGCTACGCTTACAGGTTCAACTTTAATCATTAATGGATGTGACCCCGGCACTTATGGCTTGCGATTTACATTTGATGCAGCCCCACTTGTTGGATGCCCCGATAGTGCAGAGATTGATATATTTATTCAGGAATTACCGACCCTTTCCATCTCAGGAGACACCAGCACGTGTGGACTTACATCTGTGCAGCTGGATGCAATCATCGGAGGGTCAGCTACAGGTGTTGTTTGGTCAACATCCGGTCTGGGTAGTTTTGGTGATCCGGGAGCATTGAATACATTTTATTTGCCTTCTGTATTTGATGTGGCCTCAGCGCAGATCAATCTTATTGCGACTACTGTTGACACATTTGGTTTTTGTGCTGTGCCGGAGGATACGATCATACTCTTCCTGGTTACGCCTCCTTCGACATCCTTCAGTGCACTTGCAGATACACTCTGCAACCATCCTGACAGCGGTTCAGTTATCAATTTCTCCTCTTTTATCATTCAGGGGGATGGCACGGGGTTATGGTCTGATTTTGACGGCGCCATGGTTGATCTCAGTAATCCGTCAAATGTAGATTTTGCTGGTGTGGCACCAGGCAGCTATCGGTTTGTGTATATCACCCAGACAGCAGTGGCGCCTTGCACGGATAGCACCTATATTTTTACGGTAGTCGTGGAGGATTGCGCATGTCCACCATTGATACTCGATAATGCAGGTTTGGAAATCTGTCAGAATGAAGTTTCAGATCTCAATGACCAGATAATATTAGCAGATCCCGGAAGTTGGATGATAACCAACGGTCCACCAGGAAGTACCTGGCCAACCATTGCAGGATCGCAGATTTCTACATCAGGAGCGACTGCTGGTAATTATATACTCACGTACACACTCAATACCTCATCACCGGGTTGCCCCGCCTCCTCGGATATTCCTTTATTGATTGAAGAGCTGCCATTTATCACTGTTGGTGACATCGAATGTGATGCAGCACAGTTGAGCTATGAGGTCCTGTTGCAGACAAATGCCAATTCGCTCACCTCAGATTTCGGTGATGTTACTACAGCAGGTACTGGTCAATTCAGGATCGCTAATATTCCCGTTGACCAGGATATTATTGTCATGGTTTCTTCCTTAACAGGGTTATGCGACGCCTCATTGTTTATTCCTGCTCCGGATTGTAACTGTACACTCTTCACAGAAGATATTGCCGACACCATAACATTTTGTCCAGGAGATACTTTTGTTTTGATACCGATTATCACCGGTGCGCAGGGTTTTGCGCTTATCACATGGATCACACCTGATGGTCCTAAAATGCAACCAACGCTACCTCTCTATGAAGAGGGTTTCTACATTTGGATTGTACGTGACATGGCAGGTTGTGAGGAACGAGATACATTTAATGCCGAATTTATTGGCCCGGAAGGAGCACAGATCACCAGCATACCACCATCATGTCCTGGAAGTACTGATGGACAATTGCTTGTAGAATCAATTACAGAAGGAACACCTCCGTATTTTATTCAGCTTGATAATGGAGCAATGTCAACAGTGAATCAGCTTCCATTCCTAATTGATAATGTGGGCCTGGGCAATCATATCGTTTCGGTTACTGATATAATAGGCTGCACCATTGAAATCCCAGTCAACGTTTCTGATCAGGATTTTGGATCCGTTGATCTTGGACCTGATATCACCATTCAAAAGGGTGATAGTACCTTGATCCAACCATCATCAGAAGGCATAGTGGTTGCAACGGTATCATGGAATCCTTCTTTTCCTGGCCTTGGTATAGAAGACTTCTGGTTTGGTCCTGATGTAACAACTCTTGTTTCTGTCCTTGTTCAGGATACAGCTGGTTGTGTATATGAAGATGAAATGCTGATCAGGGTTGTTGAAGAGGAAACCTTTTATATTCCCAATATTTTTTCACCTGACGGTGATCAGATCAATGATGAGTTGGTGGTGATTACCAATCTTCCTGAGGATCGTCTGGTTTCACTAGAGATCTTTGACCGCTGGGGTAGCTTATTGTATGGCCAGTATGGCAACGTTCCCTTCCGGTGGGATGGAAATGCAAAAGGAGAGAAAGTTCAAACTGGTGTCTATGTGTATAAGCTTGTATGGAATGACCTTGATGGAGACATCATGGTTAAAGTAGGGGATATTACGGTAATGAGGTGATTTGAATCAACTCTCTTCAGGCTATAGACTGCAGACTGTGAACTGCAAATTGCCAACTGCCATTTGTTTATCGGATGCCCAGTAACTTATGCGTTTGAATACTAAGTCTCCAAGTAGGATTGATAAGGCAATACTGTATGGCCCATTCCGTATAGGAACGTACATCGGGACCATCCATCGGCTGAAGAAAAAAGTGGTCAAACTCCCAATCTTCAAATTGGGAAGGTTCTATGCCTCTTTGTTTTACCACCAATTTAATTTCATTCGCTTTCCGAATTACAATTTCTGTATTTGCTTTCGGACTGACACATATCCAATCTAATCCAGGTGGCGGTGTTATTGTACCATTTGTCTCAACACCAACCTCAAAATGTTTAGCATGAAAAGCATCAATCAATTGACTATCTAATTGAAGCATGGGTTCACCTCCAGTGCATACAACATACTTGTTGTTTCTTTCTGCCGGCCAAAGCATGTCGATTGTATGAGCTAGTTCATCTGCCGTATACTTTCCACCCAACGTTCCATCCATGCCTATAAAATCGGTATCACAAAACGTGCATATGGCATCAGCACGATCCTCTTCTCTTCCAGTCCACAGATTACATCCGGCAAACCTGAGGAACACAGCAGGACGACCAGCATGCGCGCCTTCTCCCTGCAGGGTGTAATAGATTTCTTTGACTTTATATCCGGCCATGAGATCAGGAAGTAATGATGGCAGTTGCTTCTATTTCCACCAGATACTCCAGGGATATAAGACTGGATACTTCAATCATCGTTGTAGCTGGCCTGATATCACCAAACACCTCACCATGTGCCTTACCTATTTCTGCCCACTGGCTGATGTCAGTGACATAGATTCTAGTCCGGATGACATCATGAAGGCTGCCACCAAGTTTATGAAGAGCATTAGCAATGATTTCAAGACTGCGTTTGGTCTGAAGGTAAGGATCGCCTATACCAAATGGATTTCCATCAGCATCCACAGCGCATGTCCCGGAGACTTCGATGACGTTGCCTATACGTACAGCCCGGGAATAACCTACAATAGGTTCCCACGGTGCTCCGGAACTAAAATTTTGTCGTGATGTCATCGGTTGAATATTGGTAGATTGAATGCGTTGAATAATAGTCTGTAGTACTTATTTGGATTGTTGTATCAACCGCAGTTCGATATGGTGAACCATGGTGTCAAATAAAAATATTTACAACTTTAAACACCCATAACGCTATGATCATGGTCCCGTCTACCAGCCCGCCAAAGAAATAATCATTCGAAGTCACATAACTGAAGTTAATCATAGGGAGAACGGATAAACTGGTCAAGCCCATGGCAATCACATAGGGCTGGTTGAAATAGTGAAACGAAGATATAAGACTGAGGAATATAACCACCCCGCACATGATTCGGGCAATTCGCCTGGTTCGCTTACTACCCAGTTTTTCAGGCACGGTGATCAATCCCAGTGATTTGTCAATATTCAGATCCCTTATTTCAAACGGAATCGCGATGAGCATGATAAACAATAATCGTTCAAGGCCGTGTATTACCGTCATCTGGATTGAGGCTTCTGTAAAATACCAGAGCGGAACCACTGCTGTCAACCATGCCCATGACCACCCAATCATAATGATCTTTCCCCACCCAAGATCCCGCAATCTGCGTCCGCCCGATAAGAAAGGGATGACATATGTAAAGGCAATAATTCCGCCGGGTGCTAACCATAAAATGAATGATAGATTGAATAACGGGATCAACAGCCACAAGGAAAGCAATATCCACAAAGCGGAATATACCCTGATGTGGAATAGATATTTTCGAATGATCGTAAACCGATCAGAATTTTTGACGTGGGCGGATTTGTTCAGACCGATGACCCTGTGTATTGTATACAGTGCAGCCGTCGCGGACCCAATGAGCAATATGTATTGAAGGTTTTCCTCAACTCTCCCAGTGAGTTCGAAGGTTAATGCAGTAATACAGGATGCGCAAAGACCTATGAAGGCACCTCCATAGATCAGGAGATTAATAATATCTTTTAAAAATCTACCGATCAAAGTATTTGAAATTATGCCCTGATTTGATTTGCTGGAGCGATGCAGAGATCAAGTTAATCAAATGACTGATGTCTTCAAAATGGGCCATTTCTACCGTCGTGTGCATATACCTTAACGGTATAGATATCAGCGCAGAAGGAATGCCCCCATTGGCATAGGCAAAAGCATCTGTATCCGTTCCTGTACTTCTGGAAGAGGCCACTCTTTGAAATGGAATATTATTGACCTGGGCTGCTTCTTCAATGAGTTGTAAAAGTTTCCGATGCACAGATGGTGCATAGGTCAAAGCTGGCCCGAGGCCAAGTCTGACATCGCCTTCCTGTTTTGCATCAATCAAAGGTGTGCTCGTATCATGCGTCACATCTGTGATGATGGCGACATCAGGCCGGATCGTCTGCGCGATCATCGTGGCCCCATGCAAGCCTACTTCTTCCTGCACCGAATTGACTACATAGAGCGAGTAGGGGAGTTTGATTTTTTCTTCAAATAATTTTCGGGCAACCTCTGCAATGCAGTATCCACCCAGCCGGTTATCCAGCGCCCTGCCGATAAAACATTTTTTATTGATCTCCTCATACCCATCATCATAGGTGATGACACATCCTACATGGATGCCAAGTTCTTCTACTTCCTTTTTGTCCTTAGCACCGACATCGATAAATATATTTTCCAAGGTTGGAGCCAGGTTAGCGTCTTTTCCTTTGCGTACATGGATAGCAGGCCATCCGAATACACCCCGGACGATTCCTTTTGGGGTATGGATATTGACCCTCCTGCTGGCAGCAATGGTCTGATCTGAACCACCATTGCGGATCACATGGATATTGCCCTTGTCTGAGATGTAATTGACGTACCAGGAGATTTCATCTGCATGGCTTTCAATGACCACCTTGTATTTCTTGCCTGGATTGATGACGCCGTAGGCCGTGCCGTATACATCGGTGTGCCACTCATGGACGTAGGGAGAAATATAATCAAGCCACAATTCCTGTCCTTTCGTTTCATGCCCGGTAGGGCTTGCATTGCCCAGATATTCCTTCAGAAATTTTTTTGATTTTTTATCAATCACGGTTCAGCAGTATTTTATTTAATGTGTTCGTAAATAATTTTCCGACCAGGCCTGAGGGTCAGCAGACCAGCTGCCCAGCAGCTCTAGATGATCATGCTCAATGATATGCTTTTCTGCAGCAACTTGTATGATCGTCTTAAAATCAGTGAGCGTATAAAAGGGACATCCAGCTTTCTCAAAAGCTTCGGTAGCCTTGGGCATACCATATTGGAAAATGGCCAAAACACCAACCACCTGTGCTGGAACCTGCCGGATAGCTTCTACTGCCTGAAGGCTACTCATCCCGGTAGAAATCAGGTCTTCAATGACCAATACTTTAGCATCCGGAGAGATACTTCCTTCGATCAGATTTTGTCTTCCATGTTCTTTAGGCTTTGCCCGTACGTAAGCGAAAGGCATCTTCAGGCGATCAGCCAGAAGCACCCCGGCAGGTATGCCGGCAGTGGCAACACCTGCGACAGTGTCAAACAATTGAAAATCTTTTATCACCTTCACCATTAAATCGACAAGCCCGGTCCTTATCTCCGGGTAGGAGAGGAGTATGCGGTTGTCACAATAAATCGGTGACCGTAGACCGGAAGCCCATGTAAATGGACTTTCGGGTTGTATCCGGACAGCACCTGTTTCCAGGAGTTTGGATGCAAGTATTTGATTATTAATCATTTGTGACTAAATAGCGTTGATGCAAAGGTATAAAATATACATTAACGAGAGCCCTTTGATTCTCACGCAGACTTCTGATCTGGGTGATGAAACTGCCTTTGAGCGTTCCCTTATTCATGCGCTTTACAGAGGCAAACCTAAGATGTTGCTCAATTATATTGAGTTGCTTGAAAAAATAAACACCACGAAGGGATCATCATTCAGGCTGACAATGTAGACCAACTTTGGAGGGATTTCAAATCCCTTTACAATTATATAAAAGCGGGAGGTGGATTAGTGCTCAACCCTTTTGGAAAAGTTCTCCTGATTTTCAGACGAGGTGTCTGGGACCTCCCAAAAGGGAAGCAGGATCCCGGTGAAACACTGGCCCAGACGGCTGTAAGGGAAGTTTGCGAGGAGACCGGTTTGATTGATCTTGAACTCATCGAAAGGCTGAACAACGGCTACCATTGTTACCTCATGAGTAAGCAACGTACACTCAAGCGTACCCGCTGGTATCTCATGAAGACCACATCACCTGATCAGCTTTCACTACAGAAAGAGGAAGGAATCCAGGATGCTGCATGGTTTGATCCGCGTGAAATTCCAACCCTTCAGATGCCAATGTATAATAATATCAGGGACGTGCTCACGCGCTATAATGATGAGAAGTTAAAACCAAATACCCCTGAGAAGTAATGTTGAAATGCGGGAGTGGTTTGTCCACAGTTTTTTCGGGATATAAAGTGTTTATTCTCTGTGTCTAGGTAAATAGCAAACTTCCGATTCGGATCATCGTACTTCCTTCTTCAAGGGCTATGTTGTAATCACCTGACATTCCCATGCTGATCGTATCAAATACTGGATCATTTTTAAAATAGTGATCCTTGAGGTGGTCAAAGGATGCTTTTAGCGATTTCATTTCATTTCGAACCTGGATCAAATCGTCAGTGAGGCTGGCCATACCCATCACACCGCAAATAATAACATCAGGACAAGTACGATGCTTGTCTGATAAAAGGATATTATTCAATTCTTCAAAGTTCCACCCATACTTAGTCTCTTCAGCAGCTATCTTGATCTGTAGCAGGCATTTTATTTTTTTATCTGACCTGACCGCCTCTTCCTGTATTTTGTCCCATAGGTTTATTCGATCCAGGGACTGTATACAGGAAACATAGGGGATGATGGATCGAACCTTGTTAGTCTGAAGGTGGCCGATAAGGTGCCACTCAATATCCTTTGGCAGAGCTGGTGATTTTTCTAAAAGCTCCTGAACCCTGTTTTCAGCAAAAATTCTTTGTCCCATCTGGTAAACTTCTTCTACCTCCTCCACAGATCTCGTCTTTGAGACGGCCACCAGCGTGGCATGATGTTGTCGGCATGTCGCTGAAAGAAGATAATAGGGATGATCAGGATTTGGCACAGTTTATGGTATTAAGATTTTCTGTAATGTGAATTTGATGCTATTTTCAAATGCACGGACTGAAATTATTTAATGCCGGCAATATCGGGATAAAGAGGATCGTTTTTCGATCAGTCCAAATATAAATAACCCGCGAATGGCGCAACATTACTTGAAACATTTAAAACTAATCTGACATGAGTACTAAAGGTGAAAAAACAAGTAGTGTAATGGGTATCGTGGTCTCTGTATTGCTGCATGGGATATTTTTTGCCGGCTGCCTTGCACTTGACGCATCAAGTGTTTCCACTTCCGATACCGCAGTGATTGATCAGACGGAAGTCCACCAGGGCGATATGCCGGCTGAAGTGGTGAAGGTTAAGAGTTAAAAAGCCTTTTAAAATAAACCATTGATCTGGCTATCGACCAACTCAATGATTTTACCCATGTCTTCAGGGCTCTTTTCAAAATCTATATCATCCGCGTTGATGACCAGCAGGGGACCTTCCTTGTAACTGTCGATCCATTCATCATATTTCTGGTTGAGCCGCTTGAGGTAATCAAGGCTCATGCTGCCTTCATAGCTTCTACCTCTGCTATGAATGTGTTTTACTAATGTGGGTATGCTGGCCTGGAGATAAATCAACAGATCTGGAGGGGATATCTGGGTGCTCATGTTTTTAAACAGCGTGAAATAGTTTTCAAAATCCCTTCGGCCCATCAATCCCATTTCATGGAGGTTGGGAGCAAAAATATAGGCATCTTCAAATATCGTCCGGTCCTGGATGACGGTTTTGTCCCCATTGCGGATCTGGAGGATTTGCTGGTATCTGCTGTTAAGAAAGTAGATCTGCAGGTTAAAGGACCATCGGTGCATATCATCATAGAAATCACTGAGATATGGATTGTTGGTTGTGTCCTCATAGTGCACTTCCCAGCCGAAATGCTTAGCCAGGCGGGTGGAGAGGGTTGTCTTTCCGGCACCAATATTTCCGGCCACAGCCACGTGCTTTATCAATGTTTTGTGTTTTTGCATTACAGTTGGTATACTAAACGATGGTATAAGGTCGTAAAATAAAAAGCTTCGGCGATTGAATACCCCGAATCATCCAAATAAATGTCATGTCAAGGTTGAAAAGCCATACTTTTGAAGCTATGCAAGAGATCAGACCTATTATTTCTGTCAAAGAACTCTCCAGAACGTATATCATGGGGATGGAAAAAGTCCACGCCCTGCGTTCCGTGACCCTGGAGATCCAAAAAAATGAGTACGTCGCCCTGATGGGCCCTTCCGGATCCGGTAAAAGTACCCTAATGAACCTCCTGGGATGTCTCGATACACCTTCGTCAGGTGAATATTTCCTCAACAACCAGTTAGTCAGTGAGATGAGTGATGGTGAATTGGCAGCTGTACGGAATAAGGAGATCGGGTTCGTATTCCAGACCTTTAACCTCTTACCTAGGCTTTCTGCTCTTGATAATGTAGCTCTACCGCTAGTCTATGCAGGCATGAGGAGATCAAAGCGTGAAGAGATAGCCGAGCATGTGCTTGAGCAAGTTAGCCTCACAGACAGGATGCACCATAAGCCAAATGAATTGTCCGGTGGACAGCGTCAGCGCGTGGCCATAGCCAGGGCCTTAGTTAACAATCCTTCTATCATCCTCGCAGACGAACCCACCGGTAACCTGGATACCAAGACCTCTCTTGAGATTATGGAGATTTTTGGTAAAATCCATTCACTTGGAAACACAATTATCCTGGTGACACACGAACCGGATATATCCCTTTATGCCCATCGGGTAGTTAAACTCAGGGACGGGTTTGTGGAATCGGATGCACTCAATCCGAATTACATTACTTCATTTTCCGAAATTGCAGGAGCCTCCTGAACAAGCAAATAAAAGATGGCCAGTAAGATTTATACCAAAACAGGTGACGATGGCACGACCGGTCTTTTTGGCGGAGCTCGTTTGCCCAAAGACCATATTCGCATTGAAGCATATGGCACTGTGGATGAGTTGAATTCAGTGATCGGATGGCTGATGTCAACCATCCCTGATCAGCAAATTGACCATTTACTACAGACGATCCAGTCAAGGTTATTCACAGTAGGTTCAAATCTCGCGAGCGAGCCCGGAAAAAATATGATCACCCCTGATTTGCTGGATGAGGATATCAAGCTCATAGAGCAATCCATCGATAAAATGCAGGACACATTGCCGACACTCAAGCATTTCATTATGCCCGGTGGCAGTCCCTCTGTCAGTGCAGCTCACCTTGCCCGTACCGTATGTAGAAGGGCGGAGCGAAGATGTGTCACATTGGCACATAACTCAGAGGTAGACCCTATTGTCATTTTATATCTCAACAGACTTTCTGACTTCTTTTTCGTGCTGGCCAGATGGCTTGGTTTGAGAGAAGGGGTTGAAGAGGTGAAGTGGATGCCGAGAGTGAAAAGTGAAAGTGAAAAGTGAAAAGTGAAAAGTGAAAAGTGAAAAGTGAGTAGTCAGGAGTTATAAGTGCCCTCCGTGGACTCCGTGATCTCCGTGCGAAATATTTAAGGAAATAGGAAATAGGAAGCAGGAGTCAGGAAATAAGAATAAGGAGTTATAAGTGCCCTCCGTGAACTCTGTGATCTCCGTGCGAAATATTTAAAGAAATAGGAAGCAGGAGTCAGGAATTATAAATTCCCTCCGTGCACTCCGAACGAAAAAACTAAGCTAACAAGCGTTTTGGCTTAAGCTGGAATACATGCAAAGCGACTCCAAAGAGCACGAGGCTGTAAAACAGATCACCGAAGACCTGGTTGATCAGGAAAGGTAAGCCTGCGGTGTAGCAGGCAAGGAGGCCTGTGAAGTTGACTGAATAGGCTCCTGTCGAAGCCCAGACACCAAAATTAGAAAGCAGGAAAAAGATGATCGAGGAACCAAGAGCTCCGAAAATCACTTTTGAAAGATCGACACCATTTCGGAAAAGGGTATACCCAAAGATCACGATGATCCCGAAGGCAGCATAGCTCCACAAAGCCCCACGATACAAAAAGATGAAACTCTTGTAATCTTCGGGGTACATGTTGGCGTAAATGACATTATTAAGGATCATGTCACTGAATAACATGACCAGGTAAGGAATGACAATCGCAATACTCCTCCTCGTGCCAAAAGCTGCTCCAAATAGGGAAATAGCACCTATGGCGGTGAAGTTAGGGTAATGGGGAATCAACCTGCTTCCAATCCCGACAATCAGCAATGAAACTATTATGGCCCTGGTTTGATTCATGTTGCTTCAAATGTAATAAGATTCTTTTATCCAAATAGCCCGAATATTGAATACTTGGATCAGAAATTCCTGTCAGTTTGTATAATTACGGCTGTTACAGCGGGTTTGGTTTGATTTTCCCCTCAAATGTTTATTACTTTTCGAAAATTATATAGATTTCTATGTCCGTGAGGTTAATTTCGAGTATTTGTCTTGCAACAGCCCTTTTAAGCGGGTATATGTCTACTGCTGGCGTTCCGAAAGATAAAACCTATTGGCAACAGGAGGTTAAGTACAAGATGGAGATCCATCTGGATGTTGAGACCAACCGGTTTTCGGCCAAACAAACAGTCAAATATCAAAACAACTCCCCCGAAACACTCAAAAAAGTATTTTTTCACCTTTATTTCAATGCGTTCCAGCCAGGCAGTACGATGGATGTCAGATCCAGATCGCTGGATAATGGCGATCCCAGAGTGGGGTCAAGAATTTCCCGGCTAACGGACAACGAAATCGGCTATCACAAAATCCGCTCTTTGACCCAGGATGGAATGAGAGTCAATTACGAGGTAGTAGGTACAATTCTGGAGGTAGAGCTGTCCAAACCTATCAGGCCGGGGCAATCCGTTAAGTTTGACATGGAGTATGATGCACAGGTTCCGACTCAGGTCAGACGTTCAGGAAGAGACAATGCAGAAGGCATTCGGTACTCTATGTCACAGTGGTATCCTAAGCTATGTGAATTTGATGAACAGGGCTGGCATGCCGATCCATACATTGCCTTTGAGTTTTATGGCGTGTGGGGTGAGTTTGATGTAAGCATAACCCTGGATGCGGGATATACAGTGGCTGCCTCAGGAGAATTGCAAAATGCAAAGAAGATAGGCCATGGATACGCGTTTTCAAAGGATGTTCAATCCCAAAGGAATACATGGCATTTTGTAGCTAAGAATGTGCATGATTTTGTTTGGGCAGCAGATCCTGACTATATACACGATGTGCATACATGCGCTGATGGCCTAAAGCTTCATTCATTTTATCAGCCCAATGAGCTGTTTATTCAGAACTGGCAATCACTGCTTCCGATCATGGAAGAAGCGTTCCGGTATATCAATGAGCACTTTGGACAATATCCCTATCCGGTCTACTCATTTATACAGGGAGGAGATGGCGGCATGGAGTATCCAATGGCCACATTGATCACAGGACACAGATCCCTGACAAGCCTGGTAGGCGTTTCCGTCCATGAGCTGATGCATAGCTGGTACCAGATGGTGCTCGGGTTTAATGAGAGTTACTTTTACTGGATGGACGAAGGATTCACCAACTATGCCTCTGAACGTGTGATGAATCATCTCAGATCAAAAGGGCTGATTCCTGGGGATCCTGATCCGACGCCATATGAGAGTTTTTACAATGGGTATATTGATCTTGTCATGTCAGGTGTAGAAGAGCCATTATCCACACATGCGGATCACTTTGAAAATTTTGGAGCTTATGGTGCCGCAGCGTATCAAAAAGGTGCATTGTTTTTACACCAACTTGAGTATGTGATTGGTAAACCAGCATTTGATCAGGGACTCCTTGAATTTTTTAATACCTGGAAATTTAAACACCCGGACGACAATGACTTCATTCGTGTCATGGAAAAATCGGCTGGATTGGAACTGGACTGGTACAAGGACTATATGGTCTATTCTTTAAAGACAGTTGATTACGAGGTTGATTCGGTGTTCAGTAATCAAGGACAAACTGCTATCCTGCTTGCACGACTTGGAGCTATGCCTATACCCATTGATGTGTTGATAAGTGTGAAAGGGGGCACACAACTGTTCTATACCATTCCTCTGGATATCATGCGAGGGGCAAAGATGGAGACTGGTCCCAATAGTAAACCTTATACGGTCCTTCCGGATTGGGATTGGGTCAATCCATATTACCTGTTTCAAGTACCTTTTACGCCTGATCAGATTCAATCGGTTAAGATTGATCCGTTCATGCGCATGTTGGATGTGTACAGGGAAAATAATGCATGGCCGAATCCCAAATCAGAATAACCAGATGCTGGATTATACCGGTTCCCTGGCTGTTTTATTTGATTTAATTAGTTATCATTATATCCACATTCGGAGATTTTAATTCCTTCATTCGGATATCATGATGCTTTCATCACATTTACTGAAATCACTTCACAAATTCCATTGATGAAATTAACGCTATTCTTCCTCGCACTATTTAGTTCAATCACGATACTACCTGGTCAGCCTCTAGACGAAAAAATCCTTGAGGGATTTTCCATCCGGAATGTTGGCCCTGCAGGTATGAGCGGGCGCATTACTGCAATCGATGTAGTGAACTCAGCCCCTAACCATATTTATATTGGCTCAGCATCCGGGGGAGTATGGGAATCAACTGATGGCGGGGTAGAGTGGAACCCAATATTTGACGATCAGCCATCATTAGCTATCGGGGCTATTAAAATAAATCAACAGAATCCGAGTGAGATATGGGTAGGCACCGGGGAGGGTAATCCAAGAAATTCTCAAAACAGTGGTAAAGGTATATTCAGATCCCTGGACGGAGGTCGGACATGGATGCACATGGGCCTCACAGAAACAAAAGTGATACATCGTATACTCATTGATGGCCATGATCCATCTACAATTTATGTTGGGGCAGGTGGATCCCCATGGAATCCTTCCACCGAGCGTGGTGTATTCAAGTCCACTGACAGCGGGAAAACCTGGACAAAGATCCTCTACTCAAATGATAAATCCGGAGTAGGTGATCTGATTATGGACCCGGCGAATCCACGTAAGATCATTGCAGCACTTTATGAGCATATGCGCACGCCCTGGGATTTTGTCAGTGGTGGTGCCGGATCAGGTTTGTATATCACGTATGATGGAGGTGAAAAATGGAAAAAGATTACAGCTGATGAAGGACTGCCTGCTGGACAACTTGGAAGAATAGGCTTGGCCGTATCTCCATCGAAACCGAATATAGTTTATGCGCTTGTTGAGGCTAAGGAAAACGGTTTATATAGAAGCACAGATGGCGGAGAGCACTGGAATCTGGTGACTACGAACAACATAGGAAACAGACCTTTTTATTATCATGAAATCTATGTCGACCCAAAAAATGAAAACAGATTGTGGAATCTGTTCTCGTATGTCTCCAAAAGTGAAGACGGTGGACGCACATTTGAAACCATCCTGGATTATGGGAAAGGCGTGCATCCTGATCATCATGCGTTCTGGATACATCCTGACAACCCAGATTACATCATTGATGGCAATGATGGCGGGTTGAACATATCCAGGGATGGAGGTCGTAATTGGTATTTCTGTTCTAATATTCCAGTGGGACAATTCTATCACTTGAATGTTGATATGGAGTATCCATATAATCTCTACGGCGGTATGCAGGATAATGGTTCATGGGTCGGTCCTGCGTTTACGTTGAAAGCGGGTGGAATTCGTAACCAGGATTGGCGTGAATTATATTTTGGTGATGGGTTTGATGTCCTTCCAAAATTATCGGACACGAGGTATGGTTGGGCGATGAGCCAAGGTGGAAATCTTGCGTACTACGACAGGGAAACGGGTTATAACCAATTTGTCAGACCCGTTCATCCGGATGGTGTTTTCCTTCGGTTTAACTGGAATGCCGCTATAGCGCCTGTGCCTGGTCAGGACTGCGGTATCTATTATGGCAGTCAGTTTGTCCACAAGAGCCTGGACTGTGGTAAGTCATGGGAAATCATTTCTCCGGATTTAACTTCTAATGATACTACTAAGCAAAATCAACACTTGTCAGGGGGTCTGACCATCGATGCTACTAGTGCTGAAAATCACACCACAATAATTTGTATTGCACCAAGTCAGGTTGACCAGAATGTGATTTGGGTAGGAACAGATGATGGTTATCTCCAGCTCACACGCGATGGTGGAAAATCATGGACAAATCTTACACCAAAAATAACAGGAAGTCCGGCAGGTGCATGGATTCCCCAGATAGAAGTATCATCCTACCAGGCAGGTGAAGCATTCGTTGTCATGAACCATTATCGTCGAGGAGATTGGAGTGCATATTTGTTTCATACTACTGATTATGGCCAGACCTGGAAGAAAATAGTCAATGATCAGCAGGTCACTTCATTTGTTCATTGCGTGGCTCAGGATCCGGTGGTACCTGAATTGTTATTTCTGGGGGCAGATGATGGTATGTATGTCAGCACCGATAAAGGGAAGTCATGGGCAAGGTTTCCGTCCAAAATATTTCCACGAGTTCCCACGCTTGATATGAAGATTCATCCGACTGATCACAGTCTTGCGATCGCCACCTTTGGCAGGGCATTATGGGTCATGGATAATATATTGCCTTTGCGTGAGATCGCTCGCAACAGGAGTATTCTAGATAAGCCTTTCCAAATGTTCCCAACACAAGATGCAACACAGGCTCAGTACAGAAGCGTGGATGGAATCCGGTTTACAGCTGACGCTGAATTTAAAGGAGCAAATAGAATGGGTGGAGCTGGTATTATCGCTTATGTGAAGCCGGAAGTAAAAAAGGACTCGCTTGCAACGGAATCCGCCGCAGGTGGAAAGGAGAAACAACAAAAGAAGCAAGAAATAAAGTCTGCCGACAATCAAAAGAATGTGGTGGCAGGAGATTCAATCAAACAACCTGAAGTTAAGAAGGATAAAAATTTATTGAAGCTGTATGTATTATCTGACGAGGGTGACACCTTACGTTATATCAGTCAGAAATTGAAAGATGGGTGGAATAGGATTGGTTGGGATATGCGGCAGAAGGGTGTCAGATACCCTTCACGTCAGGAACCGGCAAAGGATGCTGATGATCCATCAGGTCAATATGTATTGCCAGGCTTATATAAGCTTGTGGGTATGTATGAGGGCCATCGGGATTCAGTGACTGTCAATGTAAGATTAGATCCTCGATTAAATATTACCGCTGCCGATCTGACTGCCCGCAATGCCATGTTGGTTGACTTCAATGCTGAAGTAAGCCGCACACAAGTTGCATTTCAGGCTCTTCAGGATGTTCGTAAGGATGTCAAGATGATTGAGTCAATGTCCATCAATGCTCCGGACACCACGCAAACGAAATTAAAGGAGAAGACCAAAGAACTACTAAAGCAGCTCGATGAACTTGAAAAAGGGTTTATGGAGCCTGAAGGATTGAAAGGGATCAGAAGAGAAACAGATAATCTCAACCGCTATCTTGGTACTACAGGCGCCTATCTCAATAGTTCGTTGGGCGCACCGGGTGCAAATGCAAAGGAGATATTTTCACAGACGCAACAGGAAGTAGAAAAGAATGTAGTCGCTGTTAATACATTTCTCTCAGGTCCGTGGGCAACTTATAAAGCATTTATTGAAGGGTTGGATTGGCCGCTCTTTAAGCAGATTGAGATCCCGAAATAATTTGGATATAAATTAATTTTTCGTGTAGGGGTTCAAAATTTTGAACCCCTACACGAAAAATTAATTTCATTATTGGGAGGTTCATTTTTTACTCAATTCACTGATCACTTCTGCAACCCCAATTGAAGCAGGCTTTGGTATTACCTGTAAACCAGGCCGTCTGCTTAGTTCATAGTTTAATTGCGGATTTGGGTCTATGTAGTAGATATCAGCATCTAGTGGTGCATAGGCGACCAGACTTGCAGCAGGATAAACCTGCATACTGCTGCCGATGACGATGACGACGTCAGCATGCCTGATTTCCTCAATTGCCTTCTCCAGCATCGGCACCATTTCGCCAAACCATACGATGTGCGGACGCAATTGAAATCCTTTTTCGCATATGTCGCCTGTATGGATATCTTTTTTCCATTCATAGACCAGATGATCAAAGCCAGAGCTTCTGGCTTTTAGTAGTTCACCATGCAGGTGGATTATGTTTTGGCTACCAGCCCTTTCATGAAGGTCATCAACATTCTGGGTTATGATAATGATATCGTGCGCGGCCTCCAAATCTGCAAGTGCAGAATGAGCGGCATTGGGAGTTGTTTCGAGCAATTGTTTTCTTCGTTCATTATAGAATTCAAGCACGACCTCCGGATTACGATGCCAGGCTTCCGGTGTGGCTACATCTTCTATCCTATAGCCTTCCCAAAGTCCACCTGCATCACGGAAAGTGCGTATCCCGCTTTCGGCGCTTATTCCTGCGCCTGTGAGCACGATGATCTTAGACATCTTTTTCTTCCGTTTCGTCTATAGAAGGTTCGCGATGTCGTAATTCTTCAAATGCATCTCCGAGGTATTCTACGATATCAGAGGCAATCAATGATTCATAGCCTTGCTCTTCTGCAGCGAGATCTCCTGCAGATGCGTGAATGTATACTCCAAGCAGTGAGGCATAATCAGATGAATATCCCTGGCTCAGTAACCCAAGAATGACGCCAGTCAACACATCACCACTTCCGCCGGTTGCCATACCTGGATTACCACGGGTATTAAAGAAGCTGACACCGTTTGACTGACAGATGATGGTAATCCCACCTTTGAGGACAATGTTTATTTTCCTTTGTTGCGCTTCCCGTTGTGCTGTAGCGAATCTGCTGTAATGATCATCCTGCTCGCCAAACAACCGATCGAATTCACCCGGGTGAGGTGTAATAATGGAACCAACCGGCAGCTTGTCAAGCAAGTCTTTTCTTTCAGCAAGGATATTCAAGGCATCAGCATCCCAAACCATCGGAACATTGAGTTTTGCTTCAAGGAGCTTTTCAACGGCCTTGATTGTCACAGGATCCTTTCCAAGTCCGGGACCAATACCAAGAGCTGCAATTTTATCAGGGATGGTAAAACTGGAAATGTAGTGTGGGTTAGCATCGAGATGAACCATCGCCTCCGGGACAGCAGACTGGAGGATCGAATACATAATACCCGGGACATGGACAGTCAGAAGACCCAGTCCAGCCCTCATGGCAGCGCCAGATGCCAATACTGCAGCACCGGCTTTTCCAAGACTTCCTGAAAGTAAAAAGCCATGGCCATAATCACCTTTATGACTGAAGCGGTTGCGGTCGATCAGGAAGGGTAGGAGATAATAATAGGAGAGCTCAAAATTCCGTATGTCATGTTCAAGCAGAAAGGTATCCGATAAGCCGATATTACACACCAGGACCTCTCCGAAATGTGGTTCACTCTCCGGCATCATAAAGGCTAGCCGTTGACACTGAAAAGTCAAAACAAGATCCGCATAGACTACCTCGCCATCAGGTGCACGGTCCACATATAAGCCCGAAGGCATATCAATAGCTACCGTAAGGTTGCTCTGCTCGTTGACCCAGTTTGTTATTTCCAGCCATTTACCATCAATCGGCCTTTTTAATCCTGTGCCGAACATTGCATCGACAATGGTTCCGGAAGTGCTGAGTTCAATTTCTTCCGGATTCCAGACAGTGTGAATTTCCAATTGCTCAGGATCCTGATTCATCAGCCGCTCATAATTGGCTTTCCATTCAGGGGTGTGATCGCCTTCCAGGCTGACAAATACATCAACGATGTAATCCATATCAAGTAACAACCGGGCTATAGCCAGGCCATCGGCACCATTGTTACCATTGCCACAGATGATCAGGACTTCCTGGTCCTCTTCACCCAGTAATAAATCCAGCTTGTCAGTGACAGCGACGGCGGCTTGTTCCATCAGGGCCAACGAGCTGATTCCCTTGGCTATAGTGTATGCATCCCAGGCTTTTATCTGGGCCTCATTGAGTATGATCATAAGGGGAAGGTACAAAACTGAACAGGTGCTGAAGTCAACTGGTGGACACAAAATATTTTAACTAAAAAATTGAATTGTTAAAAAATAGCTTATCTTTCGTACGGATCATCCCTCTTAAAGTTCGCAACGGATCCGATTCTTGCCAACTACGCCCTTCACCCCTTATCAGAACAAATGAAATATTGAGTACAGTTTTTGCTGTACTGTATTGATGTGGATTAAAGGCCGATGCATTCGGTGTATCATATTGTTAATTAGCGATTTAGATATATTTATTTATATTTATATCAAACCCAGGAATCTGACATGAACATGAACATATCTATCAAAGGGGTAATATTTTGCCTTCTGACGATATCCGGCGTCTCAGCCCAGGATGTCCACCTGTCTCAATACCAGTTTGATCGATTGCAGATTAGCCCTGCCCTGACAGGGATGTTTAATGGCGACAAACAAGCGGCATTGGTCCACAAACAGCAATATTTTGCTGTTCCTGTCGATTATCTCACATTCTCAGGAAGTTACGACGTAAAATTCAAGGATTGTTATGATGAAAAGGGTTTTTTCTCAGGAGGAATTTTGTTTAATTATGATCAATCCGGGGACTCCAAACTCAGTTTGGCCAGTCTGACTATCAATGGCTCCTATACGCTACCTCTTACTTCCAGTCTTTTTGTCGGTGGAGGAGCTTATTTGGGCGTTGGACAGCGGTCATTCACTGAAAAGGATCTAAAATGGGACAATCAATGGGATGGAACCGTTTTTAATCCTAACCTTCCAACTGGAGAAGCTTTTGATAGAACAAGTTTTACATTTCTGGATGCCGGATTAGGAGTAAACGTAAGACTTCAGGGAGTAGACAGGACTAAACTTGATGTAGGTATAGGTGCCTTTCACTTAAATCGACCCAATTATACATTTTATAAGAATCCTATTGAGATGTTCAGGTCTGCCCATCAGGCTGTCCTTTTACGGTCTTGGAATACTAAAAGTGCTTGACATTCTTGATATCTACGCTAATGGTTTATATCAGGACCAGGGACCATATTCAGAAACAGTACTTGGCGGTGGGGCCATCATACACCTGAGCAATAAGAAGGCAAGAGAAGTAGAGCTTCACCTTGGAGCAGCTGTACGTTTGAATGACGCCTTAATTCCTCAGATCGCACTCGGATATGACGGATGGAAAGGAGGATTTAGCTATGATATAAATACGTCTGACTTTGAAGTGGCTACGGATGGTAAAGGTGGCCCTGAGTTTTTCCTGACCTATACATACAAGAAGCTATGTCCTCTCAAACAAACTAAGGTCTGTACAATTTTCTGATCTGCCTCAATAGATAACTACTGTAAAAATGAAGCGTCACTATATACTCATCATCTTCTTCACGATATCGATCCTCAGCCTGGCTAAGGGTCAAACCCTGAATGCCTATGCAAAAGGTGCGCAGGAAGCTTTCGAGAAAAAGGACTATTACACCGCTTACAATTTCCTGCGCATTGCCCACGAGATTGAGCCCAATAACACGGTGCATACCTACAACCTGGCTGAAGCCGCAAGACATTATGCCGCTTTCACTATGGCTGAAAAATATTATGCCGAGGTCGACAGTAGCGCACAGGCAGCCAACTATCCGGAGACTAACTATTGGTTAGGATATGTAAAAGAAAGACTCGGTAAATACCAGGAAGCCCTTGATCTGTACCAGATATATGCATCGGAGCATAGTGGTGAAGATTCCCTTCTCACAGCTGCTGCCCAGAAGCACATTGAAATTTGTACGTGGGCCATCAGGGAACTGGCCAACAAAGACACCTTATTAAAACTTGAACATCTGGGCCCGGAAGTCAACACTACGTTTTCTGAATTTGGAGCAGCCAATGAAGACAGCTTGTTGTACTATAGCTCCTTGCGGTTTTTAGGTAAAGCCGATGTGGCACTGCCTGAAAAACCTTATGCTAAAATTCTCATCAGTAAAAATGATTCAACAGGTGTTGTAGACACCATTCTCAATGATCTCAATTTTCACACGTCCCATACAGCCTTCAATGAAGCTAAGGATCGTGTGTTCTATACCATCTGTGATTATATCAACGGTATAGATATCCGCTGTGATATCTATTATCGCGATATCGTCGATGGTGAGTATGGCCTTGCACAAAAACTGCCTGAGCCAATCAACATGGCCGGTTATACAACTACGCAGCCTCATGTGGGTTATGATCCGGAATCAAAAAGAGAAGTACTCTATTTTGCTTCTGATCGTCCGGGAGGAAAAGGCAGATTGGATATCTGGTATTGCTATGTCGCCGGACCTGATAATTTCTCTGCTCCTGAAAACCTGATGAGTGTTAACTCACCCGATAATGAGGTTTCTCCTTTTTATCATCGTAAGAGCAAAACATTATACCTGAGTTCAAATGGCTATCTGGGCTTTGGAGGTTTGGACGTTTATAGCGTTAAGAATGTTGAGGGTGTCTGGGATACCCTTGTCAATCTTGGTTCACCGGTCAACAGTAGTCTTGATGATGCTTTCTACAGCCTCTCTAAAGACGGAATGGAAGGATACTTTTCATCCAATCGTCTTGGATCAATGTATCTCTCACCTGAGGATGAAGCATGCTGCTTTGATATCTACCGATATGAAAAACCTCCGTTGAAGGACAGAGTTATCCTGGTCAGGACATTTGAAACGTATAAAGGGCTCAATCCTCAGCCACTCTTTGGTGTAAGAGTTGTGCTAGCCGTGCAGCCTGACGGGCAAGCTGACATACGGGAGGACTATCTTTCAAATCAATACTATTATGTGCTGGACAGGGACAAGAATGTCAATGTTTCAGGTACTAAGAAAGGATACAAGCCTGATGCCAGGACATTTAATACATCTGACAATCCTGATGCGGATACACTCATCATTGATTTGTTCCTTGAAGTGGATAAGATCGATGTGTTCCTCTACTCTAAGATATATTTTGATAATGATGAGCCAGGCCCAAGTACTGCGGATCGCACGGAAGTGTCTTACTTTCAGACGTATGATGCCTACACTGCCCGCAGAAGCAAGTTCGCTGAAGAATTTGCAGCCGGAAACCCACCGGAGAATAAGGACATGGCTATCCAGGCAATTGATGGTTTCTTTAATGATTCCATTCCAAAAGGAAGACGTGAGTTAGAAACCCTGATGCATATCCTGGAACAATATCTCCGTGATGGAAAGCAAATGGCCATCTACCTGAAAGGTTATACAAGTCCGCTGGCATCAGCTGATTACAATCTCAGGTTGGGTAAACGAAGGATTTCGAGTATTCAGAATGAATTCAAGGTATTCAGAGGAGGTGTGCTGTGGAAGTATATGGAATCAGGAGACCTGGTAGTAGCTGAAAAATCCTTCGGGGAGGAAACTGCTCCTAAGACCGTCAGTGATGACCCTAAGAAAGTAAGACAATCTATCTATAGTCCGGAAGCTTCGGAAGAACGCCGTGTTGAAATTGTTGAAGTAAAGTATTAACAGACATGAACATACCTATCCTTAATATCCTGAACAGTGGCAAGATGGCCCTACGCATGATTTTCATCATGTGCAGTCTGCTGATGTTATCCCAACAGGACGCGAAAGCAACGCACATCGTAGGAGGGAATCTTACATACCGGTGTCTGGGCAATAATCAATATGAGATCAGGCTATCCTTGCGAAGGGACTGCTTACTTGGTGCACCTGACGCCCAGTTTGATGACCCTGCATCAATAGGCTTCTTTGATGCCACGACCAATTTACCTCTTGCCTTTGTGGGATTTGGAGGTGAGTTTCTGATGGATTTCAATGAAGATGATACACTCAACCAGATATTAGTCAGTGATTGCAGTATCGCTGGTAATCCAGTATGTGTCCATCAAACTACCTATGTGGATACCATATTTCTGCCTTTCTGGGCTAATGGTTACAAAATGGTGTATCAGCGGTGCTGTCGTAATGGATCCGTTCAGAATATCCTTAACCCATTGCTGACAGGAATGACATTGGTATCTGAAATGTCAGGCGAAGCCCAGCAAGTGTGCAAAAGTTCTCCCCAGATTGGGTCATATCCTCCGATTTACATCTGTGTCAATAAAGACATCGATTATTTTCTGCCCGCGACTGACTTACAAGGTGATTCATTGTCATTCAGTCTTGCGACACCATTTAGTGGAGGAGACATCATCAATAATATGCCTCAGCCTCCAAATCCACCTCCATATGATCTGGTCAATTGGCGGCCACCGTATAGTCTGGCCAATGTGATGGGAGGAATACCACTCAATATCGATCCTGTCACAGGACATATAACCGGTCGACCGAATACGATCGGTCAGTTTGTGATCACGATTGTGATTACATCCTACCGCAATGGCAGGGAATTAACACAAACCAGGGTGGATTTCCAGTATAATGTGAGAGCATGCCGCGATGTCCCTGTTGCAGATTTTACTTCGCCTGGTTTGAATTGTGATGGTCTCTCTATGAATTTTACCAATCTCTCTGTAGATGCAGATGAATATCTCTGGATCTTTGATTATGGTAATCCGGAAAGTGATACTTCTATCGAGGTCAATCCTATCTACACCTATGAACAGGAAGGTTTTTATGATGTAGCCCTGATTGTCAACGACAGTGATAAGATTTGCTACGATACCATCATTCAGACCATTGGCGTGTTTTTTTCCGGCCTGAATGCAGAGTTTAGCTATAGTTCAAATTCATGTACTGATGGAATTGTACTTGATGTCACTGATCTATCCACTGGTGCCTATCCCATTGTTGCCTGGGAATGGTTACTTACTTATCCTGGTGGAGTCATTCCAAGTACGGAGCAGAATCCAACGTTTACTTTCATGTTTTGGAGAGTCAGTACATCTTTTATTAGGTGGTGATTCAACTTTAACTTATACCTGGGAACCACCAAATGGTTTGAACCTGAATCAACCCTGGGATCCAATCGCATTTCCAGGTATCTCTGTTGAATATTTTGTAACTGTTACTGATGGAGTTTGTACGATAACAGATTCTGTGTTTGTGGAGGTTCAACAGCTTCCCGACCTCGCATTTGACTACGAGACAGATTGCAAAAGCCTCGAAGTCCAGTTTAGCAATACTTCCACGAATGGGGTAAACTACCACTGGGATTTCGGAGACACGTCTATTACCAGCGATACATCGACTCTTGTAAATCCAACCTATACTTACAACCAACCAGGAGTATATATTGTAACACTTTCCTCGAGAGATGGATGTGACGTTTCGATCACAGATACGATTACGGCAAATACGATCCTTGATCAATTACCTGAAGCGATCGTCAATTGCTTTAAAGATTCTATTGAACTTAATCCTGGTTTTAATCCGAATTACAATTACGTATGGTCGCCTGCTGAATTTCTCGATAATCCTAATTTGCCAAATCCTACTGCCGGCGTTGAAAATGATACCTGGTTTTATGTGACGATCACAGAAAATTCTTTGCCTGGTTGTCAGATCGTAGATAGTATCCTGCTTCAAGTGCCTGATGATTTTGATATCAGCACCGGGAGAAACTATCACCAGTTGTGATTTTAATGAAGTAATACTCAATGGCTACGGTTACAGGTAATACAAATGTACGATCACCTGGAAAGACGTTGATGGTAATATCCTTGGTAATGGGCCAGTCCTGGTGGTGAATCCAAAATTCAACTACCTATTGCGTCATGGCGATGGATACCTTGGATGTATAAAAACTGATTCAATAAGGGTTCTAAAACCAGACCCAACATTTGAGGTCAATATCATTCCAAATGATACAGTGTATTGCTACATTCAAACCATAACGCTTACGGCAACATCAGTAGCTGGCGTGACCTTTGAATGGTATAATGCGAATAATGAGTTGATTGGAACAGGAACCACGATTGATGTAACACCTGGTGTATTCAGTTGTTATCACCTCATCGGGACGGATCCACTTGGTTGCCAGGCATCTGATACCGTTTGTCTTTCACCTACATATTTTGAAGTCAATATCTCTTCAGCAGGTGAAGATTTTTGTCTTGGAGAAAACACAACGTTGACTGCATCAACATCATCTGTCAATGGAGTCACCTATGAGTGGTTTAACACACTGGGTGAATCCGTCGGGACTGGAGAGTCACTTACAGTTTCTCCGCAATTCACTACTTGTTATTATCTGGTAGGAACTGATACGCTGGGCTGTCAGGATGCAGATACGATTTGTATCAACCCGATTCCTTTTGACGCTTCGATAACTGGTGACAATGCAGTATGTCCTGGTGATCCAACTACATTAACGGTGACAAGTAATATTGGAGGTCCGCTTACCTATATCTGGGACCCAACCGGAAGTACCGATCCTTTCATCGTTGTATCCCCGGAGGTCACCACGACATATAGTGTTACTGTTACGAATACTGAATTTGGATGTGATACCATACTCAGCGTTACAGTGGAAGTGTTTCAGTTCGAGCCTGCTATTGTGATTGATGCTGAGCCGGATACCGTTGACCTTACAAAACCAACTCAACTTACCGTTAATCAAAACCCTGATTTTGACTATGTCTGGGAGGCTATTCCTCCTGGTGATAACATACCACCGATTTATAATCCTCTGGTTACACCATTGGAGACCACGACATACTGTGTGACCGTAACGGATGATAATGGATGTACAGGTACTGCCTGTATCGTTGTCACTGTCAATGATCTTTTCTGTGATGACCGTGATATCTTCATTCCTAATGCCTTTACACCTAATGGAAGTGGCGTGAATGATATGCTATTCGTCAGGAGTAATTTTATAGCCACGATGGAATTGGTTATCTACAACCGATGGGGCGAGAAAGTCTTTTCGACCACGGATCAAAGTATAGGCTGGGACGGCACATACAAGGGCCAATTGTTGTCTCCGGATGTTTTTGGTTATTATCTGACAGTCATGTGTCCAAATGAGGAAACATATACCAAAAAGGGGAATATCACCCTCTTGCATTAAAAAACAACCAATCTCATGAAAAAAGCAGGCCCGGAACATTCTATTCCGGGTTTGCTATTTTTTGCCCAATTTTGCAGCCTCACTCAAAGGGAATATGCAGGAAGAATCTAAAAGCTGGTACCAACGATTACGCCATGGCATCCAGACGGCTACCAAGTCAAAGAAGGAAACCCCTGACGGCCTGTGGTATAAGTGCGAACAATGCAACGAGACCAGTACCGTAAAAGACCTCAAGGAGAATTTCTACAAGTGCCCTAAGTGCCAGCACCATGAGCGTATTGGCTCCAAGGAGTATTTCCAGCTTGTATTTGACGAAGGATACACCCGTTTGTTTGATGACATCATTTCCTATGATTTTCTGGAGTTTACCGACCTTAAGCCATACGGAGAGCGATTGGTAGATGCCAGGAAGAAAACCGGTCTGGATGACGCGCTGGCGGTGGCAGCCGGGACTGTGGATGAGCAGCCTCTGGTTATTGCTGCCATGGACTTTCGCTTCATAGGCGGTAGCATGGGTTCAGTGGTAGGCGAGAAAATCAGCCGGGCTATAGACCATAGCCTCCAGAATTCCATACCCCTGATGATCATTTCCAGATCGGGTGGTGCCAGGATGATGGAATCCGCCTTTTCCCTGATGCAGATGGCTAAAACTTCTGCAAAATTGTCACAACTGGCTGCAGCCAGGATTCCTTACATCTCCCTCATGACTGATCCCACCACTGGTGGTGTAACAGCCAGTTATGCTATGCTTGGGGACTTTAACCTTGCTGAGCCAGGTGCTTTGATTGGATTTGCCGGGCCTCGGGTGATCAGGGAAACCATCAAGAAGGATCTGCCGGAAGGATTTCAGACCTCGGAGTTCCTACTGGAGCACGGTTTTCTTGATTTTATAGTGGACAGAAGTGAACTCAGGACCAAACTTGCAACGCTACTGATGCTGGTTGAAAATAAAGCAAAACCAAGGAAGTCGACTACCCCTGCAGTTCCACAAGAGTAAATTTTTCAACGAAAGGATCACATATCCTGATCATGGAGTCTATCCATGAAGGTCCGTACTGTGCGTAGAAGGATAGAAAGTTTTCTTGTCTTTCCTGCAATCCATTTTCGGGAAATAATTTCTCCTTCAACTTCTGGATTCGCTTGATATGGGTCTCCTGCTGCTGCTTTTCTGCACGCAGCAACCTCGATCCTAACTGCTCAAATTGTTTCGTCTGCTTTATTTCCTCCGCGAGGATTGCCTTGGCGAGTGTTGGATCTATTTTATCAGCTTTGGCGGCTAATTCATCATAGGCGGATTTAATGCTCTTCAGCTCATCTTCAAATCCAAGGTCAGTTTGACTATGCCTTTTCAAATAATTTCTAACGATAGCATCAATGTCCATCAGCATGTCTTCCCAGGTTAGATCAGATTTTTTCATCTGCGCGCTGGAAGACTCATCGATGAGTAATAGCGAGTTTCGCCTGATCAGCATGGGGTAGTGAATACCTGCCGCAGCAAATTGTGCTTTGCGTTCCAGCCAGTAGGCTATTTCTCCACCTCCACCAATAAATGCCAGGTTGGGTAATATAAACTCCTGGTATAATGGACGCATCGTAACATTCGGACTGAACCGCTCCGGGTGTTGCTCCAATTCCAGCAATATTTCCTCTTGTGAATATTTTACCCCGCTTTCTACTCGTACAAAACCTCCGTCCAACTGTTCAATGCGTTCCCTTTGATCTCCTGTCATATAAAACAGGTTTACCTGCCTGCAATAGGCTTGCGTTTTAAAACCTGCTTGCTCGAGTGTTTGCTGGGTAGGCGTGACATATTTAAACGAAAATTGCTCTTTCAACTCCTTTTCCATTACCGGGGCGAAGGCTTTCTTCAACTCAGCATCGTCCATGCTGAGGACCAACAGACCATGTTTGCTGAAAAGGCCATGTACCAGTAATTGATGAAATTGCCCATAGTTTTTAGCCTTCTGTAAGCAGTTCTCCAGGAGTTCCTTGATTTCATTTCCATGGACACTGTTGGAAAACAATTCTACGACGGATTGTATCACACTATCCAGGCCATCCAGTGACAACCTTCCACATGGTCCGGAAGCGGTACGGTCCCATTGGTATCTACGCCCGAATAGGTGAAAGTGATTGATCTCTGCCCAGTCATGATCTTCGCCACCAATGACAAATACCGGAATGAATTTTTGATCAGGAAATGATTGGTTGAGTTGGCCAGTCACATTAATCGTTGAAGCTATCTTATAGATATGATACAACGGCCCTGTCAAAAGGGAAGGCTGGTGAGCAGTGGTGATCGTAAATGTGTCTTCGCTTAAAAGCAGATGATCCGGGTAGGGAAAATCAAGATCCAACTGATCGTATTGCTTTTTTAATACACTTAATAACAGGTGGCGGTCAACTGTAAAGTCTTTGCGGTTGGATATAATGTCATTAAAAGACTCCCTTACAGGAGGGTAGGCAATAAACGGATCCAGGGAGGGATCGTGTTTAATATAAGCCAGGTCAGTATGGCTCCAAAGGTTTAGTCTTGAATAATCTATCTGAAAAACGTTCATAATACCAAGGGTGATGACTTGGACAAACACCCTATCCTTGAATTGGTTCAGGAGGCAAGTTATCAAATCCACAGGGCTTGGCTAAATCAGGATATGTTCTTTTAGCATTCTTTATCTTGCGGCTGCTAAATCAAATATTATCATGACTCGTATTTATCCAGCCTTTAAGTATCTGGCTCTAATCATTTTCCTGTTAGGCACATTGGTTCCATCCAGTGAAATCCTTGGCCAGAAAGCAAAATCTGAAAAGGAAGTAAAAACAGCTACTCCAAAACCAATCAAAACCGGTTTTGACACTGTCGGACTTTCTGGCCTCAAGTTTCGAAGTATAGGGCCTGCTCTGACCTCTGGTCGAATTTCAGAGATTGCTGTGGATCCACTTAATCATAAGCGTTATTTCATAGCTGTCAGCGCGGGTGGTGTATGGCGCACAACCAATGCAGGCACAACCTTTGAGCCTGTCTTTGATGGGGAAGGTTCTTACTCCATTGGCACCGTCAATATTGATCCAAATAATCCCAATGTGATCTGGGTCGGTTCAGGAGAAAATAACAACCAACGTTCCGTTGCCTATGGAGATGGTGTTTATAAATCAATCGATGGGGGAAATACGTGGCAGAATGTGGGTTTGAAAAATAGTGAGCACATCGGCAGAGTGCTGATCCACCCAAAGAATTCGGACGTCGTACTTGTTGCTGCTCTTGGGCCACTTTGGTCCGCTGGTGGTGACAGGGGCTTGTACCGCACAAAAGATGGAGGTAAAACATGGGATCAGGTATTGAAGATCGATGAACATACCGGGGTAAATGATATCGTAGCCGACCCGCGGAACCCGGACATAATGTATGCCTCTTCATTTCAACGTAGAAGGCATGTGTTCACCTACCTCGGAGGTGGACCTCAATCCACGATATATAAATCTGTAGATGGTGGCCTGACCTGGAATAAATCCGCGCAAGGTTTGCCTGCAACAGATATCGGCAGGATAGGCCTGGCTATTTCTCCAGTCGATCCTGAAGTCATTTATGCCATGGTGGAAGCAGCGATGGGTAAAGGAGGTTTCTTCCGCAGCACAAACCGTGGCGGCTCCTGGGAGAAGATGAGTGACTATGCAGCATCAGGTAATTATTATGTAGAGCTCGTGCCTGATCCTGTCAACAAGGACAGGATATACTCGATGGATACCTGGATGCAGGTCTCTAATAATGGCGGCAGGTCATGGGACAATGTCGGTGAAGACTTCAAGCATGTTGACAATCATTGCCTATGGATTGATCCTACAGACAACGAGCATCTGCTGGCAGGCTGTGATGGAGGTGTATATGAGTCGTGGGACCTGGCTAAGACCTGGCATTTTAAAGCTAACCTGCCCGTTACCCAGTTTTATAAAGTTTCAGTTGACAATGCAACGCCTTTTTATAATATCTACGGAGGCACGCAGGATAATTTTAGTCTCGGTGGTCCATCACGGACTATTTCCGGAAATGGGATTTCCAATGAAGAGTGGTTTGTAACACATGGTGGCGACGGGTTTGAAACTCAGGTTGATCCACAAAATCCAAATATTGTTTACGCACAAAGTCAATACGGAGGTCTTGTTCGGTATGACAAACTCAGTGGAGAAGAATTAGGCATTCAACCACATGAACGTAATGGAGATCCAACCTATCGATGGAATTGGGATGCACCTTTAGTCATCAGCGCTCATCAGCCAGGTCGTTTATACTTTGCTGCCAACAGGGTTTTTGTAAGCGAGGACAGGGGCAATAACTGGACTGTGCTTGGTAGCGATCTGACTCGTCAAGTGGACCGAAATAAATTAAAAGTGATGGGAAGGGTTTGGAGTGTAGATGCAGTGGCTAAAAATCAATCCACATCACAATACGGTAATATTGTTGCATTAGCCGAATCTCCGCTCGATGCTAATATTCTTTATGTTGGAACTGATGATGGCTTGATCCAGGTATCTACCGATCGCGGAAACACATGGAAGCGTATTGATAACATCGCAGGTGCACCGGACACTTCTTTTGTCAATATGATCATTGCGTCAGCACATGATGCGAATGTGGTGTATGCATGCTTCAACCATCACAAATACGGAGATTTCAAGCCTTATCTCTTTGTGAGCAAGGATAAGGGACAAACGTGGTCATCCATTTCTTCAAACCTTCCGGAGCGTGGTTCTGTATATGCAATTGCGGAGGATCATGTTGATCCAAATTTATTATTTGTAGGAACTGAATTCAGTTGTTTTGTTTCCAACACAGCTGGTAAGAGTTGGAGGAAATTAGCTAATGGGCTACCCACTATAGCTATAAAAGACATAGCGATTCAGCAAAGAGAAAATGATTTGGTGCTGGCCACGTTTGGAAGAGGATTTTATGTCCTGGATGATTACTCCGTATTACGCCAACTCAAGGAAGAGAATATAAGTAAGGATGCTGTGATGATGTCAGTCAGGGACGCTTTGAGCTTTGAGAATAGTTATCCACTTGGCCTTCCAAAGAATGGTTTCCAGGGAGACAGTTATTACAGGGGGGCAAATCTGGGCGCTGAGGCTTTGATTACGTATTATGTAAAAGATAAAATAGTCTCCGCTAAAGATCAGCGTATCAAAGAAGATGAGAAATTAGCGAAAGCAGGTAAAGACAATGTGTATCCGACTTTCGAACAAATGGATAAAGAAAGGAAAGAAGAGAAAGCCCGTCTCTATATCATCATCAAGGATGATCAAGGTAATATCATTAGAAAATTACCTGCACCTGCGGACCAGGCTGGGTTGCAGAGAGTATCATGGGATCTGCGGACCGCCGCAAAGGACCCTGTGAGAGCAGGTGGGCCAGGATTTTACAACCCCTTTGCCGGCATTACTGAAGGTACGAGAGTTGCCCCGGGCGCTTATACTGCTTCATTGTCCAGATGGCAGGATGAAAAGATGACATTGTTGAGTGAGCCTGTTTCCTTTAAAGTGGTATCACTTCAAAACAAAGTACTTCCTGCTGATGACCCCGAAGCAATGGTTGAATTCAAACTTCGCGCAGAGGAATTACAACGCTTGCTCCAAAGTGTATCTAATCCGCTCAATACAGCTTCTGGTGAACTGGCGCTCATTCGCAAAGCGATTACAAACATGGAACAACCGGAAGAGGAATGGCTCACATCGGTCTTAATGTTTGAAGATAAATTTAAGAACCTGCAAGAGATACTTTATGGGGATCCTTTGAAGACGCAGCTTGATTTAATGACATCTCCTTCTATCGCTGATCGCATTGGTAGGGTGTTGTATGAAAGCAAATACAGTTCTTCCGCTCCGACAGGTACACATCTGATGAGTCTTGATCTTGCAGAGCGGCAGTTGAAAGAACTGGTACCTACCGTGAACTATCTTTTAGATCAGGATTTCAGACAATTCAAACTACAATTGCAGGAAGCAGGGGCTCCATATGTGCCAGGGATGCTGCCGGCATTGAAAAAAGACTGAGCTTAGCTGACAATTATAATCGTCTGTCATGATCATTCTCCCGATCTTTGCGTTACATATAGACACAACTTAACGGAATGCATCAGGTAGGTATAGCTTTGTCAGGAGGAGGCACACGAGGTGTAGTCCACATAGGGGTCTTGCAGGCCCTTGAAGAGCATGGGATTTTTCCTTCTATTATTTCAGGCACCAGTGCCGGAAGTATCGTCGGTGCCATGTATGCCCATGGATATAGTCCTGCTGAAATCCTGGCGATAGCCAGTGAGCGAAGCCTGATCTGGATGTTTTCATTGCGATTGCCCAATAAAGGTTTTGTCAGGCACACATTCCTGCGCAAGATGTTGAATCGCTATGTGACAGAAAAAACCTTTGAAGAGTTACAAAAGCCATTGTATGTCGCGGTGGCTAACCTCAACTCCGGGAAAGCAGAGATTATGAGTTCAGGTCCTTTGCATGACGTGATCGTGGCCTCCTCTTCCATTCCTGTTTTATACGAACCTATCCATATCGGCAATCATTGGTATGCCGATGGTGGTTTGTTGATGAACCTTCCGGTTTCTCCCATCAGGGATCTGGCTTCTTATATCATCGCGGTCAATCTGATACCCAGGAAGGTTCTTGCATTTGATGAAGTCAATACCATTGCTGGTGTTGCTGCCAGGACCTTTAATCTCGCGGCCATCAATACCATTGAGCCGGAGCTCAAGTATTGTGACATCATCATCGAGCCTGAAGCAATCTATCAATATAGCCGCTTTAATTTTACCAAGATCAAGGAGATGTATGACATAGGTTACCAGGAAGCGTTGAAGATGATCCCACAGATAAAAGAGGAGATCAATGCTCTTCAGCTTTCTGGCGAAGGGCATAAGTCAGAATAGAGCTACTATCGTTTCAATGTATTGTGCTCAACTCATGTACACTCCCCATTCCTCTGTATTGAGGATCTTGAGATCTATATCTTCCTTGAGCGTAGTCGCCAGGGAGACGCCTACGTATTTAGGATAAATCGGAAAAGTCTTGTGTTTGCGATCGACGAGTACCGCGACCTCAAGTTTCTTTGGAATAATGTCAAGGATTGGTTTGCAGGCATAGAAAGTGGTCCTACCGGTATTGGCCACATCGTCTACGACAATGATACTTTTGCCTTTCAGGGACTCAATAGGTGTATTTATTTCAATAGGCCCGGATAGAGGGGCCGCAGGATTGAGTCGGATGGTTACTATCTGAATGCTGATTTCGGTGATTTTCTTCAGTTCCTTCTCCAAAAGCTTCGCAAAACCGGTCCCGTTGTTATTCACCCCGGCCAGGACGAGCGATTTTTCCTCAAAATTGTTCTCCAGAATTTCGATAGCTAATCGCTTGATTTTCTGCTTTATCTGTGCCTGGTCTAATATTTTCATACATCCATTTTACTTTCTTCAGCCGGAAATGCCATTGGACACTTGGGTTGAAAGTATTGTTTGGCGAAAGTAGTCAGAGATGTGGAAAATTACTAATCTTTGTTTGCCGATAAGTCAACGCTCAGATGCCTGTCAACATTATCTTTTTTATCATACTCACCCTGGTCACCTTTACCTGGGCAGGGAAGCGATTTTACCGAATCTGGAAAAACATCCATCTCGGAAAATCAGAAAAAATAGCTGGAAACGAAACGCAGCGTTGGAGAAATGTTTTGCTGGTTGCCTTTGGTCAGCAGAAGATGTTTAAGCGCTTTATTCCAGCCGTCCTGCACCTCTTTATCTATACAGCTTTTATCCTGACACAAGTCGAACTGCTTGAAATTTTTATTGATGGTTTCTTTGGTACGCATCGATTTTTTGCCAACTATCTCGGTTGGTTCTATACGATGGTAATTGGCCTGATAGAAATTCTTTCTGCACTTGCCTTTGTGGCCACTATTATTTTCCTGGCCCGTAGAAATATTCTCAGACTCTCGCGTTTCTGGAAAGCAGAGATGACTGCATGGCCCAGGCTTGACGCTAATCTCATCTTGCTTGGAGAAATCATGCTCGTGACTGCTATCCTGCTCATGAATAGCGCAGATACAGTATTGCAGCAAATGGGCCAGGAACACTATCCATCCACCGGGTATCTGCCTGTGAGTGGTTGGCTCGGCCCGATGTTATTCAGTGGATGGTCTGCCGATTGGCTGATGTGGATTGAGCGGCTCGGATGGTGGATGCATGTACTGGTAGTCTATGGCTTCATCGTGTACTTATCGTACAGCAAGCATCTCCATATTTTTCTTGCATTTCCCAATACATGGTTTGCCAAATTGCGATCAAGGGGTGAGATGTCCAATATGCCAGTGATCATGAATGAAGTGCGATCCATGTTAGGTATAGCATCAACAGGTGATGCACAGGTTGAAGCAGACACCAATCCGGAATTTGGTGCAAAGGATATCTCAGGTTTGTCATGGAAGAGTATCCTTGACGCCTACACATGCACAGAATGTGGTCGCTGTACAGCAGTCTGTCCGGCAAATCTAACGGGTAAGAAATTATCTCCACGTAAGGTCATGATGGACATACGTGACCGAACTGAAGAAGTCGCAGATAAACTCCATTCCGGATCAGAACAATACATACGGAAAGATACTCGTGGTGAACATGTGAAGCTGGATATTTCAAATTTCGATGATGGACTTTCCTTATTTGATCGAATTACGGAAGAAGAGATCAATGCCTGTACGACCTGCAATGCATGTGTGGAAGCATGCCCTGTCTTGATCGATCCGCTTGAACCCATTCTCCAGATGAGGAGATATCAGATACTCATGGAATCCAAAGGGCCTGCAGAGTGGGTGCCTATGTTTAATGCACTGGAGAGTAGTGGGTCGGTATGGCAGGTGCCGGAGGCGAGGAGTAAGTGGACCGAACAAATAAGTGAAAAGTGAAGAGTGAAAAGTGAAAAATGAAAAGTGAACAGTGAAATGAGGCTTAAGCGTAGGCTAAGGCTAAGCAAAATTTAGTCCCCTTCAGGGGATTTAGGGGCAAAAGATGGACATGAACAATGAAATAAAAACCATGCAGGAGTTTGCAGCTGAAGGCCGCAAACCGGAATATTTATTCTGGGTAGGGTGCTCGGGCAGCTATGATCCAAGGGCACAGAAAATCAGTGTGGCTCTGGTGAGATTACTCAACGAGGCGGGGGTGGATTTTGCGATACTTGGTGATGAAGAAGCATGCACTGGTGATCCTGCGCGGAGAGCAGGCAATGAGTTTTTGTTTCAGATGCTGGCGCACCAGAACATCGGTACACTGGAGCAGTATGGTATCACAAAGATCATTGCATCCTGTCCGCATTGTTTTAATACGCTTAAAAACGAATACCCCGCTTTAGGAGGTCACTATGATGTCATCCATCACACACAACTCATCCATCAGTTGTTGAAGGATGGTAAAATTAAGTTGAAGGAGAGTGCAGAGCCACTGACCGTCACCTATCATGATTCATGTTACATGGGCAGGGTAAATGGAGTCTATGAAGTGCCAAGGGAAGTACTGGCGCAATTGAAAATCGAGCTTAAAGAAATGAGTCGCTCCCGCTCAAATGGCTTGTGCTGTGGTGCAGGTGGTGCACAGATGTTCAAAGAAGATGAACCCGGCGATAAGCGCATTAACATAGAAAGGGCTGAGGAAGCCATTGAGACCGGAGCTGCAACTATTGTAGCCAATTGCCCGTTTTGTATGACAATGCTTTCTGATGGTGTAAAGGCAGCGGATAAGCAAGATGAGGTGATGGTGTATGATTTGTCGGAATTGGTGCTGAGCAGAATTGAAAAGTGAATTGTGAATTGTGAGTTGACTGAGACGTGAGACGTGAGACGTGAGTTTCATTATGTTAAATTGAAAATCAAATTGAATAGCCCCGACTTTCAAGTCGGGGGACAGAAAACAAGAAGAAAGGTAGAATCTATAATTGCCACGGCCTTTAGGCCGTGGAATGGATCAAACAAAATTCCGGGCTTTAGCCCACACACACATCACAAAACAGGATTTAAATAATGAGAAATCTCCTTGCCTTCCCGGATGAATCAAGAGTCTGGATCTACCAGGCAGACAGGCCATTTGAAGATGGGGATATCCCAAAGATCAATGCTGATATTGAAAGCTTCTGTACGCAATGGACGAGCCACAATCATGAGCTCAAAGCCATTGGAGGAGTCATGCATGATTTGTTCGTGGTACTCGTCGTCGATGAGACCAATTCCTCAGCAAGTGGGTGTTCGATCGATAAATCGGTGTCTTTCGTCAAAAGCCTTGAACTGAAATACGGCCGAAAGCTGTTAGAGAGAAATAACGTGGCCTGGCTGGATCAGGATGAGCAGTTACAAATCACCCCATTGGCTTGTTTAAAGGCCGTGGTCGAAAGCGGAAGAGTCAAGATGGATACCAGAGTATTTGATAATCTGGTCACTACCAGGAAGGATTATATCAGTCGCTGGACCGTGCCGTTGGGGGAGTCGTGGATGAAGAGGTTTGTGAAGTAATCGGTAATCAGTATACAGTAAACGGTAAGCAGTATACGGTATTCAGTAATCGGTAAACAGAAGAAATATGTTTGGAAAAGTAAAAAGATGGCTGGGGATAGAAGGGGTAAAGATCGAGATGATCCTACCTGATGAAGTATCAGGGTCATCTGGTGTCATCGAAGGCAAACTAAGGTTTGAGTCCATGCACCTGCAGACTGTGACAAAAATCAAAATCACGCTGACCGAAAAATATATCCGGGGCAGGTTTAAAAACAAACTGACCGATCAATACAAGATAGGGGAGATCGAGTTAGATGAAAAGATAGAAGTGCCGGCGCATGAAGTCATCCTCCTGGATTTTGAATTACCCTTCACGATTGTCAAGTCAGATATGGATGAACTGGGCGACAAGAACTTTGTCTTCAAAAAACTAGTCGATACCGCCAAGGCCCTCAAAAATGTCAAGTCAGAATATTACCTCGAAGCCGAAGCCGAAGTCAACGGCACTGCCCTCAGTCCGTTTGATAAACAACAGATAAGAATTGTTTAATTTATTCTAGTGTTTGACTCCTTCTATCTACTAATCAACTCTGGAAGCTGGTAGCTCGAAGCTGGCAGCTCAAAATTATTGAACGTTCTCCTTCGCCTTCTCCTCCAGCATTTTCTTCAATTCCTCCTCCGACTTTCCGAGATTATCGAGCAGGAACTTAGCGGACTCTGAAAACTCATCATTCGGGTACTTCGCCAGGTAATCCTTGTAATACACACCGGCTTTGTCAAAATCCTTAAGGTCATTGTCATACGTAAAAGCCTTTAGGAATAATGAAGTAGCAGCTCTGGGATGAGCAGGGTAGGTGGCAATGATCCAGTCATAGAGTTCGATAGCCTTTGGAATATCAAGGAGCGTGCGAGCGGTCACAGAGGAATGGTGAATGTATTCAGGGGCTTTGGTCAGCGCGGGTTCGGCTTTGAAAGGAGCTTCAACGGCGTCGATATAGAGGTTGGCGCGCGGTTCATTCAGCCTGAAGGTAGAGTCATTGAACATATTCTTCGCTATGTATTTGAGCACCGTATCGGCAGTTATGTTTTGTCTTCAATACTGGCCTTAGAGCCGGTATAATCAGCCAGGGTAGTCAGTAATTCTGGAGCGGAACTGTCCGCCGGTAGTTTTTGATAATCTGCGAAGGCGGTATCGACTGCGACTTTTTTTTCCTGGACGGAAGGACCGCAGGCAGTTAAGAGGGAGAGGAGGAATAGATAGGGTAGAATCTTCATATCGGGTATAAGTCTTGGTCGCAAAGGTATACTAAAAGTGAAAGGTTGACAACGCTTTCGGATATGGTGTTGGAATAAGACAAGAATACTAAATCATGTAAAGAATATCCCTCACACAAATCCATGACCAACTTTGCCCTAAAGCCCTGATATATGGCAGGATCTTTGCGGCCCCTTGCTCCTTGCCTATTTCAGAGCAGCTAACTTTTCAAGGATCCAGTTTTTGCTGACGACGCCCTGGGTGGTCTCAACTTCGTTTGTAAGTTTTTCAATTTGCTTGGTATCTCCTTGTTGATCTTAGATAGTTTTCGAATCAGACTATAGTGTTGAATAAGTGTTTCCTTCTAGTTGCAGGAATATCTTTATTTCTATTTAAATAAATGCGGAATGCGTCCAATAAAGAACCTAAAGCCTCGATTTCATCAAGCTCATAATAACTGGCCATCAGCAATGTTTTAGAATTTAGGTTGTAAGTGATGTCATCATACTCGACCTGACTTAATTGCTGAATTACTTTTTTATACTCTTTCTTATAAAAGTAGAGCTGAGCCAAATTGAAGGTGCAGCATTAAATTTATGTTTTTCATCTAGATTGACGCTGTAGTCATGTATAAATTTTCGACCCAATCAAATTCATTTAACCGAAGGCCTGCGAACACGATGTTCTTAAAATGGAAGGGAGTTAACTTGCCCTGTACAAGTAGCAATCCACGCGGTAGCCATTCTTGGTATAAATTGAAAGCCTCCAAAACAAATTCTGAATGACCGATTCATTTGTTTTATACAATAGTTTAAAGCTGAATCAAGAATTTCTGCAACTTCAATTTCAGGAAAGATGTGTATATGTTTTTTTATCAGCTCCTTTATGCTGTCAAAGTGTTGACGATTGTCAGGCTCCTTATAGCAAAGCAGAATTTGATAATATATTTTAATTGGCGGTGTGTCACTATAATCATTCGATTTTACATGTTCAATTATTTCATCAATAAACAACATTTTGTAATCGATTTCAATCAAATTTTGATGATCGAGGATAGTGCAATAATATCTTAATTTTTCAGCCAGGTAGAATCGGTCAAGATTCTTAGCGATATCCTCAATATTAGACTTTATGCTTCTTTCAGTTTGAAACCTGTTCAGTAAAAAAGTACGTTGCTCAATTTCGTATTTGTAATAATAGTGAGAAGCTGGTTTTAGGATTTGCTCTTCTGCAAAGCGTTTGGCTGTTTTTAGCGCACTCGCTGGAGTTCAATCAGATTTCGGTCATAAATGGCTTCAAGTAGATATTTAGCCTTGTGAATCGAATTAGCTTCAAATGCTTCCTGTGCGTAAAACTCCTCAACCAAGCGGAGGAGATCGCTTTGGAGTTTTCGAAATCGACCGTCATCAAATTTTTCCTTTTTTCCAAAACAGATGCTCCAAAGATCTTCTTTAGCTAAAGGCTTTGTCATCTCCTCCTTGAGATCATTTTTAATCCATTCAAAAAGGTGAACTAAGGAATCATTGCGGTTAAAGAAAGGACTTAGAATAAAACGATGAAGTCTGTTTAATTCATGACCACTAAGCCGGACGATAGCCTTATAAAGTTTGCCCTCACGCATAATGACAAATATTATACATTTTTTTGGATTTTGTAAAGACTTGATTTTGTGATCAAAAGATATGGTAATAAACTATATTCAAGTCATTATTTACCTGGTTTCATTAATTTTACAAGCAATTAAATCATTGTTTATCAGCATGTTAGTTGGCCGCTTGAAGAAAGATCAATATTTTTTCAACAAAAGTTGCCTTCAACGGTTTGAAGTTAGTATCTTGCACACGCTTTTATAACTCATAGTCCAACCTACGGGAACCAAAAATGAAGATTCTGTCCCATATACAGACCATTTTGGTAGTGATTTTTTCACTCCTGGCTTTGCCTGTGGCCTTCTCGCAACTAGCTGATCCCATTGTTGTCAATCTCAAAAGCACAGGTTCTAGTTATTCAGATCAGTTTGCTGCCTCTACTGATTACGCTTTTGGCGAAGTTCAGGATGTAAGTTCGCAATTGGGTACAGCAGGGATTTCAAATAGTGGAAATAACACTGTTAAAGTGATGTTTACCCCTTTTCCAGGTGCTGTGGGCACTACTGACTACATTGTTTCCTACTACACTATTTCAGCTCCAATTCACCAGGTTACCAAATGGTATCGGTTCAATGTAAGGAATGAGATTGTGGTTACAATGCAGACCAATATGTTATTGATCTTGGCGGAATTGATGTTCCACTGGATGTACTCCACAATGACTCTGCTTCTGCAGGATCTTTCTATTTATCCTCAGTTTCTGTCGTTAATGCCGGTGTAGCGTCCATCAATGCTACCGGAGATTCAATTTTGTTTACCCCAGATGCTGATTTTACGGGTGATACCTGGATTCAATATATCGCTTGTGATGCAACAGGTAATTGTTCACAAGGAACTGCTCATGTTTTAGTGAGGGATCCAAATCTTCAGGATCAACTTACCTTTCAGAAATATCTGCTGAATCAGGAGCCACTTGAGGTAATAACCCCTTTTGAAGGATTTGTGGTTGAGAATAGCCCCTCCAACGGTCAGCTTGATTCTATAAGCCCTTTTGCCTGGGTATACACTCCAAATGCAGGATTTACTGGTAATGATACCTTTAAGGTTGGACTAGCTGGATTGGTTGCCGGGAATATTATATCACTGTCTACGAAAAAGCTATCAATGTTCAGGCCCGTGATGATAAGTTTTATGTCCGACCTGCACTGAGTGTCAGTTTCAATGTATTGGATAATGACCTCCTTGATTTTGAACTTACTTCTCATACGAATCCAGGTAAGGGCACTTTGTTGAACTCAGGTAATGGTTCTTTCACCTATAGCCCGTTTCCGGGTTATCGGGGCGTAGACAAATTCACATACACATCTTGCTTTGAAGACACAGTTTATTGCGAGACTGCTACCGTATTTATTCACGTGACTGATCTGGAACCTGAAAATGTTTTCACATACCAGTTTCAGACAACAAAGATCTTCCCCTTACCATTGATTATCCTATAGCTTATACTGACTTTTCCTACATTATCACTCAGGAACCTCAGCATGGGGCTTTGGTGAATTATGAAGGACTGAATACTATTGATTTGCCTTGTGAGTCCATTGATGCTTTCAATATGTTGGTTTATGAACCTGAAGCAGGGTATACGGGTTCAGATCATTTTGAATATTATTACTGCATTCAGCCTTCCAACCTTTGCTATCTGGTCAAGGTGGATATGAATGTTATCGAAGCTCCTGAAGCAGAGACATGTGCCTGTATTCGTGATTGTGTATGGCCGGGTGATGCCGATCTTGATGGTCAGGTCGATATGAGTGACCTCCTGACGATTGGTTACAGGTTGGGTGAAACCGGACCTGTTCGTTCTTACAACAATCCTGAAACCTGGTTTGGTCAGCATGCTGATAACTGGAATTTTTCAGGAAACAACCTTGGGACACAATATCTTGATGCTAATGGGGATGGGGCTATAACTGCAAATGATGTTGATCTTATTGATGAGCATTACTATCGGGCGCATGATGTTGTTGTGAAGGATGTGCAGCAAAAATTGCCTTATCAATTTTCTCTAATTCCTGTGCAATTTTCACTCGATTCAGGGGATGTGGTTATTCTCGATGTTGCTTTTGGAAATGCGAATGTCCCTGTCCTGGACATGAAGGGAGCGAAGTTTTCTGTGAATATTCCTCCTGCAATGATGGACTCTGCTTCCGTAACCGTAACCTTTCATCAGAATTCATGGTTGGCTGAAGGTTCTCCTTCCATTTCATTAGGTAAAGTTCCATGGACCGGTCGGATTGATGCCGGTTATGCAAAAGCTGGAGGAAATGGAGCAAGCGGATTTGGTGTAATCGGGACGATAACATTTATTATAACTGATGATTTTGAAGGATTCAAAGAAGATGACGGAATAATTCAGATTCCTATTTCTTTCATGCTGGAACTGCTATGGGATCTGATGGAACGCTTTACGATGTTGAAGGTGATGAAGTCATCCTCACATATGATCGTGGTAATTCATCAGCGGATCAATACAACCTGATTGTCTATCCAAATCCTGCTCAAGACTTCGTTGATATCCACCTCAATGGTAAAACAGCTATTAAGTCTGTAAGTCTGGTAGATCCTCAAGGCAGAGTCATCAGAAACTATGATGATATCAATCAGAAGCACCACCAGATAGATATCTCTGCATTGCCTGCAGGCCTGTATTACATGCAAGTGAATCATACCCATGGGGTGATGACACAGTTGCTGTCGGTGATTAGGTAGTATTTCTAATTTCCTCTTTTGATCAGTTTGACCCCCTGCCCCTGGAAGGGGATGATTTCCCTGCACCCTGCCCTCCACTTCTCTTTCGAGGCGAGATTTACGCTATGGACCTGAAAGGGGAGATGATCTTTCTGTCCCCCGGCCCCCTGAAAGGGGGAGTTGATTTCGTTTTACTCCCTGTGCTCCCGCATGCTCATTCGAGGCGGGATCTGCGCTGCACATAGACCTGAAAGGGGGAGATGAATTGCGCTGACCCCCTGCCCCCTGAAAGGGGGAGATGATTTTTATGGATATTCAAAATTATCAGCACCCCCTTTCAGGGGGTAGGGGGTCATCCTAAAGCTTATTCCTATTCACAATCTCCAGTATCTCATCCCGATAATTCTTACCGATCGGAAGCTGCTTGATCTGCCCCTTCTCATAGACATCTACAGAAGTACCATCTACAGCATGGATCTTATCTATGGAGACGATATAGGATCGGTGTATGCGTTTAAACTTGGTGAGTGGTAGTTTGTCTTCAAGACTCTTCATCGTTTGTAAGGTGACGACACGACCTTGTTCAAGGCGGATGATCACATAGTCTTTCAAGCCTTCGATGTAGAGGATCTCATCATATTTGATCTTGACGAGTTTCTTATCTGCCTTGACAAAGAAGAATTCAACGCCCTCTCCCGGAGTTCCAGCTTCTGAATTCTCTTCGCGTTTGCGCAATTCAAATTGCTCTGTCGCTTTATTGACTGCTTTCATAAACCGGTCAAGGGAAATCGGCTTGAGCAGGTAGTCGATGGCATTCAATTCATACCCCTCAACGGCATAATTGCTATAGGCGGTGGTGAAGATGAACATCGGAGGATTCGTCAGGGTCTTTATAAAATCCACACCGGACAATTGAGGCATCTGGATATCGAGGAAGATAAGGTCAACCTGGTTATTCCGCAACATTTCGTTTGCTTCCAGTGCATTCGAACATCTGCCCACCAGGTTGAGATCAGGCATTTGACTGATGTACGTTTCCAGCACATCCAGCGCTAATGGTTCGTCGTCGATGATCAGTGTATTCATCATAGTAGGGTAGATTTTAAAAAGTTAAGCTGTTAAAGCTAAAGAAAGTTCAACAATATGTTCCTTGTCACTATCCTCGATATCGAGTTTGTATTGGTTAGGGTAGAGTAGGTTAAGACGTCGTTGTACATTGGCCAGACCGATTCCACCACTTGTCTTTTCTGAAGGCTGTGGCAATTGAGCCGGCTTGCTGTTAAGAATCCGCAGGAGTAGTTTGTTGTCCAGCACCTTCATGGTGACATGGACATAGCCGTCACTGATCTGGTGATTGAGGCCGTGCTTGAAACTGTTCTCCAGGAAGGGAATAAAGATCAATGGGGCTATCGTTTGATCTGTAATCTGGCCTTCTACATTGAAACGGATATCGGCATGACCCGACTGCCGCAGAGCTTCGAGGGCCAGATAGTTCTGGATATAATTGACTTCTTTTTGCAATGGAACCCGACGCTCATTACTTTCATAGAGCATATAGCGCATCATCTCAGAGAGCTTGATGACGATCTCTGGCGCCTTGTCTGATTTCTTCAGTGTGAGCGCATAGAGACTGTTGAGCGTATTGAAAAGGAAATGTGGATTAATCTGCGATTTGAGAAATTTGATTTCAGATTGCATCCGCTGGGTTTCCAGATCCTTGCGATCGCGCTGATGACGCTGCCAGTCCGAGATGATCTTGATGACGGTAGATCCTCCTGCAATCGTAAAGAGCAGCAGAAAGATCGTATGCTGGTTCATGACCAGGAATTCTCTGGGATCAACCTCCTCGTAGGTGATGTAGAGTAACATGACCTTGATGGGGGTAAAGACAGCCACCATCGCCAGGAGCAGCAATACATAGGTCATGAAGTTCTTCTGATTGAGGAACCGGGGGATCAGGTATCCCAGGTTGATGTACACCACCAGCATGTAGAAGGCGATGTTGATCATGATCCTTGTGATTTCGAGCAGCGAAGTACCGTTATCATTGCCGGCCATCAACATCAGCATGAATACCAATGACCAAAAAACGCCATGGATCACCCAGGGTCGCTGCACAAACTGCAGGAAGCGGAAGAGGCGGTTACGGTTTTGTACGTTGGTCACAGTACAAATTTAGACAGGCATTTGATTCTCTGCCAGTTTTATAGATAAGGAGCTAAATGAATAGATGAAACACGGCCATTTGGGGCTTGAAGAGGTTTTTGCACTTTATTAAAACCCGCACCTTACTTTTCAACCTTTGGAGAATCACATTGTTAAGCAAAGAGATGTGGAAAGACACGTCCTTAGGTTGAAATTCGACCAGGTTTTTATTCCCAATTGAAACGTAAACATTTATCTTACCACACTTTATCTGCATTCGATGCCAAAATACAGCAAAGACGAACAGTATGCCCAGGAATCGACGCTGGCCATGCAAACCAATTATGCCGAACTGATCCGTTTGATAGGGGAAGACCCAACGCGGGAGGGCCTGCTCAAAACACCGGAACGGGCTGCTAAGGCTCTTCAATTCCTGACCCATGGTTACGATCTCAATCCTTCGAAGGTGCTGATGTCAGCTATGTTTGCAGAAGAATACAGCGAGATGGTCATTGTCAAGGATATTGAGCTCTATTCCTTATGTGAGCATCATGTGCTTCCTTTCTTTGGAAAAGCCCATATAGCCTATATTCCAAACGGACATATCGTCGGATTGAGTAAAATTCCAAGAGTGGTTGATATTTTTGCACGAAGGTTGCAAGTCCAGGAAAGACTGACGCACGAAATTCTGCATTGTATTGATGAGACCCTTAAGCCACTTGGATGCGCGGTGGTGATCGAGGCTCGCCATATGTGCATGATGATGCGTGGCGTTCAAAAGCAAAACTCCAGGACTACTACCTCTGCATTTACAGGACAATTTAATAAAGTAGAAACCCGTAATGAGTTTTTACAATTGATATCATCAGATCTAAGTTAATGGCAAACAAACGAGCATTTATTTTTCCGGGACAAGGATCTCAACTGACAGGTATGGGATCGGCCTTGTATGAACAAGTCCCATCCATCAGGTATCTCTTTGATCAGGCTGACGAAATTCTCGGCTATGGTCTCAAGGATCTGATGTTTCATGGCGCTGAGCAGGAGTTGAAGCGCACTGAGGTGACTCAACCTGCAGTCTTTGTATATAGTTATGCCACTTTCCAATCGAAAGATGCAGGAGTGCCCGATACAGTAGCCGGACATTCGTTAGGTGAACTGACTGCCCTCGTTGCAGCCAAGGCACTTGATTTTGAAGCAGGGTTGAAATTGGTGTCTGCCAGGGCCACTGCGATGCAAGCAGCTTGTGAGATTACCGACAGTACCATGGCGGCTATCCTTGGACTCGATGATAAAGTTGTGCAGCAGATATGCCTTGACACACCGGGTATTGTTGTTGCAGCTAATTACAACTGTCCAGGACAAGTGGTGATCTCAGGAGAGACCGCTTCTGTTGAAATGGCAGCAGAAGCATGTAAAAAAGCAGGTGCTAAACGCGCCATTATGCTTGTAGTCGGAGGAGCATTTCATTCTCCACTGATGACACCGGCAAGAGATATGTTTGCTGAAGCAATTGACAGAACAGTCTTCCATGCACCTATCTGTCCAGTATATCAGAATGTAGATGCTGATCCTACGGTCAATCCGGATACCATCAGGCATAAACTGTTGCATCAGTTGACATCCTCTGTTCAGTGGACCAATACCATCGAAACGATGAAAGAGAATGGTATTTCGGAGTATGTAGAATTTGGAAGTAAGGTATTAGGAGGATTTGTAAAGAAAATAGATAAGGAAGCCACGATTACATCGTTTGAATAAATGATGAAGTATGAAGTACATACCGGGAGTCTGCTGGTAGCAGAACCTTTTATGGCGGATTCAAATTTCCGCAGAGCCGTCATTCTCGTGACAGATCATGCTGAAGATGAAGGCACGGTTGGTTTTATCATTAATAAGCCACTCACGGTGAGTATCACTGAATTGGTTGAGGATTTTCCTCAGATTGAAGCTCCTGCATATTATGGTGGTCCTGTATCCACCAACACCATACATTATATTCATAACGTCGGGCTGCTACTGGATGGCAGCACTGAAATCGCACCAGGTGTATTCTGGGGCGGCGAATTTGAAAAACTCAAATTCCTTATCGGACAGGACTTGATCAAGAGTGAAAACATCCGGTTTTTTGTCGGGTATTCGGGCTGGTCTCCCGGTCAGCTCATTGAGGAATTGGATGCCAGCTCCTGGATTACCGCCGAAGCACATGCCAATTATGTCTTTAAGTCAAAGCCATCCCGGCTTTGGAATCAGGTCATGCATCATAAAGGGGACGTGTACAGTGTTTTGGCTCAGCTTCCAGAGCAGCCAAATCTGAATTAAGAAATCAAATTTGAAAAAGTGTTAAAACACCTCCTAACGATCAAACAATCAATAAGTTAGGACATTGTGGCATGCGTATGTAGGGCAAGCTGTCACAACTGGCTGAAAACCAGCACTTTCAATCCTGTTTATGAACCTTTATTGGGGATCCCCCTTACATTCCCTACCTTTGCGCCCGCTATGCTATTAGTGAAGGACATCAACACCAAATTCGGGGACAGAACATTACTTGATAACGTCACTTTTTCGCTCCGTATGGGCGAGAAAGTCGGGCTTATAGGCCGGAATGGAACCGGCAAATCCACCTTGCTTAAGATTATCGCTGGACTAAATGAAGCGGACTCAGGCCTGATTGACAGGCCTGCGAGCATGGCTTACCTCAAACAAGAGATTTCTATTGATCCGGACCTCACCGTGATGGAAGCTGCCTATGCAGCCTTTGACAGAGTAAAGGAAATCAATGAAGAGATAGAACATACAACACACGGTCTGACGCATAGCACAGATGATGATCACATCATGCATCTGAGTCAGCGTATCAGTGAGCTCTATGCTGAACTTGATCATCTGGGTGCTGGAACGATCGAAGGTGACATCCAGAAGGTATTAAAAGGACTTGGTTTTGATGAAGAGGTATTTGACAAACCTGTTGGGCAATTGTCTGGCGGATGGCAAATGCGTGTAGAACTTGCAAAACTGCTGCTAGGTAGTCCTGATTATCTGCTACTTGATGAGCCTACGAATCACCTGGACATGCCATCCATTATATGGCTTGAAAAATATCTCAAGTCATCGGAGGCCGGCATACTGCTGGTATCACACGATAAGCGTTTTCTGGATCAACTGACTAACAGGACTATTGAGATTTCACTCGGTAGACTATATGATATGCCATTGCCGTATTCTGCATTTATGGAAGAGCGGCAAAAGTATAAGGAGATTCAATTGGCTTCATACCAGAATCAGCAAAAGAATATTGAGCGCACTGAAAAACTGATTGATCGATTCAGGGCCAAAGCGTCAAAAGCCAGCATGGCCAAATCGCTCGAAAAACAGCTTGAAAAAGTGGAGGTCATCGAACTGGAGGAAGAAGATAATTCAGCAATGAAGATCAAGTTTCCGGTTTTAGATCGTGCGCCCCGAACGATGATCCATGCCAAGAATCTTTCAAAAAATTATGGTCCGAAGGAAGTACTCCGAAATGTTGAGTTTGACCTCGAGCGTAATGAGAAAGTTGCTTTTGTAGGTCAGAATGGACAAGGAAAATCCACACTGGCCAAGATGATCGGTGGTAAAACACCTCCTACAGATGGTTTGCTGGAAGTAAATGAAAGGGTATTGATGGGCTATTACGCCCAGGATCAGACAGAATTGTTTGATGGTACCAAAACAGTACTTCATACTATCGAAGCACTTGCAGCTCCGGAGGTAAGACCTAGAGTGAGGGCAATCCTGGGAGCATTCCTCTTTAGTGGAGAGGATTCCGGTAAAAAGGTTTCCGTCCTGTCAGGGGGAGAAAGGGCCAGGTTAGCATTAGCATGCATGATCTTATCGCAGACCAATCTGCTGATCATGGATGAGCCTACACACCACCTTGATATTCAGGCCAAGCAGAGGTTGAAGGATGCCTTGATGGACTATCCTGGGGCGCTTATTATTATTTCCCACGACCGGGACTTTCTGACAGGACTGACTTCACGTACGCTTGAGTTTGCAGGAGGACAGATTAAAGAATATATCGGTGATATCGATGAGATGCTTAGCAAGAAAGGCATTGAAAACCTCGATGCATTATCACAGGCCGCTGCATTGAAAACCAAAACGGCTTCTGAAAATAAATTATCAAATGTTGCAGAAGCCAAACCAGTACAGGTTTCTACTATCTCAGACCAGGAGAAGAAAAATCTGCAGAGACGGTTTGGAATAGTTGAAAAAGAAATCAGTGCCTGCGAGCAATTCATCAAAGAGAAGGAGGTGGTGCTCGCTGATCCTGAATTCTATCAGTCACCAGGATTCCAAAAGGAAGTCAATAGCTATGAAGCCAAGAAGGCTGAGTTGGAAAGACTTATGATAGAGTGGGAAGATCTTGCAGAAAAGCTTGCTGGCTAAATCCCTCAATTCTTCTTTAAGGTGGGCATTTCAGGTAGGGTATAGGCAAAAAAAAATGCCGGCGTCACCCTTTGACGACCCCGGCAAGTCTCACCCCTTTATAATCTTTAAGCAGGCATAAACCAAAACTAAATCCCCGCTTTTATTTTCCTTTTTTGTTGAATTGCTTTATTAACTATCAACGATGTAAAGGTCACTCAATATTTTGTTTCATATATGGACGAAAACACCCAATTTTTATTTTCAGGGTTTTCCCCTACTGGATCGCAATCTGCCTTAGAAAAGACTGATCACCATCCTCAACTTTCAAATAGAACATCCCGGTCAGAAAGGATGGGAGTTTTATTTCAATGCCTTGACTATCGGCCATCAGTATCGGTAGTTTAAACATTTTGTCTGCCTGTTCACGATTGAACAACACAGCAAGCACATCATTACCTGATTGAATTCTTGGATATTCGATCCACAGGGAGCGCATATTAATATTTCGCCGGATGGATTGAGGTCCGGACTTCGTCAGCAGTTGCATGGGAATACATTGATTACAAAAGCAAATATGCAGGTATAATCATATGCAATACCACATGGTATACCCTGAAAATTAATTGTAAATAAGTAGTGTTTTTGAAGTCAATTGAACCGCGGATGAAAATGAAACGGCTATTCCTTTGGATGGAGTTCTTCGTATTTGCGCTTTAGATAGAAATACGTTTCATGTTGTGAACGAATAGCCAGATCTGAGTCATTCAGCAAATATTCATTGATGTGTTGATAGTTGAGTGATCTGGCTTTTACATTATCACTGCGCTGTATGGCAAGTATATCCTTGATTTCGGCCATTAATACCCGATCATAGATCGGAAAAGCGGTCTCGATCCTAAAGGACAAATTGCGCTCCATCCAGTCTGCTGAAGCCAAATACATTTTCTCCTGCCCTCCGTGATGGAAAAGGAATATACGACTGTGCTCAAGAAATCGATCGACAATACTAAAGGCCTTGATGTTTTCACTCAGACTTTTCTTGCCTGCGATCAAGGAGCAGATTCCTCTGATGTTTAATTCGATTTTGACACCTGCCTGACTAGCTTCATAGAGCTTCTCGATCATCTCTTCATCCTGAAGACTATTAATCTTGAGGACAATAGAAGCTGCCCTGCCTGCTCCTGCTTCAGCGATTTCAAAGTCTATCAGTTGGATCAGTGTCTTTCTCAGATTAAACTGGCCTACGAGCAGATGCTTGAATTCCTCACTTGGTAGTTTGACGGTTTCAAGGAAGGAGAATATTCTCGCCACTTCGCTGGTGATTCGTTTATCGGACGTAAATAAGCCCTGATCACTATAGATCCTTGCTGTTACTTCATGGAAGTTACCGGTACTCAAGTAGGAATAGAGCTGCGGGCCATCTGGCTCCAATCGCCTGACCAGCGCCAGTTTGCTGTGAACCTTCAATCCAGGGAAACTATACCGGACCACAATACCAGCTTTCTCGAGTTGTTCACCCCAGCGAAGATTTGCTTCTTCATCAAAGCGGGCTTTGACTTCAATAAAAGCGTAGACCTGCTTACCTGATTTGACAGCATTGATCAATGCTTCCATGATCCTGCTGTTGGGGGCAACACGATATTGGATAATCTTTATATGGGTGACATTTGGGTCCTTAGCAGCATGTTCGAAAAATTTTATAACCGGTTCGTACTTATGATAGGGAACATGTATCAGGTGGTCATTTGCCCGAATGGGTTCAAAAATGGATTCCGCATTTGCGAGCGGCTGATAATCCATTGGTGGTAATGGCTGGTCTTTGAGATGATCCATGCCAAAGGAAGGAAACTTGAAAAAATCGAAGTTGTTATGGAATCGACCTTCCGGGAATAAGCCCAGTTTTTCTACCCCGAGGACATTCATCAGGTATTGCAAGAACTGTGATGGTATGGTTTTGTCAAACACCAGTCGGGATGCAGGTCCCACATCTCTCTTGAGCAGGCTATTTTTGATCTTCTTGACCAGGTCACCCTGATATTCATCATCTATATAAAGTTCACCATCACGGGTCAGTTTGATAGAGTATGTATTGATGATCTGATAGCCAGGGAAAAGCCACATCACACTATGTCTTACGATCTCGTCCAGCATGATCAGTTCATGACCTGGTTTTCGGGTAGGCAGCTCTATAAACCTGGGGAGATGATCGGAAGGAATCTTGATAATTCCGTATTGCTCCTGGGTTGAGGCATTTTCCTTGTCCTTCATCAGGATAGCCAGGTATAAGGCCTTATTGTTGAGAAATGGCCTGATCTTGTCTTTAACTAATAAAACCGGCTGGACAAACGGAAGAAGATTCTCCTGAAAATAGGTATCCACAAAGGCTTCCTGTTCCTGCGACAACTCTTCTCGCTGGACGAGGTGTATATCGTGTCGCTTTAACTCAGGAACAATCTGATGCTGGAATATTTCACCGAATTCTACCGCCTGTTCACTTACTATCTTCTGGATCTTCAGCAGGACAGTTTCCGGATCATAATCCAGTTGCTTAATGGTCTTTTTTCCGACTTGTAAGAGATTACGATGATTAGCTACCCTGACCCTGAAGAATTCATCCAGATTGCTGCTGTATATGGCCAGGAACTTGACTCTCTCCATCAGCGGCACATTCGGGTCTTTAGCCTCTTGAAGGACCCTGTAATTGAAATCAAGCCAGCTATAATCGCGGTGGATAAACCGGGTTGCCTTTGAAATATTTTCCTTAGCCATCAATCTTCAGTTACTACCGGGGTGTTGTATTTATTACAAACATCACTTAATCAAACAATTGGTTATCAGCAAATATATCTAATCCGGTTCAGACCAGCCTTTACACAGGCCCTAAATAAACAAAACGATCATGACCCGGGAAACATTGGAAGTCTACCTGTAATAACTTGAAGCAAACATTGAACCAAAGATTATAGAATAAGGGTGTGGTTTGAAGATCTAATGCCTTTAGCCGTTGCAGGAGCAGTGCGGTGAGCGGAGCCGAACTGTTTGCTCCTGCAACGGCATTCCTGATTTAAGTTGTTTCTGTCAGGTAATTAATAGGATAGGGGATTTGGCTGTTTATCTTTGCCTTCTTCCTATTTTATCTTCAACCTAAAGTGTATAAAACATGGCTCGTAAAAAAATTGTTGCTGCCAACTGGAAAATGAACCTTACCCTTTCCGAAGGAGAAAAACTGATTAACCAGCTCTTAGAGGGGCTCCCTGAAGTATTGGAATGCGAGGTAGTCTTAGCACCCCCTTTTACTCACCTGCAGATGCTGGTTGAACTTGTCGGAGGAACGTCAATTTTACCAGCTGCACAACATTGTCATGCAGAAAAAGCCGGTGCTTATACAGGGGAAGTGTCAGTTGCGATGTTAAACAGCCTTGGTATCAAATATTGCATCACCGGACATTCAGAGCGTCGGCAACTTTTTTTTGAAACAAACCAGATAGTCAGATCGAAGGTGGATGCGATTCTGGAAGGCGGCCTGACCCCTATTTTTTGTTGTGGGGAGTCTCTTGACATTAGACAAGCCAGCCAGCAAAATCAATTTGTCAAGGAGCAACTTGAAGAGTGCATATTTCATCTCGGACCAGATGCCTTCAGGAAGTTAGTTATTGCGTATGAGCCCATTTGGGCTATTGGTACGGGCATGACTGCATCACCTGAGCAGGCTCAGGAAATGCACTTGTTTATCAGGGACACCATTCGACAGGCATATGACAGCGATATCAGCGATGAGATAAGGATTTTATACGGTGGAAGCATAAAAGCTGATAATGCAGCGACTCTTTTTGCCGCTCCTGATGTTGATGGAGGACTTGTTGGTGGCGCTTCATTACAACCAGCAGGATTCATTGAAATCATCAAGGCCGCCTGTTGATAACCTTGTTGATAAGTAGGCCTGGAAAAATTTGCATTTTACTTATGATCTTTTTACATTTATAACCATGATCAATGGATCATTTGTTACCACAGAGATATGTCCTATTATCCGTTTACTGCTTGTTTAAACTGAACGAATCAGTTTGCAATACCTTATGGATGAAAATAATGCCAAGGCAAAAATGAGTAGCCATAAACAGGATTGATAATACGGACAGTGGGGATGGCCTAGTGGCCACAACCCGTTACCGGTTAACCTAGAAAGTTAATGAAGCCGGTATCGTGCTTTCACATCCTTATGCGCCTATGTTCAACAGGACATAAGCCAATCCAACTTGAGATGAAAAAGGCACAAGAGGTTAAGGGATTCATAGATCAGCGATGATCAAATGGATCCCTTTCCATTTTTACAGGATAGCCTATTCGTTCAATACCACTTTAGTCCAAATACTTTCTCCATTAGACAGTGATAGTCTTACGAAATATATTCCGGGAGCAAGGAGCTCAGGAACATAGATGTAAGCGTTTGCTCCGGCACCAATCTCAAGGTCCAGCGTTATATCCAACGATTGACCATGCGTTGACCACCATGTAATTCCGTTAACAGAAGCAGAAGTCAGGCCTGTATTCAGGAGCTGCATCTTTTCTCCGGCTGCTGTCATTGTAGGCCAGATTTTTATTTCATTGTCTGATTTTGTCAGGTCTTTCGTTCCTGATATCATTGGAACATTGAAGCTAAACACTTGTATACATCCAAGTCGATCTGTTACGGTCAGTTGATATGTTCCATGTTTGATATTGAATAAGCTTTCAGAAGTCTGGCCTGTATTCCATAAAAATTGAAATGGAGGCGAGCCACCAATAATTTCGACAAGGATGGCGCCAGAATTTGTGCCATTATCACCAATGATAGCCAGGTCATTGATGAAGATGGCCGGCAGGACATCAAGATGTAAAACTGTTTCTTCAAAGCAACCAGGTCGAATCTCTTCAACAAATGAATATGTGCCTTCCTGGTACACTAATATCCCCTCAAAATCAAGCGTATCACCATTGCAAATCGTTTGCGCAATATCCATTGAAAACGTGTCCTCAACAACCAGGTGGAGGTTAATAAAATTGGGGCATCCCTCAGGACCTGTATATTCAATTAATTCTGTTGTTGACTCAGTATAAGGTTCGCCGAGAACATATAAAGTATCACCGTTACAGATGATTTCATCTATCGATTCAGTGATGGTAGGGGCTATCGTCAAACTCAGAAATACGACACTGTCACAATTGTTTGTAGCTCCATCTTCCAACGTCACCGTGTAGGTACCGGTTTCATCAAATACTTCTGTGCCGACAATGAAAGATTCTCCTTCACATATAGTGGTATCGATGATCACTGAACTATTTGGTTTAACGGTCACATTGACAAAACCTGTTCCCTGTCCATCACAGGAAGCATCGCTGAGGGTTCCGATCCTGAAACGGCCACCAAAAACAGGATCAATGGGGATGGAGAGGAAATTGCTTTCACTCAGCACATTGGCAAATAATTCATTATCTCTGTACAAGCCAATAGCAAAGGGAGGTGTACCAGTGCTTTCAAAATTGAAAGTGACTGTGGATCCACTACAAATAATCGTGGGGCCCGTCACCGTAATACGACTTGTCGGGAGAGGGAGTACTGTTATTTCAAACTCCTCCGTATCCGTTTCACAGCCATTTCCTTCAGCTCTGATGGTATACCGGACTTTTAACGGCACTGCTGTTTCATTGATCAATACCTGGTAAAAGCTAGCGAGATCATTTCCTGAAGTTGCGCCCATGATAAACGGATCGGGATCAGCTGTCCAGGTATATGTAACCGGGGGGAAAAGATTTGTTTGTGGTTGAAAGGCAATAGTATCATTGCTGCACACAGAAAAATCCTGAATGTTTTGAATACCCGGATTAACGCAACAAACCATATTGGTGATGAAAACTTCCTCCTGATCATAAGCACATGCCAGGCTTGGGTTTCTGCCAAGCTCTCCATCTGAAAATGTTCTCATGGAGATGGTGCAATCCAGATTGGATTCACATTCATCGACCACTTTGAGATAAAAACAGACCTTCCATTTGTCAGGGGTTGGGGTGCAAACCTCAATATCTCCGGTTGTTTCATCAGGCTCCGTGGCAGGTGGGGTATTGCCTGTATTGGTAAAATACCAACCTGCAGGCATTCCTTGGCCTCCGTCAAAACCATTGATAGGGTTAGACACATTGTAACGAACATCACCTACTTTATACCATTCCCAGAAACCGGTTGTGACAGGTGCAAGCAATTCATCCATTTCTATTGGTTGTCCAAAAAGATCAAAAGAAGTGGTGTCCCAGCCCGGGCCGAATGTTGGTACTAAGCCCTGGAACCCATTGCAATCCAGTTTATTCCAATCTTCAAGTTCATAGCAAATTCGTACTTCCTCACCGGGCTTGTAAGGTCCTTTTAATGGGCTGCCCAATGAGGTGCTCGTTACAAATATCCTGTCGTCTTCATTGCAGAATTCAACATCAATCGAAGTAGCACACAATTCAAATTCTCCGATATTCCCTTCCACGTCGGATATAGCAATGACATAGGTGGTCAATGGGTCAACATCAATATACGCCATCAGCACTGAACCGTTTAATCCGGTGGCACATTCCACTTGCTGAAAGGAAGAACAGTTGACAGATCTGAGTAGGGCTATTTGAGGTTGATTAAATTCATCTGATGTAACACTCAGGGTTAGTAAATCTGCTGTCGTATCCGTAGTGACGAAGAAGTAAGCCGTCGGTTGGACAAAATCAGGACAACTACCAGTGTTGAACTGTGGTCCGGGTCCATAGCCGGCGGTGCAGCCGCTTACACAGATCAGCGCATCATTGGCAGGCGGATATATGTGGTTGGTGAGCATGGAATCCGGCTGGCAAAGAAATTGTTCAGAACATGTATCAGGATTTGGATTGAGACTGTAGTACCACAGATCCTGCTGCGTGATGGAATTGAAGGGAACATTTTTATCAGATGAAAGCGTAGAAGAGAGTAAGTAAAAAATGCTGTCATTCGTTATGATATCTACAGCGAGGTCATTGAGTGATCCTCCATAATTCATCTGTTGCAGGATGTTGCCATTGAGATCTGTGGTCAATACCCAAACATCAGCCAATCCCTTATTACCGGTGAGTTCCAGGTCTGAACTAGTACTTGAAACAGAAATGACTATCTGGTCATCACCGTAAAAGTCAGCGTGACCATTGAAATCGTTTCCACTGCCACCAAATCGCTGCATATGCTCCAGGTCACCATCAATCCCTGCGAGTCGTATCATCCAAAGGTCATTTAATCCATCATTGGCATCAAAATCGCCATCGGAAGATCCGGAGTGGGCAAGTACATAAACAAAACCATCAGGATGAAAGAGGATATCACTTGCTTCCTCATCCTCACTTCCACCAAATGTTTTTTGCCATAACAACTCACCTGTTGGTGAGATCTTGAACACCCAAATATCTTTTCCACCCTGATTGTTGCCAAGCCCCGGTAGATTTGAATTGCTGGTTGCTGCCACGTAAATGTTTCCATTAATATCCGAAGTAATTGCTTCAGGAACATCAGTGCCGTTGCCCCCGAGTAATGCGGTCCATTGGATAGTCAGCGCAGCGTTGACTTGTACAAGCCATACATCAAGGATTCCGTTATTGGTTTGTCCGTTGAGGGTAGTAGAACCTGCTTCCATAGCCATAGTGACATTTCCATTCACGTGCCTGAAGGCATCCACTGCTGTTTCGGTGATGGTTCCGCCAAATATTTTGCCATCGATGAGTGTGCCGTTGCTATTGGTTCGCATCAGCCATCCACCTGCCAGCCCTGTGAGATCTCCAAAGAGCCCTTGGTCTGTCCTGGTAGTTCCAAAAGCCATAACACCGCCGTCTGAGTGAGGCATTACTGCTTCCAGGTCATCATTGTTGGTACCACCAAAAGTTTTACTCCAGATCAGTGAGCCATCTAAGTTTCTCTTCATGACCCAGAAATCGCTGCCCCCTGCGTTAGCTGGCACATCGCCATCAGATGAAAAAGATCTTGCGCCGTAGAAAAGGGTGTTTCCTGCCGCATTGGCGGAAATATCCTTTGGCTCGTCTATCGAGTTGCCTCCGAAAACCATATTGGTTTCGAGGTTAGTCTGGCTTATTCCCTGGAAGGAAATAAACAAAAGGAGGCTCAGTATTCGTATTATTTGCATTGGTATATTGTTGATCTATAAGTCTTTGGAAGTGAAAATTTACGGATTATTGGTGGAAGTGACAAAAATCGTTCCTTACAGATGAAAACAGGATACTAATTGAATCCAAATCGACCCTTTTGCCAATCTTATTCAATAATGACAAAAAGAGGTTGTAAGGTGTGTATAAACCGGCTTTTACTCCATATTCATGAATACTAACAAGACAGTTTATATGAAATCAAGCCTTTGGTTGACCGCTTTTTATTGTAGTGTCCTGACCGGGATCTTGATCGGCTGCGGCCCTTCAAAGGCAACCGGGACAGAAGAGAAGGAAGCACCCCTTCTAGAAATTGTAGATTCATCTGTAGTGCAAGTCAGCACGCCAGTTGTCTTCGATACGGTACTTTATGACCAGTTAGTCAGAAGCCTTTCTCATCATGATACTTCTGAGATCTGGCCAGTCAGAGAAGCTTATCCAGGTATGGGTGCGCTTCTTCCTTTCTACAGGATTATAGCATTTTACGGCAATTTATATTCGACCCGGATGGGTGTGTTGGGTGCATTACCTCCAGATGAGATGCTGGATAGCCTGCAAAGTGAGGTAAGACGATGGGAGGCTGCTGATTCCACAATGGCTGTAAAGCCAGCCCTCCATTACATAGCTGTGACCGCTCAGCGTGCACCTGGCAAGGGGGGTAAATACAGGCTCCGAATGCCAGATACGCAGATTCAAAAGGTCCTCGAATTGGCCAAGCAAATTGATGCACTGGTATTCCTGGATATCCAGGTAGGTCGTAGCACGTTGCAGGAAGAAATTCCTTTACTTCGGGAATACCTGAAGCTGCCTCATGTTCATTTGGGGATCGATCCGGAATATTCTATGAAGACTGCATCAGTACCTGGTGAAAAGTTAGGGACCATGGATGCGGCAGATATCAACTACGCTTCAGAATATCTGGCTCAGTTAGTTGTGGAAAACAATCTTCCTCCTAAAATACTCGTGGTGCACCGATTTAAAACATCGATGTTGACAAATTATAAGCAGATCGAAAAACGCCCGGAAGTGCAGCTCGTCGTTCACATGGATGGTTTTGGGCGTAGGGAATTGAAACTCAGTTCGTACAAACAGACGATCACTAACGAACCTGTGCAGTTTGCAGGATTTAAATTATTCTATAAGAATGATACCGTTGACCCGAAGATGCCCACGATCATGCAGCCTGATGAGATTCTTAAGCTTAATCCTGTACCTGTTTATATTCAATATCAGTGAGCAGTTAGAAGCTAGAAGTGAGCAGTAAGCAGTATTCAGTGAGCAGTTTTCAGTAAGCAGTAAGCAGTAGCTTTTATTGCTTTGCTTTTTCTCCTTGAGCATACACGACTTGAAAGTCGTGGCAATTCAATTCCTGACTTGGGAGCCAGTTTTTCCGCTCCTGTTTTTACTTCGCCTTCGCCTCAGCCTTCGCCTTTTTACACTTTTCACTCTTAACTCTTCACTTAGAGAGAGCCACCAAGCGGGCTCGAACCGCTGACCTACGCATTACGAATGCGTTGCTCTACCAACTGAGCTACGGTGGCTATTAATGGTAGTCGGGACGACTGGATTCGAACCAGCGACCACACGCCCCCCAGACGTGTATTCTACCGGGCTGAACTACGTCCCGAATTCAAAATGCTTGAGTGTGTGTTTAGGAAGAACCCGCAGCAAAGAAAGGCTGAGGTTAAGGCTAAGTTAAAGGAGACGCCCACCCCCCCACCCCCCCCTCCCCCCCCCTAAATCTATGATCGTCTAATACCTCTCACTCTTACTCTCTTACTCTCTTACTCTCTCACGTTCTCACGTTCTCACGTTCTCATGTTCTCATGTTCTCATGTTTCTGGTGGGTGATAGCAGGCTCGAACTGCTGACCTCTGCCCTGTCAAGGCAGCGCTCTGAACCAACTGAGCTAATCACCCTATAGAGGGGTCACAAATGTACATATTTTCACTTTTTCAGGGTACCCTGAAAGTAGGAACCACACAAAAGTTTAGGCTGTATTTTAAAAGGTGCACAGAATCTTCTAAAATTCAGCATGTTAAATCGAAATTTTAGGCTTTTGGGTGGACTATTTTCATCTCCCGGATCAGATGCTTTGCCCCGGCAAATTTGTCGATCACGAACAGGACATACCGGACATCCACCATGATGTTCCTGCATATCGACCGGTCATAGTACAGATCACTCATAGTTCCTTCCCAAACTCGGTCGAAATTGATACCAATGAGGTTTCCATGCGCATCGATAGCCGGACTCCCACTATTACCGCCTGTTGTGTGGTTGCTGGCGATAAAGCATACCGGCATTTTGCCATTCTCTCCATAGGGTCCGAAGTCTTTTTTCTCGTAGAGTTCAATCAACTTTGGATGTACATCAAATTCGTAATCGCCAGGTTTATATTTTTCCATGATCCCATCCAGATAGGTTTGTGTTTTGTAAGACATACCATCCCTTGGTGCATAAGGCTCCACCTGACCATAGGAGACCCGCATGGTGCTGTTGGCATCAGCCCAAAAGCGACGATCCGGATAAGCAGCCATCAGGGCAGTGACATAATCTTTCTGAAGCGGTTGGATTTTTGTGATTAGGGTGTTATAGGTTGGTGATAATTTTTCATCCATGACTTTCTTCATACTCAGAAAAGCCTGGTAGGCCTGATCCGTTTCCATAGCTTTTGAAAATGCTGCACCACCTTGTTTTATTGCATCAGTGAAGCGTTGTTGATCAGTTAGTATTGTGGTCTTAAAAACCTGTTCTGTCCATTCGTCAAAGGATAATGTTGACGGTTTGGAACCAAGCGCATCGGCCCGATATTCTGTGGAAATATTTTTTTCCAGATGGGCAGTCAACGCAGAAAAAAGTTCCTTATCTACATTGACCCGATATTCTCTATAGAAATTGTCCAATGCAGCCAGCGTCTTGCTTTCCATCGTACTATAGCCGGAATCACCATTGTCACGGAAAGCCTTTACCAGTCTGTCAGCATAGGCAGCAAGTAAAAATATTTCGACGTTACTTCCCCCAATGACTTCTGCCAATAGGGTCCTGTTTTTAATAATCGGGTCCAGTTCCTGATATAAAAGCTTCATATCTGGAAGTAACTGACTGTAGCCATCTTTTAGATCTTTATTTTTCCGAACCAATTCAGTGAAATCTGCTTCTTGTCCTTTTTTAACGTTCACCGCGTTTTTACTTTTTAAACCTAATACTTCCCCGATCCATTTTTTCCAGGAATTTGAGATGCCTGCATACTTGGCGGAATAGGCCAGGCGAATATCTTCATCAGCACGCATCCATTTATCCATGATCCCAAGGGAGATATCCCTGACTCCGATACGTGCAGGATCAACAATATCTACTGTCTGTTGAACCGCGAAGGATGGCAGGTATTGATTCGTGCGACCCGGAAATCCAAAAACAAGTGTGAAATCACCTTCCTCAATACCATCAAGGGATACAGGGAAAAAATGCCTTGGTTTTAATGGTTTGTTATCAGGTGAATATTCAGCAGGTTTATTATCAGGTCCTGCATAGATTCTGAAGACAGAAAAGTCACCGTATGCCGTGGCCATACCCAGTTATCTGTGTCCGCACCGAATTTTCCAATTGACTCAGGTGGAGAGCCTACGTAGCGAACATCATTGTAAGTTTCAGTGACAAACAGGAAGTATTGGTTGCCTTCGAAGAAGGACCTGGTAAACACATCCTGCCATGATTCCCTGGCAGCATTTTGTTTTGCAAGGCTTAGGTTACGCTCTATTGCTGCTTGTTTCTGCGCTGGATCCATAGTCTTATCAACTCCTGTCATCGCCAGAGCGGTCACATCATCGATGCGTATTATAAAAGTTGCGAAAAGACCAGGAGTTGGTAATTCTTCTGATTTTTTTCCAGCCCAGAAGCCATTCTTGATATAGTTGTTCTCGAGCGTGGAATGTCCTTGTATCGCATCATATCCGCAATGATGATTAGTCAGAAGCAGACCCTGGTCAGAAATCAATTCGCCTGTGCAGAATCCACCAAAATGCACCACTGCATCTTTAAGACTTCCTGGTTGACACTGTAGATGTCTTCCGCACTCATTTTCATACCCATGGATTTCATTTCAGCTTCGTTGAGCGATTTGAGCAGAAATGGGAGCCACATACCTTCCCCCGCGAATGCTGAAAAAACAGAAACAATCAGGACTAGAAACACACCTGATATACGGTGTATGGGCTTTATGAAAGGTGCTGTCATGGTTTCCATATTTTATTGAACGATCCAAGATATAGAAAAATGATTTTCCTGATCAGGCCTATCAGATCAATAGTTACATTTGGCAGACAAGTACTCAACCTTTAAGGCACATGGGAACCGAATTTGAATCATTCTCTGCAGAACATCTGACTACGTTACTTGCCTTTGGAATGATGACCTATGTGGCTATACGCAAAGGAAAAGTCGCTGAGGAGCCCGTGAAATCCAATATTGGGCTGATGATTGCCGGACTGGCATTTTCTACGCTATTAATAGACGCCATCGTCAAAATGGCATATGGTTCATTCGATATCCTGGTTGACCTGCCGTTTTTCATGTGTGACCTGGTGGCCATGATTTTACCCTTCATTATTTTATCGGAAAACAGGAAATGGATTGGCATTCTGTACTTCTGGGCACTGGCGGGCACTATGCAGGCTCTCATTACACCTGATGTTGAAGCGGGGTTTCCATCCTTTGACTTTTTCAGGTACTTTATCGGGCATGCCAGTATCATCATAGCTGTCCTGTATACTGTAATCTTAAAGAAGGTCAGGATAGGATGGCCTGATTTCCTCAATGCGATCATCTATGCACAGGGGTACCTTGTTGCAGTACATATGATCAATCAGATCCTCAGCAGTAATTATGGATACACCATGCAAAAGCCGCCCGGAGCCTCAATCCTTGATCTGATGGGGCCATGGCCGTGGTATATCTTGTGGGGTGAATTCCTGATGGTGTTTCTGTATCTCCTGCTCCTGGCCCCTTTTCTCCTCTGGCCACCAAAACCTACTCCCTTATCTCATGATAGGGAATCTACTGAGGGCTATTAATCCGGTAGAAGGTGTGATATTTGCACCCTGACCAATCAAGACAACCTTGACCATGCATACCAAGCGAATAGCTGTTTTCCCGGGTTCATTTGATCCTATTACTACAGGCCATGTTGACCTGGTGCGAAGGGCACTGACCATCTTTGATGAGATCATCATCGCCATCGGGGTGAATTCCCAAAAGCAAACCTTATTTCCGGTGGAGGAAAGGAAAAGATGGATACAAAAAGTATTTGAAGGTGACTCCAGGATAAGGGTAGATGTATTTGAAGGTCTTACTGTCCATTACTGCAAGAAAGTGGATGCCCATTTCCTGTTGAGAGGACTTCGGAATGCATCGGATTTTGATTATGAAAAGACCATCAGTCAGCTCAATCATATTGTGGGCGAGGATGTCGAGACGTTCTTTTTAATCAGCAAACCTGAGTTTTCGCACATCAGCTCAACAATCGTCCGCGAAATCATAAAAGGGGGTGGAAATGCCAAACCTTTTTTACCTGAAGGCGTTCAGTTTTAACTTTACAGCGCATATCGAAATTATCAAAAACTATAATCTCATTGTCATGGCAAACGCAGTTTTTATTTTACCGGAAATTCATAACGAACCGGTATTATCTTATATAAAAGGTTCTGCTGAGCGTAACAAGCTGACAGCAGCCATCAAGGAATTGAAATCAAAAGCAATTGATATTCCGATGTACATCGGAGGCAAGCGAGTGACCTCTGATCAGAAAATAGATATCAGGCCCCCTCATGAACTGAAACATTTGCTAGGGAAGTATAACAAAGGTGGCAACAGCCATGTCAAGCAAGCCATACAGGCTGCCCTCAAGGCTAAACCCACCTGGGAAGCAATGGATTGGCAGGATAGGGCAGCTATCTTTCTTAAAGCGGCTGATTTGCTTTCCGGGCCCTATCGCGCAAGGATGAATGCTGCCACCATGCTTGGGCAGAGTAAGAATATATTCCAGGCTGAAATTGACGCAGTAGCTGAGTGGTGTGATTTCCTGCGATTCAACACCAAATTTATGATGGAAATCTATGCTCAGCAGCCTATCAGTGCTCCGCTGACATGGAATAGAATGGAATACAGGGCTTTGGAAGGGTTTGTTTTCGCCCTGACCCCTTTCAATTTTACATCCATAGCAGGTAACTTACCATGTGCACCTGCGTTGATGGGAAATACAGTGGTCTGGAAACCTGCTGAAACGCAGATCTATTCAGCCCATGTGATCATGGAGATATTGATGGAAGCGGGTCTTCCGGATGGCGTAATCAATCTGGTATACGTCACTGGTCAGGTGGCGGGTGAAGTAATCTTCAACCATCCTGATTTTGCAGGACTTCATTTTACGGGCAGTACAGGAGTATTCCAGAAATTGTGGCAGACGATTGGAAATAACCTTCCGAAATACAAATCCTATCCAAGGATAGTAGGGGAGACCGGGGGAAAGGATTTCGTGATAGCACATCCATCAGCTGATGCGGAAGCAGTTGCGGTGGCTTTGGCCCGTGGTGCATTTGAATATCAGGGGCAAAAATGTTCTGCTGCCAGCAGAGCTTATATTCCGGCTTCACTTTGGCCGGTGATAAAAAAGAGATTGACTGCCGATCTGGCATCGATGAAGATGGGGTCACCCGAAAATTTTGAAAACTTTATCAATGCGGTGATTGATGAGAAGGCTTTTGACAAGATCACATCGTATATCGCTGCCGCCAGGAAAGATAAAAGTGTGAAGATTGTCGCTGGTGGCAATTTTGATAAGAGCAAGGGTTATTTTATTGAGCCGACGGTCATCCAGGTCAATGACCCACAGTATGTGACTATGTGCGAAGAATTATTTGGTCCTGTGCTCACACTCTATGTTTATCCGGATGAAGATTATAAGAAAGTGTTAACCCTTCTTGATGCCACTTCTCCATATGCACTGACGGGTGCGGTATTTGCACAAGATCGGGCTGCCATTGCCCTCACCACTGATCGGTTAAAAAACGCTGCCGGTAATTTTTACATCAATGATAAGCCTACCGGAGCAGTTGTAGGGCAACAACCTTTTGGAGGCGCGAGAGCTTCGGGTACGAATGATAAAGCAGGCAGTGTCCTGAATCTATATCGCTGGGTTTCGCCTCGGACGATCAAAGAGAATTTTAATCCACCTAAGGATTATAGGTATCCTTTCATGGACGTGTGAGAGAGTGAGAAAGTAAGAGAGTAAGAAAGAGAGTAAGAGAGTAAGAGGAACGTGAGAATAAATAAAAGATTCTTTTGTAGAGACGCGATTAATCGCGTCTCTACAAAAGAATCTTTTATTTAGAGTCCTATGCTCTTACTCTCTTACTCTCTCACTTTCTTACAATGGGAAATCGTGGATTAAACGAAAGAAAAAGTGGGAGAGGATTTCTTTTTTCAGGAGGATGATCATCAGCATACCAGCGATGGCACCGGCGAAGTGGGCTGAATGATCGAGGCGGCCGTGACCTTGATTGGCGGCCCAGGAGGAATAGATGAGGTAACCGATGCCGGCGATAATGGCAGGTACAGGAATGATAAAGAAGAGGTAGAGAATAGACCAGGGTTGAAGCAGGATGAAGATAAAAATGATCCCACTGACAGCACCGGAAGCACCGATGCTTGAAAACGCAGGATTGAAGCGATGTCTGAGCGTAGTGGGTATATTCGCAAAAACGATATTGAGGAGGTAGAGGATGAGATAGATCACCCGACCCAACACACTGCCAAATTCACTGGTGATAAAAGATTCAATATAGTTGCCAAAACTATACAGCACAAACATGTTGACAATCAGGTGAGTCCAATCAGCATGCACGAAGCCTGAGGTCAGCATTCGGTAATACTCCTTGAATTCGAATTCACGGGCAGGCGTGTGTTTGAGTCTATCGATGTACGCATAGCTCTGAAAGCCCTGGTAGGATACAAGGGTTGTAAACGCGATGATCAGTAGTGTGATGGAAAAGTCCAGAAGTTGAAAATTTAAACCGTTATAAAGATACTCAGGTGTGGTGATATGATTCACCTCTCAAGATCGTGCAAGCTCTGTAGAGCTGTTCGAGCATCATCAGCCTGCATAACTGATGCGGTAACGTCATGGCTGAAAGCCCCAATAATTCATCTGCCCGGTCGTATACTTTAGGGTCAAAGCCATAAGCAGAACCAATCACAAAGACAAGACGTTTGTGACTGCCTTGTCGCCAGTTTTCAAATCGTTTCGAAAAATGCACAGATGTTAACTGAGGACCTTTCTCATCCAACAAGATTAATTTTGTTGGTGTGGCTTCACATTGCTGAAGAAGCCATTTTGATTCATCCGCCAGCACCAGATTTTGTTGGTTGCTTTTAGACGCCTGGATGCATTTGTATTCGAATGGCAGGTATCGTTCTATCCTTTTCTTATATAACTCTTCTCCCTGGGATACCCAGGCATCAGAGGAGGCACCCATCGCCCATAGATGGACTTTCAATGCTACTTGCTCGAAAAGAGGAAAAACTCCCAGGGACCCAGGTTAATATTCTGACCGGTATCCAGCGTGAGTCGATCATCCGTAAATACAATATTCATTTCTGTCACAGGCACCTGCAGTGTTGTTTTCTGTGGTTTGCCAGAAAGATTGAATACACCGATAAATTTATCACCGTTCTTTTCACGGATGAAAGCATATACTTCATTCGATTCATTGATACGTCTTGATAATCCGCCGTGTTCGCCATTCCACAATGCCTGATTCTTCTTTTTCAGTTGATTAAGTGTTGTATAGAATTCTTCGTAGGCATAATCCTTAAATGGGATTGTATCTTTTTCGAAAAAGGCCAGGCGCTTCCTGAGTGGTTCTTCCTGACCGCTATACATGAGAGGCATTCCATCGAGGGTAGCACACAAGGCAGCGAAAGTTTTATGTCCATCTCCCATGCGCTCAAACTCGGTGCCTGCCCAGCTGTTTTCATCATGATTGCTTGTGAAATAGATATGGTAGCCGTAGGTATACACGTCACGTTCTGCTGCCAGTAAAGTGTCAAGTGCATTTACATTATCCTTGCCATTTGCGATATCATTCATCTTGTGATGAATCTTCCAGGCATAGGTGGCAACGAAACTGGAGTCGTTTCGTAAATAGGTTTCTTCTCCTTCCGCCAGGATAAACAAAGGTTTCTTGAGAGCTGAAAGTGTATTGCTGACTTCATCCCAATAATCGGCGGGAACACCGTGGGCGTGATCGACCCTGAAACCATCGATATTGTAATCTTCGATCCAATAGATCATATCATCAATCACCTGACGTCTCATTTCTGGGTTTTCGAGATTCAGCTCTGCCACATCGGTCCATCCCCATGGTTCACCTGTTTCTTCATTGATGGGATCCCGTATTTCTCCTTTCTCATTCTTGTTGTAAAATTCAGGATGCGATTTGATCCATGGATGGTCCCAGCCAGTGTGATGAGGTACCCAATCAATAATGATGTGCATCCCCATGGCATGTGTTGAATCTACCAGGCGTTTGAAATCATCATGATTACCAAAGAGTGGATTGATGGCCCGGAAATCGGAAACAGCATAATAGCTTCCCAGTGTTCCTTTACGTTCCGGTACACTGATCGGATGGATCGGCATGAGCCATAGGATATCCACGCCCATCTTTTTTAATCGTGGAAGGTGCTGTCTGAAAGCTTCAAATGTCCCCTCTGGCGTGTATTGTCTGATATTGACTTCGTAGAGGTTAGCTGCGTGTGACCATTCAGGAGGGGAGACCCGCCCCCTTACATTATCAGTTTCTTTCGCCACATCCGCTTTTTTACAGGATAATGCAATCGTCATCGTCATAATGCAAGCTATTAGAATGAATACCAGGATCAGTGCTGTTTTCATTGTCTTTTGTTAATTAGGCGTAAACATATATAAATATTTCCACTATTTAAGCAGTGCCGAATACTGCCTTAGTTTGGAGATAGCTACAAGCATATCCTTTGGCAAGCCGCTCTCGACATGTATGTTCTCTCCCGTGGTGAAATCCTTAAAAGAAATCGATGAAGCATGTAATGCTAACCTACCTAATAACGGCCGTTCTTCTTCTGCATCCTTACTGAGTCTATACTTTTTTTTACCCTTCAGGGAAGACAGATAGAGTGGTCCTCCTGCTCCATACAGCAGGTCCCCGACGATAGGGTGGCCGATGGAGGAAAGGTGGACGCGAATCTGGTGTGTGCGGCCAGTCAGCGGATTGGCTTCGATAAGGGAATAATGTTGGAATGCTTCGAGTAGAGTCCAAAGGGTTTGGCTGGATTTGCCCCGCTTTGAAATCACAACTTTTCCGATAGTTTGGGTATAGAGGGGAGCATCGATAAGACCTTCAGGCTCCATACATCTGCCTTCTGCTACAGCAGTGTATTTTTTAGAGATTGTCCGGTGTTCAAACTGGTCGCTGTACCATCCAAAAGTTTCCGGTTGAAGACTGAAGAGTACGATTCCACTTGTTTCAAAATCAAGTCGATGCAATGGTCTTGCCGTAGGGTAAGAGCCAAGGACTAACTGGGCAAGGGAGGGTTTGTCTTCTTTATACCTGTCGGGCACGCTGAGTAGACCCGCGGGTTTATCCAATGCGAGGATAGTGTCATTTTGGAAGAGGACCGAGAGCCGGTTTTTCATGAAGGGAAGAGATCGCTGAATTTACGCTTCCAACGAAGATAGTAATCCATAATGATGCTACCCTGGTAAACGCCAGGTAGTTTTGCCAATGGTTGTCTGGTGAATTGTTCACCCAGATCTTTTCTTTTCTGTAATATGCTCCGGATATGGCCGTAGATGTAATAATGCGCCCGGATGATGGCGAATGCATTTGCAAATTGCCCTTTAGCCAGGAAGCGAAGGCCGGCAAAACCGTCAAATAGCCAACGTAGTGAAACGACAGGGATGAAATCCGGCTTTGGCAAATATTTGAATAGGGTGATGAGGTTGTTCCTGAAATTGAGATATATTTTCTCAGGACTGCTATAACTTAAAGTGCCACCGCCAACATGATACACGACCGATTGCGGACACGACATGATTTTATAATTGCGGAGCAATAGTCTCCAGGCGAGGTCAATTTCCTCCTGGTGCGCAAAGTAATCAGTGTCAAATCCTCCCATTTCATGAAAGGCATCACTGCGGATAACTAATGCGGCGCCGGAAGCCCAAAAGATAGGTATGGCAGATTCATACTGACCTGTATCCCGCTCAAGGTTTTGTAAAACACGGCCACGACAAAACGGATAGCCCAATGAATCCATAAAACCTCCCGCCGCACCGGCATACTCAAAATATCCCCTTTTTGATTCAGCTAATATTCTTGGTTGTACTGCGGCAATGGTTGGGTCCTTTTCCATCATCTCGATGATGGGCTGTAGCCATTGCGATGTGATTTCAATATCACTATTGACCAGCGCGTAATATTTAGCTTTTATCCGGCTTAAAGCCTCATTGTATCCACCTGCATACCCCGCATTCTTGCTCAGGCTGATACATTCAATATCCGGATAAGTAGACTTCAGCCATTTTACAGAACCGTCAGTGGAAGCATTATCGGCTACATAGATTTTTTCATTCGGAAAGCGGCTGGATCTAAAGAAGGGCAGAAAGCGCTCAAGGAAATTTTTACCGTTGTAATTGAGTATCACTGTTGCCACATCCGCCTGTGCGGGTAGAGAACCTCTGAAATATTTCCTGACTGTAAGCTCATCTTCCGCCATGGCAGATTTTAGACCTTCCATGCTCGGAAACTTCCTGTCTCCCCTGATAAATTTATAAATCTCTACTGTGATATCCTGATCATAGATCTGGCGATCAAAATCGAACAAATGTATTTCGACGCGGCGTTCCGAGGCTGATTCAATTGATGGACGCAATCCTATGTAGAGCATGCCTTTATATTCCACACCACCAAGGGTAGCTGTGGCGGCAAAGATCCCGTCTTTTGGAAGTAGCTTTTTATGATCTATAATCTGGACATTAGCCGTCGGATATCCTATGTGGTGTCCGAGCCTGTTGCCTGTCACCACCTGACCCTTAATCATGTATGGGTGCCCCAGTAAGCTATTGGCCAGATCGATGTTATTGTTTTGTAGCGCGAGCCGGATCTTGGTCGAACTGATGGTGATATCTTTCAATTCTTCTTCTTCGATCTGCACTACTTCATAGCCATGGTCCTCACCATACATCTTCAACAGATGAACGTTGCCTGCTCGGTTTAGACCAAACCGATGATCATAACCGATGACAATATATTTCGGATGAAACCTGGAAACGATAAATTTCTCGATGTATTCCTGCGCAGGTTGCTGTGAAAATTCGATGGTGAATGGAACCACGACTACATTCGAAACACCAGCTCGCCTGAAGTATTCCAGCTTTTCATCAAGCGTAGTCAGGATATGCAGATCAGCATCTTTCGGATAAACGATTTCACGGGGGTGGGGGTGAAAAGTGATGACGACATCAACACCTTCATTTTCTTCAGCCAGTTGCTGGATACTCTTGAGGATCTTCTGGTGACCCTGGTGCACGCCATCAAAGCTGCCAATCGTGATGACAGAATTACTGAACTCCGGCAATGCTGAAAGTCCCCTAAAGATGTTCATGGACTACAAAAGTATCCAATTTGTTTGTAATATGTTGCTGATATCTGAATTACGGAATATTTCCGCGTACTTAAAGGAACTCTTACCTACCGGAAAGGTTTATAATTTCCAGGAAATACAATCCTTTTTTAACCGGATTCGTTAATAACCGCATGAAACAACGACTTTATTTTTTAGCTGTGTCCCTTGTTATGGTAACCGGGCTCCTTGGGCAGTCACAGGATCTGGTTCGGCTAAGAGATGAAATAGCCTTTAATGCAGACAATGCGGTCAATGCCCAGATGGACAAACACAGGATCAGGTCGCATGAGCGTCTCGTTTCTTTGATCGATAGTTTCCTCTTAGATCCTGATTCCTATGCAGTCAGCCTGGATAGTGTTCCATGGCTTTCTGTGCTGCACGGAGAAGACTTCAGGCTCGTGACGTGGCAACTCAAGGTATCAGACAACGAGCATAAGTATGGCGGTTTTTTACAGTGGCCTGATCGCGTGGTCCGATTTAAAGACAATCGTCCTTTTATCAATGGATCTGAATATTCCAGTTACACACCTGGCGGCTGGTATGGCTGTCTGTATTACAGCATTGTTCCATTTGAAACTGGCGGAGATAAATATTATGCTCTACTCGGGTACAATGCTGAGGACAGGCTGATCAGTACCAAAGTAGCTGATATCCTTGATCTCACGGGAGCTGAGCCCAGACTGGGACTTCCGGTATTCATGGGGTCCGGAGAAGCCAAAACCAGACTATTGATGACCTATGGTGATATTTCTCCTGCTCGGATGCTCTATGATCCTCAGTTGCCAGGAATCGTCCATGATCATATTGAAAGCCTCATGGGTATCGGTCCGGAAGGAGAAGCACTTCCAGTCTCTGATGGAAGTATGGAAGCATGGATACTCCAGAAGGGAAAGTGGGTTTATAAGGAGGAACTTTATGATGAAGTCAAGTCAACAGAGCCTCCTTTCACAGAAGACCGGAAGGATCGGAAGGAAGAAAACGATATATTGGGAAGGCCAAAGAAAGAATAACCAAATAGGAAATGGGAGCTCACTACAAAATCAGGGCTGAGAAAACCGGACATTATTTTACGCATGGTAAGATGACTGGGGAGACTCAGTTTGTCTGGGTTTGTCTGCATGGCTATGGCCAGTTAGCTAAGTATTTTATCCAGCGATTTGAATTCCTGGACCCTCAAATCCACTTTGTCATTGCGCCGGAAGGACTTAACCGATTTTATTTTGAAGGGGTCACTGAACGGCCTGTGGCTAGTTGGATGACCAGGGAAGACCGACTGGATGAGATAGCTGATTTTGTATTGTTTATGGAGGCCTTAAGGGAGAGGTTGATGTGGGATAAGAATTCTGAAATCAAAGTGATCTATCTCGGGTTTTCACAAGGGGTTACCACCTTGCTCAGATGGCTTAGTGATATCGGTCCCAGGGCAGATTTCCTGTTGATGTGGGCTGGTGGTTTACCAGACGATCTCCTTTTTACCCATCGTAAAGAATACTTTAGTCAAATACAGAGTCATTATTTCGTAGGAGATAAAGACCCCTATTTTACGCCTGGTCTAGTCATGGACAAAAAGTACCTGATGGATGACATGGGCATTGAATTGAACCTGCATGAATATCATGGAACCCATAAAGTAGATGAAGCAACCCTTAAGAATTGGGTTGCCCAACATTTAACTAACCAGGTCTAGAAGAAGTGGCCTGATACTTATTAGCCGTCTCCATATAACTTTCTATCGGGCAATTACAATAGACTGAACCGACAGCAAATCACCATTCGAATTTTTTAACATCAGGATATAATATCCTGGTGACAATGCGCTGATATCAATTCTTCCCGCTGAAATTGTGGTTTTCCATTTCCTTCCAAGGTTGTCGATAAAATCCGCTGCAAATACATCTTTTGCCGGGACAATCTCAACGAATGATTGGGCAGGATTAGGGAATACATTGAAGCTATTCTGACCGATTGGTTGATAGGTTGAGGTTGTAATCTCTGTGACTGTATTGTTTTTGGAAAGGATCCAGATTTCCGGATCGATAGAAACATTTTCTATCACGGTGTTTCCGATAGGAAAAGAAAAACGTTGGCCTTGTGTGGAGTGGTCAAGCACAAATGTCTGTGGCGCACCATTTAAAACAACGGAGACAGGCACAGGCATTTCGAAAAATGATACTGAAGGATGGGATTGGGTCTGATCAAGCCAAAAGACAATAGAGTCAGCTTGTTGAGTCCATGTCAAATTATAGGAAGGGAAACCCTCACCGTAATACCAGTCATTAAAAAACTCATCGAGATCCTTGCCGGATCGCTGTTCAAGATAGGATTGTAGTTCGGCGGTATAGGCGAAATCGTATGCTGTGCCTGGTGAATCCAGATAATCGCGGCATGCGGCGAAGAATTTTTCATCACCCATTATCCACCTGAGCATATGCAGTAAATACGCTCCCTTATTATAACTAAGTCTGCCGCTGAAAATCCTGTTGGTACTGGTTGTGTCATCTACAAAGACGGATCCACCAGGTTGGCTCATGGCAGAATTGGAGGTTGAGGTTTTCCATTGAGGCCAATAAATATCGGGGCTCTGATCCTCATAAGTCAATCCGGTGAGATAGGTAGCAAAACCTTCATTGAGCCATATTTCGGTCCAGGAGCCACAAGTGACTTTGTCACCAAACCATTGGTGAGCCAATTCATGGGCTATCAGGCCGAAACTGAATCCACCCATAAAGCTCATAGTTTGATGTTCCATTCCGCCGCCCCAGCCAAATTGTGCATGCCCGTATTTTTCAGCGGCAAATGGGTATGTACCAAAGAGCCTGTTGTAATTAGCCATGATTTGTATTGTGCGTTCTGTTTCTGTCTGGCTTTGGGTTGCTGTTTCCGGATACACGTAATTTAAGATTTCAATGGTATCTCCGTTGTCCAAAGGAAGATACTGGCTATATGCGCTGTAATTGGTAACTGCGATGGCAACGAGATACGATGCGATAGGGTATCTGTGCTGCCAATGAGGAATCAGTTTGCCATTGAGTTCAGTGGTGCTCATTAGCTTTCCATTACTTGCTGCCAGCTGGCCTGGTGGAGTAGTAACGTAGATGTCAACAGAATCAATCTTGTCGATCAGATCTTGTTTGCCTGGCCACCAGTCTCTGACTCCGTATGGTTCAGATAAAGTCCAGATGACAGGCTGTCCGGCATGAGTGCCTTGCTCGAAAGAACCAAAGCCATTTGATGGAGGAGCACCTTCATAGGAGATTGTAAACGAATCGGTTTCTCCAAGGGCCAGTGATTTCCCTAGAGAGATGGTAAGCAACTGATCTGAAGTATGCGTATAAGTTAAGGGAGTTGCATTTCGAGTAATGCTGTTGACCTGAAGTTCATTGGCCATGTCCAGGTGAAACGCTGTCAGATTGTCGACCTTGCTTTTGAAAAAGTAGGTAATCTCTCCGGTGATATAATATTGGGCGGGATCGATGTCCCATTTCATGATCTGGTAGTAGATATCTGTCTGGTCTGCAAAGGCAGTCCGGTTTCCACGTTGCTGGATTTTAAACTCAGCATGCTCCTGTTCTTTGCATATTACATCTTCATGATCCCAGATGATAGATTGATCATCCTGGGCGGATAGCGTTATAGTGCCAATCATTAAAATGAGTGCGCCGAGGTAAAGTCTTGATGTCTTCATAGTGTAAAATTAACCTAAAAAGAGTGAGAAGTTAGCAGTTAGCAGTTAGCAGTGAGAGTGAGAAGTGAAGTGAAGTAGGAGGAGGTATGAGTCTAGAATATAGACACGGGAAAGGAGGGATACCCCTAAAATAAGAAAGCCCGACCCGTGGAACGGATCCGGCTTTATTAAAAAACGATATACTCTATTCGAATGAGTGCTGAAACTTAGGCTTCAGGGGTGCTTTCATTCAATACGTTGACAAACGTACGGTCGAACTTCTTGGTCTGGAAGCTAACAGTGCCATCCGTAAGGGCATACAGGGTAAAATCTTTACCGATGCCTACATTCCTGCCTGGGTGGAATTTAGTGCCACGCTGGCGAATGATAATATTGCCGGCTACAGCGGTCTGGCCGCCAAAAAGCTTGACACCAAGTCGTTTACTCTTACTGTCCCGTCCGTTATCACTACTACCAACACCTTTCTTATGTGCCATTGTATCAGTATTTTATATTGTATTATCTAAAGTTAAACTGTGATGCTGTCAATACGGACTTTCGTATATTGCTGACGATGTCCTTTTTTTAATCTGTAACCTTTCCTTCTCTTCTTCTTGAAGATAATGACCTTATCTCCCTTGACATGGTCGAGGACTTTGGCAGAGACAGATGCATTTGGCAGGTTAGGTGTTCCGACGCGTATAGCTCCATCGTTGTCAGCCAATAATATCTTGTTGAAGGTAAGATCAGTGCCTACCTCAACAGCCTGAAGATCAACATATATCTCCTGACCTTGCTTTACTTTGTATTGTCTGTTATTGACGTCCAGAATCGCGTACATAATCGAACTAATTATTGTTTTTATGCCTAAATGGCCGGCAAAGGTAAGATTATATAATCGATTACCAAAATATTTTTGAATGATTTCCTTGCATGGGTAAATGATAAATATCGATAGAATTCAGATAAGATCTCTGAGGGTCAGCTCTTTACGCATGAGTTCTTTTCCTCTTAGAATCTGAAGTTTCAATTTCTTTCCGGCCTTTTTTTGAAGTACCCTATTGATATCATCGAGCGTGTAGTATTTGGCAGCTGTCCCCTGGATACGGGTGAGTACGTCATTGACCTGAAAATCAGCCTCTTGAGCCGGGCTGTCTGACAAGATATCACGTACAGCAAACTGGTTGAATCCGGTTCCAAAAGCAAAAAGCACCAGGCCACTCCGATCCATGACGAAAGGTTCCTGTTTGGCTTTATAAGGCTTGAGCATCAGTTGGCCACGGTTATAATCCATAAAGACATCAAACCTACTTAAAAGGGTATTGCCCAAAATTCCATTTCGGTATTTGTCTTTGTCCTGGAGCCAGTTCTCATCCACATTCTGAAAGCTGGTCAGTACGCCAGGAAATTCAATGCTTCCCAGGGACAGTTTTTGAATCCGCCCGATGTAGCCCTCAAGGTATCCCCCAAGGCCTATGCCTAGTTTGCCCTTTATGTAGTGATCAGGCAGATGCAGCGATGGATGGGAGTTATTGTGCAACAACAGCGGGACGCCAGCTCCTGTGTCAACCAGCAAGTCCACCTGAACCGGTGAACCATCATTGAGACTTGCTTCAGCCATGATATATGGCTTATTCGTTTTGATTTTTATCGGAAGACTGATATAGTCAGCAGGTGGTTCAAATGTAGCCGGATCATAAAGGGTGATCTGTCTCCGCTTGTAATCAATATTTATAATCAGGTTTCTGAAAAAACCACCACCGATGAGACCCGCTACCGGGCTGCCAATCATTTCATCCAGGCTGAAATAATCTTCTTCCAGCACCAGGATATCATGAGGTTGAGGCGCAAGGCCGTTGACTTCGATAACACCATTGCGGGCAATCAATGCAAATATCTCCCGGCTCATGTCTGAGCCAAGGACAGGGATGCGCCGGTCATAAGGTACCTGAAGGAGATCCGTATACTCTCTTTTAAATAAAATGATATGCTCTGCTCCAGTGTCAAAAATGAATTGCAGCGGAATGATGCCATAAATCCTTGCCTCTACGATGATAAAATTGTGGATATACCGAAAGGGAATCGTTGCTTTCTTTTTTCCATCGAGGAGTTCTATTGGATTGAAATACTGAATTTGCGCATAGCCATTGGTACCTATCAATAACAACAACGCTACTATGTATCGGCAGAGAAAGTGGATCATACGTGTATGGCAGACTTGCATAGCATGGTTGAAAATGAAATTCCTTATTCACTACAAGATAATCACTAACTAACATTGCCAGACATCTATCCACGGTTTCACCGTATCATGTAGGCTTCAAACAAATTTAATTCTATCTTTCAATCGTTTCAAAACCTCCTTTTGATGGCTGAACCTTTAAAAAAATCCATTTCATACTTTGCCTTGACCATGATCGCAGTCGGTTCCTGTATTGGATCAGGTATATTTATTTCTCCCTCCGATGTGGCTAGTCAGCTCTCCAATGGCGGGCAGGTGCTGCTTATTTGGTTGATTGGAGGAGTTGTCGCGCTTACCGGAGCATTAAGTTTTGGTGAACTGGCCTCGAAGTTTCCGGGTACCGGTGGGGTGTATATATTTCTCCGGGAGGCATATGGCGATCTTGTCGCCTACCTGTATGGATGGTCGATACTGACGGTAATAACGTCTGGAGCTATTGCTGCGCTTTGTATAGCTTTCTCAAGATATTTTACTCTTCTCTTTGACCTCGGGGCTTCATACCAGGTACCTATTGCCTTGCTGGCACTTTTAGTGGTCACCCTCATCAATGTCATCGGAGTCAAATGGTCAGCTATTTTTTCAAGTTCCATGACGGTATTAAAGGTTATGGGAATTGGTATTATCGTGGTTATATGCCTCAGTTATGGAATTAACCTGATGGATAACCTGGTACTGGAGAATCCAAAAACAACAAGTGTTTCATTCGGACTTGCCCTGATCGGTGTGCTATGGTCTTATGGTGGCTGGCATCATGCATCCTATGTTGGTGGAGAAGTTGATCAGGCTCACAAGGTATTGCCCAGGGCATTGATTACCGGTGCTGCCATCGTGACTGCAACGTACCTGTTGGTCAATGTGGCTTACCTCTCTGTGATGAGCATTGAAGAGATATCTACTTCCCAGGCTGTTGCGACCGATGCCTTATTGAAAGTTTCTGCAACCGGAGGAATCCTCGTTGCTATTTTGATTGTCTTATCAACCTTTGGGACAGCGGGTATTTACACGCTTTCTGCACCCCGGATCTATTATGCCATGGGAGCAGATAAAGTATTCTTTCCATGGCTTGCAGACATTCATCCTAAGTTTGGCACACCGGTGAAAGCAATTGTATTGCAAAGTGGGTGGGCTGGGATTTTATTGGTTTTCTGGGGTACGTTTGAGAGCCTTGCCACCTATGTTGTCTTTATGGACTGGATCTTCATGACACTTGCAGCAATAGCACTTTTCAAATTCAGGAAAAGGATGCATACTTCCGAAAAAGCTACTTACAAAGTACCTTTCTACCCAATCACACCGCTGATATTTATTGGCATTTCCGTTTGGTTTCTTGGGAGTACGCTTGTCGGCAGACCTGTGCAGGCACTTGCAGGATTAATCCTTATGCTGTTAGGTTTGCCATTCTACTTCCTGTTCAAACGATCCAAGGGCCTTGAGCAATCTTGATTGTAGATTATTTCTTTTTCACACAGACTTCAACCCTCCTGTTTTTTTTCCTTCCCATTTCTGTCTTATTAGTGGCAACAGGATTTTCTTCGCCCATTCCTTTGGTATCAATCCGGCCGGGTTCGATAGATTTATCGGTAAGCCAGGTTTTAATAACCTTAGCTCGTTCTTTTGAAAGGGATTTATTTTTACCATCATCTCCTTCGTCATCTGTGTAGCCTTCAATGCTGATCCTTAAATAGGGATATGCGTTCATGATCTTTGCCAGTTCTTCCAGTTGAACATCAGAATTGGCCGTAATCTTAAATGATCCGCTTTCAAAATCCACCTGGTCAAAAGGAAGACATTTTTCACCGGTCTCAGAGGATGCCAGGAAGTCCGCAAGTCGGGCAGTAAAGGAGCCAGGCAACACATTTAAAGTGTTGCCTCCTGGTAGGTTAATGTTTTTCAATTCACTTACAGGCTCCGCAGTGGGGGCTGCCATAACGGTATCTGTAGAGGGCTCTGGTTGCGTCACAAGGGCTTCGGGTGCATCGCCACAGCCTTTTTCAACGAAGTAGAATAATGCGAGTGATGTCAGTCCAAGGATGATCCAGGGTAGAAGTTTAGAGAAAGTTGATTTTTCAATTTGGGATTCTGAGGGTATTATTTTTTGTGGGGTTGGCGGGGCAAACTCAGCTGAGACAGCTCCCATTCCAAGCAGTTTGCCAACGCCTGCCGGAATAGATTGCCGGACTGATTCACTTTGGTCTGTCAACAAGGATTTCAACCCTTTGGCATCCAGTCCTTTTTCCCGGACATGTTTTCCTATGATGCCCAGTACTAATGGTGCAGCGAGCTTTAGCAGGGAAGTTGCCGAGGAGGTTTTCAATCCACTGGCTCCGGAAATAATATCAACAACAGGTGAGAGCTTATCGTCCAGCAGGTAGCGCAGGTTGCCGGCACCCTGGTACATCAATTTTTCAGTTTCTATGCCACCTTGCAGAGAACCAGCAACAGTTGAAAGTATCGAACCGTCAATGTTATGTTCAGTAAGGTAGGACATTAGTTCGTCTGCTCCCGCCTCTGTATTTCCTCGCTGGATCAGTGTGCCCAGTAAAGAAGGGACAATAAATTTTATACCTGTAGTGGTGCTTTCCGCAGATTCACCAAGAATGCTGCTGGCTTGTTTACCAAGGAGTTCACCCACCGTGTTGTTAAAAATTTCTATCAGATTCGAAGCCATAATGTTCTGTTTATGATTGAAGACTGAGCATCTACTGAGAAGTAGCTGTCAATAGCAAATGTAAAGGAATCATGGGTGAATAAAACATCTCCCGGGACAAATTTTGTCTTTTGGCAAAGAGCTGGATATACCAGGCTAATTGCGGCAATCAGTGATCCTTTGGTTTAAAGGCATTACCAGGATAGTGCTCACAGTGTACGTCAAAAGGTTATTAGCTTTAAAAGCAAACTGGCATGGAGGGATAAAACTCCTTACTTTTAGGTTCTATTTTTTCACCAGGTATGATTTCCAAGCTTCAAGAGACTGCAATACTATATCAACGGATCATTGATGAAGTAGAGAACGGGCAGGAGAAATGCAGGTATATGCTGAAGATCTACAATGATCTCATCGTATCCCTGAGTGAGGCCTCCTCGCTTCATTTCAATACGTTGTTTGCACGCGTCAGCTTTATTGTATCACGCTATACGATGAGCAAGGCATGGGCGTATGCGTTGCAGATTCCCAGGCGAGAGATTCACCACAGGGAATTGTCGGACGAAGAATTATATCCGGTTTTGGATGCTTCCATCCGGTTTCTACTCCATCTGTGTCATCAGGAATATAAGGAAGAAGGGTCTTTTGAATTTCCGGATCGGCCGCCGTTATCCCGGTTGCCAAATCAAAGAAAGAGTGGCCGACATAAAAAGAAATTTGCAAGAGTAATTGCTGTTGAATGGGACAGGGAAAATAAACAAATCAGTATCCTGGATGAGGATGAACCTGATACGACCTGTGTGCTGCGATATTCTGTGTCCGGTGTCAATGATTTGTTTGCTGACACACTTGAGCTGGCACTCGAAGAGATAGGTATGCCCCTGACGCTTGGCCTTACTGATGTCGATTGTACAGATGAAGGACACTATATTCCTGCCTATATTATCATCATGCCTGACCTGTTACTGGACGTTACCTCCATAACACAGGTGATGAGTGATGGAGCGGATCCGTTGGCGATCAACATCATGGATGTCTTCCTGCCCACACAATCTTCAGACGCCATCATGGCGGGTCAGGTAGCCAATTATTTCCTGGACGAAATGATCCGGGATACGTCGAAGCCATTTGCCAGGTTATTCACTGAATCCTTTAAGATTTATCCCATTGAGTTTGTCCGTATGACGGATGATCAGATCAGAGGGATGAACACCAAGATGAAGGCTCATTATGCCAACATTTTAAAAGTCATTGAAGAACGCTTTCCCGCGCTAGGCATAGATCGCAGGTTATGCATCATTGAACCAAGTTACTTCAGTCCACAGTATGGCATCAAAGGAAGGCTGGATGTATATTATGAGCACGAGGAGGCACAATCTGCTTCGATCATCGAATTAAAAAGCAGTCGCCCCTTTAAGCCCAATAGCTATGGTTTGAGCAGCGCTAACTATCACCAGACGTTGCTTTATGACCTTTTGATCAAATCTACGCACGGAGCTGCTTATCAAAGGGCCAATTTCATTCTCTATTCTGCCGAGTCACAGGAGACACTGAGATATGCCGTGTCCATCGATGCACTTCAAAAAGAAACGATACACCACCGAAACCAATTGGTCCTGTTGCAATTCAGGATGATGAAATTAGATGACCTGAAGACCAGGGATCTTTTTATGGAAATAGATCCCCGTCAATATGAATCAGTAAAAGGATATGTAAAAAGGAATATTGACCAGTGGGATGCTGTTTATTCACATTTGTCACCGGGGGAGAAAAATTATTTCAGATCATTTACGGCGTTTATCACACGCGAACATACCCTGGCACGAATTGGCAGCGAAAGAGGTGATGGATCCGGTGGACTGGCTGGATTGTGGTTGGATAAAATTGAAGCTAAAGAGGAGCGCTACCAGATTTTGCAAGGGCTTGAATTATTAACTGTTGAAAAAGATGCACATCAGACCACCATCAGATTTTCTAAAAGTGCACTCACCAATCCGCTAGCCAATTTCAGGGCTGGGGATATAGGCGTCATGTATCCGTGTGAGGAAGGTCAGAAAGCGGATCCAACAAAATATCAGCTGCACAGGGTAAACGTATTATTCGCTGATGCCACACAGGTAGTTGTCAGGTTGCGCAATATGCAGATCCACACAGGTCAGATAGAAAAATACTCACGATGGAATCTTGAACATGACTTGCTGGACAGCAGCTTCAGATCGCTATATCAGTCCATGTGGATGTTGATGGGTGCGGATGCACTGACCCGCCAGGTAATCCTGGGTTTGATTCCACTACAAGCTCCTGTAAAGGGAAGCAGACCTGTCCCTCCTGGCCTTACGGAAACGCAGATAGGTATTTATCACGAAGCGATTGATGCCGGATTACTTTATCTCTTATGGGGGCCACCCGGCACAGGCAAAACCAGCATGATGTTGAAGAGTTGGGTGTGGTATTATACGACCCAAACTTCTTTGCGAATTGTGTTACTCGCGTATACCAACAAAGCGGTGGATGAGATATGTGAAGCATTGCATGCCTCTGGGAAGGAGATCAGTGATCATTATATCCGCATAGGTTCCAGAGCTGCGACGGGAGAGCCATTCAGGCACCGGCTTCTAGAGCAGGTGATAGAGCCTATGACAACACGGGCTGAAATCAAGCATAAGCTTGAACAAACCCGGATTTTCGTAGCAACTGTTTCTTCGATGCAGGGTAAAAGTGAATTGTTTCATCTCATTCCTTTTGATGTAGCCATCATGGATGAGGCATCACAGTTGCTCGAACCTGCTGTTGTAGGACTGCTCACACGATTTAAGAAGACTATCCTGATTGGTGATCATATGCAGTTGCCGGCTGTTTCCATGCAGCCTGAAAGAATGAGCAGGATTAAGCCTGGCCAGGATTGGTGTGAACGAATAGGAATAACAGACATGAGTATGTCTTATTTCGAACGACTATACCGTTTGTATCAAGCCAGGGGCTGGCATCACCTCATAGGTATACTCAAGGAGCAGGGGAGGATGCATACAGATATCATGAGATTTGCTAACCAGCATGTATACCAGGGAATACTGCAGACTGTTGATCACCATCGTCAGGGGGCTTCATTTAGTGAATTGTTTGAAGGAGAAACATCAACGCTATTTAGGGAGAGGTTGTTATATGTGCCTTCAGCTGCAAAGCTGGAAGAGACTTATCTGAAAACGAATCAACAAGAAGCCGCCATCACTATCCGTCTCGTTTCTATCTGGCTTGAAAAAATCAAGGCCAACAAACTCAACTGGAGCATTGGAGTGATCACTCCATTCAGGGCTCAGATTGCTGCTATCACGTATCTCGCCCATTTGCAGAATGTCGATCTCAGCCATGTTACGATTGATACGGTGGAGCGTTACCAGGGCGGGGCCCGCGATATCATTATTATGTCCAGTGCTGTCAATTCGCAGCAGGCACTTTCGAGAATTACGTCTGAGAATAGTGATGGTGTTGACCGGAAACTGAATGTAGCGGTGACAAGGGCGCGGCAACAATTTATCCTGATAGGTTCAGAGGCGATATTGCAAACTGCGGCTGCCTACAAATCACTTATCGGGATGTGTGGAAGGTTAGAAAATATCTTCGTTGATGCATGAAAGGAGCAAGTCGACCGCAGGGAGATCCCGCCAAATGTATAGCATTTGTGGCGGGAGGATGAAGGGAGAAAGGGTTGAATGGAGAGGTATCATCCAATATTCATCAAACATTACTTGCTTATTTGTACAGGGGCAAGTCCTTCTGAAAAGTCACGCATATCTGTGGTCCCTGGCGGCGGATAAAAAGCAAGGCGTTGTTGGCGGTCCAGGAAAGCAATGCCATCCGCAAAGTCAGCCCTTGCAAAACCTTCCTTGTAATCCCATGCCAGACCAAACACATCAATGGTCAGGTCGGTGCCGTCAACATCCATATAACCCCAATCGGTACCCGTGTAGTAAACGGCAATTCCTTCTGTGAACCTATTGATCTGCGCAAAGGTTTTCCTCCTCAATATTTCACCTTTTTCATTTAGGAGCATAAAGCCATTCTTGTTTTTACCAGCCCATCTTCCTTCTCCCAGGTAAACAATACTTCTCCAGGGAGATTCTTTCAGTAGACGTTGTTGTTTAAGGTCAAAGAAGTACATCATCGTATCCAAGCTGACAGAAATCAATTGCCCATCGCTTTCAATCATTTTTACTCCGGAAATTATTGCTAATTCTCTTCCATGCAGATCATAGGCCACTGATGTATCAGCCTTGTTACAAATCACCACTCCTTCTTTTACATAACATTTTACCCGATCATAGATCATGGGGATGATTTCTTCACCCCGACGGTTGATCATTCCTGTTTTTTCTTCATTGGAAACGACTGCCAGGCCTTGCTGAAAGCTGCCCCCTCCGAAATACACAGGGGGCAGAAGTATTTTGCCACTGGTATCAATATATCCAAATGTATTTCCGCTCTGTACCCTTGCCAAACCTTCAGCGAAGTCATCAATTGCTATCCAGTTACCTGAAGAAATTACATCTCCTGATGCCGTTATAAATTGATCGGGTTGGTTAAAAGGTTTAACCCGGGCTTTGTGCTCATGGAAAGCCCATGCCGATCTGTAAATTGGTTGAATGACAGTTTTGCCGGTCTTGTCAATGTACCCCCAAAGCCCCTTGAAATTAACAGCAGCGAGTCCCTCCGAAAAAGGACCTACATCATCGTAAATGGCTTCAATCACCAGATTGCCTGTGGTATCTATGAAGCCCCATTTGCTTGCCGGAGCTTCATAATCAGCCATATATGCAGACTGCTCCCCGGTGTTGGCTGAAGGGCTGTCACGACAACCCGGTAAGACGAACAGCATTCCAAGGAGAATCACTAAAAAATCAAGACATAGAATTCTTCCCGGCTGTAACATAATGGCAGTCATCTTCGTTAGTAGTGGAATCACGCTCCAAAATACATATTCAGCATGCTGCCTGTGCTGTGTCTACTCACTTCTTTGATTTTGTCCACTCAGCCTGAGTGGTCATGGAGTGTTCATCCTGAATCCGGTTTTAAGGTTCTGACGCCTGTTCCACTGAAGTATGAGGCCAGAGAGGTCCCCACAGACATGGATATCATCATGTTTCACCAATATCATGGCGGATCTGTTTCTGATTCCATCAGCCCCATGGCTTTTGTGGTTGATCACTATTTGCTCCCGGAGACTGGAGTTGTGCATGATGCGGACTATCTGACGGAGTTTTTTGAGAACACCATAGATCAGCTCCTGACCACTATAGATGGAAACATGGTCTATATGGATATCATCAATCAGCCCGGCAGAGATGTTTGCATCTGGAAGGGAACCTATGATCATGGCAAAGGATTGATCCGGGGTCATATGATCCTCTATCGTGACAGATACTATGGTTTGCAGGTCTTTGGTCTTGAAAAGAACAAACCAGATGCCTTGATGAGCAAATTCCTGGAATCATTTAAACTGGCGGATAGCACCGGACCCTGAACCTGTTTACCATTATCCTGACAAGTTGATATGAAATGAAACTTACTCTAACCTTTGCGTTTTCCTTTCTTTTTTCCTAATAGCCTTTAAGTCCTTTGCCACTCCCAAAGAGCAGTGGGAGCTTGAATTTGACAAAGAAGGCATCAGGGTGTATACACAACTCGAGGGCACCTCGCCTTACAAGCAGATTAAAGTGACTACTACCATCAACGCTCCTCTTGAAAAAGTGATGGAGATCCTCATGGCCTTTGGGAATTACAGCAGCTGGATGAACCAGGTCTATGAGAGCTATCTGGTCAACCAGGTTGATTCTTCTTACTATGTTTTTCTACTTGAAGATGCTGACTGGCCGATGCAAAACAGATATCAGGTCTCGAAACTGGATGTCAGGCAGTCTGTAACCAAATCAAGTGTTCGATTCAGGGCGGTTCCCAATTTTATAGAAAAGCGGACCGATGCCATCCAGATCAAACAATATGAAGGGTACTGGGAACTTGAAGATCGAACAGACCATCAATGTGAACTTGAATACGTGCTTATACAACATCCTGGTGGACACGTGCCGCCCTGGCTTGCTAATTTCCATGCTGTGGAAAATCCGTATCAAAGTATTTTCAGGTTGAAGGAGTTGGCTGAAAATGCTAAAATCAGGCCGTAGGATTTTATCGCGGTGACTTGAGGCTATGCTATAATCAGATGACAGGCCTGTGCTTCGTTTCCAATTATGACCTGGTAGTCATTTATTTTAACTATTTCGTCGTTTTGCAGTCACATTTTGACTTCTGAAGACACTACATTGGTGAAACGATACTACATAACCTTTTTACCACTGTCGACATGATCCATTCACATCTATATACACGTATGACCGAAACACCGGTCTATGCAGCTCCTGCGGAAGACGCGATGACAATGCATATACTGCGCCTTGGTGTTTGGGTTGGAGAACTGGCCAGAGAAGCAGAATGGATCCGGATTATCGGAGTTGATTGTGATGGATGGGTGCGGGCAGAGGATCTGGAGGAAAGACCACCTTTTCAATTACATGCTTATTGGACAGCCGGTAAACCTATTGAGTACATTAATGCCGCAGATGTTGAAAAGTAGTTAGCAGTAATCAGTATTCAGTAATCAGTATTCAGTAATCAGTATTCAGTAAGCAGTTGGCAAACTGAATTGGGAAGTTTGAAAGTTGGAAATAATTGAATACCTCCGTATTTCAAGTCGCAGAAAAAAGGTGTATACCCAAGCCAAAACTTGAATTATAAAAACCATAATTGCCACGGCTTTCAAGCCGTGGACCAGGAAGCAGGAAGAACCGGGCTTTAGCCCACATGGGAATCCCCTGTTTTGACTAAAGCCGCATTTATCTGCATTTTTGACCCCAGGCTTAAGCCCTGCCTTCTATACACATCTGTGAATTTTCCATTTTTATTAGAATATCCTATGGATCAAGTGGCCATGGCCGTTGCAGGAGTTTGCTCCTGCAACCACCTGGATACCCAGCGAAATTCCTATGGAGAATCTAAATTGGAATTCTCATGGTCGCAGGAGCAAACTCCTGCAACGGCGAATAATTGGGCTTCCACTAAAGCTCAATTTCTGTTCCAGGCCTTTTGATGGAGTTCTCTCCGCCAACCACCGCGATACCCACCGAAATACCTCAAGAGAATCCACTTTGGAAATATCATTGCTGGCGGCGAGAACGCCATCCAGCGGCGATTTTATTTCCTGTGGAAATTTAAAATCAGGCTATTTCCTATTTGTGCATAAACGTTAGGGCTAAAGCCAGGGGCAATTAGATATCATCTATAAGATTATAAATTCTATTGAATAGCCCCGACTTTCAAGTCGCGGGGAATAGGGGGCAATCTTCAGTTGGCAGTCTTCAGTTCAAATGTAAACTGTCTCTCAGGATTTCATCTGCTGGTTGATGTTTTGTCCAATAATCAGACATGATCGTTTTGAGCAAACGTCCGGATGTGATTTCATTTTGTGCGGAGACTTCTCTCCAGCCAAGGATACGGTAGGGAAAATTAGTTTCAAAATTGATATCCAATGTTCGTTTTAATTCAGGATAATGGATTACATAGGTATAGTGTTCATCTGACTTGGTCAGCGACGTGATAGCATCATAGACCTTGTTTTCGCAATGAGCTAAGCGAACATAAGAGGCAGATGCTATCATCTTTACTTCGCCGATCGGCAGTGCATTTGGGGCTATTCGGATGAGCGTCCAGAGTTCATCTTCAAGCCATCCACGGGCGAGACTGTATTTTGAATCGCCTTCCGATTCGAAATATGAAAATTGTTGGACTTCATACCTGTTCCCTTTCCAGTTGACCTGCATGAAGGATTGTCCGCACCATTCCTGTGTGCTTGATGTGAGTTTGAGGCTATGGGGGTATTCATGGTGATCAACCGGCATATACACAGAATTCATCAATGTGTATTTGTAAATACCGGTAATGAATTCCTTGCTTGTATTCAGCTTTATGATCCTGACAGCATCCGATTTGTGCTTGTGAGGTTCATCAAGCTTTACATGCTTTGATTTACTGAAATCTTCCGCAACAAAAACCAGGACGGTTTTGCCATCATGCACTCCGCCATACCTGGATTGGCTGAGTTCATAGCTGCTGATTTCAGCTTGTCCTTTATACCAGTAATCGCTGAATACCTGTTCATTCGTTTCGGGTATAGGCGATTTTGGTTTCTTGCAACTGACCAGTAATAAAAAAAGCGTGGCAAGCCCAAGTGAGCGGGAGAGGTTTTTTAGTGAAAGGATGTTATTCAGTTTTGCCACATTCCATTCTTCATACCCTTTCTTGAGTACGTATACGTCCTTAAAATCATTGTCCAGCATAAACTTCATGGACATCTTGGACCGTGTTTCGTTTTTACAGTAGATGTAGTATTTGCTGTCCTTGTCAAGTGCCAGCAATTGGTGCTTGAATTCAGGGTCAAAAAAATTGATGTTTTTGGCTCCTTCGATATGTCCCTGGTCAAATTCGCCTGGCATGCGCACATCCAGGATCACCGCGCCGGATTTTTTCATGCCGGCTGCAAAAGTCTCTTTGTCCAGAAACCGGTCATCGAGATTTCCTAAGGATGGCCGTGGGGCATTGACATCCTCCTTGGTTTCGGTGGATGAGGAGGGCTTACAGGCGATGATCAGGGAACCCAATACCAGAAGGCAAGTGAGGAGGGTAAAGTGTTTTTTAAATGTCATATGGGAAATATTTATTATCTATCGAGTGCCGAAATTATTATTTTTCTGTCAAACATGGACTTTCACCAACAAGATATACGACAATTCCTCCAGGAATCTATTCCGATCCGCTTCAGGCAACTGGGCCCGCCGGCGTTTGAAGATTTCATCAGATATTTATTTGAAGTCGATGGATATGACATTGTGCCTGCCAGGCAAACTGGTGAATTTGAAGGCATGATCATCGCTAAAAAGGAGTATATCACCTTGGTGATCATGCCTTTGCGAAAGAATCCAACGGAGGTGCTTGGGGACGAAGTGGTAGCGAAAGCAATCAAGGCGAAGGAGTTTCTAAACACTGATCAGTCCTGGATCATCACCACTTCTTCGTTTGATCCGGCTACCAGGGAGCTCGCCGAAGAATCCGATATTGAATTGTGGGATTGGGATGCTTTATATGGCGCATTGTGCCAACTTTTCTTTGAAGGCAAGAATCATGTTGAATACATGGAGGACCATATGCAGCCAGTGAGCAGTGAAGAAAGAGCTGCAGAACTCAAATTGAAGGTCAAATGGCAGGCGACAGAGGGAGTGGGCACAGAGTGGTTTAACCTGGGACTGACCATTATGAATCCAACTGAACGTAATATCTATATCCACCTTGAGCTTCCTGCTTTGATAGATCAAAAAAGAAACCAGATCATGGCTGATCAATGGGTTGAGGGAGAGTTTGTTTCGGGTTTGATCTATGCCGGTGCATCTGTAAGGACGAATGCTCTGTTTAGTGTAGCCAAACTCGGTGACAGACCTAGTGGGGGTCGGATAGTACTCACCTGCCATGAGCGTGTTGAAGTTCCCCTGACGTATCACTTGCAGGCAAAGTTGCAAGGCCAGGCCTGTTATATAGTCACCTATTGTTATTCCGCCCGAAGTGAGGAATATAGGGTCATGACAAACTATCGGGATCAGGTCCTGGCGCGCTCGATTGCAGGAAGAAGTTTCGTCAATTTCTACTATTTTATTTCCCCACTTCTTGTGAGCGTTGCTAAAAACCATTCATCAATGGACAAAATGCTTAGAAGAATTGCCTTCTATAGTATACCGCGGATCATCAATAGGATATCGAGTCGTAATATCCGCTAGTACATTTATAAACACAGCTTGATCATGAATCAAAATATACATCCTTTCCATCTTGCCATCCCAGTGGATGACTTGCAGGCAGCAAGGCACTTTTACGGTGAGGTGTTGCAGTGTCGTGAAGGAAGAACAGATAAGCTCTGGACTGATTATGACTTTTACGGGCACCAGCTTGTCATTCATTATAAGCCTAAAGGACAAAATGAAATACATCATAATCCAGTAGATGGGCATGATGTGCCTGTTCCTCATTTTGGTGTTGTCCTGCCTTGGGATGAATGGGAGAAGCTTGTAGAGCGTGTCAGGGCAGCAGGTATATCTTTTGTAATAGAACCCTACATACGTTTTGCCGGACAGATTGGTGAGCAAGCTACTGTTTTCTTTATGGATCCTTGTGGTAATGCTTTGGAATTCAAGGCGTTTAAGGATATTGGCCAATTATTTGCAAAGTGATTTTCGGGCAAGTCCGGGATAACCTGTTACTTTTGTGGTCAAGTATTTAAACAGATTTACCCCGGGTATGCGATCAGGTATTCGTTTCATCCTTTTATTATTGATCATATCATCATTTGGATGGTCGAAGCTTGTTGCACAGGTTCCTGCTAGCCTTGAGGGCATGCGCCTGGCAAATGATACTGCAGTCATCATCAATGTCAAATGGCATGCATCAGACGAAAAGGCCTGGCATGACAAGAATGATGGCAGATTGGAAATCCTTGGGCTAAAAGCCAATATGCGGTCTCAAGACCTAGTGAAATCAATGACAGGTACGACCACCTATGCTTTTCGTTTTGAACAACCTTCCCTGGTTGAATTTAAAGTGGACATCCAGTCAATAGCTAGTGGCGAACAATTATACCTGGTGGACAGTGAACGAGGTAGCATAGTGTTTGATTTTACCACGCAATCCCAAAATGATTTTCTAACGACGGAGTTTGACCCGGCCAGAACATTATTGGTTTGGAAAAACCTTGAGGGAAACACATACGATAGTGAGTTTGACATTGAAAACATCTACTATCAACCTGCCAGCTCAGGAAGGGTTATGGATATTGGATTTGGCACCTCTTTCCCTTGTCATCCAAATGCTGCCTGTAAGGAGGATTCGATCCTCCAGTTGATATCAAACAGCACTGTACGTATGCGGTTAGTGATGGAGGAGGGGATAGGGTGGTGCTCGGGATCGTTTGTCAATAATACCAGGAATGATAAGACACCTTATGTATTGTCAGCGCATCACTGTCAATATGATTACACCCCAATCTATGCAATGTGGAGGTTTGATTTTCAATATCTTTCGACAACCTGCACCAATCCGCTGATGGAGCCGCAATACTTTTCCATCATCGGATGTGATTTGGTTGCAGGCGGACAAGCATCTGATTTCTTATTGCTTTTGTTGAGTGAAGAGGTACCCTTAAATCAGGAAGTTACCTTTGCCGGTTGGGACCGGGATGACACTGCAAAGCCTGATACAAGTTACCTCATCCATCACCCCAATGCCGATATCCGGAAAATTTCTACTTCTGTCAATGAGGCAACTATTCATCCTAACCAGATCGGTTGGACAGAAGGATATACGACTCCGGCGCATCATCACTTTAGGTTGAAGTTTACTGAAGGTGGTCATGAGCCCGGATCGTCTGGAGGTCCATTGTTTAACCAGGATGGATACCTTGTGGGTCAATTGCATGGTGGTACTGCAGGTTGTGAGGCAACCAATAATGCTTTCATAGGGAGACTATCAAAGTCCTGGAACCTTGGCGCAACGCCTCAGGAAAGACTAAGAGACTGGCTTGATCCTGATCAGACTGGACTTACGAAGATTGCCAGTATTGAAAATATAGCTTCCGGAGATTTGGTAACCATCCGTGGTCTGGTTTCGGATCCTATTGGAAGACCTGTTAAAAATGCAATCCTAAAAGTCACGGGTTCGATTACAGAAACCATGACCACTGGCGAAGATGGTAGCTTTCAACTTCTCAATGTAAACCGGAACGGTCAGTACATCATCACGCCTGAAAAAAAGGATCACCCAACCAACGGAGTCAATGCAATTGACCTTATTGCGATTCAGAAACACTTGCTGGGTAAAGACACCTTTGATCTGCCATGGCAGTATGTGGCGGCGGATGCTACAAATAACGCATTGCTCGCTGTAGGTGATATAGTTTTGCTTCAAAGATTGCTGCTTGGCAAGATTCAAATCCTACCTTCATCGCCTTCCTGGAGATTTGACCCATCTCAGATCATCCTTGATCCCATTCCTTCAGGTGAGCCTGCAGAAGTCCAAATCATGTGTATAAAAATCGGGGATTTGAACAGCACGGCTGATCCAAAGAAGTAAAAAGTAGGTTAAACTTGAAAAAACGGTATACTTTTGGGAACATGCCGTCCGTGGAGCAAACCGATATCATAACAGCAGCTGAAGATTATGTTCGGCACCTTTTTGAGGAGAAAATTCCCTCGAATGTCTACACCTACCATAATTGGGTCCACACCTGCCAGGTAAGAGATGAAGCGATATTACTGGCCAGGCAAGCCGGTGTAAAAAGTGAGGATCTTGAATTGTTAAATCTTGCTTCATTGTTTCACGATGTAGGATTTTCAGTTGCCTACACGGGGCATGAGGACCACGGTATCATGATCGCCAGGGCGTATCTCCAGTCTATCGACTACCCTAAAGAGAGAATTCATATTATCGAAGGGTTGATCAATGCCACACGGGTAGATGTAAAACCAAAAACCCAATTGGAGGCATTGCTGAAAGATGCCGATACCAGCTCTCTGGGAAGACCTCATTTTCACATTTACACCAACAGCCTTCGAAAAGAACTTAATGGCTTGCAAAATGCAGTGCTTACAAAACGTGATTGGGCATTGGCCAACCTGCGGTTTCTTGATGAGCATGAGTATTATTCGGATGTGGCAAAAGAACGTTATGGCCAGTCAAAAATTGACAATAAAAGATTACTGGGTGAAGAGCTGGTGCTGATTGATGCAAAGTTGGAGGAGAAACGCCTTGGGGCATCTGATACTGCAGAGCCCAATACGATCGGGACAAGTAAATCGGCCCAGACAATGTTTAAGACCGCCTTGCGTAACCATATCGATCTCAGTGCCATCGCGGACAACAAGGCCAACATCATGTTGTCTGTCAATGCCTTGATCATCACCTTTGCACTCCCACTTTTAGGAAAGGAGATTGCGGCTAACAGGGTATTGTTATTTCCAACCATTCTACTGTTGAGTGTTTGTGTCGTGTCCATGATATTTGCAACGCTGGCTACACGGCCTATTCCGATGAAAGGATATAGTTCCATGGAAAGTATTCTGGCGAAGAAGTCGAATCTCTTCTTCTTCGGAAATTATTACAGAATGAGCTTTGAAGAATATGAACAGGGATGAATGCGACAGTAGCTGATGACACGATACTCGATACCACGATTATGCGGGACCTTTTCTTCCTGGGCAGAACCCTTGGATTTAAGTATGCCCACCTGCGTAAGTGTTATACCATCTTTATGTACGGGATCATTGTGACGGTGATTGCCTTCGTTGTTGTATTTAGTTTCTTCTAGTCCTTTTCAACCGACGTTATCTTCACCTTATAGATCTGTTTAGTGCCTGGGTCAACCTTCGCGCGTTCATCAAGGCGTAATCCAACGACCCAGAGGATATGCTCATGATTGGCTAGGATTAATTGTCTTTCCTTTTCAAACCTTTCCAGTTTGAGGTCTACTAACAGATCTTGTATTTTTTTCGATTTACCTTTCATGCCGAAGGGTTGGAAATGATCTCCGGGTTGAATGCTCCTGATGTGTAGAGGCCAGCTTACCACTTCACTATTCATGTAGGCAGTCCATGGATCCATGTCCTGCAAGAATTCCGATGAGGGGATCTCGTCAATCGCCAGGATGTAATTGCCTATGGAATGTTGGCCAGGGTTGTGGATAAAGAAATCTGCAGCGGGTAGTGTTTCAGCAAAATAATATCCATCTCGTGTCCTTGATAATGAACTATGCTGATAGCGAAGAATCTGTCCTGTTTCCTGTTCAGGCGAATTGAGAAAATCAGATGCCAGCATCCACGGAAAACCTTTCTCTTCCAACCAGCGAAGTAGGAAGGCTTTCCGCAACTGATGTCCTTCTATCAGAAATCCGTCCTGCCAAAACCTGATGTTACTACTAATCCAATCATTATAAGTAGTTTCCCAGTCATCCCATTCTACATTGACGCGATGAAGGGTATGTTGCATACTGGAATGAAATCCCGGATAAAATTCCTCGAGGAGTGGAATCAGATGGTGACGTAACCGATTACGCTGATAGTGGTCAGTGAGGTTCGACGCATCTGTCCTGAATGGAATATCAAATGCGGCTGCATATGACTCGATCGTTGATCTGCTGCAATCCAATAAAGGCCTGATGTAAAAGTCTCTCGATGGAGGGATGCCTCTGAGTCCTTTTATGCCGGTGCCCCGAAAAAGATTGAGAAACACGGTTTCAATCGTATCATCAAGATGATGTCCTGTTGCCACGTATTCAAAATCTAAAGAGTGCACGAGGTATTCCCACCAATCATACCGCAGGATTCTGGCAGCAGATTGTGTGTTTAGTTTGTTCGCTTCTGCATAAGCCTTCGTATCCCGTGAGAGCTCGAGATATGGGATGCCTTTATCCAGGCACCATTTACTTACGAAAAGAGCGTCATTGTCTGATTCATGGCCTCTCAGGTTGAAATTGACATGAGCGGCAGTGACATTGTAACCGTTTTGATGCAACACATAGAGTAGCACCATGCTATCTACGCCTCCGCTGACGCCGACCAGGATCTTTGAAGCAGCCGTAACGCCGCAGCCTGCAAGGATTTTTCTGACTGAAGCAGAAACGATATGGGAAGGCTCGCCAGACATAATTAACAAGTGGTTCAAACAAGAATATTTTCCTTCCTGTGAGAGTTTGAAGGAGGTTGCATAAATTTACGCCCTAAAAATAAAGGTAATGAGATCATTTTATATCCACTTTTCAATTGTATTGCTCTTTGGGGCTATTGCATGCAAGCAAGATGCGTCGTCAGTTCAGGAGAATGGTGCCCAGAGTGTTACAGGCCCAAACGCAGAAGGCACTACACAAGAATCCTCAAAACTTTCTGACGGTTCTGCTGCCGCAACCGAAGGACATGACTATACATTCCTGACCCACCAGTTATTTCATTTCAAAGATGCGTATGGCGGTCCCAAAGGCGCCGAACAACCCTTCAAGGATCAGTGGATCGACCTTGATCCAAATGGGACTTTCAAAGCCGGAAAACTCAAACAAGAGACCCATACAGGTAAATGGTCTTATAACCATGATACCAAACTTCTCTTGTTAAAGCCTGATGTCAACACCTTTCCTATGAGCGAATGGAAAGTGATGCACAACGAACAGATGATGGTATGGTTGGGAACACAGACCTATGGAAATAATCCACTGCAAGTAAAGTTGGTCAGGCACGAAGAGTTGCCATAGCATCATCCTTATTAGCGCTTAATGCATTCTATCACCTCGCAAGGATAGAAGCGCCATGATTTCAGCTTCATAATCAAGGTACTCCTGCCACCTTTTCTTTACGTGGACTATATCAGCATACCTGTTGGCCAGATCTATAAAGAGTCGATAGTGCCCTGCCTCAGAGACCATAAATCCATGGTAAAACTCCCTCAAGGCAGTATCCGAAATATGAAGTGACAACAATCTGAAACGTTCGCAGCTCCTTGCTTCGATAAGCGCACAAGCTAAAAGACGCTCCATCAACCGCTCGTCCCTGGAGCCTCCTTTGCGTTCAAACTTCAACAGGGCATTGACGTATTCGTCTTTTCGCTGACGGCCCAGGTGTAATCCTCTTTTCTTCAGTTCCTGGAGCACAAGTCTGAAGTGACCCCATTCTTCAGTGACGATGGGAGCCAGTTCTGTCACCATGTCCTCCTTGTCAGGAAAAGCCTGGATTAGCGAAATACATGAAGTCGCTGCCTTTTGTTCGCAGTAGGCATGATCGGTGAGTATTTCTTCCAGGGATTTTTCGGCGAGGTTAACCCACCTCGGATCAGTAGGTAATTTTAATCCTAGCATGGCATTTTAATGTTCACTATTTGACAAGAATAGGAAATCATCACTTCGATATCAAACAGATAAGCTGATTGATCAGAAAATCTACATGAGATACATCATAATCCTCAAAGCCTGTGCTCCACATCACGCGCATCTTGTCTAACTCCAGGGTGCTTAGTTTATTTATCTCCTGTTTGCCTAATGCGTATTGACCAGAGAAAATAGTATATCCGGTGTAGGGATCAATGTGTCCCATATTCGTCTTCAGATTGAATAAGGAAATGTATTCATCATTCATGAGTTTGAACCTGAGCAGGCTCCCTTCTTCCAGTGAACCAAAATTACTTTGTGAATGGGAGCTGGCTATCTGGAATTCAATAGTCAGTTGCACATACGATCCTGATTTAGAAACGCGGCCAAGACAGGTAATTAAATCTTTCCCCCTGAAATAAGGTTTTAAGTCGGGATCGGTATGTGTAAAAAGAACCCCTGGTTTGAGTGCTTTGAGGCTCATATTGGTTGCCCGATCGAAGGTATCAATTTCAAAAATGCACTGGTATGGCTGTGCCAGGTAAAGAAATGATTTAGACTGGCCCGGCCTTTTGTTGATCATCTCCGGATCATAAGGGGGTGGTTCAACTTCGATGTTTTCCTGTTTTGGTTTAGTCTCTTCGGCTTTTGGTTTTGCCTGGGTCTTTGTTTTTGGCTTTGTTGGAGGCTGTGTCTGGGATGTTGGTTTAGCCGGAGTTGTTGGTTCAGCTTGAGCTGTTGGTTTGGTTTGAGTTGGAGGTTCAGGTTGAGCTACAGGTGGAGCAGGAGGGGGCGCTGGAGCTGGAGAAGAAACTACCGGATTCGAAAGAGGTGCTTGTTCGGGTTTATATCTGGCCAGGTAATCGTTGTAGGATGTACGCATCCCGCTCACTTTTTTTTCAGTGATGCTTCCGGGTTTAGCATTTATTTTTCTTGCTTTTTCAACAAGTTTTTTAATCTCCTTTTGCTGCAGGTTGGCCTTTTTTAGATCAGCAACGCTCTTGTCAAATGCAGTTTGAAGTGAAGCCAGCAGAACAGGATCAATCATGTCTTTTTTCAATTCGGCGCTACGGAGTTGGGTCCCGGCTTTAAACTGCGCATTGGTTGCATCCCGGAAAAGGTTTTGTACCACCTTTTCCTCCTCGCGGATCTTGGTATACAATTCTTTCCATTGCTGCAGCAATTCTGTCGAGACTGCAGATTCATCCTCGTTGTACAAGCCAGAAGTTGCCAGAATATTACTAATGCTTATCCTGTTAGCACGGCTTTCGGAAAACGAATCCATGTCGGGGGGGCAAAACCAAGCACCATCACCTTCAGAAATGGCCCTTCCATAGGCGCTAACCCCCTGAGTGGCAGACAGCAACATCATGGTCAACAAGGAAAGGAAGAAGGGTACTTTGTTAAGAAGCCTGGTGGATGCCATTCGGTTTATAATGGTAAGATTCAGTAAAAATAAGCCTTTGTTGAGATGCTGGTTAGTAATTGATCCAGTGGAGGCCAATTCTTTGTCTTCCTTCACGGGGCTTTTGTCGTTCGCAGGTCTCTGATTTCTTTTGAATGTGTACCTTGCAGGCAGGTTAAGAAGCGGTTTGCAACTGGCTAAAAACCTCATAATATATTCATAAACAGTCGAATTACATGGAAGCAGTACAACAATATATCCAGGCTAACCGCCAGCGATTTCTGGATGAATTATTGGATTTTTTAAGGATCCCCTCCATCAGTGCAGATACAAAGTACAAAGATGATGTGCTCAGAGCAGCTACCTGGCTCAGCGACGAACTGAAACGAGTCGGAATGGATGGTGTAGAGATCATCCCGACCAAAGGACATCCGATCATCTATGGGGAGAAAAAAGTATCAGAAGCTTTGCCGACCATTCTGATTTATGGACATTATGATGTCCAGCCACCAGACCCGCTCAATTTGTGGTCATCCCCTCCGTTTGAACCTGTCATCAAGGATGATAAGATATATGCACGCGGTGCATGCGATGACAAAGGGCAGCTTTATATGCATGTCAAGGCGATCGAAGCGATGCTTTCTGCCGGACAGCTAGCGTGTAATGTGAAAGTGATGTTTGAAGGAGAGGAGGAAGTTGGATCCGTCAATCTGGGTCATTTCCTGGAGTCACATAAGGAAAGGCTTGGTGCTGATGTTATCCTCGTATCTGATACAAGTATCATCGCCAATGATGTGCCATCGATCACCACTGGGTTGAGAGGCCTGAGTTATGTTGAAGTTGAAGTGACCGGGCCCAATAAGGATCTGCATTCAGGTGTATTTGGTGGTGCAGTCGCAAATCCCGCCAATGTGCTGTGCAGCATGATTGCGTCATTGCATGATGCTGACCGTCACATCACCATTCCCGGCTTCTATGATGATGTCGAGATCGTATCTGATGAAGAGCGGAAGCAAATGAATATGGCGCCATTTAATGAAGCTGATTATAAAAAAGAACTGAATGTAAATGCGTTGATGGGTGAGAAGGGTTATACAACTCTTGAGCGGACCTCTATCCGTCCTACGATGGAAGTGAATGGAATCTGGGGTGGTTATATCGGAGAAGGCGCTAAGACGGTTTTACCATCTAAGGCCTTTGCCAAGATCAGCATGCGTCTGGTACCAAACCAGGATCCGGATAAGATCACGGAGATGTTCAGAAACCATTTTACGAGCATCGCCCCTCCCTCCGTTACTGTAAAAGTGACGCCACATCATGGAGGTCATCCTGCGGTGACGCCAACAGATACGATCGAATACCAGGCTGCATCAAAAGCTATGCTGAAGAGTTTTGGCAAGGCACCTTTACCACAAAGATCAGGTGGCAGTATTCCGATTGTTGCCTTATTCGAATCCATCCTTGGTATCAAGACAGTCCTGTTAGGTTTTGGACTGGACACCGATGATATTCACTCACCGAATGAACACTATGGCTTATTCAATTTCTACAAGGGAATTGAAACGATACCTTACTATTTTATGTATTACGCTGAAATGAAAAAATCATGAAACATTTAACCATTTTATTACTACTCCTACTATCATTTATGGACAACACAGTGAAAGCACAACAGTTTAAGTCAGTCGATGACAGTCTCGCCTATAGCCTAGGTGTCCTGATCGGTGGCAACCTTCGTTCAGAAGGATTCGGGGACCTCAATACAGAAATGATTTATGCAGGTCTTAAATCTGCAGTAAAAGGTGAACCCACCCTGTATACGCCGGAGCAATGCAATATCATCGTACGCGAAGGGTCTGCCCGAATAAAAGGGAAGACTCATGAATCCAACAAAGTAGCCGGTGAAAATTTTCTAAAAGCAAACAAAAGCAAGCCTGGTGTCATCACGCTGGATAATGGTCTGCAGTATGAAGTGCTCAAGATGGGGGATGGCCGCAAACCAAAAGCTACTGAGACTGTCAATGTGCATTATCATGGCACTTTGATCGATGGTACTACTTTTGATAGTTCTGTGGATCGCGGAGAGCCGATTTCCTTTCCGCTTAATCAGGTGATCAAAGGATGGACAGAAATACTTCAGTTGATGCCTGTTGGTTCCAAATGGAGAGTCTATATTCCATATGACCTGGCATACGGCGATAGGGCAGCAGGTCCGACGATCAAGCCATTCTCTACGTTGATATTTGAGATTGAGTTGTTAGGCATAGAGTAAACCATTAAATCGATTTGTAATGTTGGAGATTGACATTCTGGCTGTAGTCCCGGGACTCCTGGAAGGTCCATTCTCCCATTCGATCTTACAACGTGCAGCTGATAAGAATTTACTGAAGGTCCGGGTCATTGATCTCCGGACCTTTGGTATTGGTACTTATCACCAGATTGATGACAATGCCTTTGGTGGTGGCGCAGGGATGGTCTTAATGGCCCAACCTTTAGCTGATGCCATACGGAAGCTACAGGCAGAGGGAGCATATGACGAGATCATTTACCTGACGCCGGATGGAACTACGCTCAATCAATCGCTTGCCAATAAATTGTCGCTTCGATCAAGATTGTTATTGATCTGTGGCCATTACAAAGGTATAGATGAGCGAATTCGGCAGAAGTTTGTCACCATGGAAATATCCATTGGTGACTATGTGCTGAGTGGTGGTGAACTCGCTGCGGCTGTTTTGGTGGATGCTATTGGGCGGTTGATACCGGGAGTCCTTAATGACGGAAGCTCTGCTTTGACAGATTCTTTTCAGGATGATATGCTGGCACCTCCTGTTTACACCCGTCCGGCAGACTGGGAGGGCATGAAAGTCCCTGATATCCTACTCAGCGGTCACGAAGCTAAAATAGAAGAGTGGCGATATCAACAGTCTCTTCAAAGGACCATGACCAGAAGACCCGACATCCTGAAGGATGAGGAAGGAATTTAATGCGGCTAAAGTTTTCTGATTATTTTAATACTTCAATTCAACCCTTATGGTGCATTATTATTTCACGGATGGTAAAGAGCGGTTTGGTCCCTTTACAATTGAGCAACTAAAGGAAAAGAATATCAGTGAATCAACACTGGTTTGGAAGGATGGTCTTCCTGACTGGGTGCCTGCCCGTAACCTCAGTGATCTGGAAGCTTTGTTTGTTAAAAATCCACCCATTCCACCGGCCGCTAGCACTCCATATATTAATCCGACATTGGTTGTCCCACCAAAGACATGGCTGATAGAATCTATTCTGGTGACTATATTTTGTTGCCTGCCTTTTGGGATTGTCGGTATCGTCAATGCTACCAAAGTTGAAACACTCTGGTACAGCGGCCAACGTGAAGCAGCAATTAAGGCAAGTCAGGATGCAGCTAAATGGGTAAAGATCTCAGTCATCACATGGTTCATTGTAGTCTTCCTTTATTTCCTTATCATAATACTCAGCATATTTACAGGGACTGATTCATCCGGAATTGAAATCTAATTGAACCGCACGAACATTTTTCTTGGAATTGGTGTCATTGTGTCCATTTTGATTTATGGTCTTCTCGATCCACAAGAATTTCCATTTCCTAAATGCCCTTTCCGATCTATCACCGGATGGATGTGTCCTGGGTGCGGTTCACAAAGGGCTATCCATCAGCTACTGCATGGGCAGTTTGGTGCAGCATTCCAGCTTAATGCCTTACTTATTCCTGCATTCGTTTATGCCCTTGCGGGATATAGCTTTTCCCTTTTCAGTGGAAAATATTGGCCAGCTATCCGGAAGCGATGGTATGGGAGCAGAGCAGCCTGGGCCTCTTTAATCATCATCCTGGCTTTTTGGTTAGGAAGAAATCTCTGGCATATCTGATCTTGAGGACGTCCCCTGTCCATTGGCTGCTCAGAGTTGATTATTTTTGCATGATGAAAGCATATGAGACCTTATTGATAGACATTGCGGATAATGTCCTCGTCCTGCGCCTGAACAGGCCAGATGCCATGAATGCACTCAATGCATTGATGTTTGATGAGCTGAATTCTTTTTTTGCTGAAGATTTCAAGCAATACAATGCAGGATGTGTCATCATCACCGGATCGGGTGAAAAAGCTTTTGCTGCAGGTGCTGACATCAAAGAGCTGCATGGACTCAACAGTACAGATGCTGAACGCTTAAGCACAAAAGGTCAACAAATATTCCGGCTGATTGAAGACTTCCATCTGCCTGTCATCGCGGCTGTCAATGGTTTCGCGCTCGGTGGTGGATGTGAGCTGGCGATGGCGTGTCACTTTAGAGCAGCTTCCACCAAGGCGCGCTTCGGGCAACCTGAAGTGAATCTCGGGATCGTTCCTGGGTATGGTGGTACGCAACGACTTGTTCAATTAATTGGTAAAGGAAAGGCGATGGAGTTGCTCATGACCGGCGACATGGTTGGTGCTGAAGAAGCATTGCGTCTGGGTTTGACTAATTATGTAGTGGAGCCAGACCAACTCATGGACAAGGCTAGAGAACTGGCCGCAAAGATTATCACTAAAGGTCCGTTAGCGCTCAAAGGGGTGATCAGATGTGTCAATAGTCAATTTCTGCCGGGCGTAGATGGCTTTGCAATGGAAGCACGGACGTTTGGAGAAATAGCCGATAGCGCAGATTTCCTGGAAGGTACAGGTGCGTTCATCGAGAAACGTAAGCCTGCATTTAAAGGCAACTGATGTACGAATTTCATAAAGACAAGGACAGGTACTTTGATATGCAGTACCGTGTTACCAAAGATTATATTCTTCCGATGCTGCAGCAGCATGCGCCAGGGAAGAAATGGAGTCGTGTTCTGGAAATCGGATGTGCAGAAGCAGGGGTACTGAAATGTTTTCTTGAGGAAGGTGCGTTTTGCACAGGTATTGAACTATCCACCCATAGGATTGAACAAGCTAAAAAATATCACGAAGAAGCACTGGCGGAAGGCAGGATTGAATTTGTAAACCGCAATATTTTTGATATTGATCCGGAACATGATCTAGGCGGAAAGTATGACCTGGTGATCCTGAAGGATGTCATAGAGCATATTCCAGGTCAACTAGAGTTTATCTCCCAGCTGACCTTGTTCCTGAAAGAAGATGGTTACATCTTCTTTGCTTTTCCACCCTGGCAAATGCCCTACGGGGGGCACCAGCAAGTCTGCAAAAGCAAAATATTAAGTAAGCTTCCTTACTTTCATTTGTTGCCGTCATTCCTCTACAAAGGAGTCTTGACGATGGCAGGCGAGGAGCAGGTGACGATCGTTGATCTCATGGAAGTGAAATCAACCGGGATCAGCATAGAGCGATTTGAGAAATGCCTTCGCGCAAACAAGTTAAAGACCGTTGCCAAACAGCATTATCTATTCAACCCAATCTATCAATACAAGTTTGGTGTAAAACCAAGACTTCAAAATTCATTGATCCGTAACATACCGTGGATAAGGAATTTTCTGACTACAGGGGTTTATTACCTGGTAGCACCGAAGTAGGCTCAGTCTTTTTCGTGGGGTTAAAACCCCACGGTACATAATCGGTCGTGCCTTACGGCACTGGGATCGATGATTTGTGATCATCGTCTTTTTTTCGTGGGGTTAAAACACCACTTTACAAAATCGGTCGTGCCTACGGCACTTGGATCGATGATTTGTGATCATCGATCATTATACGAGTAGAGGCATTAGCCTCTTTTAGTCTTTTGCCTCACTAAAAAGCTTATCCATTGTATTGTAGGCTACGCTATGATAATTTGGACGTGCTTCTTTATAGATGGATTGTGCTTCTTCCTTCATGCCATTTTCCAGCATCGCTGTATAGAGCGGAGTGAGAAACTTACGACGTCCCACTTCGACTAAGAACTGGCGAATAGAGGGCACAATCTGCTTGCCGTAACCCTGATTGATCGCGAGCTTGTACCATGCGGCCTGTATCTCACTATTGCCTGATTTTGTAAAGCCGAAAGCAGTATCCAGATCTTTCATTTGTGCAGCAGAAAGACTATCAGGTAATGCTTGTATAAAGTGAAGCCATTCCTGGGTGGTCCATCCATTGATATTGAGTGATGGTGCAGGTTGCCCTTTGATGAAATTATCGGCCTGTACATCAACACTTGTAAACCTTTCTGAAGACGCGACAGGACAATTTGCAGGAAGGCCCGGGCCATAAACCCATTCATCAACATTCACATCCAGCTTATTAGGTTTGATCAGATTTTCATCAAGGTATTCCAGGAAAGTGGTGGTGGTCATGGATTGAAATTCATGATCCTTGAAATATGATTTCAGGAAAGCATCAAATGTTTCCCGACCTGCTTTCTCTTCGAGCATGAGCAGGAAGTGAGCACCTTTTTCATAGGCGATATCGGTCATGCCGTCATCCGGATTTTTTCCGGCAAGATCAAGAAAGAGATGTGTTTCTCTTGGGGTCAAATCAGCAACAGTTGCCTTCAGGCTTTGATAACCAAGACTAGCTAACATAGCAGTGTATGATTTTCCATACAATGCTTCCATGATGCGGAGTTCGAAATAAACGGTGAAGCCTTCATTGAGCCAGAAGTCGTTCCAGGTGGCATTCGTCACAAGATTGCCTGACCAGCTGTGCGCGAGCTCATGCGCGATGAGTGCAACCAATGATTTGTCACCGGCAAGAATCGTTGGCGTCGCGAAAGTAAGTCGTGGATTCTCCATTCCACCAAAAGGAAAAGATGGAGGTAACACAATGAGATCATATCTTTCCCATTGATAAGGGCCGTAAAGCGCTTCTGCTGCTTCAACCATTTTTTCGGTATCCGTCAATTCAGAAGAAGCTTTGTCCATCATGGATGGTTCGGTATAGACACCTGTTCTCTTACCCAATGATTTGAATTCAAGATCGCCGATAGCCAATGCGATTAGATATGCAGGTATGGGTTGCGCCATCTTGAAAGTATAGACACCATCCTCATTTTTAGATTGAGGGTTTGATGCACTCATGACCGCCATCAATTCTTTTGGAACAGAAATCTTAGCGTCATAGGTCATCCGTATACCGGGACTGTCCTGGATGGGTATCCATGTCCTGGTGAGGATAGCTTGTCCTTGTGTAAACAGATACGGAAGTTTCTTTCCAGCGGTCTGTGATGGTTCGAGCCACTGCAGGGCTTCAGCGCCTGGTCGGGTGGAATAGGTGATAGCGATTTTTTTGGAACCTGTTTTTACTGGTATGGATAATGGTTGTCCTAGCCATTCGCTAGAAGTGCCAAGTGTGAAAGGAGTTTCTGCATCATCCACCATTACTTTTTGAATTTCCAGATCTCTGGAGTCAAGGATTATACTGTCTGCTCCTGGCTGCACCGTGATATCATAGGTCGCTGTCCCAAATATTTTCTTTGCAGTGAAATCGGCTGTGAGATCAAGTGAAAGATGCCTGACCACGGCCTGGTCAGGATGTGCATAGGAATGTGTGTCCATAACAGGAGTTACTTCTTTTGACATTAACGAAGATGTCTTTTGATCATTTTTACAGCTCCAGACTGAAAGAGTCAAGGAAATAAAAAGAACGTAAATGAGATTAGATTTCATGATAGATCTGTTAGCGATGTATTGTTGGAAATGAAAATTAGCTAATTCATATGTTTGATTAGGAAGCTTTTAGTTGTAAATCACAGTTGATAGTTACTGCTAGCGGTTGAAATTCATTCTTTGGTTGAATCATATTTCCTTCCTGACCGGTCCACCATTGTGCTTCCTGCTTGTTGTGTGCCCATCATGAGGATGTCCTGCACGTTGACATGAGGCGGCCTGGACGCGATGAAATAAATGGCTTCAGCCACATCTTTTGAAGTGAGTGGATTGAAATCTTCGTAGATACTTGCTTTCTGTTCATCCCAGTCAAAACGAACACGTGCAAATTCTGTTGATTCGACATGACCTGGAGCAACTTGAGAAACACGTATACCATGCATGTATAAATCTGCCCGTATTGCCCTTGTCAATGCTTCCACCGCAAATTTAGTGGCGCAATAAACATTACCCTTAGGATAAATCTCTTTGCCTGCTGTGGAGCAGAGGTTGATGATATGTCCCGATTTTCGTTCCACCATACCGGGGCTGACAAGTCGGGTTATATACAACAAGCCCTTAATATTGGTGTCAATCATTTGCTCCCAGTGCTCCAGGTTGCCCTCATGGATGAAGTCGAGGCCACGGGCCAGGCCTGCATTATTGATGAGAATATCAATAGGGCGATGTATAGATGATATCGCTGATGCACACTCTGCCTGATTCCTGATGTCAAAACAAAGTGTCGTGATATCTACTGGAAAGGAAGAGGAAAGTTCTTTTTTTAATTCAGCCAACCTGTCTTCGCGTCTTGCGGTCAGGATAAGATCATATCCATGCATGGCAAATTCCCGGGCTGTGGCGAGACCGATTCCACTTGTAGCGCCGGTGATCAATACGCATTTATTCATTAGCGGGATTTCATTTTAGTAACCAATGCATTAAATTCTTCTTTAAACGCAGCATAGCCTGAAGTAGCTGGACCTGAAAATCCGGTATGAATAGCCACCACTTTATTTTGTTTATCCAGAAAAATTAATGTTGGATACGCAACGACTTTGTTTAACATCGGGAAAACTTCTCCGGCTTTCTTTTTGTCATTGGTACCACCATAAACGATAGGGTAGGGAATCTGCATTTTCGATTTGTAAGTCTCGATAGCCGCTATTGCTTTGGTCGTATCAGTATGTCGCTCGAAGGAAACACCTACAATTTCAAATCCGGGATCTGAATTTTCCTTGAGATAGCTGAGTAGAAAGGCGGTTTCATCTTTACAATTTGGACACCATGTACCCATGATCTGAATGATCTTCGGTTTGCCGGCTAGTTGTCCCTGGCTGATATCAATAAGATTACCCTTTGCATCTGGCAGCGCGAGCGTAAAGACCTCATCATTATTCATGATGGTCAATCCCAGTGGATCGCCAAGCGATTTCAATTCTATAGAATCCGAGCGTTTGCCTTCCCAATAGGTTTTGAAATGATTACCTGATCTGTAGATGCCGGTCAACTGCCCATCCGGAAGGATCTTGGCCTCATAGAGATAGGCATGGCTTCCGTCAAAAACCGAGAGATGGAGGCGATCACCATTGACAACACCTTCCAGGAACCGATCATCACCTGTTGGTGACAGAAATGTTCCGGTGATGTGATTACCTTCTTGAACAAATTCACCAATGCTTCTTGTAGGCTCCTCTGTTTCTATTCCAAAAGTACAATCCCACTTACCTGTCAGGTCCGCGGCAGGTGGATCAAGTGTCTGGAAAAAACGATAGGGTTGTCCGTGCAGCGCCCTGAATCTAATTTTGTAGTCCTTGCGGTTTCTGACCACCCACCAGCCTTCAATAGCATCCTCTTCATACTGCGCCTGTATATGTGAATCATAGATCGGGAAGTCAATCCGAATGGAGTCGCGTGCAACTCTTCTATCAACGCCTGTACTGATATCACTGACCACGATTCGTTCATCGCCATTATGGATCACCAGATGAAAAGAATCAGGTGTATCGTACACTACTTCGAAGTTGAAGGGTAGTTCCCCTTTAGATTTTTCATCAAAGCCTTCCAGTTCGTCAGTGAGCACCAGCACACCTCTCCACATACCCGGAGGAATGGAAGAATAGTGCTCACCAAGTTTAATGCAGGAGGAAAAAGATGCGATAAGCAAAAAGAACAATAGCCACTTAGTCATTCCATTATGATTTTTCACCTACAAAGTGGTGATCTTTTTCACGGAACAATACATTGAATGTAGTCAGGCTTCCGTAGATGCGGGTGATGTATTGCTGCATATCAATCTTATCCTCGTCTGTCAGTTTAGGATTGCTGTTTATTTTTTGTTCCAATACGCGCAGACGGTCGCGCAGCATCACGATTTTGTGGAAAAAGGTTTCTACCGGAATATCTTTTGGCTTGAGTGACTTGTCCTGTGGTTGTAATAACATCACGCCCCCTTTCCATTTATCACCGATCGGGACAATCTCTGTGATTTCACCCCAGGTCTTCAGGATTTTCATCAATGAACGCTCAGCTTCTGTATAGGATACCGGTTCGACTGCTTCAATCCGATCGATGATTTCCCATTGGTCATATTCTTTGCCTACATTCTTGATGCCGTATACCATGAAGCTAACTTCGTATGCGACCGGGTGGAGGCGTATGACTACACCATCACCATAAGCAGGATGTTTTACCCGTGAACCAACGCCGAGGAGTTCTTTGTGTTCTGACATGTGTTTGATTACTTTTTTACTGCGTAAAAGTACGGAATCTGGGTGGTTGTTGGTGAGGACACCAACAACGGCTTCGCCGCAGGATTTAAGATGCCGATGGCTTGGTGTCCTCACCACCAGCATGGATTTTTGTGGTTGTTGGTGAGGACACCAACAACGGCTCCGCTGAGGGAGCTTACGCTCTCACAGCTCTGAGCATTTCTCTTTTACCCGGGGGGCCGGGGATACGTTCGACCTTATAACCGGCTTTCTCCATTCTGCGCCGGGCTTCGCCTTGTGCGCAATAGGTGACAAGACAACCGCCTTCAGAGGTTAGTTTATATAGTTGGTCAAAGACTGATTGCTCCCATAATTCAGGCTGGGCTCCCGGTGCGAAAGCATCAAAGAAGATGCAATCAAATTCTTCATCTGCCGGCACATGCGTGTAACCTGGGAGTTTCGTGAAATGGAATGAATCAGAAATAAAAGAGACTTCAAGGTGCATCCTTAAAAAGATATCCTGTTCTTCGGGAAACGCGAGGTATTGCGGGTAGTTTAATTTCTGGGCGATTTCAGCATCGATAGGATATGCTTCGATACCGGTGTATTGGATTTGCTTCTCCGAGGTGATCGCAAAAAGATACGCCAGGAAGGCATTCAAACCTGTGCCAAAGCCAAATTCGAGAATCGAAATGGAGGGGCGATCGGCCAGTGTCTTCAGGCCATGTTGGATGAACACGTGCTTGCTTTCACCAACTGCACCAAAAAGGGAGTGATAAGTAGCATTGTGCGACCTGCTGTACAATGTATCAGATCCATCACGGGTGGTGACAATATACACATCATCCCAGCCCAGCATAGGGGGGATGTCGTTAGTGGTCATTGGTGTATGTTAGCGGTGGTTTGGTGTTGATTTTCCCGGTTTTAGTCTCATAAAACCGGGATACTCGTGTGTGTCTTCCCGGAAATATAGGGAGATCAGCAGGAAGGATCAACAGAAGCCGGGGCCTTTGCAGCAGCGTCTACTGAGAAGTCACTCGGGCAACCGTAGCCTTTGTTACAGCTCGAAGTCATTGATACACAGGCTACTAAACCTACAGCAATCAGTAAGAACTTTAAAGAAGATACTTTCATGTTTGACATTGCTTTAATTTGCTTTTGGTTATCAACAGATAACAGATATAAATCGTTTTAAAGTGCGAAATTATTATATCCTGAGAGCTTTTTACCAAAAAATATACCAGAACGGTCTAAATCATTGATAATGAGGATTCATTTTATTGCCATCGGGGGGAGTATTATGCATAGTCTGGCGCTGGTGATGGCTCAGAGAGGGCATACTGTGACAGGTTCAGATGACGAAATCTATGAACCAAGCCGCAGCCGACTGGCCGCTCAAGGCCTTCTGCCTTCTGAGACAGGTTGGCATCCGGAGCGAATCCACAGTGAACTGGATATCGTTGTCCTGGGTATGCATGCCAGAGCCGACAATCCTGAATTGCTGAGAGCTCAGGAATTAGGTTTGAAAGTGGAGTCATTCCCTGAATTCATGTACAATATCTCCCAGGATAAGGTAAGGATCGTGGTTGCCGGCAGTCATGGCAAGACAACTACCAGTGGTATGATTGCACATGTCCTGCATTATTCTGGCATGCAGGCAGATCGAATGATCGGGGCAAAGATTGGTGAACTGGAACCTGTCGCCATATCAGATGCCGCCATGATTGTGCTTGAAGGTGATGAATACCTGAGCAGTCCTATGGATCCGAGACCAAAGTTTCTTCATTACAAACCGCACATTACTATAATCACTGGGATTGCCTGGGATCATATGAATGTGTTTCCGACCTATCCCGATTATGTCAGGCAATTCCGGATGCTGATTGAATCGCTCGGTGAAGATGATACCTTGATTTATTGTGCAGAAGATCAGGATCTGGTTGACTTGGTAGAAGAAATTTCGCCTGTATGCATTACGATTCCATATCGCACCCATGACTATGTGCTTGAAGAGGGAACGGTCATCATCAAGGATGAAGAAGGTACTGCATTTCCTTTGGAAATATTTGGAAACCACAATCTGCAGAATCTGAAAGCTGCGCAACTTGCTACTCACATCGCAGGGCTCTCATCGAAAGACTTTTACAATTCTATTCAGTCATTTACAGGAGCAAGCAAACGATTGCAGACATTACATGTTGAAGAACGACTCACTGCTTATCTTGATTTTGCTCACGCTCCTTCAAAGGTTAGGGCAACGGTCAATGCGGTCAGAGAAAAACATCCTAATGCCTATATCATCGCATGTCTCGAGTTGCATACCTTCAGTTCCCTCAATCCTGCATTCCTTCCACAGTATAAAGGTGCGTTAGCCGAGGCGGATGTCAAAATACTTTACTACAGTCCGCACACATTGAGTATTAAAAAATTGCCTGACCTTTCTCCAGGTCAATTGACATCGTATTTCGATGAACCTATGTTGATGATTGCTACGACAGGTACGACACTTGAAAAGCTGGTGCTTGCTGCGCGTAAGAATACGAAGACGGTGTTGCTCTGGATGAGTTCGGGGAGGTTTGATGGATTGGATCTGGTTAGTGTTTCTTCTGAGATGGCTAAAGAGGCATAAGGGGCCAAAGAGGCTGAAGGCATTGAACAGATTCTTGCATGACGTTAAAAACGTCTACTGAGATTGCTGCCTGGTGCATGATTTCTTTTGTTTCTGTGTCGGCCTATATGTAAGTATGCCGCTGGCCTGGTGTCCTCACCACCAGTGGGGAATTTCGTTGGTTGTTGGTGGGGACACCAACAACGGCTGCGCCGATAGGGAGCGTTTAATGCCTAAATGAAGCAACGATTGTTTCCATGCTGAATGCATCCTTCAATTCGTATGAGCCTACAGAAGTTCTGATCAGGCCGGAGAGGTGGGCACCACAACCAATTTTTGCTCCCAGATCATGGGCTAGCGAACGAACATAAAATCCACTGCCGCAATGAACCATGATCTCAACAACAGGAGGCGTATAATTGATTAATTCAATAGCGAATACTTTCACTTTCCTGGCTTCTGTTTTTACTTCCTTGCCCGCGCGGGCCATTTCGTAGAGGGGGACGCCATCTTTCTTAATGGCAGAGAAGGCTGGTGGGTATTGTTCCAAATCGCCTATAAATGTTTCGAGATGTTTTTTGATCTCATCTTCTGTCAGGGCGGGTACTTCTTTTGTGCTGACGATTTTACCTTCCGCATCATAGCTATCGGTTTCGATACCTAACGTGATCTTGCCAATGTACTTTTTATCCAATCCCGTTAAATGATGCAGTTCTTTCGTCCAGCTACCTGTGCAGATCAATAACAGGCCTGTAGCCATGGGATCGAGTGTGCCGGAATGGCCAACCTTGATTTTCTTTACGCTGAATTTGTGACGTATCATTCCCCTGATCTTATTGACGACATCAAACGAAGTCCAGCCTTGTGGTTTGTCAAGAAGGATCAATGCTCCGGAAATAAAGTCTGCTGATTCGGGAGCAGTTACGACGTTTAGGTTCAAAGAAAATCAGTTCTGCCAGTGATAGAGAACGCCGGAAAAAATTACTTCAGGCTTTTGGTAAATTATTTCTTGAAGATCGCGTACACCTGCATACCCAATCCCGCGAGGATGACGAAAGGGGCAAGGGTAATCCTTCTGGGGCTGTAGATCACGCTCTCATCCCAGACATTTGGGTCTGTCATACCTCCACCGAGCATCAGGATCAAGCCTAGGGCAATCAATGCGCAACCAATACCTATATAGAGATAGTTCTGCTTAGTGAACAGCAGCGGAAAGGACTGCACATTGCGTGTACTGCTGGTACGGCGCTGTGTTTGAACAGTAGTAGCTGGCTTTGTAGAAGCGACTTTTTTCTTTAATGGTTTAGGATCCTGGCTCATATCAGATATATAACGAGAGACAAAGATATGTAAATAAGGGATTATGGGGGTTAATTAGGGTTAAAAGGGCTTAGGAGGTTGATGAGTTGATAGGTTGATGGGTTGATTGGCTTAGGAGGTTAGAGGTGTCACGAGTGATTTTAATCCATTCTTAAGGCCCGAGACACCTCCCCCCCCCTGCGGGAAACCTTGAACCGTACGCTTAAAAGGGTTTTATCATCAACCTCACTCAACGACAGGAAACCAAGAGCATCTTTTTGGTTTTTTCCTTTTTGAAATTTTTTTATTTTTTTTTTGTGGGGGGGGGGGGTGGGGGTGGGGGCGGGGGGCGTCCCCCCTCCTTGGATAAAGGCCTCCGGTGAATCCAAGAATTCTTGTAAAATTTTCATTTATATCAGCTTCTTCGATTTCTGAAATTCTGCTCGCTTTAATAGATGGTGCATTTTCATATTGACGTGTGGAATCTTCCAGTCCCACAGATCCTGTAGCTGCTGCCGAAATCCCGCCATAGGCAAGACCAGCCAGGCACAGGAACGAAACAAGGGCCAGCGGAATTTTGTACAAAACTAGGGATGAGGAGCTCAGCATTTCATTATTCAAGATGAAACCGGCACCGATCACCACAATGAATATAATGGTTGGGGCAATTTTTATCAGCGATTCAAGCCTGATGGTCAGTAAACCTTACCATGACACTAATGGCCGAAACGATCACCATGGAGAGTAATCCAATTCCTACCAAACCTATCCTAAGAAATGACTTCTGTGATATCCAATCCCACCCCCCCCCCCCCCCCCTTTTTTGGGGGGGGGGGCCCCGGGGGGGGGGGGGGGGGGGGGGCAAAAAACAGGGGGGGGGGGGGGGCGGGCCCCCCCCCCCCCCCGCTTGTTGTTTTTTTTTTTTTAAAAAAGGGGGGGGGAAAACCCCCCCCACCCCGGCCCCCCCAATAAAGGCAAAATTTTTCCCGGGGGTGGAGAAAAAATTTTTTTTTTTTTAAGAGGAAGGAAAGAAAAAAAAAAAAAATTAAAAAAAAGATTCTTCTAGAAAGGAGATTTATACTCCTCGTTATTCAGGAAGGTATCGTCAGTAAGTGTTTTTAGAAAATTGACCAGGTCTTGCTTGTCTTGTTGGGACAGTAACAAGCCGGTTTGCTTTGTATTTAACAATGCCGGATCAACCGTCGAAGATTCCCTGATGTCCGCATTATAATGGTCAACCACTTCCTCCAGTGTTTTAAATCGCCCATCGTGCATATAGGGTGCTGTGACGGCGATATTTCTTAGTGAAGGCACTTTAAATTTTGCCCGATCAGCAGGGTTTTCTGTGACTTTCTGCCTGCCGATGTCAACAATATCCGCTTCGGCATCAATCCCGTTATTCATATACTTATCGTTTTCAAAATTGGCACCGCCATGGCAGTGCTGACAATCGGCACCGGAAATTTCCGGAAAGAATGGATTATACTCTGTCGAAAAAAGTAATCGGCCTCGCTCTTCGCTTTCCGTCAATTGTATTTCTCCTGCAAGAAACCTGTCAAATTTGGAATCATTGGAGACGATACTCAACATAAACTGCTCCATGGCCAGTGCCATTTTTTCAGGAGTAATTTCACTACTTCCAAACGTCCGGATAAACTGGTCTTTATACTGTTGGGAATTGCTGAGTTTTGCAATAACATTGGGTAATGTTTCATTCATTTCCAAAGGATCCTGTATCGGTTTCAGTGCCTGGTCTCTCAGCAGGTGTGCCCTTCCATCCCAGAAGAATTCATTGGTATGCCAGGCCATATTAAAGACGGGCATTGCCTGACGCTTGCCTGGCATTAATTCGACACCAATAGAGAATCGCGAAGTGTCCGAAAATCCATCTTGTTGGCGATGGCAATCAGCACATGCTTGCGAACCATCTCTGGAAAGGAGTTTTTCGTAAAACAACATTCTTCCCAGTTTTACACCTTGAATAGTGAGCTGATTGTCCGAAGGCAGTGAAGGTGCTGGGAGTGCGCCGTGCTCAAGGATGAAAGGTGTATCATCCATCACAATGACATCCTGCGGTGTGTCATCTTTTCCGCAAGAAATCAAAAATACCAAACCTATTAATGCAATAAACACAGACTTTAAACTGGAGACTTTCATGTGTTTCAATATTTAAAAATCGGATTAGTGAGGAAAGTATCATCCGTCAAGGCCTTTAAGAATTCGATCAGATCCTTTTGTTCTGGGGTTGTGAGATCAAGTGGTTTGAGGATTGGGTTTTTGTGCGGATGATCCATTCCTCCTGATTGATAGTGATCAATAACCTGTTGCAATGTCTGTATGGATCCATCATGCATGTATGGTCCGGTCATCTCGATGTTACGTAGTCCAGGTACTTTAAATAATGCCCTGTCTTCTTCTTTTAAGGTAAGCCTCATTCTGCCTATATCTGCATACTGGATATATAATCCATTATTTTCAAAAGCATAATTGGTAAAATTGAATCCACTATGGCAGGTTGAACAATTGGTGCGATCGCTGAAGAAAAGATTCATGCCGCGAATCTGTGCATCCGTCATCGCATTCGTATTATTGTTTTTTATGTATTGGTCATAGGGGCTGTTTCCGCTCAGTAAGCTTCGCTCAAAGCAGGCAATGGCGCGTGTGATGACGAATGCATCCGGTGCTCTGTTGTATGCATTCATGGCCATCTTTACGTACGTCGTATCAGTGTTTAACTTTTCTGCCAGAAGGACGATATTAAAATCAAACTCATTGTGTTCCTGGATCGGAACCAAGACCTGCATTTCTAAGGTAGGGACTCCGCCTTCACGCAAGAAATAGGGATGGTACGCAACATTTGCAAGCGAGGGTGCATTTCGGGTTCCTAAACGATCATCAACGCCAAAGCTGACCGGAGACTGATCACTAAACGCTAATCCTGGTTTATGGCATGAAGCACAACTAATAGTGCCAGCTACTGACATCACCGGGTCATAAAAGAGTTTTTTGCCCAACTCCCACCTTGCTTGTGTGAATGTATTTTCCTCCGGAAAATCGATTGACGGAAACCCGTCCGGAATTTCCATTAGCGCGGGGTATGATACAGGAATGCTTACTTCATCCTCTTTGCAGGCGAGGAGACTTAAAAGAAGCAAGATGAATAATGTCCATTTCACAGACGTGCTATTGGGATATCAGTTTTACTACACCAAGAGATTGTCCGTTTTGTATGAGCCTGACAAAGTAGATTCCAGCCTCTGGTACACGGACATCAATAGTTGTATTTGGCTTCAATACTTTTAAATTTGAAATCTGTCGTCCGAGCATATCGGTCAGCGTCATTTCATAATCTTCATCTTCAGTACTGTTGATTGTGAGGAAAGCTAAGCCATCCTGGGTCGGGTTTGGATACAGGGAGAAATATTCTTCAGCATTTACATCTGATATGCCGGTATTGACTTGAGATGGACTAAATACCAGATTTCTGAAATTTTCCAACGCTTGTTGGGCGGCACCTGTCTCACTATGCTCTACAATACCTCCATTGACACTGATGTTTTCAAGTGCACGAGTATAGTCAGCATCCAGGTGGATGGTCACTTCATTATTAGTGGCTGTTGCGTGAAGATTAACCCTGGATTTAATATAGTTTTGATCACCCAGGCCATGTAACTGCACGAGTTGATTGTATTGGGGGCCACCATAGCCTTCGAGCGCAAGGAAACGATAGCCGGCTGTCCATCCCCAATGCATGGATGGTGATTTTGGTCCAAGGGGATGAGAAGAAGGAAAACTTGCAGGATCAAGATGGTTATGCTCAGGATCGACACCGATGGTAAAGTGAATAGCTTCAACTTCTGTCACTGGGAAAGAGCCAAGTTCGACCTCTGTGGCTGATGCGGCATTGACTAAAATCCAGGTGTCCGGAACAGGAGTGGCCGTGCCATTGTCATGGATGATGGTGATACCGGAGATATAATATTCGAGTCGGGTGAATTCGAAATCATGATCCATGTTGTTTTTGGCCGGACTGTTCATGGCGAAATCCTGCCCGCCCATTTTGTGATGTATTACCAGATTAACGTTAGTCTGCGCAAAACAAAAGACGCAAAGCATGCTTAAAGCAGTGGATACAAGCGAAACCCTAATCATTATTGAACTTTTAGAAGACGCCCTAAATCTACAGCATTCCCCTCAGTTTGGAGTCAGTTTGGCTACTTTGTATACAAGTAGTCTTTATTTCACAATCAATTTCATTTCCCCCATTTTACCCTATTTTTGCCCCTCATTTAACACTTAATACCCCCGGGCATTGTCCATTCTCGTTTCGCACCTTTCCAAGCAGTTTGGCCTCCAGAAGGCTGTCAATGATATATCCTTCCAGGTAGGGAAAGGGGAAATCCTGGGATTTCTCGGCCCAAATGGAGCCGGTAAGACCACCACGATGCGTATGATTACCGGGTATCTGGCGCCTGACACCGGAGAGATCAGGATCAACGATATCCCGGTTTCTGAAGAAAACCAGGCTATTAAAGCCCTGATCGGATACCTGCCCGAGAATAATCCACTCTACCTCGACATGTATGTCAAAGAGTATCTGAGGTATGTAGCCAGAATCTACAAGATCGATCAACCCTGGAAACGAATCAGCGAAGTGATCGGGATGACCGGACTTTCCACAGAGAGCCATAAACTCATTCGCTCCCTTTCAAAAGGATACCGTCAGCGTGTTGGACTAGCCCAGGCCATCCTTCATGATCCTGAAGTACTGATCCTGGATGAAGCGACATCAGGCCTGGATCCAAACCAACTGATCGAGATACGTCAACTCATCCGTGACCTGGGAAAAGAAAAAACCATCCTGTTGTCAACGCACATCATGCAGGAAGTGCAGGCTTTATGCGATCGGGTCGTGATCATCAACAAAGGAATTATCGTTGGGGATGGCAATATCCAGTTGCTCAGCCAGAACCTGTCAAATGCATATCGTGTGGAGGTGACTTTTTCGCGTCCTGTCGTCGACATTACATTAAGGGAGATTCGAGGTTATATCAAACACGATGATGCCGGGGTAAATCGTTACATCATCACTGGTGATGAAAGCACACTGAATGAAGCCATCTTTGATTTTGCCATCAGTAAAAACTTAAAAATCCTAGAGATGTCTACCCTCCGGGAAAGCGTTGAAAACATATTCCAGCAACTTACGACAAGGGCCTCATGAGAGCAGTATACTTGCGTGAATTATCCAGTTACTTCAGTTCGATGATAGCCTACATCACGGTTGGGCTTTTGTTGGCTGTGCTTGGTCTTGTGTTGTGGGTTTTTCCTGACTTCAGTTTATTACAGACTCCCTTTGCCAGTATTGATGCGTTGTTTGAAATCGCGCCGCTCATTTTCATCTTTCTGATCCCGGCGTTTACGATGCGGACCTTTGCGGAGGAAAAGCAAGCTGCCACATTGGAAGTGCTGCTGACGAGACCCATTTCAGCATGGCATATTGTAACCGGAAAATACCTGGCTACGTTATCCTGGCTTGCGATAGCGTTGGTTCCAACACTTATTTATGTCTATTCGATCTATCAGCTTGGTTCACCTCCCGGCAACATTGATCTAGGGCAGATTGGAGCATCCTATTTTGGATTGTTCCTGCTAGGTGCGGTATTTTGTGCGATTGGTGTTTTTGCGTCTGCACAGACATCCAATCAGATCGTGGCCTTTGTCATGGCTGTTTTCTTTTGCTTTGTGCTGTACTATGGATTTTATTTCATCAGCCGAATTGCTTCATTTACAGGCAGCCTTGATGCCATCATCGAGTCGCTTGGAATTGACTACCATTACCATTCGATCAGTCGCGGCGTCATTGAGACCCGGGACCTGATGTATTTCATTTGCCTTATCGGACTATGCCTTACCTGGACATGGGTCACCATCACTAAACGCACCTGACCGATCATGGCTAAACTATTTGCAGCAGAAAGCAGGAAGGTTATCACAACGGGATTACTCATCACGGGGATCTTAGTGCTGATGTATGTAGTATCACAATGGGTGTATACTTCATTTGATGCCACAGAAGAGAGACGATATACACTTGCTCCCGCCACCAGGCAATTACTTAGGAACCTTGATGACCGAATCTATATCCGTGTATTGCTTGACGGCCGATTCCCTGCAGGATTCAAGCGTCTACAGGAATCTACAGAGGATATGTTGAGAAGGTTCTCGCAGGTGAGTCCTCAGATTGAATACAACTTTGAAAATCCAAATGAGGGCACAATTGAAGAAGTCAATGCGCGCCATAAGCAATTTGCAGAAGCGGGCTTAGTGCCCACCAAACTTCGGATCAGTGATGCTGCAGGGGCTTCTGCGCAGTATATATTTCCATTTGCCATCATCAATTACGGCACCCGAAGTATTCCAGTCAACCTGTTGCAGGATGATATCCCAGGTGCTGACAAAGAAGTTATACTCAATAACAGCATCAGTCTCCTGGAATATAAACTGGCTGACGGCATCCAGAAGATCAAAAGGCAAACCAGACAGGTTGTTGCATTTACTTCAGGACAAGGAGAATTAAATCCGTTACAAACCGCGTCACTGGAAAATGACCTCAGTAACTCTTATGCTGTCAACAGGATAAACCTCGACAGTATTGTTCAGATTCCGTCCGAGATTAAAGTCCTGATCATCGCCAAGCCTACAGAAGAATTTTCTGAAGCCCATCTCTTTATGCTCGACCAGTATATCATGAATGGTGGTCATGTGATGTTCCTGATCGATCCGCTGATCGTTTCATTGGACAGTATCAATCAGAATAAGAGTTATATACCACCACCGTATAATCTCGGCCTTGATCCCTTACTATTCAAACTTGGAGCTCGTGTCAATCCGAACCTTGTCCTTGACCTTCAATGCACACGTATCCCGATGGTCGTGGGCATGCAGGGAGATAAGCCGCAGACAGAATTGTTCCCGTGGTATTACCACCCGTTGATCTCGTCTACTTCAGATCATCCTATCACGAAAGGACTTGACAGAATACAACTAGAATTTCCCGGAAGCATCGATACGATCCAGACGGCTACACCCATCATGAAGACCATCCTGATGAAATCATCTGAGTATAGCCGCATACAGTTGACGCCGGTGCGCTTAAACTTTGATATCCTGCGAGAGGAACCTGATCCCAAGTTATTTAACAAAGGACCGCAGAACTTTGCTGTCATGCTGGAAGGGCCATTTCAATCGTTGTATCAAAATCGCTTATCGAATGAGCAACTTGCAGTGCTGGATAATGCAGGATTGAAGTATAAAGCCTCAGGAGATTCAGCTAAGGTGCTTGTTGTAGCGGATGGAGACATTATCAAAAACCTTGTTAATTCGACATCAGGAGAGATCGCTCCGTTGGGGTACAACAAATATGAGAATACCTCCTTTACAGGCAACAGGGATTTCTTGCTCAATGCTATTGAGTATATGCTGGATGAATCAGGTGTGCTTGAAGCGAGATCAAAAGATGTGAAGCTCCGATTGTTGAATACTGTAAAAGCTAATGAGGAAGGAATGAAGTGGCAGTTGATTAATATTCTGGGGCCGTTGGGGCTGGTTATGCTTTTAGGAATGATTTATCAGTATCTTAGGAAAAGGAAGTTTTCTGTGTGAGTTGTGAATTGTGAGTTGTGAGTATTCTGGAGTCAGTAATCGGCTTGATCAGTTTAAGGAAGGGGGTTAGAAGGTCGAAGTATAGGGGATTTAGGGCAAAAGGGTAAAAGATATGAAAAGAAATATATTATTGTTGATAGCCTTGGTGGTGATCGGGTTGGTGGTATTCTATGTTTATAAAAACAAGGGGGACCGGACGACGACGATTGACAGGGCGGAAAGTAACTTTAAGATTGAAGATGTCAATACCATCGGAAGGATCATACTCACGCACAAGGACGGTACACGTTCGGATCTGAAGCGGGTGGGGGATTACTGGGTGGTCAATGATATGCATCGGGTGAGGCAATCGAATATTAATCATCTGCTCAAGGGAATCCAGACACAGCATCTGGATCATATTCCAAACAAAGCTGCGACAGAAAATATATTGCCTTCGATGGCGGTCACCGGTATTCATGTGGAGATCTTCGATCTGAAAGGGGAGGGGCTACTCAATTATTATGTGGGTGGTGTGACGCAGGATGAGCGGGGTACCTTTTTTCTCAAAGAAGGCGCTACGCAACCATACTGTCTCAATCAGCCTGGATTTGATGGCGGACTCAGAGCCAGATATGCATTGGCGCCTGTTGACTGGCGGGATGTTCATTTCTGGATGGAAGACACAGAAAAGATGGATACGATGAAGGTGTACTATCCAAAGCAGATACAACATTCCTTTGTCATTTATAAAAAAGGAATAGGGTATGGTGTTGAACCGATGTTTTCCACAACTCCCCGGAAAGAAGGGGATGTGACTAACCGGGTTAAATCGTATTTTACAAACCTGGCTTCCATCGCGTGTGAGGATTATCTCAATGATGCGCAGGAAAAGGACAGCATCCTTCAAATGGTTCCGTTTATGGAAATAAAAATGATATACCCTGACAAGGCTTCTTCGTTAAAGTTTTTTCCAATAGGTCCTGTTGGGGTGTCCGAATTTTCACCAGCGGTCAGCCGTTACTTTATACAATATGAAGGAAGGGATTTTATGATTGGGCAACATGAAGTGATGAAGGGAGCATTCAGGTCATACGATTACTTTTTCGGCTCATGATGATACAGGTGATGATATACCTCACCGTCCTCTTCAGTCAATCTGAATGGGGTTTCTTTGGCCATAGGCTGATCAATAGGGTAGCGGTTTATACTGTGCCGAGTGAAATGATGGGCTGGTACAAGCCTTATATCGATTACATCGCCGAGCATGCTGTTGATCCGGACAAGAGAAGGTATGCGACAAAACATGAAGCAGTACGCCACTACATAGATCTTGATCATTGGGGGGTGTTGCCTTTTGATCACATGCCGAGGTATTGGGATCAGGCACTGGCGCTCAACATAGAATTGTTTACGATAGAGGGAGAGGATACCACATTTCTGCTTCGTGCGATTCCGCATGAACAATGGATGGATTCCTTGCCGGATTACATGAGCAGACGGACGTTGGTGCGCCGACATTATCTTCGGCAGTACTATGAAGATGAGGCTATCATACCTTGCGACAGCCTACAGATGCTGTTTCCGGATATTCAATGCAAAGCAGTAGCTCCCATCTATATCCATGATGTGTTGTCAGCACATGGTATCGTGCCTTATCATCTGCAGGCGATGCAGCGCAGGTTGACTAATGCATTTAAAGAGCAGAACCTGGAGCAGGTCATGCGTATCTCTGCCGAGTTTGGTCATTACATTGCAGATGCTTGTGTGCCATTACACACGACTTCAAACTACAATGGTCAGCTAACAGACCAGGTAGGCATCCATGCATTTTGGGAAAGCAGGATCCCTGAATTATTTGCTGTCGAAGAGTTCGATATGATCGTTGGCACCGCCAGTTATATCGACGATCCTGCGACCTATTTCTGGGATCTCGTCCTTGGAAGTCATAAAGAAGTTGGGCGTGTCTTGCAATTAGAAAAAGAACTCAGTCTGACTTATCCTTCTGATCAGCAATTCTGCTTTGAAGACCGCAACAATGTGAATCTACGGACCCAGTGCACCGAATATGCTAAAGCCTATAACCTTGCGATGAACAATATGGTGGAAGATCGATTCCGCATCGCCGTCAAAGCTGTAGGTGATGTCTGGTACACTGCCTGGGTCGATGCCGGCCAGCCTACGCCTCCAGCTAATAAATTACTGAGTCAGCGAAATGCGGAAGATGAAGAGTTGAATAAGGCGGTGCAAACAGGTAAGGCGATTGGTAGAGAGCATGATAATTGAAGATCTGTGAGTTGTGAGTTGTGAGTTGTGAGTGGTGAGACGTGAGACGTGAGTGGTGAGACATGAGACGTGAGACGTGAGACGTGAGACGTGAGACGTGAGACGTGAGACGTTAGACGTTACGTGAGACGTGAGACGTGAGACGTGAGACGTGAGACGTGAATTGAATTGATAAAGTTATGCTGTATAATTCAACGTTGCATATACATTTACTGTTGAATAATATGAAAGTCCGTCGGCTATGATCTGGTAGCTGGCAGCTGGAAGCTGGTAGCTATTTTACTGGTAGCTGATAGCTGACGGCTGATAGCTTACAGCTAGTCTTCCCCCTCGTAATAATCCTTAAAATCATCAATCTCCCGTCGATCTCTCTTAGTGGGTCTGCCTGCGCCTCGCTCTCTTCTTTCAGGGCCGCCCTTGCCGATAAACCAGCTCTTGTATTTATTGATTTCATCTTCCGGAGTCAGGTCTTCGTAGCAGGGCTTGGCTAAGATGGGAGAGACGCGCTTCTCGATCAGTTGGACTACTTTGTACTTAAGCTTGAAGCCATCCTTGACTACATCAATGACATCACCGATGGTGACCATGGTGGAGGGTTTGGCATTTTCCTCATGTAATTTGATCTTTCCTTCCTTGCAGGCATCTGTCGCCAGCGTGCGGGATTTGAAGATCCGGATAGACCAGAGGTATTTATCGATTCTTACTTTATCAGCCATTGAAAATCTGTTGATAAGTTGATGGGTTGATGGGAGGCTTATTGGCTTATGGCTTATTATAAGCTTATACGTTGATGAGTTGATGGGTTGATAGGTTTATCTGCTTAGAAGGTTAGGAGTTTAGGAGGTTAGATAGTAACTGCCGCTGGATGGCACCTGGTTGCTGAGTGTAGTCGAACCATCACTCTTCACTCTTCACTCTTCACTTTTCACTTCTTGGGATTTCCATTCTTTGTCCATATAAAATGTACCGAAAGGGATGATGGAAGACACAAAGGCCTTCAGCATCCATTTGATGGTCATATTATACTGGTCATAGACCAGATACATCCATATCATAAAGGCGATAAACAAAGCGCCGTGAATACCCCCTACGATTCTAACCGCCATTGGCATGTCTGCTGCATATTTTAAGGGCATGGCGATGAGCAGAAGCACCAGATACGATATCCCTTCGATCATTGCTATTTTTCGAAACCAGTGAAATGTTGTTGTTGATTGCATAAAAAGTAAAGTGTTTGTGTGATCTATCGGGGTAAAGATAGAGGGAAGATTATAATTCGAGCTTTGGCTACTGACAAAATTGATTGAACGTACTCTGAGCATTTTGATATCCCAGACTAATCGCTTGCCGAAAATCAGCACAAGCTTTAGATGTATCTGATCGTTTGTTGTATACGAGCCCACGTCCATAGTAAGCACTTCCGGCATTTGGATTGACGGCGATCGCTTTGTTGTAGTCCTGCATAGCCAGATCCAACTGGTTTGTTTTAGAATATAAGCCACCACGATTGACCAGGGCGTTGAAATATGTAGGGGAGAGTTGGAGCACTTTGGAATATGACTCTAATGCAGCCTGGAGATTGCCCATGTTTTGCAATAAGAGACCTTTATTGTTGTATGATTCCGGCATGGTTGGGTCGAGTGCAATAGCGCGGTCATAATCTGCCAATGCAAGTTCGATATTGTTAAGGTCCTTATAGGTGTTGCCTCGATTTATGTAAGCATTAGCGAGATTGGGATTGAGCTCAATAGCTTTGTTGTAGTCCTGCAATGCAGCATCAAATTTCCTTTGTTGTTGATACACCAGGCCTCGGTTATAATACGACTTGGCATACGTGGGATCAAGCTCGATGGATCGGGCGAGATCTGCTTCGGCCGCCGGGAGGTTTTTACTATCGAGATGATAGACGCCACGATTGAGATAGGCCATATGGACATTGTCGTTTTTATCAATCGTATCTGTCCACAATGTCAAACCATTTTCCCACACCTTGCAGCGTTGATAGGTAGCATAACTATAGAATGAAATAAAGCCTATTCCAAGCGTAGTAGCAATGATTTTAAAACTGCTGTTTGCCTTATTAAAATATAACCAATTCAGACCTTCAGCAAAAAGGTAAAAGATACCAATAGACGCAACGTAGGAATACCGATCAGCCATGACCGTGTATCCAACAGGTAGGAGTTTTAATACCAGGAAAATAGTGATGGTAAAAAAGGCAATTCCGAAAAATACTTTCTTAGTGTGGTTAAGGGACTTCCATGTCAAGACCACCAACGCTAATGTCAATAATACATAACTATAATAAATGGCAGGAACAGCGTCCCGCGCGCCAATAGGATACGGATAATATGCACTTAATGACACTGGCAGAATCAGTTTATGGAGATAAGTGATGTATCCGTAAAATGCAAATATGATACGTTGCATGATTGGAATGCTATCCGCATGAAGCGCCGCTTCGGATTGCTGGGCGTAAATAGCAACTATCCCAAAAACAAGGGCGAGAATAAAAAAGGGAATTTTTTCTATCCAGACTTTTTGATTTAGTTGGCGTCCTTTAAAATAATCAATGAGAAGAAGGACCACAGGCAGTGTTACAGCCATGCCTTTTGATAGTGCTGACATAACAAAGAACACTATGGCTAAGCCATACCATTTGTATTTCTGCTGATCCATAAAGCGCATATAGGCTGACAGACTTAAGAGGAAAAACAAGGTGTAGAGCAGATCTTTTAGTTCAGATACCCATGCCACTGATTCTACATGCATCGGATGAACCCCAAATATCAAGGCAGTAATCAGTCCTATCCACAGATGGTTGCTCAATTTCCGGATCACATAAAACACCAGCAAGGTATTGGCCAGATGAATCAATACATTGACGATATGATATCCACTTTCCTTAAATCCAAACGATGCATATTCGATAGCGTGAACCAGCACTGTGATGGGGTGGTAATTACCGGCCAGATAGCTTGAGAATATTTTAGGCAGATCCAACGTATAGATCAAAGGATTTCGTTGGATATACACGCTGTCGTCCCAGACAAAGCCATTTTGAAATGCTGGCAAGTAAACTAATAATGTCAGCAACAATATGCCAGCCAATAAACCATACTGCAGAAGCGGGTTTGTTTCACTACCTATCTGCCTGGATGATTTCTTAGCGGAGGCAGATTTAGTGGTTGATGGAGTTGATTTTGATTTGCTCATATATTGTATAGGATGACCAATATTAGTTTTTTCCTTTAACATCAAGAAGCATGATGGATTTCTGGTTGTTCATTTGGATTTCCATCCTATACTTACCTGCAGGCAGATAATACTTCCCATTATCTGCTTTTTTAAGCTTCGGATCCGCATCAGGTTCTTTGTCAAGTATTTGTTTAGTCAGCGCGTCAACGGCGTCTTCTTTCATTTCTAACTTATAGGTGTAATAACTCAAACCCTTATGAAGTTTGATTTGCTGCTCTTGAACTAATAAACTATCTGAATAAACTTTTAAGAACTGCATCTCCAGCTACGGGCGTATATACCGGAAAAGTAACAGTAGGTTCATAGTAATCTCTCCAGGTTGCAGAGCGTGAACCCCATCTGGATGAATGGTTGATAGAAAGTTTTTCATCAAAGCAGGTAAGCGAGTCGGTATTAGTAGCGTTCAATGCCTGCACTTTGCTGACATCTGCCTTGTACAATGATCTGCCGTGTGTGGCAATAACGAGCTCTTTATCTCTGGGATGTATGACCAGGTCATGCACAGGTGTATACGGCATATCGCCCATCAACATGCTATGCTTTCCACGATCAAGGCTGATATACAATCCATGATCAGTGCCGATGTAGAGGATGTCGGGATTGACCGGATCTTCTTTTATCACATTGACTGGTTCGGTGGGAAGGTCTGTGCAAATGCGCGTCCATGTGTCACCATAATCATTTGACATGTAGACATAACTATCGAAGTGATCCCAACGGTATCCGTTTAATGAAGCATAAACTCTGCTTTCATTATGACTACTTGATTGTAATGCACTCACCCACATATCTTGCGGCAATTGATCAGAAATTCTCTTCCAATGTAAGCCCGCATCTCTGGTCACATGGATGTATCCATCATCACTTCCCGCATAGATTAAACCAAATAGTTTTGGTGATTCGTGTAATGATACCAATGTGCCATAAGCTACATCACCTTCCTTTGGTCCTTTCGTGAGGTCTCCGGAGATAGGTTTAAAGTTCTTGCCCTGGTCAAAGGACCTGAATACCTTTTCGGCTCCCATGTAGAGGATGTCCTGATTATGCAATGACAGGTGTACAGGTGATTCCCAGTTCCAGCGATAGGGTCGTTGGCCAAGGTCATGGACAGGTGTGATGCGCACGTCCTGACCATCACCATTTCGTGAGGTTTTATAATAATTTCCAAACTGAAATCCGGTATACACTGTATTGTTGTCTCGCGTATCGATAGCGATCTGCATACCATCTCCGCCCATGATAGATTTGTATGGATACTGACCACTTGAGTGCCATTCGACATTAGCCTGATAGGTTGATGGGCCTACCCAAACTCCATTGTCCTGCAATCCACCATAGACATTATAGGGTTCAGCCATATCGACATTGACACTGTAGAATTGACCGACGGCAGGTTGATTACATTTGATCCAATTGGCGCCGTCATCATAACTGATGTTAAGTCCGCCATCATTGCCGAGGACCAGGTGGCCTTCTTGTTTCGGATTGACCCACAAGGCATGATGATCTCCATGCACATTATCCCCTTCAATCGATTTCCAGGTGGCACCACCATCATCGGATTTCAAGACAGGTACACCGAGTAAATACAGTTTCTGCGGATTGGTTTTTGAAACCCTGATCTGACCAAAATAATAGCCATACGTATAGAAGATACCGTCAAGGTAGCCTTGATGTGTTTTGGTCCAGGTCTTACCGTGATCTATACTTTTATAAATTTCCGTCCCGATGATTTCCGTTTCGAACAATTTGCTGTTGGCATCCTGAGTATACTCTACAAGCGTGGCAGGTTTGATTGTTCCACTTTTGATTAAGTTCCTGATCGTATCCACCGTGTATTTGTCGGGGAAATCATTGGAGGCGAGATATTTTTTAATCTGATCATCCTTTAGCTTTAAAAACGAATCGGATGTCATTTCATTTAGTTCTGCCTTTGTAATCAAATCACCTTCTTTTGGTTTCGCAGGACGTTCGTATTGATTGTCAATCACCGCATAAAGGATTGTTTCATTTCTGCTTCTGACGATTTCAAGGCCGATGCGTCCGGCACCGATACCTGTTGGGAATCCACTTCCCTGCACTGTCAATTGCTTCCAGGTGCGACCTGAATCTGTAGATGTGTAGATCCCGGTTCCTGTTCCAGATTCTGTAAAATTCCATGCGCGCCTTGAGCGGTCCCATGTAGCTGCGTACAATACATTTGGATTGGATTGATCAGTGACCAGATCAATTGCGCCGGTGGTACTATTGACAAAAAGCGAATGCCGCCAGGTAACACCACCGTCTGAAGTACTGAAAACACCACGGTTGTCATTTTTACTATACAATGCGCCTAAACATGCAACGTGTACGATATTTGGATTGACCGGATGCAGTAATATTCTCCCGATATGATGGCTTTCTGTGAGCCCCATGTGTTTCCAGGTTTTTCCTTTATCGGTACTCTTGTAAATGCCCACACCTGAATAGGAAGAACGGCTTGAATTATTTTCTCCTGTACCTACCCAAATGATGCCTGCTCCCCAGTTGACCGCAATGTCACCGATGGTCATGCAAGCTTCTTTATCAAAGACGGGAGTTAATGTTGTCGCATTATTGTCCGTATACCACAAGCCTCCTGAAGCGTACGCCACATACATTTCACTTGGACGCGCAGGATTGACATCCACATCCACGATGCGACCGCTAAAAATCGATGGACCTATATTGGTAAAAGCAAGATGGCTGAAAAGTGAAGATTCCTTTAATGCCTCGCGCTGTGCATGGGCTTCGAGGCGTTTGGTTCCGGATGTGCCTTGAGGAATATTTTGGGCGGAAATGAAAAAATGACCTGTTATGAAAACAGCAGTTAAAAGGGTGTGCAATTTCATGATGAGGATTTTACCGGTAACCTGATTTTCCTATGATCATTTGTATCAAAATGACTTAGGATTAGGTCAAAACTATAAAAAGACCGTTAATCCGGGCCTGATCCGGATAAGGTTATTGCCTTGGTATAAGGACAGATATGGTGCATCCTGTTGTGGTACAATGAACTATAGCTAAGAAATCAGGCCACAAAGGGCTGAGTCAGCCTGTTTTCAATTCGGTCACAGGGAGGATTCGTCTAATTCTTGAGGTTATTAGTGGCGTCTTAAATCAAAAACGATGTAAATACCTGATCTTTGCGCCCGGTTTTGCCGCAAAGACAGCCTCTGGCGTAGCAGAAACGATGAAAGAAAAAAATACACGTGACAGAAACAACAAGGAAATATAAAATATGGGAGCCACTGTTGCTCAGCCTGATGACCGTCGTAGGCATGCTTGCAGGGGCTAAGTTTGCAGGATCGGGTAACCCACATCAAAAGCCAGAAACGGCCTTTACCAATGCACATTACAGCGGCAGGCAGGTGGAGGAGATTATCCGGTTCCTGGAGACCAGGTATGTGGGTGATGTATCCACGGATGAATTGGTCGCCAAGGCCATCGCCTCTATCATGGAAGGGCTGGATCCACATACCCATTATTTTCCACCGGATAAGATGGTAGAGCTTGAGGAGCGCACCAACGGACATTATGTGGGTATCGGTGTCGAGGTTGCTTTCATAAGGGATAGCCTGGTCGTGCTCTATCCAAAGAAAGACAGCCCGGCAGAACGTGCCGGCATAATGCCCGGTGATTATATCCTGGCGATCAATGACCAGAAAGTTCCTGATGACTCACTCGACCAGAAAGAAATACTTGAACTCATCAGAGGCAAGAAAGGCTCGAAGGTTAAGCTCACCATTAAGCCTATGTTGAAAAGTGCTGTGCATACCGTCGAAGTGCCTCGCGAAGAGATAAAAGTCCCAAGCGTGGTAGCCGGATATATGATTGATTCAACGATCGCCTACGTTAAAATTCTACGCTTTACGAATTCAACATACCGGGAGTTTATGGATCATTGGGAGCGCATGTCTACGGAGCATCATGCTGAGCATCTGATTCTTGATCTCCGTGATAATCCCGGAGGTTATCTGAAGGAAGCCGTCAATATCCTTTCCCAGATTATCGAAGAGGAAGGAAAACTCCTGGTATATACTGAAGGAAAGAATCAGTCCCGCATCGAATACAAAAGCACCGGCAAGGTATTTTTTCCGGTAGGCAATGTCACTGTGCTCATCAACGAAGCCTCTGCTTCAGCCAGTGAGATCATCGCTGGCTGCATCCAGGATCAGGACAGAGGATTGATCATTGGCACTCCGACCTATGGTAAAGGCCTGGTGCAGGAGCAATTTGAATTGTCCAACGGTGGTATCCTGCGTATGACGGTTTCAAAATATTACACACCCTCCGGCAGGTCTATCCAAAAGGCATATGATTCAACCTCCGTCGTGGATACCAGCATTATTTTCAAAACCTCCCTCGGCAGACCTGTACATGCAGGAGGTGGAATCGTACCTGATATCGTGGTCAAGGACAACATCGACTGGGAACATCCTGTCATGAAGGAATTGATGGATATCATTTCTGAATATGCCATGCGCTATAATCTTGAAAAATATGATGGTAAACTGGTCTCGTTGGATCAGGCAGAGGAAGTTCGGAAACAGCTTCCGGCTGAAGCAGAAATTTTGGCCGCTGTGACCAGCCTGGCAGTACAAAGAGCTAAGCCCGGAGAAATATCCATCAGCAACTATATCAATGAGCATAAAGATGCCATTGTGAATATTTCTGAAGCTACCCTTGTAGCCTACAGGATAGGCGAGGAAGGGTGGTATGTCGAATTTAATAATTCGGATCCACTGGTCAGCAAGGCAAGAGAGATGGTACGACTTGATTTGCTATTGGCTTTAAAAGCAAACTGATTACTGTACAAAACGGATAAAGTCCAATTCGCCATTAGCGTCATACCTGGCGATCACGGATGGAGTGCCGGTCATTTCTTTTTCAGTAAAAGCAGGAAGTGCATAATCGACCTGGCTTATAATTTCGGAGCTGATCGTGCCAAATTTTGTGGGGGATGGTTCGCCGGAAATATTTGCCGAGGTAGAAACCAGCGGTTTGCCGAAAGTTTCGAGTAATTCATGACAAAATCCTGATTTTACAACTCTGACACCAATCGTACCATCCGGACCAGCCAGATGCCGGTAAGCTTCTCTGACCGCAGGGTAGATCACCGTCAGCGGCCGTTCGTGAAAGTGAAGTAGGGTATCAATGCGGGGGTGGACAGAAGTGACCACTTCAAAGAGTTGCTCGAGATTGGCAACAAGGACGATCAGGGGTTTGGAATAATTTCGGCCTTTTATTTCATATACCTTTTTGACCGCCTCTGCCTGGAGTGCATCGCAGCCAATACCCCAAATGGTATCCGCCGGGTACAAAAGTACTCCTCCCTGATGGAGGACGTTAACAGCCTGATCGATGATCTTTTGTAAAGATTCCTTGTTCACATTTCAATAATTTAATGAAAGCCGGCTTATGCGTATCCCGGAACTCTTCAACAAAACGGGGCGGAGACGTATAAAAGCAGGAAATTAAACGTTAAAAGTAGAAGCGAATTACCTTACGGACGTATCTTTTCAAATAATATGCACCTAGTACACCCAAATATCTTGATTCGGAGTTTCCTTGGCTTTTTACTATTTATAGGTACTATACATGTAGCTGATGCCCGGCACATCGTCGGAGGCGAAGTTTATTATAGCTGTACTGGTCCGGGATCCATCACAGATACCAGGAACTACCGGATGACCATGAAGATCTACCGTGATTGCGCTGGTAACGGTGCTGATTTTGACAATCCGGCCAGAATCGGCGTTTACTCCCATGTCAACGGTGTATACACCTTTGTCCGGATGCTCAACGTCAATCATGGGTTTGTGAATCCCCTTGAAGCTCAGGAGAATCCATGCCTTATCCTCCCGCCTAATGTTTGTGTGGAAGAAACCTCCTACATTATCAACCTCAACAACATGCCGATCATCGCCGGCTCCTATATCGCTGCATGGCAACGTTGTTGCAGGAACAATACGATCACCAATATTATAGCGCCCAATAATACAGGAGCTACCTACATGATTGAGGTCACTGAAGAAGCTCAACGCACTTGCAATTCAGGCCCTCAATTCAATAACTTTCCTCCCATCGGAATATGTGTCAACGATCCATTGACTTTTGATCATTCAGCGACCGATGCGGAAGGTGATCAGATCGTATATGAATTCTGTGCACCTCTGCAAGGTGGGGGGCCGCTGGGAGTGGACAATCCTGCGCAACAAAATGATTGCAATGGTATCACTCCAGATCCCGCCAATTGCCTTCCACCTTATAATGATGTGGTATTTAATGCTCCAACCTATACGCCAACTAATCCTTTAGGAACCGCCTCGCAAATATCAATTGATCCGATCACTGGAATCATCACAGGCACGCCGACCCTCACAGGCCAGTTTGTAGTCGGCGTCTGTGTAAAGGAATACAGGAACGGAATCTTGTTGAGTGTCCTGCGTCGTGACTTCCAGTTCAATGTACTCAATTGCAGATCTGCTGTGACGGCAGCCATCAAGGCTGATGCTGTGATTGATCAGCAGGAATTTATACTCAATTCCTGTGGTAATAATACAGTGACCTTTCAGAATCAAAGCGTTATTGAGGAATTTATACGCAGCTACCGCTGGATATTCGATATCAACGGTACTGATGTAGAATCAACCGACCGGAATGCAACTTTTACTTTCCCTGGTATCGGAAATTACAGAGGGATTATGATTGTTAATGAGGAAGAGCAGTGTGGTGACACTGCTTATATCAATGTGAATGTCTATCCCTCTATAACAGCGGATTTTGAGTTTGACTACGATACCTGTATAGCCGGTCCAGTTAGTTTTACGGACAAATCATTTACCAACGCCCAGATGCTGACAGCCTGGGACTGGGATTTTGGTGATGCTTCTGGTAGCCCGCTCCGCAATCCAAATCACCTCTACCAAAAGCCCGGACTGATACCCATTGAACTTATCGTCACGGATAACAATCAGTGCAAGGATACCATGGTCCAGGAGGTGAGTTATTTCCCTGTTCCCCCATTGCTGCTGATCAAACCAACGAAATTTACCGCCTGCGTACCTGAGGTCATACGCTTCAACAATCTCTCTGTGCCTATTGATGACACCTATGATATCCACTGGGATTTCGGAGATGGCGGTACAGATAACCGTATAAGCCCGGACCATGAGTATACAACAGCAGGAACGTATAGTGTCAAGCTTGAGATAACGTCGCCCATAGGGTGCTATATAGAAGAGACATTTCCTAATCTTATCACCATGGAGCCATCACCCACTGCGGGATTCTCCTTTACCCCTGCTGTCCTCAATAACATAGAAAGTACCGCCACTTTTACAGATTTGTCTTCTGACGGATCGGGCTGGTTCTGGGATTTTGGAGGTGAGGGCGGTTCGTTTGTCAGAAATCCGATCTATACCTTCCAGGATACTGGCAGACAGGATATCATGCAAGTGGTTTTTCATCAGAATGGATGCTCAGATACATCCATACAAACAATTGACATTGAACCACTTGTCCAGTTCTTTCTCCCTAATGCCTTTACGCCAAACTACGATGGCAAGAACGAGATTTACAAGCCAAAAGGGCTGAGTTTCGGTGTAGGTGCCTACACGATGGGAATATGGACCCGATGGGGAGAAAAAGTATTTGAGACCAATAATCCTGATGAAGGATGGAATGGTACCAAGTACAATACCGGCCAGGACCTGCCTGTAGGGGTGTACCTGTGTATTCTCCAGTACAAAGATGCCCGTAACAGGCCCTTCGAACTGAGGGAATTTGTAACCCTGGTGCGGTAACTGAAAAATTCCATCTCGGTATACCTATATAGTTTAAAAAAGCATACCTTTGTGGCTCTTTTTTAAGAAAGTACTATAATCTAACATCGTCATGGATTTTATTAAGCTAGTTCATCAGCAACTCAATACCCAGCCAAATTACCCTGTATTCAAGTCAGGAGATAGCATCACTGTATCCTACAAGATCGTGGAAGGAGCCAAGGAACGTATCCAGGATTTCAAGGGTGACGTAATCCAGGTGAAAGGTAGTGGCGCCGGTAAAACATTTACTGTACGCAAGATTTCCAACGGTGTAGGTGTAGAGCGTATTTTCCCTTATAGTTCACCTCATATCGTAGAGATCAAGGTGCTGAAGAAAGGAAAAGTGCGCAGGGCAAGGTTGTTCTATCTCCGTGATCTCGTTGGTAAGAAAGCCAAGATCAAAGAGAAGAAAGCTTTCAACTAGTCTTTCATCCTCAGTCGGGGGTCACCCGATATTGTTTTACCTTTTTCTATCTGTTACCAGGTTCAGAATGGTCTGATGCCAGATTGCTTCTGTAGATTCCTGTGGATCATCCGGTCGACCCATTTTGTCGGGAGGAGCCTGACCAGGTTAAATTTCCATTTCTGGGGCCTGACGAGATATCGTGCTTTCACGGACTTATCCATCACTGTCTTGATGATCACATCGTTGATCACCTTTAAAGGCATTCCCTTGGCGATCAGACCGTCTATTATTTTATCCTTAAAAGCCAGAATTGAATCGTATTCAGGTCCAAAGTAGGAAGGGGTTTTCTTTGCCTTCTCCCAGATCGGCGTGGCGATATTTCCGCCTTCGATGATAACCACCTGGATATCATGCATATAAAGTTCCCTTCTTAAGCTATCGCTTAAAGCTTCCATCGCATATTTTGAAGCAGCGTATGGTGCAATAAACGGGCTGGCAAACAGGCCAGAGACACTCCCCATATTGATGATCCTTCGTGGATGTGTGTCACCAGGTTGCCTCGGTGCTGACAATAAAGGAAAAAATAACTGAGTAGTCCTGATGACGCCTATCACATTGACCTCAAACTGCTGGCGCCATTCATCGATAGGGATATATAGCCAGGCACCATTGACAACAACACCGGCATTATTGAATAGGGCCACCAGTGCTCCATCACCAATGAGGTTTGCTGCTTCATCGCGGGCAAGCTGCATCCCGGTTTCATCTGTCACGTCCATGATCAGCGGATGCAATTTTGAGCCTCCTGCCGCTTTCAATTTATCGGCATCGGCAGATGATCTCACCCCGGCAATAATCTCATATCCCTTTTCCAGCAGCACGTGACACGCGCTCTCACCTATACCAGAGGAAGCCCCGGTGATCAAAATGAATCGCCTCATACGTCAAAGTTGTGAAAATGAACCGTTACCGGATAACAACTTCAGGATATTTGTGTTATTGGAGAGATAATTTTGCATCCCATGATGACACGGATCCTGTTTTTTACGGTTCTACTACTAATTATAGACTTCCTGGCATTCCAGGCTGTTCGCCAGTTGCTTACCACATCCGGTAAATCAGCAAAGGCGATCGTTTACATCGTGTATTGGGCGATCCCCTTGATCACGCTCATCTATCTGGCCGGCTTTACTACAGGATGGAGTGAAAATCTGCCCAAGGGTATTCAGGTGACGATCAGGACCATGATCTTTATCATGTACTTCGCCAAATTACTCATCGCCTCTATTATCCTGATTGATGACCTCAGAAGGCTTTTGTTTGGCGCACTTAATATGGGCTTTGATGACTGGAAACTCTCTACAGAGCGGTCCCGTTGGATGTCCTATGGCGCACTCATCCTAGGGGCGCTTCCTATATTGAGCCTGACGTACGGTATGGCCCGCAACCAATACCGATATCAGGTACTGAAGACAAAGGTGCCCATCAAAGATTTACACCCGGATTTAGAAGGTTTTAAAATCGTGCAGATATCAGATATACATTCAGGCAGTTTTCTGTTGAGAGAGCCGGTAGAACGTAGCATTGAAATGATCAATGCAGAAAAACCTGATATCGTTTTCTTTACCGGTGACCTGGTCAATTCCCTGGCTAAGGAAATGGAGCCTTTTGTAGAGATGTTTAAAAAGATTGAAGCCCCACTTGGGGTTTATTCGATCTTAGGCAACCATGATTACGGAGACTATCATCAATGGCCAAACCAGGAGGACAAGAAGCAGAATTTTGAAGACCTCAAGAATATGCATAAGCAACTTGGATGGGATCTGTTACTCAATGAGCATCGTAAGATCCAGGTCGGCAGTACACATTTCAATGTCATCGGTGTAGAAAACTATAGTGCCAGTCCAAGGTTTCCCAAATATGGTGATCTGACCAAGGCAACGGAAGGAATGCAAAAAGACACCTTCAACGTGTTGCTGTCTCACGATCCATCACATTGGGAAGCGCAGGTTGCGCCCGCTTATCCTGAGATAGACCTGACCCTGTCGGGCCATACACATGGCTTTCAGTTTGGGGTTGAGATCCCCGGGTTTATGAAATGGAGCCCGATTCAATACGTCTACCCTCAGTGGGCCGGTTTATATGAAAAGGCAACACAATACTTGTATGTCAACCGGGGCTTAGGATACCTCGGATATCCGGGTCGTGTAGGAATTCTACCTGAAATTACCCTTTTGACGCTCGAGCAATCGTAGTTTTACGTCGTGTAATTTACATTCTATGATTTCGGATCATCTTTACCAGGGTCGTCCCGCTCACATTCAGTCCGGGAATAACGTTATTAGAAGCAGATGGGTATTCCTACTGCCACTCTTGATGTTAGCCTGGTCATGTAAGCAAGGCTCAGGTATCGAACAGGAAGGATTGTATGGTAAATGGGATATCGTCACTGCCAAACGTAATGGAAAAGAAACGCCATACCTGCGCGGCGGATATTTCATCATCGAACCCAATGGCCTGATGACCGTCAATATCACAGGATCAGATGAGCGAGGGGATTATAATCTGGACAATAATATGCTGACGTTAAACAACGAAAAGAATTTCCTGATCGAAAAGCTACATCAGGATAGTATGACGGTCCGATACACTTCAGATACAAAGCAGACTTTTATAATCTTTCTGACTAAGCACAAGGATGAAGCACGTTAGCCTGATCATCGGATGCACCATGTTAATCTGGAATTCACTCCACGGAACTCCTGATGTCTGCATGGAAGTATACAGGTTTAACGCTCCTACTTCAGCCTATATTGAAGTTTCCATTTATGTTGTTGGGTCATCATTGCAGTGTACCGCCGGATCTGATACTGAATATGGAGTAGAATATGTTGTGCTCGTCAAGGATGAAGCCGACAAGGTCGTGGCAGGTAATAAATACAAGCTCAGTCGTGAAGGATGTCCGGCCCGTGATATTTTTTGATGTGAAGCGTTTTACGCTTGAAGAAGGAAAATATACGATTGAGATTGAAGCGAGTGATTTACGTGACACCTCAAGTCACGTATCTGTTTCCCAGGAGGTTGATGTTGTATTTGGACAATCGAATGTGTCAGTTTCTGATATACAATTACTGGCTGCAATCAAAAACCAACCTGAGGAGAGTTCGCCGCTCCACAAAAGCGGCTTGTACCTGGAGCCACTGGCTTTCAGGTTATATTATCCTGCACTCAATCAATTGTCTATCTATCTTGAAACGTACCATACAGATCTGGTAGAAGGCCAGGCATATCTCCAGTATACCATCAAGCCTATCAGCGGAGATATTCCTCCTCCAATCGTCACGTACAAGAAAGTAAAAAAGGAACCAGTTGCGGCCAATGTGTTGCAGTTGGATATCAGTACACTGATCACAGGTGCTTATCTGCTTGAAGCATCCCTGTTTGATGGCAACAAGCAGTTGAAAGAAACCAAACAAGTGGCTTTTACAAGACTCAATCCAACAGGCGACTCTATATTTATGGAAACAGCTGCACTTCAGCTTGAGTCGAGTTTTGTCAATTCGATCCCCGAGGATTCACTTGATTATGACCTCAAAGCGATTGCGCCTATCGTCAGCTCCCTAGATGTAGAAGTCATGAATGCGCTATTGAAAAAGGGAAGTGTTGAATCAAAAAGATATTTCCTGCATAAGTATTGGACCACCATGGCCGGCAAACATGCAGCAGTTGCATTTTATGGCTACATGAAAGTTGCCAGAACGGTGGATGAAATGTTCAGATCAGGTTTTGGGTATGGTTTTGAAACTGACCGAGGCCATGTCTTTCTGAAATATGGTAACCCGAATGAAGTTATAACCGTGGAGGATGAGCCTAGTGCTCCTCCGTATGAGATTTGGTTTTATAACACGTTTCCGGCTACACATCAGACTAATGTCCGGTTCCTTTTCTACAATCCATCACTGACTAAAAACGGACATGAATTGCTCCACTCAACAGCCACCGGAGAGGTCAATAATGCACGATGGGAGACTGAACTTTATAGAGATGCCACCCAGGAAACACCAGGCGTGAATGAACGGGTGATGGGAGATAATGTACACCGCAATGCTCGTACGTACTTTCAAAATTGAAACAAGGTCCGATCTGCAGAACCGTTTAAAACCAGCTTGTTTTCTTTTTTGTACTCCTGCGTGTTGCTGCTTTTACGCCGAGTACGCCCAAAAGCCCACGTGTTAATTCTCTCGCCACTGTCCGCCCGATCTGACGGGTGGTAGTATTTGAAAACACTTTTTCCATCGTTGATTTTTCCTGCTTCGCCCTCGTCCGCTGTTGTTGAATCACTTCGCGGTGGCTGTCCAGTTGAGCATCTTCAAGTTTGGCTGTGAGTATTTCATGCGCACTTTCCCTGTCGATCACCTCACTATACTTACTGACTAGTGGTGACTTGTCGTTGAGGGCTTTGATTTCTGAAGGTTCCAGAACATCCATCCGCGATTGTGGAGCCCGTAGATAACAATGAACCAACGGAGTAGGTATGCCTTTTTCATTGAGTGCTGTGACGAGTGCTTCGCCGATTCCGAGTTCAGTAAGTATCTGGTCCACTTTGTAATATGCTGATTCCGGAAAATTTTCTGCTGCCTTTTGAATACTCTTTCTGTCTTTAGCTGTAAAAGCCCTCAGTGCATGCTGGATTTTCAAACCAAGTTGACCGAGTACACTATCAGGAATATCAGAAGGATTTTGAGTGACAAAAAAGATACCGATTCCTTTAGAGCGAATCAATTTGATCATCACCTCAATCTGATCGAGCAGTGCATCTGAAGCATTATCAAATATGAGATGTGCTTCATCAATAAACAAGACCAGTTTTGGTTTCTTGACATCACCCTCTTCCGGAAATATCGCATAGATCTCTGCGAGCAATTGCAGCATGAAAGAAGAAAACAATTTCGGTTTGTCCTGGATGTCGGTTAGCCTCAGTGCATGTACGATGCCCTGGCCATCCGCATTCACACGGAGGAGATCCTCAACATCAAATGAAGGTTCACCAAAAAATTCAGCAGCTCCTTGTTGCTCCAGTTCCACCAGCTTGCGCATGATTGTACCAGTGGAGGTAGTCATTATCTTTCCATATTCTGCCTCAAAAGCCTCCTTGCCATCGGTCGTGAGGTATTGGAGGACTTTTTTCAAATCTTCGAGGTCGAGTAACGGAAGTTCATGATCCTCACAAAATTTGAAAATGACCGTGATGACACCTTGTTGTGTTTCATTGAGGTCGAGCATCTTTGAAAAGAGCACGGGTCCAAATTCTAAAACAGTAGCTCTTAACCGGGCGCCTGGTTCGGAAGAAAGTGACAGAAACTCTACCGGACTTGAACCCGGGATAAACGGCAGGCCGATTAAATCATGTCTCTCCGTGATTTTAGCGTTCGTTTCACCTTTAGCAGCAATGCCGCTTAGATCGCCTTTGATATCCATTACGAGGGTAGGGATCCCGTTTGCACTCAGTTGTTCGGCAAGGAGTTGGAGCGTCTTTGTCTTACCGGTTCCGGTGGCACCTGCGATAAGTCCGTGGCGGTTGAGGGTAGCCAGGGGTATCCTGACAAAGCACTCCTTGACAGGTGCGCCACCCAGGACGGCGGCACCCAGAATGATGGATTCGCCTTTGAAAGTATATCCTTCGGTTATTGTAGTCTGGAATGCAGTTTGGTCCATGATGCAGATGTGTTTGATTGAGGGGGGAAATTAAGCATATAGTCTGAGGTGCTCCTCCTTATGTAGCCCCTTCTAATTTTCTGCGAAAATTTTCTCCCCTGTGTTCCTCCATGGCTTTAATTCACTCCGTTCATCAAATCATTCCGAAAACCCCGGGGTTAAAACATATTAACCCTGAAACCCCGGGGTTGCGAAGCACACAGGGGAGAGACCGTACGGTCGAAGGGGCAAAACGTTTAGATCCTATCGATGATCATCATGATCGATAAAACTATTGCCACCACACTCACCGTATAATTCCAATACTGCTGCCTGACCTTGCCCAATTTGACGACAAGAAAATCAGCAATCATTATGCAGATGACGATACACAACTGACCTAGCTCAACACCTATGTTGAAGGCCAGGAGAGGAAGGACGATATCAGCCTCCTGCCCGAGCAGTGATCTGAAAAAATTGGAGAAACCCATGCCATGGATGAAGCCGAAAAAGAGGGCGAGGAAATAATTGAGGTTCCAGCGCCTGTGTTGGTCGGGCTTGAACCAGAAATTCTGGACCGCAGTGAGCAATATGGTGACAGGGATGAGGAGCTCGATCAGATATGGGGAGACATTGATGATATGCAGTGCCGAAAGGGCGAGTGTTATGCTATGGCCGATAGTAAAGGCCGTAACGAGGATCAGGATCTTTTTCCAGTCTGAAACAGAGAAAACGGCACATAAAGCAATGATAAACAGGATATGGTCATATCCCTTGAGGTCCGATATGTGGTCAAAGCCAAGTTCCAGGTAGACTGAAAACATAGAAACAGAATTGAATGGGTTTAATAAAGCCTCTGAGACAAATCTATTAAGTCCAGGCGTGCTATCTTAGCGGTTCAACGAGATTTTAGACCAGTAATGGGTTCAGCCCTTAGAAACGCCAGTGAATTGCATCCGAACGAAACCAGCCATATCATCCGGTTTGAGGATATGATCATTGCCGGCAAGCTAATGGCAATGGGCATACTCCCTCATGCACAGATCGAAATGGTCAGGCGAAATGCCCTCGGACAAACGCTCATCTACAGGATCAACAGCCGGTTTAAGATCGCGCTGCGAAAGGATGAGGCTCAAACGATTATCATCCAGGGCCTATGAGCATACCTCCTAAAGCCGAGCAGAAGCTTGTTATCCTGGCTGGCAACCCCAATTCGGGGAAATCCACCTTATTTAACCAACTGACTGGATTGAACCAGCGGGTTGGAAATTATCCTGGCATCACGGTCGACCGCAAGACTGGGACCCTACATCTCTCTGCTGAACAGGAAGTTACCTTGCTGGATCTGCCTGGGGCCTATAGCATGTACCCTTCTTCAAAAGATGAGCGGATCGTAGTGCGCCAGTTTCTGGAAGAAAAGAAGCAGCCTGACCTCATCGTCTATGTCGCGGATGTCAGTCAGTTGGAAAAGCAAATATTAATGCTGACCCAGCTTAAAGATCTGGGTTATCCTGTGATACTCGCGCTCAACATGGTCGATATGCCCGGTGTGACTATTCATGCTGACCAACTCCAGGAGCATTTTAAAATACCTGTCGTACCGATCTCCGGAAAAACAGGAATAGGGGTGATGGCGTTGAAACTGCAGATCGTCCATCTTCTCAGCCAACCAAACGTATCGGAGGAGCCGTATTATAAATTTTCTCTCCAGGAAAAGCAGCTCACGGAATACTTTGGTGACAGGATTCCATTTCAATCCGCGTATGGAAAGTTGCTCACCCTTCACCATTTTGAGTGGTTGGAACATTTACCTGAAGGACTCAAATCTGAGATTCGTTCAAAGACGATCGCGGAGCGATTCAATTCCATTCAGTCTCAGATTAGTGAAACCCTGTCGAGATACAGTCGGTTTACCCCATCATCCGGAAAGCGTTGCATCTGGATGAAGGTGGAGCAGGCATGAAGATCACGGATCAGATTGACAAATGGGTGATGCACCCGGTACTTGGCGTTATTTTCTTTTTCCTCATCATGTTACTCATCTTCCAGGCCATTTTTGCCTGGGCTGCGGCCCCTATGGATTTTATTGAAGCAACGATGGGGCAACTGGGTATGCTAATCAGAAATACTGTACCAGCAGGTTGGATCACAGACCTGGTATGCGATGGATTGCTGGCCGGGCTTACAGGGATATTAGTCTTCATCCCGCAGATAGCGATCTTGTTTTTCCTAATAGGTATCCTCGAAGAGATTGGCTATATGGCCAGGGCAGTCAGCATGTTTGATGTCATGATGCGACGCATCGGTCTCAACGGCCGGAGCATTGTAGCATTGGTTTCAGGCGGTGCGTGCGCTATACCTGCCATCATGAGTACGCGGAACATCAGTAACTGGAAAGAGCGGCTCATCACCATTATGGTTACGCCCTTCATAAGTTGTTCGGCACGCATCCCCGTTTACGCGATACTGATTGGTTTTGCTGTGCCGCAGGGGCGGATATTGGGGTTTGAGCAACAGGGATTAGCGCTCATGGGGCTTTATGGCATAGGTATAGTTGCAGCACTGCTGGCTGCTTATGTGCTCAAGCAAATCATCAAATCTGAAGACCGGAGTTTCCTGATGATGGAACTCCCGATCTACCGGCCGCCGGTGCCTAAAAACCTGTTTTTCCTTGTGTTTGAAAAGACCAAATCATTTGTGCTAGGCGCCGGTAAGATCATTCTCATTATTTCACTTGTTCTTTGGTTTCTGGCAAGTTTTGGACCAGGTCCGGGAACACCTGATCCAGCGGGTGAGTCACTTTCTACAGAGACCCGCCAGAGGCCAAAGCTTGAAGAGTCTTATGCCGGTATTCTGGGTAAAAGTATCGAACCTGTCATCGCTCCCCTTGGCTTTGACTGGAAGATCGGGATTGCCCTTATTTGCTCATTTGCAGCCCGTGAAGTTTTTGTCGGGACCATGGCGACCATTTACAGCATTGATGACGACTCTGATGTCACGTCCATTCGAACCCACATGGCCCAGGATAGAAATCAACAAACCGGGGAGTTGATTTATACAGCCGCTACCACCTGGTCGCTACTCATATTCTACGTGTTTGCCATGCAGTGCATGAGTACGCTGGCGATCGTCAAGCGGGAGACTAAATCATGGAAATGGCCTGCCATCCAATTCGTTATGATGACAGGACTCGCTTACCTGGGTAGTTTTGTGGTGTATCAGCTATTATCATAAACTCCAGGACTACCTCACATCATTCATTCCTCTTACCTTAGCCACATCGTGAATCCAACCAAAGAAATGATCCTCGTTACCGGTGCTACAGGGCAGATCGGTACCGTGCTCACCGAAGCCCTGCGCGCAGAATATGGTCAGGATAATGTACTGGCCACTGACATCCGGAAGCCCGAACATCCTGCAGGATTATTTGAAACCCTGGATATTCTGAATACCCAGCTTCTCAAGGAATTAGTGGAGAAATACAAAGTCACCACGATCTACCACCTTGCAGCGATCCTCTCAGCCAGCGGTGAAGCGAATCCGCAAAGGACCTGGAACATCAACATGAATGGTTTGCTGTCGATCCTGGAACTCGCGCGGGAGTCAGGCTTGCAGAAAGTATTCTATCCCAGCACCATTGCCGTATTTGGAAAGACAACACCGCGAATCAATACACCTCAGCATACGGTGATGACTCCGTCTACCGTGTATGGGATTTCTAAAGCAGCCGGTGAATTGTGGTGTGAATACTATCATAACCGTTTCGGATTAGATGTACGTTCGGTTCGTTATCCGGGCATCATCAGTTATCAATCCATGCCTGGCGGTGGGACTACGGATTATGCCGTTGATATATTTCACCAGGCGATACTGCATGGAAAGTATACTTGTTTCCTCGAAGCAGATACAAGACTTCCGATGATGTACATGGATGATTCCATCCGTGCAACCCTTGAATTGATGAGGGCCCCAAGTGAAGAAATCAAAATCAGGACCTCCTACAATCTGGCGGCGATGAGTTTCACGCCTGCTGAACTGGCTGCCTCGATCAAGAAGCACATGCCGGACTTCACCATTGACTATGCGCCTGATCACCGGCAGGCAATAGCTGCATCATGGACCGAGAGTATTGATGATCAGGATGCGCGTAATGACTGGGGATGGAAACACGAATATGACCTCGATGCCATGACCCTTGAAATGTTAACTCAACTAAAGAAAAAATATAACCATGTCTAAGAAACTGGACCTGCAAATACAAGCTGAACTGGATGCTATCCGCGAAGCCGGATTATTCAAGCGCGAGCGTACGATCACATCACCGCAGGGTGCTGAGATTGATACCATTGAAGGTGGTGAGGTGCTTAATTTTTGTGCCAACAATTACCTGGGGCTTTCGTCTCATCACCGGGTGACCGAAGCGGCTATTGAAACTATTCATAGCCATGGTTTCGGTATGTCCAGTGTGCGGTTCATTTGTGGTACGCAGGATATCCATAAAGACCTCGAAGCGAAAATAGCTGCGTGGGTAGGTGCAGAAGATGCCATCTTATATGCAGCGGCTTTTGACGCCAATGGTGGATTGTTTGAGCCACTATTGAATGAAGAAGATGCGATTATTTCTGATGCATTGAATCATGCGTCCATTATCGACGGTATAAGGTTGTGTAAAGCTAAGCGCTACAGGTATAACAACAATGATATGGCGGACCTGGAAGAAAAATTGAAAGAAGCCCAGGGGGCACGTCGTAGGATGATTGCCACAGATGGTGTATTCTCCATGGATGGTATTATCGCTCAGATGGACAAAATCGTTGCGTTAGCGGAAAAATATGATGCTATCGTCATGGTGGATGATTGTCATGCTACCGGATTTGTTGGCAAGACAGGGCGGGGTAGTGCTGAGCATAGTGGTGTGTTTGGAAAAGTGGATATCACGACTGGTACTTTTGGTAAGGCACTTGGTGGTGCATCCGGTGGTTTTACCGCGGGTTCGAAAGAAGTTATTGCATTACTTCGTCAACGTTCACGACCATATTTGTTTTCAAATACCTTGGCGCCATCGATCGTCGGTGCTTCCATTGCGGTATTAAATATGCTCGGCGAAACGACTTCCCTGCGCGATAAACTTGAAACCAATTCTACTTACTTCAGGAAAGGTATGACCGATGCCGGCTTTGATATTGTTCCAGGAGTACATCCGATAGTGCCCGTGATGCTCTATGATGCCAAGCTTTCGCAGGTGTTTGCTGATGATCTGTTGAAAGAAGGAATCTATGTGATTGGGTTTTATTATCCAGTTGTCCCACAAGGCAAAGCACGGATCAGTGTGCAGATATCTGCAGGACATGAGCGCGAGCATTTGGATAAGTGTTTGGAGGCGTTTATTAAAGTTGGCAGGAAGCACAGTGTTATTAAGTAGCTGTCAGCTCTGGGGGGAATGGCTACCAGCTTCCAGCTTCCAGAGGATTTGCGGCTCATTCAATACACGCAGGCATTTTTAATATTTATAAAAAATGCGACGCTCGTTCAAGACTCCAGTCTTGAATGCAATATATTCCGCGTCTCCAGACGCGCGGGATCCTTTCTTGTATTGTTCGTTCAAGTCTCAGACTTGAATGTCATATGTATCGCGTCTCCTGACGCGCGACTAATTCTATGATATCACTGATTAGCTTTGCTTCAGCCATTTTGCTGTTCATAAGAGACGGCATCTTAGCAAAGATGTTACAGTAAGGTATAAACTAACCTTTGCGCAAAGTAGCCATGAGGAAATAAATAAATAATACTAGACTAAGAGTATCTTAGCATTTAGCAATCTCATTTGGTGACAATATAGCTTATGAAATATTTCGGTGATATTAAAATAATATTTAATAAATATTTTGGCAGTATTAAGCAGCCTTAAAATGAAATATTTGAAACCACATGGAATTTACACACTTCTGCCTATTGTCTCAGTTGCATTATTCTCTATATTATTAATTCAGCCATTTCAATTTTTGCCGGATCTTTTCCATATTGAAGGAAATAGAAATATTTCAATGTACTTGTCAACTGTTTTGTCTAGTATATCTTCCTTATTGGGATTGCTTATTGTTGTAATTATTATTGCATATGAGTATTATAAAAGTAATTTAAAATCACTTTATTTAAAATATTTCATTGAAACAAATATTTGATAGCATTACTTAATTTTTATATATTTTCTTTTGTTTTTTCAGGATTGACTTTGTTGACTTTAAGCGGAAGCAGTCCTGTAGGTGGAAATGAAATTACAATAGCCTATTTGAGTCTACTCTCGTTTATTTCACTTTTGCCTTTAACATTTTACCTTTCTTATAAACTGGTAAGAAGTTTGGAATTGAATGAAATCATAGATGAGTATCTAATACGATTGTCTTTTGATAAAATATTTCTTATTTCTAAAAACAATATGATTATTGAGTCTACCATAGAAAGTGATGACCATTCTACACTTGTTGATATGGTCGAAAATGATTCATTAAGTGTTTTGTATAATTTTATAATTAACCAAATTCAATCAAATAATATTATAAAATCTCAACTGGTGCTTTAAGAAATATTTAATAAATATATCTTATATTTTGAAAGCAAAAATGAAGAAGATATTGCAGAAAATACTGAACTACAACAGTATAGATTTTCGTCATTTCTAATAAATCTATTAAATGATTTAAGTATTACGTTTCCTAAGTTTAATAAATTGATGTTAGAAAAAATAATGAGCCATATTGTTGAATTTTATAAAAAATATAATTTAAGAAAACTTAATTTGTCATATATTGAGCCATTTAGGTTGTCATTTTTTGATAAAATATTTGAGGTTTATAGTGAGAATTACACATTTAGATTCATTGTTTTAAAACATTATTCTGCAATTGTCAATAACATAATTTCGACTAATTTGCCACCCCAAGAGTCTTTGATGAGATTAGACAATTATTATAAAGCACATGCAAATAGAAATATAAAGGAGGAATACTCACAGTCAGATTATGAAAATCATAAAAAGTGGGATTTAGTTTGTTCTGAATATTTAAATATTTATTTGCGAGAAATGGATTTATGTATTGCAAGCAAGGGAGAATCATTTTTTGAAATGTCATGAAACTTATTGCCAATTAGTTTTCAGTATTAGCTGGAAAATGAATGCTGATTCATCCTACTATAAATATAAATGGATACACAGTAATTATTATAGAGTAATTCAGTATTACAAGAGGGCAATTGAAAAAGGTGTAGTATCACAAATAAATGGTCCTGACGTTTTGTCTAGATTTGAACCAACCGAATATTAGCAAGCAAATAATTTAATAAGTAAGAATATTTTGGGGAGAATATTATTCCTTTATTATATGGCTAAATCGAACAAATAGACTTAAATATGATATATTTTGTGGTGTCTTTGCTTTAGGGAATTGGGGTAATTTTAATACGTGTTTAGTTTGTCAGATTTAGGCAACTTACTTATTAGCAATTATTCTACCAATGATTTGTATGCTGAGTGCACTGACGATCTTTTAACGACAATAGAAATAGTTATTAAGGATTGCAGTAATGGGATTAAATCTGATTGTATAACTAAGTATAATATCTTTGAATTGCTAAATGAATTAGTAGCCGCTAGCACTGCTTTAGAAGCAAAGAATAAAACTATTTCTTATGGAGTTTTAAATAGAATAAATAGCATTAAAAGAAATACCGAGCGATATTTAGAAAAAGTAAATAAATTTAATTTGTAATAAAAAAAACAATATATAGAATAGTTTTGACTCAAGAAATTAATATTAATAGGATTAATTATATTTAGTTTTGCGGGTTTTATCTTTTGCAAACATCCCCGCCGTATACTTATCATACAACTCAAACAAAAACTCAATCCGCTTGGTCTCATTTTGAAAAGGCTGAGGACGGTAGCAGAAATCAACGGCCTTGTCGAGTGCTTGATGAGCCTTGACGAGGATCGGAGGCATGGTATTAGGATCGTAAAGGTCTGCGAGGCTCGCCCCTTTCTCTCCAGGTGCCGGGTTTTGAAATTGTGCTCTTGCATCTAATACAGCCTGTGCTGCCTTTTTCAACGGCTTCTTTTTGTTTTCGGAGGATTTAGGCCAGGGAAGTTATTGTAAACAATAGTGTTTGAATATCTATAGTCACTCTTTAACCTGCCGCAAGTAAATTTCATCCAGGTCATATGGTTTACGGAGGTTAAGATACCAAAATGATAAAGCGTTGTATTGGGAATAACAAAGGTTAGGTCAGATACAATGTAGTCCTTTGTCATATATGCTGTTGGAATGTATTTTCTGCTTTCAGATGAGACCTTGGAATGATTAGAAAATCAAAATCTGGTTGACCTCTTCTGCGAAAAGGAATGGTAAATCAGACATTTTCATTGTACCCTTTCTTGTGCTTTTCTCTCTGAACTTTTTTACAAGTTTGAATTTTCTTGAAATTCAGGTATCTCCTAAATTCTAATGGATTTGCATCCTTAAGCCAAATACACCACCGAGTAATATTGTTTATAAAATCATCTCACTAATGAACCTGCGGAGAAATTTGAGTGTCATAGGGTTTCTAATAACTAAGTCAATTTTTCTTGATTAGTAAGTATTAAGAACCCTCCATCACGAGAAGCACTACCGGATTGCATCTTGGGGACCTTGCAAATGGGATTGGAAATAGAGTTTAAGAAATGTCCGAGCCTTCAACTAAGTATGGATTGATATTTTTAACTTTATTTCATGCGGTTCCGCAAATTTTTTTCATACTCATAAATGTACTTTGATGTAACATCAAAATTGGAGAAACCGATTATCACTACATGAACAGCTGCTTGCCTTTGCTTCATTGCCCCACCTAAATGTTCGATGTGCGAAATGTATTTTACAATTATATTCATTAAAAAGCTCATTCCAAAGAATACCAACTTGCTCACCTTGGGAGATAGAATTTGTACTAACAAACGCTGTAACAGTTTTAGGGAATTCTTTCTTCTACATTATTCACATTGCGCATGTACTGAGCGGATCTTAAATACCATGCCAAACACACAATCAAGCATCCAAAGAATTTAAAGTGCTGAAAATCTGTGACATATCCATTTTCTGACTTTCATTTTGATATGAGGTCCCTATAAATGGCGGATTCCCAAGTATGTAATGATATCTGGCTATATGCTTCTCCCACGGATACGGCACTATCAAACTCTGCCAATCTGTCCTCAACGCATTGCCATGCACGATCGTCGCACTTTTCTTAAGCGGAATCCGCTTGATATACTCTCCCGATGAAATACTAGCCAGTTCATTCATCTGATGATCCATCAGAGCATGGCCACATGTGCTATCTGGCTAGGAAACTCCTCATACTCGATGCCATAAAACTGATCGACTTCGACCAGGAAGTAATCATTGATACTGGTGACTTGCTGTCCCTTGAGCAACAACTTGGAAATCTCTAATTCAAGTAAGCGTAATTCACGGTATGCTATCACAAGAAAGTTGCCACACCCGCAAGCCGGATCGAGAAAGCGAAGTTTACTGATCGTGTGATGTAATCGTTTTAGTTTGTTTTATCATGCCTGGCCTTTTCATATTGATCCCAAAGATCATCCAGGAAAAGTGGTTTGATAAGTTTTAAAATATTCTTCTCGCTGGTATAGTGTGCTCCAGATTCCCGTCTGGCTTGTTTTGTCCATGACACTCTGAAACAAAGAGCCAAAGATGGCCGGAGAGATTTTACCCCAATCCAGGAGGCAGCATTCCATCAGGATATCCCTCATCACACTGTCAAAGTGCGCCATCGGTAGTGGTTCTTCGAATACTTTGCCATTGACATAGGGAAAGCAGCTAGGCCTCATCCAGATTTTTAATCGCTTCTCTTCGGGGGTATTAAGGATTTGAAAGAGTTGTGCGATATGGGCAGCGAGGTCACTACCATCCTGGCTGGTTTTAAGATCGAGATAATCATTGAATATACCTTTCTCAAAAATTCCGGTATCATCAGCGAAAAGGCAAAACAGTAATCTGACCAGATAGACCTCCAGGTCATGGCCGTCATAGCCTATGTCCTTGAGCTTGTCATGCAGCTTGCCCATGAGCTGAGCAGCTTCAATATTGACAGGATCTTGTTCCTTGTAGGTCCGCTTCTGATATCCGGCAATGAACCCAAAGAGGGTTACATTTTGAACCAAATCATTGAGCTTGAAATTCATGTTGGGTATGCTCTTCAAGATCATAGAGCCTGAACCTTTCAAAATCACTGACGAGAATATAGCGGGCAGTTCTTTTCCTTGAGTCCTGGAAAATAGTCTTTAGCCTGTTGGGTAGGCTTTATCCAGATTATGTCCCCGGCTCTTATGTTCGATGAGGATGACTCCCTTCCACAGCAGATCGATATAGCCGGCTTTATTATCAAGCTTCTGGACCACTTGTTCGAAAGTGCTACCCGTCTCCGGCTGATATCAAAGATGTTGAAGAAGCCATCCCAAAAGCTTTTGGCTTCGGCATCTTCACTGGTTTCATGTTCCCATTCTTTGCTAAAAGCGACTGCACGGGTCTTGATCTCGTTCCAGGATAAGGGCATAGTGGTGGTCTGATTGGTGGGAAAAAGGTAGTGTATTTCATTTAAATACAGAAATAACAGATCTGTCTCGCGCGTCAGGAGACGCGGAATATATTGCATTCAAGTCTGAAGACTTGAACGAGCGCGCTGTGGTTGTAGTTTAGCTTTAAAATAAAACGTAATAAGCGTCTGGCATCTACGTATCTGGCATCTGGAGTCTAGCGAATAAATTTATTCCATATCAATATATTGAAATCGGCGCAGCCCTCGTTTGTACTCCATAACATTACAGACACTAAGCCAATTGACCGCCACCGATGATATCCTTACAGTTTACATGAAAGGTCTAATTGTTGCCCTGTTGCTGGTCATCAGCCCTGTGGCCTACGCCCAAAACCTCGTGCCAAATCCTGGTTTTGATATTCTTACTACATGTCCATCCGGCCAGGGTCAGATTAATCTTGCATTTCCCTGGACATCGGCTTGGTTAACACCTGATTTATATAACGGTTGCGCCATAGATGATAACTATACTGTGCCTCAGGGAGGATTGGGTGTTTATAATTATTATCAGCCCCAGCGCAGTGGAGATGGATATGCAGGATTATTTGTGTATTGGGAATCAAGCCTGCTGACTGAATTCATCCAAACGCCACTGCTGGATGAAATGACTAATGGAACTCAATACTATGTGGAATTTTATGTGGTGCCTGATCTTAATGCATCAAAGGAATGGATATATACGGATGCTGTTGGACTTGCCTTTACGGAAAGTGTATACACAGCGGAAGTCATACCTCATGCCGTAGTGGGCCTGGAACCTGCCATTGAAAATGAAGGTACGTTGATAACGGATACAATGAACTGGACACGCGTTAGTGGGTGTTACATTGCGGATGGAACGGAAGAATATTTGATGATCGGGAATTTCAGAAATGAAACAGAAACCAGGATTGAGGTAGAAAATCCGAACATATGGCCTCATACAAATTATTTTTCATTGAAGATGTTCTGGTTGAAGTATTTGATCCGTTACCGGATACTTTAGTCATATGCAATGGCATGCCTACGCTTTTGAATGCTGGCTTTTATGATGCTGTCTACGTGGAGCACAGGCAGAAACGGATTCAGTTATTCAGGTCCAGGAAGCAGGAGTGTATACTGTAGATGCATTTATAGGAGGTTGTACATTACGTGATACCGTTTTGGTTATCGACGGTGCTATACCAAAATATTTTCCCGGAGATACATCCGGATGTACAGATAGCCCGATTACATTGTATAGACCACTACCAGGGATATACCTTTGGTCTGATGGTAGCAATAAAGCACAGCTGACTGTAACAACTGCTGGCAATTATTCGGTCAGCATTGATAATGAATGTGGCCAGAGTATGTATAGCACATTGGTTGAATTGGCGGACTGTTTCTGTGCCATTGTGGTGCCGAATATATTTTCACCCAATGATGACGGCATTAATGATGAGATCGAGCTATCTGTAAATTGTGATTATGAGTATGAACTATTATCATTTCAAATCTTTGACAGATGGGGAACCCTCGTTTTCAATGCCAGCGCCCATGAGGATTTTCAGTGGGCTGGCAAACTAAATGGAAAGGAGGTCCAGAGCGGCTTGTATGTCTGGCAGAGTTCCTATCAGGTTTTAAGGAACGGACAAGCTGAAATGCAAACGGCATCAGGTGATATACTGGTGGTCAGATAAAGATTTGAAGGGAGGCTAATGACAAGATGCATTTCATTTAAAAACAAAATTTGCAGATCCATCACTCGCGTCAGGAGACGCGGAATATATTGCATTCAAGTCTGAAGACTTGAACGAGCGCTGTGGTTGCTAGCTTCGCTAGCAATAAAAAAATCTTAATAAGCGTCTGGCATCTGCGTGTCTGGCATCTGGTATCTAAACTTTAATAATAAACTGATGCGTCTTGCCATAAATCTCCTCAAATAAAATTTCCTTACCCTGTTTGAGCATCAGCAAGGTGGCCTCATCAGCATGCGGACGGTGATCAATTCAATGTGCTCGTGGAGGATGATTTCATACTTATCCTGAAGGGCATTGACGAGCTGGCCGACTTTAGTAGGATCATTGGTGATGCAGATCATAAAGCTGATGGCGGTATTGCGCATGCTGTTGACCTTGATGCGGAGATCAGCAATCTTTGTGAAGATTTCTTTCAGGTTTTCTTCGGCGACAAAGGAGAAGTCTTTGGTGGAGATGCGAAACAAGACCTGGTTTGGTTCAGCTACGATGATAGGTGGGAGATCTTTGTTGGTCACAACACCAATCTTTGTCCCAAACGTTTCTGGATGGTCAAAAGGACGGACGAAGAGCGGAATGCCTTTGTTCTGCAGTGGCTTAATGGTCTTTGGATGAATCACCTTAGCACCATAATAGGTCATCTCAATAGCCTCCTGGTAGGAAATTTCATCCATGCGCTGTACGAGGCAAATCGTTTCGGATCGCCTGTCATGATACCAGGTACATCTTTCCAGATCGTCACGGATGTGGCATCCAAGGCATAAGCGAGGATGGCAGCAGTATAATCTGAACCTTCGCGTCCCAGTGTAGTGCTTTCGTTATAAATCGTCGAACCAATAAAACCTTGTGTGATGACCATGCCATAATCATCAAGTGCTTTGCGCAATTCTGCATTCACTGCTGTTTGTGTCAGGTCCCCAGAGGATCCGTGCTTCCTGTATTCTGAATCGGTCTTGATGATGTTTCTTGCATCCAGCCACTGGTGACGGATGCCTTCCTGGGTGAGGTAGGCGCTTACTATTTTGGTTGAAGCGAGTTCTCCAAAAACGATGATCTGGTCGTAATGATAATTGTAGGTTGGGTGTGGGTCTTCTTCCAGGATCCAGTTCAATTCTACCCAGAGATCATGAAGATCAGTCATCAGCGGACCGGCATCTTCACTAAGTAAGGTAAGGCTATTTCCTCATGGTAATCCTTGAGCTTTTGACCAGGGCAAGGCAACAGGTCGGGCTGGCTGTAATGTGCCCTGATGATCTCTTCGAGGCTGTTGGTCGTCTTGCCCATTGCGGAGATGACAATAGCCAGCGGTCGGGGAGTCGGCTTTCGCAGGATGTCCGCTACATTCCTTATAGCTGCAGCGTCCTTGACTGATGCACCACCAAATTTATAGACTTCTGCAGGACCCATGGGATTCATGATTTTGCCACAAAAGTAAGCTAAGAACCGCCATTGTACTTGGCTTCATCATTTATATACCTGATCCTGTGAGAATCCTCAAAAGGAGATGGCTTATCTTCACCGTGAAATGAATGAACTGAGATCAATTTGCGTCTATTGTGGGTCCGCTACCGGTGTCGATCCTATCTATGCCGGGGATGCTGTGACCCTGGCCGGAATATTTATCGAAAACGAGATCAGACTGGTCAATGGCGGAGGCAGCATAGGACTAATGGGCGTCATGGCCGACGCGATGATGAGCGGTGGTGGAACAGCCACAGGAGTCATTCCGATCTCCCTAAAGGAAAAGGAGGTGGCCCATAAAGGAATGAGCGAGCTGATCGTGGTACCTGATATGCATAGCCGCAAGCTCATGATGGTCAATATGTCTGATGCCTTTATTGCATTACCGGGGGGATTTGGTACGATGGATGAAGTGTTTGAGACCCTGACCTGGGCGCAACTCCATCTGCACCAAAAGCCGGTGATCCTGTACAATCCAAATGGATTCTATGATCTCCTGCTGGCACAGGCTGACCTGATGGTGAAGGAAGGATTTCTGAATACAGCCTCCAGAGCTCTGCTGATGTCAACAGATGATATCCATAGCTTACTTCCCTTGCTTGTATCGTTTAAACCACCCACTTCGGACAAGTGGGCTAATACCCGGCGGTAGCGATGTCAGACCCCAGCCATACTATCAAAGTCATACAACCCGGAACCTTCGCTAATCACCAGCATTGGTATCCAAAAGCCTTGAATGCGGCCATCCATCCGATGATCAATTTTTTCCTCCATCTGGACAATCAACTGATCATCGATCGCTATTGCCATCTACACCCGATGGTCAAATCCAAAAGGCTAAAGGAAATCCTTGCGTATCAACCTGAATATTACCGATGGGCAGGTGCTGACCTCATCAACGTAACCAATGCCAGGGGTAGACGTCAGATGGTGGTAATTGAAAACAACAGTTGCCCTTCTGGTCAGAAATCAATGCCGCTCCCCTTAGATCACATGGAGCAGGGTGGATATCGGGATCTGATGGAAAAAGTTTTAAGCCGTTTTGCAAAGCGCATAAAATCCCTTCTCATGCAACCCTGGCGGTGTTGTATGATAAAAACATCATGGAGAACAGTGGGTATGCGGCAGTGATGGCGGATGTTTTTAAGCGCCCGGTATATCTTGTTCCATTCCATGATGAAGAGGAAAATCCACATGTTCGCTTTAGAAATGATTTTATTGAAATTCTTACAGCGGGACAACAATGGAAACCTGTGGCAGCCGCCTTCAGATATGTCACGCAGAAACCTTGGAGCCGCATCCCGCTATACACAGCAACTAAAATTTATAATCCAGTTGTGGCTTGCCTAGCAGGTGGACGAAATAAACTGATCGCTTCAAAAGCTTACGATTCCTACAACAAGGAAATCAAAAAGCATGGCCTGAAAATCAGGACACCTGAAACGATCAGGGATGTCACCAAGGATAAGATACCCCATTGGGTCAAGCACTTTGGTGGACAAGCGGTCATCAAAGTGCCATACAGCAATGCAGGACAAGGCGTATTCACGATCGTCAATGAGACAGAACTCAAGGCGTTTATGGACATGGATTTTGAGTATGCCCGTTTTATCGTACAATCCCTCATTGGCAATTATCTGTGGAGTTCAAAAACCTCTGCCGGCAAATTCTTTCATCTGGGGACCATTCCGGATACGAAAGGAGAAACTTATGTCTTTGACTTGCGAATGATGATATGCGCCACCCCAAAGGGGTTTCAGGCCGATCAGCATCTATTCACGGCGCGCAGAAAAACCTTTGAGCAATGTACTGCAAGCCGGTGATCACTCCTGGGACATGTTAGGAACAAATCTCTCGCATCAAAGTGATACTGGTGAATGGACTACGGATACTAACCGTCTTATCCTGATGGACAGGCGGGACTTTAATAAACTCGGACTTGGTCTGGATGATCTGATTGAAGCGTATATACAATCGGTGTTGAGTACGATTGCGATTGACCGAATGGCTAAAAAGCTGATCAACGATAAAGGGAAATTTCGGACCAAACTATTTAGTGCCCTCAATGATGATCCTTATCTTCTGAACGAAATATATCAGGGCAAATGAAACTGAATATGCTGGTGGTGACGGATCATTCGACGCACACAGATACAAATTCAGTGTACCAACTTTCCCGCGCATTACTCCATGATGCACGATGTGGGACTGTATGGGTTTGCAGCAAAGGAAACCAACAGAATGCTGCTTTTTTTGAAGGTCGCCCGGATGCTGACATTTATGCGCCGGAGGTGACAGATCAGTTTGCATTCGAGGCATCTGGCAGTTATTTTCAACAAGCGGACACTCCACTTGATCGTGAGCGCATTGATGCTATCCTGGTCAGAATGCCTCAGCCGGTGGATGCAGCATTTTTATTTTCGCTGGAAAGTATTGTCCCTCCCCATCATATCATCAATAGTCCTGCGGGCATAGTGGAGACTGCGACCAAGGCATTCCTGATGGAAGTATCTTATTTGTGTCCCGAACCGCAAATCTGCCATACGATTAAAGAAGCTCTGGAACTCTGCCAGCAAAAGGAAATCGTACTCAAGCCTATGTTGTCTTATGGCGGTAGAGGCATCGTGCGTCTTTCAACCGATCATTGTTGGAAAGAAGATCAGCGCATGCCGATTGATCATCTCTCTTCATTTCTTTCTGATAGTCACTTTCCCATGTTGGCTATGAAGTTTTTAAAAAATGTCACGCAAGGCGATAAGCGGACGATTGTGGCTAATAGACAGATACTTGGATCAGCGCTGCGGTTGCCAGCACCTGGGAGTTGGATGTGCAATGTAGCACAAGGTGGAAGAGCAGTCCTCGCTGAAGCGGATGAAGACGAGCATATTATCCAGGAGATACTTACTCCGATTTTGTATCGGAAAGGTGTTGTGATTTTTGGTTTTGATACTTTAGTAGATGATGATGGCAGACGGGTGTTGTCTGAGATTAATACACTCAGTATTGGTGGGTTGATGCCTTTACAGGAGATGAGTGGCAAGCCGGTGTTGAAAAGGGTAGCCGAGTTGTTGTGGGATTATGTTGAAGGCGAAGGCTGAGGCGGAGGCGGAGGAAAAGGCTAGTACGAAAATTTCCTTTTGACCCCGGGGTTGCGCAGCTACACCGGGAGGAGCCCAAGGGCGAAGGGGGCCTAAAGAGGAGGCAAACAGTGTTATTTAGTCTTCGCCGCCGAGATATTCTTCACGATATGTCTCACGGCCTTGCGCTTGATGGTACGTTCCATCTCGCGGCTAAACTGGATCAGGTTGTATTGAAACTTGAGGGATAACAAGTCTTTCTTGATATGGACGACCCGGAGGTAGTAGGAGTTCGGTTCAATAAGATGATGGTATTCTACGAGGGATAGAATGAGTTGTTCTTCCAGTTCTTCAATAGAGTCAATACTGCCTGGAAGGAATTTCAAATTCGATACTTGTCTTCTTGATCTGCTTCTTGGTGTAGTTGATCACATCGCTGGTGAACACTGTACTATTGGGGATAAAGATAATATCGTCATCTTCATTCAGCAGTGCCGTCTTGGCTATGTTGATATCCAGGATCTTGCCGCGGTGATCCCCGATCTTGACATGATCATCAATGGAGATTTCCTTGCTGAAACTGATCACGACGCCGCTGATGATATCCGCGAAGAAATCTTTTGATATAATCGCAATCGCAGCTGCCACAATTGATAGCGTCGTAAACATGTGGGCTAGACTGATGCCGAACAGGCCGAAGATGGAAATAAAACCATAGGCGGCAATAAACATGATGAACAGGTTGCTCAGTCCGGTGGTGACATTGTCGCGCTTATGGTAGGGTAGATGTTTCCTGCCGCGGTATATCATTGCCAGCAGCCTAACGACAAGACTTGCGCCAAAGAGGAAAATCAGGAAACGCAATATCACCAGCATAACTGGCCCGACAAAGGAGAAATCATCCAACCAGGAGGCACTCTTGCTATAAAAAAATGCAACCAGTCCTAACAAGCTCAACTCCACAAGGAGTTTGAACACGTAACGGAAAGGAATTGGTATGCGAGGTTGTCTTGTCAATGGTGAGTTGTGAGTTGTGAGTTGTGAGTTGTGAGTTGTGAGTTGTGAGTTGTGAGTTGTGAGTGTGAAAATATTTGTAAAAGTAAGGGAATCAGACTAAAGTATTCATACTGAAAAAGTCGAAATAGATAATCCAGTAAAATTCAATTTTGGGCTTGTCCTATAAAAACCTGGCGATCATCACAATTGCCTGCCTCAATGTCTATGAACAGGTGGTATAAATTGCCATCAAGCTTTCCAATTACCTTGTGATCACTTAAGGTTAGTAAATCATGCCAAACTGTGTATTCGAATACGCTGCATTCGCCTGAAACCATGACTGTTTGATCTAAAAAAAATAATGAATCTATGCTTATGGTGTGGATAGTAAAAATTGAATCTAAATAAGTCAAGGTGGAGATTCCCTCATATGTCTTAAATTGATCCTGGATTGTATCACAGATTAAGATAGACCCTGTATAGACCTTATCCTTGAGTTCAGGTAAGGAACAAGGATTGTTGTCCTGCATAGTGCAGGAGACAAAAGAAAGAAGTAAACTTGCAAATATTAGTTTGTTCATTGTATGGTGATACGAGGGGTGTTCTTGCGCTTCAAAGGTAACGCTGCAAATGTGACTTAAGTATTGGAGAGATGCCAGAGTGGTTGAATGGGACGGTCTCGAAAACCGTTGTACGGGCAACTGTACCGAGGGTTCGAATCCCTGTCTCTCCGCGCAAATAATCATAGGCCTCCGAGAGGAGGCTTTTTCAATAGCGCTAAGACCATCAAACTTTTTTGTAAGGAATTAGCGTTATTGAAAAATAAGCCTGCAAGGCGCTATGATTGTTTATCCCCCTCTTTGGGATCGGCGCAGCCAATCCCTCTCTCTCCGCCTTCGCTCGCCTCCATCCCAAACTATCCTCCATTTAAACCAGTAACTTTGAACTATCAAATCACAGATTATTGACTATGTTAATCGTCAAATATTATGCTTTTATGAATCGAAAGAAATGGCGATGGGTCTGGATACTCCCTCTTTTCTATTTGGTTGGCCCTTTTCACTTGAATGGTTATCAGGGTTCAAATAGCCTGTGTAACGATTTTAGCCCAATTCTGGGAGCAGGCACTTTTGTTTCAAAACTGAATTCTGTTGACACTAATCTGGTCCCCTTGTCAAGAGAACTTGCTGCTTATTACAAATTCACCAATCTTGCTGCAAGAGCGATTTACGACAACCAATTTGAAAAAGCCTCTGTAATGTATGATACGGCCTTTATGCACAAGGCGAATCCATTCTTTGAAGACTTGAAAAATTATATTCTGCTCAATGCGAAATGTGGTTTATCTCAAAAGAATGAAGTGCCAATGCATCAGCTAATGATCAATAAGCAAGTCGATACTGCGCAGTTATTTATTCAACTCCCCAAAAGGATATTCAGCAAAGAAAATCTGGCTACGATCAACAAACTAGTGAAAGCTCAAAAGAAATCAAAGCGTGAGGAGACTATGTTCCATAAATCACTGAGAGATATGTTTAGGATCGATCAGGAGATCAGAGATTATGATGGTATTAGTCAAAAGGATTATGAAACACGTAAAGCCATTTATGCACGAAGGGATAGTGTCGACCAGGAAAATTTTTCCCGCTTTGAAAAGTTATACGATCAATATGGATTTCCCGGAGAGGAAACGATAGGGGTCTTTTATGACAATGACCATCAATGGGGTGAAGTTGTTTATATTCTTTTAAGACATTTTGTTCAACTGGGAAACGAAGAGACCAGCGACCGGGTACTCCGGATTATCCGGAATGCCTTTTATGCAGGGGAATTGCATCCTTCCATCTATGCAACACTGATGGAGTTAATTGGCAATCATCCCGTTGCACCAAGGCCAGGATTCAATTTTATGAAAACTACCATGAATCTGGTACTGGGAGAAATCTACAGACCATTTGTCTTTTATACGGACAGCCTGATGCAGGAAGTCAACACCAACAGGATATCCATCGGACTTGATTCTTTCCACATCACCCAAAAACAAGTAGTCTGTCAATATCTGGGTTCCAAAGATCTTGAAGGAAAGAAGTTTATTAAAATGGTCCAGTATGCCCAGATTGATGAATTGCCTGCGGGATTAGTGAAGATGTCCTGTGACGAAGCAAACATTGATTACCACTCCTATAAAATAAACACTACCAAGATCATGGACAAATGCCGTTGCGAAGAAAAGGTGTATTAGATAAAACGACAGATGTTTATCAACTAACGAATCAAAGTAATGTCTCCTGAATATTTTGATACAACATCGTCGAGAAAGCGTACTTCAGCGACCCATGTAAATACACCGGTCTGTACAGGTTTGTTGTGAAAAGTACCATCCCATCCACGTAACGCATCGTTTGGCATAAAGACATTCTCTTCAAAAACAAGATCTCCCCATCTGGAGAAAATACTAAGTTTGTCGATCTGCTTGACAGAGCGATTCCCATACACAGTTAAATAATCATTGATGCCATCATCGTTAGGTGAAAAGGCATTAGGCACATATACTGCCGCATCACTTTTTCGCACATGTACCGTCAGACTATCCATACTGACGCATCCATCAGAAGAAATGCCTGTCAAGGTGTAGACTGTGGTCACGAAAGGTGAGGCGACAGGATCAAGACAGAAAGTGCAGGAAAGATGAACAGATGGTGTCCATTCTACCATCGCGTCTGGAATATCAACAATACCAGATAGGGGAGTAGAGTATCCTAACTCTATTTCAATATCCTCACCTGCTTCCAGGTGCGGGATAATGGAGCCTGTCAACACGTCAGTGGAAGAATTGCTGCATCCATTGGCATCATAGCATGAAACTGTATATAATCCTTCCTGCAATGAAATAAACAGGCCTGTGGAATTCGTATCTCCACCTGTAATCGTGTATTGATATGGTGGTGCACCACCGGGCATGCCAACGACTTCTATTACACCTGTATTAGGACCGTTGCATGAAGGATCGATGTAGGAGACATCAAGATTTAATGGTGACGGCTCCGTTAGTGTTATCGTGTCTATGATTTCACAACCTGCAAAATCAGTAATAGTCAGGTTGTAGGTTTGTGGTGCAAGGTTCACTACTTGAGTAAGGGTATCTCCCGTACTCCAGGTATATTGATATGGCGGGGTTCCTCCTTGAGCAAAGGCCATCACCTGACCATCCATTGCTCCATGACATGTGATATTGAATCCATTATAGTCAACGGCAGAGAGTTCAACACTCAACACTGGTGGTTCACTTATCGAAGCAGACACAATGAGGTCGTTGCCAAAAAGGTCAGTGACAGTGACGAAGTAGTTTCCTGCCGGAAGGTTAGTAATTCTTTCTGGTGTGTTCAGAGCAGAGACCGTTCCAGAACCGGAGAGACCATCGCCGGAGTGTTGCCATGCAAAGGTAAATGGCGGAGCACCGGTTGATACCTCGAGAACCAGTTCACCAGTGAAGTCACCGGCACACATGACAGGTACTGCATCAAGCTGACCGTCAAATTCACATACAATCGTTTGCAAATCCAAATGAATTATGCTATCACAACCAGAAGTCGAAGCAAGCATAATGTCATACTGTCCCGGCAGACTATACCATGTTCCATTGAGCTGGATACTATCCGTTGTGCATATCATCACCTCAAGGTCTATTTCTGTAAATGAGAGTAAAGACACTGTCAAGTTAACAATGCTATCACATCCATAGATATTGGTTAAATGGAGAACGTAGAGGCCGGGATCACAGATAGTGGTATCTCCAAACACAAGACAATCACCTTCGCACAATCCAACCGAATCTTCAGTAACACTAGCAGGGTGAACAGTAATAATCTGGCATGCAGGAGCTGCTGTATCACATACATTGTAAGCCTCGACGCAGAGTTCGTAAACGCCGGGTTGAGGAAAACTGATCTCATTGGATATCCCATTGCCTGCAAGATTGCCATCAAGAGTCCATCGGTAAGCCGTGGCTCCTGGAATGGCAGGAATGGAAAAGATTGTGGGTTCGGATTGGCAAACACTCGTTGGCCCCTGGATAGGCCCTGCAGCAGGTAGTGGTGGAACAAGGGTTGTGCCGGAAGTGACATTGATAACGTATTGGCAAATATCATCCATGTTGCCATCCATCACAAAGTAATAATACTGTCCAATGATTAACGGAACTGTATTTGAAAACACTCCAACCTGACCTTCCTGAATATCTCCATCACAATTGGATACAAGTTGAAAGGTATTACAGTTAAGGCTATAGTAAATTGCAACTTCAAGTCCGTCACCTTCATCACAATTTGAAGGGGTGACCGTGATGGTCAGATTGGTGCTGCCGGCAATAAAGGCAATCCATTGCATGTGATGCGCGGTGCCTGTACAAAAACCGGGAGGTTCCTGTCCAGTCTGTGTATCATTATTGATGCCTACATACCCATCAATATCACAGATCACACAAGCCTGAATGCATGTTGATGTCATGTCTGGAACCGGGCCGCAGGGTTCCGGTTGGGCAAACACCAAAGAACTGCAAAGCGATAATAACAGGACCAACATCATACGACAGGCAACCGTTTCAATGATCGTGCGAACAGTCTTGAATGAGCAATTGAAAAGGCTATCGAAAGGTGACAGTATAAGCCCCTTTGTAAAAGCAATTATTTTAATTGGACAGGTAAGAAAAGGTGATTTCAAAGGATTTTATTCGTCAGTCATGATTCAAAAATACAAGCAATTTAGACAAGAGGAAATCCTATCAGGGTTGTACTCACTGCCTGGAGGTTTATTTTTTTTTAAACATGCCCGGCCATACTTAATTTCAAGTTAACTGAAAAAATGCTTAATCAGTACGTTTAGCTAAATAATTGGTTTCCGGATTCCAGGCGAGATAGCCGGATAGGCTGAGGAGTTCAATATATGCAGAAGCTATGTCCTGTATTAGTTCAAGTTGGTGCAATACCAGCTTTTGCTGTGCAATTTCCAATTCGACATGCTCCAATGGCGTAATATTAGCCATCAGTGCCGGATTAGAAAGCATTTGACGGATTAAACTATTATCTAAGAGGTCAGTCGCCAGATCATAATCACTAAAGAGTCCGTCTAATAAGGCTATCTGGCTACGCCAGGATTGATCCCGATCTATCCTGGCTTCATCAGCTTCGGCCTGACTTTCTTGCAGATCAAGCAGCGCATCTCCCTTTCTGTATCGGTTGTTGGCTGTAATAGGAACTAGTAGCCCAAGCCGGAATGCGAAGTTGTTAGAAGTATTGAATTTGTTCGGACGTTCAAGGTATAGTGGATTCTGATAGCCAACGGATACATAATCCAGTATCTGGCGGTTTTGTGCGGAGGTATAAGCAAAGACTGTGGAATCCTTTTTAATCTCCGCCGATAAGGCAAGATTGTCAGGATGTTCCACATAGCCTGAAGTCTTCAAGAATATAAATAATTGTCTCAAATCTTCGATGGAAGCCAGTTGCTCCATGTCGATAGAAGAAAAGGTGCCTGCATATTTTTCTATCCCGAGTTTGGCGCGCCTTAACTTTTCTGCTGTCTCATTGATATCCAGCATCACCCGATTGCGGTCTTCTTCGACATCAAGTATCCGGCTTACTTTCACTTCAAGTATTCCTGTAGCAAGCATACTTTTGATGATGTCATGTTCATGATAAAGAAGTGTATCCAGATGTTTCAGCCCATCCAGTGTTGGAATTGTATAGACATACTCCGACAAAGCTTCATATCGGTCAGTTAATGCTGAATGGGTCAATACGCCCTGCCTGGTGGTTAAGGTTTGTAATCTTGCCGATTTTACCTGCTTCTGTTTCTGGCGAACTCCAAGAGCATTAAAACTGACCTGAAGTCGCAGATCATCTTCATTTCGCAGGTAGCCATAAATCGTGTCACCCAACACACTGCCATTGAATCCGATGCGCAGGGCTATTTCTTTCACCAGTGGATCATGCATCTTTAGATCACTGGCCATATCCCTTATGGATTGATAGCGTATGACGTTTTGATCTTCAATGGCAGTGCCCAGCACCTCCTCTAAACTGATTACTTGTGCCTCCGATGACCATCCGGAAAATAAAGCCAGACTCAGGATCAGATACCGCATGCTATTGACCATCGGGTAGTGTGATGTTCACCTTTTCGGAAATGAAAAATGAATTGGTATCAGGAATGGAGATGTACACCTCCCTCCCCCAGGATCTCAGGTCTATAAACTTCCGGAGCCGAAGTGGAAGCTCCGTCATTTTAGGGTTGACCCCGACGATGAGTCCGGTGGAGACAATCCCGGGTCGATTAAATGAAGTCATTTCCACATTACTTCCGATAGATAATGGCACTTCATTTGTTTCGTGTATAAACCCAATGATTTTGTTAGGGGTATCCGGGTTGATCTTCACTAAGTCCTTATGTGCAGGGATCATCGCATTGACGCTGAAATATACATCTTCCACGTACCCGTTGATGGGGCTGATGAGTACTAGTCTTTCACGTTCCGTAGCAATCATCGTCAATTGACCTTTTAGTTTATTTGCCTTCTCAGCTGCGATCTGATCCGTCGCGCTGATCTTAGCTGACAGGACGAGCAATTCTTCTTCAGCCTCGTGTTTGAGATCTTCCATTTGTTTTTGCAAGCCTTCAATGCGTTCTTTGATTACTCTGTTCTGTACAGGAGTGGACTGTCCGTAAAGATTGCCTCTATACACCATCATAATGGAATCTTCGGTTTGCAATAATTTAATATCAATCGCCAATTCCCGTATGTCAACATTTAATCTTGCCTGCACTACCTCTTTTTCCTTTTCCAAAATAGCACGTTCGGCTGCGCGCGCAGTTTCATTCGTGACCATTTCACGGTACTGGCTAAATTCATTTTCATCGAGTTCCGCCCGGTGAAAAATGGCAAGGGTATCTCCTGCCTTGATTTTGTCTCCGGCCTTTATGAAGACTTCACGCACGGAGAGGTCATGATCAAAATTGAGGATGCGTGGTTCTGTTTCCGCTATTCCGAAAAAGGTATTTCCCTGTCTTCCCTGGAAATCTCTTGCTATCCAAAGGCAGGCGAGGATCGCTACCGGGAAAAGTATATAGAGTACATTGAATCTCATGTTGGCTTACTTCCTGCGAGGATTAATCAAGAATAGCATTTTCAGTCACAGTCTGCTTGGACAAGCGTCGAACGGTAAGACCCGATGCTTCGAGGGCGCCCACCAGTTCCAGGTGACTGTTTTCATCGTTCAACAGGATATGATATTCCCTTTCATGGGTTTGATCTTCCGCACCTCGTCCGTTATCTGTTCGCATGTCCATGAGGGTGATACGACGGCAATAACGTTTCAATACTTCATCCATTGCTTGTATTCGCTGAGGATTCTCAATCCTGATTCGCAGTTCCCAAATCACATGACTCCCCATGTGGAATGGGGTGAATTTCAGGCATACCCCGACAAAACAAAACATAGTTGTACCGATAATGGCAATCATAAAAACATACGATCCACAAGCTATACCGGTACCCAGGGCCGCAAACATGAAGATGATGTCACGGGGATCGCGAAAGGTGGTCCTGAAGTTAATGATCGTTAAAGCCCCCAGGATGCCTAATCCTGAGGCAACATTATCCCCAATACTTTGAAGGATCATGGTCGCAATCATTGAACTGAGGATCAGGGACTGGATATAATTACCGGTTCGAAGTGTTGACGGGCTGGTGAGCCAATACACAAAGGCGATCAGTGAAGAACATATAAAGGCCAGGAGAAAAGTGAACAGAACCATCTCGAATGTTGGGTTCTGGATCTTAGCATATTGCGAAAAGAATTCCTGCATAAAAGGTGAGGTAAGAGCTGAAATGTAAACCGAATGTAAAACAAAGAGCCGGAAATGCGAATTATGTACTTATATCCGGTCTAAAACTTTGAAAGTCAGCCACTGTAATGCCGGTATTCAAGGGGAATGAAGGCCTATCGAAGGATCAGCATGGTCTTATTCTTCTTGCCATTTTCAATCATCATAAACATACCATGTAATAAATGACCAGGGTTCACCACAGCATTGATATCACTGATTTTGTCCTTGTTGACCGAAATAGCCCCTCCCTGGATAGCACGCCTTGCTTCACTCTTGGAAGGTAAGACAGTACTAAAATCACTCAACAAATCAATGACACTGACACCCCCTTCGAGTATACTTTTGGGAATTTCAAAAGAAGGAATTTCATTGGCGATGAGCGCCAAATCTGATTGGCTCAAGTCGTACAACTGTTCTTTACTTGCTTTAGCATTAAACAGGATGTCCGTTACATTTTTAGCACTCTGAAAAGCAGACAGCCCATGGATACGGATGGTAAGTTCCTCTGCAAGTTTTGCTTTTAAGGCATTTGGGAAACCCATGAATTCAGCTTCCAGGCTTTCAATTTCCTCTCTTGACAACAATGAAAAATATCTGAAGAGTTTTGGGAGGTCACGGTCATCGACATTGAGCCAAAACTGGTAGAACTTATAAGGAGTGGTCATCTGGGCGTCAAGCCAGATATTGCCTTCTTCTGATTTGCCAAATTTCTTTCCGTCTGCTTTTGTCAGCAACGGCGTGGTCAAGGCATACACTTCACTCTCCGGAACATTACGGCGTATAAACTCGGTGCCTGAGGTGATGTTACCCCATTGATCAGAGCCCCCCATTTGCAGGATACAGCCATAGTCTCTGTATAATCGCAGGTAGTCATATGCCTGCAACAACTGATAGCTAAACTCCGTGTAAGACATTCCTACTTCGACCCTTTTCTTTACGGACTCCTTAGCCATCATATAATTGATGGTAAGGTGCTTGCCGACATCTCTAAGGAAAGTCAACGCATTCATCTCTACATAGAAGTCAAGGTTGTTGACCAGGATGGCACCGTTCTCTTTATTTTCGAAATCAAGAAGCCGGGTCATTTGGCTGACCTGATGCGCAAGATTTTTATCGAGTTCGTCGTATGATTTCAATTCGCGCTCAGCGTCCTTGCCTGATGGATCACCAATACGGCCTGTTGCACCACCCATGAGTACGATAGGTCGATGACCACATCGTTGAAAATGGGTCAGGAGCATCACCTGGACGTAATTGCCAAGGGTCAGGGATGGCGCTGTCGGGTCAAATCCGATATAGCCTATCACGATCTGCTCATTCAGCTTATCCTCCAGGCCTGGGGTTTGATCATGGATCATTCCTCTCCAGGTCAGCTCTTCAATAAAAGACTTTCTCATGCGTTTTGCTTCTAAATATGTACTTAGCAGGGGCAAAAATGGAAATTTGCGCTCATATTTGACCGAATACTCTCAAGCCGACGGCAATAAACTATGAAATACGAGCCCTGGATAGCAAAAAAACTAATGGCCTCAGGAGGTGGTGGGTTTACCCGCATCATCCTGTGGATAGCTACCGGCGCAGTGGGTTTTTCCGTTGCGGTCATGATCCTTTCCCTCGCCCTGATGACTGGTTTCAAGCAGGAAATCACCCGCAAGATGTTCGGATTCTGGGGACATATCCACATCTCCGATCCCAGGTCTATCAGATCCTATGAGGCCTTGCCCTTTGAATATGATTCGACGCTGATTGAATCCATCGAATCTGTGGAAAAGGTGGTGTCCACCCCTGATCCTGACATGCCGGGTCAAAAGCCTTTCGAATCAAAGGGCGGAGTAAGGCATGTTCAGTCTTATATCTACCTCCCTGGTATTATCACGCACGATGATCAGATGGAAGGAATAGTCCTGAAAGGTGTGGGCGATGATTATGACTGGAAGGTGATCAATCAATATAACGAATCGGCAACAGCATGGACAGGACTTGGGGAAGAAGAGTTGATTATCTCCCGGATCACCGCAGATAGGTTAAAGTTGAAACAGGATGATAAGCTCATCCTTCACTTTGTAAGAGAAGGAAAGCAATTGCAGCGAAGATTTATCATCAAAGGCATTTATAAAACAGGGCTTGAAGAGAATGACGCAAAATTTGCAATTGCCTCCATTCAACGCGTGCGGGATGTTTTAAAGTGGGATAGCACCAAAGTGAGTGGCCTGGAAATAGCGATTGACGATATTGATGACCTGGATCTCATCACGGAGTATATCTACCGTGAAGAAATTCCTGCGCACCTCTATGCAGAAAACATCAAAGAAAAATTTCCAAGCCTATTTGAATGGCTGGAGTTGCAGGATATCAATACCATTGTCATCATCGGATTGATGCTTGCTGTTGCTATCATCAATATGATTACTGCATTGTTGATACTTATTCTCGAGCGGACGCAGATGATAGGGATCCTCAAGAGTATTGGGGCACGGGACGGATCTATCCGACAGGTCTTCCTTTGGTTTGCTATGTTTATCACTATTGGAGGCATTCTGATTGGAAATATATTAGGTCTTGGACTCGCATGGTTGCAGAATGAATTCAAATTCGTCAAACTCGATGAGACGGATTATTACCTTGACTATGCGCCCGTGATGGTATTGCCCTGGCATCTGTTGGTGGTCAATGTGGGAGCTCTCCTGGTGATTGGATTGTGCCTGATAGCCCCTTCCTTCCTGGTGAGTAAGATCAATCCGATCAAGACGATCCATTTTCAATAATTCATGATGTGGCGCCTCAGGATGTTTGGAGGAAGACTGCTTCACTTTATACTGCAGTGGCCAAAGCGGGTGTTACGATTTTGCTTATGGTCGTTATGGATCACCTCACCACGCGGGAAACATAGCCTTTATCGATGGTTATGTGGCATGATCCTTTTGATTGTCGATCTCACACCGCTCAGCTTGCTGTATGAAACGATCATGGATGTTATCAAGACCAGGTCAAGAGCTTTGTCCGCAGAAGAAATCAAAATTGCACAATCTGTTTTTGGTGTAAGCGTACCACTGCAGTTGGTGAGCATGGATCCAACATCATTGCCTGTCAGACAGAAAAGGGCCAGTGCCTATGTGAGTTTTCATACGATCAATTTTGATGAGGCACTGCCTCCCCAGACCTTCATCCATGAGCTCATGCATGTATGGCAATATGAGCGGTATGGCAGTGTGTATATCAGTGAAGCCCTTTGGGCACAACGCTGGGGTGGGGGCTATGATTATGGTGGTCTCGAACCATTAGTCCATTACAGCCAAGGCAAAGGCCTTTCAGCCTTTAATTTTGAACAGCAGGCTGATATCATTGAGGATTATTATCGCTGGACTGCAGGGATGCCCTTGCAATGGGCATTGAATGTGCCTGGTATCGGTGTGGTGTTAGAGAAATATAGGGATGAGCTTGCATAGCAAAGCCTCGGTCTTTTTAGCGGGGTTGAAACCCCGCTTTACAATATCGGTCGTGCCTACGGCACTTTGATCGATGATTTATGATCATCGGGGCCCTTGCCTTTTTATTTTCCTTCGCCTTCGCCTCAGCCTTTGGAAACCCCCCCCCCCCCCCCTCTTGAGCCTTTTATTTTTTCCTAAGCCTTAGCCTTAGCCTCAGCCTTTTTTGGCGGGGTTGAAACCCCACTTTACAATATCGGTCGTGCCTACGGCACTGGGATCGATTGATTTGCAATCATCGATTTGAGACTCTTGAGCCTTTTATTTTTTCCTTCGCCTCAGCCTTTGCCTCAGCCTAATTTTCATTACCTTTGGGCGCCGAACTAAATTATTCATCCGTAAATGGAAGGCAGTAGTTGTTATGACCAGGTATTATCACATCGAGGACGGACGTCTGACCGAACTGGACAAGCCTGTACTTTCCTGTTGGGTCAATGTACATCCACCCTTTGAGCCTGACGAGCTCGAGACCCTTGCGGAAGAATTTTCAATCCCTATAGATTTCCTCACTGACTCATTGGACATCGATGAGCGGTCCCGCTATGAACGTGAAGATGACGTGCGACTCATCCTGGTCAACACGCCCATGCTCAATGAGATCGACCTGGACAATGAAGCCATCTATATCACGGCCCCTATTGGTATCATCCTGACCCAGGATCATGTACTGACTATCGGCCCGTATGAAAATCCAATTATCCAACGAATCATAGAAGGCCGGGTCAAGGGCTTTGATCCAGCCAATGAGCAGATGTTTGTGCTCCATATCCTGGAGCAGAATGTACTTCGGTTTATGGACAGCCTTAAAAAGCTCAATGTCAAGCGAAATGTAATCGAGAACGAACTCTACGATTCAAGCCGGAACTCGGAACTGAAGCAATTGCTCCGGATCGAGAAGAGTCTGGTGTATTTCGTCAATGCGCTTGGGTCTAATGAACTGCTCAAGATCAAGATCAAGCGGACCGACTTCCTGCGCCTGGGGGAAAACGAAGATGAATCCGGCTTTTTTGAAGACATCATTATCGATAATGGGCAGGCACTCAGTATGGCCAATATTTACACCAATATCCTCAGCGGGACCATGGAGGCCTATACCTCGATTGTGTCCAACAACCTCAATACCTTCATCCAGCGGCTTACGGTGGTGACGATTATCCTCATGGTGCCTACCCTGGTGGCCAGTTTTTTCGGGATGAACGTCAAAGTGCCCTTTGCGACTACTCCGGGGGCGTTTTACTTTGTGTTGATGATCTCGGCCTCCATCAGCCTTTTCCTGGTCTGGTTTTTCAGGAGGAAGAATATCTTTTAAACCTGAGGGTTTTCCACAAGGTGCTTAACCTCCGCTTATACACAACTTTGTATTTCCCATATTTTATAGGACTGTGGCTTGGCCTGAGAGGAGCTTAACTGGGCCTTTTTCTTAAAAAATTATATCAAAAAACAAGGGTTTTCCACACTTTTTTGGTCGATTTCCACCTTTACAATTCAGTGACATGGGATTTTCAAAAAGTTTTACACACCAGCATCTTTTTTTTATCTGTGTAGGGAGCACTATTTCAACATATTATACATTTTTTCCACATGATGTGGATAAAATGTTTTCATATTAAATAAAAACTTCATTTATTTAGTGCCATCAAATCGGGGGTGTATCCGTATCCAACCAAAAAAACGCCTTCTCCCACGGTTTGAGTACCTATTTAACTTATAGGGATTTATTACCTACCTGAGATAAACCAGTTAAAATGGTTTCCCCTCGGGAAATTGCTGTCTCTGACCGGAATGCCCGCCATAGAGAGCCTAGGAATAGTCGCCTCTGGTCAGAATGGGAAATAGCGTGATAAAGAACCTTGATAAACAGTACAATAATGACCGAAAATACAATGATACAAACGACCACAGAGCCGATCCTCACGGACAATCCGGGCCGTTTTGTCATATTCCCGATACAGCACCACGATATCTGGAAGTTCTATAAGATGTCAGAAGCCAACTTCTGGACCGCTGAGGAGATCGACCTTCAGCAGGATCTCCACGACTGGACGAACAAGCTCAATGATGATGAGCGCCATTTTATCAAGCACGTCCTTGCCTTTTTTGCCGCCAGCGATGGCATCGTCAATGAAAACCTGGCCGAGCACTTTGTGAGCGAGGTTCAATACACGGAAGCCAAGTTTTTCTATGGCTTTCAGATCATGATGGAAAATATCCACTCTGAGACCTACAGCCTCCTTATCGATACTTATATAAAAGATACCAAGGAGAAAGATTATCTCTTCAATGCCATCGATACGCTCGATTGTGTCAAGAAGAAAGCCAACTGGGCACTACGCTGGATAAGCAAGGGAAATTTCCAGGAAAGACTCATTGCCTTTGCAGCAGTGGAAGGCATTTTCTTCTCCGGCTCCTTTTGCTCGATCTTCTGGCTCAAGAAGCGCGGACTGATGCCGGGCCTTACCTTCTCCAACGAATTAATCTCCAGGGATGAAGGCATGCACTGTGATTTCGCTTGCCTCCTCTATAATAATCATATCGTCAACCGCCTCGATCCGGCTATCGTCAAGGATATCATCATGGATGCCGTATTGATTGAAAAGGACTTTGTATCAGACGCTCTTCCTGTCAAGCTGATCGGCATGAATGCAGATATGATGTGCCAGTACATCGAATATGTCGCTGACCGCTTACTTGTATCCTTAGGCCAACCTAAAGTGTACAACGCAGAAAATCCATTTCAATGGATGGAACTCATCTCTATCGCCGGTAAAACCAACTTCTTTGAAAAGAGAGTAGGTGACTACCAGAAAGCAGGTGTCATGGGCAACCGCGAAGACCAGGTGTTCTCCATGGACGAAGATTTTTAGAATAACGAATACAGAATAAGGAATAGCGAAGTAGAAGTAAGAAGTAAGTAAGTAAGAAGTAGAGGTAAGAGGTGAAAATCATTTTTCACTTTTCACTTTTCATTTTTCACTTAAAAAGTCCCCTAACAATATAATACCATACCCTCATGCAAGTCATCAAACGCACCGGAAAACGAGAAGAAGTAAGTTTTGATAAAATCACCGCACGCGTCAAAAAACTCGTGTATGGTCTCTCCGATCATGTCAACCCCATCAAGATATCCATGAAGGTTATCGAAGGGTTGTATGATGGCGTCACCACCTCTAATCTGGATAACCTCGCCGCTGAGACATCAGCTACGATGGCAGCTATCCACCCTGATTATGCACTCCTGGCCAGCAGGATCGCTATATCCAACCTCCATAAAAACACCAATAAATCGTTTAGCGAAACGATGGATGCGCTCTACAATTATGTAGATCCGATCACCAAACAGCAGGCAGGGCTGATCAGTGATATGACGATGGACATCATCCGTCGCAATGCTGATCAACTGGATAGCGCGATCATCTATGACCGCGATTTTACATTCGATTATTTTGGTTTCAAGACCTTGGAGCGTTCTTACCTGTTGCGTATGAACGGACAAGTAGTAGAACGTCCACAGCATATGTTGATGCGTGCATCAGTAGGTATCCACGGTGAGGATATAGCATCTGCAATAGAAACATATCATCTGATGTCTGAAAAGTGGTTTATCCACGCGACACCTACGTTGTTTAATGCAGGAACACCAAAGCCGCAATTGAGCAGTTGCTTTTTATTGAGCATGGTCGGTGATAGTATTGATGGAATCTTCGAGACACTCTCACGTTGCGCTAAGATCAGTCAGTCAGCAGGAGGTATCGGTCTAAGCATTCATAATGTACGCGCTACCGGTAGTTACATCAAAGGCACAGGTGGCACCAGCAATGGTATCATCCCGATGCTCAAAGTATTTAATGATACAGCACGTTATGTAGACCAGGGAGGAGGAAAACGCAAAGGAGCCTTCGCAGTGTATCTCGAACCTTGGCACGCCGATATCATGGAATTCCTCGAACTGAAGAAGAACCATGGGAAAGAAGAGCAGCGCGCACGTGATTTGTTCTATGCACTCTGGATATGCGACCTCTTCATGGAGCGTGTAAAGAATAATGAGAACTGGTCACTCTTCTGCCCAAATGAAGCTCCAGGCCTGAGTGATACCTATGGTGGTGAATTTGAAGCACTCTACCACAAATATGAGCAGGAAGGCAAAGCCCGGAAAGTGGTAAGAGCACAGGAGATCTGGAGCGCTATCACCGAAAGTCAAATCGAAACAGGTACACCTTACATGCTGTACAAGGATGCAGCCAACAAAAAGAGCAATCAGAAGAATCTCGGTACAATCAAGTCTTCAAACCTATGTACAGAGATCATGGAATACACATCACCGGATGAAGTTGCCGTGTGTAACCTGGCTTCACTCGCCTTACCTAAGTTTGTGGAAAATGGCGTTTTCAATCACGAGCAGTTGTTCAACATCACCCGTGTGGTGACCCGAAATCTCAATAAAGTGATTGATGTCAATTACTATCCGATTCCGGAAGCCCGCAATTCTAACATGCGTCATCGTCCGATTGGTATCGGTGTGCAAGGTCTTGCGGATGCGTTTATCATGATGGGATTTGCATTTGACAGCCCTGAGGCTCGCAAACTCAACAAAGAGATATTTGAGACTATATACTTTGCAGCAGTAACCGAATCCAATGCTATTGCTAAACGAGATGGCGCGTATGAAACTTTTGAAGGTTCACCAGCAAGTAAAGGTGAATTGCAGTATGACATGTGGGGTGTAGAACCGTCTGATCGTTGGAACTGGGCTGAACTGAAAGCAAACATCAAGAAGCATGGTATGCGCAACAGTTTGTTGATCGCACCTATGCCGACTGCATCTACAAGTCAGATCCTCGGTAACAACGAATGTATCGAACCATATACAAGCAATATCTACACCCGCCGCACATTGTCAGGTGAATATATCGTCGTCAACAAACACCTGCTGAATGACCTGATCCGTCTCAACCTTTGGGATGAGGAAATGAAAGAAGCATTGATCGTCAGCAATGGTAGTGTGCAGCACATTGAAGGCTTACCACAAGATTTGAAAGACAGATATAAGACTGTTTGGGAAATCAGCCAGAAGGCAATCATTGATATGTCTGCCGATAGGGGAGCGTTCATCTGCCAGAGCCAGAGCTTGAATCTCTTTGTTGAAAATGCAACGATGGCTAAATTGTCCAGCATGCATTTCTACGCTTGGCAAAAAGGTTTGAAAACTGGGATGTATTACCTGCGTTCGAAAGCAGCTGTGGAGCCAATCAAATTCTCCCTCAGCGAAAAGCACCAGCGCAAATATGTCAATGCTAATCAGATGACTGGAGTAGATACGATCATCGAGCAGCCAAAAGCAAGCGAAACAAGTGTGAGCAACAGCCTGGACAATATGACACCTGCGATGGATGTGGCTTCAGGGCCGGTGTGTACGATGGAAGAGGGGTGCGTGATGTGCGGTTCTTAAGGAGCTATCAGACGTCAGCTATCAGTTAGCTGCATAAGTTAAAGGTTATAAGTGAAAATGAATGGCACTTGACGAGAGTTGAGTGCCATTTTGTATTTTAGGGAGGAATTTAAAACCTATAGCCAAATGGAATTCCTGAAAACCATCTGCTTACTCCTTCTTCTCATCTCATGTCGACCAGAGCCGGTCATTGATTATGCAACCGCATTTAAGAATTGTCCGATAGATACATTACGAATGGTCGGGCCCAATGACACTATGTTTTCATTTCAGCCAGATTATGAAGGTTTGATAGGTGCTCAACTTCCAGATTTTGTTGCCACCAGTTTGGATGGAAAAACGATAGACAAAAATTATTTTGCAGGAAAGGTTTCGGTTATCAACTTCTGGTTTGAAGGCTGCCATCCATGTGAAGATGAAATGCCGGTCTTCAATAAATTAGTAGACCAGTATAAAGGTCAGGATATTAATTTTCTGGCGATCGGAAGAAACAGCCCTACTGACATTAAAGATTTTCTGCTTCGTAAACCTTTCAACTTTGATCATATTGGATACGGTGAGCCCATCATCATGGATACCTTTCAGGCAGTGTGGGGATACCCGATCACGTTTGTGGCGAACAAGGACATGAAGATAGTTTCCATATTCAGGGGACTCGGTGATGCCACCAAGGTTTCAGATGCTCAGCGGAAATTCACTCAGGTCATAGATGACGCACTTGCAGCTGATTAAACGATAGACAAATGAAAATTTTACTTTTCAATACTCTATTGATATGGACTGTTGGATTATCCGCTCAGTCAACGGACTATGCTAAGTTAAGACCAACTGTAATGGTCATGACCTGCGGTGCAATTGATTCAGGCATTGTGAATACATCTTTACGCAATCTACTGGCCCTTGATACCAGCGGGATTAAAAAGAATATGTACATGTATTATGGAGACTTGGGACAATGCTACTGGTTAAAATCAGGTGGTGAGGAGGGCAGTTACTATCTAAAATTGTCGATTGCAACCACTCGAAAAGCTTTATACCATAATCCGGAATCATCTAAAGCACTCTGGAATCTTGCCTTTGCTCACACAATGAATGGCGAATGTGACATGGGTAAAAGCTACATGGAAAAGTATAAACTGGCCACAAAGAAAAAATACTGGGATGAAGACCAGATCCGACTGCTTTTTGAGCGGTGTAGTATCTGATAATAATTCGGCCACAGGCCGTTGGATGGCGTTATCGCCGCCAACCACCTCGATTCCTACCGTAATCCATACTGAATCCTCTTTGGCCCATCATAGCTGGCGGCGATAACGCCATCCAGCGGCCAACTTCTAAATTGAATTTCAGTTGGATATTTTATTACGGAGTGTGCAGGTACAATCAGCGCCCCCGTTTGTTGGTCGAACCACCTGGGGGTAGGGGGTCAGTACCGTCATCCAGCCTTTTCATTTATCTCCCTATCTTGCAGTCCGCAATACAAAATCACATGAACTCAAGATATTTTATAGCGCTCCTCTTCCTTGCTCAATCTATTATCAGCATTGGTCAGACAGCATCAGACCCTGAAGTTCCCTATTACCCAACCAACCATCCACGGATGGTGGCCGAATGGGAACCTGCCACTGCTGTACTCATCGCATGGCCGCTGAGCATTCCTCATAAACTCGTGGTTGAACTGGCAAAGGATATCAAAGTTCAGATACTGGTGGAAGACCTGAAGGCAAAACAGGATGCTATCAAATGGCTCACAAAATGGGGCATCTATCCTGACAGGATCAAGTTTATCACCGCTCCACAAGGTATTGATGTGAGCTGGACCAGGGACTGGGGGCCTCATGCAGTATTCAATCCCGATGGAAATATGTTGCTGGCGGATGGTAAGTACCTCTATGCCACGCCACAATCCGGACTGGCTTGTGATGACTCACTGACATTTCTTTACTACAATGATAAACATGAGATCGCACTCACTAAAACGGATGATAAAATACCGGAGTATGTAGCATCTGCCAATGACTTCGATATGGTCAGCCTGCCATTTTCATTTACCGGTGGTAATGTGATTTCTGATGGTCAGCGTTCCGCATTCTCCACTTGTATCATCACAAACGAAAACAGGTATACAGGTGTAACGGATGAAAAATTCTTTAAAGACGCCCGCAAGATCCTGGGGATAGAAAACTATAACATCATCTCCAATTTTGAAGATAAGGGTATCCAACATATTGACTGCTTCATGAAGCTGCTGGATGAAGAAAGAATCTTTGTCATGCGTCCACCGGCAGATCATCCGGCCCGCGCACAGTATGAAGGAATAGTCACTCATGAATTAAGTAAGCTCACTAATGCTTTTGGAAGACCGTATCAGATTTTATGGCTGGATACAGATCGCTATCACGAAGATGAATTAGCTGCTTATTCGAATTCACTCATCCTGAATAACAACATCTATGTGCCGCTGTTTGGTATACCGCAGGACTCCGTTGCCCTCAATCAGTGGCGAGCTGCCATGCCTGGGTATACTGTGAAGGGTTTTGAATTTATCATAGCAAAGGAACCTGCCTTACGACCTCAAGTGAAAGAAATCTATGATGGCATAGGTTGGGACGGAGGTGACGCCCTTCATTGCCGGACTCGCGCGATCTGGGACCCAAACATGATTTATATCAGTGTCAATCGTATTCCAGCCACCGTTGCAAAAGCAGCTACGTATCCGCTCGATGTGATCATCAAGGACTATAGTAAAGGGAGCCTCACACCTGAGAGCCTTAAGGTTATGTACCGTATCAAAGGCAAGGAAGAATGGAAGGAACTCAAACTCAATCCTTCAGACATTCCTGATCACTACAAGGCATCCTTTCAAGGCGGACAGGCCGGTGTGACCATCCAATACTATGTGACTGCTCACAGTAACTGGGGTAGCAACGCCACGATGCCACGGACTGCTCCACAAGGATTCTACGAATTCAAGATCGATTGATTTTTTTCAAAAAAAATCAATCGATCATAGTAGACTCTGGCTACGGTAGAAAATCTTACATGCTGTCGCTATTTGAAGATCTGTGCCAGGAGCCTCCTGGCTCCAGGTAACGATCAAAAATTCATAGTAGACTCAGGCTACGGGAGTAGATCAAAATAAACTTTCGCTATTCGACAATCTGTTGTTAGGAGCCTCTTGGCTCCAGGTAGTAATCAAATTTGAATACGACTGGCAGCCAGGAGGCCGCAGTCCGCCCCCCCCGGGGGAGGGAGCCCCCCTGCTTTTTTTTTTTTGGAAAACCAAAACAAAGGGGGGGTTGGGTTCAAATAATAAAACATGTTCCTGCAGTCCGCAGCCAGAGGCTACGAACATCCTGCATATTTTGTTTTGGTAAACCAAAACTAAAGCAGGATTAGGTTCAAATAATAAAATATGATACTGCAGTCCGCAGCCAGAGGCTACGAACATCCTGCTTATTTGTTTTGGTGAACCAAAACAAATGCAGGAAAATGTTCACGTTAACGTATATAGCCAGTATTTGACCAATTGTCGATAACGATAACATCAAGAATATTTTCTTCAAAACCTGCATAGTTCGAAGCACTTGAATAGAGAAAGTCTTCTGGATTACGAACAAAACCTGCCTTCACAGGATTCTGATGGATGTAATTTAGTTTTTGATTAAAGAAATCCATTTGGAAAATTTCCATGGGCCGATTGTCATGCGTCCATATCTGGAACAAATCCACATTTCCGGATGTGAAGCCAAAGTGTCTGAAGATATCTGTCATCCAGGCTTTACGGCTTTCTTTTGAATCCGACAGGATCCAAGTACTTAATTGTTTGCTAGAATAGCTTTTAAAATCTCGGATTAGAAATGACAATCCCTTAGTATCCTGCTCAGCAACCATGATGGCATGCACATGATTGGTCATAATCACATATGCATAGAGTAAAAGCCCCTTATGCTCTATGCAGTATTTCAGGTTATTAATGAGTATATCACGACATGCCTTTCTTGAAAATAAATCCACCCATCCTACGACCGTAAAGGTTACGAAATGAGGTGCGAACTGCTGGCGAATACGAAATCCTTCTTCTTTCATACCCTATAGTGTCTCCAGTGAGCCAAAATGTTACCAATTTTCCCTTATTTTTAGGCATGAATACTAAAAAACTACTTATACTGGGTGTTACATTTCTGATGTGTGTCCAATTGCTGACAGCTCAGCAGGAATACAAAGCAAGCCACTATGGCGAACCTGGTGACCAATATCTATACAACCGACTACCCCTAGGTTTCTCTAATCAGGTCGTCGCTCAGGATGGCGAAAACGTGACCTGGGATCTCAGCACCAATCTCAACCTGAATACACATACCAATCAGGTCGTTGAACCAGGAGAAGGAATCAGTCAGTTCACTTTCCTTACTATATGCTCCTTAAGCGGACTTTCAACTTTTGATTGCCTCGCAGTCTGGAACAGTACCGATCAGGCAGTCTTGCTAAAGGACACTTTATTCCTCCTTGATTTTGAATTGTATAACCTGCAGCGCTATCAATCAAAAGTCTCCAACTTACTGCTGGAAAATTTCATTGGTTTCACCGTTGATCTCAGCGGGACAGTTACACAAGCGGTTATCGTATATCAGAATCCAGATACCGTACTACATTTTCCAATTGTATACGGTAATGAATGGACCTCTGCTACGACTTATGGACTTGACCTGGCTCCGGCAGGTCAAAATATTCTCTATGAAGCGATTCAAACCAGAGAGACCAGGGTCGACGGCTGGGGCACATTGATGACGCCATATGACACCTTCACGAATGTTGTAAGACTTCGCTCTGACATCCTTAGAATAGACACAATCGTGCAAGATGGCACGGATACCATAACCCTGATTGCAGACCAGGTTGAATACATGTGGTTTGATACGGCGTATTCGCTGCCTGTGATGACCGCCAATGGAATTATTGGCCCTAACGACTCCATCATCATCAATGCACTTGAATATATCTATGAAGCTACATGCCCTGTACCAACGTGGACGGTCGATCCGGGTTCAACCGAATTTTATCTTGGGGAAGATGGAACCGTAACCATCGATTTTAATGTACTCAATTCGAATGCAAATACCTATGATTGGGATTTTGGTGATGGCCAGTTTGGTAATAGTACAGGTTCGATAAGCCATGAATACGCTGCACCCGGAGAGTATGCAGTAGCTGTTTTTGGTTGCATGACCAACTGCCTTCCTATCAATAGCTGTTCATTTCAACTGATCGATTTTGAGATTATTGATACCACCACTTCCGTTACTAATGTAGATGGGAAATCACTTGGTATCACAGTATTTCCTAATCCTGCTACAGATCGAATAAATCTCTTCATACCATCATCGCTCGGAGATCAGCAATATGCTATCCTTGACATGACAGGTGGAATTGTTGTCTCAGGCATCACCAACAGCGGGAATACATCCATTGATGCTGTGACTATTCCTGATGGGATCTATACATTACAGATCAGACCGGTTTCTAATCCAAATGCTCGTGTCGCTTATGTTAGGGTGATAGTCATGAAAGAATAATCAGCCAAAGCAGTATTTGACTTTAATGTTTTCATAAAAAAAATGGGGCACACGTTCTCCCGCGTATGCCCCTCATTTCCACAACAAATTCAAACACGATAACTTATTGGCTTAGTGGGTTAGAAGTTTAGGGTTTAGTTGAATGTGTATTGGTAGACTGATATGTTGTTATTCTCAAATTGCATAATTTCGATTGCAAATTACCCAATCACGATTCATATTTAGAAATGGTAAGCTACGCGAGCTCTTAAATTGAAAGGAGTTCCTGCTGTGAAATGAATCTCAGAAACAGGTTCCACTTCATCCTGCAGACGGCTCTCCGTGTCAAATTGAGCTTCGCGCCACCGGACATCAAAGATGTTGTCGATGTTGATCCCAAATTCAAATTTGTTGATTCTGTAACTCAGGAGTGCATCGATTACCGTGTAGCCTGTTGCTATTACTGTATTGTCTTCGTTAGCCGGTCTGTCGCCTAAATACCTGTAGCGAATACTTCCACTCCAGCGATTCTTTGTTTGCACAGTTAAGCCCCCGATACTGGAAAACCTTGGCGCAAGGGGTATATAATTTTCACCCTCTGCTTCATCAAGTGCAATGGCTTTGGTATAATTGAAATCAGCATCCGCATACAACCATTCAAGTATCTGCCAACGACCAGAGAACTCAATACCCATGCGCCTTGTACGGCCACTTGGTTCAACAATGGCAGCATCTCCGACATAAACAAACTCCTGGTCAAGATCAAGATGCCAAAGTGTCCCACTTAGGATAAGACGCGGAACTGGTTTCCAAAAAGTACCAATATCGATTCCTAATGCCCTTGGCAATGTCTCCGTAGCTTGTTGGGCTATAACAACACGGCTATCATTCGAATGAAAACCATACCCAATGTTTCCAAAAACCTGAACAGCATCAGATATGCGAACATAGGTATTGAGTTTAGGACTGATGATCTGATCATTGGCAGATTTGAAAGTATTATCTGTGAGTTGATCTTTGTATGAAAACTGGAAATGATCAAACCGAAGACCTGCATTGATGCTGACGTTTTCAGAAAATCTGAATGTTTCGTTCACATACAGCCCGGCATTAGCTTCCCGGATATCACCGAATGCAAGTCGTTCGATGATCAGGGTTTTATTGGCGGTGTGTGATAATTCATTGTCATTGGAGAAGTCTTGTCGGTACTGAAGTCCGATTTCTGTTTGCAGCCCAATGCGGCCTAAGACATCATTTCGCTGGTATGACCCGTTGTATCCAAACAGGTTCCTGCTTTCCTTCTGTTTGATCTGGTCACCATTGATACTATCTTCAAGAAAAAAAGTAAAATTTGAATAGAGTTCAAAATCATACTTATTATAGAAGATTTGACTCTTTAGGAAGCTACTGCTGTTGAGCGTCGAAACCAACTGCAGATTCGCATTTGATCTTGATGTCAACCCACCTTCTGTGTCATCAATAGCGCCAAAAAATCCAATTTCATCACTTTCAACAGCCCTTAACGGAATCTGTCCGGATGCGTCCCAACTGCTAGAAAAGGTTGAGAGCGTACCTGTAAGGAAATGGTTTTTACCAAGTGAAGCATTGTATTTACCAAACAGACTGATGCGCTCAAAATTTTGAGGGCTTTCAAAGTAACCATCTGTTGATAAGTATTCACCAGCGATATATGCGTTTTGTGTTTTAAATTCATCATTATGGTTGAGCAGGGTGATCATACCTAAGCCTCTGAACGTATTGAACTGACCCACTTCGAGGGCAACGGTACTCTCCTCTAATCTATTCCGTGATTGAAAGCCAACATATCCGGCTGTAGCTAAATTGCCATAGTGGGTATGATACGGACCTTTCCCAAAATGAACTTTGTCGACCGTTTCAGGAATTAGGTAGTGCAGATCAGCGTAGCCTTGCCCATGCGCATGCGATACCATATTGACGGGCATACCATCTGTCGTAATCGCTATGTCAGTCCCGTGATCAATATCAAAGCCTCTCAAGAATATCTGCTCCGCTTTTCCACCACCAGCATGTTGTGCTATAAACAATCCGGGCACGAGTTGTAAGACATCCTGTGATGAATGTATGGTTCTAAGATTAATGTCCACGGCTGAGATGACTTCAGAAGCTATTTCAGGCTCCGCAGTCACCTGCACTGCATCTAATTCGAAAACGCCTGGCTTTAAGGAATGAAGTAGGTTCTGATTCTCTCCTTCCTTGATTTCGAAAGAAGTGGCGTATTTTTCAAATCCAATGTATTCAATCGTAACCGAATGTGCACCTGAAGGTACATTTTCAAAGAAGTATTGCCCGGTGACGTTGGTTAATGTTTGCAGACTCCCGCCATCCAGGATGACCGCAGCGCCTATGACAAACTCATTGGTGGCTATATCTATGACCTTTCCTTTGATGCCAGTCGTCTGACTATTTAGTTGAATGCAGAGTAGGCTGGCAATAAGTGTCAGGATAAATTGGATTTTCATTTGGCGTGGTTTGTGGAGTGAATCTATAGAATGATTGCTCTGGCATCACCACAAAAACTACAATCCAGATATGGAATTTCGACGAACACGGCTTCCAGCAACTTCGCGCCTTCATCTTGTTTATCAGACTTAGCCAGCAGGATTCCTTCAAGACATTTGGTCTCAGGATCCTTAGTTCCCGTGATTAATGCTTTCTGAAGATGCTCATTTGATTTTGCATAGTCATTTTGAATATAATAGATTTCTGCCAGTAGTTTGTTGACATCGATATTGTCGGGACGAACACTGTATTCAGCCATCGCATACTCAAGTGCTTTGTCTGGATTGTCCAGTAAGCTTAATTGAACTCTTGCCTGCTCCAGGCTCATCTGATGACCAGCTTCTTCATCATCTGCCAACATGGCGAGTATTTCTTTGGTCATTGAACTTGCTTTAGCTGTGTTTCCTTTTTCTAACTCACGCTGAGCCCGGGAAACATAGAAAGAAACCTCTGGAATCAAGCCCATCGCTACATCATTCAGACTGTCCGCTTTCATCGGCTGTCCCATGGCTGCATAGCAATTTGACATCGCACCAATAGCGAAAGGATAATTGGGTCTTTCTGCAAGTGCAATCGCATATTGCATCATGGCACTATCCTGCATTCCATAACGCTCGTAAAGATGTCCCAGCGTCAAGCGTGCCCATTCTGTTTGTTCCATTCCAGGATAGCCAGCAGCTACAGCCATTTTCATTGCAGTAATTGACTCATTCACCATTCCGTGGATTTCCCTCAGATATGAAACACGACTATAAGATCTTAGGTCAGGACGGATAGAAACCATCTTATCAGCATAGGTTATAGCCTCTTCATATTTTCCTAATTCCACGTTCGCATCCACGAGTACTCCATAGATATCCGCTGAATGTGGATTTAATTTAAGAGCCTTTTCACCTATTGCTTTCGCTTCAGCAAACTGATGAAGGGAAAGCAAAACGGAAGCTTTATCAAGCATAGCCCTATAGGCCTGAGGGTCTTTCATTTCAGACTCCATGGCATTGTTTATAAGCTGTAGTGCAGCAGGGTAGTAGTGCCCATGTTCACCCGAGATGCGGGCCTCCATCATAAAGAGTTCTGCCAGGGCTAGCAGGGCTTCGGTATCCTTTGGATTTGCATTCAATTTGGTGGTCAATGCAGTGTATTGATCCAGCATGTATGCCATTTCATTTTCAGGACCTATTATTTGAGGTCGCATCAACAGCTCAGGCCATTGTTGAGTGGCAGCTGTTTTATCAGTTTTTGATTGACAATTGGTGAATACGCAAGCGAGAGAGATCACTGCGAGGATATAGATTGTTTTCATGTTTAAGATTTTGTGTTGTGGAAGAATGGTTTGTGTTAATGAGTCAGAGCAACTTGCCGGCGATAATTACCGGCAAGTGCTTCCGACTTCATTTGGGTGTTGCGACTTAATCCAGTTTATTCATCCGGATCGTGTGAATTCCCGTATTTCCAAGCGTGATTACTGCATTATAGATACCGGCAGGATATCCTGCGGCATCCCATGTAATTTGGTAATCACCTTCAGTTTTCGATTCATTGAGTAAGGTGGTGACTAGTTTGCCCTGAGGATCGTATATGTTTATGGATACTTTACCTGCAGACCTTAAGTGATATTTGATCAACGTGGTAGTTGTAAAAGGATTTGGCTGATTGAAAGCATACACTTCAGTTGAGCCCAAACCTGTTACACCTGTCGTAGTTGGAGGCAATATCTCTGGTTGGGTGTAATCAACCTTTTCACCTGAACATTTGCTTGTGCCTGACCATGGCATAGCCACGTATGGAAACTCAGACCTAAACGCTGCATCATTTTCACTGACCTTAGTGTCATAAGAAAGTACATTGAGCAGTTGTGGTGTTACTGGCGAAGGACTCGTTAATGGATCATAGTCATCATACCATAAACCAATCGCTGCGAGAACGATACCGGACACAGCCTGCAGTTCGATACGAGTAACATCATCCTCAAGTCTGCGACCATTTGGAAACCCATCCATGTTAGGAATGAATTCAAGATCGGTAGTTGTGTTGAACCGTGCGTCGGTCAATCCTAGCACAGCAGCCCACACGAGTCCTAATGTATTAAAATCATCATCGTCACGTGGTGTAGCTGGTACAGCCATATTCAATCTCAACATATCACCACCATTTGGCAGGAAGTTGTGGATGAATGGCTTACCTGCGGCTAGTGGGTTTCCATCTTTACCTGTAGCTAATTGATAAGGAATAAGATTTGGTGCACCTGTATGAAAAATAGGCCACAAATCCACTGATCTAGGGGAACCAGGTGCTGGAAGCAACAATGTACCAAAGATGGCATCATCCAATGCTGTTCCGGCTAATGCAGGGTTACCTTTCAATCCATATAAGCCATCCTTACCATTGCGGAAGTCAAAAGCACCAAGAGATGCACTTTGGATACGCAGGGGAGTGAAAGCCGGCACTGCTCCGCCAAACTGACTGTCATCCATATACAGCCCGAGCTCAGGGTTGTAGAAGTAGTTACCAAATGTGCTGATGTTAGCAAGGTCTTGATAAGGTGTGAGTGAATTCCAAAGATCTTTGCTACCGATTGGAATCACCGCTTCATTGGTGAGCGGCATACCCAACCTTGAAACCTGGATCCAATCACCACCATATGATTCACTGCCTGCTGCATTCAGTGTACGGATAGTTTGTCTGCTGGCAGAAGCCCAGATGCCGATTACAAAATCAGGATCAAGTATACTGGATGCTTCCAGTTCAGTCTTACCATCCTTCTGCAACCATTCGATAGGAATCTTCAGCGCTATCGTTGATACGTTCAGGCAAGCTACACCATCACGTGGTTCACTGTCTTGCCTTGGCATATCACCAAGATCAAAAACACCACCGAGGTCTACAAAAAACGGATCATCTGTCGGCCCACAAAATACACGCTCGCCATCTGCTGTCGTCGTGAGTGCATTTTGCATGAGTTGCGCATACGTAGTGTTCAGCCCTGCAGGGCCATTGATGGATCTTGGACCAATGTTATTTGGTGGCACGATGCCATCTTCAATCAGTGTAGTAAACGTTACTCCACCATCCCTGCTACGCTCAAGCGTATAGGTCGTTTTGTGATTCTGCGCACCAAGACGAATGTAGAAGAAGGTTGAAGGATCTTCATGTTCTTTCTTGAACGTGAACCGGTAGATAATATCATCACCCGGTGTGGCGATATTATTATCAATATGAATTTCATAGCGGATGTTTTCACCAAATCCATAATAGTTAGGTCCGCCATGAGGTAACTGCATAGGAATATACGCAGCTATGATCGTGACGGTACCTGGATCATCAGGACTGACAAACGCGTAGAGATCTGTATTGTCTGCCAATGGGTCATTGGCGATCAGAGGTGCCTCCCGGTGGCTCGAAGCCAAGAGTTGTTGAACTCCGGTAGCACACATCAGACAAATGAGGAAAAATATTTTTTTCATGATTTTAGTTTCTGTTGATGTGAATTGTGATTAACTGATTATTCAATAGGTGCACCTGTTTCTGTTCCCCTCCAAGGCTCAGCGAGGTATGGGAATGCAGGTTCAAATGATGCATCATTAGCTTCCACACCTGTGGAGTACTGAAGCACATTGACGAGCAGATTGGTTACCGGAGAAGGAGTACTTCCCGCGAAATAATCATCATACCATAGGCCTATTGCTGCAAGTGCAACTCCACTGACAGCCTGTAATTCAATACGGGTCACATCGTCTTCGAGTCTGCGGCCATTTGGAAAGCCATCCATATTAGGAATAAACTGAAGATCAATACTGGATGCATACGTTGGATCAGTCAGACCTAATACAGCTGCTGATACGATACCCAGGCTACTGAATTGTGGATCATTACGCGGTGTGGTAGGCACGGCCATATTAAGCCTTAGCATATCACCACCATTTGGAAGGAAATTGTTGATAAACGGTTTGCCATTAGCTAATGGGTTTCCGCCTTTTCCTGTCGCCAGATGATAAGGAGCCAGGTTTGGTACACCTGTGTGGAATATCGGCCATAGATCCACAGATCGTGGTGATCCTGGTGCAGGTAATAGCAATGTGCCGAAGATCGCATCATCAAGTGCTGTGCCTGCAAGTGCCGCATTGCCCTTGAGTCCGTAGAGGCCATCCTTTCCGTTTCTGAAGTCAAATGACCCAAGTGAAGCAGATTGTATCCTCAGTCCTCTGAATGCAGGTACAGCGCTTCCAAACTGACTGTCATCCATGTAGAGCGCCAGTTCAGGATTGTAGAAGAAATTGCCATACGTGCTGATGTTCGCCAGATCCTGATATGGAGTGAGGAAATTCCACTGGTCTTTAAAACCAATCGGAATCACAGCTTCATTGGTCAATGGCATACCAAGTCTGGAGACCTGGATCCACGCACCACTATCATCAGGATGTGCACCATTAGATTGCAGTGTACGGATCGATTGTCTGCTCGCAGATGCCCAAACACCAATGACAAAGTCGCCATCGAGAATGTTTGCAGCCTGACTGACATTCTTTCCATCTTTCTGCAGCATACTGATTGGAATCTGAATAGCGATGGTATGTACATTGTACTTTGAAACACCATCACGAACATTTCCATCCTGACGCGGAGCATCTCCTAAATCAAAGATGCCACCGAGATCTACAAAGAATGGATCATCCACGGGTCCGCAGAATACAGATTCACCCTGACCTGTAGTCATGATGGCATCAGTCATCAGCGACCGGTAATTCGGAACGTTTAAGCCTGCACCGCCTTCAATAGAACGAGGGCCAATGTTGTTAGGCGGAACAATTCCTCCTGTCAGTACAGTCACGAAATTAGCTCCACCATCCATACTCCGCTCCATGGTATAGGTTGTCTTCAGGTTCTGAAGGCCAAGCCTGATATTGAAGAACGTAGTTGGATCCTCATTGACCTGCTCAAACGTAAACCTGTAGATGATGTCATCTCCGGGTGTCGCGATGTTGTTGTCAATATGGATTTCATATCGGATATTCTGACCAAATGAAAAATAATTCGGTCCGCCATACGGGAGTTCTGCCGGGATATAATTGGCAATTATCGTGATCATATCCGGGTTGTCAGGGCTTCGGAAAGCGTACAGGTCGGTGTTGTCAGCCAATGGGTCATTGGCGATCAGTGGTGCTTCCCGGTGGCTGGAGGCCCTCAGGGAGAAAGCAAGAAAGCAAATCATCCCTGTCAGGAGAAATGCTTTCCGACCAACATAAAGCGTGTAATCTCTAAAGATCATCATGTTTAGTTTGTTAAATGGTTAAATGATAATAATTAGGTCAGGTCGAATTTGGATTTTCTTAGATTAGGCCATTGATTCAGCCCTGATTTAATAGTCCAATGCCTGATATCCATTTAGAATGATCTTGGGTCTTGCTGCAATCAAACCTCTGGATCCCATTGATTTGGAATCCAGTATTAGAAGTGTAGCCAGGCAAAATAGTTTTGAACCCAACGGGGGTTGAACCTCCCCCAAAAAAAATTTTAAAATTTTTTTTTTAGGGGGGGGGAGGCCCCTTTTTTTTCCCAGCAAACCAAGAACGGGATTCAGGCACAGGTAGATATCTGAAATAAACATTAGCACTGCACTTAGTACAGACTATAGATTGAATAGGACTTATTACTACTGATGAGCTTTAAGGATTTAATAGATGGGGAAGTTGAAATAATATGCGTGACACCAAGCCTTCGCCAGAAATCGGTACTGATCAATGTAGGTTCTTCCAGTAGCGTAGTACTGAAGACATTCAATTCAAATCCAGCCTGTTTTTCCTTTAGGCCATAAGCATAGATATTTTCAATCCGCAGGTACCATTCTTTCAGGAATTTTTCCTGATGAAACAGAGCTTTGTAATCAACATACATACTTCGCTTCGAATACCATCGGAACGCAGTAAATCCGACAGGAACGATAAAGACTGCATTTGGAGGTGTCAGGGAATCGGCTTTCAGGCTGACATCTACTTCATCACTTTGCGTTGTTGCCCAGGGCAGCATGTATTCAGGCTTGTCCCCAAACCATCCTGACAATCTATATACGCTGACTAATAGCAATATAACGAGAGGGATCACTATGGTATATTTTGTAAAAATCTTTGGCGACGGTGACCCTTTTTCCAGTGTAACTCCGATGGCAATAAAGGCAAAGGCTTCAAGCCATATGGTTGATTTCCACCATTGGGTGTACAGCGCTAAAGGTTGCCTGTATAATTCCACACCAATCGTGTACGCAATACAACCTAATAGAATAGTCAGGATAAACCACTTCAGACGCATTTTATAAAACCGGAGGGTGACTATCGCCAACACGCAAAAAATAAGAATATGAAACCATCCGAATGCCTCAGGGAAGAAGTGGTGTGATAAGCGGAACTCCATGATGTCCATAAAAGGGGCAGGGTCGTCAGCACCACCATTATTCCTGGAAAGGAGATACAGCCAGGGCAGCGTATAGATGAGATAGACTGTGATGGAACGCCATGGTATGGTTGTCGATTTCTTTTGAATTAATAATTGGATGATGGAGGATAGGACCGTAATGATAAATAGTTGAAGACCGACAAGTGGTTGTAAGTATCCGGCAATCACCAGGAATACAATCCAGGGTGTATATTTTTCTTTTAACCAAAAGTACAAGGCCCATGAAGCCATTGACTTTGCCGCCAGGCTTGGGATGAGCATATTGTAGTATAGTTCGTTGGAACCTACTGAAGTCAGAAAGCCGAGGACAAAAATGGAGGATACTGCAAGGAACTGATAGACCTTATGGCTTATCCCCAGACTGGCTATTTTTAACCATGCCATAAAGAGGCTGACACTGAGCAGCAGGTGCCATATCCAAACCATCCAGGGTTGGTTATAGCCCAGATACCTGAGCAGAAAGTGAAAGATGGTTCGTTCATTTACCTTACCAGCCAGGTAAGAGGAGACATAGTGATCATCAGCATAGGTGCCTGGATGATCCTGTGCATAGAGGCAAGGTAAAATCTGGGACTGGTCCCCCTGTCCATACTGATAGCCTTGATAGACAAGGACAATCGCGTATAGCAGCAACGCCGTCAGGATATCGAGCCATGGAATCTTGTCTAAACCTTTCATGTTGGGGCTTAAAAATAGCACTTATATCCAGTGGGCTACTGAAATACCTGATAGCAACTCCAAAAGTGCTATTTTGACAACCCAACCAGCTACTTAATTCACCCGAATGAAACAACTCACACCAGATCAACTTCAGCGTCCAGAGCTCTCGGAGTACAAAGCAGCCGAAAAAATGCCGGTTTGCGTCATCCTGGACAATCTGAGGTCAGGGTTGAATGTGGGAGCTATTTTCAGGACGTGTGATGCATTTTCAGTGGAGGCCATTTACCTCTGTGGTATTACTGTTCATCCGCCACATGCAGAGATATTGAAGACAGCTCTAGGAGCTACTGAATCGGTCACATGGAAATCATTTCCAGACACGCTGAGCGCAGTCGATGAATTGATAGCATCAGGATATACCATTTTGCCTGTTGAGCAAACCGATCATGCGGTCAACCTTGACCAGATCAACCTCACGGAATTATTCCCGATAGCGTTGATATTTGGAAATGAGATGCGGGGTGTTGATCCTGAAGTCCTGAAGCGATGCCAACAGAGTATTGAAATACCACAGGATGGTATCAAGCACTCGCTCAATGTGGCGACCAGTGCAGGTATCGTGCTGTGGGAATGCTATCGTCAGAATCTGCGACGACGCTTGGGATCAGGTTTGTAAGCCAGGCGAAGGCCTGCACCCAGGTAAGTTTGGTCATCAAAAACTTCTGGGAAACCAATATCATCAAAGGATTCCCAGGTTCCATTGGAAAGCTTTGTCCATGAAAATATAGGTGTGAGTGTAAATTTCCTCAGTTAGCCCGATATCCAGTCCTGCGCCAACAGAGATCTTCAGAGGAGATTTGAGCTTGCATTAGGAAGAGAACCTTCATAACCTTCCTCATACCAGTCTTCAAGGTGCATCGTCTGAAAAGCCAGTCCGGGACTGACCTCAAAAAAGAATCCCTTCTTGATCAGGTTCCCCTCTTTCTTCCAGGTTGGACAATCACAGCCCCCATCAAAATCAAATGGATAAATACTGGTATTGAAATCCAGGTCAATGGAATTGTAATATCCATAATCAATATCCGGCGTATAATTTCCACCTTGATCATTATAGAAAGTAAACCGATATCCAAGCCCGGGATGAAATTCCAGCCTCTTCTCTTTCAACCTGAAGCCATATTCTATGGCAGCATGAATTCCATCCTGACTGAAGTAATAGTCATCCAGCAGGTCAGATTGACCAAACAAGTATTTCACATTGGCCCTAAATTGCCCATAACTGGCTATAGGACAAAGGATTAAGACCAGGAATATATATTTATTCAGCATCATTCGGATAACGGTTTTATGCATGATATTGTTTTCAAACCTCATAAAGATCAGGTCTTCAGCATGAATTGGGATATATTTGTGCATTCATTTATACTCTTCAGCACTTTGCGTACCAAAACCTTACATCCGAAGAAAATCAAGATCATCACCCTCGGATGCAGTAAAAACACTGTTGATTCAGAAGTCCTCAAATCCCAACTCGAAGCTAATCAATTTGAGGTGGAACACGAAACCAAGGGTTCTACTCCCGTGGTTGTGATCAACACCTGCGGATTTATAGACCTGGCCAAGGAAGAATCCATCAATACTATACTCGAATATGCAAGTGAGAAGAGAGAAGGCCGCCTTGAAAAATTATATGTCACAGGTTGCCTTTCCCAACGCTATAAAGATGACCTCGAAAAGGAGATCCCTGAAGTAGATGCCTACTTCGGCACGATGGAATTGCCTTCGTTGCTCAAGACGATGGGCGCTACCTACAAGGACGAATTACTCGGCGAACGAAGTATTGTTACTCCCGCACATTATGCCTATCTCAAGATCAGTGAAGGATGCAACCGCACCTGTTCTTTTTGCGCGATTCCCTTGATGCGCGGAGGTCATGTATCAAGAACGATTGAAAGCCTTATCAAGGAAGCTGAGCACCTGGCTAACCACGGTGTTAAAGAATTGATCCTGATAGCACAGGAACTGACATACTACGGTTTGGATCTTTATCAACGGAGAGCATTGCCTGAATTGCTTGAGAAACTTTGTGAAATCAAAGGCATCGAATGGATTAGATTACATTATGCTTATCCGCACAAGTTTCCATTGGAGGTGATTGAAGTGATGAAAGCGGAACCTAAGATCTGCAGTTACCTGGACATGCCACTACAACATTACAGTGATCCTGTTTTACAACGAATGAGAAGGCAGATTACTTCAGCAGAAACTTCGGAGTTACTTCAGAAAATCCGGGAGATACATCCGGAAATAAAACTGCGCACTACTTTTCTGGTAGGTTTTCCGGGCGAAACAAAGGAAGATCATCAGGCATTGTGTCGTTTTGTGAAGCAGGCAAAATTTGACAGGGTAGGGGTCTTCGAATATTCACATGAAGAAGGTACACGCGGCTACGTCCTTGAAGATGACGTGCCGGCAGAAGTAAAAAAACAACGCGCAGAAGAAATCATGGCGATTCAGCAATCCATTTCCCTGGACCACAATGAAGCCATGATCGGAAAGACCTTGAAAGTATTGATCGATCGAAAGGAAGGTGGACAATACGTTGGCCGATCAGAATACGACTCACCGGAAGTGGACAATGAAATCTGGATTGATCAAACAGATAAGAAACTCACCCCGGGCACTTTTGTCATGGTACTGATAACAGGTGCTTCGGATTATGACCTCAAGGGAATACCTATTACCAAATGATATGACAGAACAATCCAGGTTAATTACGATTTTTGAAAAACCCCTGCATCAGGCAGGCCTGGTGGCTTGTATGATTCTTGTTTTTACACTTGTTGACAAGCTATTACCTCACGCCAACAATTTATTTGAAATCAATGCAGGCTCCTGGATCGTAGCCACTGCTATGCTGTTGTGTTTTGTCATTCTCAACAGCCTGGTTGCCCTTCGCATCGAACCCATTGTGCCTTACTGGAGCAAATCTGTAATGATCTATCTCGGATTATTGGCTTTCAGCTATGGGTGGTGTCATCTACTCAGCGGTAAACACATCGATGATGTTGGTTCGATCCGCTGGTTATGGTTTGTACTCACCATGGTCTACATGATCTTTTTTGCCATCGCCCGTACAATGAAGGGGATCATTGATATCGCTAACAAACAAGATGAAAAACTACGAGGTGAGTGAAAGTGAGCAACGAGCAGTTAGAAGTTAGCAGTGAAAACTGGCAAGATGACAATTTAAATATTAAACGGAAAAGATGGCGACATTTTCAATTTTTCTTTCTTTCTTCGGCCTTCGCCTCTTTTTTCACTTTTCACTCTTCACTCTTCACTTCCCTTAAGAAGAGCGGGAGATGGGAATCGAACCCACGGCCCTTAGCTTGGGAAGCTAATGCTCTACCCCTGAGCTACTCCCGCGTCTGATTTTTGTATGGCGGGACTAATTTGGCTATTTTTTCCGATATTCATTCTTTCTAAATCTATTCTCATGTTGAAATCATTCGTTACCCTCCTGGGACTCCTTTTGTTTAGCATCAGTTGTACCCCAAAAACAACTAAAGGCACAGTATCTGATTCCCCCAAAAATTCAGGGGCTGAAGCACCTGCACCACCACCGGCGCCTCCCGTACCACCTGCCCCGTTGCCTAATTCAGGGATGTCAGCGATTCCAATGGATCCATCCGTCCGGATCGGGACATTACCCAATGGCCTGACTTACTATATCAAAGTCAATGCAAAGCCTGAAAATCGGGCAGAACTCAGACTCGCTTTGAAAGCAGGTTCTATGCAGGAAGATCCGGACCAACTTGGACTTGCTCATTTTATTGAGCACATGGCTTTTAATGGTACTGAACATTTTTCAAAAAATGAACTGGTCAGCTACCTCGAGCGTGTTGGTTCACGCTTTGGTCCTGATCTCAACGCATATACAAGTTTTGATGAAACAGTCTATATGCTTCAGGTGCGCACCGATGACACCGAGCAATTTAATAATGGACTCCTCATTCTTAAGGATTGGGCCGGAGGTATTTCATTTGAAGATGCGGAAGTGGATAAAGAAAGGGGTGTTGTCATATCAGAATGGCGCAGCAACCTAAGCCCTGATCAACGTATGATGCAGCAATACCTGCCCATGATGTACTATAACTCAAGGTACGCATCACGATTGCCCATTGGAGATCCTGATATCGTCAATCATGCGACGTATGATGTCATTAAACGTTTTTATTCAGATTGGTATCGTCCTGAATTGATGGCACTGTTTGTAGTAGGCGCTGTTGACCCTGATAAAATTGAGATGCAGATCAAAGAGCAGTTTGGCAGCCTGGCCTCCAAATCCATGGGGCGCAAGAAAGAATCAAATGCTGTTCCCGCTCATAACAACACACTTGCCAGGGTGATCACGGATCCCGAAGCAACCAATGCCAATATCCAGATTATCTACAAGCACAAATATGTTAAAGTGACTTCATTGCTGGACTACAGGCAAAGACTGGTGGAGAACTTGTACAACAGGATGCTTGGACGCCGATTGTCCGATATTGCAAAGGAAGGAACCCCTCCTTATATTTTTGGATATACAGGTTTTGGACAGGATGTCGGAGAGCTTGCTACCTATAGCAGCTATGCTGTTGCAGCTCCGAAAGACACCAGAAGAGCTTACCAGACTTTGTTGGATGAAAATCAAAGAGTCCTACAACATGGATTTACAGATGCTGAGCTTGAGAGAGAAAAAGCAAACATCATGCGCCAGGCAGAACAATCTGTGCTGGAAGAAGCGAAGATGGAATCTTCCAGAGTAGTGCAACGCCTGGTCAATAATTTCCTGGATGAAAATCCTATTCCAGATGCTACCCAACATTATGAAATGTATGCATCGATGATGCCTACGATCTCTACATCAGAGGTGAGCCAACTGGCTAAAAAGTGGATCATTGACCAGAACCGTGTGATCATTATCACAGGACCAGAGAAAGACAAAGACATGTATCCGGATTCCCTGGACCTGATCGGGATGATGAAGTCGACATCGATGAAGAATATGGAACCATATAAGGATGTGGATGTCTCTGCGCCATTGCTCCCGGGTACATTTGGTGTCAAGCCAGTGTTAAACTATTCGTATGATAATGTGCTCGATGTACATCATTGGGAATTTGAAAATGGTGTCAAGGTGAGTGCCAAAGCAACAGCATTCAAGAACGATGAGATACTCATGAATGCCTATAGCATTGGTGGTCATTCACTCTATAGCGATGCGATGTATCCATCTGCCAGGAGCACCTCAAGTGTGATTGGCACTAGTGGGGTAGGCACCTTTAATGCTACTGCACTTGAAAAGAAACTGACCGGCCTTCGCGTGAACGTCAGCCCTTTTATATTCGAACGATACGAGGGTCTTAACGGATCTTCATCTGTCAAGGATGTGAAGACGATGATGGAATTGACATATTCCTATGTCACTGCATTCCGTGAAGATCCTACTGCGCTGAATTCTTATCTCAGCAAGGAACGCAGCATGTTTGCCAATCTACTATCAAATCCGAACAACTGGTATTCAGACAAAGTCACCCGTATCACATCACAAAATCACCCGCGACGTGGATTCCCTTCTCTCGAATCCTATGACCAGATCAAGATGAATGAGATCATGGATATCTATAAAGACAGGTTTAAAGATGTCAGTGACATGCATTTCTTCTTTGTTGGCAATTTCAATGTGGATAGCCTGAAACAATTGACCAGCAGATATCTTGGGGCATTACCTGGTGGTGGCAGAGATGAGATGTGGAAAGATGTAGGGGATCGTTTTCCAAAAGGTAAAGTGGACTCAGTCTACTACAGAGGTGAAGCACCGAAGTCACTGGTACAGCTTATCTATCATGGATCAGACCACTACAATCCGGATACAAGTTATCTGATGCAATCTATGATTGAACTTGCACGGATCAAGCTCCGCGAAGAACTGCGGGAAGAAGAAGGAGGCGTGTATGGAGTCAGTATCGGAGGTGGACAAAGTAAATTTCCGATAGAGCAATATTCCATCCGGATCAATTTTAACGCCGATCCGCCACGCACTAATGATCTGATCGCTGCAGCCCAGCAAGTAATCAGCAAAATGAAAATGGAAGTTGATCCCGCGGATATTGTCAAAGTGACAGAAACACAGCGACAGAGCCGGATCAAGGACCTTGAACAAAATCAATTCTGGATGAGTGCCTTTATCAATTCATGGATCAATGGAACGGATATGAACAATGCCACACAACTAAGTGTTCTTGAAAGCAGAATCGCAAGCCTGAATCCGGAAGTCTTGAAGCAGGCTGCCAGAAAGTATTTCAGTGACAAGGAGCTCATCAGTGTGGTGATGTTTCCGGAAAAAAAATAAAGAACTATGAAGACACTTTTGAGAACCGTCACTTTGCTTGCATTGTTTTTTTTAATTAATCAGGCCTCTGCGCAAACGTATTTTTTCTCCGTCGAATCAGCGGAATATGAACCTATCCAGGGTGGACAGGCACTTGTAGATGATGTGTGGGATGATCCGGATTTATCTATACCGATCGGGTTTAGCTTTGAGCTGTTCTCAAGAACCATACAGGACTTATCGCTCAGGAGTAATTTTAATATCATCACTCTGTCTGAAAATTCGATCAGCAATACCTATTCGCTGTTATTGCTTTTCGGAGCTGATCTGGTCGACAGAGGCCTGGGAGATAGCATTCACCTTTCACCGATCACCAGAAAGCTGGAAGGCAATGTAGGTTCAAGAGTCATGACCGTCGAATGGGAAAATGCTGGTTTTTTTGGTGAATTGTTATCCAACGGAACCACTAACGATTTTGTCAACTTCCAGATGAAATTGTACGAAGCCAGTGGGGACATTGTATATCATTTTGGTCCCAGTTCAGTCACAATGCCTGGACTGGCATATAGTGGTCAGGCCGTTAGTAAAACAATTGGAAGCAGCAGGTAGCTATGAACTGAATGATCTCCCATCAGGGTTGTATGAAATTCGGTTCGAATCGAATGGAAAAATGGCAGGCCAGAGAATATTCCTGCTCGAGGATTAATAAGCCACTTATTCGCTATCCAACTCCTTCTTTAATTTCAGGAGAGACATCATACATTCTATCGGCGTCATCTGATTGATGTCGAGTTTCAATAACTCGTCCTTCATCTTGCGGAGATTGATATCCGTCTGGTCAAAAATATTCAACTGAAATGAAGTGAGATCCTTGATGTCCTTCATTTTCTTTTTGCCGGTCGAATCTTCAAGGCTCAGGTTTTTTGATTCCAGTTCGTGCAGGATTTCAGTGGCGCGCTCAAGCAATGTCCTTGGCATCCCTGCCATGCGGGCTACATGAATACCGAAACTGTGTTCGCTGCCACCGGCTGTCAGTTTACGCAGGAAGATGACGCGTTGTCCACTTTCTTCTGTGGCGATATGGTAATTGTGGATCCGGTCATATTTCTCTGCCAATTCATTAAGCTCATGGTAATGCGTGGCAAAAAGAGTCTTTGGCTTGTGTTGTATGTGATGATGCAGATATTCAGCAATACTCCAGGCCAGACTGATGCCATCAAAGGTGCTGGTACCTCGTCCGATTTCATCCATTAGGATCAGGCTCCGTGCGGATAGGTTGTTGAGAATGCTGGCGGTCTCATTCATTTCCACCATAAAAGTTGATTCTCCGGACGAAATATTATCAGAAGCACCAACCCGTGTAAACAGCTTATCAATCACGCCCAGGCGGGCAGATTTTGCCGGTACAAAACTCCCGATCTGCGCCATCAGGCTGATGAGTGCTGTTTGCCGCAGAAATGCAGACTTACCGGACATGTTAGGACCGGTGATGATAAATATTTGCTGGTCATCACTGTCCATGTAGAGATCATTAGCTACATAGGCTTCACCTGGCGGCAGATGGCGTTCAATCACAGGGTGACGACCTTCCTTGATATCGATAGCCAATCCATCATTCATCTCCGGCCTGCAATAGTTGTAGGATGATGCTACAGCGGCGAGTGATAGGATGCAGTCCAATTGCGCGATTACATTGGCATTGATCTGGATAGGCCCGATGTATTCTTGCGCGGCGATGACGAGGTCATTAAACAAAGACTCTTCGAGTGCACCTATTTTTTCTTCGGCACTGAGTATTTTTTGCTCCAGTTTTTTCAGATCGTCCGTGACATAACGCTCGCAGTTAGATAAGGTCTGCTTCCTGACCCATGTGTCAGGGATGAGTCCCTGGTTTTTGTATTTATTGGTGACTTCGAGAAAATAACCGAAGACATTATTGTACCCGATCTTGAGATTGTTGATCCCCGTCTTAGAAGCTTCTTCCTGTTGGATACTGATGAGTATTTCCTTCGAATTCTGGATGATATCCCTGTATTCATCAAGCTCTTCATTAAAGCCTTTACGGATGACATTTCCTTTGACCAGCAGGGCAGGGGCGTCATCTTGTACAGCCAGTTCTATGGTATGGTGTAAATGATCGCAGCAATTGATCTGGTCAGCAAGCCTGATCAATCCTTCCTGGCGGCTTTCCTGCAGCCGGTCTTTGATAGGATGAAGGGCAGCCAGCGCGCGACGCAGCTGAATCATCTCACGTGGGTTGATCTTTGACAATGAAACCTTGGTGATGATGCGCTCGATATCTCCGATGAGTCGGATATGATCCTTTATCTCCGCAGACCAATCTTGTTGTGTTTGAGGCCATCCTGTTTTGTTGCATTGAGATAATGCAGGATCGCCCCTGCTGCTATCTGGGCTGTAGCGAGATGTTCGATACCAAACCCCTTGAGCGTGGCTATTTCAAAATGCCTCAGTATTTTCTCAGTGGTGTAATCTGTCGTGTACACCCATTCCTCAAGCCCAAAAGTGTAAAATGAATTGCCAAATATTTTTCAAACCTGTTCTTGTTGGCTTTCGAAAAATAATTTCAGAAGGGTTAAAGCTCTGAAGTAGTTTTTCGATATCACGTTGCTCGCCTTCGCTGACGACAAACTCTCCGGTGGACATATCGAGAAAGGCGATCCCAAGTAGATCAGGAGAGGTTATATGGATGGAGGCGAGGTAATTATTCTGCCGGCGGTCGAGCAAGGAATCCTCGGTTGCTATTCCCGGGGTGATCATGTCAGTCACGCCTCTGTCAACGATTTTCTTTTCCTTGGAGGGCTTCTCTAGTTGCTCACAGATGGCTACCCGGTAGCCAGCCTGGACAAGCTTAGGGAGGTACATGTCCATGGCGTGGTAGGGAAAGCCGGCCAGTTCGATATTATTGCCTCCATTATTCCGGCTCGTCAGCACAATGCCCAGGGCATCGGCGGTCTTGACGGCGTCTTCTCCAAAGGTCTCATAAAATCGCCTACCCTGAAGAGGAGCAGGGCATCCGGGTGCTGGCTTTTGATCTTCAGGTATTGCTTCATCAGCGGGTCTCTTTCCCCGGATCTAATGCAACAGGTTCAGGTTTTGGTTTCAATATAACTGCCTCTTGATGAATCTCCAAAGGTAAGATTTACAAACCTGATATACATTATTTTAAAATATATCGTTTTAGAAACAGACATTTGTATATTGACCGCAGATTGAAGCCGGAAAAAGTCCATTTTTCGTGAATCTTTCTGCTCGCTGATTTGTTGAGTTATCAGGATTATATTTCAAACCAAATTTAAACAAACCAATATGGGACTATTTTCATTTTCAAAAAGCTCAGGCGCTAAACTTGTCGATAAAAAGACAGAGGAGAAAGCTACTGCTGTTTCCGCAGCAGAATTAACCCGTGTCAAGACTGATTCTATGCTCAAGGCCGTCAACGACCTGGAGTTACCAATAACGGATTTATCCATTATATTGAATGATGATGTTGTGACCGTTTATGGTGAAGCACAAACCCAGGTCGCCAAGGAGCTCGCGCTGCTAACCTTGGGTAACAATGCAGGAATCTCTTCTGTAGATGACAGGATGAGTGTCGTTGTGCCCGAGCCGGAAGCTACCTTTTATGAGGTAAAATCAGGCGATTCCCTGTCTAAAATTGCCAAGGCCGTCTATGGTGATGCAAATAAATATAATGCTATATTTGAGGCCAATAAGCCAATGCTCAAAGATCCTAACCTGATCTATCCGGGTCAGATGCTCAGGATCCCAACGCTATAAAGATTGTTTTCAACTGGTGAAGTTGGTGGAAGCGCAGGCCGCCGGGTCGGCTTCCACCTTTTTCTTTTTTAGCAGGCTTCGCCTTAAAAAAAGAAAAAGAAATGCAGAATACCGAATAGTGAATAACGAAGTAGAACAGGGAAGTAGGAAGTAAGAAGTATTATGCCCGTTGTTTCGTCTCTGACTTAAATGCTATGCTTTGCGTCCCTGACGCTAGAGTAAAACATAATCACTTTCCCTTTTCATTCCTTGTTGGCTATTCCATGTTGAAAAATAGCACAATCAACCTCCCGACAAACTTCTGCCTTCGATATTCATTGCTCGTTATTCGAAATTCAAATTGTTAACTGCTAGTTGCTAACTTCTAACTGCTAACTTCTCACTCTTCTTCTTCTAAAAGCTCATCCAGATCAGTCTCAATATCGCGTAGTTTCGCTCGACACAGTTTGATCAACTCCAGTGCCGCCTTGACTTCTCCGCGCATCTCTTCAAGGCCCATCTTTCCTTGTTGTATCTTCTCCACCACTGTTTCAAGCTGGAGCATAGCTTTATCGTAATCGGTTTGCTTCTTTGTCATTCTACTTTACTTTTAACGGTTCCGTCAATAAATGTGGTCTGGATGGTCATGCCGGAAACCAGCGCATCAGCATGCGTGATGGTCTGGCCTTCTACACTGGTGATGGTATATCCTCTTGAAAGTACCTGGTCCGGGTCTATGGCCTTTAACAGGGTTTCCATAAAATCGATTCGCTGATGATGTTTACTCGTTTGATGTTTAATGGAGTGTCTCATTATATTCCATGCATGGTCGAGTTTGTTACCCTCCATCAGAAGTCTTGATCGTACAGCATGATTTAATCCGTGAGCCAGATCCGTAATCTTTTGGGCTTCACTATGCAGGCGTTCATACACTTCATCCCTGATCATCACCCCAAACTATCAAGAGTGCTTTCAAACGACGCATTTCGCTCTATGATAAAATCCGCAACGGCAGTTGGCGTCTTCAGTGAACGGTAAGCAACCAGATCTAACACCGATTGGTCAATCTCATGCCCAATCCCGATCAACACCGGAATCGGAAATCTGGCGATACGAACCGCCAGGTTAAGATTATCAAAAGCTGCAAGGTCTGTCCTGCCACCACCTCCACGGATGATGGCGACAGCATCATAATCATCCAAAGCTTTTTCCACTTTATCCAAACAAGATGAAATCTCTGTTTCCACCTGCTGTCCCTGCATGGCAGCTTCAAACAAATCTATACGAATATCATAGCCATAGAAGTTGTCTTCAAGGTGTTTGATAAAGTCCTTGTATCCTGCTGCGCGATCAGAACTTATAACCGCCAGTCGCTGCACCACAACAGGAAGATGTGTCTCTGCATTTTTTCGGATCAGGCCGCGCTCCTGGATAGCTTTCAGAATGGCCTGACGTTGCATTTCCAGTTGACCCATCGTGAAGCTGCTATCGATATCCTCTATGATCAGCTTCAAGCCATAGCGTTCATGGAAATCTACATTGACTTTCAGCTTCACCGCAACACCTTGCTTCAGGATATCTTCAGGTGGAATAGGGGACTTACGCTTGAGGAAAAAATAGACATTCGCCCACATGGCCGCCTGGCATTGGGCTACAATGTTATTCTCTTCTTTTGGATTAAATCCAGGTACCAATGCCCTCTTGAAAGGGAGGCTTGTCCAATCTCACATTCTATCCATACCGGCTCATCAAAATTGAGGAGATGACTCTCCGGATATATTGATTGAGTTCAAGTAGTGAATATGATGATTGCTCCGACATGCTGCATTCAATCAGCTTTTGTGTTGGAGTACTTCAGTCACAAGCTCTGCAGCCTCCTGTAGTAGAATGGCTGATTTAACCTCAAGGCCACTCTCATCAATAATCTTCTTAGCCAGGTCTGCATTAGTACCTTGTAATCTGACGATGATCGGTACTTTGATATTACCGATGTTATTGTAAGCATCCACAACACCTTGCGCGACCCGGTCACAACGCACGATACCTCCGAAAATATTGATCAGGATAGCTTCGACATTCGGGTCCTTCAGGATGATCCGGAATGCGTTTTCAACACGCTTAGCATCCGCTGTTCCACCTACATCGAGGAAGTTGGCTGGTGAACCACCGGACAATTTGATGATGTCCATGGTCGCCATTGCCAATCCGGCACCATTGACCATACAGCCAACATTACCATCCAGGTTGACGTAGTTGAGACCGAATTCTTTTGCTTCCAACTCAGTAGCATCGTCTTCATTTGGATCATGCATGGCCTCGATGTCTTTATGACGATAGAGGGCGTTTTCATCCATGGATGCTTTGCAGTCAACGGCGACGATTTCGCCATAGCCATTGATGAGCACCGGATTTATTTCGAGCAGGGTAGCATCGGTATCCACAAATGCTTTGTATACCTGTGCGACAAATTTTGTCATGTTTTTAATGCGTCACCACTCAGCCCGAGATTGAAAGCAATCTTGCGTCCTTCAAATCCTTGAAGACCTTGAACCGGATCCACGTATTCCTTGTGCACGAGATGCGGGTCTTTTCGGCCACCGCCTCAATGTCCATTCCACCTTCAGTAGAATAGGTAATCACGTTGCACTGTCTGGCACGATCAGTCAGGACTGACATATAGAACTCTTTGCACTGGTCAAATGCAGGTACATACGAATCTTCTGCAATCAATACTTGCCTCACCAGTTTACCAGGTCCTTCCATACCGCCTGGAGTCTGCGGAGTCTTCAACATCATACCGATAATATTACTGGCATGCAGTTTAAGGTCTTCTAAGTTCTTGGCTACCTTAACACCACCACCTTTCCCTCTTCCACCGGCGTGCAACTGGGCTTTAACGATAGCTATCGGGCTACCCGATTGTGCTGTAATCTTGTGGTAGGCATCAACGGCTTCTTCAACATTTTGAGCTACGATGCCACGCTGGATCTTAACGCCATAACGGCTGAGTAATTCTTTTCCCTGGTATTCGTGTAGATTCATGAATCTTGTTCTTTTCGATTAAGTGTGCGAAACTAAATAAAATCAGCCTACCTCCGGCTTCCTTCATTCTGCCATCAAAGCTAAGGCCTCCTGGTATGTTTTAGTAGGTCGCTTACAGGTTTTGTTTTGGCAGACATAGATAAGTGTCTCTCCTTCAGATAGTTTGTATTGAAGTAATGGTAGATTTCCTTCCTCGGCCCCACCCAGTAAAATGGCGTCAGGAAGGTAATTCCGAAGGAAATCATTGAGGATAGGTTTATAACCCTCTCCCACAATCGCGATCTCAAACGGAGACTTGACCAACGTCAGCATCAACTGGCACCAATTGCTGTAGAAAGAAGGCTGCCCATCTTTTTCAATCGTGGCCAAACCTGATTAAACATCTGTCTGGACCTTTCTTCATAAGCGGTGTCATAAAGCAATTCGCCAAGCAACAATAAGTCGCGTGCCATGATGCTGTTAGCTGAAGGAATCACATTGTCACTGAAATCAATCCTCCGTGCTACCAGTGGGGATCAAGATCAGAAGTGAAGAAAAAGAAGCCTGAAGGATCACCATCAAAATGAGCAAGTACATGATCCGTTAACCCTTTGGCATGCTCAAGCCATGCAGGCTCAAAAGTTGTCTGGTACATCGATAAAAATGCCTGAATAGTAATCGCATAATCATCCAGGAAACCATTGATCGTTGACTTCCCGTTTTTATAATTGCGATCAAGCCTGTATCCATCCTTGATCATCTCCCGGACAATAAAATCTGCATTTTTTCTTGCCCGGTTGAGATACTCCATTGATCCGGTGACCCGGTATGCATCAATGTAACCTTGCAGCATCAAACCATTCCAGGAAGTCAGTATTTTATCATCAAGACCAGGCGCTATCCTGGTGTTGCGTTTTTCGAGCAACAATTGATTTGTTTTAGCGATGCTGGCATAAAAGACTTCAGTGCTAATCTTAAACTGTCGTGCGAGTTCCTCTCCACTTCTGTGGCGTTGCAGAATGTTGTTATTATGTTCCCAGTTTCCTTGCGGGCGTATATCATTGTAGGTGTAAAATAAATTCCGGTCTTGTCCTTCAGGAATAAGTTGATTTAATTCTTCAACAGTCCAGACATAATATCTTCCTTCTTCGCCCTCACTATCTGCATCAAAGGAGCTATAGAATCCACCTGATGGATCACTCCAATGCCGGTCAACGAAGTCTGTCGTTTGCCTGACGACATCCAGGTATTCTTTCTTGCCTGTCCAGGCATATGCCTGTGCGTAGAGCGAGACTAATTGACCATTGTCATACAGCATTTTTTCAAAATGAGGCACCAGCCACAAGGAATCAGTCGAGTACCGTGCAAATCCTCCTTCGAGTTGATCATAGATGCCACCCATCATCATTCGATCCAGCGTAGTGATCAGCAATTGCTTTGCACCTGCATCATTATATCGTTGTGCATAGTGCATGAGATACTGCCAGTTGTTGGGCATAGGAAATTTTGGTGCACCTCTCCTTCCGCCTGTTTGTGGATCAACTCTGTCCTTAAACTGCTTAGCTAGTGTATGCACATCCTCCACGGTAAATGCCTGCTTAGCATCTGCCAGGATACTGTCAAGCCCGTTGTCCCTGACTCCGGAAACCAGCCTGTTGCCATAATCTTCCAATTTATCACCCTCTTCAGCCCAGGTCTTTCTGAAATATTCGAGCACATCGAGCCATTTGAGTTTTGGAAAATAGGTGCCTGCCCACACGGGTCGTCCATCAGGCAATGCAAATGAATTCAATGGCCAACCGCAATTGCCCCCTGAAGACAACTGACAGGCAGTCATGTAGACATCATCAATATCCGGACGTTCTTCACGATCCACTTTGATATTGATAAAATGCTCATTCATGAACGCGGCAACAGTAGTATCTTCAAACGATTCATGCTCCATCACATGGCACCAGTGACAGGATGAATAGCCAATACTGATGAGTATTAGTTTCTTTTCCTTTTTGGCCTTTTCCAGCGCTTCTTCTCCCCACGGATACCAATCCACAGGGTTGTGTGCGTGTTGCAACAGATAGGGGCTGCTCTCCTCGATGAGCTTATTAGTATATGGATGTTCCATTGTGTTTTTTGTTTGACAACTGATCATGCCCAGCAGGCAGGTCAGGAGAAATGATATTTGACTGTTGTAATGCAATCCGCGAAGATTAGTTTAATAAAGCCCTAAAATACGGCTTTAAGGCTGCCTCTAATAACCGCTTGATGATTAAGTAGCTCAGTTGATAGTCAAGACATTAAGCAAATGGCAAAGAATTGCTTGATAGTTATTTGAAGCGGCTTTAAGATTTGAATAACGGTTTGATCCATACCTGCTGCCGCTGTATGGGCTATTTTTGCACCTTGTGACAAACTATAACCCTTAACGGCTATGATCGTAATGAAATTTGGAGGCACATCAGTTGGGAGCGCAGAGCGTATCCTCCAACTGATCAGTATTGTGAGGAAGCGCGCTGAGCATAGCCCGGTGGTAGTAGTGGTATCTGCGATGTCCGGTGTGACTAATCTTCTCGAGGAGGCCTGCAATAAGGCAGCAGCGCAGGATGAGTCCTTTAAGGCAGTCGTTGAGGCTATCGCCAGGAGACATGATGAGTGTATTGGTTCTATTCCTTTTTCACCTTTGGTTTCCTCCAAACTTATCGTCCAGGTCAGGGAACCCATTCAGCGGCTTGGAGAGATTTGTAAAGGGCTGTTCCTTGTTGGAGATCTGACAGCCAAGACCAAGGCCCATATCATGAGTTATGGTGAACTCCTGTCCTCCCGGATAGTAGCAGCACCTATGGAACATGAAGGGCTTTCACCTACCTGGGTGGATAGCAGAAAGACGATTGTGACAGACAATCAATACCTGTCAGCCCGTGTAGATTTTCCAACCACCAACAAGCGAATAAAGGAAGAAATCGTCAGCGGAACCCGGTTATTTATAGCTCCTGGTTACATCGCCAGGAGTAACACAGGGGAAAGCACTACGTTAGGACGCGGAGGATCAGATTATACAGCCGCCATTTTCGCAGGCGCACTTGATGCGGAAGCACTTGAGATATGGACCGATGTCAATGGAATGATGTCGGCTGACCCACGACTGGTGCGCGATACGATCACAATTCCGGAGATGAGCTACGAGGAAGCTATGGAGTTGAGTTATTTCGGGGCTAAGGTGATCTATCCGCCGACGATTCAACCGGCTATGGCAAAGCAGATTCCGATCATTATAAAGAATTCATTTCAGCCCGAACATCCGGGCACGACGATATCAAAACATCCTCAGCATGGACCTTATTATGTAAAAGGGCTGACCTCTATTCAGGACATAGCCCTGATTACCATTTCAGGCACTGGGATGATTGGCGTTCCGGGTATTGCAGAGCGGATGTTTCACGCACTTGCGCAAGAGCGTATCAATATTCTTTTTATTACACAGTCATCTTCTGAACACAGCATTTGCTTTGCTGTCACAAGAGCGGATGCTGGCAAAGCACAACACGCCATTGAACAAGCTTATGAGTTTGAATTGGCTTCCTCTAAAATCGATCCGGTACACATAGAATATGATCTGGGCCTGGTAGCGGTCGTTGGTGATGGAATGAGAGAGCGATCAGGAGTCGCTGGTAAAATCTTCAGCCTGCTTGGCGAGAATGGTATCAACATCAGGGCCATTGCCCAGGGCGCCACGGAGCGTAATGTTTCGTTTGTCATCAATCAACACAATATAGCCAAGGCGTTGAATGTCCTGCATGAAGGATTCTTTCTCTCCAGGTATAAAACCATTCATCTCTTTTTATTAGGAGCCGGCAATGTTGGTGCAACGCTGATCCAGCAGATTGCCACCGCACAACGATCTTTTCTCGAAGCAGGCAACCTGGATATCAAAGTATGTGGTATCGCTAACAGTAAAAAAATGTTGCTCGAACCCAATGGTATTGATCTGACGGTGTGGATGAATACCCTTCAGGAAAAGGGCAGTGCGGAATCTTTCGGAATGGAGAAGTGATATTAAGTCATTTAATCTCCGGAATAGTATCCTGATTGATGTGACAGCTTCTGAGGAGGTGAGTGAAATATATCCGGATATGCTTGCGTCAAGCGTCCATGTGGTGACGGCCAATAAAATTGCAGCCTCAGCACCTTACCACGTATACAGGCATATGAAAGAACTTGCCCTGACACATAATGTTAAGTTTCTGAATGAAACCAATGTTGGTGCAGGATTGCCGGTGATCAAGACGATACGTGACCTGGTGCTGACCGGTGACAGGATTCATCGTATTGAAGCTGTCTTATCAGGCAGCTTGAATTATATATTTGATAGGGTAGGGAGCGATGGTTGTTTGTTTTCAGTTGCGGTCACCGAAGCCAGGGAGAAAGGTTATACAGAACCTAACCCTGCACTTGATCTAAGTGGCAAAGATGTCATGCGGAAAATCCTGATCCTGTCCCGCGAAGCCGGCCTCACACTGGAGATGGATGATATTGAAAATAAACCTTTCCTGCCATCCAATACTTTAGCCACAGATGAATGGAATCAACTCCATAAAAACCTGGAGGCGCTGGATGAACGTTTTGAAGCGGATCGGATCAAATTAGCTTCGCAAAATAAGAGGTGGAGATACATGGCAACACTTGATAAGGGTAAAGTGTCTACGGGACTTGAAGAGATTGACAGCACCCATCCGGCGTACCATCTGAAAGGCACTGACAATATCATACTGATCTGGACGGATCGCTACACACAAAGGCCTATGGTCATTGCCGGCGCTGGTGCAGGCCCGGATGTAACTGCATCAGGCGTATTGGCGGATGTGATTTCTATTGCTAACGTATAACCCGATGAAATACATCAGTACAGATAACACCAATGTCAGGGTTGGATTTAAAGAAGCTGTGCTGAAAGGCCTTGCACCTGGAGGAGGTTTATATGTTCCGGAGATGTTGCCACAGGTGGAGGCTACTTTTTTTGATAAGATGGATTCATTCAGCATCAGGGATCTTGCATATCCCTTGCTCCATCCATTTGTAAGCGATGACCTTTCAGATGCACAGCTCAGCGCTGTCATTGATCATACATTTCAATTTGACATTCCTGTTAATCAGATAAGTGAAACAGGCATCTATGTTTTGGAATTATTTCACGGACCTACATGGGCTTTTAAAGATGTGGGTGCAAGATTTCTAGCCGGATGCTTATCCCAATGGACTGACCAAGCTAAAGAAACTATTATCCTTGTGGCTACATCTGGAGATACTGGTGGTGCGGTGGCAAATGGTTTCTATAATCAGCCAGGCATCAAAGTAGTCATCCTTTATCCGAAAGGAAAATTTCGCCACTGCAGGAAATGCAGATTGCAGGCATGGGAGGCAACATTATTGCCCTTGCGGTTGATGGAAGCTTTGATGACTGTCAGCACATGGTTAAAAAGCATTTAATGATGAGACACTTCGTTCCAAAATCAATATCACCAGTGCTAACTCTATTAATATCGCCAGGTGGCTACCCCAGATGATTTTTATGCAATAGCATGGCGTGAGATTCGAAAGCAGGGGATTGAAAGTACTTTATGTATTCCCAGTGGTAATTATGGCAATATCGCTGCTGCATTCCTGATGCATGATTTGGGGATGACATTTAAAGAAATATTAGCAGCACATAATGCGAATGATACGATCCCCAGATTTTTATCATCCGGCAAATATGCACCGGAAATACTGTATCTACTTTGGCAAATGCAATGGACGTAAATGATCCAAGCAATTTTGTGAGGCTTCAGTATTTACAACAGCATCAATATAGAAATCGACTAGTTGACTTCCGTGCACAATCTGTTTCAGATACACAAATCCTGGAAGGTATCCGCGATGCCTGGCATAACCATCATTACTTACTGGATCCGCATACAGCAACAGCGTGGCATATGTTGAAAGAAAACGGAGGTAAGGGTATCATCGTTGCGACAGCCCATCCTTACAAATTTGAAGACGTCATCGTCAATGCGCTTGGCTTCTATCCACAAGAATGGATTAAAACATGGGAGAGTGGATCCATTAAAAGCATATCTGTCCCCGCTGACTACTTTGCTATAAGAGAGCCTCACCCCTGCCTCTAGGCTAAAAACAAAACAAGCAACATGCACTTGCTCCATCGGGCTATATATGTCGGTAATATGCCCCGTAGAGGCTACATGTCGGTAACAAAGAAACAAGCAACATGCATCTTGCCCCATCGGGGCTATATGTCGGTAACATGCCCCGTAGGGGCTACATGTCGGTAACATCGAAAATGGAACATAAGTCATGCCCCATCGGGGCTATATGTCGGTAACATGCCTCGTAGAGGCTACATGTCGGTAACATCGAAACAAGTACGCCCCAGGGGATGGTAGCCTCAGAGGCAGTCAAAGAAACAGCCGCTGCCCCATAGTGGCTATATGTCGGTAACATGCCCCGTAGGGGCTACATGTCGGTAAAAAATCTTACTCGTAAGCTACATCGGTCACATTTCGGGTAGTTTCAGGTATCTCAAGACACTATACTGATGACATCATTTTATTTAAAAACTTTTTAGTCATGGCGAACACCTATACCCAAATACACATCCAAGTTGTAACCGCAGTTAAATATCGGCAGGCACTCATACATCCGGAATGGAAACATAGTCTTCACAAATACATGACTGGTATTATTCAAAATCACAAGCATAAATTGCTAGCCATAAACAGTATGCCGGACCATATCCATTTCCTGTTCGGGTTCAGACCCCATCAATCTCTTTCGGACTTAGTCGGCATCGTAAAAAAAGAAGCTTCTGAATGGATCAATTCAAACAAGTTGACTGAAAAGCAATTTCGCTGGCAGGAAGGTTATGGTGCTTTTTCATACACAAAATCTCTTGTTAATGTAGTAGCCACGTACATTGAAAATCAGGAAACGCATCATAGAAAAAAATCATTCCTGGAGGAATATAAAGAACTATTGGATGAATTCGGGATTGACTATGATCAGAATTATTGTATCAAGCTGCCGGAATAATCTTGATTTGGTGTTGCCCCTACAGGGCAAGTTAACCGACATATAGCCCCTACGGGGCAAGCTAGATTCTTCCTACCTCTTTGTTACCGACATATAGCCCCGATGGGGCAAGGTTGATTCTTTTGACTTTAATTTATCGACAAGCAGGTTGCATTGGATTATGATGAACTGGCGAATTTCGAAATCAATGCCCCATAGGGGCTGCATGTCGGTAACCTTCCCCGTAGGGGATAAATGTCGGTAGGGCCGAAGGCCCACCATAAAAAAAACCACCCCAGTCAACAGAGAGAGGTGGCCTCAGATTGGTTTTAACAGATCGCAATGGCGATTTCTGCTACTTAAGCAATTTATATACCAAAAAAGCAAAAGCCTGATTTCCAGTTGCATGAAATTAGTGCATCTTTGCCGTAACAATGACCCCTGAAGTGGAAAAATATGACCAGCGTGGTGCCTCAGCTTCGAAGAAAGAAGTCCACCATGCCATCCGAAATCTAGATAAAGGGTTGTACCCTAACGCTTTCTGCAAAATACTGCCAGATGTCGCCGGAGGTGACGCAGATTTCTGCAATATCATGCATGCTGACACAGCGGGTACCAAAACCAGTCTGGCTTATTTGTACTGGAAGGAAACTGGTGATATTTCTGTCTGGAGGGGGATCGCCCAGGATGCCCTTGTGATGAATCTCGATGACATGGCTTGTTGTGGATGCCTGGATGATATCCTGATTTCCAATACCATCGCACGAAACAAACACCTGATTCCCGGGGAAGTGATTGAAGAGATCATCGAGGGGACTATCGCCTTTGTGGAGGCTATGGGCGAAAGAGGTATATCAATCAAACATGCAGGTGGTGAAACGGCTGATACCGGCGATATTGTAAGGACTATCGACGTAGGGATCACCGCATTTGGCCGCATGCCGCGCAAAGAGCTCATCGTGAATCAAATCACACCCGCTGCCGTCATCATTGGACTTGCCTCAGATGGCAAGGCGAACTATGAAGCCGAGCACAACAGCGGAATAGGCAGCAATGGATTGACATCTGCCCGTCATGATATGTTACATCACATGTATGCCGCCAAATATCCCGAGAGCTTCAGCCCGGAGACGGACATTCGTTATGTCTATAATGGACCATGGCAACTCACCGATAAGGTAAACGTAGGCAACGAAGAAATCAACGTTGGAAAATTACTCCTGTCACCTACCCGCACATTCCTGCCGATCTTAATGCCTGTCATCAGGGAATATAGAAGTGAAATACAAGGCATCATTCATTGTACAGGCGGTGCTTATAGCAAAGTGCTCAAGTTTATAGCGCCTAATCTTGCCGTGCACATCGACAATGTGCCGCCTACACCTGTTTTGTTTGACTTGATCCGCAAGGCTTCAAACACATCCCTCGCTGAGATGTACAAGGTGTTTAACATGGGCATCCGGATGATGCTCTTTGTGGATAAAAATCGGCCCCTGCTATCCTCGATCTCGCATCTGCTTTTGGCGTCCAGGCGAGCATCCTTGGTGAAGTCAGACGCTCTGATGAAGCTGCAAAGGTGGTGATCAACACGGGTGATGCGAACGAGCCGGTGGTTGAATACAATTAAGTGAAAAGCGAAGAGTGAAAAGTGATGAGTTAGTCGAAGACTTATAAATGATTCCTTAAGCTTTTGTGGCTCATTTATAACGGCCTCACTGCAAATATCATAAATGCAGAAGACTGGCTGGTATGCGATTTCTACTAAGCCGATTGTGCTGTTTACTGTTCACCCATACATAGCGAAAACAGCCTGATTAGATTTGATTCAAAAGTCTAGTCACATGAAGTACACCAAGGTAAATCGTATTGCCCTCATACTGACTTTCAGTCTTACATTCCATTTTCTCCTCGTATTCAATCTCTCTGCCCAGGTCGGCATCGGCACAGTGATGCCTGATTCGTCATCCATCCTGGAGCTATCATCCTCACACAAGGGATTCCTTATGCCCAGGATGTCGACAAGTCAACGAGATGCGATCGTTTCTCCTGCGGTCGGGCTCCAGCTTTTTAATACGGATGATCAATGTATTGATCTATATGATGGAGCCAACTGGAACAAAAACTGCAGTGGGTCATGGACAAGTGAAGGTCCTTCGATGCATCCCACCAGCGCGCAATATGTGGGTATTGGAACTACCGATCCGGATACCAGTGCTATTCTGGACCTAAGTTCTACAAACAAAGGTTTTCTCATGCCGCGGATGTCGACAAGTCAACGCGATGCGATCGTTTCTCCTGCGGTCGGACTCCAGCTTTTTAATACGGATGATCAATGTGTTGATCTTTATGATGGAGCCAACTGGAACAAAAACTGCAGCGGGTCATGGACAAGCGAAGGTCCTTCAATACATCCCACCAGTGCGCAATATGTGGGTATAGGAACTACCGACCCGGATACCAATGCCATTCTGGATCTGAGTTCTACAAATAAGGGTTTTCTCATGCCACGGATGACGACCATTCAACGTGATGCAATCGTTAATCCAGCAATTGGTTTGCAGATATTTAACATGGATGATCAATGCATTGATTTATATGATGGGGTCTACTGGATAAAGAATTGCGGGCTTAAGCAAGTGGGAGTTGGTGATTCCATCGGGACTAATGTGTGGACGTTATTAAACACTAATGGGCCGGGTGTCCGCGAGAATGCGTTTTCATTTAGTATTGGATCCAGTGTCTACATAGGTACAGGAAGTGATGGCTCCGTCAATTATGATGACCTGTGGGAGTACAATACGGTGACAGGTATTTGGACGCAGAAAGCAAGTATGCCAGGTGGCGTACGAAATTATGCCATCGGTATGTCCATCGGGGGTAAAGGTTATGCAGGACTTGGGAACAATTCAAGTAACTACAAACTTGATTTCTACGAGTATGATCCAGTTGCCGATACATGGACACCGAAGGCCAATTTTGGAGGAGCAGCTCGTCGTGGGGCCGCGGGTTTGTCATCGATGGTAAAGCCTACGTGGGCACAGGTTTTAATGGGACAGTTACATTCAATGACTTGTGGGCTTATAATCCTGTCACCAATAGTTGGGCATCAAAGGCGGCACTGCCTGGCATTACACGCAGTGAAGCAGTAGGGTTTGCAATTGACTCTTTTGGGTACATGGGGATGGGGTATAATCTGCCTAATTATCTGTCTGATTTTTACAAGTATAACCCAGTGACTGATGCCTGGACAACTATTTCAAGCTATGAAGCTGGTGGACGTAGAGGTGCATTTAGTTTCGTTATAGATCAGAAAGGATATGTAGGGGCAGGGCAGTCTGCTACCTCCCAGTTTGAGAATGATTTCTGGCAATATTTACCTCAAGAGAATGACTGGATAGAAAAACAACGTATGGTGGTAGTCCCCGAAAAGGAACTTCAGCTTCTGTTGCAGGCGGATTAGGTTATGTAGCCAGAGGTGAACTTGCAGATGGAGGTAGTGGTAATGATTTATGGCAATACAGACCTACTGTGTTAGCTCCCGAATATAGCCAGTCGATTCCCGGAGGAGGTTTCTCATCTATTGCAGATGACAAATGGGTAGTAGATGGATATGCTATGCATACACTCAATTCACGCTACGTTGGTATTGGAACATCTACTCCTGATACGAATGCGATACTTGATCTTTCTTCCTCCACCAAGGGTTTGCTAGTGCCAAGAATGAGCACTGCTCAACGCCTGGCTATTCAAGCACCTGCGGAGGGACTTCTTGTTTTTGATTTGGATATGGATCAATTCTTTTTTTTTAATAATCAAACATGGATAACCTTTTTAGGCAGTGTGGCAGGAATTAATGACAGTAATCAATCATTAGCCATCGGCGATTCTGCATTGCTCTCTAATTCAAACCTATACGGCATTAATAATACGGCATTAGGAATTGATGCTCTCCACTTCAACACAACTGGTACCGATAACGTAGCTATTGCGGTCAAGGCACTTTACTCAAATACCAGTGGCGATTATAATATTGGTATTGGGCCATCATCCTTATACTCAAATACGGCTGGGAATTCAAATATTGCCATTGGTTTTTCTGCATTAGAATCTAACACTTCTGGAAATTCAAATATTGGCATTGGTGTTTATAGTTTGACCAATAATACAACGGGAACCAAAAATATTTCAATCGGGCCAAGCTCACTATCTAATAACTTAAGTGGATTTAGCAATATAGCTGCAGGAACAAACGCATTATCCCTTAACACGAGTGGAAAGACCAATATTGGAATTGGAGTAGATGCTTTGTATAGAAATACAAACGGAGAAGGTAATATTGGAATAGGAGAGAGCACTTTGTACTCAAATACAAATAGTACCTATAATACTGCAGTCGGGGAAAGGTCTATGTTTACGAATACCACTGGCTCACAAAATGTAGCCATGGGTAGATTAGCATTATTTTCAAATGTGACGGGTCATAGGAATGTAGCGATTGGTAACCGTTCTCTTTATGATAACGAGGGAGATGAAAATGTAGCCATTGGAGATTCTTCCATGTATAATAACCAAACAGGATATCTAAATACAGCTGTTGGAAGGCAATCGTTGTTGGCATTAACCTCCGGTTTCAATAACACAGGTGTCGGATCAAGTGCGAGTTCCTTTATCACAAGTGGCGATTACAATACTGCCGTCGGCCGTAACTGTCTCGACAATATTGCGACTGGAAATAATAATACGGCGATTGGTTGTGGCGCGGACGATAGGAGCTGGTGATGCGTTCACGAATACGACTGCGTTAGGTTATAATGCAACCGTGCAGGCCTCCAATGAAATCAGAATCGGCAATTCAGCTATCAATGAAATAGGCGGCTGGGCTACGTGGACGGATGTCTCCGACGCCCGATTTAAAAAGGATATAAAGCCAAATGTGCCTGATTCTGATTTTATCCGGCAATTAAGGCCGGTCACCTATCATATGGATGTGGAGGCTATCGCAGCTCATCTTCAGGAAGATTATGAGCGCGATGATTCCGGTAATATGGTCTACATTGCCCCGGATGAGGCTACTGTAAAGGCTAGGGCAGACAAATCAGCTGTTCTCAATACTGGCTTTATCGCACAGGAAGTTGAAGCAGCTGCCAAAAATATTGAGTTTGATTTCTATGGAGTAAATCCGCCATCCAATGGGGATGACACGTATGGCCTCCGATATGCCATATTCACCGTTCCCCTGGTCAAGGCCGTCCAGGAGCTGAGTCAGGAGAACGAAAACCTGAAGTCAATACTGTCAGGTCAAGCCGAGGTATTAGGACAATACAAGGAAGAACTTCAAGCGCTGCGGTCAGAAATTGAATTGATTAAACAAAAATTACAAAACTAATCTGCACTCCAAAGACCCCAAACCAATACGAAGCCACCACATCGTTTGAAACTAACGCTATCAGGTTACTATGAGGAATTCAGTTCAAGTGTACTAAAGGATTCAAGGGAAAAAGTATCTTGTTCATGCTAAAGCTATAAGACACAATTTTTGTCTGTAAAAAGTCAAGGTATTCGGATATGGCCAAACACAAACGTGCATGATCAAAACGGTAATCATCGATGACGAAAAGTTTTGTATTGAGGTGCTCGAATCTTTATTGAGCACACATTATCCGGATATACAACTGTTGGGGACTTTTACCGATCCAGTCCAGGCGATTTCCTTTATCCAGGCTCAGTCCCCTGATCTGGTATTCCTGGATATCAATATGCCCGTCTTGAATGGGTTTGATGTGCTGGACCGATTGATGCCCTTCTCGTTCAAGGTTATTTTCACGACAGCATATGATAATTTCGCCATTAAGGCTATGCGGTATGGCGCGATCGATTATGTGATGAAACCCATCGCAGCAGAGGACATGGTGGGGACGATGAATCGTGTGTTAGAAGAAAAGAAAAAGGCAGATGCAGCCAGGTATAAAAGAGAAGGAAGCACCACTCGTAAAATTGCAATTGTCAACAGTGATGGTATGTTGATCCAGAACGTAAATGATATCCTGTATTGCGAAGCCGATAACAGCTATACTTCGTTTCACCTGGCGAGCGGCAAGAAAGTAGTGGCCTCCCGCACACTCAAGGATTTTGAACCTGTCCTCCTGCCCTGCGGATTTTTCAGGATTCATAATTCTTACCTGATCAATCTCGAACATGTACAGTTGTATTCAAAAAGTGACGGAGGTCAGGTAAAGATCAATGAAGTCTTCCTGCCCATCTCCCGAACGCGGAAAGATGAATTCCTGACTGAGTTGGATAGGTATCTAAATATTACCATTCAGTGAAACGCTTCTTTTCGCCTGCTCTGCGAAGAAGGTCTCCACGTTATTCCTTTTTGAGAAAGTCCGGTTGGCTATATATGTCGAAACGCAGGGTGAAATATTTAGTGCTGCTCATGCTATATTCCACTTTGGGCAGCGCTCAGTTTAATGACCTCGATTATGAGCGGTTATCAATAACACGGGTATTCCATCTACACCGATTGCCGGAATCGTCCAGGACCATCGGGGGTATCTTTGGATCGGGACACCTGCCGGCCTGTTTCGGTACAACGGGATAACGTCGCGCCATTTTCTTTCTGATGGTTCCTTCAACAGCCTTCCAGACAACACTATCCAGCAAATTGAATATGTAGATGAAAAAGTAATTTGCCTTACGCCGGGAGGTTCTTTTATCCATGACTGCAATACGGAAAAAGATACAAGTATCTTTTTATCTGGCGGGCCTTCTATTCCAGCCTATCTGGCCAATAGTATGACAGATGTCTGCGGTGATGGACATGACGGATTAATCTTGCTATCCAGATCCGGATTCCTGCACGTTGATTCCCGGTTTTCAAAAAAATATGAGTATATCCATCTGGATTCGATCCAGCCTATGGGTATTTCTTCCTCTTTCGGACGGGTGATGATACCCATGCCTGACGGTCAGTTTGTCATTGCTGGAAATCATGGCTTGTCAACGTATAATCCGCTTAAGAAATTAACTACACCGCTGTACCCTGGAATCTATCCTGCGTTAGACGCTTTTATCAGTGATCGTAGTATCAATGTTTTTGAACTGAGTCCTTTTGAATATCTCTTCTTTAGCAGGCATCAAAGCACATTGATGTATTACCATACCGTGCGGGATGTAAATTTCAGTTTATCCATTGATATGGAAACACTGGATCGTCTTCGTTGGAATACACAATTGTATGCGATTTGTGATTCACTTTATTATCTCTTACTGCCCGGAAAGGGGACCATGGACCTGATCATCGATAGATCAGGGCACCGGATGGCACTCAACAAGCCACAAGACACGGGTGTCCTGCCTATCACCATGTTAGTAGATGCGGATCAACGATTATGGCTTGGTACGCATAATGGTGTGTACAAGCAACGTGATCAGTTGAACCGTATTCGAAAATCTGCTCCTGCATTTGATGTGCAGCTGCCAGACAAGTCACATGTCCAGTTTTCCATATCAGGGCCCTATCTGGTCACAGGCACAGCCGAAGGACTGGAAATGAAGTTCTATGATAAGACGAGCCTGGCGTTGGTAAAACAAATACCCTTCATCTCACCTGACCCCACGTATACTTCTTCCATTTTACACTTTACTACGTTTGGAAAGGATTCCATCCTCATCTGCACCAATGGCCCACGTATTTGGCTCAACACGCTGACCTGGCAATATCAGTCAATTGAGCCTTGGGTTAAAATTCCAAAGAATTTTAGCTGGTTCGCCTTCCAATCTAGTATAGATAGAACTCTTTACACACTTCAAAACAATAGTACACTCGAGAAATATGATCCTGGTATCAGAAAATTTATACCTATTCCACTAAACAAGGATTTAAGTGTTAAAATCAGGACACCTACGCAAATGACGGAGGATTGGAATGGTGATTTATGGATTTCACATCAGGGCTATTGCAGGTATAGGAAGTCAATAGGGCAGATTGATTATTGCGAACAAAATTTCCGGGAGCTTTTCAACCTTAATAATGTGGGCAACAGGGTGATAGACACCTTCCACAAGGTGCTATGGTTTTCGCTGGCCCGGAATGGCCTCGTCCGCTATGATCCTGAAAGCCGCACCTATACACGGTTTGCACTCAAAGAAAGGTTACCTGATCTGGTGATTACCCAGATGGTTTTGGTTGGTCGCCACATTTGGATCATGACACCGTCAGGTTTGGCATCCATTTCGGTTGATGATTACCTTATTCGTAGTTATCCATATGGGAGTGGGGCATTTCTTCATCATTCCAGAAAAGCCCTGACGTACGATCCGGAAACAGACCAGCTCTATTTTATGCATGACCAGCAAATCATGGCGTGCAGACCATCAGCATTACTTACAAGATCTGGTAATGCGAGATTGATAATCGAAATGATTGAAAGTGGAGATAGTCTGTGGCATTGGCCAACGAAGTCAATCCTGGAAATTCGTGGAAAAGAGAGGAAGATTCGGATTCAATTGTCATGTATTGCTTTATGAAGATTCGGGGCCCCTGCAATACAGTTATAGGCATCTGACCGGCAAGGATACCACATGGAGAACTATCGGGGTCGATGGCGTGGTCGTGAAAATCTATCCCCTGGAAAGCACGATATTCAGTTTCGCCTTGGAGGAATTGGTAGTGATTTATATCTTGAAGATAAAGTTATTCGGATTCAAGTATTTCCATTCTTCTGGGAGACCAATATATTTCGTGTTTTTCTGGTGCTTATTGGCCTAGTTGCTATGTGGCTTTTGGTAAGGTGGCAGTTTCAAAGAAAAAAGGCTAGATTGGATTTGGATCGTAGGCTATCCACATTGGAGTTACAAGCTCTTCGTTCACGATTGAATCCGCATTTTATATTCAATTGCCTCAATTCTATCAATCGGTATATCCTGAAGGAGGAGAAGGGAAAAGCCTCCTATTATCTGTCGCAATTTGCTAAACTCATCAGGTATACCCTGGATTACACCTCTGAGCCAGATGTAAGCCTGTCGGAAGAAATCAACGTCTCAAGATTGTACGTCGAGTTGGAATCATTACGGATGCCGGAACCCATTCAACTTGAGGTGCATTTATGATCCGGAATTGACCCGGATAATATACGAGTACCACTACTTTTTATTCAGCCGTATGTAGAGAACGCTATCTGGCATGGACTGGCTCCAAAGAAGGAAAATCTTCAACTCCATATTCGCGTGATAAAGCTACCAAATGGCTATGCATTTTGAGATCGAGGATAATGGGGTAGGGAGGGCTACTGCAGCTGGAAGTAAGCGGAAAGGTCAACACATTTCAAAAGGGATGACCCTTGCCAAAGAATCCTTTGAATACTATGGCCCACGTGCAACATGTAAAAACACAAGTTGAGATTATTGATTTGTTGATGACCGAGCAACAGCAGGGAATGTTCGGCTGAAATTTGAAACGAGGCCTTGATGTTTATTTCTGCTGTAAATTTTACATAATATACTTCGGCAAAAACCTCCCCGTCTTCTCCTGATAAGCTTTATACTCCGGATACTTCTCTGCTGAGATCGATTCACTGAAGTCTGAACTACCTTGAAACAACACGAGCAGTAGCAGACATCCTGCAATCGACCAGTTTAACCACGAACCCGTAGCGGCGACACTAAACAAATAGAAGGTAATCCAGATGGCTTGTTCAGCCATGTAATTAGGATGTCGTATCCATCTCCATAGACCGGTATGCGTAAAGCCTAATGCATAAATCCCAGTCAGTTTCTCACCTGCCTTGATCTTTTTGTGTTTTTCCTGCTGGTAATTCCATTGCTGCTGGTCCGCTATTGTTTCTATCACGAGAAAGAAGATAAACAACGCGGTAGCCAGGTAATCTAATAAACCAAGTGGAGTATCAGTGCCACGCAACGCTATCAACGTTGGCAGTGTGATGAGTAACAGCAATCCTTGCTGATAAAAAGAGATAAAGAAGAGGTTAAAGAAAAACCATCTGACTTTGCCTTTGAGCTCCGGTTTCTGGCGCAGTACCTCCCATCGGTAGTCTTCCTCTCCGGTCCAGAATTTCCAACTATAAGCCCCACGCCTTGAAAAGTTGTAGGTGAGTCGAATGCCCCAAAAGGTAACGAGTACAGCCATCAGCACCAATCGTGTATCCATACCACCCCCGACAGCAATATACCATGCATAGACCAGAGGTATAATACTCCACAATTTATCTACCTGACTACAATTACCGGTCAGCTGGCTGACGATAAAGCAATAGGTGGCAACGCCCAGGCAGATATAGATGCAGTTCCAAAGTATTCCGGACTGCTCCGGTGTAAGAGGATCATCCAGATAGTAAGTGGCGATAGGAACGACGATAAACGTAAGGATGAGAATGATACTCGTCTTGATCATGCGTTTTGTTTTGATTCAGGCAGGAAAGCTAAATAAATCCGCCGAAATGTATCTGTAATCACACTAAAGAATAAAAAAAGCCCATCATTCTTTTTCACTGAATGATGGGCTTTACTGATCAATTACGATATTGACCGTTATGGTATTTTTAATCCAGGATTAAGAGACGTTCTACCAGGTTTCCTTTCTCTGAATGCATGATCACAAAATATAATCCTGCAGGAAGATCTGTCGTCTGCAAAGGGTGCTGGGAATAACCTGATGGAATAAGTATTTTTTCTGTTACCAGGGCATGTCCTGAAGCATCAGTGATCTCCAGGCTGGCAGTGAAATCCTTCGTAGATGAAAGAGTAAGCATGGCTTCCACACCACCGGCTACTGGATTAGGACTGAGACTATACCCACTGATCTCTCTGATCTCATTGATGCCTACACCCAGGCCAGCCTTAAAAGTTTGTGTAACACTATAGCCGGCTCCTGTCATGGATTCATTATAAGGCCACACTCTCCAGTAGTAATTGATATTCTCATTTAAAGTCTCTGTGATCACGTACTCTGAAGCAGTCACTATTTCTTTAACCGGATTCAATGTGAAAGATGAATTACGGGCATACATCACGACATATTTATTAGCACCCGGGGTATCATCCCAATCCAGTAATATGTTCGTCAGTCCGTTTGACTCCTCTCCATTTATAGGAGTAATGTAGGCTACCGGATCAACTACAGGTGTTGTATTGGGGATAACACCTGTGCGGATATAGGCGCGCTGGAAAGTAAAGAAGTCTGTGTTGATGAGATTTTTCTGCGTTGGCGTGAAGGCATAGACTGCACACTCTCTGTAATAGCTCATGAAATTATTGGTCATCGGCTTGATGATTTCACCATTTTTATCCATGATAGTAGTATTCTCGCTGCAATCGTTCTGGTAGAAAAGGCCGAGATTATAGTCTTCCGGTGTATCACAGATTCTGTCACCCGCCGTGAGGCAATTGGAGCGGTCGTGTAATTCTATCAGGACTGATCCGCCACCACCTTCGCATGGAAGTGTAAAGTCGACATCGACCGGATTGGTATAAGAATCAAGGGTAAATGGATTGCAATCCCAGCCGGAAAATGGATGTGCGAGGCTAAAGAAGTGGCCTACCTCGTGCGCCAGGGTAGAAGAAGCACCATTGATCTCTCCTTTCCTGGAAACGAGCCAATCCTCCTGTGGATCATAATACGCCAGCGTAGTTCCAGGACCTGTGCTTTCGATACTATTGACGATAAATACATTGATTGAATTATTATCCTTTCGCAGTCTCATTTGTGTCCTGGCCGCGTTTGAACCCGGTGTGTTATAGACCGCGTCGTTATCGAAGTAGTTAAAACGATCTATATAGAATTTAGCCTCCTGGTCAGCATATGATGCATTGATACTGGCAACCTGGAGTAATATATTCTCTTCCGTAATACGCCCGGCACCAGCTGAACTGGCTACCAGGTGAAATGTAACCGGAATGTACTTCTGTACCCCCCGCTGCACGGGCACCATGGCTTTCTTATTGGCATCGGTGCGCTCCAGCAATGGTTCCTGAGGAGTACTGCAGTATTGGGCAGAAAGAAAAGAACTAATGAAAAGGCCCGTCAGGGCCAGAAAGGATCTTAACATAAGGGTCTGTTTTGTGTACGCAAAGATAACAATCAAATGGGGCATCAAATTCCAAAGGATGGTTAAATCTTCTTAGTTTTGCCGACATATAATCATTTTACGAATAATTCAATCTAAACATATGTCAAAAGTAACAGTTGTAGGATCCGGCAATGTCGGCGCTACAGTGGCTAATGTTTTAGCCCATCAAAACATTGTGAATGAAATAGTTCTGCTCGACCTGATGGCCGATATGGCAAAGGGTAAAGCACTCGATACCTGGCAGCAGGCTCCCATTGACGACTATTCCACACGAATTACAGGCACAGGAGATTATGCGCTCACAGCGGGCTCTGATATCGCTGTGATTACGGCTGGCGTACCCCGGAAACCGGGGATGAGCAGGGATGACCTGATCTCCACGAATGCCAAAATTGTCTCCTCGGTGACAAAATCACTCCTTGCCCACAGTCCAAATGCTATCCTGATCGTGGTTTCCAACCCGCTGGATGTCATGACTTATGCTGCTCACGTGGTATCAGGCCATCCTTCCACCAAGGTGATTGGTATGGCAGGTGTCCTGGACACAGCTCGTTACCGTGCATTCCTGGCCGAAGCACTTGATGTTTCACCAAGGGACATCCAGGCTATGCTTCTCGGTGGCCATGGTGATACGATGGTGCCTCTGCCTCGCTATACAACAGTTTCAGGTATTCCTGTTACTGAAATGATTGACACAGCAACTTTAGATGCTATTGTAGACCGCACCAAGAAAGGCGGTGGTGAGTTGGTCCAATTGATGGGAACATCAGCATGGTATGCTCCTGGTGCGGCTGCAGCACAAATGGTGGCTGCTATCCTTAAGGATGAGAAGCGAATACTCCCATGTTGTATCAAACTGGAAGGTCAATATGGCCTTAAAGATGTTTACCTGGGAGTGCCGGTCAAACTCGGAAAGAATGGTGTCGAATCAGTAATTGAATTAGACCTTACTGCTGATGAAATGGCTCTGTTACATGAATCTGCAGGTCATGTAAAGGAAGTCATGAGTGCCTACGACAAAATGGGCTTAAGCTGATACTAAACGCTATTGGAAAAACTCAGTTTTCTACATCAGATATATACGCAACGGGGAGAATCTCTTTGGGATCTGTCCTATAAACGGCCTGTCCTGATCGTATTTCTACGCCATTTCGGATGTGTTTTCTGCAAGGAAGCTATGACCGAACTTGGCAAGAAATGGGAACAAATCAAGGCGCAAAATACCCATCTGGTACTTGTTCACCTCGCTGATCCCGCCACGGCAGAAAGCTTCTTTGAGCAGTATAATTTGTCAGATGTAGATTATGTGACCGACCCTGATGGCCTGGTCTATCAGCAGTTTGGCCTGCTCAAGGCAACCTTGCAACAGATGATGGGCCTCAAGGTATGGCTCCGGACATTTCAGCAAGGGGTACTTCAGGGGCATGGACTCAACAGTCATGTGATTGGAGACGGATTTCAGATGCCAGGCGCATTTCAGTTGTACGAAGGAGAAATTAAGGAAAAGTTTATACACAAGTCCATCGCTGACCAGCCGGATTACATCAAATTGGCAGATTGTCTATCCTGCAGACCTTCTTGATTATGCTTTTAGAATACGTTAAATTCAAGAGGTTTCCCCTTTCCCCCGGGGTTGCGCAGCACACAGGGGCGGAGTCCGCACGGACGAAGGGGTTAAAGGGGCGGAAGTAGTAAACTTAAAAGGCTGTTAATTGTATTCATAGCGAACCTACCATCATGGAAATCGATAATAACAAAATAGTGACCGCACTCAGTGCTGTTAAGGATCCGGCTACTGGCCAGGATATTATCAGCAGGCGTATGATTTCAGAACTGCGGATACAGGGAAATCAGGTGCAGTTCAAACTTGCTACTGCTGATCTGCCGGAAGCTCAGAAATCAAGTTTGAATTTTGCTTGTATGGAAGCCATTTCTGCAGTCTATCCTGCAGCGGAGGTTCATATCCATATGCAGAAGGCTGAGCAGGATGCGGGTAAACAAAGCCCTTTACCCCATGTAAAAAATATCATTGCCGTCGCTTCAGGCAAAGGGGGTGTTGGCAAAAGCACCATTGCTGTCAATCTGGCTCTCGGTCTTCAGAAGCTTGGCTTCCGCACCGGTCTGTTAGATGCTGATCTCTATGGCCCATCTGCACCAACAATGCTTGGATTACAAGGCCAGAAACCTAAAGTACAGGTAGTGCATGGCACGCATAAAATAGTCCCGCTCGAAGCTTATGGTATGCCCGTCATGTCGATTGGCTTCGTTGTGGAACCTGAACAAGCAGTTGTTCTCCGTGGCCCCAGGTTAGCGGGTATTATCAAGCAATTCCTCGGAGATACACTCTGGCCGGCACTGGATTATCTGATCATCGATCTTCCCCCAGGCACAGGGGATATCCAGTTGACTCTCGTGCAGACTGTCCCTCTGACCGGGGCTATTCTCGTCACCACACCTCAGGAATTGGCCGTGGTTGATGCTGTCAAGGCCATGAATATGTTCATGCTTGATTCACTCAATGTGCCCATTTTAGGCGTTGTGGAGAATATGGCATGGTTTACACCAGCAGAACTCCCGGATAACAAATATTTCCTTTTTGGAAGTGGAGGGGGCGCTAAGCTCGCTCATCTGGGCAATACCAAATTACTCGCACAGATTCCGCTTGTTCAATCTGTAAGGGAATGTGGTGATAATGGCCGTCCTGCTGTGTTGCAGGAAGATGCAGGAGGTTTGCAGGAACGCTTTATTCAATTTGCAAAAGAGCTCCATGAACAAACGCTGGTGCGTAACGAAGCTATCGCTCCGACTCGTATCGTAGAGATCAAGGAAGGATAATCAGTCAATCGTAGGACTTGTACCTAAATAACCCTAATTTTACCGGTCAAATGTCAGATCAGGAAAAAACACTTTTGCTTCATCAGATCGAATTGGCACTCGATGATATCCGGCCACATCTCGCCGTAGATGGTGGTGATGTCAGCGTCGTAGATGTCACGGATGAGATGATCGTGCGGGTAAAATGGTTAGGGGCCTGCGAATCATGCTCTATGTCGATCATGACAATGAAAGCTGGTGTTGAACAAGCTGTCAAATCCCGCCTTCCCCAGATTCGTTCCGTCGAAGCCGTCAATGCCGTGCATGTCTGACCTTAGAAAAGATAAGTCCTTCCTCACTTCGCTGATCCGCGAACGCAAGTCCGTCCTGACCATCGGTTTGGATGTTGATCCCACTAAATTACCTGCTGTGATCAATGGTGATATATTGGCTTTCAACAAAGCAATCATTGATGCCACAAGATCAACCTGCATCGCCTACAAACCCAACTTTGCATTTTACGAATCACTGGGGGGCGAAGGATGGCGCATCCTGGAAGAGACAATAAACTACATCGGCGACAGTCACTTCATTATCGCGGATGCAAAGCGCGGAGATATTGGAAATACATCGGCGATGTATGCACGCGCTGTCTTCGACCAATTGCATTGTGACGCGATCACCGTCAATCCATACATGGGAGAAGATTGTGTGACCCCATTTTATCAGGAAGGCAAGTGGGTCATTGTCCTCGCTCTTACTTCAAACCATGGCAGCAGTGATTTCCAGCAAATCACATTACCAAGCGGACAAAAACTATATCAGAAGGTGATGAAGACGACATCAACATGGGGTCATGCCGGCAATACCATGTTTGTGATTGGTGCCACTCACCCTGCCGATATCGCAGAATGCCGGAATGCATTTCCAGAGCATTTCTTTCTCATCCCAGGCGTTGGTGCCCAAGGCGGCGACCTGGAGGCTATCTGCAAGGCAGGACTTAATGAAGATGGTGGTCTGCTCATCAATGCCTCCCGCAGTATTCTCTACGCAAGCAAGGACAGTGATTACGCTGAAAGAGCTTTTGATGAAGCTCAGGCGATCAATAAAATAATTTTACCACATCTGAGTCAGCGGATGAATCTTTCATGAAAATTTGCGCGCAGAGACGCAGAGACGCAGTGTAATTAATCGCTAAGAACCTTTCTCTTACCTTCTCACTCTCTCACTCTCTCACTCTCTCACTCTCTTACTCTCTCACGTTCTCACTTTTTTACAGATTCTTTCGTGAATGGTAGCATCAATATTAACTCCACAAAGTACCACTACTGAAGTTTCACCTTCATGTCTTCGTGAATCCTTCATCGCCGCAGCCATAGCAACTCCCGCAGCACCTTCTACGATTAGATGATGTTGCCGATTGAGATGCCTGATAGCATCTTCAATCTCTTCTTCAGAAACAAGGATAAAGCGATCAATAACATCCTGGCAAATCGGAAATGTAATACTGTCTTCCTCCAATGGACCGGCAGAACCATCCGATAGGGTAGTAAGTGATTCAGGAGCCGTCACTACATGGCCCGATAATACACTTAGATACATTTCGGGGGAATTGACCGGCTGACAGCCTATAATTTCTGCATTCGGATGATGAGATCTGATCCAGCTGCCTATTCCGGAAATCAATCCACCTCCACCAACGGTAATGTATATCTTATCAATCTCAGATAATCGTTCAGAAATCTCAAGTCCTATCGTTCCCTGGCCAGCAATGATGGCCTCATCATTATACGGACTGACCCAGGGCAGATGATGCAACGCAGCATATTCCTTTCCTTGCATCTCTGCATCCAGCGAATCACCATCAACCTGGACGAGATCGGCTCCGAGAGCCATTAGCTTTTCGATTTTTTTGGGAGATGCTGTTTTGGGAAGAAATATCCTGGCCTTCAATCCAAAGAGCACTGCTGCATTGGCTACGCCAAGTCCATGGTTCCCGGTAGATGCCGTGATGATGGTTTGCCCCGGTGTCAGGAGACTCAGTTTGGATAAAGCTCCTCTCCATTTGAATGAACCTGTCTTCTGTTCATTCTCACATTTGAGCCAAAGTGAATATGTCGGATCAAACACTAGCCTGGTTTGAATGACATAGTCCCGGATACGCTGATAGGCCTGAATAATCAGGCTACTGATATAACCTGGATTGAGTTGATCCTCTTCCCCTGTAGGTATCACTCCAGGCTAGGATAGTACATGGACACCTGCTGATAGAATCCCAGCCAATTGTTCGACAGCGTAGTCAATATCCTCCCTGGTTGTATTCCTGCTCAGTGAAAAACGAACAGCTTTACGATCTGTTGGATGACCGATGGCATTGAGAACGTGTGATTGTGATTCTGCACCTGAACTGCATGCGCTTCCACCGCTGACACTGATGCCAGCTATATCGAGTGACATGATCATCAGATCGGCATATGGGCCGGGAGGAAATGAAACATTCAGGACCGTATAGAGTGAATTTTCCGGATGCCCGTTAATATAGGCCTCCGGACAAAGTGACAGGATCTCTTGCCTCATGTATTCCTTTAACGATGAGATATGTGCAGTGTCCTCTTCCAACTCTGCGTATGCCAGTTGCATTGCTTTGGCCAGGCCTACGATTCCACTGCTGTTTTCAGTGCCGGCTCGCATATTGCGTTCCTGTGAGCCACCATCAATAAACGGATGGATGTGGCAGCGGCTATTGATATAGATAAAACCAATTCCTTTCGGCCCATAAAATTTATGCGCAGCACCTGACATAAAATCAATAGGGGTTTGTTGCACATTGATTGGAAAATGTCCAACTGTCTGCACTGTATCAGAATGGAGGTAAGCACCATATTTTTTACATAAAGCGGAAAGCTGGTGCATGTCAAGCATGGAACCAAGTTCATTGTTCGCGTGCATGATAGTGACCAGCGTTGGTGTATCTGAGGCAGCCAGCAGTTCTTCAAGATGATCGAAATCAGGTAGGGCATATTGATCAACCTTAACCATGTCTACCTGAACCATGTCCATCGATTTGAGATGCTCCACGGAATGCTTTACGCAATGATGTTCTGCAGGTGAAGTGATGATCCGTTTGACACCCATGTCACTGACAGCGCATTTGATGGCCATATTATTGGATTCAGTTCCTCCGGAGGTGAAGAATATCTCTCCTGTAGATGCTCCGATGAGCGAAGCCACCAATTTTCTTGCTCCCTCTATGGCCGCTCTGGTTGTCCGACCTTCTTGATGTATGGAAGATGGATTACCAAAATTACTGGTAAGGAAAGGCAACATGGCTTCTAAAACCTCTTGTCGGACGGGCGTAGTTGCCGCATTATCAAGATAAACTCTTCTGGACATAGCGAATGGCTGAAATAAGGATGCAATTTACGGAAGTTAACAGAGATGAGGTCTACCGGGGTTAAATCAGGCCTTTAACTTTTTCTACTAAAGCCTTTGCTTCCTCCATGGTTTTGGCCTCAGCATAGATGCGCAGAATGGGTTCAGTATTGGATTTCCTGAGCTGCACCCATGCGTCCGGAAGATCTACTTTAAGTCCATCTCTTGTATCCAGCGTCTCCGGATCAAAATGTCCGGCTACCTTATCAAGAATGCCCTGGGCGGACAATGCTGGATCAAAGGCTAACTTGTCTTTCACCATGGTATAGGCTGGATACCCGGCTTTAAGTTGCGAAAGGGATTTTCCACTGGTCGCCAGATGCATCAGGACCAGTGCTATGCCGATCAAAGAATCCCTGCCATAGTGCAGGGTAGGATCAATGATACCTCCGTTTCCTTCACCCCCCAGGACAGCCCCACGTGATTTCATTTCATTGACTACATGGACTTCCCCAACCGGGGCATAATAACACGGAACACCAAAGGTTGATGCTAGATCTGCCAATGCCCTGCTGGAGGACAAGTTGGTCACCAGCGGACCTTTTTGATGACGCAGCACATAATCAGCCACGCAAACCAGCGTATATTCTTCACCAAAAAAAACGCCGTCTTCGCTGACCAGCGCAAGGCGGTCAACATCCGGATCCACGCTGATACCCATGTCAGCTTCATAGGTCAAGACAGATTCACACAACTGGGTCAGGTGTTCTGGAAGAGGCTCAGGATTGTGTGCAAATTCGCCGGTCATTTCAGCATTGATCAGGGTAAACTCTACACCCAGGGCATCAAGCAGCGGCGGCAGACTGATACTGCCGGTACTATTGATACAATCAACCACCACTTTAAGGCCTGCACCAGCAATCACCCTGCCGTCAACCAGCGGATGTTCGAGGATAGCCATGATGTGGAGGTCAATAGCATCTGAAACCTGCCTTAACTGGCCTAGCTTGTCCACTGCCGCATAATTAACTTCAAGGCTTCCTGATTCAGCCATCTCTTTTATCTCTTCACCGAGTTCAGGGCTTATAAATTCACCCTTATGATTGAGGAACTTGAGTGCATTCCATTGAGCAGGGTTATGACTGGCTGTAATGATGATTCCACCCGACGCCCCGGCATGCTTCACGTACATTTCAACGGTAGGCGTAGTCGAATAATCAAGATCCAATACATCAATGCCAAGGGCCCTCAAGGTACTGATGGCCAGGTTTTTAACCATTTCACCTGATATCCTGCCATCCCTGCCGATCACGACAGATGGGTTTTTAAAGTCCCTGAATAAACAGGAGCCATAAGCTGCGACAAAGGACACGATATCGGGTGGGGTGAGGTTGTCTCCGGGCCCGCCACCTATGGTTCCCCGGATTCCGCTTACTGATTTAATGAGAGACACAATATCTACGATTGAATTTGCCGTGCAAAACTATACATTTGATCGATGATGGAGACATTAGTTCAATGGGATACCTCCTTGTTTCACTGGATCAACAGTGGATGGAGCAATCCTGTATTTGACCTGCTGTTAACCGCCGCGAGGAACAAGTACCTGTGGATTCCACTCTATGTATTGTGCCTGAGCTGGATTGTCTTCAACTCTACTGTCCGTCAAAGCGCATGGGTCATATTATTCGTTTCGGCCTCCATCTTTGCCTCAGATACGATTAGCTCTAAACTGATCAAATACCAGGTGCAGAGACCGCGGCCTTGCCAGGAGCAGCAGATGGTACCACCTGCAATTCAGCGGGTATCGTGTGGCAGTGGATATAGCTTTACCTCTTCCCATGCTGCCAATCATTTTTGCCTGGCCGCCTTTTTGGTGACTGTCTTTGGCTGGTATATGAAGCGTTGGAAATACCTGTGGTGGTTATGGGCCGTTGTTATTTGTATTGCTCAGGTATACGTCGGTTTGCATTACCCGTTGGACGTCATTGGGGGTGGCCTATTAGGAGGTCTTATCGGATTGTCCATGGGCACCTTATGCAGGCAGCAGATGAAAGAGGCGACATAAAAACATTAAAGTCAGATAATAGACGATCAAATTATCGATTTGAGTACTAAATAGCATACACAGACAAACAACAGCATTACAAACAAAACCAAATACAACACATGCAGATTATAGATGGTAATGCCCTGGCTCAGCAGATAAAATCCGAGTTGAGGGAAAAAGTTGAAAAAGTATTGGCGGAAGGAAAACGTGCTCCGCATCTTGCAGCAGTGCTGATCGGAGATCATCCGGCCAGCAGATCCTATGTGACCAATAAGGTAAAGAGCTGCAGTGATGCAGGATTTCAATCCACCCTCATACAGCGCCCCGCTGAGATATCACAGCAAGCTTTACTTGATATCGTACATGAGCTCAATGCAAATCCGGAAATTGATGGCTTTATCGTCCAGTTGCCATTACCTGAGCATATCCATGAAATGGAAATCACCCTGGCCATCAGCCCTGAAAAGGACGTAGATGGATTTCATCCGATGAACCTCGGTTTGATGACACTAGGATTGCCAGCCTATCTTCCTGCCACCCCCATGGGCATCATGCAGATGCTGGAGCGATACCATATTGACATCAGCGGTAAAACCTGTTGTGTAATCGGACGAAGCAATATCGTTGGAACACCTATCAGCATCCTGCTGTCACGCAAAGGGAGTCCTGGTGATGCAACAGTAATGCTGTGCCACAGCCGCACGCCCAACATCAAGGAAATAGCGTTACAGGCAGATGTTCTTGTCGTAGCACTGGGAAGACCTAATTTCCTGAAAGCAGATATGGTCAAGGAAGGAGCTGTTGTTATCGATGTAGGGATCAACAGAGTGGATGACCCCACTAAAAAGTCTGGTTTCCGATTGGTAGGCGATGTCGATTATGAACAAGTGGCTCCCAAAAGCAGTTATATCACTCCCGTGCCGGGTGGTGTAGGACCGATGACGGTTACCTCACTCTTACTTAATACCTGGAAGGCATACTCAGGTGAAATTTATCCGAAAACGAAATGAGCATTTCAAACCCTGAGTATTTTGCCATGACCTTTGACATGGAAGGTTATGACAACGAAATCTGGATGGCCATGTTGAGTGACTGGCCGTTTGAAGCATTCCATGAAGACGGCAATACGATCATAGCGTATATCCTCAAACATGATATCACGCAGGATCTGCTTGAAAGTGTGAATGAAGCAAAAGGCATCCGGTTTAGAGAGTATGAGATGGATGTTGTGCCAGATCAAAACTGGAATGCGGTTTGGGAAAGTTCGTTTAATCCTGTCGCTGTCGATGATTACTGTTATATCCGCGCCGGATTCCATGCAGGCAGCACGGAGGGCTTCAAACATGAAGTGATTATCGCGCCAAAGATGGCATTTGGTACCGGCCATCATGCAACCACCTATATGATGTTGCAGGCGATGTCTAAACTTGATTTCCAGGGCAAGCGCGTACTTGATTTCGGCTGTGGAACAGGCATTCTGTCAGTGGTGGCTGCTATGGAAGGTGCTGCCGAAGTTATCGGCGTCGATACACAGCCGGAAGCAAAGGAAAATAGTATTGAACATTCCATACTCAATTACGTGGAGCATTTATGTGATTTCCGCGAAGGTGGGCTTGAAGTTGCTGATCCGGGGCTCTATGATATCATCCTTGCTAATATCAATGTGACCGTGATTGCAAAACATTTTGAAGAACTCAAGGCCATGTTGCAACCAGCAGGATATATATTACTCTCCGGCATCATGACCTATGACAGAGGTTATATGGAGCAGCACATTTCCTTTCCACCGCTTGAGGTAGTGGAGATCAATGAAAGGAATGAATGGTTGCAGGTGACCTTGAAGAAATAATCTTATTGATCTTCTTTGTTCCAGTCTTTTAAGGTCTCATACACTTTATGGATGGGCAGCCCCATCACGTTAGCATACGATCCTTCGATCCTTGATATCCTGGACCAACCGAGCCAGTCCTGGATGCCATAGGAACCGGCTTTATCCAGCGGCGGAAAAGTATTGACATAATAGGCAATCTCTTCGGGTGACATAGGCTCGATCCAGACGGAGGTAAATTCGGAAAAACCTACACCACGCTCATGATTCCCGAGGAAAACTCCTGTGATCACAAGATGGTGCCTGCCCACCAGTTTGGACAGCATCTCTATAGCTTCGGTCGCATCAACAGGTTTGCCAAAAACAATATTGTCAAGGATGACAATACTATCTGCCGCCAAAACAATACCATCAAGCGGAACGAGCGGAATAGCTGCAGTCGCTTTTTTGCGAGCCAGAAACTCAGGTACATCTTCAACGACCATATCATCGGGATAGGTCTCCTCCACATCGACATCGATGAGTTGAAAAGGAATACCTGCTGCTTTCAATAATTCCTGGCGACGTGGTGATTTCGAAGCCAGGTAGAGTGGTGGATGGTTTAATTGCATTGTTGATTTATGGTTTATGTTGATGTGTTGATGGGTTGATGTGTTTATGGTTTGAGTTTTGATTTTTCTACAATCTCTTCTACGATTTCGGGATTGAGTAACGTGGAAATATCCCCAAGGTTTTCATAATCCTTTTCAGCGGCTTTGCGCAGTAGTCTCCGCATTATTTTACCTGACCGTGTTTTAGGCAATCCACTGACGATCATTACTTCATCAGCCTTGGCAATCGGGCCAATATACTGCACCAGCTTTTCATTGATTTCCTTAAAGAGTGCGGTCTCATCGCTAACCGGATGCAGTAAAATCACATAAGCATAGATTCCCTGTCCTTTGATCGGATGAGCGTATCCAACCACAGCGCTTTCCACAACATTGTCATGTTCATCAATCGCATTCTCGATCTCGGCAGTACCTATGCGGTGACCACTGACATTGATGACATCATCTACACGACCAATGATCCGATACCGGCCATCTTCATCCCGCCTTGCTTCATCTCCCGTAAAATACAAACCTGGAAAAGCGGAAAAATAGGATTGCCTGCAGCGTTCATGATCACCATACGTAGTGCGAATGATCGATGGCCACGGAAATTTTATACACAGCAGCCCTTCTGCATTGTTTCCTTCGATTTCGTTTCCATTGACATCGACAAGTATGGGTTGAACACCAGGTAAAGGATAAGAAGCAAAACATGGCTTAGTATCCGTAATGCCAGGTAACGGTGTAATCATAATCCCACCAGTCTCTGTTTGCCACCAGGTATCAATGACAGGAGCAATTCCTCTGCCGACCTTTTCGTTATACCAATGCCACGCTTCTTCATTGATCGGTTCTCCGACAGTACCTAATACACGTATCGCTGAAAGATCATGTCCGATGGTGTGTTCATCACCTGCAGCCATCAACGCCCTGATGGCCGTTGGTGCCGTGTAGAAGATATTTACTTTATGTTTCTCGCATATTTTCCAAAACCTGGAAGGATCAGGATAGGTAGGAATACCTTCAAACAAAAGGGTAGTGGCCCCGTTGAGTAAAGGCCCATAGATGACATAGCTATGCCCGGTAATCCAGCCAATGTCCGCTGTACACCAATGGATTTCTCCTGGTTGAAACTGAAAGACATTATTGAATGTATATCCTGTATAGACCATATATCCACCGCAAGTATGCACCACACCTTTTGGTTTGCCGGTAGATCCAGACGTGTATAATATGAACAGCGGATCTTCACTATCCATGATTTCCGGTGTACACTCTTCAGCTTGCCCTTCAATGATATCATACCACCAATAGTCACGGCCATTGACCCAAGGTATTCCGCCGCCGGTGTTTCGGTATACAATGACTTTTTCTATGCATTCACAACCAAGTGACAATGCTTCATCAACGAGAGACTTAACAGGTATTTGTTTAGGCCCACGAATATTGTAGTCCGCACAGATCAACATTTTACATGACGCATCCTTGATCCTGTCTGCAAGAGATGCTGCTGAGAATCCCGCAAACACAACACTGTGAATAGCCCCAATCCTCGCACACGCTAGTATGCCGATCACTAACTCAGGCAGCATTGGCATGTAAAAGCACACACGATCACCTTTTCCGATACCATTCGCTCTAAGTCCGTTGGCAAACTGACAAACACTGGAATGCAGTTCGCGATAAGAGAGTTTCCTGGTTTCCTGCATAGGATCATTAGGTTCCCAGACGATCGCAGTTTTATCACTGGATTCTTCAAGATGGCGGTCAAGACAATTGATCGTTATATTGAGATGACCACCCATGTACCATCGGTTATAGCCCCCTGTAAAATCTGATTCCAGCACAGCATCCCATTCCTTGGTCCATTGAAAAGCTCTTGCCTGACTGGCCCAGAAAGCTGCAGGATCTTCGATACTCTCGCGATAAGAAGTGTGGTAGTCAGTAATTGAATTTATCTGAAGTTTCATGGACGCAATGGTGCTTTTTATTTAATCAACAAAACCAATGTACCTGCCAGCATCACTCCTTTGATAAGTAAAGAAGCTTTTTGAAAATATGTATGGTCTTTGGACCACCAGATAAATGCTGTTGTAGCCACGACCGAACCTTCCAATACAGTAAAAATCAATTTTTTCAAACTATCCGTCTGGGTCATTTCCCATGCTATCAAAGCGGTAATCAGGAAGAGGCCAAGTGCAATCGCCATGATCTTTCCATACGTAATTCCAAAACGCACAGGAAAAGTATTGCAACCTTCGAGCTTATCTCCCGCCATATCTTCAAGGTCCTTGATGGCTTCCCTGTACCAGGTGCTTAAAAAAGCAAACAAGGAATAATACCATAACTGGGTGCTGATCACCTCAGTGTTGCCATGCAATACATCAGGCAAAGCAATGATGGCGACTACACCTCCACAAAAAAGAGCTACCCAAAGATTTCCGGCCAACGGCCTGCATTTGAGCGCATAGGAGTAAAACCAAAGCCCGGCGATAGCGACCGGATAGATAAACAGGTAAATGAACAATGACAATTTAGCAGCCAGGATGATGGACATCAAGGCTCCCACGCCAACAAGTCCACCATATACCTTCATGACGGTCTTTAAGGACCAGGTGTTACCTGCAATCCAGCGCTGTGGCTTATTGATGCTGTCGATCCGGGCATCGTAATAATCATTGATCACATACCCTGACGCTGCAATCAGCATGGTGATACTGATCAATAGCATAATCTCATCAAGGCCCAGCACCGACAGATCAGACTGTAATAACCGGATGTAAATAACAACCTGAATGACAGCCAGCATCAGCAGATTTGGCCAACGGATAATATGGAAAAAGGTTTTGAGCATTGGATTCAGAGGTCAATATACTGGCTTTCGTTTGTTAAATGGAATGTCGGGCGAGACCCTTGTAGTAAAAGATAATTCCCCATAGCGTTTGGTACTTACCATCGAACCCCCTATATTTAAAAAGTATTATGGAAGAAATAACCCAATCCCAATCCGAAGCTAAAGCGTATAAGTTTAAAGAACTAAAAGTGTACGCTTCCACAGAGTGGCTGGCAGATAACAAGAAGAAATACCGGCAAGTCTATGATCGGCTGGAAGCATCGTATGTATATGCCGAGTTATCCTTCTACAATAAGTATTTTGATGTTCAGAGCTGGGATGTGGAAGTGACCCTGCGTTGTCTGTCCATGAAGCGTGCAGGAAAGGAATTGTGCCGGCTGCAAATCAGGAGAAATGTCAGCAAGTACGACAGCATTGTCTACATCCGCGAAGGCTGGGGCAATAAGAAGGAAGGCTCCTTCTGGAAAAAAGGACCGTATTGCTGGGAAGCGTTTATCGATAATGAAAAGGTTGGGTCAAAGTATTTCTACATAGAGGAAAGTGAAACACTTGTCAATGGACAGCCTCGATATCTGTCGTTGCAGTCCCTTCGATTGTATGAAGGGCAATATGATGATGTGGGCGAAGATGACCGCCATTACTTTGTTGCCTTTTCAAGTGCGGAGACCCGTTATATCTATTCAGAAGTCATATTTCAAAACCTCCAGACGCAGGATGCCTGGCAATGTGAACTGTTTACCAAGTTTTACAATGAAGCAAGAGAGCTGAAAGGGCAGGTCACCCGGTTGCAGACCATCAAGAAAGGAGATGAGAAAGTGAAAGTGACTGCCGGCTGGGGCTCCAATGTGAAAGGTTCATGGCGTCCCGGGAGGTATACGGCTGAGATTATTTTTATGGATAAGCTGGTAGCTGTTGTTCCTTTTGAAGTGGGTGAAGAATTTATGGAAGGCCAAAGCCAGGTTTTGTGGCCTGACTACCGTCCCGCTCATTTCCATACAGAAGCACAGCCGGAACAAAGCCTCGATGAGGTGATGTCTGACCTGACCGCGATGATAGGCCTCAATCAAATTAAGAAACAGGTTTTCGAACATGCTCAATATCTACGCTTCTTACAACTGCGAAAGGATAAGGGCTTCACGGAGAGACAGGATATCAACATTCACTCGGTTTTTGCGGGCAATCCTGGTACCGGGAAGACTACAGTCGCCGGAATGATGGGCAGGCTTTACAAGCATATGGGCCTGTTGTCCAAAGGTCACGTCCATCAAGTGGACCGCGTGGATTTAGTAGGTGAATACATCGGCCAGACAGCCCCCAGGACTAAAGATGCCATCGAAAAAGCCCGGGGAGGTGTATTGTTTATAGATGAAGCATACAGCCTTGCACGAGCCAATGATGACACCAAGGACTTTGGACGCGAGGTGATAGAAATCCTGGTCAAGGAAATGTCAAACGGCCAGGGTGATATGGCTGTCATCGTGGCCGGCTATCCTAAGGAAATGAAATATTTCCTGGATTCAAATCCAGGCCTGAAGTCGAGGTTTAAGATCCATTACCAGTTTGCAGATTACCTGCCTCAGGAATTGTCCGCAATAGCACATTATACCTGTCAGGAAAAAGAGGTAACACTTACTGCAGAAGCTCGTAAGCTGGTGGATGAAATTATTACTGAAGCTTATCGCAACAGGGACAGGACGTTTGGTAACGCACGCTTTGTCAATGACCTCATTGAAAAAGCAAAGGTTGCGCTTGGTCTACGTATTATGAAGCATCCGCAATTGAGAGATCCATCGCGGGATGATTTATCCAGTATACTTCCGGAAGATATCCTGGCGATTAAAGCCCTGGAGGACTTTACGTCCCCAATCATACCAGTGGATGAGAAATTACTTGAAATGTCCCTTGCTGAATTGAATGCACTGACGGGCCTGGAAGGAGTCAAGAAACAAATCAAGGAAATGGTCGATATCGTGCGATATCACCAGACCATTGGACGCGGGGTGCTCAACAAATTTTATATGCACACGGTCTTTATTGGCAATCCAGGTACAGGAAAAACAACAGTAGCCCGCATACTGACCAGGATCTACAAGTCACTTGGTATTCTCGAGCGTGGACATATGGTAGAGACCGACCGCCAGGGGCTTGTAGCGGGATATGTAGGGCAGACAGCGCTCAAAACCGCCGAGAAAATAGATGAAGCGATGGGTGGTGTCTTGTTTATCGACGAGGCATACGCGCTTACCAACTCTTCCGGTAATGCGCATGATTTTGGTAACGAAGTGATCCAGACTATTCTTAAGCGCATGGAGGACAAAAGGGGGCAGTTTTTTGTGTTTGCTGCCGGATATCCGGAAAATATGGAGGCATTCCTCAAAGCCAACCCTGGGTTGAGTTCAAGATTTGACAAGGTGCTCCGGTTTGAAGATTACAGCCCGGAAGAATTGAATGAAATCGCTACGCATATGATCCAGGCCCAGGAGATGAGGATAACCCCTAAAGCCCTGGAGCACCTGACAGCTTATTTCAAAATGCTGTATGATTACAGGGACAAATATTTTGGAAACGCCAGAAGTATCCGGCAAACGGTCCAGGACGTTATTAAAAATCAAAATCTTCGGCTCGCGAAGTCCGGTGCTGATGTCCGTAATCAGGCCAATCTGATCACTTTTGAAGATGTGAAGGATTTTGCACGCGACAAAAATATGTCAGGTTTTCAGCGGCAGGGTATAGGTTTCAGGAAGTAGGCCCTTTCAAAACCGGGAAAAGTAACTTTTATTACACCTTTCCTGGGATTTATGCTTGTACTTTTGCCGCATGAGCAGGATTTCCAGCATTTTCAAGATGACGTGTCCGCGATGCAGGCAAAGTAAACTATTTGAAACACCCATGCAGTTATCGAAGCCATTGGCGATGAATAAACAATGCCCGGTGTGTGGCCAGAAATTTGAACCCGAACCGGGCTTTTATTTCGGTGCAATGTTTATATCCTATATTTTTCTAGCCTTCTTTAGTCTTGGACTCACCGGTTTGTTGGTTTTCTATTTCCACCAATCTGTTGATTTGGCTTTTTTAGTCCTGCTGCTTACGCTTGCCGTGATGTTTATATGGAACCTCAGATTCAGCCGTTCGATCTGGATTCACCTGGTCGTAAAATTTGACCCCAAAACTGTTGGCCAGACGCATAAGCACTAATCATCACAGGACCATGTCCAGTTGACGTCGATATGCTTTTGTGAGGGGATGCTGCGTGCCAAGGGTATTGAATATCCCTATGGCCGCTTTCGATAGTTTTCCATCTCCCTTTTTATTGTCTTTTCCAAGTACCTCGATCACAATAGGCAATGCCTCCTCCAGGCTTCCTTTCCTGAACAAATTTTGAATACGAGTCAGGTCTTCATCATCAGACGTCAAAACAAGGAAATTGGCAATATCTCTAAGGTAGGTTGCCTTGTCATAAAAAGGCGTACCCATTTTGATCGTCTCCAATACCGTGTGAACCTTTTCGGGAGCGTCCCACAGGATGAGCTGACTGAGGACTATCCGGATTTCAGGGCTTTCAGGAAAACGATCCATTAAAGGTTCCAGATCTCCCGGCTCAGGGACCTCTTTTTCAGCAAGCAACTGATCCAGTGCTAATAGCCCCGGATTAGGCAAAGCGTGCTTTAACCATTCGAGGATCATCTGCCGTGGTAATGCACCAGTGAATTCATCAATGACATCTCCCCGGTAAAACAACTTCACATTGGGAATACTCCTGATGTTATATCTGGTGGCCAGCTCCTGCTGATCCTCTGTATTTACTTTCACAAGACTCCACTGACCTTCCTGGTCATGTGCCAGTTGTTCAATGACAGGCCCTAATACTTTACAAGGACCACACCAGGGTGCCCAGAAATCAACCAATACAGGTAGCTGGAAACTCTTGTCAATTACTTCTTTCTGAAAATCAATCATAGCTGCGTTATCTTATCCTTAACCCATCAAAGTGTATTCCTATAGCTGTTATTTGCCTGTTTGGCAGTATTTTTCAGCCTTGATGACATAATGTCGGAAGGTTCAGCTCAAATAGTTTCAACCTTTTACAATCATCTGTCAAGTTAGTCAATCCAATAAATGAAATACAGGTATTCCAATTATATATTCTTCGTGCTGTCCATAGTCTTGTCAACTACTGATGCTGCGATAGCACAAGCGAATATGGGCCAGATCCGCTCTATTGACAAAGCATGGGAAGAACTGGGCTTAGATAGCAAGCACCATGTTGGCATATCAGTGTATGATCTTCAGAAAAAGAAAACCATCTTCAATCACCGGGAGGATAATTCATTTACACCTGCTTCTAACGTTAAAATACTCACGATGTATGCGGCACTGGAACTGCTTGATGAGCAACTTGATGCTGCATTATATATTGAGAAAGAAGATAGTCTCATCATATGGGGTGGGGGAGATCCGGGCACATACTTTCCTGATCGCGAACAACCCGCTGCCTTGCCAGACTTTATACGAGCGAGTAACAAGAAGATTATCTTTTGTGATGACCATTTTCAAACTACACGCTTTGGAACCGGATGGGCCTGGGATGACTATCATTTCACCTATCAATGTGAACGCAATGCGTTTCCGATTTATGGAAACAGATTATGGATCTTACGTAGTGGAGATGAAATAACAGTTACTCCTGCATATCTCACTTCACTGCTCAAGGTGAGTACAGATAGTGTTTCAGATGAAGGCAAGACAGAATGGGGTGATGGATATTTCTATACCTACAATCCGATCGAGTCTATAGAAGAAGTTGAAGTGCCGGTTACTTTTTTTAAAAATGATGTTCAGTATTCATGGGCAGAAGCAACAGGGAAGGAAATATTATTTACCCATAAACCATTACCTCCTGATGCGTTGCATATAAAAGGATCATCAAGGGACACGTTGATCAGGATCATGATGCAGGAGAGCGATAATTTCATCGCTGAGCAGCTCTTGTTAGCATGTGCGCTGAAGGAACTTGGTCATATGTCTGAGAAGGACATCATTGACAGTCTTCTATACGGCCCATTGAGTGATATTGAATCCGAGATTGATTGGGTCGATGGATCAGGATTATCACGATACAACCTGATGACCCCGCGTTCCATTATTTCGTTGATGCTTCACATCCTTGAATTAAAAGATATCAATTACCTCAAGGAAATGTTTCCAGCCGGTGGCAAAACAGGAACTTTACAGTATAGCTTTAAAGGACCCAAGGGTATACCTTATATCTATGCCAAAAGCGGATCGCTCAAGAATATATATTGCCTGAGTGGGTTTCTGCTCACCAAATCGGGAAATATTCTGTTATTCTCCTGGATGAATAATCAGATTCCTGGTAAGTCCTATGAGCTTCAGAAAACGATGGAAAAGTTTTTTTCTTTTCTTTATGAGCAATATTAGATCTCACACCCATGTTCAATGCCCTCCCGTCAGCGCAGTTACTCTCTCTTGCAGATTCATTTGGATTGCCCCTGTTTGTATATGATGCAGCCACGATTGACCGTCAGATTGATACACTCAAAAGCTCCTTCGATGTTCCTTCCCTTGAAATCCGTTATGCCTGCAAAGCGCTGAGCACAATCGGAGTGCTAAAGCAAATCTATAAGCACGGTTGTGGGATAGATACTGTATCACCCGGTGAAATGATCATGGCGCTCGAAGCAGGTGTGCCAGCGTCACATATCAGCTTTACACCCTCAGGGGTATTGACTGAAGAGTATGCTTTTGCTATCGAAAAAGGCGTTCATGTCCATGTAGACCAGTTGCATGTGCTGGAATGGATGGAACGTCACTTTCCGGGCACCGCCATTACCTTGCGTTTCAATCCCGGAATTCAGGCAGGTGGACATTCCAAGCTTCAGGTAGGTTCTGATGGTTCGAAATTTGGTTTTCTGACCAATCAGGTAGAAGAAATTTTTAAACGAACCAGTGCTATGTCATTACGAGTGACGGGTGTGCACATGCATCTTGGTTCTGATATCGGTGACTCCGGAAGTTTTGACCAGGCATATGAATTCCTGCTCAATGTAGCACGACACTGGAGAGATTCTATTGAACGTATAGACCTGGGAGGTGGATTTAAAATTCCATACCATCCCAATGATCATGCAATCAACATAGAGGCTTTCGGGAAAAAAGTTAGTAAGCGCTTCAATCAGTTTTGTGATGAAATCGGCAGGAATCTGACGATGGTCCTTGAACCAGGAAAATTTCTGGTGAGCGCAGCAGGTAATCTGCTTATGGAGGTAACAGGAGTCCGTGAGGAAGGCCCATTGCCGATGGCATTTGTGTCATCTGGATTCAATCACTTTCTGAGGCCTATGAGTTATGGCGCCTATCAGCACATCATCAATCTAAGTAATCCGGATGGTGAAGTGCGGAACTATGACATCGTAGGCTATCTATGTGAAACGGATTCTTTCGCGACCAACCGGCCCATGCATGCAATACGAAAGGGTGATATTCTATGCCTGATGAATGCAGGTGCATATGGTTTCACGATGGCCTCCAATTATAATGGAAGGTTCAGGCCTGCAGAAGTTTTGGTTGGTACAGATGGGACGCCTGCACTTATACGCCGTGCAGAAACCATACATGATTTGCTCCGCACGTATACCGGATATACCCCGGTGTGATTATCGTTTGCGATTGATACCCAGACCTGGTGTCTGCGTTGGCTTCAGATATCCATCATCCAGTATGACCAATCCTTCAAAAGGATCACCTATGACATCCATCCAACTGTCAAGATCAGCGTGACTAATGTTAGGGCGTGCCAGGGCAACATGCAAACCTGCAGCAATACCCAGACTACTTTCATCCATGCATCCCATCATACATTTTACGGAAGCGGATCTGGCACTGGAATTAATTTGTAAGGCAGGCGTAATGCCCCCAACCTTCATCAGTTTGATATTGATAAAATCAACGGCCTGTCTACTGGATAGATTAAATGTATCTGACAATTTCTTTAAACTCTCATCAGCCATGATCGGTACATTCCCCTCCTGGCGCAGCAGATGCCACTGAAAGGTGAGCTCCGGAGAAGTGGGCTGTTCGATAAGTTCCAACCCAGCGTCCTTGGTATTGCGGATGAAGTGAGCTGCTTCAATAAGACTATACCCCTGGTTGGCATCAAGTGTCAGTGCCATTCCATTTCCGATTTTTTTCCTCACCAATCTGACAATACGGATATCACGCTCCACATCAACACCACCTTTCAATTTGATGGCCCTGACACCTTTTAACATGAGTTCATCCGTTTTGTCCAGAACCTTGTCATCGGGCAGGATACCTATGGTGACACTGGTAATTATTTTCTTGCGGTATCCGCCTAAGAACATATAGAGTGGAACACCCGCCTTTTGTGCCATCAAGTCGTATAAAGCGATCTCTACCATCGCAAGCGCAGATGCCTGTCCGGGTAAAGCTTCACGCAATTCTTCATAGAGCCGGCTGTAATAAAACGGGTTTTCCCCTTTCATGCAGGCTTCAATATGCCCATGGTAGGATTGTAGTACGGCAGCTGTATCTTCTCCCGTAACAATCATATCGGGTGCAGCCATGCCCCAACCGGTCAAACCGCTTTCTGTTTCCAGCGTAAGGAAAACGTTATCACAATGGGTGATATCCTTTTGATAAGCTATCGAATAGCTCTCCTTCAGCTCAAACTTTTCTGCCCAACATTCGGAGGCGATAATCTTCATACAGTATTAACTTATCGGTTGAAGGCACTAGATACACAAATACCTGGCCACTCACCATGATATAATCACTTCTTCTTGATCAGCCGCTGGATCGTTTGCATCAATCCGTCTGGTCCATCATGCAATACATCAAAGGCAGGAAGCCCTGTCTGATGTGTTATTTGTTCACATGCTTCCGGTATCTCCGATGGTTTCATTCCTTCATGATTGACGGTGACAGCTATCACTTTGCGTCCTGAAATAAATTCTATGGCCTTGATCTGATGATCGAGCGGATGCAGTATATACCCAGGGAATCCATCGTATTCTATCCGCTTAGGGGCATGTTGAAGAATGACATAATCCGGCCGACCTGCCGCCAACAATTCGAATCCTCCCGGATAGGCGGGGTTCATCAGACTGCCCTGTCCTTCGAGGACAATGACGTCTGGTTTTTCATTTTTCCACGCTTCATGTACTGCATGCTCAATCTCACCTGATACAAAGTCATTGATCAGCGAGTCAAGAATAATAGAATATTTAGCCCCCTGCATCCATGCTGTCTGTCCAGTGCCAATCATTTCAGCCTTGTAACCGGCCTTCCGTAGACCGTGTACGATGATCCATGCTGTAGTCCGCTTACCAATTGCCGAATCTGTTCCCAATACAGCAAGTTTGAGACAATCTACCTCTTCTATCTTGCCACTGAAGAAATGAAGATCCTTACGCTCAGGTGGTTTGCGGATGTCACGGATCCGCACTTTCTTTTCAGTAGCCAACGCGGCAATCACGGGATCATCAGAAAGAAAATCATGAAGTCCACTGTCAATATCGAGCCCAAGTTGAACCGCTTCTTTTACAACTTCACGCGCATCATCAGGCAAACGACCGCCATCGGGAGCAAGCCCGATCACCATCACATCAGCTCCGCCTTTTTTGTCAGCGATGACCATAGCTTCCTGAAGATCATTGACGATAGGAATTCCGGTGAGGATTCCGTCCAGCACATTACGAGCATCCATTCCCGCATACGCAGGATCGATGACTGCGAGTACCTCATAGCGTTCGGTAAATCGGACCAACCCATGAGCTGTCTTTCCACTTGGTGTATTAAAAGCACCACCACAATAAACAATTGCTTTCATTGCCCTAATTTTATTTTCTACCTGTTATCACAGCGACATATCTATCTGAATCCAATGGAGAAGCTTTATGCATCTGCATCAGTGCATACAATCCTGCAGTCGAAGCCGGCAATACCTGTAAGCCTTCTTTTTCCCTCAGGTTCTTCGCATATCTGACCATCTTTTCATCTGTTACATTCGCCGCATGCCCATTGCTTTTCCGGATGGCATACAACGCCTCATCACCATCAAAGCTATGCCAGTTGATCAAAGGCTCATTGACTTTGGATTCTGTAATCCGGCTTTCTTCAAGATCTACACAACTGGTGTATCCTAATCTGAATGATTCCACGATAGGATTTTTCCGGTACGATGATCCAGCAATCATGATCGGAACCCTGCTGGTGCGTCCCCTGCGAAACAAAGTCACGAAACCACGATGTATTCCGGCCAGTGTTGTACCGTTACTCACCGGCACAGCTACATACCTGGGAGCATCCCGGAGTACATCATATATTTCATATGCAATTTCTGCATAGGCACTGATCTGCAGACTTGCATTATGACCGCCGGGATTAGCATCATACCATCGGTTTGCCTTGGCCTGCTGCTGGGAGTGATACACATTGTCTTCATAACTGCCCGGAAACCGAATCACCTCGGCACCATATGACGCCATTTCTGATATTCGGTCTGTATGATACGTCTCCGGTATGAATACTTTACAATGTAACCCCGCCAGAAAAGCAGCCTGGGCGGTTGCTGCTCCAAAATTGCCACACGTAGCCACCGATATCGTATCATATCCTCTACGCATTGCATCCAGGCATTGTGCAAAGGCTATCCTGTCCTTTTGAGTTCCACTTGGATTGCCCCCTTCAAATTTTATATACAACTGTCGCAATCCCGTTTCACGCTCCACATTACGCATACGTGTCAATGGGGTATCTCCAATTTCAAGACTGATGATATCCTGATAGGACTCAATACGATCTACTAAGGAATGTGAACGATCCTTGATAAACTCAGCCAGTTCCATAGCCTCCCTGGAAACAGGGGTCGTGGAGGGCTGCACACCATCCAGTAACGGATCTACTTTCAGCAGGTTTGTCTCACTCATGGTTTAGCTTATTTAAGGAGCGTATGCATTTCAATAGGACCTCGGTTATTGCCAGTTAATATCGCCTGTTTTCCATCGGCCGTTTTGATCATTTTCAATTCCCTGACTTCTCCTTTCGACCAGAAGCCATGATCTCTATTGTTGCTGAAACTGAAAGATCCATCTGCGTTCTGCAATAATAATGTACCATTACCAGCATCCATTTCAGCAGTCTCCGTTTCCGCATAGAGAAAATTGCCTGCCAGCAATATATCCAATCGACCATCCTTATTGACATCCTGCACGAGAATATCAAAGGTTGGATGGAACTGCACCTGAGAAGGTAGTCGCACAGGAACAAACTTCTGATTGTCATTTCTGAACAATTTGGTTTCAAAAGTTCTCGCATAGTGATACGTACTTCCTTCCAGTTCGTCCTTTGTAAATATATCATCAATCGATGCACTGGCATAAACTTTATAGCGCAGGAATTTCTTCTTGAGCCTTGGGATCTGTGATATGATCGCATCACGGCCAGCATATGGATACAGTTTCTGATCTGCATAATAGCACATGATAGGATCCAGCGAACCATTGCCATCAAAATCCTTGGTTATAAGGGTCAAAGGTTGATTTTCTGAAGCCTTTAAACGGTGGTTGAGACCCATATTGCCCGCTATAATATCTAAATCTCCGTCACCATCAATATCAGACACGGTCACGGTTTTCCACCATCCAGCCGTATTTTCAAAACCATAGGATTTTGTTACGTTGACATACTTTCCGCCATCAAACGAAAACACACTCACTGGCATCCATTCTCCAACGATAACAAACTCCAGTTTCCCATCTTTATCGAGATCTGCCGCTTCAATATCTGATATCATGCCGAGTCCATCCAGATCAGGAAAAATATCCTTTGTGACATCCGTGAATTTTCCTTTATCATTTCTAAGAAGAAAACTCTTTGGGGCTGTTGGAAAAGCACCTGGAACACATCTGGCACCAATCAATATATCTTTATCATTATCATTGTCATAGTCCACTGCTAAAACGCTACCTGCATTAATCCGGACATCCGGAAAATCCTGTGCCCGCGTAAAACCTCCTTTACCATCATTGATGTAATGTCTTGGCAGATACTCGAGTGCGTTCTCAGGAAAAGCGTTGCCTCCTGAAATAACAATAAGGTCATTGTCACCATCTCCATCAAAATCTTCTATGGCTGAGCCACAATCTTCATAGCCTGCATCAAGGTTGAAAGCCGGAACAGGTAATTCGGTAAATAAACCATTAGCACTCTGTGTAAGAATTGCAGCAGGAAATCCTGACCCGCTGCCTGTAAAAATATCTTCAAGTTTATCTCCGTTGAGATCCCCTACAGCCAGACAAGGCCCTTCAGCGGACAACATATACGGAATCAGTTTTTCCCTTTTAAAATCTACAAATTCATTCTCCCGGTGTGTCCATTTGACTTTATTTGAAGCTGAAACAAATAATGGCGATGGAGTAGCTTTGGCCGTTTTTGCATGGGGCTTTCCATCTCCCTTTTTCCAAATCAGTCTTTGGTTGACTTTGATGTTGCGCATGATCTCCCTCCCTCCGTCCGGCCATTGGAGAATAATAGAATCTACCTGCTGTGCCTGGGCAAGGCCAAAATGTAATATGGGCTCTGAGGTTGATAAAAAACCTTTGCTGCACATCAGTGTCTGGTACTGATGATTGCCTGCTGCATAAAGTTCAACAGCGGTGCCTGTGACAATGGGATTCCCTTGAGAAGGCTTTGGCACAATCTGAAGCCAGTTTTGATTGGTGATATCATTGCGGTATACAAATACCGGGTCATCTATATTATGGACGACGAGATCAAGGTCACCGTCTCTGTCCAGATCTGCGTAAGCTGCTCCATTGGAAAAAGATGGAATATCCATGCCTGCCTGTGCACTGGCATCAATGAAGGAGAGATCATGTGAATTGATAAATAAATAATTGCTGATTTTCTTTTCTGGTACGTGCTTGAGCACATCATAAATGTTTGGGAAACGCTCAGGGTTGATACCACCAGTACGCCTCACGGAATCCCTGTAGAAGTTAGTATAATCCATATCCGTAACATCCCTGCGGTAACCGTTGCTGATATAGATATCCTTCCAGCCATCGTTGTCAAAGTCAGCCATAAGCGGTGTCCAACTCCAATCTGTTGCTGCAACACCAGCAAATTGCCCGATTTCAATAAAGGTATTGTTGCCGCAATTGAGTTGCAACATATTCCGGCCAGGTTGCCGGCCGTATCCATACTGCACCAGCATGTTATACCGGTCATACTGCATGACGTTGTTTAATTCTTTATACCGGATATGATCCTCCGGCTTCATGTCGACGACGATGACATCATCAAGTCCATCATTGTTAATATCAGCAACATCCGACCCCATGCTACTCTGGCATGCATGCCGGAAATACTCAAAGAAATGATCCGTAAATGTGCCATCCCGGTTATTGATGAAGATGTTGTCTGGTTCTATAAAATCATTGGCTACGTATATATCGAGCCAGCCGTCGCGATCGATATCCACAGGTGTTGCACTAAGGCCGAAGGAAGAATTGATGAGGCCTGCCTTTGCTGTAATATCCACAAATTGACCACCGTCATTCCTGTAGAATCGATTGGATTCAAATGAAGTTTCCGGCGCTGTAATCCGCTTCGTGGTGCCATCCTTTTGCTCCTTGAGCCGCAACTTTGCGGCATCCTTGAAACCAATTTTGTGATTGAGCAGGAACAGGTCAAGATCCCCGTCCTTGTCGAAATCGAAAAAGCTTGCATGGTTACTGTCACTATTATCATCCAGTCCAAGTTGCTTAGCCTGTTCTTCAAAATAGGGCACAGGAATTCCACTTATCGTTTTATTCCCCATATTAATAAACAGGAAATTGGTCTTGAGGCCATCGTCGGTTTTACTGGTCCTGCAACTATAGATATCCAGACGGCCATCGCCGTTGATATCGGCCATCGTAACTCCGGTCTTAAACCCTTCCATGGCTAAGACACCGGCAGATTTTGAAACGTCTACAAACTGAAAATTACCCAGATTCAGAAATAGCCGGTTTGGGCCAAAGGCAGTTGAAAAATATATATCAGGCCATTCATCGCCGTTGACATCACCTATAGCAACACCACACCCATTGTACATATATTCATAGGTAAAGATATTATAGTTGTAATCCTCTTTAAAAAGATTGGAATACTTAATCCCTGTCTGCTCAGGAGACATGAGTGTAAACCGGGCGTTTACTTTAGTTGTCTCTGGCTTTTCAATTGCAACTCCTTCACCTTCACCGGCATTTTTACAATGCATAAAAGCCATGACGATCATGATGATACCTGCACCTGCAGACAAAATTTTAAAACCTCTTTTCATACTATGCTGATTGGCGGATAGATATTACCTGATAGCAAAAAATATATTTATTGATGGTCATACGTATTGCTTTACGCTATATGTTTTTCTTCAAAGTCCGATAATTCACCAGAATGCTGATCAGGAATTAATTTATTGTATAACGCGCTCTTTGCCGGTGAACGCATTTATCTCCAATGCACTGTTATTATTGCCGGTCAACACTGCATCCATCCCTGTTCCGAGTTTGATGAATTTCAATTCCCTGACTTCTCCCTGGGCCCAGAAGCCATGATCCAGGTTAGACTGAAACACGAATGTTCCATCCGGCTGCTGGAAAAGCAAGGTGCCATTTCCCCCGTCCATTTCCCCTGTTTCCGGCTCTGAATACTTGAAATTACCCGCCATCAGGATATCCTGCAGGCCATCCTTGTTAAAATCATTTATAAGGATATCAAATACCGGGCTGAGCTGAACCTGGTAGGGGAGTGTAGTGGCAACGAATGATTTGCCTTCATTTCGAAACAGCGTTGTTTGAAAGGTATAGGTATATAAATAGTTGCTTTTGTCCAGTTGATCCGCAGCAAAGATGTCCTGTACTGTGGCATTGGCATAGGGTTTATACCTGAGAAATTTCTTTTTCAACACGGGAATCTGGGCTATGATAGCATCCCGTCCAGCGTATGGATAGAGTTTTCCTTCAGCGTAATAACACATGATCGGATCAGTTGAGCCATTACCATCAAAATCATTTGAGATCAAAGTGACCGGGTAGGTTTCAGATGTATGTAGCCTGTGGTTAAGTCCCATATTGCCTGCAAGGAGATCCAGGTCACCGTCACCTTCGATATCCGCAATAGAAACACATTTCCACCAACCATTCGTTTTATCCAGGCCCATTGCGCTCGTATTGTTAATCATCTTTTTGCCGTCATAGGAATATACAGTGATCGGCATCCAATCGCCGGTGAAAACAATTTCAGGCTTACCGTCACCGTTCAAATCACCTGATTCAATGTCCGTGATCATCCCCAGTCCATCCAGTTCAGGAAAAATGTCTTTTGTGACATCCAGGAATTTGCCTTGCTCATTTTTCAGACAATAGCCTTTAGGCGCTTTAGGAAATGAACCTGGGGTGCAGCGCCCCCCTACAATGATATCTTTGTCCTGGTCGCCATCTATGTCAACTGCCAGCACGGCTCCTGCATTCGTTCGGATAATCGGAAAATTATTAGCCCGCTGGAATGAACCCTTACCATCATTGATATAATATCGGGTGAGGTATTCAAGATCATTAGGATTAAATGAATTACCACCTGAGATCACCAGGAGGTCAAGATCACCGTCACCATCAAAATCGTCCAGGATGGAACCGCAGTCTTCATACAAGGAGTCATTGACAAATGCTGGAATTATTTTTTCTGTGAATGTTCCGTTTTTATTCTGGGTCATCAAGGCGGCAGGAAATCCAGTGCCGTTACCAGCAAATATGTCATCCAAATTATCACCATTAATATCCCCGACTGCCAGACAGGGCCCTTCAGCGGAAAGCATATAGGGCATTAGCTTCTCCCTTTTAAAATCATTAAAGTCGTTTTCCTTGTGGCGCCAGTTGATGGCACCTGCCATATTCTTAAAAATCGGATCTGGATTCTTTACTGGCTTCACCTGATACGCCGTCCCTTCTCCTTTTTTCCAGAGAATTCGCTGATTGATCTTTATATTCTTTTTGCTTTCATACGATCCGTCGGGCCACCGGAGTATAATGGAATCTACACTCGTAGACGAGCCAAGGCCAAAATGCAAAACAGCTTCTGATGAAGATAAAAATCCTTTATTGGTTGCTACCATTCCATATTGATGTGTATTGCCGGCATAGATATCCACAGAGGTTCCGATGCCCTGCGTATTTCCTTTCCCGGGTTGCACACTTATTTGCAGCCAGTTGGCCCCTGTGATATCGTTACGGTATATAAAGGCTGGATCTTCTATGTTGTTGACGATGAGATCAAGGTCACCATCAAGATCCAGGTCAGCATAGGCAGAGCCATTGGAAAAGGAAGGTTGGTCCATTCCTGCTTGTTTTCCCGCATTCGTAAATGATAGTTTTGCCGTATTGATGTATAGATAATTACTGAGTTTCTGTTGCGGAATGAACTTCAGGAAATCATTGATATCAGGATACCTCTCTGGTGTCAGTCCACCTGTTTGATAGATGGAATCCCTAAAGAAATTCATATAGTCCAGATTCGTCACATCCTTCCGGTAGCCATTCGTGATGTAGATATCCCGCCATCCATCATTATCAAAGTCAGCAATCAGTGGTGACCAACTCCAGTCTGTACTGGCAATCCCTGCATACTGGCCAATTTCTGAGAAGGAATTATTTCCAGTATTGAGCTGTAGCATATTCCTTCCATTTTGTCTGCCATACCCATACTGCACCAATAGATTGTACCTGTCTAGTTGCATCACATGCGCGAGTTCTTTATATCGGATCGGATCTTCTGATTTCATATCGAGGACCATGATATCCACGAGACCATCATTATTGATATCCGCTACATCAGAGCCCATACTATTCTGACTTGAATGTCGGAGGTACTGCGCATATTTATCGGTGAATGTTCCATTCTTATTATTGATATACACGTAGTCCGGCTCGATGTAATCATTTGCTACATATAAATCCATCCAGCCATCCTGATTGATATCAGCAGCCGTTACACTAAGTCCGAAAGCTGAATTGACCATACCCGCCTTGGAGGTGATTTCCACAAAGCGACCATTATCATTCCTGTACAATTTGTTGGATTCAAATGGTGTTTCAGGTGTAGTGATACGATCTGTAGTACCATCCTCCTTTTGATAAACCCGGATTTTAGTGGCGTCATCAAAGCCGATCCGGTGATTTAAAAGAAAAACATCCAGATCTCCATCACGGTCCATATCAAAAAAACAGGCATGATTAGTATTGCTGTTGTCGTCCAGGCCTAGTTTTTTTGCCTGGTCTTCAAAGACAGGAATTTCCATGCCATTCTCTGTATGGTTTCCTTTATTAATAAAAAGATGGTCCGTCTTTTTTCCATCATCATCTTTGCTGGTTCTGCAGCTATAGATATCCAGCAATCCATCCCCATTAACGTCGGCCATGGTGACGCCGGTCTTGTACCCGTCCGGAGCTGCTACTCCGGCTATGTCTGTCACATCGGCGAAGGTCATGTTTCCCCGATTGAGATATAACTTGTTTCTGGCAAAGGCAGAAGCAAAATACAGGTCCGGCAAGCCATCTCCATTGACATCGCCTACAGCCACACCACAGCCATTGTAGAGATATTCGTAGGTGTATATGTTGTAATCAAAATTCTCAGTGAATGCATTTATAAATTCAACTCCGGTTTGTTCAGGGGAAAGGAGGGTGAACCTTGCATTGACAGCAGGCAGGTTTTCCTCTTTTCCGGATACAGGAGACTCCGCTTTTTTACAGCCTGCAAAAGGAAGCAGGAGCAACATGAAGCCGAAACCGGATACCTTTTTAAAGGGCAATTTCATAGTAAATACGTTTATGTTCCTAACCAGGAATGGACGACCAAAGATACAACTCGTTCATGGCAATAGCAGCCCATTAAATAGACCCGGGAGGGTCCGCTCCCCAATGGTAAATATATGTTCATAGCTATACTTTAATCCTCAACTACCCATTCGCTTGGTGATACAAACTAAATGGCCGGGCTCCGGGATTACGAGGTGCCAAAATTGTAGAAAACCTGAATATGTTATGCCGCAACACCTCGTAATTTAATTGTTGATGTAAGTTAATTCAACCGGACCCCGGTTGTTTCCGGTGAGAATCGCCTCCTGGCCATTGGCTAACCGGATAAGGTCTAACTCCCTCACTTCCTTTTGCGCCCAAAAACCATGATCACGGTTGACTAAATACTGAAAGGACCCGTCAGCCTGCTGGATCAGCAAGGTTCCATTACCCGCATCTATTTCCCCGGTTTCTGTTTCGGCATATGAAAAATTCCCTGCCATGAGGATATCCTTTCTTCCATCCTGATTGAAATCCCTGATGATGATGTCGTTGACAGGACTTAGCTGGGCCTGATAGGGGAGTAATACCGGTACAAATGATTTTCCATCATTCCGGTACAACGTTGTGCTGAAGGTATAGGCATATAAATAAGTACTTCCTTTCAACTCTTCATCATTAAATATATCGGAGATCGTTGCTGAAGCATAGGGGGTATACCGTAGGAATTTCTTTTTCAGCGCAGGTATCTGAGCGATGATCGCATCCCGTCCGGCATAGGGATATAATTTTCTATCGTGATAGAAGCACATGATAGGATCAGTGGATCCGTTACCATCAAAATCTTTTGAAATGAGGGTGATCGGAAACTCCAATGAAGCCTTTAACCTGTGGTTAAGGCCTAAATTACCCGCGACTATATCTGCATCGCCATCACCATCTATGTCCTCAATCGCAATAGATTTCCACCAGCCGTTTGATTTTTCCAAACCAAAGGCCTTCGTCTTGTTGGTAAAAGATTTTCCATCAAAGGAAAAGATCGTGAGCGGCATCCATTCTCCAGCTATGATCAGCTCTATCATACCATCACCGTCAAGATCTGCTGACTGGATATCCGTGATCATTCCAAGTCCATCCAGTGCTGGAAAAACCTGTTGGGTCACATCCGTAAACTTACCTTGATCATTCCTTAGTAGGTAACTTTTTGGTGCCTTTGGAAACAAGCCTGGTGTCGAACGGCCTCCGATGAGGAGATCTATATCCTTGTCCCCATCGATATCAACTGATAGCAATGCTCCGGCATTCGTGCGGACAATTGGAAATGAAGCAGCACGACTGAAATTTCCTTTTCCATCATTGATATATTCCCGCGTCATATATATCGGTTCATTGAGTTTGAAGGCAGCACCTCCCGAGATAACCACAAGGTCAAGATCGCCGTCCTGGTCAAAATCTTCAAAGTGGGAGCCGCAATCTTCAAAAACAGAGTCAACGATAAATGATGGTGGAGTGCTGGGTATAAATTTTTGGTCAGCCTGCTGAAGAAAAATCGTGGCGGAGAAACCATTTCCATTACCCGCATACACATCTTCAAGTTTATCACCATTGACATCACCGACTGCCAGGCAAGGGCCTTCCGCCGATAGCATATAGGGCAGGAGTCGTTCTCGTTTAAAATCCACAAAGTCATTTTCATGATGCTTCCAGGCTGGCAATACACCGGCGTTGGTGAACAATGGTTTAGTTGCTGCTATAATGGCAGGCTTATACGGAGTCCCGGTTCCTTTTTTCCAAACAAGTCTTTGATTAGATTTTACTGCTTTTAAAATTTCCCTTGACCCATCAGTCCAGGTCAGGATGATGGAATCAATATTTGCGGATGCACCAAGGCCGAAATGCATGATGGGCTCGGAGGAGGAGTAGAAGCCCTTATTGATCATCAGCATCGCAAATTGGTGGGATCCACCCGCATACACATCGGCTGTAGTTCCTATTCCATCCGTATTTCCTGATGCTTGCTGTACGTCGATCTGAATCCAGTTTTTTCCCTTGATGTCATTGCGATAGATGAAAGCCGGCTCACCTATATTATTGACAATGATATCGAGGTCCCCATCCCTGTCGAGATCAGCATAAGCACTGCCATTGGAAAAGGAAGGGCGATCCAACCCTGAGGCCTGGGTGGCATTGGTAAAACCCAGGTGATGGTTGTTGATATAAAAATAGTTAGGTATTTTCTTCTCCGGGAGGTATTTCAGAAATTGCTGTATATCCGGATAAGCATCAGAACTCAGTCCACCGGTTCGTTCAATCGAATCCCGGAAATAAGTGAAATAATCCTGTTGGGTTAGATCCTTGCGGTAGCCATTGGTGATATAGGCATCCTTCCATCCGTCATTATCAAAATCAGCCAGTAATGGACTCCAACTCCAATCGGTTGCGGAAACACCCGCGTATTGGCCGATTTCACTAAACGTACCATTTCCATTATTTAGCTGCAATACATTGCGCCCGTCCTGCCGGCCATAGCCATATTGCACCATAAGGTTATAGCGGTCATATTGCATCAGGTTCATCAGTTCTTTGTACCTGAAGGGATCTTCTGCCTTCATGTCCATCACTAAAATATCAGGCAGACCGTCATTATTGATATCCGCCACATCAGCGCCCATGCTGCTCTGACTCATATGTTTCAGATACTCATCGCAACGGTCAGTAAAGGTTCCATTACGGTTATTAATGAAGATCTGGTCAGGTTCGATAAAGTCATTTGCGATATACAAGTCCAGCCAGCCGTCCTGGTTAATATCAGCGGGCGTTGCACTTAAACCGAATGCAGAACTTTCTAATCCTGCCTTCTCTGTCATATCACGGAACTTGCCATTGACATTCTCATATAGCCTGTTTGATTCATAAGGCGTTTCTGGTAACATTTTCCTGGCAACCGAACCATCTTTCGCTTCCTGCAACCTTAAACTATTGGATTCTGAGAAGGCTATCCGATGATTGAGAATGAACAGGTCAAGATCACCATCCCTGTCAAAATCAAAAAAACAATTGTGATTAGTGTTTTTATTATCAATAATGCCCAGTTTCCTGGACTGTTCTTCAAACACAGGTATCTGAATCCCATTTTCAAGCCGGTTACCCATATTGATATACAGTAGGTCGGCATTTGTTTCATCTGAAGATTTACTGGTACGGCAACTGTAGATGTCCAACCGCCCGTCACCATTAACATCCGCCATGGTTACCCCGGTTTTGAATCCTGTGTTTAATCCAACACCGGCAGCATCCGTTACATCTAAAAACTTTAATTGCCCAAGATTGATATAAAGCTTGTTTGATAGCATTGATGCTGAAAAATATAGATCAGGCAAACTATCCCCGTTCACATCCCCGGTAGCAACTCCTCCGCCATTGTATATGTATTCAAATACAAAGTTGTTGTAGTTGAAATCCTCTTTAATATCATTGGAAAAACTGACCCCGGTTTCCTCAGGGGACATCAGGGTAAAACGGGATTCTATCAGGGGGATGTCCGGTTTCTGTTCTTCTTCAACAGCAGCGTTTTTACAACTAATGCATTCAATTACCAATAAAGCCAGTAACAGGGCGTTTATCAAGACTAAGGAGAGCCTGTTTCGTTTCATTCAAAGTATCGCTAGTTCAACGTTAGGAATCCAAATATACTAATCCCTACCAATGAACATAACAGAAGAACCTGCATTATGGGGCTTTGTGCATAATGACAATGGATTGAATACGACAGGTGTCTGGTGTTTATAGGATTCAAAGCTTACCTTTGAGCGCCGGATCGAATCCTGTAGGGATTTTACTTCAGGATGCATCATGGACCGGAAAGGCTTCAAAGTCAATTATTTTATGTCACCAGATCGCCTTTTACCACTCATCAATCTCACTATTCATATCCATAACTTCTCCAATAGATGAATCTTCGCCTTGAACGCAACCTGATTTTTTTTGATATCGAATCTACCGGATTGAATGTGATACGGGACAGAATTATCCAGTTGGCTATGATTCGGTACCATAAAGATGGCTCTCCTTCTATTGAAAAATCCTACCTGATCAATCCGGGTATTCCTATTTCTCCGGAGGCGATGGCTGTGCACGGTATTACCCCCCAGGACGTAGCTAACAAGCCATCCTTTATCCAGTTGGCCAATGAGATTTTTGAATTTATCGGGGATGCGGATCTTGCCGGTTATAATTCAAATCGTTTTGATATCCCGGTGCTCATGGAAGAGTTTGCCCGGGCTGGCATTGACTTTGATGTCGATCAACGACGTACTATTGATGTGCAGCGGATATTCTATAAAATGGAGCCCAGGACACTTTCCGCAGCTTACCAATTTTATTGCCAAAAGCCAATGGAAAATGCCCATGATGCCCTGGAAGATGTTCGCGCCACCATCGAAGTATTGGATGGTCAGTTACGTAAATACGAAGGATTGGATTTTGTACCAGAAGAAGGGGAGGCAATCCCTGCACCGATCATACCAGATGTAGACGCTTTGAATACATTTACCAACGATCTTCAGATTGTTGATGCGACCCAAAGACTGAAATACGACCACAATGGGGTTATCGTTTTCAATTTTGGTAAATATATCGGTCGGCCGGCTGCAGAAGTGCTCTATACAGATCAACAGTACTATCATTGGATGTTAAATAAAGAATTTTCATTCCAGGTCAAAAAAATTATAAAACGCCTTGTTACGGAATACAAAAAGAACCTCCCTTCGTGATTATTTCCTGCCTGTAATGACAGGGTTCCTTATCCTTATTTCAATAGCCGGATGTAATACAAGGATACAAGGATGCCTGGATGTCAACGCAGAAAATTTCAACCTGAATGCCGAACAATCCTGCGATGGTTGTTGCCTCTATCCTTCCCTGGCCTTGTCCCTGACACAGAAATGGGGTGATCGCAACTTTGCGCTTACGGATACGCTCTTTGATATACATGGACACCCGTATAGAATAAGTGGCCTTGTGTACTTCCTTTCGGATTGGACATGGGTGGATGGCCAGGGAATCAGCTATCACGTCGATAGTGTCAGTGCGACCTGCCTGGATGGTGATCTGACCTATTCTCCTGACAATCTTTTGGTTGATACTGAGCATTTTAATTACACAATGGGTTTGACCCGGCAAGCCCCTGTCATTGATTCTCTGCGTTTTGTCTTTGGACTCACTCAGGATTTAAGTTGCCTGGACGCAGATAATACTGGTACACCACTTGAATTGACTGATCAAAGCCCACTATGGAATCCACAGTCAGGAAAGCTGGAGAGCATGAGACTGATTATCCAGCCTGATACTGCGGTAGAATCCTTTGACACCATTTTTATCAGTGATGAGGCACTTACGACATTGGCTTATCCTTTCGAATTTACCCCGGGAGAGGATTCACAATTCAAGCTGACCGTCGATTATTCACTTTGGTTTAAGGATGTTAATACTGCTGATACAGCCAGTTTTCGTCATTCAATAATCACTAATTTTGCCGGCAGTATTCTGCCGACCCAATAATCACTTTAATTGCAACTTATTAAAGGCACAAGGCGTTAAAGTCTAATATACAAATCATACAATAAGCCATGAAACTTCTCAACTTCATTTTCTTTAGTCTTCTTATTCTTGGGCTAGCTTCCTGTAATGACGATCCTGCAGATACAAAGGGAACGGTCACGCTCCATTTCAAAGCGGTGTATGACGACATACCTCTTCAAATGTTCAACAATCGCCCATTTGAAAATGGTCAGACTCTGGAATTTACCCACTTGAGTATGATCATTTCTGACCTGGAGTTGCTGAAACAAGGATCACCCGAATTGCTCGATGAGGTTGAAATCGTCAATCTCACTTTTGATAATACAACTGCTGCTGAGGCAGGTTACACCTTAACCATTTCAGGGGTTCCGACAGGCACTTACGATGGAATGCGATTTGGCGTGGGTGTACCGGCAGATGTTAACGCAAAGAAACCAGCTGACTTTTCTTCTGGTAACCCTCTGAGCAATACCGCCTATTATTGGACCCCATGGAGCAGCTATATATTTATGAAGACAGAAGGTCGCCTGGATACAATCGGCAATGGTACCACTGATCTGGGTTTTGCTTTACATACTGGCTCTGATGCCTTATATAATATTTTAGAAGCCAATATTCCATTGACCGTTCAAGACGGATTGGAAACCACTATGGATATCGTCATCGATTATAAAAAGGTACTACAAGGGGTTGATATCAAAGCCAACCCACAGAACCACAGTCCTGATGATATTTCAACGATCACCGCCATTGTCAATAACCTGGCTATTGCTTTCAGCCTTGTCCTCTAGACTTTTGTATGATGAAGATGGGTCTTCAGCTTAAAACAATCCGGTATGCAGGGTTTATAGGTGTACTCCTGGTGGGTGTGATCAGTTGCCACGATTCCATTGACGAACCGCAGATTCCGGCAGGAGACCTCACCGACATACCCTATAATCCAGTTCCTTATATGCTGGATGTCCCGGCAGATTTTCCTGCACTGGAGCAACCCAACGACAACCCAATGACTGTTGATGGGATCCTGTTAGGTCGTAAGTTGTTTTACGATCCACTGCTTTCTATTGACAGTACGGTATCCTGTGCTACATGCCATCAGCCTTCCTTGTCTTTCAGTGATGGATTAGCCCTGAGCCAGGGCGTTAATGGTATCACCCGGAGGGGCTCGCTAAGCCTTATTAACGTCGGATTTCACTATTCCGGGCTATTCTGGGATGGGCGAGCAAAGACATTAGAGGAACTAGCCCTTATCCCTATTGAAGATCCAATTGAAATGGGGGAGTCGTGGGATAGTGTTGAATTAAAACTTAGGAACCACGATGGCTATCCGGCTGATTTCAGAAAAGCGTTCGGAATTGAAAATGTTTCGATGGTGGACCGCTACCTGGCAGCAAAAGCAATAGCCCAGTTTCTCCGCACACTTGTCTCCGGGCAAAACTCCCGTTACGACCGTTATCTGAGGGGGGAAATATTGCTTGAGGAGAATGAGATCAATGGATACCTGATGTTTTTCAATATCGATCCTTCACTTCCTGATGCACAGTGTGGTCATTGTCATAATGCCCCATTACTGTCTACCAATGACTATTTCAACAACGGCCTTCAGGAATCGCCTGATTTATACAGCTTTCGTGACCCGGGACTGGGAGCAATCACTGGTATTGCCGGCCAAAATGGATTTTTTAAACCTCCAACGTCGCGAAATCTTGTTTTTACAGCGCCCTATATGCATGACGGAAGCCTTAAAACTTTGGAAGAGGTAGTGGATCATTATACCAGTGGAGGCAAAAACTCTCCCAATAAGAGCTCGTTTCTGTTCAATCTGGTACTCACAGAGAGCCAGAAATCTGATATTCTGGCCTTCCTTCTTACCCTGACGGATAGTACCACACTCACTAATCCAGCTTACCAGAGCCCTTTTTAATCCTGTCTTTTGCTCTTTAGCCAGTTTTTTTCCAATATTTTTTATCGATTTCGCCACACAAATATTCCAGGCTTTTCACAAAATAGGAGACTATAAATAGTTGAAATTTAGTATAATATTATATATCAACCTTTTAGATATAACAAAATAATTTAATTCAAAATATTTCTCCGTAACAATTATGTTTTTTTGTACTTGTTCAGGGCCTGTAATCTCCTGATTATTGTATCATCAATCGAAAGAGAAACGAAAAGTCGGGTAGAAGTACCAGACTCTAATTTAGATATGTTCATGGGATTATAATTCTGATGGATAGGAAGTTGCCGACCGGCAACTTTCTGTCCTCTTTGAAAGAAATAATTCCCCGCTGATGATCTAAATATATCAAGGATATGTTCATGGGATTATAATTTGTAAAGCTGGGTAGTTCTGAAGTGAACCTCCCAGCTTTTTTTTTGCCCTTTGGGCAGCTCACACCATATGGCCAGACCCTGATATCGCTGGATACTAGCCCTGATATTCCTACTGCATATAAAAAATGACACATGCTCAGCCCGGTCGGGCCTCTTGCTTAAAATTGACTGTCTCCTCCTTGCTCCTCTTTCAGATCATTATTATTGATCTTCTTCTTTCCGCTTCTTTCATTGAATTCCAGTTTTCCGAAACGATATCCCAGTGTAAGTCCAATGGATCTTACGGGTTTTACGGTCGTATTATTCTGGTAAAAATCATCGCCTGACAATTCCTTTTCAAAAGTTCGGTTTTCACTGAATGGCTGTGAAATAGTGATGCCAACTACCATTTTCCGCTTAAACAAGTCCTGCTTGATCGCAAAGCTCGACATGACCCAATTCGGTAGTTTTCCCTGCACCGTATAGGTGGGTGACCGAAACATAGAAAAACCCTCCATGGTCAGCGTCTCCATTAGTTTCCAGGTAAGAGTTAATCGGCCATTATAATCAATACCAGTGTTGGTCAGTTCTTCGCCTTCAAAGAAACCATCCGCACTCCAGAAATTGGCGTCAAACCCTCCTTTGATGGTTATTTTTTCAGTGATCGCGACCGACCCAAATACGTTGATGCCAACCGAATTGCGCACCCCAAAATTCTCGTAGGTAGTTTCAGAAACGCCTTCATCTGTTATCTTAAGCAGGCTTTCAATCAGATCTTCAGTACGGCGTCCGAACAAGGATACATTCACCATATTTCCTTTTAGGAAAAAGTTGGAACCAATTTCTACCTGCTGGACAAACTCAGGTCCAAGTGTTGGGTTCCCATAGGAGATATCCCGGTCATCATTGTATTCTACGTATGGATTGATGTTCCGTTGATTGGGGCGTTGGATGCGCTGGTTATAGCTAATCTTGAGCTGATTGTATTCTCCGACTTTACGGGACAGCGTAACATTGGGAAGGTAGTTAGTGTATTGGTTGGCAAAGGGACTTTCAAAGGTTTTAAAGTCCCCATTCAGATCTGTTACCTCCATCCGAAGGCCGGCAATTAAGGTCATTTTATCTCCCAATTGGATATTGGAATTGACATATCCTGCATAGACATCCTGATCATAAAAGAATATATCTGTCCGCATAGGATCTTCCACCCATGTATTCAGATCGGGATTGTATTCGAGGAAACTAAAATCACTCTCTATCATGCGGAGAGTTGCTTTTAGCCCGGTTTCGATAATTACATCTTCACCAATGGGGTGAGCGTAATCGGTTTGCATCGTCAGTTCAATATTATCACCAAGGTCAATGTTGTTCTCCAGTGCATTTGGTTGTGTCAGGGGGAGAGCGTACGTTAAGTCATATGCAGACTCATTCTCATCATCATCTTTGTCTAGTTCGAAGGCAAAGGACCATTCCTGGTTCTTTTTAACAAATGTCTTCCTGTAACTACCTTCCCATTCCCAACCCAGGCGATGAGAAAAGCCATCTGTGGTCCTTCGGTAAACCTCCTCGACAATATCATTTTCTGAATAGCTTGATAAGACATCATTTAAATTGTCGGTGTTATGTCCTCTGAAGCTGATGCTACTGCTCAGGGTATTAAACCCATTGATATTATACTCGGCCCCAGCATTAAATCGATATCCGAGCCTGGACGAAGTATTGAAGCCATCCTGGGTCAACAAGCTAGGTGCAGTGATGCCAAACTCCTCGCGCCTGAAATTGCTGGTTCCTTCAGCAGGCCAGGAATAATGACCACCTCCTGATGCATTCAGGCCCAGCCTTCCCTTGCCATAATTCATGTTCAGATTACCTCGGTTGGATCTCGTCCCTCCAGTGAGTTCAACCGAACCAGCAAGACCTTCAATACTCTTCTTCTTGGTGATTATATTTATAATTCCGGCCGTTCCTTCCCCGTCATATTTGGCCGAAGGGGAGGTAATCACCTCCACGGACTTTATCTGATCCGCCGGCATCATCTTGAGTGCATCAGCGACGCTGGCATTAAAAATACCGGAGGGCCTTCCATTGATCAGAATCCGGACATTCTCAGAACCCCGCATAGAGACATTTCCATCGAAATCGACAGCCAATAAGGGCACATTTCGCAAGACATCCGCAGCGTCGCCGCCCCGGGTGGTCAGGTCTCGTTCAGCATTATAGACGATCTTATCCGGCCGGGCTTCAATCAGCGGAGCCTGGCCCACAACCTTGATTTCATTTAATAATTGACTTTCCTGTGCCAGCAGGATGGTACCATAGTCCAGATCGGGTTTCTGGGAGGTGAGGCGCAGGTCTTTAATTTCCTTAACGGCATAGCCTACAAATACCACCTGGAGCATGTAGTCACCTGCAGGAAGATCTGGAATCCTGAAGCCGCCATCTTCATCCGAAATTCCACCGTTGATAAGTTGTCCTGAAACCTGGTTATAAAGGCCAATAGAGGCAAATGGAATCGATTCACCACTGGTGCTGTCAGCTATATTTCCGGATATCGTACCCGTGATCCCCTTTGGAGTATTTCCTGAATTTCCAGGGCGCTGGGAAAAGGCGAGAAAAGGTGTAAACAGGAACAGAATAAATAAGAATCGAAACATCCACGCAAAATTAGGGGGGCAATCTGTAATTACAATTTAATTGCATAAATGTTGCAAACAATATTAAAAACTATCATAATAAAATAAATTCACTAAATTTCGCAGAACAAAACTCTGTTACTCGACTATGAAGCAAAATTTACTCCTCATTCTGATGCTTGCATTTTTGGCCCCTCTGCGGCTTTCTGCACAGCTTCCTGACGGGTCCACCGCTCCTGATTGGACTCTTTCTGACATTTATGGAAACTCCTACCATCTCTATGATCTACTGGATCAGGGAAAGATGGTGGCGCTTGACTTTTCAGCCACCTGGTGTGGTCCGTGCTGGAATTACATGCAAGGGGGACAATTAGAGATCTTCTGGGAAGAGCATGGTCCGAATGGCCTTGACGATGCCCAGGTATTCTTTATTGAAGGTGACCCAAGTACCGGCATGGCCGATCTCCTGGGTGAAACCAGCCAATCACAAGGTAACTGGGTTGCAGCAATTCCATATCCGATAATAGATCTTCCTCCCGGTGATCCTACAGCCAATCAATACCAGATTAATTATTTTCCAACCCTATATGCTGTTTGCTCAGATTATAAAATCTATGAGCTGGGACAGGTTCCAGCCTCCGAATGGGCTGAATTTATCACCAGTTGCGGGCTGTCTGCTGAATTAGCTAGTGTTGAGCCTGCCGTTTGTTACGGCGAAGGAGGCGTTTCTCTCGATGTTACGGGCGGCGTTAGTCCAATCGACTATGACTGGAGTAACGGTTCACACCAACCTTCCTTGCAGAATGTAGGTGCCGGCACTTATAGTGTTACAGTAACTGAAGCCAATGGAAAAGACTACATCATTGAAGATATCGTCATCACGGGTGAGGAATTTCCAATCGAATTAGCATCCTCTCAGGTAGAAGACGCTCTTTGTTTTGAAGAAGCGACAGGTGCCGTCAGTATAGAGCTCGAAAATGGCAACGCTCCTTTCGACTACGACTGGAGTAACGGTGCCCAGACACAAAACATTTCTAATGTCAGTGCTGATACCTATACAGTCGTTGCTACAGATGCCAATGGCTGTACATTTGAAGAATCCTTTACTGTAGAGCAACCTGAAGAACTCGTAGCTACGTATGAAACTACCCCCGATTATTGTGATCAGGGTAATGGAACCATTGCACTTGAAATTGATGGCGGGGTAGGTAACTATGAGATTTTTTCGTCCGAAGGAAATGTGGAAGGTGATCTCATTGTTGATCTGTATGCTGGTAATGTCACTGCAACAATTGAAGATGGAAACGGATGTGTCTGGGAAGAATCAGTTGAAATTGAATTCGAAGCAGCTCCCGAACTCTATTTTTCACCTGATCCAAACATATCCTGCACACAACCGACTACCCTGGTATCCGGGTATGTGCAAGGTGGAAGTGGTGATTATGAATATGAATGGACTACAACAAATGGAAATATCGTTGGTCCATCCAACCAATCCACGGTGACCGTAGACCAGGAAGGTGATTATGTTCTCCTGGTGACCGACATCTTCAGCGGATGTCCTGTTGAAAACGAAGTAGAAGTAACCAGTACTGTTGAAGCTCCCGCAGTAACAGCAGGCGATGATGCTCCAATGACTTGTGAGCAACTTCAACTTGCCCTGCAGGGTAATGGTGATCCAGCCAATACAGTTAACTGGACAACACCTGACGGGCATATTCTTTCCGGAGGAAATACTTACCTGCCTACAGTTGATGCACCTGGTCTCTACATTATTTCAGTGACAAACCCTGCGAACTCATGTTCAAACGTGGACTCTGTAATTATCAATAACGATATCAATCCTGCTGTTGCTAACTATCAGTATCAGACCAGCAGCCTTACGATGATAGGTACCGATATTTCTACCGGCAGCAACCTGTCAGGTTGGCTGTGGAATTTTGGAGATGGAAATACTTCTACAGAACCAAATGCTGTGCACACTTTTGCCGCCGAAGGTACTTATGATGTTTGCCTGTCGGTTCAAAATGGATGTGGATCAAGCAATACTTGTTACCAGGTGCAGGTCGTACAGAGTGGAAGTACAATCAGCGTACTCGCTGAAGTTCAGAATGTACTTTGTAATGCTGACTCAACAGGTAGTGTAACTGTACAGGTCAATGGTGGCACAGGTAACTATACATATCTATGGACTGGACCAGGTGGGCAGACGTATACTGATCCCAACATCGCTGATCTTCCTGCAGGTTTATACCAATTGGTTGTTTCTGATGAACAGGCAAACCTTTTCATTGGTGAATACACTATAACCGAACCCGCAGCGATTATCCTGGTTGGATCTACGGTCGTAGACAACCTGTGTTTTGGACAGTCAAACGGTTTGGTAGCTGTTGACTTGTCAGGTGGAGTAGGGCCTTTCAGTTATTCTTTTAATGGTGGTCCTTATCAATCCGAAAACACATATTCTAATATTCCTGCCGGCGTAGTGGAATGCTTGGTGTCTGATGCAAATGGCTGTCCTTTTGTAGCTGGACCGTATACTATACAACAGCCACCTGTTGTAGAACACCTTGCAGGTATTTCCGGAGTGCGTTGTTTCGGAGAATCAAATGGTGCAGCTACTTTAACAGTGAACGGTGGTGTTGCTCCTTACAGTTATTTGTGGGATATAGGTGCTCAAACGACACCTGAAATCAACCAGCTTCCTGCCGGACAATATACTTGTGTGATCAGTGATAATAATGGTTGCCTAAGCCAGGCCGTTGTTCAGGTCACTCAGCCTGATGTATTGACTGTCGCCAATACCCAGATTGTGAATGCTTCAGGTACTGAACAAAATAATGGAAGCATCACTATTGATGTAGCGGGAGGAACTGCACCATATGGTATTGCCTGGAACAATGGCGGAACGGGCACAAGTATTCAAGGACTAGTTCCAGGTGAATACTGGTATACGATTACAGATGCAAACGGATGTATCTGGTCCAACGCTTCAGCACCTGTGGTCATCACCGGAACTGTGTCTACAACGACTCCTGAATGGAGTGAATTTATTTCCATCACACCTAATCCTTCAAAGGGCAACGTGATGGTGAGCTGGAAGGGTCTGGTGAATGGTAACGGAACGATGACTTTAGTTAATCTGGCTGGTCAGCGTCTGTTGACTAAAGCGATTACCTCAGGCACGGGCAACTGGGATTTATCAGGTGCTTCGTTAACCAGTGGAGTATATATTGTATTGTTTGAAATGAATGGCGAAGCAGCTCCTTTCAAACTGGTGGTGTTATAATCAATTGGAAAAATAAGGCCGTTAATACCTGATTTAATCACGTCTTAACGGCCTTTTCTCTTGAAATCAATAAAAAAAGCCTGATGAAATTTCATCAGGCTTTTTTCATTTAATCCATTTGTGATCAGGCAGCTGCTGGCGCAGATGCACCAGCTGATTTACGAGGTCTGCCCCGTTTAGATCCGGTGGATTTAGTAGCAGCCTTTTTAGCTGTCTTTTTCACTGATCCTGCAGGACGTCCCCTCTTACCTGCTTTCTTTGCTGGCTTAGCAGCAGCAGCGACGGTAGCTGGTTTTGGACCTCTCTTGGCACCTGCTTTCTTAGAGCCTGGCTTGCGGCCACGTTTTGCACCGGTAGCTTTTACGGCAACTTTAGTTGCTGCCTTCTTTGAGCCCGGTTTGCGTCCACGTTTTGCACCTTTCTTTTCTGATGGTGCACTTTGTGTGCTTCCTAATTTCGCCAATACCCAATCAGTAACTCTTTGACGGGTAGTTGCATCAAGGCCATTCAGTGCGTCATAGACAGCTGACATTGCCTTTAATTCTGGATCATTCATGTTCATTCGTTTAGTTAAAAAATATAAATTCAAATGTTATGCATACCTGGAATACCCAAACAATAATTAATCATTTTATCCAGTATATTACAAAGGTAACAGCATTTATTGTACCAAACCAAACACAAGACACAGTATATTGTTTAGGTCCTCAACAGTGGTATTAGGTTGCCGCATTGATCATCGGGCTAATCCGGATTTATGCATTTATATATTTTTCCTTAATTTTCCTTAAAGCAGATGTTGGCTTTTTAATTTATAAGAATCATCATGCTATTTCGAATTAACCTTATTTAGCTGCTGTATTTAATTGAGCGTATCGTCATGAATTAAAAGGGGAGAGCAGGTCATTCAAAATACCACGGATAGGTTATCCTTTTCATTTGTTAAAGTCGATAAGGATTAAACGCCTGCATTTGAATACTGCGGGGGTATGTCGCCAAATGGCTGATTGTCGCCAATTGGCACATTCAAATAGTAGGCCGGCCTCCTCTATCTTTTTCTTAATTTTGACCTATGAAAAATACTCTATCGGTAAAGCAACCAGCTTGCTTTATGAGACGCTTTTTGTTTGCCATAACTATACTGGCATCCGGCATTACGACCTCCCTGACCGCGCAACAGTATTTCACTGCTGAAAACACTTTTGCTGTTAAATTGGGTACTACAAAACCCTTGTATGACAGGGCTGGTGCATTGCCCACAGATTCCCTTAAGCAAGGAACGAAAAGCAAATAAACCTAGGGTCATTCCAAATTTCGCTGGAAGAAGACAGATGATCACCCACAATCCTGAAGCTCTGCCTCAGGGACCTGACCCATTGTTTAATCCTGGTCACAGCCGGATGCCATCGAATGATATTTTTCCTATCGTCAATATTGAAGGTATTGGCGAAGCATCTTCTGGCTCTACGCCTCCAGACGTCAATGGGGATATCGGCAGGGACTTTTATGTTGAAATCGTCAATGCTACCTTTTTCAGGGTTTTTGATAAGTCCGGCACACCCGTCAGCGGCCTCATCTCGGCCAATTCTATCTGGAACCAGGTACAACAGTCTTCAGCTGGTGATCCCATCCTCTTATACGACCAGGCAGTGGACAGGTGGTTCCTGACTGAATTCCCTTCCAATAACCGCGTTTTGGTTGCGATATCTCACACCAGTGACCCACGTGGTAGCTGGGATGCCTATGCCTTCCAGACACCCAGGTTTCCGGATTTCCCTAAATATGGAATTTGGGGTGATGCCTATTATCTAACGACCAATGAAGGAGGCAACAGTTTTCCAATTTATGCAATCAACCGTGAAGATATTCTGGCTGGAGTTGAAACAGCAAGGATCCAGCGCCTTACGGTTCCAAAAATCGGAGGTATTTCCTTTGAAGTGGGCCAACCTGTGGATTGGGATGGTTTAGTTCCTCCTCCAGAAGGAAGTCCGGGAATAGTGGTAAAACTCAACGATGATGATTGGGGTACCACATTTACAGATGAAATTGTGTTTCATAAGATCAATATTGACTGGAATGATTCAAATAACTCCAATATTGAGCAAATATCCATACCCACTGCGCCTTTTGACACTGATGGTTGCCAGCAAGAAAACACCGGTGGTTTTTCCTGCATCCCACAGCCAAATGGCCAGGGAATCGATGGAGCACAATGGATTATATGTAATAAAGCCAACTACAGGAATTTCGGAACACATGAGGCGTTTGTGATGGCCTTTATGGTTGACGTGACTGGAGAGGATGTAGCGGGTATCAGGTGGATTGAATTCAGGAAAACTTCCACCGAGGACTGGCATATCTTCCAGGAAGGTACGGTCGGATCTGATGATGGAATACATCGCTTTATGCCTTCCATAGCTTTAGACGGCCAGGGTAGTATCGGACTTGGGTATGCGGTGTCAGGACCTGATAAACATCCTTCTTTGCGCTATACAGGCCGTTATTCAGGAGATCCGGAAGGTATCATGACATTTACAGAGTATGAATTCGCTTCCGGCTCAGGATCCCAGGGCTTTGATCGCTTCGGAGACTACTTTTCTATGTCGGTCGATCCGGCGGATGAATCAACATTTTGGTTTGCCGGAGAATACCTGCCATCCGATAATACATGGGCTACAAGAATCGTGGCGTTTGCAGCAAGCAGGGATACAATTGATGTATTTCCCCTCAGTCTCTTATCCCCAGTCAATGATGCTACACTTGGTTCCCAAAACGTAAGCTTCAGCGTTTTCAATCGTGGGCTAACTACCGTATTTGATTTTCCAGTAGGCTATCAGTTTAACAATGGGGAATGGATCACTGAAATCGCAGATATCGACAGTCTGCCCGTAGATGAAGAATTAGATTTTACGTTTAATACTCCGTTTGATATTTTGGCGGCAGGAACCTATCCACTACGTATTGCAACCTTTCTTGACAATGATGGGAATAAACGAAATGACACTCTGACATTTATGGTGACCAAATTTGGACTCAGGGATGTTGCACTTGAATATGTGGTGGAAGGTGATGCAGCAGTCGTGTGTTCAGAAGACGCAGTGATATCCTTGCGCGTCAAGAACACAGGTCTGGATACAGTCAAGCAATTTACTTATTCATTGTATTTGTCCGGAACACCAGTTGATACCCTTTCATGGACGGGTTTACTGGCATTCGGCGAAGAAACAACTGCCGATTTTTCTGCAAGGATCAATGACGGTGAAAATCAATTCACCGTCAGCGTAGATACTGTGAATTATGTCTATTCGGATGAGGTGCCAGCCAACAACCAACCCACCTGGTTATTGACTGCTAACCCGGAAGGCCAGCAGGTTTTTCTGAATTTCACTACAGATAATTTTCCGGAAGAAACCACCTGGGAACTCCTTGATGATGAAAATAATGTGATCGCATCTGATGGGCCATTCGCTGAACAACAGACTACATCTACTTCGCAGTTCTGTTTAGACCCTGAAGCATGTTACACGTTTATAGTATACGATGCCTTTGGCGACGGTATGTCTGCGCAAGGTGTCAAAGGGGATTATGAAATCTACAATGAATTTGGCGTGCTTATCGCTGACTTACCAAAACCAAATTTTGGTTCACAATCCACTAACCAGTTTTGCCTTACGGCCCAATGCTTGTTTGCTCTCCAGGTTGGAGTAGAGCATGAATCCACACCAGGTGCAGGCGATGCTATTGCCATGGCGGAAACAAATAATAGCCTCGGTGAGGTTACGTACAGCATTGATAACGGTTTGAATTTCCAGTCCAGCAGTTCGTTTTTAAATCTCACACCTGGTGTGTATACGATGCTAGCGAAAGATGGTGCAGGATGCCAGGATACTACATCCTTTGAAATCCTGTCTTGCAACCTGCAAGCGCTGATCACCACAGAACCTGCTATCGGCGGAGACGTAGGTGAGATACACGTTACTGCGTCAGGAGGCATTGGCCCGGTGTCGTATAGTATACAGGATGGTGTTTTTGTTCAGGATTCATTCTTTGTCATGCTTGAGCCAGGTGAATATATCGTCACAGTCAAGGATAGCGCAGGTTGTACGACCACGGACACGGTGACGGTATCAACGATGGTCAGCACATCATCCATTACGGCTGATTACTTCATTCAGATATCACCAAATCCTGGAAAGGGTGTTTTCCAGGTCAATGCACGATTTGATAATGAGCAAGTATTCTTACCCTATAGTTTGTTTTCTGCATCAGGTGCACCACTTTTTGATGGCACGATCGTCATGTACGATGAATGGTATAAAGGTGAAATTTCATTGAGGAATTACCCGGCAGGTATCTATTACATTACATTCCGTTCAGGCAGGGATTTAGCTGTCAGCAGGTTGATCAAAGTGGATTAATCGAAGATGGCTAAAAAGAAATATTCAGGGGAACCAGAGATAAAAAACAAGATTGAGGAACTGTTTTCGTATCGAAAACTAGTCGGTCTTTTACAGCAAGGCGAACTGGACAAGGACAAAATATTCTATGCACATCTGGTAGATATCCAGTACCAGATTTATCTTCTTGATGCATACCTGGAAGGGCAGTGGGTGCTTGACAAAAGTGCGCTTGCTTCCTGCTGGGATAAGATCAAGGAATCGCTCTCCAAACTCAAATACAGCTCGTCACAAATTGACAAGTTGCTGCGTGAAATCCGGGAGTATGAGCGGATTGAGCGAAACTGCCGAAAAGGTAAATGGCCAACAAGCGTTTCATTCCGTAATTTTTATACCACCAAATCTTGTGATGTACGACTCATCCGGCATCTGATCTATGACGCGCAACCTGAACTGAATCGTATCTGGAAGGAAAAGGACTGGGCGTATTATGATCTGATCACTGAAATGAATGATGATATCGAAGATATCATAGAGGATTTGAACACCTATAACGGAAACCGTTTCCTGATATCTGTCTTACGAAAGGGAAGTCACAAAACGGAGAAGCAGTACGGTGCTTATATTGACAAAATAACCACCAAAGCTAAGGTCTATTTTAAAAAACATGCGGAGGAAGGCGAAAACCATCAACTCCTTAGCTGGACGATGGAGCGCTCAATGGAGACATTGGATTTGTTAAGTAAAACTATTCACAACAATGATCCTTCCCTATTTACAAAGTCACTTCTCCTTGCTAAGATGAAGTGACTTTGAAATATTAAATCTTTATGGTGCAGGAAATCAGAAAACAAAGGAAAGAGAGCCTATAACGCGGCTTGATCTTCCTGTCAGCTTCAATTGCTGTTCATTGATAGAGATATGATCTGCATAATTATTTGCATCCATTTGGTAGGTAAGACCTATTCGAAGTTTATTCACTTTAGCTGCGATGCCTGTATGCCATCCAAGACGTAAGGTCTTGAGGTCATCACTATATCCTGTCAACTGGTCAAGGTCTGTTTGATGCGCAACTATAAACTGCGGCAGGAAACCACTAAAAACTTCAATAACACCCAATTCAACGCCAACAGAAACTGGCACATTGATCACGTGCATAGATTCGTTAAACTGAATAGTTTCTTCAGATCGTATAAATGAAGAACTCGTAGGTATTACATCATAGACATAAGATCGCTTGTTGTATTGTGCTTCAGTCATCAGGAAGAATGGAGCCATCGTATAACGAATGCCAGCGCCAACAAAATAGGATGCCTTTACCTGGGAAAGGTTGAATGTAAATTCACTGTCCGGCGAAGATCTGTTGACGAAGACATAGTGACCTTGAGGTGCTTGTTGAGGACTAATGCCTAGAGAATACACCATGGAAACCTGAGCCTGCAATGCATTCAGGCTGATCAAACTAAAGCATGCTATGATGAAGTAATTGCGGATATTTTTCATTTTGTTCAAGGATTTAAATTGGTATTTTCATAGTTAATACCCCTCTAACGATCAAAGTGCGGGCCGTTATTATCCGAAATGTGAGCATATGAGGACTTTTTAAAATATTTTACCACTTGGCCTTAAATCCTTTAAAAAATATTATTTGCCTGTAAAGCGATGAGCGGCCGTAATAATTTGGTGATCCTGATTTGAACAGAGTATAAAATTCAATATCCTGATTAAGCCAAATAAATAGTGGTACATGGAAATCGGAAAAATTTTCACTCTTTTTAGAATATTTTCTACTCTTCAATCCATTGAAGGGAAAATAAAATCTCCATCCTGGCCTTCAAGCGGACATTTACCGGGCTGCTTATAAACGCTCCTGTGGGGCATTCATGAAGAGTTTTGGGCGGCTGTCTACGGAAGGGCAGCACATAATCGTAACTTTGAGGCATCCTGACTGAAGTCAACAATGGCAGAAGGGTGCAGATTCTATGGATGTTCAATATATAGGCAGCTATACAGATGTTAAGCTATGTCCTCCTCTGGAATTGCCGGAATACTGCTTTATAGGTCGATCGAATGTGGGTAAATCATCTATCATCAACTACATTACCGGTAACAGGGAAATAGCCCGAACCTCTAAAAAACCTGGAAAAACACAGGCTATCAATTTATTCAGGGTGGTGGAGACTCCGGAATGGCTGATTGCTGACCTGCCTGGGTATGGCTTTGCCCAGGTATCAAAATCCACCCGGGGCAAGTGGTCAAAACTGATCGACAGGTATATCCTGCACCGTGAAAACCTCATGTGCACTTTCTTACTTCTGGATATTCGTCATCCCCGGCAGGAAAATGACCGGGAATTCATGAACCAACTAGGCCTTCATGATATCCCGTTCTGCATTTTGTTTACCAAATCGGATAAGCTCAAACCCGCAGAACTGGAACAGGCGCTGGAAGCCTATAAAGCCGATATCCTCAATGAATGGGAGTCTTTGCCTCCACTCATTGTGACCAGCAGCCTTCGGGAATTGGGCAGGGACGAAATCCTTGCCTACATCCATCAAACGAATGCTATTTTTGCAAAGCAAGTCCAGTAAACAGATTATGAAGATATATCCACCCCTCATCCCCAATATCAAGGACTGGCCGATCAACAAACTATATGAGGACCGAGAGGGGCTGATCGAAACCGTAGATCAACAAACGGTCGAATACATACTTGAAAAGCATGGTGACAGAATAGGGGACCTCATCTCCAGGGTATGTTATCTCGAACTCATCCGGCTAAAAGAGAATCCATGGAAGGTGGATCCTCCCAATGAAGAACAGTTTTGGAAGCGTATCAGGATTGAAATCACCGCCAACGAAAAACTGAAGCCCGAAGTCAAACTGGCAAACAACACGGAAGTGTTGAAACGTATCATTCATCGGTACACAACAGAGATTGCAGGCAATTTTAAAGAGAGTACCTTTTTATTTGCCCGGAAGTTTTTAACCCTTTTCTTTAAACGACTCCTGAATGCCGCCGCCGGCAAAAGCCATAGGCGACTCTGGAGTACCCGGCTCGAACTTTATGAGCGATTGAAAATACATGGGGACATAGATCATGTGCGGAATATGTTTCAACATGGTACTGTCGTCATCCTTCCGACGCATTTATCCAACCTGGATAGTATCCTGATCGGCTATGCGCTTGATTCAGTCGTGGGGCTTCCGGCTTTTGCCTATGGAGCCGGACTTAACTTATATGAGTCTGAAATATTTGCCTTTTACATGACCCGTCTGGGGGCTTACCGCGTCGATCGTCGTAAGAAGAACCCTATCTACCTGGACAGCCTCAAGATCATGTCACAAGTGATGCTTGAACGTGGAACAAACAGTTTGTTTTTTCCGGGTGGGACCAGGTCAAGGTCAGGTGAAATAGAACGTGAGTTGAAGTACGGATTGCTTAATTCATTGCTCTCAGCGCAAAGGTCCATCTATGAGCATGGTGGTAATCAAAAAATAATCGTTGTGCCGCTGATCCTTGGATACCATTGTACACTCGAAGCACAAAGCCTCATTTCAGGGTACCTTAAATCAACCGGTGAAGAAAAGTATGTAAGTGCCGCCAGAAAGGGTTTTAAAGTCAGGAATATTTTGTCCTTTGCCTGGAAGTTCTTTTCCCAGTCCAATGAAATCCATCTTTCCTTTGGTGAACCAATGGATGTGCTTGGTTATCGGTTGGACGCTAATGCAGAGAGCATAGACGACCGGCAACAGCGGGTAGACATCAAGGAGTTTTTCTCCCTTCATGGAAAAATAGAAGCCAACCGCCAGCGCGAAACAGTATATACCCGTAAACTCGCTGAAAAAGTAGTTGAAAACTATGAGCGGTATTACGTAGTGCTGACCAGCCACCTGGTAGCCTATACCGCTTTCCAGATCCTTCGTAAAATGCATCCATCGATGGACCTGTTTGCCTTGCTTCGGTTACCGGTAGACATGCTCTCCATTCCTATGAGTCTTTTCAGAAAGTCATTCCTGACCATCCTGGAGGTCATCAAGCAAATGGAAAGGGATAATATGATCAAGTTGCAGGATGAATTGCATCAACTGGAGCCCGATGACATGATCCGGCATGGCATAAAATACCTTGGATCCTTTCATGCTGTATGGCCCCTTAAATTAGGCCAGAAAGACAATATCATCGCCAGGAACCCAATGCTCGTCTACTATTACCATAACCGCTTATCAGGTTTTCATATTGAAGAGAAGATTAGCTGGGATATGGATGGGATCCATACTGCTCACGACCGGCTTCAGGAAACAGACTAACCGGCAAACCTCATGAATTATATCATTCTCGATCTGGAGGCTACGTGCTGGCAAGGAAATGCTATGGACCGGAACTCCGAAATCATTGAGATAGGTGCGTATCGTGTCAATGGATACCGCGAATGGATTGATAAGTTTCAGTCCTTTGTCAGGCCGGTAGAGCATCCAAGACTTTCCACTTATTGCACAGACCTGACAGGTATCACGCAGCAACAGGTGAATAAGGCAAAGACCTTTGAACATATTTTCCCCTTGTTTGAAGATTGGTATTATAGCCTGGATGGACCACATCTCATGTGTACCTGGGGTGGAAAGGATATGGAACTCATCCATGCTGACTGCCTACGACATGATGTAGACGACCGGTTTCTGCCTGGATTCATCAACCTTAAATCGCAATATGCCCTGTTGCATCGTCTGCCTAAGGAAGTCGGATTGATCAAAGCACTGGAATACACAGAGATCGAATTTGAAGGTTCACATCACAGGGCTATCGATGATGCCTATAATACCGCTAAACTATTCTTGCACTATCTGGACAGATGGCAGTACTAAGTCTTCACTTTTACAGGACCTAAAAGCTCCTTCTGTCGAGAAGAATCCTGCATTTGACGAGATACCGCGTATGCCCGGCAACCTCACATAATGAAATGCGTCTTTCCATACGTTATTATGCTGTATCCACACTAAGGATACCTCTCATAAGGAAGTAGAGTTTTTTCATACTAATCTGGTCTTTTGTTAGAGGAAGCTAAGAAGTTAGCTTCCTTTTTTTCTTTAATGTCAAGTGTATCTTTGCAACACATGGGAGACACCGTTGCCATCAGGGAGATTATCGGGGATTGGAGTGCCTGGCAGATCATTGATGTCAGGTCTCCCGGAGAGTTTGCTGCGGGACATATCCCGGGCGCAGTTAATATACCCTTGTTTACGGACGAAGAAAGGGCCAGAGTAGGTACGATCTACACTCAAAACTCACCTGAAGAAGCTTTTAAAGAAGGTCTTCAAATCTCTGGTGGAAAGATGAACGACCTGGTTGAGGCTGTTCAACCTTACCGCAACCTTTCCGGAAAAGAAATAATCATCCATTGCTGGAGAGGTGGTAAACGCAGTCAGGCTGTTCAATGGCTATTTAATTTTTCAGGTACCCGGGCATTTCGTCTCGAAGGAGGCTACAAAGCTTACCGAAGCGAGCTTCAGACTTTTTTTAATGCCAACCCTTTTACCCTCAATATACTTGGTGGTTGCACTGGTGCCGGTAAAACAGAAGTACTCCATGCTATGGCTTCAAAAGGAGAACAAGTCATTGATCTGGAAAAACTGGCAAACCACAGGGGTAGCGCTTTTGGCGCTATCGGAGAACCGCAACAACCCACGACAGAACAGTTTGAAAACAACCTCTTCCAGACTTTTCTAACAATGGATCCAGCGAAAGAAGTGTGGTTGGAAAATGAATCGAAGAGTATTGGCAAGGCACATATTCCTGATGGTTTGTGGGATCAGATGAGGACCTCCAGACTTTATACGATAGAAGTAGACAGGGAGATTCGTCTCGACCGCGCTTTGAAGTACTATAGTGAACCAGTAGATATTGAGCTGTTGAAATCTTCATTTAATAGAATCGCTAAACGACTGGGAGGGCTTGATTATCAGACCTCCATTAAGGCACTCGAGGAAGGAGACCTTCGGGGTGCTGCATCTATTGCCTTAAAGTATTATGATAAGGCATACCAGTTTCAACTTGCCAGCTGGCCAACTGATAAACTGGTCCGGATTGACCAATGTGATGATGTGCACACAGCCGCTGATAAACTATTGCTTAGTAAGATATAAAGCATTTATTATCAATAGATTAATAGCTATTTAATAAAGTAAAAGTATAATTCAAATTACGATGATGATTCAGGATGCTATCAAGCTTACACAATACAGCCATGGGGCAGGATGCGGATGTAAAATATCACCATCTGTTTTAGATAGCATTTTGGCTGCGGCCGGAAAATCTTTACATAGTCATCCGGGTTTATTGGTTGGTAATGAAGATAGAGATGACGCAGCTGTGATGGATCTTGGAGATGGTACTGCGGTGATCAGCACTACTGATTTTTTCATGCCTATTGTGGATGATCCTGAAACTTTCGGCCGGATAGCGGCCACCAATGCGATCAGCGATATCTATGCAATGGGAGGTAAGCCGATGATGGCCATCGCTATTCTGGGTTGGCCGATAAACCTCTTGAGCCCGGCGGTAGCAGGGCTTGTTATAAAAGGCGCACAAAGCGTTTGCAGGGATGCAGGCATACCGTTGGCTGGCGGACACAGTATTGATGCCCCTGAACCAATATTCGGTCTTGCGGTCACTGGCCGCGTCAGGATTGCCGAAATAAAGAAAAACGGAGGCGCATTTGTTGATGATATCTTATTGCTTACCAAACCATTAGGTATAGGTATCTTAAGTACTGCTCAAAAGCAAGGAAAACTCAGGGAGGAGCATGGGCAACTCGCAGTAGAGGTCATGGTGAAACTGAATTCAGTAGGGGAGCGGTTTGGCAAATTAAAAGGGGTACATGCGATGACGGATGTTACAGGATTTGGATTAGCAGGACACCTCCTTGAAATGTGCAATGCAAGTAATACTACAGCTGAAATAGAATTTGATAACCTTCCGCTTATAGATCCCTGTGTCCTGGATTACATCAAGGAAGGTTGTATTCCTGGCGGCACAACCAGGAATTTCGATAGTTACGGTTGCAATCTTTCCTTGTCTGAAGAAACGCAACGAAACATCGTGTGTGATCCGCAGACCAGTGGAGGATTGCTGATTGCAGTGGATCCTGCTGATCTGGATGCAGCACAACAGATCCTTAAAGAAGAAGGTTTGTGGTCAAATCCTATAGGCAGGATGATTATGAAATCGGATCATGCCATCGTGGTTTTGTAGACGTTTCTGGTTCAGACAAAGTCTGAATCAAGTGAGTCATCTTCGAGTTTTTTGGACAGCCATTTCTGCCAGTTTTTATCTTCCAGATTGACGTATTGCTCCATGTAGCCGCATCCTGTGCAAATGAAATTATCAAAGAATGTGAACTGAGTTCCCCATTTAGATAGTTGAACTCTGTTAGAGGTTGATGAACCCTTAAAAGCTTTGATTTGGATAACGGCTGCTTTCTTACACTTTGGACAAATGCCTGATTGCTTCATATAGAAGGGAATATCTTAAAAATTACTACTTAACATAATATAAATTATGGGAAAGAAAAGTTCCTTATTTTTGGATATCTACCTGATAGATAAAGCCTTTATCCCCATGTTCTTCTTCATTGGTTACATAGACTGATCGACCATCGTGGAAGAAAATTGTTTCCGTCTGTAGCTTACCATCGAACATCATCCGCTCAAATGGACCTTTGAAAAAGGCGGTGCCTTTCACGTCATGAAAATATAGAATGAACGGATGATAGCCTTTGCCTTCAACTGTATATCCGATCAAAACGAGCGAATTTTTAACAGGCGTTTGCCTGAAATCTGCTCCTGTGATCAGCCCCATGGCATCAAAACGATCATGATATTTTGCCTGATAATTGCCTGGTGTTTTGGGTATGCTATACAGATCCGTCTTTGAATTGCCTCTGTTTTTAGTAAACAGATATAAGCTGTCGCCGGCGCAAATCATGGCCTCACAATCAAAATTGTGCTTGTTGGACGGCTCAAATTTTTTCTGTTCCGGATAATAAAAGGCAATCTCTTCAGCCGGCACCTCATCGTTTTGAATCAATTCAGCCTTGCTTATCCTGTAGATCTTAAGATCCTTACGGTTACCACTGTTATTACCTGTATCACTTATATAGACATAGCTTGAATCAGCCGTCAATTCTTCCCAGTCATGATTTGAAGCCCCTGTGATCTTTACTGTGCGAGTATCAGGCTGATCACTCAACTTGAAAACAAATAGTTCTGCATCGTTACCGCTGTCATTGAGGCCGGCATATAGACCATTTCCAAGGTAAATCAATCCTGAGCATTCATCGAGCTCCGCCGGCAATGGTATGATCGGCTTAAACTCAGGACCAGGTGTCCGGTTTGAAACACAAGCAAAGCTTAAAACCAAAAGAATTAGCGTATTGGCGGGAAAAATCATAACACGTTAATGATACAGGTGCAAAATAGTTTAAGTTTTTAGATTGAGCCTGACGCCTCAGGAAATAGGTTCAAGGAGCTTACGAAACCTATATCTTGCAGGCATGAACCCATTTTACTTAAAGTAACACTTGAGGTCTATGTTTAGCACAGATGTGTTGTCCTATCACTTTGCTCTAAAGCCGGCCATCAACTTGCCTAAGGACATTGAATGGCTGATGCCATACGATGATCCTGAAACGAAGAGATGCATGTCATCGTTCTACCAGAAGTTTTACAATGACAATCAAAAGCGCACATTTATTCTGGGTATAAATCCGGGAAGATTTGGGGCAGGCGTGACAGGTGTACCTTTTACCGATCCGATAAGGTTGAAGCAATTAGGTATTGAAAATTCGTTTCCTCAAAAGCCTGAACTGTCCAGTGTATTCATCTACAACATGATTGAAGCCTGTGGCGGACCGGCAGCTTTTTACAAGAAATATTATATCACGTCATTAAGCCCGTTAGGTTTTGTCAAAGGTGGCAAAAACTATAATTATTATGACGATCCGCAGTTGAGCCAGCGTGTAAGGCCGTTTATCATTTCAAATATCGAAACACAATTGAAATTTGGAGCTGACACTTCAAAGGTCTTTTGTCTGGGCCAGGGTAAAAATTTTGAATACCTGTCAAAGCTCAATGATGAGTACCAATGGTGGGAGAGGGTGATCCCCCTACCCCATCCGCGGTGGGTGATGCAGTACCGGTTGAAGAGGAAGGAGGAGTTTGTTGCAGAGTATAAGAATGCGTTGATGGGTTGATGGGTTGATGAGTTTATAGGTTGATATGTTTATAAGCTGATATGTTGTCTAAGCTCAACTTCATTTTCTATTACGAGTCTCCACAGTGGCTTTAGTCCATTGTTAAATTAACACTGTTGAGCTATCCACAGCGGCCGCAGGCCGCTGTTAAAGAAACGATGTTGAGCTTAGGTTGTACCTAAGCTCACGTGCTACGGATCATAAGAAAACTTTATAAGGCGATACTTACCGATGGCCGTTTTTAACGGCAGGGTTAATCATGTCCTGCAACTATCAGAAATGTATAAGGGCTTGTTACATGCCGTTGAAAACGGCTCCAAAGTTTAATGCATTGAACATGCATTCTTTGATGTGTCGTACGCGAGCGTAGGTACAACCTACGCTCAACATGATTATTTTGCATGGAGGCCTGCGGCCTCCATGCATTTTCAGTTAATGACTATTTTACTATTGACAATAGAGAAGTCCAAATACCTTGATTTGTTATAGCTTTTACTAAATGCAACCCGACAGGCATATTGTTTACCTGTATTTCGGCACTTGGATGTCGAACATTCTCACTTGAGAGAAGCTTTCCATCCAACGAGTAAATCTCAATGGTATTGATATCCAGATCACTCCTAAACAAGACCCTGTCCCTTGCAGGATTTGGATTCATGCTGATAGCTGAACGCTGAATGGTTTCTATACCATCAATGAACGTCTCCACTTCGAGAGCAAGAATTTGATACCCGGAAGTAAACGGGGAACTATTATCAAACTGTGAGCCAATGCCCCAAACAGTGACCCAAGGGCCACCTGCGAAGTTTCCGGGTTCCAAATCGGGCAACGCATCAGCATCAATGCGAACCAAAATCTTGGATCCACCTTGTTGCGTAGTATAAACGGTAAATCCCGCATCCGAAATATTGCTTACACTATCTACTGAGAGCTCGTTAATAAAGAGGTAACTGGATTCATCCATTTCTGTCAATGCCATAACCTGCCGTGGAGTATTAATCGGATTGGCGGAAGAAACCAATTCAATGGTATCTGGTCTGATTTCAAGCAAGCCGTTAAATTGATCAATCGTTCCTGAGACTTTTAAGCGATCTCCTTCTGATACTATATAACTACCTGGATCGCTGGAAAATACATTGATACCCACATTATTTTCGTCAATCAGATAGAATGAATATCCGGTTGGTTGAAAATTGACACCGTGGACGACGCCGGTAACCGTTGTAGGTACACCATCAAATAATGCTGAACCATTTCCGTTGAGTAGCCGAAGTTGTTCGAGCGTAAAATCATTATAGGCATTTGGATCATAGACATAGATCGTACCAGTCATTCCCTGAGCAGCATGTGGATCACATTTATATTGATATGTTCCTGGAGTCAGGAAAATGAATTCATACTGCCACGGTCCACTCGCAGGAGCTCCGCTAAAGAAGCTCTCCGGATTACCCGGATATGCACTTTGCTGGCCGTTGACATTGTGGGCGTGTCCTTCATTATTAACCCATCTGATGAGACTTCCTACTTCGATAACTGCGACGTTTGGATTAAATGCGAAGTTGGCCAACTCAATGATCAGATCGGGGCCAGGTGTGCCGCCGCTTGAATTCTCCGCACCGGGTGTTCCACTCACTTCAAAGCCGTTGATGATCACTCCTGTGCCGGCTCCGCTATATTGCCAGTTAGCCCCGTCATTGTTGTCTAGAGCTGAATCGACCAACTCAAGAGATGGCCCATTTCCGTCCGGTTCTGAAGGCCAGGGATCTGAGTCTTCGAATCGAACGCTATCAACCACATTACCTTGTGCATCTGCCAGTGCCAGGAGTTCTCCCCCGTTGTTGAGCGCGCCGCCATCCCACTCATCTACTACGATCCCATAAACATTGAGCATCGCTTGTGCTTTGAGCGCTATGACATAATAGTCACCGGGCTGGAGATCAATGTCCGGAAATGTGTCTTCTATGCCTTCAAGGAAGTACCAGCCACCGATGTTGACCATCGCGTTACCTGCATTGAAGATTTCAAGGAATTCAAGAGAATCCGTATTGGTTTCAGGTGGGTTGTAGCTGATTTCATTGATGACGACCTGCGCATAGATGTTTGAGGCAAAGAGAACGAATATCAGCGGGAAAATTAGTTTCTGAATCATAATGTTGATTTTGGAGATATGAGGCTTCGAAGATAATTAAAAAAGGTGCTCCCGGACATCAGCCGGAAACACCTTTTCTTTTATGATAGATAAGTGTTTATTAATTAAAGATATACCGAACACCCAGTCTCATCTGCCAACGGGATGAGTAATCACTGATATTCAAGGCATCATTGCCTTTCCTATCTCCGTAGGTATAGTTAAACTTAGGCGTTGTACCATCACTTTCATATCCTGTAAAGTCATACAAGTAGAAATTGTTAAAGTCACCGGGGACATTGTAGCGGACACCCCAATCACTGTTGACAAGGTTTAGCACATTGAAGATATCAAGGCTCAGCTGTAATTTATGATCATTTTGCCCCAGAAGCATTCCCAGATCCTGGCGAATGGAAAGATCGAGGAAGGATGTGTATGGCATGAAATTAGAATTCTTTTCAGCATACTGGCCACGGTTTTTGCTGAGGTAAGGATCCTCTTCGATAAACGCGTTCAATTGCTCCCACTGCGTTGCGGCTGTAACTACATTACCGGCAGAATTGGTGTAATCAACCAGGCGTATTTCACTGGCATCTGCTGGTACCCAGACCAGAGCTCTATTGGAGCTTGTGCTACCCTGATCGTTGTTTATATTACGTCCGCTGTTACCGCCTATGACATAAGAATAAGGGCTTCCAGCCATTCCATCATAAAACAAACTGATCGTGGTGGCTAGGTTTTTATTTCCTCCCCAATTAATGGCCTGGCTCACGATACCCATCAGGCGCGTGCCTTGCGCAAAGTCAGAACGACCATAGACCGGATTGTTTCTTCCCAGTGTTTGTTGCATCTGGCCTCTCCATTGTGATGAATTCTGTGAAGAAGTTCCTTCATTCAAGGCATTAGCATCTCCGGACGTAAACGCAAGTGATGTATACATACCAAAATCAAATTGTTTCGCCAGTGACAATGTCACGGAATAGGAATTGCCTTCATTTGTATTTGATCCAACATATACAGCACCATACGTGGCATCAATGGCTTTGCGTGAATACACTACGCGTGTATCCGGAACACCTGTCCAGGTTTTTGAAGTGGACTGGTCATTATTGATATTGGTGTACACTACATTATTCATGGTTTTCGTGTATATACCTTCCACAGTGGCTAGCAGGCCTGCAAAGAGTTTCAGGTCCACTCCCAGATTACCACGGAATACCTGTGGGTATTTAAAATCCTTGGTGAACAAATTAATATCCCCGGAAGGAACCACAAAATTGGCATTAGTATACTGGTCATTGACATCCGGACGGAACAGGATAGGTTCGCCGGCAGTTGTTTCATCAACCCGGCCTTGAACCAGACCGTTGGTATTGAACATAGCACCTGGCCATACAAATGGAATACGGCTTGTAAATACGCCAGCACCACCACGAAGTTTGTATTTCTTTTCACTGTCCAATGCATAGGTAAATCCAAGCCTTGGGGAGATCATCAATTGTCCGTCTGGTGCTTTACCTCCTTCAACATCATTAGCTATGTCATACTGGGCCTGCATCTTTGGAAGTGAAACTGTATTAAAGTCCTCATCAATAGCAGGATCGTCATTGATCACTGGCATGTCCAGGCGGACGCCTCCCATAAGTGACAATTTTTCATTGACGTTCCATTCGTCTTGCACATAGAGTCCAAGCTGCATAGCATTAAAATCTGCAGCAGCTGCGGATCCATCTCCGGTAATATCATCTACCAACGAATACGCTCTGTCATATTCCTTTGCTGTTTGTAAAGGATTCATGAATGCACCTATACTGGCATATCGGTATGTTCCATAATTCTGACCAAGGAAGAGGTTATAAATACTATAGAATTCGTTGTGCGTACCGATCGTGAACGTATGCGCACCCTTATAGATTTTAAAATTGTCAGTGAACGTAAAAACATCCGAATCAAGCTTATTTCCTGTGGAGAATTCTTCAGAACCTAAACGAATCGTATTGGATCCACCATCTTCGATTATGAGGTAAGGAAAATCTGCACCTGATGGATCGCGGTCATCTCTTACGGAGGTAAAACCTATTATAAGGTTATTTGTCATATTGTCCCCAACCTGGCTATTTAATTCAAGGGCACTTGAGTTTGTAATACTCGGGAAATAAATACCGGTGTTTGAAAAATTAATGCGGTTAGTAGAGTTGGCAGTTAAGTCATACTGTTCAGCTTTAGTATAATTGTGACGAACGGTCAAACGATGGCGATCGCTTAGGTTCCAGTCAATTTTGCCAAAGAACTTCAAACCGTCCAGCTTATCTGCCAATTCAATCGATCCGGGGTCATAATTATAAGTTTCTTTAAGGAAATCACTTAACATATTCAGTGAGTCCTGTGTATCGTTGCCAGTATAGGTACCATAATTGAAAGTAAGGGGCACTTCGTCTTGTTGAATCTCTACGTTTGTAAAGAAGAAAAGCTTATCCTTGATAATGGGTCCACCAAAGGAAGCGCCGTAGGTAGATTTATTAAATTCAGCAACCTTGGTTGGCTGATCATCAGCCGTGGTCCTGTCAAGTACTTGTTGATTGGTTTTTCCTACCAGGCTTTCATTTTGCATAAAATAATAAGCTGTACCCGCAAACTTATTGGTTCCTGATTTGGTTACCGCATTGACCGCTGCTCCTGCAAAACCACCTAATGCAACATCATAGGGGGAAAGTGCAACCTGAAACTGATCGATAATATCGATGGAGAAGGGTGAAATTCCTGTTTGTCCGCCGTTAGTTCCTGAACTGGAAATACCGAAAACATCGTTGTTGACAGCCCCGTCTATGTAAATTGCATTATACCTGTTGTTCATACCGGCAAAAGAGGTCCCATCACTATATGCTGAGGCCTGTGGTGTTAAACGCAAGAAATCATCAATATCCCTGTTGAGCGTTGGCAACCTTTCGATAGCCTCAGTAGAAATATGGGTACTGGCACCGGCATTCTCACCGGTATTGCCTGCAGAAGCAACCACTTCAACTGTTGTCAACTCAGTAATAGCTTCGGACATTTCAAAGTCGTACTTCTGAGATTCCCCTATCCGGATTTCAATTCCTTCCAGGGCAACTTCTCCAAATCCGGTATAGCTGGCTCTCACCGTGTAAGGTCCTCCTACCCTGAGGTTTTCAAGACGAAAAAAGCCGTCCTCATTCGTGACAGTTCCCATGATGGTGCCTGAGGGTGTGTGTGTGGCAATCACGGTTACCCCAGGCAAGGTCGTACCATTGTTATCCGTAATTTTTCCAGTAATAGACCCGGATGTTGTTCCTTGCCCAAAAGAGGCAATTGACATCATCAGGCAGAAGGCAAGTAGCATTATTCTCATATTCAAGTATTTATACATGTGAGTTAATCGCGCAAAGGTATACGGTGGTGCTCCATCTAACCCCTTTCTCAAAGTCAAAAGATTGTAAACCTTTCCTTCAAAAAGTGATTAAATGTCGTCCATCTAACAAAACAAATGTAAGTTTTTCCTATAGATGAAATCTAATTATGTGGCAAGAAGTTTTCCGCAATCATACAACGGACACTTCCACCCCCTATCGTTTCAATGGTGTGCACATCACTTGAAACGATCCTGGCATGCCGGTGAATGGCAGCGAGCTGGGCCTCATCCAGACTTAAATGGGCTGATCTGGACATAACCATGAGTTGCTCACCCCTTGCATTTCGGATAGCCAGCATATTTCCGGCAAAAGAGCCGATCTGCTCAGCCCTTAAGGCGACTACTTCTCTTCCAAAAGAAGCCAGGTGAGCTGCGAGTTCTTCACCACGTGGGGCATCAATTACTTCAAAACAGGCCAGGCTGATACCATCACCTATGGCCATCATCACATTCGTATGATATATTTCCTGTCCATGATAGCGGGCCACAAAAGTGAAAGGAGTGTAGTCCATCATAGAACACCATCGATCAAGCACTTCTGCATCCGTCCTGGGGCTGATGCAGGCATACGCGATCTTGTTAATCCTGTCAAGCACCATACTTCCGGTGCCTTCAAGGAACATATCTTTTGATTCGTAGCGTTCAAAATCTAATCGTTGGAGGATGTTAAATTCCTGCTCCAGATCCTGGATAATCTCTTCTCTTCTTTCGGCTCTCCGTAGACCAGCAAACATGGGGTACGTAACCACTGTGCCATCCTCATGGAAGGAAATCCAGTTATTAGGGAATATAGCATCAGGCGTTACCGGCACTGGAGTATCCTGAATGACATTGACATCGACCCCTTCTGCGACTAACAATGCCACCAAACTGTCAAACTCTTCAATCGCCTTCGCCTTGACAACATCATTGGCTACATCAGGTATATGCTGGAAAGTATTGTTGGCTGCAGTCTCTGGATTGTATCCAAAAGCTGCAGGTCGAACCATGATAATCTTTGACGTCGTCTGTGATGACATAGGAATGCTATTAAATGCTATTAAATGCCTAACAAAGGTAGCAGAAGTAGTCTTTATGAGCCCGGAGCTGGTTTCAGAATTTTAGCCCTACAAATTCATTTTTCCTGAAAGGCCCGGAGAGACACCTGGAAGCTGTCGAAAAATACCGGCGGCCAGCCTTGAAATATTAAGGATTTGCCGCTTTTCATCTAATTCCTGAACAGCAGGCTAATCCGGTCAGAATGACTTCATTACATTTAACCTATTCAAATCATCTATTTTCACTTTTTCTTTTTTAACCTATCACCTCCACCATTCTATGCAATTAATTGACTCGATAAAAATTCCCACCTTTGCCGCCGGCCTTCTTGGAGGCCTCCTGGTAGTTTCTACCCTGACATTCTGCAAAACGGCCACAGATCCATCCGATACTGTGTCAAGCCCATTAATGAGTATGACTGAAAAAAACATTCCTTCGCCGGTAGCCACCAAAAAACCTAAAGAGCTAACGACACATGGTGATACAAGACTAGATCCCTATTACTGGTTAAATGAGCGTGAAAATCCTGAGGTCATCGATTACCTGACGGCTGAAAATCAATATCTGGACACGATGCTTTCCCACTCCAAAGGTTTCCACGAGAAACTCTACAATGAGCTGGTGGGACGTATCAAACAAACGGATATGTCTGTGCCTTATAAAGAAAATGGATACTTCTATATAACCCGGTATGAAGAAGGCCAGGAGTATGCTATTCATAGTCGTCGGAAAGGCACCATGGATGCTGATGAAGAGATCATGCTGGACGTCAATCAACTGGCTAAAGGATTTGATTACTACGCGGTAGGTGGCCGGAGTGTGAGTCCTGATAACAAGTTGTTGGTGTACGGTGAAGACACACTGAGCAGAAGGATCTATACCCTCAGGATCAAGGATCTGACTACCGGAGAAATGCTACCTGATATCATTCCTAATACAGGGGGAAGTGCCACATGGGCAGAGGATAATAAGACTATATTCTATACGTCTAAGGATACGACCTTGCGGGATTATAAAATCTGGAAACACAGGATCGGAACTCCCGCATCCAGTGACAAGGTCGTCTATGAAGAAAAAGATGAAACCTTTGGTGCCTTTGTCTACAAGACCAAGTCGAAAAAATATATTGTCATTGGGTCCTACTCTACCGTAAGCCAGGAATTCCAATATATGGATGCCGCTAATCCGGACGGGCAATTGAAAATATTTCAACCCCGTAAGCGTGGACTTGAATACAGCATCGAACACTTCAATGATATCTGGTATGTACGTACCAACAAGGATGCTAAAAACTTCAGGTTGATGAAAACGCCGGTTACTGCGACCAGTGAAGATAACTGGACGGAAGTGATTGGTAACCGTGATGATGTATTACTGGAAGGCATGGATGTGTTTAAAGATTACCTCGTCCTCAGTGAACGCAAAGCGGGTATTACTCAATTACGTGTTATCCCCACTGCTGGAAAGAGCACTATATTGAATTTGGGGAGAAAGCATATGTTGCTTTTGCATCCACCAATCCGGAGTTTGACACCGATATACTCCGATTGAACTTTCAATCCCTTACAACGCCTAATACAACCTATGACTACAACATGAAGTCAAAGGAAAAAACCATGCTTAAGCAGCAGGAAGTATTGGGCGGATTTGATGCAGGAGATTACAGAAGTGAACGGGTGATGGCGAAAGTAAGAGATGGTGTTGAAGTACCGGTTTCGATTGTGTATCACAAAGACACCCCCATTGATGGAACTAGTCCATGTTTATTATATGGCTATGGTTCGTATGGTGCCAGCATGGATCCCAACTTCAGTGCATCACGCCTGAGTTTGCTCAACCGTGGGTTTGTTTTCGCCATCGCGCATATCCGTGGTGGTGAAGAAATGGGTCGTCAATGGTACGAGGATGGTAAACTGCTGAAGAAGAAAAACACCTTCAATGACTTCATCGATTGTGGAAAATTCCTAACGGAAAATAAATATGCTGATCCGAAGAAGCTATTTGCCATGGGAGGCTCAGCTGGTGGTTTGCTGATGGGTGCTGTGGTCAATATGGCTCCTGATATGTGGGCGGGCATTGTTGCGGCTGTTCCCTTTGTTGATGTCGTAACGACCATGTTGGATGAAAGTATTCCTTTGACTACCGGTGAGTTTGATGAATGGGGAAATCCAAAGGAAAAGGAGTCTTACGATTATATGATGACCTACTCTCCTTATGATAACGTGGAGGCAAAAAACTATCCACCGATGTTAGTGACGACTGGTCTTCATGATTCACAAGTGCAATATTGGGAACCAGCAAAATGGGTGGCACGTCTGCGCGAAATGAAAACGGATAAGAATCCATTGCTACTTCATACCAATATGGATGCCGGTCATGGTGGAGCTTCTGGACGTTTCAGGCAGTTTAAGGAGATAGCGCTTGAGTATGCGTTTTTGCTTGATCTGGCGGGGAAGATGGATGCTGAGATAAAAGGCTAAGAGCATAGAGCATAGGGCAGCAGAGAGCAAAAAAGCTAAATAGGCGAAAGAGGCCTAAGGGGCTAAAGAGCAGAAATATAAAAGAGATTTTAACGCGGCTCTGCGGCCGCGCAAAATAGATTCAAAAGCTTAGAAACCTAAGGGGCTAAAGTGCTAATTATTTTTTTCAGCATACACTCATGGCTGCATTGCGACGTTGCGGCGTTGCGCGAAACATATATTTTAATGCAGCTTGTACGATGTAAGCTCATGTATGTCGCCTGCGGATGAGGTGGTCAATATCAACCCTACGCCTGCTGCGTAATAATACTGGGTAAAAAAGTTAAGGGCCATTTGGCTGCCGTTCATGATGATCTGGCTTTCTGCTTCGATGCAGATAATATCATTGTATACATGGCCGGACACCTCTTTTGTGATGCCCATCTCCTTGACGGTCATCAGGAGCAGGCAATCCAGGCCATTGGCTTTGAAACTGACGACCCAATTTTTTCCAACCTCCAGGTCAGTGGGCAACCATAATTGAAAATTACCTTTTTCAAGGCCATCGGTAATCATCTGGCCATCCATTAAGCGAACAAAGCTGATGGTATTGGCTGCGCTGTTGTGCATTGTAAACTCCTGGCCATTTACTGCAGTAACCTTATTGATGTAGGTGTTACCGTCTTTTTGTTGGTAATGCCATTCGTTGTGGAGTGCGAGGGGGTAATAGTTTTTCATCTTTTAAGTATTTGAATCAAAGGAACTAATACCGAAGAATTCGATCTCAAAGAAGTGAGTCATCGGTAGGTGGTGGGTAGTAAACGGGACGGATTTGCAAAGCACAGCTTTGGGAACACACAAACGTAGGTCAACCTACGCTTAACGATTTCGATAAAAAAAAGCGGCTAAGGAATCCTGAGGGACTCCTTAGCCGGACAATGACTAACTATGGTAACTTGTATCTACTATTCGTAATAGGTATACGAAAGTACTTCTGTATATGGACCGCCACTGCTGGTGCCATCCTTGGTGATAGTGGCCGGACGGTTTTTGGCATCAAATGTATATTCAAACGTTACACCATAAGCAGATAATGGATCTGCTGTGATTTGACGTAGAAAACCTGATGCTAACTTAGCACTGGCCTCACCAAACAAGCCACCGACTGGTTTCCATTCAGAGTCAACAGCATAGATTTGTTGGATGTTGCTGGCATTGTCACCAGTGGTGTATGAAAACTCTCTGTCTTCTCTCACGGTAACACCATCATCCTCATACCGGATCCTGTTGGTCACGTTCTTGTTGGCAACTGTCAGGTCATACTTCAGGTGATCAGCACCACCGTAGTGCTCAACGATCTTCACCAGGATACCATCTGCATTGTAGGTATAGCCTTCATATTCGCTGCCGTCAGCAACCCATAACTCCTTACTTACACGACCGTTGGCATCCAGTTCATACGTTGTCGGGTTCCCCCCTTTGGTGATGATCAGTTTGCCTGCCTGGGTATAGTCATACAGGATGGTATCTTCTACAGTACCATTATAGGTATTGATGATACTGGTTACCTTATCCGAAGCATTGTAGATAAATTCCCAGCCTTCGACGTCAGCTCCGGTGCCGTCATAGTCCAGGTGAATCGTCTTGATCAGTGAAGCTTCAACTACAGGTGGGTTGTCATCATCATCATCCTTGCAGGAGATGGTGATCGACATGAACACAGCCATGCACAGGTAAAAAAATAGATTCTTTTTCATTGTTAAATGGATTTAGTTAGATGATATTTGAAAAGTGAACGTCAGTATATAGTTGATAGACTATAGTCAATGAAGTAATATGAGTCCGTTTAGTTTCCACCAGACAGGATGATCAAGGCTAAGCCTGAAATAAACAGAACGAACATCAGGAAGAGCAGCAAATTGACGTTTCGGCCACCGCCTTTAAATTCCTTCCAGATAAAAACACCCCATAGGGCTGCGACCATGGTCGCTCCCTGCCCAAGGCCGTAAGATATAGCCGCACCAGCTTTACCGGCAGCCATAAAACTCAACACTGTGCCAAGACCCCAGATCAATCCTCCGATGATACCAACCATGTGCGTTGGAAAACTTCCTTTGAAGTATTGACCATACGTGACTGGCACGCCCACAAAGGGCTTATTCATGATAAACGTATTGAACACAAAATTGCTGGCCAGCATCCCAAGCGTGAAAATGAAAAATGCTGAATACGGTGTAGCCATGCCAGGCGTAGGTGATTCAAAATTGTTGACATCCATGGCCGCTGCAACAAACCGATAAAACACAGACATCAGGATACCCGCTACGATGGCCAGCCAGATTCCTTTTGAGGATGCTGCTTTATCTGCCTTTTTCATTTTTCCTGATGCAATACCATTGAAGATGATCGCGATCATGATCAGGGCAACACCCGCAAAAAGGATCATCGGATCTCCTTTTGGCGAACTCATATAATTAATGATCACACCCAACACCAGTGCCAGACCGACACCCAAAGGAAATGCCACGGCCATTCCTGCAATGGATATAGAAGCCGACAGCAATATATTGGAGGCATTGAAAATGATGCCTCCCAAAATCGCACTCCATATGTTGGCGCTGGAGACCTGACCCAGATCAGTGATAAAACTTCTACCCTGGTCTCCTGTACTGCCTAATGTGAGTCCGACAATGAGGCCAAGCAGAACAACACCGATGACATAATCCCAATAGAAGAGTTCGTAACGCCAGTTTTTGGCGGCCAGTTTTTGCGTATTACCCCACGATCCCCAGCAAAGCATAGTGACAATCGTAAAGACGACGGCAAGAGAGTAACTTTCGATAATATACATAGTCAGGTATTTAGTTGGTTTGTTTTATCTATGGATTTTTTCGCTTGTAAATTGAAATGCTTCTTTCAGTCTGTCATTTGAAACCTGCACACTACGGCCCCCTTCCACCACCCGGTATTCATGATAGATATCCTCATCGCGCAACAGCATATGGGCTATACCATTGGTTTCATAATCCATATCTGTATCTGTATTACTGATCAAAAACCATGTACGCTTGAATGCAGACTTGTTTGTTGAAATAGCTTTCTGTAGCAAGTTAGTATCGACCGGTGCATCAAAAAGCACACATGATGTAAAAGTCTCTGGCACCACGGCATTTTTCATGGCAGACACACCACCCTCTTCAAATCCGAATAATGCGCGAAAACGGTACCCACTTCGTGCATTATAATAAGATTCCAATTCAGGAATAATCGAGTCAATTAAGTTCGTTTCATTTTCCTTCAGAAATACTAATAACATGGGAGGCAATGTTCCATCCAGCATTCCTTTTTGTGCGAGGCCAGCCAATTCCTGCTTTCGGGTAGAGGTCAAGTCTCCAAACATATATAAGACAGGGTATAGCCTGTCAGCATCAATATATCCGGGAGGCAATGCAACTTCATACCGATAGTTTTCATAAATGGCTACCTTAGGTGACTTACGCTTCTTTGGATTATGTGATACGTCACCTCTATACACCTTGCCTTCAAAACTATCACTTATAAAATGGAGTGCATTGGGTAGTGCTTCTCTCCAATAAGAAAACTCATGCCCACCATTTCTAACTCTGTATTCATGTTGTATATGAAGATCACGAAGTAGTATATGGAGTTCCTCATTGCTGCGGCAAAGTGTATGCTCGTCATCTCCATTGTCGATGAATAGCCTTAGTCCTGAAAACGATTGCGAATTTCCACTGTTGAAATAATGGAATGGTGAATATTGCTTGTAATAATCTGTGATCCGTTCTGTCCCAGTCTTTCCCACGCCCCCAAACAACCTACCCCACTGATCATTCCATTCCGAGGCATCCTCAACCATATATTGCTCATCTGTTCTGACAGAAATACTCAAAGGAACACTGACCGAAAAGACATCTAAATGGCGCACCGGAAGCATGAGTGCACCGAAGCCGCCCATGGAATAACCCATGGTTGCACGATGCAGGTTGTCAGGGATAGTACGATATGTTTTATCAATGAACGGAACTAATTCCTTTACAAACATATCTTCATACAGGAATGTACCTGCATAATCATTGACATAATAGTTCCGAAATCCTTGTGGCATCACGAAAATCATTGGAACAATTTCCTTTGCTGCAACAGCAGCATCTCCTATCTGAGCAATTCGCCCATATTCAAGCCAGGAGGATTCATTGTCGCCTAAACCATGAAGTAAGTACACTACAGGATAGTTCCTACTAGTTGTATAATAATCCAGGGGCAGTACAACCGAATAGTTAACCTCTTGTCCTAGAATAACACTTGTCATGGACAAACCTTCCATAATACGTTTGGGCTCTTCAGCGAACATCGTCACCAAAGGGACCAAACATAAAAGCAGAAGCAGGTTAAACTGTCTCATATTAATTCATAAGTGTTTCTTTGATGGACGATATCGATTCAGAAAGACCATTTAAAAAAGCCTGATAGTTTTGACTACCCTGTCGCACACGGTATTCGTAATCTATATTTTCATTTCTGATCTCAGTATACAATTGGTGATTTCCCCTAAAAGCAGAGCACTCATCTGTCACGTCCTGGTAATAGAAAACCTCACCCGTAGCGCCAATGGAAACATCCGGCAACAACGCATTGAACAAATAACACGATGAAAATACCTGCGGATTATCCAAAACAAGTGTAGTAGCAAGGGTGCCTCCAGCTTCATTACCAAGCAACACCCTACCCTGCCGATTTGAAATCGTATGATATCCGGTATCAATTAAACCTATGATTTCCATCATCAGAGCTGAGGAAATTTCCATAGTTCCAACCGGAATCTCCACCACAATACTCTTGGTCAACTTGCCGGAGACCATATTATTTCTCAGCAATGAAAAAGTGGAGATTAAATTTTCATCGTGCTGTCCGTCATCCGTATCATGCAATAGGTAGAGAACAGGAAAATTTGCTGAACTGATTACATAATCAACCGGTGTCATGACTTTTATAGGCAATCCTTGTACCTGATGTGTTTCTATGACTGATTCATCTATCAGCGAACCTATAGTAGCAGGTGCCGGCTCATCCGGATGAGGAATGTTTTCAAATGCATTACTGATAAACTTGAAGGCTTCGGGATACGATTTTTTCCAGTATTCAAATGAATGGCCACCATTTCTGACCCGGTATTCATGCTTGATCGCATGGTCTTTCATAAACGTATGCAATTCATCACTTGTGATGGACAATGTTTCCTCATTGTCACCACAATCAATTAGAAATTTCAGCTCATCAAACCTCGTAAGGTCACCAATGCCAAAATAATGAAACGGACTATGTTGTAGATAATAGTCTGTCAACCTGGCGGTCCCTGTGGCACCAAAACCCCCAAATAAATTTGCCCATTGACTATTAAAGACATCCTGAGGTTCCTCTATATACTGTTCATCTGTCCGGAAAGACATACTCAACGGTACTCCCACTGAAAAAACATCAGGATTCAGGGAAGGCAGCATTAAGGCGCCATATCCACCCATAGAATAGCCCATCACAGCTCTTGCGGATTTGTCCTTAACGGTACGAAACAAACTATCAATGGTGGGCACTAATTCATCCGTCATCATATCCATATATGGATAATCACCGGAAAATTTGTTGACATAGTATGAATAGTAAGCTGCGGGCATGACATAAATCATAGGCACAATGGCCCCCGCATCCGTGTATTGATCCGCATAGTACTGCAGTCCTCCACTGGTATACCACGCCCGTTCGGTATCTCCATATCCGTGAAGCAAATAAACTACCGGATATGAATCCGTGGATTGATCATACCCATCCGGCAATAACACAGCATAGGTGATGTCATTATCAAACAGCGTGCTGTACATTTTTTGATTTTCCAACAGCCGGACAAAAGGCGTTACAGGCTCATCATCTTTGCAGCTTACAAAGAGCAATGATAGCAAACCTACCCAAAGAGGAAGAGATCGATAAAAGGAAACTTGGCTATAACTTCTCTTCATTCAATATATCAATTATGATTTGGGTTAAGTTCTTTCGCGGGTGAATCACTGTAGATCACAATCGACTTCATGTACATGCTGAATTCAGGATCTTTATTCGTCCAGACAATTTCCAGATGATGTGAGCCTTCCTTCAGCAGATACTTGTGGTAGATGTCATATTTGCGCACGATGTAATCAAATGGCATCTTCACCTGCTCAATTTTCTCACCATCGAGCATGATATCTAACAATGCGACATAATCGCTCTTGGATACGCCACATCGGCTTTTCACATTTCCAAGCACCACAACTCCGTTTCCTTCAAAATCAACCACAATATTCTTGTCGGTAAATTCCTGACGGAGATATCGCTCTTCCTTTGGAAACATTCCTTCAAAACATTGTTCAAAGCGAACTGGGTTTGGTTCCTGTATTTTAATCATGATGGAATCTCCATCAACTTTGCCGTTTTGCTGTCCAATAAGTTCAAGCGTGTGCTTATAGGTCAAGGCATAGACATCATTTAAGGTAATGTCCATGTAGGGGAACTTCAATCCTTCTGCTTCTTCTAAAGCTGGCTTCCAATAAGCCGGTATACCTGAATATCCGTACATCACTCCCAATACCCCTGCAGCAGAAGCCGGATTACAATCAGAATCCTGGCCACACCGGGTAGCGATATCCATGGTCTTATAAAAATCCTTATCTCCATATAAAAGCCCGATGACAACATACGCAGCATTCAGTCTTGCATCGATATTGAAAGAATTAAACACCCCTTCCGGACATCCTTTTTCAGAAGAATGGTTTTTTTCAACTTCAAACCAAGTCTTCTTCCAGTCATCCGGATATTGTTGGTGCCATCGGATCACATCAGCTATGGTCTTATAAAACTGGCTTTGTTCAGGTATAGTACTCAATGCTTGTTCGATCACGAAATGAATGTCATCGGAAGTATAAGCAATAGAATACAGTGCTGAAATGAATACGCCTCCATACCACCCATCTCCATAATTCATGATGTGGCCGATACGATCACAGAATTCAGAACCAGTATTGGTCATGCCAGGTGTCATCATGCCTGCAAAATCAGCTTCGATCTGGAAGTCAATATCATCGGCATGGGGATTGTTCATCCAATGTCCTGAAGCAGGCGGCATGATCCCATTGAGGATGTTGTAGCGTGCAGCCTGGTTAGCATGCCAAAGTTTATAGTCCTCATGAGCAAACTCCAAGGCGAATGAATCAGCCGGAGCATTGAGTCCTACCTTTTCCAGGATATTGACAAACGTAAGGTCGAGATACACATCATCATACAATCCCGGATCTATTTCGTAGGTCTCCTTGATATAATGATCGTACCAAACCATGGGTTGATAATCCTGGATCATGGTGCCTTTAAAACGAAATTCAGTGGGGCCACCAAAAGTGACGCCAATAGTTTGTCCTGCCCAACCACCACGAATCCTGTCTTGAAGTTCTGCTTTAGACATCGTTATTTCACCAGGAAGTTTCGCAGCAGAAGTTTTCTTCTCAGCACATCCTATCAGAAACATGCTGATACCTATAAAGAAAATAATATGTAGTTGAGCTCTATTCATTTCAATGGGCAGCAGTAGGGAGGTTGCTTTTAGGTGGGTTCTGTGAATACACAATCAGGTCATTGATCCGGTATTCATAGGCCGGATCAGGATTGAGCCATTTCAAACGTAGTGTGTGCTTACCCTCTGTCATCTGATACTTCCAGGAAGGTTCTAGTCTCCGGGATGTGTTCTTCATTGGAAGTTTGACGGTTTCTGACAAAACGTCATCAACATAAACTTCCATATTGGCGACATACGGATCTTCACGCTCGGCTAAACCAAGGGGTTCCGATCCATAAGTCCGTTTGGAAATACGATCGATGTAATCAACGTCGATCTTAGACCGTTTAGCCATATTGCCATACAACAGATAACCATTACCAGAAAATTCAAAAGTGATTTCATCCGTAAAGGACTTATCTATTTTCATTCGATCAATCGGGTAGGTATTTTCAAAGTTTTGCTCGAACGCAACTGGTTTAGGAGCTTCCACTGGAATGACCACGTCATCTCCTTCTGTCTTTCCGCCTGCCTGGTTTATAACACCAAGAGCATGCTTCATGCTCCAGCCATACGCTTTGTCCAGTGACACTTCTGTGCTTTCGAAATTACTCTTCTCAATCTCCTGCAGCGGGCTAAGCCAGAAAGGTGGAATGTTTTCATACCCCACCATTACACCTAGCACGCCACCGACTGTAGCCGGATTACAATCTGCATCCTGCCCGCAACGTGCAGCAATATCAACCGATTTTGTAAAATCACCGCCTCCGTAGAGTAAGCCTATCGCGACATAAGCTGAATTGATTTTGGCATCTATATTAAAACCAAGAAATACGCCTTTAGGACATCCAACATCGCCATTCCATTTCTTCTGCACTTCAAACCAGGCTTGCTTCCAGTCATCCGGGAATTTTTTATGCGCTTCAATCACAGTGGAGATACATCCATGAAACTTGGTCCCTTCGGGAATAGTCTTTAAAGCCTGTGTTGTGATATACACTGGATCATCCGAAACAAAAGCCAGTGAATAAAGCGCAGAAACGAATACGCCACCATACCAACCATCACCACTATTCATCACATGGCCGACACGGTCAGCAATTTCTGTTGCCTTATTGACCATACCTGGTGCCATCAATCCAATAAAATCTGCCTCGATCTGAAAATCAATATCATCAGCATGAGGGTTGTTTTTCCAATTACCGGAAGCAGGCGGCATTATGCCATTGAGAATATTATATCGTGAAGCCTGGTTGGCATGAGCAAGATGATACGCTGTGTTTGACCAATGGTGAGCTATCGAATCTGAACTTACATCCAAACCATGTTTTTCAAACGCATTGACGAAGTTGAGATCGGTATAGATATCATCAAACAAACCTGGTTTTTTGTCCCACCAGTATTTGACATAATGTTCGTCCCAGGGAATGATGTGATGTTCGTCAATCAGGGAACCATTGTATTTGAACTCCACGGGAGCCCCATACACCACGCCAATAGTCTGCCCTGCCCATCCGCCTTTGATTTTATCTTGTAAAACTTGCTTAGAGATGGTGACCGAACCTTTCGCAAGCACATCGTCCGAAATGACTTTTTCGGAATTGCAACCGACAAACACTATGCTGAAAAAGCAGAGGGCCTGAAATAATATTGTTGTGAGTTTTGTTTGCATATACATTATTTCATTCCGGCTTGATAAACACTGAGCTCTGTAATCGAAGTAAATCCTGATACCTGCTTGGTATACTTGTTCCAATGATCCTGTATCATAGCATCTCCGATGATACGAATAGCTTTAGTCGTGACCTTGTCAAAACTGATCACATATTCTGCAAAGTGTGGCTGATAAATAAGATATCCAGTTTCCGGCATTGGAGGATTTATAGCCGTTCCGGTCACCGGCACCCATTTGCCAGCTTCATTTTTATACTGCACATTGAGTGAAGTAAACCAACCCCCGAACTCCTCCATACCTCCGGCATGGAAAGCCATCATATCGATGGTCTGAGGTTCAGACCATTCATACCCGTAGTAATCCACTTTAGGAATTTTGGTTTTGGCGGCAAGGCTATAAAAAACTGAACCAGCGCCATCCACAACACCATCTCTGATGACATCCACTTCCTTAGCATACATAGACCTTCCAAACGTGCACCAGCAGGAATCGCGAACCAGTTCATTCACCATCCTCACATTGGCGAGTACGCTATCAGCTGTGGAGGCAATGTTTGTATTGCGAACCAACAGGTCAAAATCTTTCGTCAGTTTTTTGACACCATTGTCTAGTTGAATCTTTATCTGATAAGGTCCTGGCACGGTTGGAACTCCGGTGAGCTTTCCTTTTGTAAATGTTGTACCCGGAGGAATGGTGCCACCAATCATTGACCAATTATAGTTTTTATTAGCATCGCCATAGAAGGCATAATCGATGGGGCGATTGACCTCCATCACAGGCATCGGACCGATATAAAATTCAAGTGGTGCGGCAAACGTAGCCGTTGTATTGATGACTGCTTTTTGCTTAGCACCTTTTCCGGAAAGCTTTCCACCTTTCGCAACAATCAGATCGAGAGTTGTCTTCAGCGTACGATCGATCATCGATTGGATACTGGCATCAGGTAATTCGTACCGTGTGATATTGATGTAGGTATCATTGAAGGGTTGTGTCCAGCCTTCAATCGGCAGGTATAGATCTTTTGGCAGCGCCTTGAAGCCATACATAATACCTAATAAGCCCGCCATCGTGGCAGCCTGATTATCTGCATCAAAACCCATGGCACAGGACAAATCAAGCGTACGTTGGAAATCGCCATTACCATAGAGCATGGCAAGAATTCCACATGCACCGTTGAGGTTTGCATTCCAGATCGTCTTGGTCATATCAGGTTCGGTGACATAATATTTCTCAGCCATGTCTTTCCACGCATCCTGCCACTTGTCTGGATATTTCTGGTGGAGCGCAATCATGTCACGGATCGTCTGTGCGTATCGTCCATCAGCAGGCAATTCGTTCAGGCCTATCTGTATCAGTTTATTGATGTCAGTTTCAAAAAAAGCAGCAGCATACATCGCACCATAGTGAATGGTGGGTTCGACACCCCAGCTATCACTGGTAATGCGGGCAGCCCAATCTGATTTTTGCGCTGCATAATCCACCATGCCAGGAGCTGTGTATGCCCATATCTCATTGATCAATTGCGGATCAATCTGAAACCAATGTGGATTGATGCTCTTACTTCCACTAAAAGGTGGTGTGTATCCAAACTTCATCAGACCCAGCGCTCCTCGATTAGCCAACCAAACACGGTCTCTGATATGAAATAACCATGCATCCCTTAGTTGCTCATAGGTAGGCTCAGGCCCGAACTTTTCCATTTGCAACAAATACATGTATTCGAGATCTGTATCGTCATCTGAAAACGCACCACTGTATTTTTTCAGTTTATCAAGATTCTTTGTGTAGCCATAAGGCCAGTTTTCAGCACCTGGCGCATTGACATACTTGTTTTCATGCGGTAGTCCGTAAATATTACCTATCATCTGTCCGATCCACGCACCGGCAATTTTATCCCTGAGTTCACTGACGGTAATCGATTGTGTCTGTCCGATACAATGATCGACAGACAACAACGAGAAACCTTGTATGAAGATCAGGCAAAGGAATAGTTTAGAATGGAAATACCTCATTGTGGATTCTGGACTAAGTTAGGATTTGTATTTAAAGCACTTTGAGGGATTGGAAACAACTTTGTATTTGGGCCTGTCACTGGTTTTTCCCACCAGGCATTACCCCAGACACCAAATCGAATCTGGTCTTGTCGTCTGTGACCTTCCCAGGCAAATTCACGACCCAGCTCATCCAATAATTCTTCATTGGTGATCTCTCCAAGTGTATATGGTTGGAGACCTGCGCGTGTTCTGATCTTCTGAAGGTCAGGATCATTGATAAATTCACCCGCGCGGCCAAGCCAATGGAGAGCCTCAAGTTTGGTGTAGAGTACATCCGCATAACGGAAGAGTACAAAATCATTCTCCATATCGATCACATCATAACTCAACTCTTCCTGGTATTCGTATTTCGCACACCGGGCACCTTCCCATTCAGCACGGGAATGGTAATTGGCAATAGTGGGTGAATAAATAAAAGGCTCCCCATCTATGATGATTGGATTGCCATCAATGTCATATTGCTGACCAAAGAGCCATGAATTTCTGCGCAGATCTTGTTCAGCATACTTTGTAAAGAAATCAGGCTGCAGCACGAAACCATCCCAGGGAATTCCTACCATGTTAAACGTAGCCCGGCTTGCGGAATTGAGCGTAAGGTGAGACCAATAGAAATGTTCGTCAGTCAGTTGTGGATGATAAGGAATCACGAAGATATTCTCCCTTGAATTTTCATTATGCACTATAAAATTGGCGAAGTAATCATCTTCGATTTCATAAGCTCCTAATGCTATCACTTCATCGCATGCTGCAACAGCCTCGGCAAATTTATTCTGACCAACCCATTCCTGGGCGTTCATATACATTTTAGCCAGGAAAGTATAGGCCATCCCTTTGGTGACCCTTCCATAATATTCAGGAGTAGGTAAATCCTGGACCAGATCGATATTGTCAAGAATTTCCTGTACGATAAAATCATAGACAAACTGCCGGTTCTTCTGCTCCGGTAAATCCTGATTGCTGAAATCAATGGTAAAAGGAATATTCCCCCAATTATCCAGTGCCCAGTAATAATAGTATGCACGCAATATCTTAATCTCTGCAAGCACTCTTTCCTTGCCGGTAAACTCTATTGGTGAGATTACTGCCAGGATTTCATTACAAGCAGTGATCCCGGCAAATACCATGTCCCAGGATTTTGTCAGGATTTTATTATTAGGTGCCAGTTTATGCTTCTGCATATCTTCCCAGCGGCCTTGCTCATACCACTCACCATTATGCTTTTCAGGAATCACCAATTCATCCGAAGCATTTTCAGTGAGCGACCATAGCCGTTGTTCTTCCGGATATGGTTGCAATCCCACATATGCACGTCCAGCATAGGCGATGATATCCTTTTCGGTCTTAAAGAAGTTGTTAACCGGAATTTCAGAATAGACGGTTTCTGACAGATCAAAACAGGAAGAAACAGAAAAAACCAAAACGCATCCTGTGGCTATGGCGATGATATACTTTTTCATATTGTCGTTCATTTGGCGTTTAAAATGATGCATTTACACCTAGCGTAATAGATGTCGTCCTGGGGTAATATGACAAATTATCAATTCCTGGTTCCAAGCCGGAAAGATTGACTTCAGGATCTATTCCCTGATATCCCGCGATCCACCATACATTCTGTGCAGAGACAAAAGCGCTCAGTTTCGAGATATAGCCTGACTTGATGTTGAAGTTATAGTTGAGGGTTAGATTGTCAAGCTTCAGGAACGTTGCATCTTCAACGTATTTAGAAGAGTAGGTTATATCTCCTATAAACTCAGGGTTCTCGTATTGTGTATGCACGATATTCCTCAAACCGATACTCTTCCAGGACTCGTAGTACAAGCGATACGTATTCAGCACATTACCTCCAATGCCTGCGCGAAAGTTGAAACTAAAATCAAAATTCTTAAAGGTCAGTGTATTGCTCCAACCTAACATAGCAATCGGACTAGCTGTACCTATTTTCTCCCAATCACTTTTATCTACCTCGCCTATCGGGTTTTGGTTTTTAAACTCATCATATCCTTCATCACTAACGCCTAACCAAACGGGTCCATAGAAAGTACCTACTTCCTCCCCTTCCTGGATACGTTGTGTCCATACACCTATCGCTCCTCCGATAAAGGCAGTTTCATAGGAGGACTGGGTAAATTCGTCATTGGTGATCTTGTCAAGTACATTCTTATTATGACTCGCCGTGAAGGTTGTATTCCATTGGAAATTACTTCGCTTCATGAGTTGCCAATTTAACGTAAGCTCCACACCACGGTTGCTGATCGTCCCTACGTTGGTAAAGAGATACGGATAGAGGTATGGGGGAACAGATACCTGAAACTCCCAAAGCAGATCTTCACTCTTACGGATATAGTATTCAAGACTACCACTCAGTTTTTTATTGGAAATCGTAAAGTCCAATCCGATATTCAGCTCCTTCTTTTTCTCCCAGCGCAGATCCGGATTTGGGTTTTGGCCCGGTCCATAGGAGTTGATCCATTGCTGATTGTAATAGAGGCTACCGACCTGTTCTAATAATATCAGGGATCTGTATGGAGAAAAATCCTGGTTACCCGTCACTCCATAACCCACGCGGAACTTGAGATCATCAATCCATGAAACGTCCTGCATAAAAGCTTCCTCATGTATACGCCATCCAAGACTCAAGGCTGGGAACAAACCCCATTTGTTGTTGTCGCCAAATTTTGAAGATCCTTCTCTTCGAAGAGATGCGGAGGCCAGGTACTTTTCATTGAAGTTGTACATGACGCGACCAAATAATGCGATCAGCGTACTTGACTGCTTGTAAGATCCTGCCTCTCCTTTGCCTTCGGCGAAATATGCTCCTGCTGCAATATTGTTGTACAGAAAGATGTCCGTATCAAAATCGGAGTTACCTACATAGGAGCTATTTTGTTCAAACTCCTGGTAAGAGTAACCTGCAACAGCCTGAATATTATGTTCCTTGATGGAAGTCCGGTAGTTAAAGACCGATTCAAACTGTGAATTATTATACCGGCCATTGGAGATTTCAGCTTCTCCACCTACACCAAGAATGGTTGGATAAAAACTTGTCTTGTAGGAACCTTCTTCCCAGTCAGATTTCTGTGAAGAAATAAAATTATCCCATGATAAATTCTCAAGTATTTTAAAAGTTGCCCTTAGGTTCTGGATAATGTCGTTGGTGCTTCCTTCTCGTGTGCGTTCATTTAACAAGGCAACTGGATTATAATATTCCAGCCCTTGCTCATAGGAATAGCCACCTGTCAGTGGATCTGAATCATCATATACGGGTTGCGTTGGATTTTGAATAAAAGCCTGCCTGAACAACTCATAGTTAGCTGGCTTATAATCCCTGAGATTGGTCGCCAGATTGAAATCAAGGGTCAACCTGTCCTTCAATACCTTCTGGACAAGGTTGGTTTTAAAGAGAATACGCTGTGAAGAATTGTCCTGCAACAAACCCTGGTCTGTACTATAGGTCAATGATGTCCTGTGCGAAAATTTTTCTGTTCCTCCGGACAGTGCCATATGTTGTTGTTGACTGATTGGATTGTCACGGGTGATCTCGTCAAACCAATCGGTGTCGCTTCCGAAAAGGCTTCCTGCCTTAGAGGGTGCATATGTCAGTATGGCATCTTCAAATTCAGTAGCCGTCAGATTACGAACACCTCTGGGGGCTATCTGTGTAGAAATCTGGGAAGAAAATTCAAAAGTGGATTTACCTGACCGCGCTGATTTAGTAGTAATGATAATCACGCCATTGGTTCCTCGTGTACCATAGATCGCAGCGGCGGAACCATCCTTCAATACATCGAAAGACTCAACATCCTGAAAGTTTATATTTTTCAAATCTGCGCCGATCACTCCATCAATGATGATCAAAGGAGCCTGGCCTGAAGTGAGCGTATTGGTTCCTCTCAGCAGTATTTGATATCCGGCGAGTGGGTCAGCACCATTTGGTTTAGTGATCGACAAGCCAGCTACTTTTCCCTGTACCAATCCCATAGGGTCGCTATAGGTGCCGCGATTGAATTCTTCTGATTTGAGCGAGGTCACTGCTCCTGTGAGTTCCTTTTTAGTAGTAATACCATAACCGATCACAACCACCTCTCCCAGCACTTCGGCTGACTCGGTCATCAATACATCAATAGAAGTCCTGCCATCTACCGGGACTTCAAGTGTCTGGAAGCCGGTAAAAGAAAACGTGATGGTTGCATCGTCGGGAACTGAAAGCGTATATTTTCCATCAGCATCGGTGATCGTGCCAATAGCCAGTTCGTTCACGAAGACATTTACGCCCGGCAAGGGTGCGCCGGAGACCTCAGTTACCACTCCCGTAAGAGTGATCGTGCCAGGCGATTGAGCTAAAACATGCCCGGACGGCCAAATCAACATAAGCATTAAAAAAGCCATGTTGATCGCCCTGCTTAGTATTGTAGTATACATATTGGATGTTGTATGCATGAGGTGAACATTTTGATCAACGACTATCTATCAGGCAGTAGCCAACTTGGATTCCAGGAGAGATAATTCGTTGCGATAAGGGATAGATGATTGCGCACCCATACGGGTAACGGTCAGGGCAGCTACTTTGGCTGCTGCCTTAACAGCTTCGAGAATAGTTTTTCCTTCGGAAAGACCTACAACTAATGCGCCGCTGAAGGAATCGCCTGCTGCTGTGGTATCTACAGCAACAACCTTGAATGCTTCGACAATGTGATATTGGTCTTTTTCCTTGATAAATGCGCCCATGGATCCCATGGTGATCACCACATTATCTACGCCTTTGGCGCTGATCACATTGGCTGCCTGACGAGCACTTTCCCAGTCAAATACTTTGATTCCTGATAGAATTTCTGCTTCTGACTCATTTGGAGTCACCAGATAAAGACTATTTAAAAGTTTGTCAGAAAGCGTACGCGCAGGTGCCGGATTGAGAATCACCGGTATACCTTTAGCGGAAGCCATGGCTGCAGCATACTCGACTGTTTCAATTGGAATTTCCAATTGCATCAGTACATAGTTTGCAGATTCAATTTCGGCTTTAGCTTTTTCGATGTCTGCGGGGATCAAACTTCCATTAGCACCTGAAGCCACTGCGATGCAGTTCTCCCCATGCGCATCTACCATAATCAAGGCTACTCCTGACGGAAGTTTCGGATCCGAGAAAATATAATCCGTGTTGATGCCCTCGGATTTATACAATTCAATGGATTGCTTGCCAAAAACATCATTTCCGGTTTTGGAGATGAATACGACACTACCACCCTGACGGGCAGCCGTTACAGCCTGGTTGGCTCCTTTTCCACCTGCATTCATTAGGAAAGTACCTCCAATGACGGTTTCTCCGGGGATGGGCAGACGGTCTGATTTGATAACCATATCCGTATTGCAACTCCCGATCACAATGATCTTTTTGACACTCATATCTGGATTGTTGAAGATGATCGTAAATGTAACATTTGAATCGTATTAAAATCGGCTTATTATCGCTATTTTTAACATTATCATTTAAAGAACAATATTTGTATATCATTGTATGTCAATAGAATAAAACACTTTAAAGGTGTACTATTTCTTAAATACAGTTAAAGTGATTGGAAACCCACCTTTAGCTGGATTTGTCCTCCTGTTTACAGTTTGGCAATACTGTGGCAGGAGCACTACACTAACCCGCTCAAATGCGCATTTACTCGGCATTTGTCGTTTCGGCTCCGCTCAACGACCGGGAGTTTTACACGGAGCACAGATTTTATTTGATCCTACATTCGAATCAGATCCTGCTAGATGACGTTTCGACTTCGCTCAACGTCTAAGTGAATGGTTACTGTCGTCAATGAAATCGTCAAAGCTGGCGGCGAGAACGTAATCCAGCGGCTTTGCTCTTTAAATGAAAGAGCGACATCCGGATCCCGGTAACTAAGTTTAGAAAGAGATCCGACTCCGACGATAGGGCCCCCCCTGCGGGCAAGAGACCTTAGTAAAATTTGTTTTAGTCTAATGGGCGCTTCTGTGACGGACACCACTTTAGTTTTCGTTATTCGCTGTGCAAGTGTCCTATAAAAAAAATATTCTGATACGAAATAATACAAGCTATAAAATGGAAGTATCAAGAAGTATGGTATTAATGAAACAAGAGGATCAATATCAGCATCTTCTGGTAGAATTTTTATGTACAGGATTAATCCACCAAATATGAATATGCCGAAGAGTAAAAGAAAGAATAGCAAATCCAATACAAAATTTAAAAATCGTTGTATTCTAGTTGCTGGAATGAAAGCCACCTCAGAAGCACCTTTTTGCCTTAGCCAAAGTTCAGACTTTAAACCTGGAATACTCTTGATCAACTGTTGAAAATGACTTATTTCTAAGGGTGATAGATCTCGTTTTGGAATAATGTTAGCCGTTCGATTGCTATGATAAATCAGGAACGCATCTTTGCTTTCCGTGACATTCAGGATAGAGTTCCATGTAAACGATATTGCAAAACCGAATCCTTTTGATGCTGCACCTTCAATATCAAAATCCCATTGAATAGGTTGGGAAAACTTCTTATCGGATAAGAATGTCTTGCGTGCCTGAAAATAAATAACACCTGGTATAAAAAGATAAATCAAAAAGAAAAAAAGCCCTCAATGCAAAAGTAAAGACCGAGAAGGAATTCAAAGAGGGGGTAGGTAAACTAACCCCAACAAGCATTCTAAATATTTGGTCCTGTGCAAATTATCTTACCTTCCTCACACAATCAATCACCGTTCCATCGACCCACTTAACCACAGCAACGATCTCCTCTTCAAACTGCACAGCAGCTGGAATGCCGCAAATCTTTTCCGCTTCGTCTTTGAGTTCGCGGATAGTTCGGATAGGTAATGATGATCCTTTGAGTTTGTCAAGAAGATCCTTTCGCAATGGATTGATTGCAATGCCTCGTTCGGTGACGATGACATCGATCAATTCACCTGGACCACATAGTGTGGTTACTTCTTCACGGATGACAGGTATTCTGTCGCGGAACAGTGGGATAGGTAAGATGGTACATTTTGCAAAAAGACAATTTTGCCAGCCGCCGATGCCATGCAATAGAACGCCATCTGAGTGCGTCACTACATTAGCATTGAAATGGACATCAACTTCAGTCGCGCCAAGGATGACCACATCTACTAATTGAGCGAAATTGCCTTTACTATGGTAGTTGTAACTCGTAAATGGACTAGTATCCACATGCGTTGGATTCTCGCGCATGGACCTGACCCCTTCGAGATCGAATGTTTGTCCATCGAGGATATACTCCACCAATCCATCTTCCAGCATTTTTACGAGATAAGCATTACTGCCTCCGCGCGCAAACCTGGATTTCATTCCTTTTGCCTTCAGCATTTCTGCAAAATAAATGCCGATAGACAAAGCGGTACCACCTGAGCCTGCTTGAAATGAAAACCCATCTCTAATAATGCCAGCTTCTTCACAAAACTTTGCAGTGAGGCCAGCTAAAAATAATCTATCAGGACTCTTGGTAACTTGTGTCGTACCTGACACTATTTTTTCTGGAATACCAACCTGTTCAACCTGCACTACATGGTCAACATAATTGCCTTGAATCTGCCAAGGCCAGCATGGAAACGGCACCAAATGATCAGTTACGACGATGACCTTACTTGCATATTGTGCATCAGCGAGCGCAAAACCTAAAAGGCCACAAGCTGCAGGGCCGTCAAGTCCATTAGCATTTCCAAAAGAATCTGCTGTAGGCGCAGCAATGACAGCTATATCAATCTTCACTTCACCATCCTGCACTGCCTGATATCTGCCACCATGTGAACGAAGCACTCCTACTCCTTGCATTTTACCAGCTGACGTAACACGACCTAACTGGCCATTCATACTCCCTTCGATATGATGGATCGTTCCATCCTCAAGGTATTTTATTAAAGGTGTGTGACAGTCAAACGAAGCAGATGGAAACCATACAAGGTTTTTTATTCCGAGTTCGGCAGCAATATCAAAAATCTGATTGGCGATGACATCTCCGTTTCTGAAATGATGATGCGTTGAAATCGTCATTCCATCCTTTAACCCAGCGGCAATGAGGGCCTCTTTTAAAGTAGCGATCAATTTACTTCCATCATCAGGAAAATCAATACAGGTCGAAATGGGCGGACCATACTTGTTTCCTTCCGGCCGATGCTGACCGACACCTTTGTAAGGAATGACGGGCTTTCCATTCACTTCAGTAGGCACAGCTCTTCCGGCAGCGTTTATGATTGTGTTTACTTGCTTTTTCATGATGGTGAATTCACCTGATGTTCATTATCTCTCCAATCCTTTTGCAACTTACCAAGCGATATGGCCAGATTGATTACTCTTTGCGCTCGTTTGACCACCGGAGCATCAATCATTTTGGTTCCTAATGAAACAACTCCCAATCCCTTATCTGTTGCCTCTGCAAATGCAACCATGATCTTCTTTGCATTTTCAATTTCTCTTTCATCCGGAGCAAAGCCCTCATGAATGTCTTTCAACTGACGGGGATGAATGCATCCCATGCCATCAAAACCAATCGACTTGGATTGACGGGCATACGTTTTCAATGCCGCTGCATCACCCACATCCGAAAAAACGGAATCGAGTGCTTGTATGCCTGCTGCTTTACAAGCATTGATCACCTGGCTGCGAGCAAATAATGTTTCCAAACCTTCATTGGTTCGTTGAATTCCAAGATCGGCGGTATAATCTTCCAAGCCAATGGCGAGGGCTACCACATTATCTGCAGCGGTTGCGATCTCATAGGATTTAATAATTCCCAGCGCGCTTTCAACAATGGGGATCACCCAAACCTGGTTTGGTGTCTTTTGTGATTTCTGAAGGATACCAATGCGTTTATTCACTTCATGAATCTGTTCGGCGCTTTCGCACTTGGGCACAACCACTGCATTGACATTATGGGGTATAATGTAATTCAGATCGTCCAAACCCGCTGGTACCTGGTTGATCCGAACCATTCGTTCGACGCCCATGAAACTGAGGTGGCGCAAAGCATTTCGGACAAGAACCCTTGCTTCTGATTTTTTATGCACAGCCACAGCATCTTCAAGATCAAGGATGATGGCATTTGGAGAATGAATTCCTGCATTGATCATCAGGCTGGGTGTGTTGCCCGGCAGGTATAGTCGGGAGAGGCGATGTTGTTCACGGGAGGAGGAATAGAGATTTTCAGGTAGCATCTCCGGCAGGTATTCCTTGTCAGTTTTAACTAACTGTACAATCGCTGCTTCAAGCCTGGCAGCCATGACAAAAGGTAGTGCGCCTTTGTCTTCAAGGGTGATCTGTGCATTTTCAATACCAAAATGATGGAGAACCTCCAGGCATAGAGTCCTGATTACTTCTCCAAATAATACCTCAACCTTACTTGTCAGGTCAATGGCAATGCCGCCTGAGGAGGTCAGTTGCAGCGAGACAAAGCAATCGGACCGATCCTTTTCTCCTTTGTTACCTGCTGTTGCTGTTGTATTGCTCATCACTTGATGTTGTACTCATCAATTTTGATACCATCCTTTTGCCCTATGTCCCCTTTGGCCTCTTAAGCCCCTTTTGCCTCTTCGGCCCTTTTAGCCTTTTGCTCCTTTGATCCCTTGCTCCTTTGAACCAAAATATCTCGCGCAACGACGCAAAGACGCAACGATTAAATTGATTCAAATTAAAAACATCACTTTTCACTCTTCACTTTAAAATGGCCCATTGTGGCAAAGCTGAATCAAACCCCAACCAAGGCATAATGATAAAATACATCATCACCACGACTATCAACAGGCTGATCAAGTCAAGCCAAAATCCACATTTGACCATATCGGCCACCGTCACCCGTTCGCTTCCAAAGATGACTGTGTTTGGACCCGTTCCGGCAGGCATCATAAATCCAAGGGAGGATGCAACTGCGGCAGGAATCATCAGTAATAGCGGATTGATTGCTGCCGCAACGGCCATACTCGCTAATACAGGCAGCAAAATATTGGCTGTGGCTGTATTGGAATTGAATTCAGTAAATATCATGACAAACCCGATCACCAGGACCATGACGATAAAGAATGGATACTGGTTGATAAATACTAGTTGGTTTCCAAGCCAGTCTGCAAGACCTGTTGATTCAAAACCAGCCGCAATAGCGTATCCTCCTCCAACGATCATCGCGACACCCCAGGGGACCTGACTCGCGGCCTTCCAATCAAGCAATCTTGTTTCTTTGGTGGCAGGTAACATAAACAAAAGCAATGCAGCCACTATAGCGACAGTACTATCATGTACATACTCACCCAATCCGAGTATTGAAGCCCATCCCGGGATCACAACATTTCCGAATACAAGGTCATCTCTGAAAACCCAACCGAAAATAGCAAGCAGGCAAACATAAATGACACGCTTTTCACCCGGGGTGATTTTCCCGAGTGCCTTGAGTTCATCTTTAATGACAGTGTCATTCTGGCTGAGATCGCCTTTGATGTCAAAATACCGGATGAGGTAAAAACAAAATACCGGTAATAAAACAAACACAAGCGGTAAGCCGATTTTCAACCATGTGAAAAAAGTAATTGGCGGAGCCTCAGGAAATAATTTCTCGAGAATGCCTATCAAAATAAGGTTAGTTGGTGTGCCTATTAACGTCGCCAATCCACCGAGCGTGGCAGCATATGCAATGGCAAGCATCAAACCGGTTCCGAATGTACTTCGTCCTGATACCGTCTCCTCTTCCTTGGAAATAATGGACATGGCGATTGGAAACATCATGACGGCAGCCGTAACGTTGGCAATCCACATCGAAAGAAAGGCAGTGGCAATCATCATACTCATCATGATGCGTTGCCTGCTGATGCCAAACATATTGACTATGACAAGCGCGATTCGCTTGTGCAGATGTTGCGCTTCAATCGCTTTGCCAAGAAAGAAGCCGCCAAGCATCATCAGTACATAGTTATGACCATAGTTGGCCGCGGTCTCATCAGCAGGTAATATGCCCAGCAAGGGATACATGGCCAGGGGAATAAAAGCGGTGGCAAAAACAGGGATAGCTTCTGTAATCCACCATATACTCATGAGGATGACAACGGCAGCGGCACTTTTTGCCTGAAAGGACATACCGGCTGGCAAAGGCAGCACCATGATGAGCGCAAACGCACATATGCCCAGCAATAAGCCTGTGTATTTGGTGGATATCATCAAAATGATCTACTTCTTTCTGCCTTCATTTGCACAATAGCTTTATGGGTTCAATATCACTAAATACCTGCCAGGGGGAATGCCTGTCCAAACTTATATAAAAGAATCTGTCCGGCATTTTCATTTTTTGTGATAATTTGCCAATTATAAAAATATGTAAACCTTACTATTTCATTGAATAACAGCTTTATATATAATATTTATTGGATATTTTATATAACTATAAGGTGAAATAGAGCTGGTGTAAACCAAACTACAAATTGATGAACTTTCTTTCAACATGATAAAGACTGAAGCGCTTCTCTACCTGGTCAACTCAATGACTAAGCCTGAAAAAAAAGCTTTTATGATCGCATCAGACAATAAAAAGGTATCCAATTACCTGAAACTTTATAACCTGATCATCAAGGAAAGTGAAATATCAGCAGAGTCCCTGCGCGCAAAATATGAATCGTTGTATAAAGGTGCTTCGTTTGACACATCCGTCAACTACCTCTACAAGGTCCTGTTGGACACCATGCTTGAATTGCGCAAGGAACAGGACAGCTATTACAGCCTCTTTGATAAAATCATGAAGGCGCGCATTCTTTTTGAAAAATCACTTTATAAGGAATGCTTTGACTTGTTGCACAAAGTCATGAACAGCGCGAAAGAAATGGAGAACTACTATGCGCTGCTGATTTCCTCCCGATTTGAACTTGAATATCTGCTCTCGCTCAACTTTCCGGACACCGATGAGAAGTCATTACTGCATAAACATTTCAAACTCAATGAGACGCTGAGGTTTACGCAAAAAATCCATCAACAAGCTGCGTTGTATGAACTGTTGAGGCATCGTATGATCTACAAAGGGAATGCACGATCCGAAACCCAAAAGACCGCATTGAATGATCTCGTCGTCAGTGAAATGAGTATAGTGGCTTCGTCAAATCTTGAAAATCTCGAGATCAACAAACTCCATCAACTCTTTCAGGCCAACTACCTGATCAGTGTGGGCGACTATAAATCTGCACTTCACTCTTTCTATGAACTCAATACCTTACTGGAAGGCAATAAGCATCTTTGGTCTGATCCTCCTATCTATTATGTACTGACCCTTGAAGGTGTGCTGGATAGTTTGCGCAGCCTCCGTCAATATGAAGGCATGACGCATTTTATTGAGAAGCTGAAAAAGTTAAACACGCCTTCGTTGAATTTTAATACGAACGTTACTTGTATCATCTTCCTGTATGAGGTTTTTCCCTTCCTTGACAAGGGTGATTTTACAGCCTGTGACCAGTTACTGAATGCCTATGCTGAAAAACTGATCAAGAAAACTCAATTGCTTAGCCTGGCCAGAAATGCAGAGTTAGCATTATACATCGCATTGATCCAGCTTGGTCTCAAAGAACCACGTAAAGCACAGAAAACACTGAGCAAAATTATGGTGACGAGTAAAGGCTTTGCTAATCTCCCGCTCTACCGCACTATCCGACTCGTCAATCTGATGATCATGTATGAGCTGCGTGAATTTGAACTCATCAAACTGGAGACCCGCACTTTCAAACGCGACATGCAGGCAACAGGAAAGGAATTTAAGACCGAAAGGAAGATCCTGAGTTTTGTCAACAAACCCGGTCTGCCCATTTCTGCAGTTAAACGAAAAGTGATGTGGGATAAATTAAAAAAGGATTTTGATCTCATTCAACATGATGTGTATGAACAACAGACGTTGAGACTTTTTGACTTTACAGCGTGGATGGAAAGTAAGATCAGGAAGGTGTCATTGGCGGAGGTGCTGGGGCAAAGAGCAGTTTGAAGTGAGCAGTTAGAGTTAGCGTAAAGTTAGCAGTGGCGCGGCAGCAAAGCGGGTAGCAGTTCAGAATGGCCGTTCTATGACGCCGCCAACGGCCCGATCCAGGAAACCCTGATGGTTGGAGGACAGATTAAGGGTGCTGCGAGAACGCCATCTGCGGTTTTGGTTGGTTTGTTGTGAGGACACCAACAACGGCATCGCGCCTGTGGCGCTCAGCGAAACTTACTTTGCATCCCCCTCTTACTCTCTTACTCTCTTACTTTCTTACAATCGTCTGTAGATTTCAACCAGTTTCATCGATTCATTTTCCCATGTAAATTCTTTCGCAGCTCTAGTGCACGCATCTGACATACTCTGCCAAAGGGCGGGGGACTCATCTAGTTGCTGGATAGCAGCTATGATCTTTTCAACTTTTACTTCATCGATCAATAAAGCGCATGGAAATTGTTTGATGATCCGCTCATACTCTGGATAATTCATGTTGATAGATGGCAATCCAGCATGGATAGCATCAAAGAATTTATTTGGAAGAGAATAATAATCATTGAGACTCCCGACCTCACGCAGATTAATACTCAACCTGGCCTGCTTCATCAAGTGAGGAATATGATCAGGCTTGACCCAACCCAGAAAAACGACATTGTCCCCTACCCCTCTTGACTTAGCTAATTCTTTAAGTTGTTCAGTGATATCACCTTCTCCTGCCAGCCAGAACTTCCAGTCAGGGAGATGAACCATGGCTTCTATGCAAGCTTCTAATCCTCTGCCAACATTCAAGGCTCCCTGATATAGTAATATCTTTTCGTTAACAGCATTTTCAAGCAATGTCTGTCCACCTGCGGATGAAGGTGCTATGTTGCGAATTACATCAAAATGAACGTTATACCTCCGTCCCATCAGCACAGCCAGTTCCTCTCCTACGGTGTAGCAAGCATTAAAGCCGGGAATAGTCCTCTTCGCAATCCATTCCCATATTTTTTTTATGGCTGGCCTCCTGGTGAGTTCCGGAACCTCAGAGAAATATTCATGCGCATCGTACACTGATTTTTTTCTTTTGATCCACGCAGCTAAACGAACAGCAAGGGCTGTGTCCAGATCGCATGCACACACAATATCAAATTCCTGACCCAGCAGTGTAAAAAACAATCGTTTGTTATACTCGATATAAAACAACGGTCCCTTGTTAAACCAACAACGGAATCGCAAACCTTTGAAATGCGCTGGCGTAAATATTCCAGAACTATTAAGTCGTCTACCAACGAGGGTAACATCTGCACCTGATGCTGCCATAGCAGAACAAATCCGATACATCCTACGGTCATAGGTCAGATCATTAGTGACTGCAAATACTATTTTTTTTCCGGTCATGGCTTATGGCTTAGCTCGGTATATCTTGTCTTCAATGATCCAAATCCTGTTTTCATCTGCTAGTTGTTGCAATTCTTGCTTGATGGAGGGCTGCTGCTGGTGATTGTACTGCGCCAGGAAATCCTTGATAGTGATACCATCCCGGTCATTCAATACTTTATAAATTGCTTTTATCCATTTCGCGCCACCTTGATCCACCTGTAGACAACGATCACAATGACCGCAGCGTTGTGCATCGGGTTCATCAAAGTAATTCCTGATAAATACTTCCCGGCACTCCACCTCCTCTTTCAGATAACCCAGCATTGAATTCATCCTGGCAAAGGCACGTTCCTTTCTGAACGCATATGCTTTAAGGTTGATCGAAAAATTTTGTTCAGGCACTCGTTCACGTAACAAAGTAATCTGATTTCGGGCGGTAGACGTCCGGTACTCAACGACACCTAGTGCATGAAGTCTCACAAGATGCTTCTTCACCTTTTTACTATCCCATTGCAGGAATTGAGCAATCTTTTCTTCCCTTATATTGACGAGCGAAGTCCATAAGCCTTCATAGGCTCTTAACAAGGCTTTTGTCAACAACTCTGTTTCTTTATCCGCTACCTGATAACTGTACAATGTTTCATTATCTGCCACCATCTGCAGGGAACTGCCCCGAAATGCGGACTCATCCATCTGCAGCCATCCATCCTTCGAAAGAATATCAAGGGCGACATACACTTCTGCTGCACGAAATCCAAACCTCGCCGCAAATCGATCGAGGTCAAACTCAAACGTTTCTCCAAGACCAGAGCCCACAGCCAGATCCAGGAAAATGTGGAGTGATTTATAGATACGCCTGAGTTCTTCGAGGTCGGGAAAACTACTCTCTACTCTGGTAACCAGATTTTTTTCACTTGCGGGTTTGACCACTATGATGCAGTATCCATCTTTTCCATCACGGCCTGCACGCCCTGCTTCCTGATAGTACTCTTCAATACCCGGAGGCAAATCATAATGGACCACCAGGCGTACATCCCCTTTATCCACGCCCATCCCAAATGCATTTGTAGCAACAATCACTTTTTTCGCACCACTAATCCAGTCTGTCTGAATGATATCACGTGTCTGCATATCCATTCCGCCATGATAGGCTACCGCATCAATTCCTTTGGTGTTGAACCAGTCAGCTAATTCTGTACACTTACGTCGATGTCGCACATACACGATGGCCGATCCTGCAGCCTTGAGAAGCAGTCGTTCGATATAGTTCATCTGATCTTCACGTGGGATCACATGATAATGCAGATTAGCCCTCGCAAAACTATCCCTGAAGACAATGGCATTTTTTAGAAAAAGCCTTTCAATGATCTCATCCCTAACCTCCTTTGTTGCCGAAGCTGTCAAGGCAATAAAAGGAACACCAGGCAAAGAAGCTCTCAGTTCGCCAACTTCAAGATAGGAAGGCCGGAAATCATGGCCCCATTGGGAGATACAATGGGCTTCGTCAACAGCGACTAATCTGACAGGCATGGAATGTACCCGTTCGCGAAACATAGGGGTCTTCAATCTTTCAGGAGAAACGTAGAGCAGTTTGATTTTTCCAAATCGTGCATTGTCCAGCAACCTATCAATATCCGCATTGCGCATCCCGGAGTATATCGCTTCTGCTGCTATATTAAGTGATTTAAGCCTGGAGACCTGATCCTTCATCAAGGCAATGAGGGGTGAAATAACAATGGTCAATCCATCCAATGCCAAGGCCGGGACCTGATAACACAGCGACTTTCCTCCTCCAGTAGGAAGCAAGGCAAGCACATCCTCTCCTGCGATGACGCGTTCAATGATCTCTTGTTGAAGTGGCCTGAAGGCAGAATACCCCCAGTATTGCTTCAATATGTCAACTGGATTTTTCAATTGGCTGTAAAAATAGGGCAATCAGAATTTAGGATTTGGAATAGTTTTGTTGTTATGTCTTCTGATCTTAAATTCATTAGAAAAGATCACAATGGGCATGGAGACCCTCAATGTCATAACCCCGAATAAATCTTTGGAATCAGGGTTAGCTCTTGCTGAACCTGTTGGTTGAATGACAGGTCCTGATCCAACCAACTCTCCTTCTCGGTTGGCAAGTGCTGCAGTGAGAGGCCCTGCCTTTTCAAGCAATTCAGGATAAGTAATGTAGATGGTACTTGCATCATCCAGATAATCGGTGAACGTAAAGGAGAGCATACCTTCCAGGGATAATATCAGATTTTCATTGAAGAGATATTTTAACCCTCCACCAAACTGAAGTGAAGGCTGGAAACGTGAATATGGTTTTTGATCCGGATAATCATCCAGATATTGACCTTCTGTGCCTAAAGGTTGCAGCGAAACTTTTTCACCTTGATAGGTGGTCCGGGGATTGAAATAAAAAAAACTTGCGCCTGCTGATGCAAATGGAGTGAATACTTTCCCTGCTTTGGGACTAAAACCCAATAAATTATAATCAAGACCTACTGCAAGCTGGATCAATGGTGCAAAGAAATCAAGGTTTCGGGCAATTGTAGCTGGATTGTCTGCCAACGCATCATCCCCGGATAGCCTGGTGTACAAGAGATCCGCTCTCACCTGGAATGTATTGTTTAGCTCATGCGCGCTATGCACGCCAACCACAGGACCAATTTTTACTTTGATTCCGTCCTGGATATTGTAGGAAGGAAGGTCGCCTTGATAATTGGAGAAACCAGCAATCAGGCCAAGCTCTCCCTGACCATAACTGGCGAGTTCAAGGCAGGATGCAATCCAAACAAACAACACAACTGCATTTCGCAAACTGAGTATCATTGAGTTCGTGGCGATAAATCCGGGTGTATTATAATCCCCAAAGATATAGAACGTTCCATATGTCTGAAATTTATATACGAATCCTTCTAAATATACGCTACTCGCCCTTCAATCCGTTGAGTCCAGCGTTTTATCCAAAAAAATTCCTGCGCTGTGAACAATACACTATCATTGCCATTCATTCTATACACGCCGGTTTTAAACGACACAGCAGCACATGAACAATCTGACTAAATGCATCTTATCAGCCCTTTTTGGATATCTGATCCTATTCTCTCCGTTAGCAGCGCAGGAAGTATTTGAAAAATGGTACCAACTCGGGCCAGAATCAGAATTTCCAACGGGAATCAGGTCTGAAGAGTGGTATGCATCGGCTCCTGCAGGCAAGCCCAAAACAATCATCGTGGCTGTGCTGGACAGTGGAGTTGACATTTACCACCCGGATCTCAGGGACAATATCTGGATCAATCAAGATGAAATCCCTGGCAATAAGATCGATGATGATCAAAATGGTTTTGTGGATGACGTCTCCGGTTGGAATTTCATTGGTGGCCCCGATGGTACAAGTGTCATCAAAGAGTCGTTAGAGGTGACCCGTGAATACAGTAAAGAAAGGGAAAAGTGGAAAGGTGTGGATCCGGCGAAATTGAAAGGAAAGGAAAAAAAGGAATATGAGGCATTTGCCGAAAAGAAAGTGCTCATAGAAACCAAGCGTGAAAATGCCGCCCTGCAGAACAGTCAGGTGCTGGAAATGCAGGAGGTAGTCATGAGCGCATTGGCAGCTGCTAAAACTGAACTTAATGGAGATTCCATTGATATAACCAGGCTGGAGAATTCCGGAAATGAACAATTGCAGATTGCTGCCCGGATCATTCAGAGCGTAGAAGAACAGGGTGTCGCTGTGGAAAGTATTGATTGGCTGGTCGAAGTGGCCACAGCTCAATTTAAGGAACAGCTCCAGGCAAATGATGAGATCCTTCAATACGCCTATAACCCTGACTATAATTCCAGGACGATTGTTGGTGACAACTATACAGATTTTGAAAATCCTCATTACGGTAATAATGAAATCAAGGGAACATTCTCAACGCATGGAACCCACGTCGCTGGCATCATCGGTGCAGTTCGTGACAATGGTGAGGGAATGAACGGCATTGCAGATCATGTAGCCATCATGGGTGTTAAAATCATACCTGATGGAGATGAGCGCGACAAGGATGTAGCCAATGCCATCAGATACGCTGTTGATAATGGTGCTTCGGTTATCAATATGAGTTTTGGGAAAGGATACTCCCCTGAAAAATACCTTGTAGACGATGCCATGAAGTATGCTGCCAAACATGATGTACTTCTCGTCTTAGGTGCTGGCAATGAGAGCACAGATATTGATGCTGATCCCAAGTATCCAAATGATACCTACGCGAAAAAGAAATTGTTAGGTCCCAAACGAGCAAAAAATATGCTTTCTGTTGGCGCCTTATCACCGGATGGTGGCGAGCTCGCCATTGCTGAATTTTCCAATTACGGAAAAAGTGAAGTGGACGTGTTTGCTCCCGGCGTTTTTATTTATTCCACCACTCCTGACAGCACCTATGAATACCTGAGCGGGACCAGTATGGCCTCTCCGGTGGTGAGCGGTGTTGCAGCTCTGATCAGGTCAAGATACCCTGACCTAAGCGCCTTACAGGTCAAAGATGTCATCATGAAAAGTGTCAGGAAATTACCTGCCTCTGTGACGCAACCAGGTACTTTTGATACCGTGCCTTCAAGCGACCTCTCGATCAGCGGAGGTATTGTAGATGTTGTCACGGCGATGAAACTTGCTTCCACGACTAAAGGAAAAGCAAAGAAGAAAAACAGGGTGGCTGAGAGTGAGTATGTGCCGGTGATTGGGAAAACGTGATTTTGAGCTGTCAGTTTTCAGCTATCAGCCGTCAGCTATCAGCTATCAGAGGGATTTAGTCTGCTTCTCACGATCTTGTTAGCTTCCAGCTGCCAGCTACCAGAGTATTTCGGTTCCCTCTCACGACATTGTTGCGCTATCAGCTATCAGTATCATTATACTCACAATTCACAGCTCACAACTCACAACTCACCATTCTTCATGCTTCGACTACGCTCAGCACATCGCTTTTCACTCTTCACTCTTCACTTTAAAGGACTCGGACTTCGGTGACGAAGTCTTCGCCTAGTCTTTCGTTGACGAGAGTGCGGATATTTTCCTTCATGATGGTCAGTTCTGATTTGAGGGAGGAGGATTCAATAAAGAGGAGCAGTACGTGACCGTCCAGTTTTATTCGCTGCGTATAGCCGCTGATGACGGGGCCCATGAGTTCTACCCACATTTTTTCAATCCGGGTCTGGTATAGTTTAGCCCTCAGTTGTGGTGACTGAGCGAATACCTGTAACCATTCTTTGAGTGGGCGGTTGTTGTCTCCCTGCATGGGATAAATGTAAGGCTTATATGCTTATAGGCTTATAAGCTTATGAGTTGATAGGTTGATGGGTTTATTGGTTGATGAGTTGATGGGTTGATGAGGTTAAGAGCATGGGGGATTAATCAAGTCCCCTTCAGGGGATTTAGGGGCAAAAGGGAAAGTCAAGTCCCCTTCAGGGGATTTAGGGGCAAAAAGGTTGATGGGTTGATAAGTTGATGGGTTTACGTTGCCGATGCCTTGGTGTACTCACCAGCAACAAATGTTAAGGCCTATGGAGTCATCTCAATGGAATGCAGGAGATCCACGGGAAGGAAGTCGGTGAAGCGTTTGCTGCTGGTATCGGAGATGAAAATCTGGCCAAAATCGGGGGCCATCAGGATTTCCATGAGGCGGTGGAGTCGGCGCTCGTCCAGTTTGTCAAAAATATCATCGAGGATCAATAAGGGTTTGTAGCCACTCTGATTTCGAAGGATATTATACTTACTGAGATGAAGGGCAAAGATGAGTGATTTGATCTGGCCTTGCGATCCGTATTCTTTGGCAGGCATGTTTTTAATCGACAATTTATAATCATCCTTATGGATCCCGGCATTTGACCTGCCGGTGTTTTTATCGGCTTCCCAATTCATATCCGCCAACACATGGTAAGGGTATTGATGAAGGCCCGACTCATACTGCAAGTCAATGCTTTCCCTGTTTTCTGAAAGGTTGAGATAGGTCTCCCGAATCAAAGGAGTAAATACATCCACCACCCATTTTCGTTTTTCATATATCAAGGCCGCCATCGGGGACATTTGTTCGTCATAAGTCGCAATGACACCAGCCAAATCAGCAAAACCTTGTTTAAGAGCGGCAGTGCGCATCTCCAGAAGGTGGTTGTAGGTGACCAATGCCCTGAGATAATCATGGTCCACCTGGCAAAGCAGATGATCGATATAGCGTCTCCTGGTCTGGCTTGATCCGAAGACCAGGTCGATATCTCTCGGTGCGGAAAATACAACCGGAATATATCCAAGATGCTCACTGATCCGGGGAATCGCTATATGATCAAGCACCAGTTCCTTGGTAGAACCGGGCCTTACTTTCATGACGAGCTTATGGACAATGTCATCTTTGAGCACATCTGCCTCAAGACGAAAGAAAGATTCTTCCTGCCGCACCACACGCTGATCGTAGGGTGTAAAGTAACTTTTGCCGACACTCAGATAATAAACCGCATCGAGCAAATTGGTTTTACCCATACCATTGAGACCGGAAATGAGATTAAACTTGACACCGAAACTAAAACGGGCATCTGCATAGTTTTTAAAATTAATCAATACCACCTCCTGGATCGTCAGCGACTTCATAACCGGTTTTAATGCAGATAAGCTTATCTTTGTCAGTCGGCGAATATAGTTTTTATGGCTCAGGTAAAAGAAAAAAAGACAAGCAAGGAAGTATCCGGATCAGCTAATGGACTGGATGTCACCACATACCGTCAATGGTATGAAACGATGATGAGGATCAGGCGTTTCGAAGAGCGTGCCCTGAAGATGTACTCTGTCAATAAGATCAGAGGATTCCTGCATGTGTACATCGGACAGGAAGCCATCGCGGGTGCTATCACCAGTGCCTTGCGACCTACTGACCCGATCGTCACGGCCTATCGCCAGCATGGAATCGCTTTATGTCGGGGGATCTCCAGCAAAGCCTGTATGGCGGAGCTTTTTGGAAAAGAAACCGGTGTCAATAAAGGAAAAGGTGGTTCGATGCACTTCTTCTCCAAAGACCATCATTATTTCGGTGGTAATGGCATCGTTGGGGCACAAATCCCAATCGGAACAGGCATAGCTTTCGCTGAGCAATACAAAGGAACAGAGAATATCTGCCTGACAATGTTTGGTGATGGTGCTTCACGCCAGGGTGCACTGCATGAATCCTTCAATATGGCCATGACCTGGAAACTCCCGGTGCTCTATGTTGTTGAAAACAACCAGTACGCCATGGGCACATCGATCTCCCGGACAAGTAATGTCACCGATCTGTCCAAACTCGGACTATCCTATGACATGCCAAGCTCCTCTGTAGATGGTATGGATGTCATCAAGACCCATTATGCCATGGCTGAGGCTGCCGCTCATATCAGATCAGGTAAAGGACCATATCTGCTGGAAATCAATACCTACAGGTACCGTGGACATTCTGTGTCCGATCCTGCTAAATATCGCACGACGGAGGAATTGGAAAGATATAAGGAAAAGGATCCTATCGAACAATTACGGGATTACATATTGGCGCACAAGTTGCTTACTAACAACGAATTAGAAGCAATTGATAAAGCAATAGCTCAGGAGATCGATGAGGCAGAAGCTTTTGCTGAAAATTCCTCCTATCCACCTGCTTCTGAGCTGTTTACAGACAATTATGTGCAGGAGGATTATCCGTTTACACGAGATTAAGATAGCAGTTAGAAGTTAGCAACTAGCAGTTAGAAGTGAAAAGTTCGCAACTAGCATTAGGCTACCTATACAAATTATATTAATACTTAATATCTTGTTTCATTGTCTATTTGAGGCAAATGATTACTTTTGCACCACTTTTTAAAAATATGGATTGCGATGGCTATTAGAAGAAAGCTGGAAAAAAAGAATGAAGAGACACTGCTCGACCTTACCCAGGCAAGGATGCAGGCCAATAACTTTTTTGAGAAAAACCAGAAAGTGATCATTGGGGTTGTTGCCGGTTTGGTGATCGTTGTTGGTGGTTGGTTTGTATACAAGAATATGATCCAGCAGCCGAAGGAAGAGAAAGCCATGGCACAGATGTGGATGGCCCAGTTCCAGTTTGAACAGGATTCCTTCCAGGTAGCTCTTGAAAATCCGGGCGGAGGCTATAGTGGCTTTCTGACTATTATCAAGGATTTTGGCGGAACCAAAGCAGCTAACCTGGCTAACTTCTATGCAGGTATCTCGTACCTCAATCTAGGTAATTTTGATGCTGCACTCACCCATCTCAATGATTTTGATCCGGATGGTGTTGTAGGCCCTACCATGAAACATGGCGCTCTGGGCGATGTCTATTCTGAACTCAACCAGATGGACAAAGCAATGGCTAGTTATAAAAAAGCATCATCGTCTTCAGACAATGAATTGCTGACTCCATACTACCTGAAGAAATTGGCGTTACTACACGAATCCCAGAACGAGGTTGACAAGGCCCTGGAGATTTACAAGACCATCAAGTCTAAGTATCCGAACAGTAACGAAGCACTTTCGATCGATAAATATATCGCAAGGGCAGAAGGCAAATAAATATGGCTTCGCGGGATGCATCACCCTCATTGGTTAACCTGCCGGATGGATCATCCTTTAAAATCGGTATTGTCGTTTCTGAATGGAACGCTGACATTACCAATGCGTTGCTCAGCGGCGCAAAGGAAACCTTGCTCAAGGCTGGTGTTTTAGAAGACAATATCGAGGTGCTCTATGTGCCCGGCTCTTTCGAACTGCCATGGGGTGCGCGCCAGATTATGAAACCCGGTAAAAAGGATGCTGTGATCTGCCTGGGATGTATCATCCAGGGAGAGACCAAACATGATGAATATATTGCCGCTGCGGTTGCATCAGGTATCATGCAGTTAGGTTTGATGTCAGGCATTCCCGTCATATTCGGTGTGCTGACTACCAACACAGAAGAGCAAGCTAAAGAAAGAGCAGGAGGCAAGCACGGCAACAAAGGCTCAGAAGCCGCAGTTGCTGCCTTACAGATGGCCATTGTACGCACAGGAGATACTACTACCAAGAAGCGAATCGGGTATTGATATGAAAGTCATTTCTATTGAAACAGGCCATTTCAAACTTGATGGCGGCGCTATGTTTGGGGTAGTTCCTAAAACAATTTGGAATAAGATGATCCCTGCGGATGACAACAACCTCTGCAGCTGGACGATGAGATGCCTCCTGGTGGACACCGGTGAAAAAGTCATACTCATCGACACAGGGCTCGGCGACAAACAGGATGAACGCTTCTTCAGTCATTACTTCCTGCATGGGAGGCTACTTTAATGAGTTCGCTGGCTGAAGCTGGATATACACCGAGTCGATTACAGATGTATTGCTTACCACTTTCCATTTTGATCACGTGGGTGGTGCCGTAAAGAAAAATGCGGATGGTACGCTCACCCCTGCTTTTCCGAATGCAAAGTACTGGACGACACTTCGTCATTACAATTGGGCATTTACACCTAATGCACGTGAGCGGGCTTCCTTCCTGAAAGAGAATTTTGTTCCCTTGCTGGATTCAAAAGTGCTTCATTTTATTCCGGAGGAAGAAGGATATGAATGGGACAAGGACATCAGGATTCGGTTATCCTATGGTCATACGGAATCGATGATGTTACCGGAGATCAGGATCAATGATGATGTCACTTTGATTTATGCGGCAGATCTTATTCCGTCGGCACATCATGTAGGATTGCCTTACATCATGGGTTATGACATACGACCTTTGGTGACCCTGGAAGAGAAAACTGCATTTCTTACAGATGTTGCGCAAAAAGGCTATTATCTCTTTCTGGAGCATGACAAAGACACACAATGTATTTCTGTTAAATTGGATGCGAAGGGAAGACCGGAGGTGGATAAGAGACTTAGCCTTGATGAAGTTCTAAAACGTTAAAGAGGCTGAAGGGGCTGAACAGCTAAAGAGGCTGAAGAGCAAGGAGCAAGGAGCCGGGGGCTGTCAGGAAACAGATTTTCATATTTTAAATTAGCCGCTAAACTTGCGTTGCGGCGTTGCGACGTTGCGCGAAAAATAAATTTAATCCTTCCATCAAACATAAAAGCAAATTGCCATGAGTTTTATTGGTAACGTCTTAGTGGGCTTAGCTGCGCTGATCCTGTATTACCTGGTGACATCATTTTATTCCAAGCCAATGCCAGGAGGCGATGCCGGGGTGGGATATGCGTGGGGCATCATTATCCTCAACCTGGCATTTGTGATATGCATGGGTATTGTGGCGTTGATCATTGGTGCGAAAGGAGGATTTGAATGGGTGTCTGCGACTAAATCAACAAGAACGCTGTACACTACTGTTTCCATTCTTGCCATCTTGATCTTTGCGGGTTTGGCTGGACTTTTTAAAGGAGAAAGCGGCCATCTTGCAGGTCCCGCCAGGTTTTACTTCCCATGGCTTATCTCCTGGTTCCCATCCTGATGATTGTAATTAGTTTAATCTTACTAAATGGTAATCTTAGATCTTCGGTTCCATTAGCTTTATATAAATGGCCGTCGGTCTTTGTGGCAGTCGTAAGTTTGGTTGGTCTGGCTTCTTTATTGGTAGCCCAGATTGCATCCTCCGCTAAAAATCAGGTGGCGATGATCAATAGCAGGATCAATGATGAAGATGAAAATCATGTGCGTATTCTTAAGGAAATAGATTCCTGTGATGTGCTGAAAAACATGGGCTTTATATTCATATTTACGGGAGACAATCAGCCTAAGAAAATTCAAAACGCTGCAGTAGCTAAAATCAAAACGAATCCGGAATGGGAGCAGGAGCTACTCAAGTATCTAGACACTGACTGGGCACCGGATGTATTTCAATTTCTAGCCTCCAACGATGTGGATCATCCTTCCATTTTTGAAGCACCTATTCAAAAAGGGGTTTTAATCCAGGCCAGGCTTTGGAGAGAAAGAATCAGAAAATGTTCTCATCCTTCTCATTTTTATGCAGGGATGTTTAACTGGGATGTTGAACGTGTAATACGGACTGTGGACAAATTCCAAAGCAAGGAGATTGATTACTTACCAGTGATGAAAGAACTCAGGGCTTCTTTGAATGAGCCATCCGAATTAGATAAACCAAAATTCAGTGCTGCCACCATGCTAGACAAGTGGATAAAGGAGCATGAATAATCAAGACACAAATATCAATTGATATTTACCAAAATCTGGTTATTTCCCTTGCAAACCACCAAACTAGAGGCATAGGCAGACCTATCCCGTGGTTCAGGCCAAATTTGGATGATTCGCATAGTACAAACGGTAATCATCTCTCTGTGATCCCACGAGCATCTCCGATGAGTATCGCCAGTCAATTGTTTTACTTCTGCCAGATAGGTAAAGACAGCGGGATTCATAAGTTTTCCGTTGAATATCCCATCCCATCCATGGTGTGCATCATTGGGTAGAAAGTTGAAGTCTTCAAAAACAACATTGCCCCATCGGTCAAAAATGCGGAATGCATTGACGAGAATGATGCGGTCATTGGATTGTATAAAGATTTGGTCATTTATACCATCACCATTCGGTGAAAAGATGTTTGGAATAAAGATTTGTGGAGGAATATATTCCTCAGTCTGACATTCTATCATCGCGGATGAAGGTCCACACGATGATATTCCGGTGGCTAACACTTGAATGATCACCGGAGTATTATCCGGCAAATTAGAAACCGTATATGTTGTTCCAGACAAACTGCCTGTGCCGATCGAACTGGATACGGAGTACTGCGAGGCCCCAATGACAGGTTCCCAATCTACCGACAAGCTATAATAACTTTCTTCAACACAAGATATAACTGGTGGATCCAAAGGTACATCTATAAAAAACGGCATCTCAAATAATTCAGATAGACAAGCTTGATTATCGATCTGAAGCGTTACAGCATGCGCACCTGGGGTATTCCATCGAATATCAAAATCATAAGGCAGGGCACCTGACACAATATCTGCGCCATCAAGTTCCCATTGAAAATCAGCACCGCTAATGGCATCACCGGAAAAAACAACTTGTAACGTACTATCGATACATGGAGTACCTGCCACATCGAATAATGCAATTGGAGTGGGAACTACCGTAATGACCATTGTAGTGTCATAACTACAACCACCTTCACTAACCTAACCTGAACAGTATTATCACCAATCATAGCCAATGACGGATCAAAAATACCAGTTGAATCCGCTATTCCCTGGCCTGACCATTGTACCAAAGGAATATCAGGTAATCCAATGACGTTAATGCCTAAAGGAAACGGTTCATCTGCCGAACATACAAGGTCGGGTTGAACTATCGAAATACCAGCCTGGGGACATTCCTTCGCGACACAAGTGATTGATACGGTATCGCTATTACCGCAAGGCGGTTGGCCAACACTCCACAGATTTATTGTAACAGCATCACCTTCCTGGAGGGTATCGATCTGCAAAAACCTACCAGGTGTCTGGTAAGGCCCTTGCAATGGACCCTGGTTGATAGAGAAAGTAAAACCAAAGGAAAAACCAGTACCTCCCCAGGTATAATAAACTGAATTTAATGTTGATGGTTGACATTCTGGTATAGGTGTAGTCGGAGGTTGAACAAACTGAACAGGTGATGAAAAACTCTATTCACATCCCGACACCGGTTCAATCCAGGTATATTCAATGGATGTGCTGAGTCCATTTACTGAAGAAGGAAAAAGAGTGTCACCTGAGATCCCATCTCCAGAAAGTATGCCACCAGTAGGATTCGTAGTGATGACCACAAAAGGTTCATCCTTGCAATACTCTTCTTCAAGTCCCGGAAATTCGATAAACACAGGATCACACACTTCTGTCACACACGTGACACTATTCGTAAGGAGCACTGTACAGATTTGATTATATAAAGCTGTAACAAACAATGTAACCGTATCGCTTTGGCCAAGGTTGCCTATTGTAAAAGTAGTTTCTTGAGAACTCACAGGAGCACCTATTAACTGACCATTGACCATATAGCTCAGTTCATATTCATCAGTGACCGGCAACCATGATATTGCAATTGAATCCACGGACGTAAACGTACAGATAGGAGACGGAGTAGCAGAACTCACCACTTCAATTGAAATCAATGCAGGGTCTGAAATGCATCCATCTGCCGCAACCAGGGCATAGACCGTGTCTCCGGTTGTAAGGAATGAGGTAGCGTCCTGAAGCGTATCGGTTGCCAGACTATCTGTAAACCAAAAAACAGGGCCTCCTCCATCACTGATATCAATATCGTATTGAGTCAGGTCAATAGTTGCCGTATCCATATCGACAGCACATACTTGTATTTGCTGCGGATTAGCAATCAGACTATCAACAACTGTAACCGTCACAGGCGCTACCTGGGAAATGCAAGTGCCATTCATGACCACCGCGTAAACAATTGTATCCGCAGTGACTAATGAATCAGGATGATTCAAGGAATTCGTCGATGCAGCATCCGAATACCAGAACACAGTTCCGCTATTATTACTGACTGCGCTCTCAATCATGGTCAGGTCAACCGTGACGAGACCATTGACATCTCCGCATTTTTTTATTTCAAAAGCATTTGCTACAGGTAGTGTTTGAACAAGAATCGTGGCTGGCACCAGCGGAGAAAAACATTGGCTGTCAGAGGCCTGAGCAAATAAGGTCAAACTTGTATCTGTCGTAAAGGAATCAGTATTCATTACTTCAATTGTTCCCAGCGAATCAGAGAACCACAGGACCTGAATACCTGAACCTGAAATGGAGGCATCAAACTGGGTTAGGTCAATCATTAAGGTATCGCCATCTGGAACGCAGTAGCCAAGAGCTATAGGGTTAGCTGTTAACGGCGGAGTTACAGAGATAGAAACCATTGCGGGTGACGACAAGCAAGCACCGTTGGAAACCACTGCATAAATAGTCGTATCACCGATGATGAAAGTGTCAGGAACAATGATTGGGGTATTGAGTAAAGAATCAAAATACCAGGATACAAGGCCCATATTTCCACTCACCATGGTATCAAATGTGGTCAGATGAATTGTAGCCATCTGATTAGTATCTCCACAAAAATCAAGTGCAAGATCACTAGCAAGAGGTGAGGCAAGAACAAAAAGCTGAACAGGAACAATCGAGGAAATACAAGTTCCAGCAATGACATTTGCATACACGGTGGTATTCCCGGAAGGAAATGAATCTGGAAATGGTATTAAGGTATTTCCTGACGGATCAAGGAACCAATTGACCTGGCCATTTCCGCCACTCACCAGGTTATCAACATCTGATAAATCAAAAAGCGCAACCCCGGAGAGTCTTCACATGCACTATAAGAGGTGGGGTTGGCCATGACGGAATTGATGATGACAAGGTTGACAGGTACAAAGGAAGAAAGACATCCGTTCGCAGTAATTTGGGCATAGACGGTAGTGCCCATGCTGCTATATGCTGAAGGCGTCCCAATCGGATCAAATCCCAAAGCATCTTCAAACCACATCACTGTTCCAAACCCACCACTCACTTCCATGTCCGAAGCGGTGAGATTAAATATTCCAAGCCCTGATGCTTCAGCACAGGTTTCAATATTCGTAGGATTGCCAACCGGACTTTGCAGCACATTAATCTGTACCGGCACAGGTGCAGAGACACACATGCCGTTATCTATCATCGCGTAGATAATCGTGGAAGCCGTGTAAAATTCAATCGGATCAGGGACCGGATCAATAAGCAACTCATCCATGAACCATTCAACACCCCCTGCTCCACCACTCACCTGTGAGGCATAATCCCATAAATTGATAACTGCCATTCCAGATCCATCATCACAGGCAGTTATCATAGCAGGAAAGCCGACAGGTGTGGCCTGGACAAGCAGCTCAACAGGTATAGCATCAGATGTACAGATGCCATCATCAACAACTGCAAACACTGTTGCAGATGATGTCAGGAATGCATTGGGTGAAGTTATAAGATCAAGCAATTCCATCTCGAGATACCATTGCACTGATCCGTTTCCTCCACTAACAATTATATCAATGGCAGTGAGGTCAAACACCGCTTCATCATTTTCATCCCCGCACAGTTCCAAACTGGTCGTAAAGCCTATTGGTTTCAGGTCAACAATGAGTTCGATACTTGCAGGAAGTGATGAGCATATACCATCATTCACAACGGCAAATACAGTTGTATTACCTGTCAGGAAACTTTCAGGATCAGGCACCGGAGTATTGAGTTCAGGATCTATATACCAGGAGACCATACCTGCACCCCCACTCACTAGCTGATCCAATGTCGTGAGATCAAAAGTTGCCATTTCATTTGACTCTTCGCACAGATTGAATGTGGTCTCAATAGCAGAAGGCACCTCGATCACGATAAGATTAACGGGAACCGGATCCGACTGGCATGAACCATTGTCAACAACAGCATAGATCGTAGCCGTTGGAGATAAATAGGAGGACGGATCTGGAATACTGATAGATAGGTTTGCATTTTCATACCACAAGACGGTGTTTCCGGTACCTACATTGATGATATCCTCAATAGCAGTAAGATCAAACACTGCTTCAGCAGATGAAGAGCACAATGATAATTCAGCGGATTGCGCTAAAGGATCACCCGGTGAAACATCAACGGTAAGCTGAAGTTCCTCTGTGCAACCCTGGGCATCTGTGATGGAAACAGAATATATACCTGGAAGTAATCCGGTGAGCATTCCGGTTGTGGCTCCGTTGGACCAATCGAATGTGAATGGTGAAACACCATCCTGTGGGTGTAGCCCAATACTGCCGTTGGGAGAATCAGGGCAGGTCGCATCGGTGATGCTGATATCCGTGTCAAAGCCAATAGGGCAACAGATACCACCACCGCAATTGATCGTGATCGCTTCACCACTCATGCTGAGTAGTATGTGGGTGGGATTGGCAATATCTCCGGTCAGCCAGACAATACTATCTAACCCGCTGGCAACAAGAAGATCAAGATTGATTGTATTGCTGCAACCAATGTCTTCGATCACACCACCATCTGTGCAACAACTTGTCCACGACCAGTTGCCGGTAATACTTGGTGGCCCCCCTGAAAATTCACCTGGATCATCCTGAACAGAAACAAATGCGGTAGGTGGAAGGCAATTAGTTTCAAACTGCATGGATCCGCCTGATCCACTATTGCCTACATCAGCAATCAGGAAAAGACTGACAAGATTCGTATTCAGATCCTGGTAGAGAAATAAGATAAGTCCATTAGAAAGTTCAAGCCCGGTATTTGCACTGGAAATCAATGGTGTACCATAACTATAAAACGCAGTTGCTGACTCGTTACCCAATAATGCAGATATAGGATAGGTTGAACCACCTTGTGTGATTGAACAATTACAATCCACTAAAGGAAGAACTGCAGGTTTTTCATTTGGCTTATTATCCCGGGTGTTGGTTGCAGGAAACATACCTGCAAGCGCTAACAAAGCATATAAGGGAGCCAGCAGAAGGTGCATAAACCTGTTTGAATGGATATTAAAAATGGATGCCTGTAAGCGGCAAAACCGAGAAAATCAAAACTCGCTGGTATCCCTGAGGTGTTACCAAAGATAGCGAGGAAATCAGCAAAAAAACACATGCATTTTATAGCCTGAAAAATAGCCCTGAACCAACCAATCATCTATTTTCAAAAGAAAACTTTGGACAAGGCCCAACAATGATTAAGCATATTCCGGTGACTATTTAGGGTGCTTCAAAAAGGATTTCTTAGACCAGGAAAGAACTCCAAAATTTATAAAATCCACTAATTAACTTTTTTTCTACATCTAATTAATAGATATACAGCATGTTATCAAAATATTAAAAGATATAAGGGTCTTATTATTTGTTTGGATTAAATCTAAATAATACCTTCGCCCCATCAGTTAATCAAGCAAGGCAAAGTTTTATGAGACACCTGGTCATCGCCCTTTTCTCTACGTTTCTGATTGTATCATCCAATGCCCAGACTGGCACCCTGTCTGGAAAAATCTTCATGTCAGACAGTATTACGATGCTCCCAGGAGCTAATATCTTTATTGAAAAATCAGGTACCGGAACTTCTTCTAATGGTCGCGGAAATTATCTGCTGGCTGGAATTCCGTATGGTACGTATGAACTGGTGGTTTCCTACATAGGGTATGTCACCATCCGAAAAGAAATAGTCATCCATGCCAGCGATACACTCGTTAATCACTTTTTCCTGACGGAGTCTATCGCCACATTGGGAGAGGCTGTGGTGATGACACAAGGGACAAGTGGTTTAAAGGAAATACCTGGTTCAGTGCATTACATTACTCCCAAAGAAATTGAAAAATTCAATTACACGGACATCAACCGCACCTTGCGCAGTGTGCCTGGCATCAATATTCAGGAAGAAGATGGCTTTGGACTCAGACCGAATATTGGTTTACGTGGTACCGGTGTGGAAAGAAGTTCCAAGATCACTATCATGGAGGATGGAGTCCTCATGGCCCCTGCCCCTTACGCTGATCCTGCTGCCTATTATTTTCCAACTATTGGAAGGATGCAGGGAGTGGAAATCCTCAAAGGAAGTTCACAAATAAAGTACGGACCGTTTACCACAGGCGGTGCGATCAACCTGATCTCGACACAGATTCCAACTGAATTTTCAGGCAGGGCTAATCTTATCGGTGGTAGCTATGGGGGCACTAATCTGCACGCCTTTGCAGGCAATTCACACAAGAACATTGCTTATCTCGTTGAAGGCTTTCAATATGGTTCGCAGGGCTTTAAGCAACTAGATGGTGGTGGAAAAACAGGCTTTGATAAAAGGGATTACCTGGCCAAAATCAGGGTCAATACAAACCCAGAAGCTAAAACATATCAATCCTTAACGTTTAAAATTGGAAAAGCAACGGAAACCTCACATGAAACTTACCTCGGACTCACCGAGGATGATTTCCAACAAGATCCTTACCGTCGATATGCAGGTTCACAGAAAGACCTGATGGAAACGGAGCAAAGCCAGTTTTCAGCAACCCATTTTATCAACCTATCCAGATCATTCCATATCACCACCACAGCCTACCGAACAGATTTTTCGAGAAACTGGTATAAAGTAGATAACGTAACGGATAGCGCCGGTGTCAAGACATCAATCGGCAAGGTTCTTGAAGATCCGACAAACCATCAGGAAGCTTATTCAATCCTGACTGGTGCCAGCAGTTCTAATCTAAATGCTCTTGCAGTCAGAGCCAATAACCGATCTTATTATGCGCAAGGAATTCAAACAGTCCTTGATTTCAACTTCATCACTAATGATATCTCCCATGACATTAACATTGGCTTTCGTTATCATAAGGATGAAATCGATCGATTTCAATGGGATGATCTCTATGCTATGAACAATGGCGTCATGTCCCTGACAACTGCAGGTGTTCCGGGCACTGAAAGCAACCTGATCAAATCTGCCAAAGCATTTGCGACTTTTATCCAATACAGATTAAAATACGGTCGGTTTACGGTCATCCCAGGTATTCGATATGAAAACATATCACTGCTTGAAATGAATTATGGCAAAAGTGATCCCGACCGAAACGGAACGAGCCTGAAGGAAAGCATGAACCATGTTGGTGTTTTCATTCCTGGTATCGGTATTGATTATCAATATTCAAGCTACCTGAGTGGATTCATTGGCATCCATAAGGGATTTTCTCCTCCAGGTGTGAAGGATGAAACACTTCCAGAAAACAGTGTCAATTACGAGTTGGGTTTTCGATACAACCGAAGTGCCCTTTCAGGCCAGATCGTTTTATTCTATAATCATTACACGAATTTATTGGGTGCTGATCTGTCAGCTACAGGAGGCACCGGTAGTGGAGATTTATTCAATGCGGGGGAAGTGAATGCGAACGGGGTTGAATTCATGATGGCATATGACCTGCTATCCTCCAGGCATCAGACAAAATTCATCTTGCCGTTGACCATTGCCTACACGTATACGAATGCCATATTTCAAAACTCATTTGTCAGCACGTTTGAAGATTGGGGTACTGTGGCAGAAGGTGACCAGTTTCCATATTTGGCACAGAATCAACTGACTATCGGTATAAGTCTCGAGCATACAAAATTCGGAATCAACGTGAGCAGCCGTTATATGGATGAAATGCGCACTAGTCCCGGACAAGGGGACATACCCAATGATGAAAAAACAGATTCTTACCTCGCGTTTGACGCCAGCGCATTTTACAATGTGCATTCAAACATTACTGTTTTCACCAACGCCACCAATTTCACCAACCAGGTGTATAATGTAGCGCGGCGGCCCGCTGGTCTGAGACCAGGCATGCCTTCATCCTTTAATGTGGGACTGAAGCTGAACTTCTAAAACCAAATGTTTCGTCTTAGTTGCCTAATAAAGCACTCAACTTATCAATATCAAGTTTAGAAGCAAAAGCCAACTCTTCTTGCTCAGTAGCAAAACCTTTCAGATTGATCGTAATCAAGGTCTGGCTGAGTGGAATCTGAAGCTCACTGGAACGTATTTTCTTAGAGGCACTATCATCATAGAAATCCTCCATCTCAGATTTTAGGATGGCTCTGCGTGTACCTACGCGAACACTCTTGTAGCCTTCTCCAAGCATAGCCGGATTGGACATAAACATATTGATTGAAGCCAGCATCGGTGAATTGGCTAAGATCTGGACTTCAGCTTCATTTTCCTTTTTAGAAGGGTGGCTGTAGTTTTTGACAATAGACATACCACCGCCCATCATGCCCATGGCTCCGGCATTGACCTCTGCGTCGCCATCAGATTTCAATCCGTTGATTTCGGCCGGTAACGCATCACCAATCTGAACAGCGATTATAGTATTGATATCATTGATGGCGTCCTGTAGACTGAGTTGCGCCTGCTGGTAATTCTTAGCGGCCAGGAATTGCTGAGCTTCTTTAATAAACGCTTCAGCCTGGGATTGGGCACCAACGCTGAAAGATGCCAGCATGCATATGATACTTATAAAAATAGATTTCATAGTATTGAATTTTAGTTTTCTACATAAATATACGGCAAAATCAGGTGGCTGTCGTGAATAGAAAATTCCTGAAGAGGACATTCCATCTTCATTGGTTATGGTAATGCCAGCCCAAAGCCTATTTATCAGGAATTAACTTTCTTACCTTGTACGCTATTGGAGAAAACACCTATACCTATGCATACCTTCCGAAAATATTCGCTTCTCATTTGGCTGGTTGTCTTCTTTTACCAGCCGCTCCTGGGCCAGCAAAAACAACTCTATATCGCCAATGACGATCATACCGATTATTTCTGGACTGCGGATGATGTGACATACCGCAATGCATTTATCAACCAGCTCGACTATTATATCGGATTGATGGAAACGCAAAACGATACACTGCCATTTGAATTTCAGCATCGGTACAATTGTGACAACTCCCTTTGGGTCTACGAATATGAAAAGGCAAAATCCGCCGCAGATTTTGATCGTCTTGTAGACAAATTGAAGAGTGGACACATCACCGTGCCGTTCAATCCGCTTGTTCCGGTATATGGAGGCCAGAATGCAGAAATCGCCTTACGGGGGATGTACTATGGTGGATACCTGGAGCGTAGATACGGCATAGATATCGACCTGGCGGTCATGATGGAAAACCAGACTTTACCACTTGGCATTAATAGTCTCTGGGCCGGAGCAGGTGCCAAATACAGTTGGAAAGGAGTCTGCAGTTGTGCATCTCCGGACCTTGATTTTCAGAACAGGAAAAATGAAATGTATTATTCAGTTGGCAGAGATGGCAATGGGGTTCTAATGAAATGGTATGATCTCATTACCAACCAGCATCTGGGAGGATATGCGGAGTGCAGATATCCCAATGAGGCCATAACGGATCTAAGTGAAAAGTGCAATACCCCAAAGTATCCTTTCCATGTAGCAGGCGCATTTGGTTATGGATGGGACGACCTGGAAAATTATCTTGATTTCTTTCCACAGCGGGCGCGACAAAACACAAACGCTACCCAACAAGTCATTGTATCCAATGAAATAGATTTCTTTGAAAAATTCGTGAGCGAGTATCACACATCGATTCCCACGCAGTCGGTTTCGTTCGGTAATGACTGGGATCTGCTAGTAGCTACCATGGCTAAAGTATCCGGAGATGTAAAGTATTCTTCTGCACGATTGAGGACCGCTGAAGCTATGGCGACGCTTGTTGCTCTGAAGGATACCAGTTTTGCAAGCGACCTTCTTGCAGCGAAAGAACTTGCCTGGATGTCGCTGGGCAAATATTATGATCACGACTGGACGGCTGATGGACCTGTCTCCAGCGAAAGGGCGCAGTTTCAACGCGACATGGAAGCCAATTTTACGTCTTATGTGGATACCCTCTATAGTCGGGCGTCTAACGCACTTGGTGATCAGATCATACATAGCGGCAATGCACAGCGCTATTATGTCTTTAATCCACTCAGTTGGACAAGGACTGATGTAGCAGACATACCCTATACCGGCAGCCTTCCAGTTGCAGTCTACGATGTTGAAACGCAGAAAGAAGTTCCCACCCAGTTCATCCATAAATCCGGGGTTCAATATGTGCGGATCCTCGCATCTGATATTCCACCAGTTGGATACAAAGTATATCAACTTGATTTAACACTGCCGACTGATCTATCATTAGCCATCAGCTTTACGGACAGCACCTATGAAAATAACTTCTTCGCCCTTTCCATTACGCCCAATGGAACAATCACAAGCTTCAAGGATAAGCGTGAAAATAGATTTGAATATAATGGTGGTAACGCCTTGAATGATTTCCAATCCGGCGATCCATCCTCCGGAAGTCAAGTCATTTGGGAGACGCCGGGCCCCGTTTCCGGCACAGTCAGTTGCAATAGTAACAGTCCGTATCCTCACACCACGGAAATCACATTTTACAGGGATATTCCAAGAATTGACATTACAAATCACATCCGGCATAACCCTGGTAATCAGACAACCACTTTCAACTTTCCGATAAACGTTGATAACCCAGTGGTATGGCATGAAGAAATCGGAGCAGTAATCAAAGCCAAACTGGAAGCAAACGGAGGTCACTATGCCAATCAAAATGCGCGATACGACTGGCAAACCGCCAATCACTTTGTCCATATCGGGAATGAATCAAGAGGCATGACCATTTCTAACCAAGGGTCACATTTCTTTAAACTGGGGAACAGTACCATTGAGGCCCTGGATGAAAATAGCCATGAAGTGAAATTCCTTGCTTCCGGCAAAGTGGCCTACGGGAGCATAGGCTTTAATAATCAAGGGGGGGATACTTCTTTTCTTTATAATTATGCGCTTCAACCACATGTAGGAGATTTCGATCAAACCGCATCGATGAAGATGGCGATGGAACACCAGCATCCTTTTGCTACAGGCATCGTGGGTGGAGGGAGCGATTACCCGGAAACATCCTTTAGCCTGCTATCCATTTCCGATCCTGATGTATTGTTATGGGCTTTAAAACCAGCCGAAGAAGGTGCAGCAAATGGAGTAATCGCGAGAGTTTGGAACCAGGCTGAAGAAAGCAACTTCACGATTGATGGCACAATGCCAATATCAAGCACCATGTATACCTCCCATGTGGAGACAGATATAAGCCCGGCCTCCGTGTTGAATGGCAATCTTGACGAAACCATTGGTGACCAGCAAATGAAAACGTACAGGATTTTTTTTCAAGACTCTGTTATAACGTCTACAGGATTTGTTGGATCGCCTCCATCGACGCATTTCCGAGTTCAACCAAATCCAGCAAGGGATGTAGTGAAGATATACACCAAAGATATAGCTGATGGAAAACTTTCGATGACCCTTATCAACAATGTGGGTCAACAAGTTAGAAGAAGTGAGGTCAACTACACAAGAGAAACCCTGAAATAGAATATTCCTTGAATGGGATACCCAGTGGAATTTATTTCCTGACCATTCATTGCGAAAGCAGAAGCGAGTCCTTTTCCCTTGTTGTGCAATAGTATATGATCCGGGCCATTACGCAAAGAGGCTATCAGAAAGCTTGAAATTGGATTATTGACCCTGCCTGTAAATTTCCAAACACAATTATATATTCATGATTGACAATATTAAAATTACCAATACACAAATACTGTCTGACAACTGGTATCATCTTAAAAAGGTAACATATTCCTATACCAAGCAAGATGGGTCTGTGCATGTGCAAAGCAGAGAAGCGTATGATCGGGGAAATGGCGCAGCTATCTTATTGTATAATACAGTGCATAAGACGGTAATCATGACCAGGCAATTCCGGCTACCCACCTATATCAACGGCAATCCTACGGGTATGATGATTGAGGCATGTGCAGGATTGCTGGACATGGAGAATCCGGAAGAATGCATTGTACGGGAAACGGAAGAAGAAACCGGCTATACCGTCACGTCGGTACAAAAAGTATTTGAAGCATACATGTCGCCCGGGTCTGTGACGGAAATTCTATATTTCTTTGTCGCGGAATATGACGCCCATATGAAGACAGGTAAAGGCGGAGGGGCAGAACATGAAGAGGAGAATATTGAAGTACTCGAAATCAAAATGGATGAGGCTATGCTGATGATTTCGGATGGGCGTATCAGGGATGGCAAGACCATCATGTTGTTACAGTATCTGAGATTGAATTCTCTAGTATAACTACGTTGAAAGTATGGATTTAAAAGAAAAATATGGCTCCCTGGCCCTTATTGCCGGTGCCTCCGAAGGAATCGGAGCAGCCTATGCGCATCATCTTGCTGCGGCAGGCATCAACCTGGTGTTGGTTGCCAGGCGGAAGGAGCAACTGGAACAGTTTGCGGCTGAGCTCACGACCCGCTATGGTATTGAGACCATTTGCATCCAGGAAGATCTTGCGGATACAGATGCTGCGGATAGGATTGCGGAGCATATCAAGGCATATGAGATCAATCTATTCATCTACAATGCAGGAAATTCCTACATCGGTAAGTTTGAAGAACAAACGTGGAAAGTGCACAAGGATATTGCCATGACCAATATGATCACACCACTGCAGCTGGTATATAGCATAGCACCCGATATGTTAAAGCGTGGTAAAGGTGCGATCATCCTTATGGCATCTCTTGCGGGATTTCAAGGCACTCCTTTCATTGCCACCTATGCAGCGACTAAGGCATTTGATCAGATCCTGGCAGAAGGGCTGTGGTATGAATGGAAAAACAGGGGCATTGATGTCATTGCATGTTGTGCCGGCGCCACTTCCAGTCCCAACTTTATCAACACTAATCCAGGCAAACAACACTTCATGGCTCCTAAAGTCCAGAAACCGGAAGAGGTAGTTTCAGAATGCTTCAAGCGTCTTGGCAAGACCCCTTCATTTATCACAGGTCGTGCTAATAAGGTGGCTAGCTTTTTTATGCAAAGGGTTCTTTCACGTAAAAAGTCGGTGACGACAATGGGAGAAACAACGAAGAAGATGTATCGCGTATAGGCTGAGGCGAAGGCTGAGGAAATTTAATTCGCGCAGATCCCTAGATCCCCCATGTTTTACTGGGCGGAGACGCAGAGACGCAGTTCAAAAGCTGAGGCTAAGGCGAAGAATTTGAAATTGCTTATGTAGCGGTAGAAACTATTTCAAAAAATAATCATAGAATTAAGACCCTAGAGAGCTGATTACCGATTACTAATTACTGATTACTTTTTCCCCTCTTACTCTCTCACTCTCTTACTCTCTTACACCTTAGTAGATGTAAGTGATAATCCGATAAGGCACCTTCTTCACATATTGATTCCACAAGGGTCCGTACTTGAGGGCACAACGCTTGTCATCATCGAATTGACGAGGCAACAGGAGGGCGATGTAATACAAAGGATATAACCACGGCCATGGTAACAAAGGATATCCAAGCGCGAGAACAATGCCCGTGGCCATACCGATTTCACCCAAATAATTGATGTGCCTGCTGAGGCCCCAAAAGCCATTGACTAAGAGTGTCTTGTTGCCATCTGAAATCGTTTCAGGTTTTATCCCCAGGAAAGATCGTGTAGGATTCTTTTTAAAATAATATTTCTGCAGATTAGCGCCGCGAGATAAACTCCAACTGGCTAGAAAAATAAATACTGAGAGTCCTAACATGAAGGTTGACGAACCAGGATCCGGAAGATCTGCAGTGGCCCATAGAGGGATCGCGTAGAAAAAGGGATAAAATGCAATACACCCCCACCCTAGTTTGAAACCAACACGCTCCGCAAAAAGATCATACGTATACTAATGGACTTCTTCGAAGGTCAGATAATCGAAGACGAAAAAAGTCAGTAATGCTCCTGAAATAAAAATCCCCGGAGATGCGTCTATTCCGTAAACCATATGATGATGCCCGGCAAAACTTAGCACGTTAAGTTCGAGCATAATGGCCCCAACCAGGTATAACCACATTTTAGCATCAATACGTCCACCCCACAATTGCAGATTTAACGCGCGACCCAGATAAAAATCAGCCAGAAAAAACTTTTTAACAGTGGGATGAGGCAAGACTACAACAAAAGAAAATATAAGTCCAAAAACAATGGCACCGCAAAGGCCTTCCCATCGGTATTGATAAAACCAATCCCAGGGTATCATGCCCGAATAGCACAAAGCAGCCCACGTCAATACTACAGTGATCAATACAAGAAGTCCGTTTAAACGGTATTTCAGCTTCTCACCTGATCCTTCCTTTGTCACATAGCCATCCACCCATCTACCCGGTAAGACAGCATTCAGGATGAAAATATATACATACACCAGGACTGGTGCGCAAAACCCCAATACACTATTCATGTTAGTTAAATCTTTGGCCTGAAAGTAAAGAAAAATGATTTACCTATTGAAAACCATCCGTCTTCCCGCGGGCTCACCAGTCACGCCATCCTGATCATACAAGCGCACGCCATTGACCCATGTGCCCGAAATGGTCCCAGGCAGCGTCTGATTTTCTAATGGAGACCAACCACATTTATAAAGGATATTCTCTTTGGATACTTTGGTATCTCGGTCCATATCCAACAAGACAATATCTGCAAAGTAGCCTTCATCAATATAGCCTCGACCGACGATGTTAAAACACTCAGCCGGTGCATGACACATTTTTTCAATAATGCGCTCCAGTGAGATTCGCCCTTCCTTCCAATGGGTTAACATTATCTGCAAAGTATGTTGTACTAATGGCAAACCTGATGGAGCTTTGATATAAGGCTCTCCTTTTTCTTCCCAGGTGTGTGGTGCGTGATCAGAAGCGATGATATCAATTCTGTCATCCAACACCGCCTGCAGGATAGCATCCCTATCCGCCTCGGTTTTAATTGCCGGATTACATTTGATCTGATTACCCAATGTGATATAGTCACGGTCAGAAAAATAGAGGTGATGAGCACAAGCTTCAGATGTAATGCGTTTATTTTTGATGGGTCCAGCCTCAAACATCCTGGCCTCCTCCTGCGTGGTGATATGAAGTATATGAAACCGGGTATTGTATTTCTTTGCGAGTTCCATGCCGAGTGTAGAACTGAGAAGACAAGCTTCCCTGCTTCTGATCCAGGGGTGGGCAGACGGAGGAATCTTTGAACCATATCGTTCTTCTGCAGCTGCCATATTAGCCCTGATGGTGGCTTCATCTTCACAATGTGCTGCGAGGAGTACAGGGCAGGATTCAAACAGCCTTTCGAGTGTTTCCTTATTATCTACCAGCATATTACCGGTACTGCTACCCATAAATACCTTAACGCCACACACATTAGCGGGATCTGTCTTTAACACCTCGTCAAGGTTGTCATTCGTCGCTCCCATGAAAAAGGAATAATTGGCCCACGAGGTCCTGGCTGCGATTTTATACTTCTCTTCGAGCAATTCCTGGGTGACAGCGGGTGGCCGGGTGTTGGGCATCTCCATAAAACTGGTAACCCCACCAGCAATAGCCGCTCTGGATTCTGAGAAGATAGTCGCCTTATACTCAAGGCCTGGCTCCCGAAAATGGACCTGGTCATCAATAATCCCGGGCATCAGATATTTCCCATTGACAGGCACTTCCGTATGCTGCTGTTGGAGGCTAATTGAAGGGTCCATTCGCTCAATCCTATCCCCGCTGACCCATATATCGCCTTCAATCATCTTTCCCCGGTTGATGATCCTGGCTTCTTTAAACACAATATCCTTCATGCGCATAAAGATACCGGGTTTTAACACCTTCAACCCGCCTGAGGGGCGTAAAAATTTATAGTTTTGCAATCCAATTCCAGTTCTGATGCATATCACTAACCCATTTGCGAATCCCGAAAAAATAATAGGAATCTGTGGCGGCGGCCAGCTCGGCAAGATGCTTTGCGAGGCAGCCTCAGCCTGGGACTGGAAAACGGCGGTTCTCGACCAATCTCCGGATGATCCTGCTGCACGACTTGCTCACAAGTTCGTCCAGGGCGACTTTACAAAATATGAAGATGTACTCAATTTTGGCAAACAGGTTGATGTCCTCACGATCGAAATCGAGAAAGTAAACCTCGAAGCGCTGATTGAACTCGAAAAGATGGGAAAGATAGTACACCCATCACCGCGGGCCTTAGGCATCATCAAGGATAAAGCTCTCCAAAAGCAATTTTTTATTGACCAGGGATTGCCGACTGTACCGCAGGAATTATTTGACACCAAAGATGATGTCCTGAAGGCGATTGAATCCGGCTTCCTACAAATTCCTTTTGTGCAAAAACTCCGCACTGATGGTTATGATGGAAGGGGTGTGGCGATCATACGAACAGAAGAAGATCTCAATTTGCTCCTCGACGGATTATGTCTGGTAGAGCCGCTGGTTGAAATCGAAGCAGAAGTAGCGGTCATTGCTGCCCGTAATGTCAATGGGGAGATTAAAACATTCCCTCCGGTGGCAATGGCGTTTCATCCCGAAGCCAACCTGGTAGAATACTTGTATTGCCCTAGTGGTTTAGGCCCTGCTTTAGAACTTGAAGCAACGCAGATCGCACAAGCGGCCATTGAAGCACTCGATATCTGCGGTTTGTTGGCAGTAGAAATGTTTCTTACTGCTGATGGTGACTGGTTGATCAATGAAGTCGCCCCACGTCCGCACAACAGTGGCCATCATACCATTGAATGTTGTAACGTAAGTCAGTTTCAACAGCATTTGCTCGCTATCTGCAATCTTCCGCTGATTGATCCTCAGTTACAATTACCTGGCGTGATGATCAATCTGCTCGGCGAAGAAGGTTTTGAAGGGCCTGTGAAATACATGGGTGTGGAACAAGCATTACGTTTGGGTTCAGTGTATGTGCATCTGTATGGTAAGAAGATCACAAAACCATTCAGAAAGATGGGACATATCACGGTGGCTAACCGAAGTGTCAGTCAGGCGATCCGCACTGCTAATTTCTTAAAAGAACATATCAAAGTCATATCATGAGCAAACCATTAGTCAGCATTGTCATGGGATCTGATTCAGATCTCCCGGTGATGCAACAAGCAGCAGATATGCTGGCTCAATTCGGAATCCTCTTTGAACTTGACATCGTCTCTGCACACCGCACTCCTGAGAAGATGTTTGACTTTGCGAAAAAAGCCCACAAGAGAGGCATCAAAGTAATTATTGCTGGTGCTGGTGGTGCAGCGCATCTGCCCGGCATGATTGCCAGCCTCACTCCCCTTCCTGTGATTGGTGTTCCTGTAAAATCATCATCGAATACTACTGAGGGATGGGATTCGGTACTATCTATATTGCAAATGCCTGGTGGAGTTCCTGTGGCTACTGTTGCGATCAATGGCGCAAAGAATGCTGGTATCCTTGCTGCGCAAATCCTTGGTGCATCTGATAAGAAGATAAGGACTAAGGTGATTGAATATAAAGCAGGGCTGAAAGAAGAAGTGGAGAAAAAGGCTGAGGGGATAAAGAAAGGCGAAGGCTGAGGCGAAGGCTGAGGCGAAGGCTGAGGCGAAGTTAAAATTATGGGGTGATGTATTGACCACCCCATAATTTTTATGGGGTTGATAATTATTTATTGAGTTTAAATCCCACCCCAACCATGACAGAGTTGATAAACCCATCCCTATAATAGCTATTGGACTGATAAGCCCACTCATACTCCAGGTTGATGAATATTTTATCGCTTATCTCCTTTTGAACACCAGCGCCCAGGCCAGCATACAACCCGGCATCATTGGAACTGAATTCACTGCCAGGCAATTCAATCTTTAGTGTGGAAAATTGCATACCAAAGGCACCCTTGACAAACCCCTGCAGGGAACCATCCCCAATCATCAATTTGGGTGCATAGTAGAATGGCCAGGTACTGATTGTATACTTTGAAACGATAGGTTGCCCACCACTGACTTCTTCAACATCCGCAGAAACATTGATGTAACCAACAGAAAATCCGTGCACAAATTTACCTACGATCGGATGATACTCATACAAACCGTTTATCCTGAAGCCAGAGGCACTCGTTTCGGAATCCTCGATATTGGAAAATACATAACCACCACTTAGGGTGATCGTGTTGTATTGTGCTTTTGCCTGCAAAAAGCCGAAAAGCACCAGTGTTAACAACAAATACTTTTTCATATACTTTTGTTTATAGGATCTTTGATTTTAAACTTGATAATACCAACTTTCAATCCTGCGAAAATAACATTAAAGTGGGAGTATGCAATTGATATGCATCAGGGGATAAAGTGATGTGGATCAATATGGGGAGGGTGGTATTCGATATTTGGGAATGCGGAAATGTTTGTGCAATGATTTTGATTACTGCCTGGTGGTCAGGAGACCACCTTTTGTTGATCTGACAATAGAGTATGGCCCGTCATATTGGGTTGAAGTTCGGAAACTTCAACCAGCGTCAAATTTGATTTGACAAAAGAACATGTCCCGTAATATTGCATTGAAGTTTGAAAACTTCAACAAGCAAGGAAATAATGAGCAAGGAATATCGAAAGCAGAAGTACGCTTAATCACGTTTGTCTGCGAGAAGGTACAGCACCGCCATGCGGACGGCTACCCCATTCTCTACTTGCTGAAGGATGATGGAATGCTCGGAGTCGGCGATATCGCTGGAGATTTCAACACCACGGTTGATTGGTCCTGGGTGCATGATCACGATGGGTTTCGAGAGTGAATTTAAGACTTCACGTGTTAGTCCATAATACATCGAATACTCACGAAGGCTTGGAAAATATTTAGTCTGTTGCCGCTCCAACTGGATGCGCAAGACATTTGCTACATCACACCACTCCAGCGCTTTCTTGAGATTATGTTCCACTTTGACGCCAAGGCTTTCGATGTGTTTAGGCATCAGGGTTGGCGGGCCGCACAATTTTACTTCTGCACCTAGTTTGTTGAGGCAATAGATATTGCTCAGCGCTACCCTACTATGCTTGATGTCTCCGATGATCACCACTTTCTTTCCTCTTACACTACCTAACCTTTCTTTGATGGAATAGGCATCAAGTAAAGCCTGTGTGGGATGTTCGTGCGTACCATCACCCGCATTGATGATATTGGCGGTGATATGTTTTGAAAGATACATGTGAGCACCAGGAGCAGGATGTCGCATGACGACCATATCCACTTTCATGGAGAGGATGTTATTGACCGTATCAAGTAAGGTCTCCCCTTTACTGACCGACGATGAACTTGCACTAAAATTAATCGTGTCAGCACTAAGGCGTCGCTCTGCGAGCTCGAATGAAATACGTGTTCGTGTTGAATTTTCAAAAAAGAGATTCGCGATCGTCACATCCCGGAGTGATGGGACTTTCTTGATAGGACGATTGATGACTTCTTTAAACTGGTCGGTGGTCTCGAAGATGAGATCGATATCATCAGGTGTGATATACTTGATCCCCAGGAGATGCCGTGTACTCAGTTGTTGGTTAGCCATAGTCTATTTTACATCTTCTTTACTGGCATAAATCCGCACCTTACCGCCGCCGCCTTCTTGCCAATCGACTTTAACATAGGCCTGATCAAGCGCATCGACCACAGTCCCTGAATAATCTGACTGAATCGGAAGATCCCGGTTAAATCTGCGGTCAATCAGCACCAGCAATTCAATCTTCTCCGGTCGTCCGAAATGTTGTAATGCGGATATAGCTGCCTGGATGGTGCGGCCTGTATAAAGCACATCATCAATGAGGATTACTTTCTTATTGTCGACCAGAAAATCCATTTTCATGGCACTGGCTTTGAGGGGTTCATTTCTGGTCCGGAAATCGTCCCTGTGGAAAGTCACGTCCAAAAGGCCGTATTGGAGGTTCTTGAGCTTGCCGATTTTGCGGAGTCTTTCGACCATCCGGTCAGACAAAGCCTTGCCCCTGGGTTGGATGCCGATGATGCAGGAATCACTGAAATCCCCGTGATACTCAATGAGTTGGTGCGCCAACCTGTCGAGGACGAGGTTCAGTTTTTGTTCAGAAAGGATTATCCTGCCGGCAGCCATGGAGGGCAAATATAAATCTTACTTTCGGTAATGTGGGAAAAGCAAGGGCCAAGGGGCAAGGAGCAAGGGGCAAGGAGCAAGGAGCATATCGAAGCGCAGTGAAGATCCCGCTCGCTACGAAGCCGAAAAGCGGGAGAGCAAGTGCAAAGGAGCATGGAGCAAGGGGCAATATTGAAATATACTCCGGAAGCTGGTAGCTGGTAGCTCATTCTGAAAGCTGACAGCGGATAGCTGACAGCTCCTAAATGCCCTTATCTTTCACAAATGAAATTCCAGATTTGGAAAATTACAGCTCTAGTTTTGTTGGCATATCTACAAATAGAAGCCCAACACATCACCATCTTAAATGGCTCATTCGAGGGCGTGCCTGCGGATGCCACGATGCCACAGGGTTGGATGGGATGCCAGGAAGGAACTACACCAGACATCCTTCCCGGTTATTGGGGAGTGTATACCCAGCCATCCGATGGGAATACCTATCTCGGACTGATCACAAGAGGTAACGGTACGTGGGAAAGTATCGGGCAGAGATTATCAGGTCCGCTGAAAAAAGGAAGTTGCTATGCCTGGTCCTTGGATCTGGCGCATGCTGATACTTATTCGGGACACAACGGGCCTGTGAAGCTGCGGGTGTGGGTTTCAAAAGTGAAGTGTCAGAAGGATCAGCTCATCTTTGAAAGCCCACTGATCGAACACACAGACTGGGAGACCTACAAGGTAAAATTTACAGCCAACGAAGACTTTCAGTATATCCTGCTGGAAGCATTTCACAGTGAAGAAGAGTTTTCTTATAAAGGCAATATCCTGATCGACAGATTGAGGGCGATACAAGGGTGTGACCGTTCCTAAAGAATATAAAATAATGAATAGCGAATAAGGAAGTTAGAAGTGGAAGTATGAAGGTAATGAGGAAGTAGAAGTGATGTTAAGCAAAGTGCATAGAGCATAGGGCAGAGTGCATAGAGCAGAGAGTCTGTCTTGAGACAAATTTTTCTTTCAAGAACCAATTCGCCTTTCACAATTATGTGTTGCATTGAAAATCATGGCTCCCTGGGTTTCCATGCGAAAGGATGAGTGCGGTGGAACACAGGGGCGGGGGCGAAAACACGACAATGTGTTGCACCGATAATCAATCACCCCTCTTTCCTGATAGAAATTAAAATTATTGATTGTCTGCACTCAGCTGTTCATCGACATCTTTGATCAGTTTTTCAAGAGCCTTGCGGTTTTCATCATTCAGCTTTTCAGGGTCGATTTGTTTCAGTTCCTTTTGAAGGTCGCGAAGGTTGTCTTTTACTTCTTCACCTTTCTCTCCTGAGTCGGATTTTAATTTTTCAAGCGAATTACTGACCTTGTCGATGAGGCGATCAAACTCACCATCATCATATTTTTCTTTTTGCTTGCTCAGGAAATCACCGACAGCTTTACCCAGGTCCCTGGTTTCATGGACGATGATTTGAGCCTTGGCTTTATCATCTCCTTTGCCAAAGAAGTACATATAGCCGACATAGCCGGCGAGGATGAGGATCAATGTAAAAATCAACTTACGCATAAGATGTACTCAGTTTTGTGGTCGAATTGGCATTTAAGCCTCTTCCTCCTTAGCCTTTCAGCCGCTAATTTTCGCTAATTCACGCTAATTATTTTCAACTCTCTGTTTATTTCGCACGGAGGGCACGGAGATCACGGAGAAATATATGATATCGCCTTCAGCCTCTTTCGCCTCTTCTTCACAACGAATTTAGGGGATTCCTCAGGTTCTGACTATTTTTGCACTCCCGAATACGAAAAAGGGCAACATGAAACTGGATTACAATACATTAGAAGCTAAGTGGAAGCAGATATGGGTGGCCAATCAGCTGTATAAAGTCACGGAGGACCCCTCCAGACCTAAATTTTATGTCCTGGACATGTTTCCCTACCCTTCAGGAGCAGGATTGCATGTCGGCCATCCGCTGGGATATGTGGCCAGTGATATTTTCTCCCGTTTTAAACGAATGAAAGGCTTCAATGTCCTCCACCCGATGGGATACGATGCCTTTGGACTTCCGGCTGAGCAATACGCCCTCGATACTGGTGTACATCCGGCCAAAAGCACCTCTGACAACATAACAAGGTATCGTGCTCAATTGGATAACATTGGTTTCTCCTTTGACTGGAGCCGTCAGGTTCGCACCGACGATCCTTCATACTATCGCTGGACACAATGGATTTTCCTTCAGCTGTATGGCCATTATTACGATCGTTCAGCGGACAAAGCAGTTCCGGTATCTGAACTGATCAATCATTTTGAAAAGGAAGGTAGTACGGGCATTCAAGCCGCTGCATCACCTCATGCTCCATTCTCCGCGGATCAATGGCGTGGTATGACAGCAACTGAAAAGGAAGCTATTACCATGAATTACAGACTTGCTTTCAGAAAAGTGGGTTATGTCAATTGGTGTGAAGCACTCGGCACTGTACTAGCAAATGATGAAGTGAAGGACGGAGTGAGTGAGCGTGGTGGATTTCCTGTGATTCAGAAGGAGATGATGCAATGGTCCCTGCGGGTCACAGCTTATGCTGAGCGTTTGCTGCAGGGTATGGATACTATACAATGGAGTGAAAGCCTGAAGACGATACAACGTAACTGGATTGGAAGATCTGAAGGTGCCTTTATTGATTTCAAGATCGCAAATGAAAATCATTCTATCAGGGTTTTTACAACAAGACCTGATACAATATTCGGATCGACCTTTCTCGTTCTGGCCAATGATCACGATCTGGTTTCGCTCATCACCAGCGAGAGCCAGAAAGAAATGGTGAATGCATTTGTTACACAATCAAAAGCGAAATCATCTGATCCAAAATCCGCAGGCCAGAAATCGACCGCAGGTGCCTGGACTGGAGCATACGCTTTACATCCAATCACTGGCGAACAAATACAAATCTGGATTGCCGACTATGTGCTCAAGGATTATGGCACCGGCGCTATCATGGCTGTACCAGGTGATGATGAACGTGATCATGCTTTTGCAATTCAGCACAATCTACCAGTAGTTGAAATTATCGACAGGTCTGGAATCAACAATGCAGAGATCGGAGACAGACAAGGTATCCTCATGAACTCTTCTTTTCTCAATGGGCTTGCTGTCGGCGATGCACTCTCCTCCATGCTTGATTATCTTGAAAAAAATAATCTTGGCACACGTCAGATCGCTTATAAATTGAGGGATGCAAATTTCAGTCGCCAACGCTACTGGGGCGAGCCATTTCCGGTGTATTATGATGATGCCGGATTAGTGCATGAAATGGGCGAAGACGCGCTTCCGCATGTACTGCCGGATCTTGATGATTTCAAACCATCACCTGACGGTCGTTCACCACTGGCTCGCTTAGATCATTGGGCCAGACCAACACCTGGTGTCTTTAGGGAAACTGACACGATGCCGGGGTATGCAGGCTCTTCATGGTATTTCCTCCGCTACATGGATCCAACGAATCAGACTGCATTTGCTTCACCTGATGCTATCAACTATTGGCAAGATGTTGATCTGTATGTTGGTGGTGTAGAGCATGCGGTAGGTCACCTGATGTATTCCCGTTTCTGGCATAAGTTTCTGTATGACCTTGGCTATGTCCCTACGGAAGAACCGTTCAAGAAATTGGTTAATCAGGGCATGATCCAGGGGATTGTCGAAAGTTTGTTATTGTTCAAAGAACGAAAAAACGGAAAAGCACATTTTATTAGTTCTGAACTGGCTGCAGCGAGAGAAATACCTTCTGAATTGTTATCCGCGATTCCGGTGCACATCAGTTTTGTTTCAGCTTATGGTCAGCCTACTTCACATCTTGACAGCAATGGCATCGCCTCATTTATAAAGTGGCGTGCTGAATATGCTGATGCAGTTTTTGAATGCTTTGATGGCGAATTCACCATAGATAACTTGACAGGAGCTATATTTTATACACAATCCGAAGTGGGTAAAATGTCAAAGCGTTATCACAACGTCGTCAATCCAGATGATGTGATAGAGAAATACGGAGCCGATTGCTTCCGTATGTATGAAATGTTTCTCGGCCCCATCGAGCAATCCAAACCCTGGGATATGATGGGTATCGAGGGCATCAATAAGTTCCTCCGAAAATTGTGGTCTTTATTCTACAACGAACAGGAGGAATGGGTAGTGACCACAGACGAACCTAAGGAGACTTCCTACAAAGTCCTGCACGCCACAATTAAAAAGACAGAAGAAGATATCGAGCGTTTTTCATTCAATACGGCCATCAGTCAGTTTATGATCTGTGTCAATGAACTGAGGAAAACAGAAGAGCGATCTGCCACGATACTATCACCATTAGTTCAATTGATTGCTCCTTTCGCTCCATTTGTTGCGGAAGAACTCTGGCAACAACTTGGACATAAAGAATCTGTGCATATATCTCCATTTCCGGTACATGATGAAAAATGGTTGGTCAATACGACCATTACCTATCCGGTGTGTATCAATGGAAAGAAGAGAAGTGAAATCATTCTGCCGGCAGGCTCTTCTAATTCCCTTATTGAATCAAGTGCAAAAGAATTACCGGAGATCATCAAATGGCTCGAAGGACAATCTATCAAGAAGGTGATCATCATTCCTGATAAAATGGTCAATATTGTCATCTGATCAATCTATGATCTTGAAGGTGGTTCGTCTGTTTTCCTGATGCTGCTCTTCAGTACACTCTTCGCATACGCAGTTGACAGAAAGGTTGGATTCACCAAAGCCCTGAGCTACTAACCTTTTAGCAGAGATACCCAGGGACATGAGGTAATCAATAGCTGCCTGTGCACGTTTCTGCGATAGATCGAGATTGTATTCGTCTGTTCCCCGGCAGTCGGTATAGGATGAAAGTTGGATACGGATCGCCGGATTATTCTTGAGGATGGTAGAAAGGTTTTTGAGCGATGGCTTGGCATCCTCCCGAATCGCCCATTGATCGTAGTCGTAGAAGATATTTTCAAGCACGATCTCCTTGTTTCTGAAAATCGGATCGAGCTCCATGATCTGGTTGATCGTCGTAATTGTCTTGAGAGGATTCCTTTCTACCTCTGCTGTATTCAAGGTAAAGGATGCAGCGAGATGATCCCTGTATCGCGCAGTAAAAGTGTATTGTTTATTCCACTCCAGCTTGATCAGAAACTGACCAAGTTCATCAGTCACAAAACGCTGGTCAGACAATCCTTCTGTAATAATAATAGGACCATTCGGAAGTGCCTTTTTTCCAATACGCTTACTATTCGGATCATCCGGAACTTCAAACTGTGGTTCCATCACCCGTATGGAAACGAAAATTTGATAATCAACTGGCTTTTCCTTTGGTACTTCATTATCAGGTACATCCACAATGTCGGTGCCTGGCTGAATGCCTTTGAGGGTGAATGCGAAGATGTCATCGTTGCGTGCAGCACCGCCCCTCGATGATGTAAAATATCCTTGCATCAGCACATTCTCCGCAGGTGCTGCAAAAGTATCTACGATAAAGCCAAAATCATCTGCACCGCTATTGACAGGTGATCTTAGATTGATCGGCGGAACCCACTGACCTTCCTGATTAAGGTAGGTTTTAAAGATATCAAGTCCCCCGAGTCCGGCTAAACGATCTGACGAATAGAACAAGGTGTCTTTATATACGGTCGGGTATTGCTCCTGACCGATGGTATTAATAAAAGTGCCGAGATTGGCTGGTTCAGCCCAAATCCCTGCACCATCCACTTGTGTAAAATAGATATCATGACCGCCCTGGCCTTCGGGGGCATCAGATGAAAAAAACAAAGTAGTACCATTGGCTGCAAATGCAGGATGGCCATAATTTACTTCCTCCCGGATAAATGGAAAGGGCTCTGGTTCCTGCCAGACGTTACCACGTTTATAGCTGTACATCAATTTGCACCAGGCATCATATGCCTGACCTGCATAGCATCTTGTAAAGACAAGCATCTGGCCATCAGGGCTCAGGATAGCAGTGCCTTCATTGTCAGGTGAATTGATGACTTCATCAAAAGGAGCAACTTCCTGGGTAGCGCTTTTAAAAACATAGAGGTCAGAAAATGACCTGCCTGTCCACAGGTAGCTTTCGCTGGTTTCTTTAGAATCCCTGTCGCTGGTAAAGAGCAAGGTTCCAGGGCCAATAGGTACAGGTGCATAGTCAGCGGCTGTGGTATTAAAATTTACCTGGGAGATCTCGTAGGCTGCATTCTTATTCTTTTTCCAATCGATAGCCTGCTTACACAAAGTGATATTAGAACGGTATGCAGCATTGCCAGGAGAGGTCTTGAGCAGATCTTCATAGGCCTTAATGGCTTCCGGGTACTTTTCCTGTTGCTTGAGGGCATCTGCATACCGATCAAGGGCCTCAGGGCCAAAACCGTCCTCGTGAGCTTTGTAATACCAGGGAGCTGCTGATGCCGGGTCGTTAAGGTTGGAGAAAGATTCGCCGGCATAATAAGCGAGTTGTGCTTTATCTTCCTGTGACCTGCTGGCAGCGTATTCTGCTTCAAAGAGCTGGGTGGCCACTGAAAATTGCTTGACCTCATAGGCCTGCATACCTGTCTGGACTTTTCGGGTAAAGGTGCAGGATGTCCAAACCAGACTGACTACAAGGGTAAAAAAGATTTGATTACGCATTGTGTGTATAACGATACAGGGCATGGTACTGTTGCAAAATAACAATTCTATCGCATCAAAGCATACTTGCCTTCCGGGCTAAAAAAAAGGGGAAAATCGTTATAACACGATCCTCCCCTTTGTCCAATAGAGAACAATATTACTTGATATCCGCAGTGCGTTTAAAGCTATGCACCACTTTTTCTTTTGATTTTATATCGCCTGAAAGGTCAGCCAGGATCGGTGCAGCAATAAAGACCGTACTGTATGTACCTGAAATCAAACCTACCACAAGCGCGAAAGCAAATCCCTTGATGCTGGCACCTCCAAAGAAAAACAATGCGAGTACAACAAAGAATACTGTCAACGAGGTAATCAATGTACGGCTCATTGTGGAATTAAGAGACATGTTGAGAATCTCTTCCTTGGTCTTCCCTGTGTATAAGCCAAAATTCTCTCTTATACGGTCAAAAATGACCACCGTGTCATTGATCGAGTAACCGATAACGGTAAGGATCGCGGCAATAAAGGTCTGGTCAACTTCCATAGAAAAAGGCAAAATACCATGCAGTAAAGAAAAGGCTGCTAATACCACCATCGCATCATGGAACAATGCAAGCACGGCTCCAAACGAATATTGCCATTTATTAAATCGAATCAGGATGTAGACGAAAATCAGCAAGAGCGCCAGAATACCTGCGTAGAAGGAGCTTTTCTTGATGTCATCTGCAATGGTAGGACCCACTTTCGCTGAACTGGTAATGTGGGTACCGGAATAGTCCGTCACCATAAAATTCTCATAAGTCAAATCGCCACCTGTTACCGTCTTGACCCCTTCGAAAAGTTTTTGGCTGACACGGGTTTGGGCATCGGCTGCATTATCATCCATCAGGTAACTGGTGGTGATATTGAACGTATTGACTGCATCGATTGCTTTCACCACAGGCGTTCCACCAAAGGCAGCTGTAAGCGAAGTACGTAATTTGTCCGCATCAACCTGAACTCCTTTCTCAAATTGAACATTGTAGGAATATCCACCACGGAAATCCACTCCCAGCTCAAAGCCGCGTGTGAACATGGAGATCAATCCAACTACGATAAAAACAGTAGAACAGATATAAGCGATCTTGCGCTTTCCAAGCCAATCTACATTGAGATTTGCAAATGTATTCTTTGTTAAGTTGGTTGAAAAACCAATCGTATTTCCTTTAGAAACCCACCATTCGATGATCAGTCGCCCAACGATTACAGCAGTAAAGAAGGAGAAGACAACCCCTATCAAGAGCGTAACCGCAAAACCTTTAATAGGTCCGAGGCCAAAATAGGCTAAAACCATTGCACTGAGAATCGTCGTGACGTTAGCATCGATGATCGCTGAATAGGAATGTTTGAAACCATCTGAAATTGCCGTCTTCAAAGTCTTACCTGCACGCAATTCTTCTCTCGAACGCTCGTAGATAATTACGTTAGCATCCACGGCCATACCAATGGTCAGTACAACACCCGCGATACCCGCAAGGGTCAGTACCGTACCTAAAGATGAAAGGGCACCGAAGATGAAGAACAAGTTAGCGAGCAATGCAATGATGGCCACCACGCCACTACCGCTATAATAGAATACCATGAACAACATCACCACAATCATCGAAACGATCATAGCAATCATTGATTTGTTGATATTATCTTTTCCTAAGGAAGGACCAACCAGGGATTCCTGAATAATCCTTGTACTTGCAGGCAGTTTTCCGATCTGCAGGATGTTAGCCAGATCCTGGCCTTCCTGGATAGTGAAATTACCTGATATCCGGCTACTACCTGTGGTGATTGGCTCATTGACCCTTGGTGCAGAGACAACTTCATCATCCAGCGCAATCGCAATCTCACGGTTATTATCCTGAGCAGACTTGGTCGTCATATCGGCCCAGATTTTTGAACCCAGGTTATCCATCGTCAGGGTCACCGTGACTTCATTGGTCATCGGATCAGGATTGGATGTAGCTGTAACTACTCTGTCGCCTTCGAGAGGAGCTTTTTCAGAACCACGCTTGATCCTGATCGCATAGAGTTCGTATTGATCGGTGACGACTCCATCCGCATCCATCATTGGTTTTGAGCTCCACATGAACTTGACATCCTGTGGAAACAATGGTCTGATCTGCTCATTGGAGAGCATTTCAGTGACTGCATTGATTTTATTCCGGTTGGCAACACCCATTACAGCAAAAGGATACTGAATCGACTGGCCATTATAGAAATTCAGGCTTAACTGAGATAACAATGGACCTGACTGGCCTGTTGGATCTGCATTGGCAGGTACTTCCTGCACCGTCATGGTAGAATCGATAATATTGCCGAGTGAGTCAGTTACAGGTGTATACACTGTATCCATCCTCATAAGTGTCGTTGTATCTATTGCTGCAGCGGTGGTATCACCGGCAGCAAGTTTTGTCAACTTAGCATCAGCTGCAGCAAATGCTTCAAGTATCCCTGGATCAGATACACGATACACGTCCCAGAACTCGAGTTTAGCTGTTGACTGGAGATATGACCTTGCACGCTCAGGGTTATCGATACCCGGGAGTTCTACAAGGATAAGGTCTCTTGTATTGTCAAGGGATACGTTAGGCTGAACGACACCCAGTTTGTCAATACGGTCTTTCAGACGTTTGAACGTGAGGTCTACGGTTTCGTTTGCTTTAGCACGTAGCACGCGGATTACCTCACCATCTGAAGTTTCGAAATTGATTTCTTCTCTCAATGTGGCATTGCGGGAGAAAATCGGGCCGAGCTTCTGTCCGTTGGAGACTTTAGCCCATTCCTGCGAAAACAGCGTGATATAGTCGGTCTGCGCATTTTTCAGGGCTTTATCAGCATTGTCCAGCGCGAGCTTAAATGCCGGTTCTTTAGTACCACCGGAAAGATTTTCCAAAAATTCTCTCAGGTCAACCTGTAAAACGGTACTGATACCGCCTTTGAGATCGAGTCCGAGTGCTATTTGTTGTTGCTTTAATTTTTCATAGCTGAAAGCACCGAGTAATGGGATCGTGATCACGGGCTCGCTGGACATGGAGTCCAGGTAGTTGGCCCTGGCCAGCTTGTAAGCTATACTCTTGGCCCCCTCGTCGGTAATGCTTGCCGTAGCTGATGTGGCAAACTTTTCAGCATTCTTTTCCACTTTACGGGTGGGAATCAAATAAAGGTATTGTAACAAACAAACCACAGTAAGCAGAATCAAGAAAAACTTGATTATTCCTTTGCCTTGCATATCAATATAGTTAGGTAATAGGTATTAAAAAAACGCTGCAAATATAAGCCTATTTACACAAGCGGCAGGGTATGTGCCAATCTTAAAATATTAAATTTGTTTTTTAATTTTAACTATCTGTTTATCAGTCACATATATGCATTTGTCTACAAATATTTCTTTGGCCTCCAGCGTAATGGACCTTCAAATAGCGGTTTTGTGGGGGCTGGAGGCAACTTCCTTCCGGATCGGTTTTGATTTGAGGCTGTAAGACAAAATGCCTAATATTGTGCCCTTAACCAAGAAAATAAATCATACATGGACCAGGATCTGAGTTTGTTGTCTGCTGAGGAAATCAGCTTGTTGAAAGATGCCCATGCCTATATCACGGTATTGATAGCCGGAGCGGACGGAAACATTGACGCCGATGAATTATCATGGGCAGATAAAATAGCCCAGATCCGGACCTTTGCCGGAGATGAGCGCCTTAAGGATTTCCATGAGGCCGTTAACCAGGAACTGCATGAAAAGATCCAGCAATTGATCGCTGAGCTCCCAAAGGAAACTGCTGACCGCAATCATATCATTTCGGACAAACTATCCCAGCTCAATCCTGTGCTGGCGACACTACACCCTTCGATAGGTGCTATTCTGTATAAAGGATATGTAAGTTTTGCTGAGCGTATCGCCAAGGCTTCCGGAGGTATATTATCCTTCTTTACGATCGGGCCTGAAGAGAAAAAGTGGATTGGACTGCCGATGCTGACGCCTATAGTGTATAAGGTGGAAGAGGATGAGGAAGAGTGAGCAGTTAGCAGTTAGCAGTAATCAGTTAGCAGTCTTCAGTTAGCAGTTCGAAGCGCAGCGAAGATCCCGCGCGTTGCAAAGCTGCATAGCGGGAGAGCAGTTGTGTTGATTTAAAAAAATATTGATGTGCTTTTGATTTCCTATTTGGTGGCGTTTCTTATTTCTATGGGGGGAGATGAAATGCAGTCATCGTCTATTGCGTGTCTACCGCTACCTGACCACAGTGTGTGGAGTGCAGAATTGAAAAAGTATGTTTCTGCGGATGGGAAGGTCAACTATAGAGACTGGGCAAATAATCAGGCTGCCCTGGATGGATATCTCGCCCAGCTCGCAGGTACGCAACCGCTTTCTAACTGGAGCACGAATGTGCAACTGGCCTATTGGATCAATGTATACAATGCTTATACCGTCAAACTAGTCCTCCAGCATTATCCCGTCCAAACCATCAAAGATATTTATCAAGGAAATCCATGGGATAAGGCATGGATTACGCTAGATGGTAAAACGTATTCTCTCAACCAGATAGAAAATGAATACATCCGCCAGCGATTCCGTGACCCCCGTATTCATTTTGCCTTGAATTGTGGCGCTCTCTCCTGCCCTCCTCTATTGAATGAAGCATATGACCCGGCCAGGCTTGATGCACAACTTACTTCCAGGACAAAAGCATTTATCGCAGATCAGTATCAAAATCAAACGGCAGCCTCTACCGTCCGTCTCTCACAACTTTTCGTTTGGTATAAAGATGATTTTAAACCGGATGTCATTTCATTCCTCAATACTTATTTAGCAACACCTATCCCTGCTGAGGCGAAGATTGAGTTTGTGGAATATGATTGGTCATTAAATGAAAAGTGAAAAGAGAAAAATGAAGAGTGGTCAATCGTGAGTCGTGAGTCGTGAGTCGCGAGAAACGAAATGCTCTGGAAGCTGGTAGCTGGAAGTTTTAAAAGTGAAGAGTGAAGAGTGAAGAGTGAAAAATGGTGAGTTGTGAGTTGTGAATTGTGAGTAGGTTATGCGTGAATCGTGAGACGTGAGTCGTGAGTCGTGAGAAGCGAAATACTCTGGAAGCTGGTAGCTGGAAGCTAAACACAGTCCAGAGAAGCAAACTGAATCCTACTGAGAGCTGATAGCTGACAGCTGATAGCTCTTAGGCGTTCCGATTGATACAGTTGAGATCTACGAAAGCTTGTTGCAACCTTTCAACAAACGTCTTCTCACCAGCACGAAGCCAAACACGGGGATCATAATATTTCTTGTTTGGCTTATCATCACCTTCAGGGTTACCGATTTGGCCTTGGAGATAGCCTTCGTTCTTCTTGTAGTATCCGCGGATACCATCCCAGAAAGCCCATTGCATATCAGTATCGATATTCATCTTGACGGCTCCGTAGGTGATGGCTTCCCGTATTTCTTCCTGGCTGCTGCCTGAACCTCCATGGAAAACGAAATTGATTGGATTAGGGCCTGTATTATATTTTTCACGGATGTAATCCTGGGAGTTTTTCAGGATAACAGGTTTCAGTGAAACATTGCCTGGCTTATAAACACCATGCACATTGCCGAAGGCTGCTGCAATCGTAAAGTCAGGTCCAATGGCCTTTAATGCTTCGTAGGCATGTGCGACTTCTTCTGGTTGTGTGTATAATTTCGAATTGTCTATACCTGTGTTGTCTACGCCATCTTCTTCACCTCCGGTGACCCCAAGTTCTATTTCAAGCGTGATCCCCATAGCTTTCAACCGTTTGAAATAAGAAACGCAGATTTCAATATTCTCATGCAGTGGCTCTTCAGAGAGATCGAGCATATGTGAACTGTACAATGGCTTGCCATTGGCATCAAAATATTTTTCCTGGAAATCCAACATCCCATCAAACCATGGGAGCAGATTCTTTGCACAATGGTCTGTATGCATGATGACGGTCACCCCATAAGCTTCTGCTACACGATGCACATGCTCAGCTCCGCTGATAGCCCCGAGGACCGCAGCACGCTGGCCATCATTGTTGAGTCCTTTGCCTGCATAAAAGGCAGCTCCACCGTTACTGAACTGTATGATGACCGGGGATTTAACCAACTGCGCTGTTTCTATTACTGCATTGATCGAATTTGTACCGATCACATTGACAGCAGGAAGTGCATAGTCGTTTTCATTGGCATGGTTGAGCAGATCAGTTACTTCCTGGCCATGTAATACTCCGGGGCGAAATTTGGTGGATGTGGACATGATGTTGTGAGTTGTGAATTGTCAGTTGTGAGTTATGAATTGTCAGTTGTGAGTTGTGAGTAAAATGTAAAAATACATTTTTAGGTACTAAGGAGCTATGGACGATTAATCAAACAATTCCTTTGGCGCCAAGATAGCGTTCGGCATCGAGAGCGGCCATACAACCGGTACCTGCTGCCGTAATCGCCTGGCGGTAAACCTTATCTGCAGCATCACCTGAAACGAAAACGCCTTCGATTTTGGTTTTGCTACTACCTGGAACCGGAATAAGATAGCCGGCTTCATCCATATCCAGCCAGCCTTTGAAAATATCAGTATTCGGCTTGTGACCAATGGCCACAAAAAAGCCTTTGACCGGAATAACCTTCTCCTCACCGGTTACCGTATTCTTAATCCGCATTGCTTCTACTTCCGTATCTCCAAGGATCTCTTCGGTCACTGAATTCCAATGAACTATAATATTAGAAGTCTTCAGGACGCGCTCTTGCATGATCTTACTTGCCCTCATTTCATCGCGTCTGACGATGAGATGGACATTTGGGCAAAGTTTGCTGAGATACATTGCTTCTTCAGCCGCAGTATCTCCCGCTCCTACCACTGCGACATCCATATGGCGGAAGAAAAATCCATCACATACTGCACAGGCCGAAACCCCTTTATTCGTGAGTCGTTTTTCAGAATCCAGACCAAGCCATTTGGCACTGGCACCAGTTGATATGATGATGGCATCGGCCTCGATTTCATCCCCCGCATCCGTCCATGCTTTATGAACAGGTCCGGTTAGATCAACTTTAGAAATAAGGGCATAGCGGACATCTGTGCCAAAGCGCTCCGCCTGTTCCCTGAATTCGTCCATCATTTGGGGACCTTGAATCCCTTTTGGATACCCCGGGTAGTTTTCAACCTCCGTGGTAATCATCAACTGGCCTCCGGGTTCCATTCCTGTGTATAAAACCGGCTTGAGGCCCGCTCTCGCCGCATAGATCGCTGCAGTATAGCCTGCCGGACCGCTGCCAATAATCAGGCAGTGTACTTTCTCACTCATTATCTGGTTTGTTTATATTTTTCAAATTGATACGATAGAAACCCAAAAAACACCTTTTGGTTATACCGAGGCGCAAAAGTAAGGGATTACTTAACAACTGTTAAGCGGTTCAGGGCTGGCATTGGTCTAAGGATGGTACCTCCCTATTGGGTAAAGCACTAAATTGGGTTAAGATTTGTTAAACACCCTATGCTAAATCTCCTTTATCCGATCAGTTACCTGCTTGCCCTCACGGGGTTGATCCTCTGGTTTTATTTCAAGGAAAACCGGTCGATGAGCCGCAAGATGAGCAGTCTTTTCCTGATCTCCTTTATGGTCTACCTTTTTTCCCTGGCCTTTACGGAGGCTTCGCTTTCCTATAAGTTATTGATCCTTTTCCGGGATATGGTGATTCTTGGTGTTGTCTCCCAGCTGTTTAATTACCTGAAGAATAGCGCCATCCTGGTGCTGATAGCGGCAGTTGCTGTCTATGGCTTGATCCAGTTTGTTGGTTTCAATATGTTATACTCCACCTTTCCTGAAGCTGAAAAATCTGTCACAGAAGCGAACGATGAATTTGAACTGCTCGTAGAAACCGAAAACGGAGGCATCCCCAAGGCGTATGAGCGGCTCATCAAAAAATACGGGCTAAGTGTGGAACCCGCCTTTCAGCTTTCAGATCCAACCTTAAGCCGTCTCGATGAATTTCTGGCTATTGGTATCCCGGATGAAGCTGAAAACAAAACCACTGAAATCGTCCGTGAGCTTAAGCGATTAAGCGCAACACAATTCATAGAATATAATGAAGTCATTCAGTTAGAAATAAAAGAAGATGTGGGGACAATCCCCACTGTCAATGCAAGGAACGTAAATGATCCGATGAGCAATCGTCAATGGGGATGGGATGCGATACAGGGGGACCAGGTACATGCGTTTTTGAAATCTTCCGGTATCAAGCCCAGGAAAGTTGCCTTTATCGCTATTGTTGATTCCGGAGTAGATGCCCAGCATGAAGATCTGAAAACTCAGTTTCAATCAAACGGCACAGCAAATGATACTGATCCACTGGGGCATGGAACGCACTGTGCTGGAATAGCTGCTGCTGTATCCAACAACGGACTTGGTATCGCTTCATTGATTCCGGATGCCTCCTACGTCAGGGTGACCAGCATCAAGGTCATGAATGCGATGGGTGTTGGCAACCAACAAAGTACGATCCAGGGAATGATCAGGGCGGCTGATATGGGCGCAGATGTGATCAGTATGTCATTAGGCAGTATTTCATCCGACAGTCGACAGAAGGCCTATGAAGAAGCTGTAAAGTATGCTAATGCCAAGGGCTCTATAGTCATCGCTGCTGCAGGTAACAGCAATCAGAATGCTAAAGACTATTCACCAGCGAATGCGAAAGGAATTATTTCTGTATCAGCTCTAGGACCTGATCAGCGAAAAGCTCCTTTTTCCAATACGGTCAAGGATCTTTCCTATGGCATTGCAGCTCCGGGTATGAAGATATTGTCTACTTATCCAAAAGGTCAATATAAAGAAATGGATGGCACCTCGATGGCTACGCCGATGGTTGCCGGACTGGTTGGCATGCTGAAGGCATTCAGACCGGATATCACGACTCAGGAGGTATACAATATTCTCTATGAGACAGGGAAAGCACTACCGGATGGAAAATCAACTGGCAGGATGATCCAGGCGGCAGATGCGCTTGAAAGAGTCGCTGACTAAGAAAAAGCAAGGGGCAAGGGGCAAGGAGCAAGGAGTGAATTACCAGATGTATTTGCAGGCTTTTTCGAGGAGTTTGAAATCACCCTCTTCATCACCTTTGAGTTCGATGGTGATGGCTGATTGTTCATAGATGGGTTTTCTTGAAGAAAGCAGATCATTGATTTTCAGGCTTGCTTCCGAATCATCGAGGGATGCAAGCAGTGGTCTTGACTTCCTGATAGCCACCAGGTGTTCACGGAGGATATGATCTGGCCATTGCAGATAGATGGTGACACCATGCACATTCATCCAGGCCATATTATCTTCAAAACATGGGAGGCCTCCTCCGGTAGCGTTGAGTGATTTAGTATAGAAAGTAGTCTGTCTCAAGATGTCTGATTCAACCTGTCTGAAATAGAGTTCACCAAAAGTCTCGAAGATCTCCGGAATTGTCATACCTGCCTGTGCTTCAATGACAGAATCCGTGTCAAAAAAAGGGACTTCCAGGTTAGCAGCTACCCGCTGGCCCAGACTAGATTTCCCACTTCCCATAAAACCAACGAGGTAAATACGCATGTCGGAATCAAATGTAATAGATTTGCTACGTGGTACGAATAACAATATTGATCTCCGGGTTGATGCTTCTGATGACGAGTGGATGTAAGGACGCATCTTCTGGTTCAACATCATCACCAGAAGATACCTTCAAACCTGGCGTTGGCATGGCAGATTTGGTTTACAATCCTGTTAGATCAGATGGGACCATTGACAGTAGCTACCTCCCTATCCTGACCTGGGAATCAGAAGTATATGATTTTGGGACCATATTTGAAGGTGACGTGGTCACTAAAGATTATTCCTTCACCAACACGGGTACGGCTCCGCTTCTGATCCTGAGCGCTTCCTCCACATGTGGTTGTACTATTCCGGAATGGCCCAAAACACCCATTGCGCCAGACAGCACCTCCTCTATCAAGGTGAAATTCAACTCATTACACAAAGCCGGCGATCAAAGCAAAGAGGTGACTATATTTGCAAACACTTTTCCTAATAGTTCTAAAATAACGATCAAGGGAAAAGTGGATTTAAAAAAATAACCTGATGATGATTTCACTCTTTTTTTTACAAACAACTCCTAGCCTCATCTCCATGTGGCCTCTTCTAGCCATGGTTTTGGTGTTTTATTTCTTCTTTATTCGTCCTCAGGCGAAAAAGCAGAAAGAACAAGTCAAGTTCCTGGAATCCCTTGACAAAGGGGAAGAAGTGGTGACTGCCAGTGGGCTCATAGGCCGTGTCAATAAAATCGACGGCAGTATAGTTACCCTGACCATTGCTGAAAAAACTTTTGTACGTGTGACGAAAGGCTCTATTTCGAAAGAAATGACAGAGGCATATCGCAAGTCTGATTCTGCCAGTGCTGAGGGGTCTGCGAGCTAGAAATCTCTATTGCCCCCTGGCCCCCTGAAGGGGGTAAAAGTTTATTCATGCCATTGTAATATTTGTCTGTTTACTATTGGATGACAATAGTGAGCAACCTGGCAGGTTGTGAAGCAGATACAATCCTAACCATATACAATCCAGCAGGTAATGACTGATCAATAGTTAGAACTGAAGTCTGATCTGCTTCGATGTCTTTGTGCATGACAATCTGACCATCTACATTGATGAGTTCAACACCGCAGGATTCAGAAAATGGATTTTCAATATGAAGGAATGAACTTGCAGGGTTCGGATACACTTTCATCCCGTTGATTAAATCAGTGTGTATGGAAGTAGGATTCAATTCACCCCATCTTGCTTCAAACTCTTGTCTGAAGATATTGGTGACGCGCTGATCATGGATGATGAGCGTGTTTTCATCATTGATGTTATCAGCACTCCAGGTCCAGTTGTGTGACCCTGTGATCACCAAGGGATCTGACTCAGGATACCCTTCGTCGATGATAGCATATTTGTGGTGAAAGATGGGAGAAGGATCGTGTGTAACAACGCGAACACCAGCTTGTCGGAGTTGCGCGAGTGCACTCAATGAACTCTCTTCATCTTCAAGGATAACGCGTACATCGATACCTTCCTGATGAAGTTGTATGATTTCATCCACCAGATCATTTCGTGTCAATAGGAGTAGCCCAATCAATATCTGGTGATCTGCTGATTGTATTGCTTCAATCAAATGGCAATTAGTTTCATCAGAAGGCGAGAAATAGGATTCGATAAGCGCATCGCCTACTTGAAACAGATGGGAGGTATTATTGGTTTTGAAATCACCATAGCGGGCATTCTGGCCCCACATTTCATTAAACTCCCTGAGGTAATTGAGGGCTAATGCCTGATCATGGATGACATACGCATGATTTGGATCTGTCGACAGTTGATTAGTACTTAGGTTGGTGCTACCGGTCCAGAGCCATGCACCTTCAGGCTCATGTGCATCCGCGATGACAAACTTATTGTGCATAATCCCATCGCCGCTTCGCAAAAGCAATGGAAAAGTGAGCTGACCTTGAAGCGCCGTATTGGAGGTCTCATCATCAGCGATATAACGGACCAATACGCCGCGTTGAACAGCCCTCGTGAGTGCCTGCACAATAGAAGCCCGGCCGGTATTGTACATAGCAACCTCCAGCGTGTGCGTCACATTGTCAATGCGTTCAATCAAATCATTCTCTATGGCCGATGATCCAACTGCCAATGCAGTACTGCCATCAGAATAAGTTGCATTGATAGAACGGTTAAACAAGATTTCAATAGGGGGTGCTGTCAGTGCAGGAGTACTGAAATAAACAGGCACAGAATGAAATAACATACCTGAAGAATCCTGCTGGGTGAGTCTGGCTTGATAAAGTATACCGGGCTCTAAGAAATCAGGCTTAGCAACAGCAGATCCACTCCACTGCCCGAAACTGATATCAAAATCATAGCTCTCCTCGCCTATCCAAACATCTGTAGTTGCTTCAGGAACATTACTCCATGACAAAACGGGAAGATTATTTTCGAATGAAAGCGAAGGTGGTGGTATGTAATGACATGACCCCTCTGATGCATCTGTGATCTGCTGACACATCAATTGATACTGATCCTCAAACTTTGTCCAGATCCCTTCAACAACTAACGGTCGATTGAATAATGGAAAGCCTTGTGCTGGATGATTTTCTGCAATCCACAATCTGGCGATATTGCCCCATTGGTCAAAGACCTCATACCAACCTGCGCTAAGTTCGCTTTCACAAGATTTAATGCCGGCACATGCGATGTTCACCTTCCTTGATTCAAATCCGGGGATAGAGATGTCATCGAGATTTTCAATGCTAAGGCTTTTGACCTCATCGACTTCAGCAACAACTTCATAAGACAACACCGGTGACAATTGCAATTCACCGCGATACCTGGACAACACACCAGTGATAATCACTGAATCACCTGCTTGCGTCAAAGACAAATCAGTTGAGTAGGCTGAAATACCAGCATTTTCATCCTGAAGATATCTTACTACTCCGAATTCGTTTCCGCAAGAGATCATTCCAGTGGTGGTCACTACCGAGCCAACAGGTAATGTCCTTATCTGGCCAATAGTTTGCTGGCTAAAAACTACCAGCGGAGTACAAAGCAGAAGAAAAGCAGCAAGTACTCCCGTCATCCATATCTGTCGTTCAACCAAAATCACAACTTAACATCTGCCGTCGTCCGGATGATCAACTGGGGTACATTAAATTCTGATACAATACCTGTCAGTGTAACCGTGGCTCCGGGAATAGCATCCTGAGCAAATAAGGCCTGACTGCGAGTGAACATAATGATCGTTCCGGTACCATCACTGACAGTCACCTCTCCGTTGTAGACTGTATTACCGGTCAGTGTGACATTTGGAATACTCACCAATGTGGATTCCCAACTTCCATGATTACTCAGCACTTCGGATACTGTAGTTATCCGTGGCGTTACATCACCAGGAGTACCAACTACTGTTGCTGCAGTATTATTTATACCATCAATTTGAAGCAGTCCATTAAACTCGCTTAAAGCACCTCCATTCAAAGTAATTTTAAGTTCGCTACCGATCGCAAACGTATGGTTCTGTGCAAACCTCACCACGATTCCTCCTGTTGCATCCTGAATGTAAAGGTTCCGGCCGGTTACGGATAGTGAGTTATGATCACTGATGACTACCCCTTGAATCGTTCCTGAAGGGGCTGTCGTCGAACCTGAGGCAAAAAGTTGCCTGATCTCTGTAATGTCAAATTCATCTCCACCACCGGAACCTCCACCTGTGACATCCGCGATGTTGCGCATGATCAGTTGGGGTGTATTGAATTCTGAAACAATTGCCGTGATGGTCACGAGGCCTGTAGGAAGAGCTGTCTGCGCAAACGTAGAAGCGCTTCGTGTAAACAAGATCATTCCTCCTGAAGCATCTGTCACCGTCACAGATCCATCAAAGACTGAATTGCCGGAGAGCATGACATCCTTAATTGTTACCAATGTAGACTCCCATGCCTGTGCATTGGTTAAGACCTGTTGCACTGTGGCTTCACGAGGTGTCACATCTCCTGGATTGCCAACCAATGTGGCAGCCCCTAAGGAAAGACCATCCACCTGAAGTAATCCATTAAACTCACCCAGAAGACCACCATTAAGATCGATGATTAACTCTGAACCCAATGCAAACGAATGGAAATCAGCAAATCTGATTGCAATACCACCGGTAGCATCCTGAATATATAAATTCTTTCCAGTAACAGACTCTGAATTAAAATCACTAATCACTACTCCTTTAATCTTAGTTGAAGAAATGGTTGTCGGACTGCCTGAAAAAATTCCTCTCACCGAGTCGATGGGAGCCTGAGTTCCTCCTGGATTCCCGCCGCCACATCGATCACCTTCCATATCCACATCATCCAGATCCCGAATCGTCAATTGGTACGTATCACCAAAAATACTCAGCACACCAGTAATGGTACCATTGAGTACCGGTGTAGAATCGCTTGCAAAACTGGAATAGCCACTGGTACGCAAGATCAGTCGCTGATCAAAACAATCTTCTAATTCCCTGTTTGTATTTACTTGAAATACCGCATACACTTCACCGGCATCAGCAGCTATAAACTGCATACCTTCAAATCTAACCAGCGTACTCACCAATGAATCCTGCGCATTGAAAGTAAGATCATCGATAGTTAATGTTCTTGTGGGCACACTATTTCCATACGTAGCCGGAACGATATACTGATCGATCAGCGATTCAGGAATCCGAATGAGTTCAGGATCGCCCTGGTCATCTGTCCCCACTCCCGCACCTAACTGAACAAGGCCATTGTAATCCCCGAGCCAAAGTCCTTTTGCTTTTACATACACCTTCCTACCCACAGGGTACAGGTTGTTGAGATCAGTCATCTCAATCCGCATTTCTATCCCAGCCGTAGCATCCTGGATGACCAACTGCTTGAAGAAGTTGCCTGCAGCGTCATTTGAAATCACAAGCCCTTGAAAAGTAACATCGTCTGTTATCTCTTCATACTGCTCAAGGGTATGCCTTGACTTCAGCTCGGCAATGGTGATATTGACCGGCAGATTGGGATCTTCACCTCCTGCTGGTGGTTCATCAAACTCGAGGTCTACACAAGACACAGGAATGATCAGCATCGCGGTGATGACGGCTAAAAAATAATGACGGAATAATGATTTCATATTTGTTTTTTTGAGCTGTCAGGTGCCTTAAAGGCTATCAGCTGTCAGCTATCAGCTATCAGAAAAATTTATTTTACTTCACTAGACGCTGTTAGCTACCAGCTTCCAGCTTCCAGAGTACTACGATTCTCACTACTCATTCTTCACTTGACTCAATACATCATTTTTCACTCTTCATGCTTCGACTACGCTCAGCACATCGCTTTTCACTCTTCACTTATAATGCTACCAGCTTCCAGCTTCCAGAGTATTTCTTTCACACACATGACTTTGTTTGCTGTCAGCTATCAGCTTTCAGCTGTCAAAGAGATTTCGTTTACTGCTCTAGACGCTTTTAGCTATCAGCTTCAGAGTATTTCGTCTCTCACACTCACGATTCATGTCTCACGTTTAGCTTACTCACATCTCACGACTCACGTTTCACACCTCACGCCTCACGATTCACGATTCACGACTCACGTATTACGTACTCACAACTCACAATTCACAACTCACTAAAACTTCATACTTGCTTGAAGAAAATAATTCAGGCCCTGCATGTAGGAATATTTCGTTGGAAAAGTACTGACGTCTTTATTGGCATAGTCAAATCTATATTGCTCATAGCCGCCATCGATGTAGTCTTGGTTATTGAGGAGGTTGGTGATACCGATGTTGAGGCCGAAGATGGTTTCTGATTTCGGCCAGTTCACTTTCCATGTTTTTACAAAAGAAATATCCACTGTCCAGGCTGGATCTATTTTTTCCTGGCTGAGTATTTCATTCCATAGATCACTCTGATATTCTACATTATCCACAGCCTGGATGGTGCGTCGCAACGGGTTAAAATCGATCCAGCTTTCCTGGAAGAGGTTAACATTCAGAAACAACGACCAGAATTTCTTTGCATGATAAGAAACGCCGCCGGTGTAAGCACTCTGTGGGGTGCCTGCTACATAAAGGTTCTGGGCATAAACTGTAATATCTTCCAGCAGCACAGAGCCGTCATTGTCCTGAGTCACAGTTGCATTAGGTCTTGAAGTATAGATATATTGTCCGATCGTAGCGGCACCTTGTAGTGTCAGGCTCGGTGTGAGCTTGTACTCAATGGCTGCTTCAATACCTGTAGATTCTTTATTGATTTCAGTTAGACTGAAATTGACAAAGGTCCTCAGATCATCATGGTAAAAGCTTGTGGATTCAATACCATTCTTGCTGCTGACATAGTAGCCTGACAGGGATATCTTCAGGTAAGGCGAATTGAGATCATATCGGATTTCTGCCAGATTGAGGATTTCCTTCTCCAGTCCGTCAACCACATTATCTCTGGTACGGGGGGATACATAGGCATTTCGGAAAGTTGGGGCCATCTCAGAGAGTGCGCCGGACAGGGTGATGTAGTTACGGCCATCGACCTTATAGCGAATGAGTCCCTTGCCTGACGGCAATAAGAAACTATTCTTTTCACTTGCGCCATAAGAGTTATCAGGAAATTTTCCATTCTGTGTCTGACCATCACGCCAGTATACATGATTCTTGATAGCACCGGAAAAGGCAAATTCCCACTTTGATGTATTTAGACTGTAGGATGCCCAGGCTGATTGCTGCCGGATCCTGGCGTAATAATCATAACCGAATACATCATCTTCATGCAGTATCCGATTGGGATTGCGCAAGTCATTTTGCAGCGCATCATCATTGCCCGGAAAATCCTGCTCGGCAAATTTATCCCAGTCTACATAAAACTCGCCACCCAGCAGGTCTCCGACTTCTTTATAGTTTCTTGTATCCTGTATGATGATATTAGCCCCTACACTCAACTGGCTTTGGTTTGAAACCTGGTATTGTAGGACAATATTACCTGTTGCCTTACGGAGGTCGCCAATCCGGTCTTCCATGATATATTTTGAAAGGGCACCATTGACGGTGTTGCCTTCTATACCATTTGCATCTTCAATGGTATAGTCACTGTTGAGGTTGACTTCATACAGCTTGTTCCATTGCACCTGCATCAGCTCATCGTTTTCCATCAACACGGATGTCATTTGTGCAGCAAGGGCAGGATCGTCTACATAGCTAGGCAATCTTCTATAATAATCAGGGCGAGGGTCATTAGCATACAACCAGTCAAGGGCACCTATGGTACTCTTGCCTGTTTGATAACCCACAGCGGTCGTGAGGTTAAATTTATCGTTGATATGAAAATCATGGCGCAGCATCATGATTGGCTGATGACCTGAGTAGGTCCTGGCACTTCTTTTTTCACCTTGCTGATATCCCCAAAATGAGTTGTAATAATTATCTGCTGAAATATCATAGGTCTCCTGCACAGATGTACTACTTCCACCGCGCTGGTAAGGTGCCCCGAGAACAACCAGATTGAGTGAATGATGCTCATTAAATCTCTTATCGATGGAAGCGAAATAAGACCAGGCATCATAGTAGGTTCCTTCCACAAAACCCTCCTGCGCCCATCGTCGTGAACCTGAAAGACTAATCGCCCATCCTGAAGGTAACAATCCTGTGGACCAGGTAGCCATTATCCGGTTGCGGTAGTTGCGGTTAGTCAATGCATAGCTGATCTTTGATTGCTTCCATTGAGAGGAGGCCCTCATATCTGTATTAAAAGTGCTGCTGATACCGCCAAAACCCCATTCGGCCATCTCGGCTCCCAACACTTCATCATCTTGTCTCATGACATCATTGAGGCCACCCCAGCTATTCCAGAAGATGCCCCCGGTCTCAAGGTCATTGACAGGCAGATAATTCAGGTAGGCATCACTGTACTGTGCTTCAAGACCGCGGCGTCTGAAACGGGCAGGGCTAAAAGTATATTCGGTCATATTACCAAACAAGTCATCCCCTGATTGGAGCAAACCCGAGATGTTGGCATCTGATTGGTCATCGCTTTCTTCCAATGAAATCGTGGGTAGTTCCCGCTCATGTGCTTGGGAAGGCCTTAAGTCCACCATGATATTTCCCAGATCAACATCTGAAACAACAACAATGGTGGTTTGATATTCAGTTGTTTCTCCGTTAAAGGCCAGGCGTAATGTAATATCTGGATTGGCTTCGTGTTGGATCGTAAATCGCCCGGATGCATCGGACATTGTTTCGGCGGGTAGTGCTGTATATATCTTTACACCAGCCAGGGGTAATTGTGTGATATCATCCAGCAATAGGCCTGAGACATTCACCTGGGTAGATGCTTTGCCGATGGCACATAGGAAGAGCAGACAAAGCAGGTGGTTTTTTAACATGACGCCAAAAGTAACCATTTCCCGCAAACCAATTCAGGAGGGCCTACTTTGTTTTTAACGATCAAATCAAAATTTTACCCAATCTTCGCCATATGAGATATTTCATCAGTCTGCTGTTGGTATGGGGTGCCTGGTCATCTGCTTTATGCCAGAAGGAGTTTACCGTCGCCTGTATTGCTTTTTACAACCTTGAAAATCTCTTTGATACGCTGGACAGCCCAGACACAGATGACCTTGAGTTTACACCCCATGGACCTAATCTTTACAATTCCAAGGTGTATTGGGACAAACAACAGCATCTCGCCAAGGTACTAAGTGAGATCGGGACTGAATACACTCCTGATGGACCTGCCCTGCTGGGTGTCAGTGAGATCGAAAATATTTCTGTACTTGAAGACCTGGTGAAACAACCTGCCATCGCACAGCGTGGATACAGGATCATCCATCAGGATTCAAAAGATGGACGGGGTGTTGACGTAGCCTTACTTTATCAACCCAAATATTTTACGCCGACTTCCGTCTTCTATTATTCTTTGCCCACCTATTTTGAAGACGATAGTATAAAATATTCAAGAGATATCCTGTTTGCCACCGGCCTGTTGGATGGTGATACTATCATCATCAGTGTCAATCACTGGCCTTCGCGACGTGGCGGCGAACAAACAACTGCACATCTGCGAAATGCTGCAGCGATAAAAAACCGTTGTTTTCTTGACAGCATGGCTATACACCACCGGATCACAAAATCCATCGTCATGGGTGACCTCAATGATGATCCGGTCAATGAAAGTATTCGGAAATACCTGCGTGCCGAAAAGTCCACAGAAGATCTGGCTCGAAATGAAATGTATAATCCTTTCGAATCCTTCTACAGGAAAGGACTTGGCACGACTGCTTACAAGGATGCATGGAGCTTGTTTGATCAGATCATCCTCAGCAGCCCTTTGGCAATATCACCGACAGGATATCGATATTATAAGGCCGTTGTTTTTAATCCACCTTATCTGACACAAAAGTCAGGTGACTTCAAAGGATATCCGATGCGTACCTATTCCAATGGAGTATACGCAGGTGGCTACAGTGATCATTTTCCAGTATACGTCTTGCTGGTGAAGGAGAAAACATGAAAGAGCCTTTGTTATTGGACAAAGCATTCCAGGATATCCTGCAGCAACTGGAGCTCCAGAAAGATCATTTCTTTGTTACAGGAAAAGCAGGCACCGGTAAATCGACATTACTTCAACTCTTCAGAAAGACTACCGGTAAAAAAGTGGTCGTGCTCTCCCCTACCGGAATTTCAGCGCTCAATGTGCAGGGACAAACGATACACTCCTTCTTTCAGTTTCCACCGAAACTCATGCATCAGGGAGAGATATTTATCAATAAGCGCCTCGTTCGGTTATTATCCGCACTGGATGCGATCATCATTGATGAGGTCTCCATGGTGAGGGCAGATGTGCTGGATGCAATAGATTTTTCCTTAAAACTTCATCGCAAATCAGTAGCCCCCTTTGGTGGTGTGCAGATGCTCTTCTTTGGAGATTTATTCCAGTTACCTCCGGTAGTCAGTAGCCAGGAAGAAAGGGAGTATTTCCGAACGGTATATCCCTCTCCCTATTTTTTCGACGCACATATCTTCAAGTCACATGTGCACCTTGTGATGATAGAACTCACCCGTGTCTACCGGCAACGTGAGCGAAATTTCATACAATTGCTCGATGCTATCAGGACCATGCAGTTTGATTATGAAGAGTTGGACAGCCTGAATGAACGATATCTACCAGATGAACCCATAGAGGAGCCTTATCTCACCTTGTGCAGTACCAATGCAGCGGCACAACAAATCAATAAAGATCGGCTGGCCTTGCTGACCACTCCCTCATTCTATTATTCTGGTGAAGTCAAAGGTGATTTCAACCCTAAATTGTTTCCGACTGATTACAAACTAGAGCTTCGTCTTGATGGCCAGGTGATGCTGATCAGAAATGATCCTGAAAAGCGATTTGTCAATGGCAGTCTCGCACGTATTGTCGGGCTTGAAGAAGAAAAGATTATTGTCAGCATGACATCTGATGGTGGCAAAACGGAAGTATTTGAATTGCCTAAAATGACCTGGGAGGTTAATAAATATACACTATCAACGGATACAGACAATCCGATCAAAGCAGAAGTCATTGGTAGTTTTATCCAATACCCGGTGCGCCTTGCATGGGCAGTTACGATTCACAAGAGCCAGGGCAAAACGTATGAGCGTGTTGCGATCGATCTGGGAAGAGGGGCCTTTGAACATGGTCAGACTTATGTAGCGCTGAGCAGATGCACATCCTTAAACGGGGTCTTTCTGAAAAAGCCATTAACGCCGCGCGATATCATGGTTGATGAGCGTGTTGCAGAGTTTTACGAGACGATGCGATGATAACAGTTTAAACTTCCGTTTCGTTTTCTGCTTCATCCTGTTGCTGGAAATTTTTAAGAATGTAGATTCCAAGCCATCCACTCAACACGTCGATGAGGGTATGGATGATCATCACCAACACCAGGGATTGGCTTAGGACAAAAATGGCTGCGAAGAGCATCGCAAGGAAAAATATCTTGATGACTGACTTGTATCCCTGGTAGCCATGCAGGAATGCAAAGAGCGCCGATGAAAAGAAACAGGCGACAAGAATACCGGTCCATGCATTACCTGTCCAGTATACAATGTAGTGGATCAGGTAACCTCTGAAAATAATTTCTTCTCCAATACCGGCTGCCAGTGCCAGAAAAACAAAGTGCAGTAATTCCTTTGTATTGGTCGGGACAAAAGTCAGGCTGGCATGTCGCTGCTGCATCGTCTTTGCCCTCCATTTGGGGATGCCATATTGAAAAAAATAATCCAGTGCATAAAAGAGGACAACGGCCAGGGTCAGCAAAAGAACCACCGGGCTCAAGACCGGCCAATCAAAACCCAGTGCAATGACACTCCTGCCCGGCAGACGCCAAACAGTGATCACCACCAATGTAAAAACGAATAACAGCAGAGCGTTACTGTGATACAACCGGATTTTTTCCTCTGGCTCAAGGCGGATATCCTCCATAGCCATCTGCCGGGAAGTCAGGGCAAGCACAGGTGCTACCACACAGACCAGCATAGCCACTATATGGTCGATCAACGTCATGTCATACAGGACCATTCCAGGATTCATCATGCACAAAAGTAAGCATTGCATCTGCCATTCATCATGGAAAGTAGCCAGGGACCATAATCAGGTATCAGTATTTTGTATCTTAGCCCATCCAAACACAACGCTATATGACTATATCGAAAAACCGTCTACAAAGGAAAGTACGTGATCGCAAACAGGAAAAACGGTTTTTTCTCATCCTGGGCGGCATCACTCTGGTCCTCATCCTGATCCTCTTTTTTATATACCGATAGTCTTACCAGGTATTGAAGCTAAACCTTGACATCAGTTTCCCCAGTCCACCCGGCTGGATAGAGGCCGTATTATCCGATTTCAATTCATTCCTGCAGGACCATGCGGACTGTGAACGAAAGGCATCTGCTACGGCTATGAGCCTTGTCGCCAAGTATCCTAACCGCGTCGAGATCATTCCTGAACTGATCGATATAGGTGTTGAAGAGCTGGAGCATTTTCAGCAGGTATATAAGGTCATGCAATCCAGAGGTATTCAATTATCGCATACCATCCATGAAGACCTGTATATAAAGGGGTTGATGAAATCACAGCATGATGGGCTCGAAGAAAGGTTTCTGGACCGATTGCTCATAGCGTCTGTTCTAGAAACCAGGGGTGCTGAACGATTTAAAATCGTGGCCGACCACATGGACGATGCAGAGCTTGCCAGATTCTATAAGATGCTCTGGACATCAGAAGCCAAACATGGACATGTCTATGTCAAGATGGCCCTCCTGTATTTCCCCGAAGACAAGGTATACAAGCGGTTAGCCTGGTGGATTGATAAAGAAGCAGAAATAGTGAGAGGACTTCCCTTAAGGGCAGCACTTCACTGATCAATTAGCCTGAAGATTTATTTAGTCACCAATTTTTTTCCGGACATCACCGTGCTATTTTGCCCGTTCTCTTGCCTCTTCAATTTTTCTTCCAGGCAGGCCCTAACGAAAGCTACGAATAGCGGGTGAGGGGTTTCAACCGTACTCTTGAGCTCGGGGTGATATTGAGTACCCAGGAAAAACGGATGATGAGCTAGTTCCATGATCTCCACCAGTTTTGTATCCGGATTTATACCGGAAGCTATCAGCCCTTCTAATTCAAAATCTTTGAGATACTCATTGTTGAGTTCATAGCGATGGCGATGGCGCTCATAGATAAGCGTAGATTGATAAGCTTTGTAGGCTTGCGTACCTTCTTTGACTTCACAGGCATATGCTCCAAGTCGCATTGTTCCACCTTTCATCTTTACATTTTTCTGATCATGCATCAGATCGATGACGGGATGAGCTGCATCCGGCTTCATCTCTGTGCTGTAGGCATCTTCGAGGCCCATCACATTGCGGGCAAACTCCACTACTGCACACTGTAATCCAAGACAGATTCCAAAAAACGGAAGGTTATTTTCACGCAAATAACGAATTGCATTGATTTTTCCTTCAATACCACGCTCTCCAAATCCCGGGGCAACCAGAACACCATCCAGATGCGAAAGTGCTTCACCAATATTATCGATGACTTCAAGCGCCTCTGCATGTATTGGTTCTACTTCAACTTTACATTCATTGGCAGCGCCTGCATGCACAAATGATTCATTGATGGATTTGTAGGCATCCGGCAACTTATTGTATTTACCAACCAATCCGATGCGAATAGTATTCTTTGGTTCTTTTAATTTCTTGAGAAATGCTCTCCATGCGGTTAAATTGGGCTCCGTGGAAGCATCAAGGTTTAATTTAGTGAGGACGATCTTATCCAGGTTTTCATCCTTCATCAGCAAGGGCACATCATAGATGGTCTCGGCATCCATTGCTTCAATCACCTATTTTACGTCGAAGCTCATCATTGAGCGGATGCTCTGTCCTGCATACGAGAATGTCAGGTTGATTACCTGTCTGGAGCAATTCCTTCACACTGTGCTGGGTGGGCTTGGTCTTCAATTCGCCGGCCGCACTCAGGTAAGGTATCAGGGTCAGATGGATAGTGATGGCATTTCCTGAGCCAAGTTCGAGACGGATCTGTCGTATAGCCTCGAGGTATGGCAAGGATTCAATATCACCGACGGTACCACCGATCTCTGAAATCACAACATCATAATCGCCTGTTTTTCCGAGGGCCCTGATCCTGCGTTTGATTTCATCTGTGATATGAGGTACGACCTGTACGGTTTTGCCGAGGTAATCTCCTGCTCTTTCCTTATTGATGACGGTCTGATAGATTCTCCCGGTGGTTACATTGTTATCCTGCGAAGATGGTTTTCCGAGAAAACGCTCGTAATGGCCTAGATCCAGGTCGGTTTCGGCCCCATCATCCGTGACGTAGCACTCTCCGTGCTCATATGGATTGAGCGTGCCTGGATCGACATTGATATAGGGATCGAACTTTTGAATAGTGACGGATAACCCCCTGGCCTGCAATAGCTTAGCTAGTGAGGCTGAAATGATTCCCTTTCCGAGTGAAGAAGTTACACCACCCGTAACAAAAATATACTTTACCATGACCTGAGGAGGTTGTTACGGGGTGTAAAGCTACATCTTTTAAGCCGGGTATCCGAATCGGATCTGAGGATACAATGAATTTACATTGCTGGAAGGAAGCGGACCTTAGATATTCTATTACTTTACACCATCAACTATGGCAGATCTTGGCTGGCTCGGTATACTGGAGGTAATAGGCGCTTTGGCGCTCTTTATCTATGGTATGAAGGTCATGAGTGAGGGAGTCCAACGCTTAGCGAGCCTGCAGTTGCGCGATGCCCTTCAGCGTGTTACACAAAACAAAGTATCTTCCTTCCTTACCGGTTTTTTTACGACCGCCGCACTTCAATCCAGTTCAGCGACCACTGTCATCACCGTCAGCTTTGTCAATGCTGGAATTATTTCCCTGACGGCAGCAGCGGGAATCATTATCGGGGCGAATGTTGGAAGCACTGTTACCATATGGATGGTGACCATATTGGGGTTTGGGTATGACCTCTTTACATTAAGCCTCCCGATGATTGCCCTTGCTATGCCCTTCCTGTTTATCAAGAACGGCAAAAACAGACATTGGGCAGAAACCGTGATCGGCTTTTCTATTCTCCTGATTGCCTTGCAATTTCTAAGGAATGTCGTACCGGATATCCAGAAACAACAGGACCTGATTTACTACATTTCAAGGTTAGGTAACCATGGCTTTTTGTCCATTGTGCTTTTTCTTACGATCGGATTTGGCTTTACTGCCCTGATACAGTCTTCCAGTGCTTCCATGGCATTGACGCTAACGCTGGTACTAAATGGTTGGCTCCCTTTCAACATAGCGGCCGTGATGGTCCTGGGTGGAGCTATCGGAACCACTGTGAGTACGGAAATTGCCTCATGGGTGGGCAATACAGAATCAAAGAAAGCGGCAAGGCTGCACGTCCTCTTTAATTTCTTAGGGGTCATTGTGTTCCTTCCTTTTTTACCTCTGGTACTTTCTTTTGTTTCCTGGATGATGGTCTACTTTTTTAAAACAGGAAACCCTGTGGTAGATAAATGGGCGATGCCGACAGGTCTCGCTGTTTTCTATACGTTTTTCAACATCGTATGCGCCATTCTTTTCCTTTCCATCATGCCCTGGTTTATCCGTTTCGCTTCACGGACAGTAAAGCCCAAGGACAGGGAAACTGGAAATCTCAAGTTCATTGGTACAGGCTCCAATACGGCTGACCTATCCTTACCTATTGCCCTGCAGGAAATCATACAACAATGCCTGCGGATCAAAAACCTGAACTCCATCCTCAACCGGATTATCAACTTCACCACCGAGGCAGAATTTCAGGATCAAATGAACCAGGCCAATGAATATCTCAACAAACTGCTCTTGAACCAGAAGGCGACAACCCTATACCTGATCAGCATGGTGGAAGACAAAAGCTCGCTGGTGACCTCTAAACAAATCAAGAACCTCCTCAACATCAATTTGCTCATCGATCACATCCGGAATACGTATGACAATATCTATGTGTTGATCAGTGAAAAAAGGAAACAACGGATCTGGTATGGGCCTACGCAACGGTCCATACTCCTTCACCGGATCAATGATGCCACCGTCATGCTCAAGCGCAGCATACAATTGCTGCAGACCGGTTCATTCAACAAGAATAACTGGAAAGGACTTGACCTCAATCTCAAGGAAAAAAAGCAGGACTACCTGGATTATGAAAAGGAACTCATCCTTGAGCTGGAACGGGGAGAAATGAAAATGGCATCCGTCATCACTTATTACAGGATGGCACAATACCTGGATAGTATCAATGAAGCATTGCGAAATATACTGACAGAATTGTCTGATGAGCCACTGGGTATTGGCAACAAACAGTTTACGGCTCCGAGGGAAGAAGCATAAATTGTTAAATACTCCCCAGGTCTGCCGTTGCAGGAGCGGTGCGGTGAGCGTAGTCGAACTGTTTGCTCCTGCGACCGCCTGTATACCCAACGAAATTCTAAATGAGATTCTAAATTGGAATTCTCATGGTTGCAGGAGCAAATAGTTCGACTACGCTCACCACGACGCTCCTGCAACGGCTATTTTCTTTTGATAGCTTGACTATTTAATGAAGGTTGACCCACCCTTGATTATTCACTAATGCTTTCACCCTAAAATCAAGGTCATCCAGGAGTGAAGGATTGAAAGTGCCGGTTGCTGAATTAAAAGAGAAAAGCGTACCTCCGTCATGCTCCCCTATAGGATCACCATTACTGCGCAGGACGCCAATAAAGTTTCCAGAGACAACAGCTGGCTTTAGAATAAAATGATAGGTAGTACCTTCATGGAGTAAAAAAGTCGGTGGATAATTTACAGTGATCCATCCTAAAGAATTGACATTAACCACTTGCCCATTCATATAAAAACCAATGCCGGGTGTATCGCCTTCATATAGTTCAACTGTCAACTGAAATCCAGGAGACAAACTGCTCACATTAAATTCAAAGGTCTGTAACAAGCCTTGAAAAAATGGTGTGAATGTCTGAGCGACATAGTCAATATTGACTCCATCATCTCCTACAAAGTATGTTGCGGCAGAAACCTCACTCATCGCAATTGTTATCGTACCGGAATCACCTACAAAACCTTGAAATTTCTGAATATCGGTATTATAGATCAACATACCTTCTGATCCGTCAATTGCATTCCTTTGCTGTGTGGTCATCCGGGGGAGCAACAAGGCACCGCTTACGGATTTGATTTCCAATGCAGCACTTGGATTGATGGATGTAGCACCAACAGCAATATGATTTGAAGTCTTGTCAAACAGGAATTCAGGGTCACCATCACCTTCGTCATTATCATTAAAAATGACTTGTTGATTTTCCCCGCCTGATGGCCCCGGCACACCCATTGGACCTTGCAGGCCGATGTCACCTTTATCTCCTTTTTCACCCTTGTCCCCTTTGTCGCCTTTCACTCCTTCGGGACCTCTGTCTCCGGTCTCCCCTGTATCACCTTTCGGACCCTGAGGACCTGCAATGCCCTGTGGGCCTTGAGGGCCTTCGACGCCGCCGTTGGCTGCATACAAGGCATACGGCACACTCAGTAACTCGCTGGTGCCCGTGATGGTGTAATCTGTGCCACCATCGGGATCGGTGGACGTCCGGATATAAAAAGGTCCATCGCCCCAGTTTATTTCATCCATGGCTCCTGAGACTACATTGCCGGAACCTATCTGCAAGGTGGCGAGTCCATTGGCATTCGTGGAGATCGAGTGTGTCTCAGCGTATACTTCTGTTCCACCGGGTGATCCCTGTAGCAGGCTTATCCTGATGCCTACCAATTGCTCTGCAACCAGCTTATCGTCTGCATCCCTGATGACTGATTGATAGCTCATTTTCTGTGGAGACTGCGCTGCAAGCACCCAGGCACTCAGACAAAAGAAAAGCAAAATTGCTTGACGGAAATGAAAACGATCCTTCATCACTTAATTTGTTTTAATAACCTTAAAAGTCTTGATTACATCTGTGTCATGTGACACTTTCAGCAAATACATGCCATGCGCATAGTTGTCCAGCGGTATGATCACTGAACTGCTCCGTATGTGCTCCTGCAAAAGGAGTTTGCCATATAGATCATAGAGAGAAAACGAATGCTGTCCACGCGCCGGGTATTCTCCGGATAGTTCAATGACCAGTTTGTCCTTTGTCGGATTAGGATAAATCCCGATTGTCACCTCAGAGAGAGGTTCTTCGTTACCGACCATGATGACCTGCACGGGCTGCTGTACACCGGCATTCACCACCCCACTTATGCCAGACTGACTTGTATATGCGACCTGGCCAACGCTAAAGGAGACAGATCCATTAGAAGCTGTAGCGTCCCCACCGGATGACAATACGGTGTCCTGGGCCCATATGCCTGGAAGGGCTGTGGCTGATATAAAGAATACCAGAACCAAGGTGTGTCTTTTCATGTAACCTGCCTCCCTGATCAATTTTTTCACTCCGATCAGGGAAATCAAGGTACAAACTTTGCCGGAAAAGCGAACTAACTGTTAGTTGGTGTCTTCTGAAACCTTCTTCTTCTGGAAAAGATTGGCGGACAATCCGCCCAAAAGAGCACCATACAGGGTGCTGATAATCGGGCTGGAGGAGATCAGGCATTGGCCATTACAGCCGACAAAATGATAATACAGGTAGCCACCTATGGCCCCTGCCAAAATACCGATGATAAGATGACGATTGTTATGGAAGATGTTCATAGAAGATTGAAATTATAAGTCCCTCAGCAACTTGATCTGGTTTCGATATAGCAAGACCTTTTTATCATTTTCCAGTGCTTTGAGGAGACGTGAGATGACTACACGCGTAGTGGCGAGTTCGGAAGCAATTTGTTCGTGGGACAGGTTGATCAATGTGGAGCCGGTGACTTTTGATTTTTCCTTCAGATAATAGACCAGGCGCTCATCCAGTTTTTGGAAAGCAATCTGGTCGATCACATTGAGCATTTCATGAAACCGGTTCCTGATCGTTTTCATTACAAAACTTTTCCAGGTCGGATATTTCACCAGCCATTCATCCATAAAATTGATAGGGATCGTCAGCATTTGAACATCCTCTTCCGCAACAGCCTTTACTTCGCTAGGATATTGTTGCATGCAGCAAGTAAAGGTCATGGCACAACTTTCATTAGGATTGACGTAGTACAGTAGTAATTCTTTGCCGTCTTCATCAATCCTCGATACCTTGACGGTACCGGACAAAATGATGGGCATGGTCCTGACGGTCTGGCCGATATCAAGTATAGTTTCCCCTGCCTTCACTTCTACCAGCCTGGCATTCTTATCCAGGGCTTTTACTAACTCGGGCTCAAAAAGGGATTTAAACTGTTCAACAATTTCCATGTGGTGAAGGTAACTGTTTTGAAACGCGATTTAAAGGCACTTTTGCCAGAGAAGGGCATGATGCATAGGCATTCCTTTATTGATTAAAGTGAAGCAGACTATTATTGAGGCTTGACGGTCAGCGGCAGATTGCTGGATTGCCATTCAGAAATACCGCCATTCAATTCGTAAACCTTGACGAATCCCTCCTTCTTCATGACTTCATAGGCTGATTTACTTCTACCCCCTGCCAGACAATACACAAAATAGGTTTTATCCTTATCCAGCTTCTTGATCTCATCTTTGAAAGAAGGCTTGTAATAATCGATGTTAATTGCATTGCCGATATAGCCACTGGCGTATTCCTCGGGTGTGCGTACATCCAGTACGATGGCATTTTTGGTGGTATTGAGCTTAGTACTGAAGGTGATGGCATCCACCGAGCCGGTCACCGCCTGCGACTCACAGGAAGACAAAACCAAAATCAGGAATGCAAATAGAAGGTATATGGATTTCATATTAGTTGCTTTTATGGTCTTTGATAATCTGCTGCAATGAAGATGCAGGTACAACACCGGATTGGCGCCACACGATTTCGCCCTTCTTAAAAAGAGCCAGGGTTGGCACGCCTTTGATCTGGAACACCTGGGCAGCCTTAGGATTCTTATCCACATCAACCTTAAGTATTCTGACCTCATCGCCCATGGCCGTATGTACCTGTTCCAGGATAGGCTTCATCATTTTACATGGGCCACACCATTCGGTAAAAAAATCCACCAGCACCAAAGGCTCTGTGCGGATGATGTCATTAAATGTCCTGTTTTTTCCTGTTCTGATCATGATTCTGATTATTTATAAAAGTTCAGCTTTTGGTAGATTCAGTATCCACAGGAATTTCAGATTTCATATCCGTCTTACATTCCCCGCCAAAGCAATTACCTGAAGCACATCCAAAAGCGAATAAGCCCATGGCAGCGAAATACACACCTATAAGCGCTCCGGCCCATTGATGGTCAACTGCTGACATGATCACCATGCCACCACCTGCTATGAGGTAGAAGGCACGTTGAAGTGTCCAGCCTGTCATTATTCTATCTATCATTTCTTATGTTGTTATATATGCTGAATACATCCATACCATCTTTTCCTGCTCGCGGATATAGTCGCTCATGAGCGCATTGGTTCCTTCGTCATTGGCGTCTGCGGCCAGGTCAAGCAATTCACGTTGTTTGAGAATAAGTATCTGAAAAGCATCCAGCAATGACTTGACCGCTTCTGCAGACTGAGACACATTCTTTAAAGCCTTGATACTCGATGCTTGCGTGTAATCATCGAAGGTGTGAACAGGTACGCCACCCAGCGTCAATATACGCTCTGCCACTTCATCAACCTTCAACAATAAATTATTGTACAACTCTTCAAACTTGAGATGCAGTTCGAAAAACTTGCTACCCTTTATATTCCAGTGTAAGCCACGGGTGTTTTGGTAGAAGACCATATAATTTGCCAGCAGATCGTTTAGTTTCTCAACCAATTGATCGGCCTGGTGAGTTTCGATGCCGATGGCGTTTTTCATTTGTTGATAAGTTGATTTGTTTATTTGTTTATTTGTTGATGAGTTGATGAGTTGATAAGTTGATATGCTTATGAGCTTATTTGCTTATGAGCTTATCTTAGTAGGTTAAACTATGCTCCTTGCTCCTTGCTCCTTGCTCCTTGCTCCTTGCTCCTTGCTCCTTGCTCCTTGCTCCTTGCTCCTTGCTCCTTGCTCCTTGCTCCTTGCTAAAGCCTCAGCTCAACTTACTCCTCAAGCCTGACCATCCGCCGCCGTTATAGACACGGGTGAAGCCATTGGCACTCAGGATATGCTTTGCCTGGGCGCTTCTCACACCGGAGGCACAGCAAGTGATGATGGGTTTGTCCTTCTTCAGCTTGGCGTAATGATTAGACAGGTTATTGAGCGGGATATTAAGTGCCCCTTTGACATGTCCCTGATCGAATTCTGCCTTGGTACGAACGTCCACTATCTGGGCGCCTTCTTTCATCAATGCTTTGAAGTCTGTCGCCGGGCCGATGCCGAATAGTCTTTTCAGAAATCCTATCATGGTGTTTTGGCAGTTTCTAATTGTATACGATAATTGACTTCCATCCAACCACCTCCGTTTTCACAATCCACGCCTGCGCTTTTCAGGAATGATGCTGCCGAACCGCTGCGGGCTCCGCTTGCACAACAAAGAAGGATGGGCTGCTCCATCGCTTTTATTTCCTGCAGCCGACTTTGTACTTCCTGTAATGGAATATTGATACTGCCTGCTACGTGTCCCCCCATAAATTCAGCGGGAGTCCTGACATCAATAATGGTTTTAAAAGTCATATGTATTTAATTTGATGACGCAAAGTTGGGGATATACCGCCCCTGCTCATGGTTACATTTGTTACAAATGAGGAAACTGCACTACAATCACCCTTAAGGAGCCAATATACAACCCGTGAAACGTCCTTGGACTTTACCCCAACCATATAAAGAATACTATTAGGAACTCATTTGTTCAGGCATCGCATACCCATACATCTCCATGGCAAAGCGCCATCTTGAAGTAATCCGCTCGGTTTCCTCTGGAGTAAATTGGTGGCTGGCCTTTTCAAACTTCTTTTGTGAATTGAAATAATCTGTAAAAGCAGGTATTGATTGTTCAAAGCCATCAAGCTCTAACCTCTCATAAATACTCCGGAGGCCTTCCAATGGCTCGGCTTCAAAGTCCTCATATCGGATTTCCACAAGATGCTGTGCAGGAATCAGTGACTTGAGCCTTTCATAATCCTGGATGATCATTTCATATAATTCAAAAACCATCTCTTCAAACTCAGCTTTAGAATAGGGTTGCAACATCAAGGCTTCATGTGTGGTCTCGAAAAAATTGACTGTCGATTGGAACACCAGTATGGGATTACGATAGATATAGACAAATTTAGCCTGAGGAAACATATCCAGCAGATGCCGAATAGCACCGGTATTGGGTGGGAATTTAGAAATGAATTGTTGCCTGTCATACTCGATCAGCGACTGGGCAATCAGCTTTTTATACCGCCGGCCGTAGGCTGCTAATTCCTCGGGCGAAGCACTGTCGCCGCTGATGTACCTTTTATAGATGTCTTTCCAGCGTCGGGGAAAATAGAAGAAATTATAAAAACCAAAAGAATCAATATTACTCAATGCGATTCCTTCTTCCTGCGGTAGCTCCGGAGACAACAGTACATTGTCAGCCGGTCTCTTTTCAGGCATAAGTAACTTCATCAGTGGCTTGAAGAGCCACCTGCTGCCAAAGAACTGATTGGCAAAAACACTCTGGAACGTATTGATAAATGCAAACTGCCTATCCTGTGCCATGGCGTTATGCAGCAAGGTGGTACCGCTGCGCCAATGCCCAAGTATGAAAACCGGGGATACAGGCAGGATTGTTCTGGAAAGTTTTCTGGAGAATAAGATGTTTTCAAGCCAACGGAAGGGCTCGGACAATAAACTAATTATACCAGCTACCAGGCATCTGAAATAATATCCCGGATATACGCCATAGGTCATCACAAGTTTAATAAACCGGATAAAGGGTACAGTGCCTATGGTACTGAAAGCAATGTTGAATTTCCTTCCTGCCATTACGCAATATATACAAATGTAATATCAGGAAGTTCAATAGCTAAGACCGAAAAATAAAATCAGGCTATAGCTACTCCAATCAACCGGCCTATTCCAAAAGTGATGGCTGCCGCCAGCAATCCGAACAACATTTGACGTCCCCCTGAAAACCAGACATTTCTTCCGGTAAACAAGGTGATCGCGGCTCCAATCAAAAACAACCCAATGGCGCTTCCTACCACACTGATGACTAATGCCTTTATTCCGGACGTAAACATAAACGGCAATACAGGTATGACAGCCCCTAATGCAAAAAGGAAGAAGGAATATAATGCAGCCTCCAGTGCTGAACCTTTCAGTTCTTCGGCATTAATGCCCAGTTCTTCCTTGACCAACAATTCATGTGCCTGTGCAGGGTCGTTCATGATCGAAGCGGCCATTTGATGGGCCTGGTCTTCGGGAATGCCTTTAGCCATATAGATCAAGGCTATCTCCTTCTTTTCACCTTCAGGGTTTGTCTCCAGTTCATCCATCTCCAGCTGCATCTGGTTTTCATACAACTCCTGAGAACTCTTGACAGAGATCCATTCCCCCAGCGCCATCGATAGTGCACCAGCAAGCAGGCCAGCTGATCCTGCCAGCAAAACTCCTTCCTGGGATGGGGAAGCACCAGCAACCCCCATGACTAAGCTGAAATTGGACACAAGCCCGTCATTGCCACCTAGCACGGCTGCCCGTATCGCATTTCCGCCAACTGACCGATGTCGTTTTTCAAAGCGGGCCATCTGGGTGCCGGAAACTGCAGGTTCTTTATCCAGGATAGAACGCAGTATCTTAACGTGAGAGGTTTCACTTCCTGTGATCGCCATCTTGTTTTGTTCCTTGGTGGCGATGATCGCTTTGGAAAGTGTTTTCTCTGTATCCATGAGCACACCCAGGACGTAATCGTATCCAAATATCTTTCCGATGATATTAAATGTCCTGGCGCGCCAAGAAGGACCGGGTAGTTGATCGGCAGGCACATTTGCCTTTGCTGCAAAAGCCTTGACATGCCCGCCTTCTATTTCGCTCATTTGCTGGAATACCTTGGCTACAAGGGGATCTGGTTCATGATCGGCCAATTGCTTGTAGAGGTAACTGGCGTCTATTTCTGTCTGAAGATTTTTATTTTTCATCTACTCGAGGTGTAAGAGAGTGAGAGGTAAGAGAGAGCGTGAGAACGTGAGAGCGTGAGAGAATGCATGAGCCTGTGCTCAAACGATATTGTAAAGATAGGGGAAACAAGCCAGGGTTTTCTTGAGAAAGAATATGGTCCCCCCGGCTTGAAAGCTCGGGCAATTCAATGATTTTGCGGATGTTTTCTTCCGTGAAAGGCAGGGCTATTCAATTTGATCTTGCTGGTCGAGATGACTTTCTTTTCTGGATTGGAAACCGGGGCAATTCAATTTGATCCTGCTTTCCACGGCTTGAAAGCCGTGGCTATTCAATTTGATCCTGCTAGTCGAGATGATTTCTTTTTCGGTTTAAAACTCACAATTAATTCTCTCACTTTTACCTCTCAATTTCTCACTTCTCACTTTCTTACTCTCTCACTCTCTCACGCTCTCACTTTCTCACGCTCTTACAGACCGAGTAGATCTTTCATCTTTTTGAATATTTCGGTATTCTCATAGATACCCAGGAACTCCTCTGCTCCGGGGCCGTCTGCGAATACCGGGACCATCTGGGACGAATGGACTTTGGTGCTAAATTCAACCCTGGGCGATCTTTTCCCTTTGAGGCTCATATAGCTGCATTCGTGATCAGCTGTGATGATCAGGAGCGTATTTTCATCTTCCCTTACTTTGGCAAGAACACCTTTCATCATGGCGAAAGCGTCCTGCATTTCGAGGGCGAGCCATTCCTGGTCATTGGCGTGTGATGCCCAGTCAACCTGGGAAGCCTCGATCATCAGGAAATATCCCTTATCTGCTCTTTTCTCAAGTGCGTCCATGGCTTCCACTGCCATCCATGGAAGATATGTCCTGCCCATCGATGCCCTGATGGGATCTTCCAGTGCCGTGAAGCAGGCAATCTTGTGTTCCTTTCGGATGCTTTCAAGATTAGCGCGGCCGCGCGGATCGTCAAGATGGAGTACCTGATATTGCTTTTTCTTCAATGATTCGACCAAGTCAAATCCGTCAGAATAACGGTCAGCAAAATACTTCTCGCCTCCACCAACAAAAACATCCACACCTGTTGCCACGAGTTGTGCTGCGATTTCTTCGTAGGATCCCCTTGAAGTAACATGCGCATAAAACGCAGCAGGAGTGGCATGGACTATAGAAGACGTCACCACAAGTCCTGTCTTCATGCCCCGATCCCTTGCCATTTCGAGAATAGACTTGACCGCTGTACTATCTGCATCGACACCAATGGCGGCGTTAAATGTTTTCACCCCACAACTCAAAGCGGTGCCCGCTGCGCCACTATCCGTTTCGAGGTGGGTCGCGGAATGTGTCTTTTGGAGACCAATCACCTCCATCTGGGCTAGCGGTGACGGAGGTTTGTAGAGGTATTCGGCCAGGGCAATCTGGGCGAGACCCATGCCGTCTCCGATGATCAGTACAATATTGACAGGCTTCTCAGGCGCCGGGGCTTGAGTAGTATATGGTGAAAAACAAAGCCACCAGCTGAACAGGAAACCAGATAACATGCTACAAAACTAATTTTGGAATCCGACACTTAACAATAATTTTACCCGCCTCCCGGTTTTTCTTCTCAATTTTGTGTCTTATAACCGGATTTGATGCGCTTAATTATACTCTCACTATACCTTTTTCTTAGTTGGAATCCGGAAGGAAAAGGTCAGTCATCCCCTTCCCTTTTTGAAACCTTGTATGGCCTGGAGGAAGTGAGCATCACCCTCACCTACCCGTTTGATTCCCTCTATCGCACCAATCGAGAAGAAATCGATGCGATCATTTCTATTGAAAGTAAGGAGGGTATGCTCATGCATAATGAGAAAATCACCTTGAACCTCCGCGGTAAATTCCGCCGGATGAAATGCACGATGCCTCCTTTGCTGCTCAATTTCAAAAAATCAACGCTCCGCAATCTAAACCTGGACAATATCGACGAAGTCAAACTGGTCACCCATTGCCTGGAGACTCCGGAAGGCGAGGAAAATCTGCAGGAGGAACTGATGTGTTACCGGGTATATGAGTCGCTGACACCATGTGCTTACCGCACGATTTGGCTCAGTGTAACCTACCAGGATTTACTCCAGCAGGGGAAGCAAATCAAATCAGCAGGTTTTCTGCTGGAGCCGGACAAGGATATCACAAAACGCCTTGGCTTCATCGAACGTAAATTATTTAATCCGGCAGAAGATTCCATTCATTTTGAGTCCTACAGCAATACCGTGGCCTTTAATTTTTTAATAGGTAACAGGGATTGGAGCATCATCATGTCACGAAATGCAAAGCTGTTCTTTGATTCCATCAGCAGTCATTATGTGGTGATCCCGTATGATTTCGATTATTCCAATGTCGTCAGCGCTACCTATAGAAGAGAAACGAGGCCTGATAACATGACACATCCGCTGGAACGCATGTACCAGGGGGAATACTTTAAAAACCGCTCAGGTGAAATCCTGAAAAAATTTCAGGAATCAGAGGATATTATTTTAAACAGGGTGGCTACTGCGCCAAACCCCATGAATGAGAGCGAGCGAAAAAAAATAGCCAAATATTTTGAAACCTGGTTTTCGCAGATAAAAAAGACGGAGGCAAAGGATCTTCCTTATGGTTATTTAATGAATTATAAGGGGGGCCTGTGAGGAGCTGTGAGCTATCAGCCGTCAGCTATCAGTTTTCAGTAGGCAGTTTTCAGCAATGGGTAATCAGTTTGAGCGCAGCTAAGATCATGCCTGTCAAACAAGCGTAATACTCTGGAAGCTGGAAGCTGGTAGCTAGAGACAGTAATCAGTATTCAGTAATCAGTTCAGAGTAATCGGTAATCGGTGTACTCCGTGTGCTCCGTGCGAAATATTATCGCTTGTCTATGTATTTGCGAGTTTTAGTAATGCGGTGGTGAGTCGGTCGAGATCTGCCTTGACGGTGTAGACATGAGGAGTAATTCTGACTCCTTGTACGTTTTCATATTCAATGGCCGTAGTGTGGATCTTGAATTGGTTGTGAAGGGCCTCACCAAGTTCTGTGGGTTTGCGTCCATCCATATTGACGATGCATAGGGCGCAACTGCGGTCAGCATGTGTGTCCGTATTGATATGAATCTTGGGATGATCTTTCACTGCATTTGTCCAGTATGACTTAAGATACTGAAGCCTGTCCTGCTTCAATTGGTTCCCTATCGAGTATTGAAAATCAAGGGCCTGGCCGATGGCTTGTTCGATGGCAAAGGATCGTGTACCCAGTGATTCAAACTTGCGGATATCCGGGCTTTCGGGTTCGCCACTAGCGAGATGTGGATACAACATGGAGATATGTTCCTTCTTCACATACAACAGGCCTGATCCGAACGGAGCACAGAGCCATTTGTGCAGGCTGGTACCAAAATAGTCAGCACCCAGGTCTGGGATGGAATATTGAATATGCGCGAAGGAATGGGCGCCATCCACCACGGTTTGAGCACCTACGGCATGGGCCAGATCTGCTATCCGCTTGCAAGGCAGGATATGTCCGTTCCAATTGATCAGATGAGTGATATGGACGATTTTGACGTCCGAAGTAATTTGCTCAGCAAAGGCAGCCACTATCTGGTCATTCGTCATGCGTGGCAAATCAAGATCAACCCATTTGAGCACGATGCCATCACGATGTTCGCGTTGCTTCCAGGCATTCATCATGTTAGGGTAATCGAGCTTGCATACAACTACTTTGTCGCCGCGGTTCAATCGAAGGCCGAAGATGGCTGTTTCGAGTGCTTCACTAGCATTTCGCACTACTGCTAGTTCTTCCGCAGAGGTGCCGGCAAAATCAGCGAGGCGCTGCCTTAGCGGCTCACGACCCTGATCCAAGATGCGCCACATGTAGTAAGAAGGTGCTTCGTTGCATAACTTATTGTAGCGTTCAAAAGCTTCCTGCACGATAATAGGCTGAGGGCTTACACCGCCATTGTTTAAGTTGAGCACGCCCGGGGAAGAAGAATACATGTTTTTGATCTGGTACCAAAAGGTCTCGTCCTCCACCAAGGCTAAGGCTGAGGAGGGGGCGAAGGAGCTTTTATACTTAGGTATCCAGTCGAGATTGGCATCTGGCTTTAGAAATGAAGGGACAAGGGGAATGGCGCTTGCGGCAGCGAGTTTGCCCAGGAAGGCGCGGCGTTGGTTCGGTTGCTTCATGTTTTTAAGTTACAGTTATGTTAAACCGTCCGATGAAGTTAGAAAAGAGTTTGATATTGTGAGTTGTGAATTGTGAATTGTGAGTTGTGAGTAACCTGTGGGTTGTGAGTTGTGAGTATTCAATTCTGACAGCTAACAGCTGATAGCAAATAAAGTAGTGTGTGTAAAACGAAATACTCTGGAAGCTCACGACATCATGAACAGCAAATCACTACTCACTCACAACTCACAACTCACAACTCACAACTCACTAAAAATATATGACTATGAAAATATCCCTTCTACTTCGCTTACTGCCGGCAATGCTGCTATTGTCCTATTCTGTAGATGCTCAGGATTCATTTCTTTCGGATTACAAGATGAAATGGAAAAATGCTGCGGCCTATACCCTTGAGTTTGCCAAAGCGATGCCGGAGGATCACTATGGGTATACGCCCACAGCGGTTGAGATGACCTTCAGGGAGCAGCTCAAGCATATGGCTGGCAACATGGTGTGGCTTAGTTCGTCATACCTGGATGGCTCCAAGACGCACATTGATCCATCTAAATCAGGCAGCACCAAGAAAGAGATCATCGCGATGTTGGAGAAAGGCATTTGCGTATGCATCGCAGACGATTGATGTGATGACTGAAAAAGACCTGAATGAGAAAGTTGAATTTATTGCGGGTACAATGACAAGGAGGAGGATTCTCCTGCTCATGACGGATCACCTGACGCATCACCGGGGGCAACTGGTGGTGTACCTGCGGATGAAGAACGTGGAGCCGCCGAAGTATGTGGGGTGGTAGGATGAAGGGAGCAAGGGAGCAATGGCACAATCCAATAATGGAACAAGGGATTAAGGGATCATCAAGGTGGTATGCCAAAGTTGCCTGATCATTTTAATCTTACTTCTGGCAATAGTTACCTTATGGCCGCCGTGCATCCGGATCCGCATTGATCTCAGTTCAATCTGTTCGATCTGAGAGCTGTTGATGACATAACTCCGATGCACCCTGATCAGCCCATCTGAATTGAACCAATTCACCCAATACTTCACCGTGCGGGAGGTAAAAAGTTGTTGGCCCGAGGTTAGATATATCCATGAATAAGTGCCTTCTCCACGAATAAGGATAATATCAGCAGCATCAACATGTTTCGATTTCAAAATTGATTCCCTGACCAATAGCGTGTCATGGTTGAGCAAATGATGACGTGGAATGATCATCGTATTAGGTGGATTCATGGGGTCTTCTATTAATGACAGTGCAACAATACGACTGGTTATGCCGCAAGGCAATAACCCAAATGAGTGATTTTCAGGATGATTATTGGGCGTCAATCAACCCATAATTATTGACTACCCCTTTTATTCGAAGAAAGGCACCAGATTGACTTTTCAGCAAAGCGTCGGCATGATTATGAAGCGTACCAGCAGTTTCAATGAGTAGTGTGCCCGGGGCCAGAACCTCTATAATGCCGCCTGCGTAATTGGTTACGGTCTGGCCATAATCAACTGTTCCTGATGTCACGTACCTGGTCTGGATGAGACCATAATTAGAGGCAGTACCACCACCATAGATACCGTATATGACATCATACATGAGGCCCAGTTTAAGGGAACCAGTAACTTCGTTGACAAAAGTTGAGCCGATCTCTACATTTAATGCTGATCTGAACGTAGTATTAGGAACACGGTCAATTTCAATAGCTCCATTATTTGAGAAAAATCCTATTTCTGTAGCGGAATTTCCGATCCGTATACCTGTGTTAATAAAGGAGATATTCCCTGCCCTGATAATACCATTATTGGTAAATGACCCATCACTCACATAAAGTCCGGTACTTAATCCACTTGTAATGCCGCCATTACATTCAATAATTCCGGTGGAAGCATTTGTCATCATGCTATTTTCAAATAATCCAATTCCACTCTCGCCTACCTGATGCGAACTGCCAGTTGAAATCAAACCACTATTGTTAAAAGTCGTTCCTGAGTGGACTAATTGAAGGCCCTGATAAGTGATTCTGTTGATGCTGATCGTGCCCGACGAATTGTTATTTAAAATGCTGGCACCTTCACCGTGGATTCCGAAAGAACATAGGCTCAGGTTTCCGATTTGAATACTACCAGAATTTGTAAATGCAGCGCTAATCACCGCTATCGACTTTGACCACCATTGCAAATTGGCTCTATTGATTTCTATGGAACCGGTCACATCATTCGTAAATGACGAATTGCTCTGTATGAGTATTCCATTCTCGATCGGGTTGCCGTCCGCACCGATCAACAGGTCTCCTGATTCAGAAACGAAGAGCCCGTTTGATTTACAAAGACGGCGTGATTAAGTGCATTTGCACTATGGATGATCCCATCCGCCAGATTAATAAATGAACCGCCATCTTCAACACCTAAGCCAATGGTATTGGTAGTTAGGTTTCCAAGTTGAATTAGGCCGGAATTGTTGAATACGGCAGAACTTGCTACCCTAATGCCTTTAGACCACCAGTTAGGATTTGCTCTATTTACCTGAATGACTCCTGTAGCACCGTTGTTAAATAATCCTCCATCATATGCGTGAATTCCTGCTTCACCAATCGTGTCCGTACTTCCGATTGTGATAGAGCCATGGTTTGAGAAAGAGGAAGTGGGATTGAAAATAATAATGCCATTATAGGTGATGTGATTGATCTGGATTACACCGGAGGTACCGTTGACAAAGGAAGAAGTCCCTTCAATACCTATTCCCATAGAACATAGCGTAAGATTGCCAATCGATATCATTCCCTGATTTGTAAAAGAAGCAGATACAAGCACAATGGCCCTGGACCACCAATTGAAGTTCACATTATTAACCTGTATGTTTCCGGATGCATTATTTATGAATGAAGACCCCTGACTCAGTTCAATGCCGTGTTTCTGAATTGTAAAGACAGAGCCGATCGTGATGACACCACTATTCGTAAAGTTGGTTCCTGTATGCAGGAGTTCGATTCCAGCACTCGTAGTTTGATCAATTACAATATTGCCGGTAGTACTATTTGTAAAAATCGCACCAGTTTCCATATAGATCGCAGATGTGCTTACGGTCAAATTGCCGATTTGAATTGTACCGGCATTTGAGAAGCTAGCTGAAGATAAGAACAGGGCTCTAGACCACCAATTAGGTGTCACGTTATTAATCTGTATAACGCCAGTCGATGAATTCGTAAAGAATCCGCTTTGACCTATGAACATTCCATTGTATCCAATGGGGCCTGATGACCCTAATGTCACATTTCCATGATTAGTAAATACACTCCCTGATTGTGTTATATGGACACCTGTGTAGGTAATTTGACCTGCTTCAATAATACCTGTAGACATATTAAGAAAATCTCCACCGTTTGCCAAAGATATGCCTTCATTATTTTGAGCAAGATTACCCATTCTGAAGGTACCTCTATTGGTAAACAAGGTACCTGATTGATCAACGAGTAAGCTGACCCAACCAATACGATTAATCTCCAAAACAGCTCCTGTGAGATTATTGATTTTGGAAGATGCCCAGGCTATAATTCCACCGGCGATATTGGTTTCATTGCCCATCGTTATGATTCCGGAATTATTCAGGACCGGAGAGCCACTCATCGTCATAGCGGCATACCCGGTGACACTATTAATCCGCATTTCGCCTGTTGCCATATTTGTCAGGTTTGCAGAACTGCTCATTTCAATTCCGATATTGGATACTGGCGCCAAATGGCCAATCTCGACTAGAGCATGGTTTTCAAACTGAGATCCTGAACCGGTTAAAACTATTCCCTTATCAAGACATCTGTCAATTTCAAGTACTGCATCAGGATAATTCCTGAAATCTCCGCCTGTAGCCAGCGAGATACCATATCGGGCTATACTTGCCACATTTCCGATTTTGACTGATCCATAATTGCTTAAGACCCCGTTCGATAGGGCTTCAACTCCATGATTTACAGAAACAGCATTAATCTCAATTTGCCCGGTTGGTTGATTAAGCAAAAAACCTGAAGTAGTCAATTGAATGCCATTGTTGCAGGGTGCAACATTTCCAATTTCGAGGGAACCATAGTTATAAAACCAGGTATTAGTGCCTGTCGCAAAAACAGCCCGATTGGCCCGATTGATTTCAATGATGCCAGATTCCTGATTGTAGAAATCGCCACCAGTCGTGAGGTTGATACCATTGGAAGAAATGGCAAGATTTGAACCGATAGAGAAGTTCCCAAAATTGGTAAACCAAGCCTGATTGTCAATTGAAATGCCATGCAAGGCTTGGTTAATATTAAGGGAAGCTGCGGAATCAATGATCATTTCAGCCAAAGAAGTAAGAAGGATACCTGAGGCACTTACAGCACCCAGATTCCCAATGTTTATCACCCCATGATTATGTACCGTGGCTCCAAATCCGAATGCATAAAGACCTGTTTGAACTCGATCTATGGAAATGATGCCTGTAGAATCATTGATCATATCTGATGGACTAGAAAGACTAATACCATAATTACTGATTGGCATTAGCGACCCGATCCGAATATCTCCTGCATTCGTCAGTTGGCTACCGCCTTCAAGATGAATAGCATCTTTGTTACTTCCTGCTATATTATCCAAGTAGAATTCTCCAGTGATGCCATTTACTATACTTCCCTGGGCCATGCTGATTCCATGACCTTCAACTGGAAATTGGCTCCCAACGATGAGCTGGCCATAATTGGTGAAGGAAGTTTGTCCTCCACTGAGAAAAAGCGCTGCATGATTGAGCCCGGTGATCTGATCGATCTCAATTATACCTGTTGTATCATTTAGCAATGCGCCATGCGATGTCACAATGATTCCCGTCTGAGGAATGGGATTCAAATCCCCCATTCGTATATTTCCTGCATTAAAAACCAGAGCACTATCTGATAGGGTCAGCCCATACTTTTCTTCAGGATGATTAATAGCGAGGGAAGCACTTTGTTCGATCATCAGCTGACTCACCGAACGAAGTTCTACACTCCCTGCTACAGCGTCATAAGATGATGGCACGGTCACAGTGCCGCTGTAAATAATGACATGTGTCGTGTCATTTGGGATAGCATTAATATCCCAATTAGAGGCTAGGTTCCACATGCCCGTTCCACCTACCCAGGAGGCTTGATCAATGGTTTGAAAGCTATCTGAAACGCAAGTTGCATTTACACCTAAATAATTATAAGGCGATATCGTCACAAATATCTTCGATGCTGATGGAAAATTAGAAGGAGGATCATAGTAATTTGTATTGAAAACATCAAAACTGTCCAGTATCTCAGATCCCCCCGGAGTTGTCCCAATATCCAAAATGTAGCCGTTAGTTATTGGTGGACTTAGGGTCCATGACAATGTTGCATCTATGGGCACTCCTAACTGTCCATTCATAGGAGCTGTCAAAGCTGTGCAAGGTGAACCATCGGGTCACAATAAAATTCAACCTCCAACAGGTTGTCACAACCGATATCATTGTTATAAAGGGTAGCTGGGCCATTATTATCCAGGTAAGTACAAATATTAGGTAGAGAGCAAAAACTCAGACTATCGCAGGCAGCGATAATGAGATTGGTAATCATAGTAGGATCAATATTTTCTAATCCGGTCAAAGCATTCAAACGAATGGCACTGATTACACTAAGGGAACCATTGATTGATTCCAGTGCACTGAAAGCTGACAAATCATCGATGTAATAATTGCTATTCAACTCAAGACTACCGTTGATCGATTGAAGGGAGTAAAAAGCATCAATATCACGAAGCGAATCATTCTCTACCAGCGACAAACTTCCGTTGATCGAAAGCAGATCTTCAAATCCGGATATCACCTTCAGGCTTAAATTGGTATTTATGTCTAAAAGGTCATCAATCAAAAGCAAATTATTAAACCCTGAAATGGAATCCAGGGCTATATTATCCTTTATGTAAACAGGTCCGCCAACATAGGAAAGTGCATCAAATCCTTTAAGATGCATACATGAACTATTATTCTTAAAATCAATCCCATCGCCAATGCTGTCCAATGCGGCCATATCGATGTCAAGCAAATGAAAATTATTCCATACCCGCAAGACACCTCCAATATGGACTAATGAGACGAGCTCACTGTAATCAATAAGATCCTCGGCCTCCACAACAATAAAGTCGCCATCAATGCGCTCAAGTGCTTGGAATCCGTTAAAACTCGTCAATTCGTCCACATTTTGAAGAAAGAAATAACCGCCGATCCTTTGAAGCGCATCGAAACCAGCAAAATCAATAAGGGCGGCATCCCCCAGGATAGAACTGCTGCACACTCAATGCTCCACCTATGAATTCCAATGCGTTGAGTCCCTGGAATGAAGTCAGCATCTGTAAATCATGAATTTGAAAGTCTCCTGCGATGTCAACCAATTGTTCCAATCCATTCAGGCTTTCTAACACCTGATTATGTTGAATTTGCAAATTGCCACCAATAAACCTCAAGGAATCTAAACCCATCATGTTTTGTAAAAGTGGATTTTGAGTGATCCAGACATTTCCAGAAACTGAATCAATCCCCAGCAATCCAGTACCTAGAGATGTAAGCATATTTAAGTTGCTGAGTACAAGACTCTCCAGATGGGTCAGTGCATCAAGACCTGTCATTTCTGTGATAGGAAGAAAACTGATTAATACAGGTCCATTAATAGTTTCTAAGGAGCTCAATGGAGAGAGATTTCCAATTGGACAGTTAATTAAATAAAATCCTCCAACTGTATCCAACTCCTCCAAACCTGATAAGGAAACTAAGGAAGAATTTTCTTCCACAGTAAAGTACTCGCCTACAAATGACAAATTATCCAATCCCTGGAGGCTTAGCAAACCATCATTATGTTCAATATCAAAAAAACCAGGAATTTCATTGATAGCTGACAATCCTATTAGATCCTCCAATTGATCATTGTTGTCAATATGGCAAGAATATACGATGGAAGACAAGCTACTGAGCCCGTGCAAATGAAGCAAAGAGCTATTACTTTCCACCTGCAGACTTCCTGTGATAGCAGTAATATTTGATAATCCATCAATATTCGTAATCCCGGTATTGTTTCGAATGATCAAACCGCCATCAATGAAATTCAATTGTGCCAGACTATCCACATTCAATATATCCCCATTCATCAGCTCATCAACTATCAGGTTTCCACCAATCTCTGTACATCCAGGATAATTTTGTGGAAATGCATCAATTTCAGCTTGAGATGTTAGTGTAATTCCACCTGGCAAACAAGATTGGGCTACACCTATTAGAGGTAAACATGCAATGAATAGAGAGCAAATAAGTAATTTCATAACTGAGCACATTTGGGGATATTTAATCACCTAAATGAAAAAAACACCGGTGACCAGATTTACGATCACCGGGTCCTCAAATAGGGAATTGAGCTTATAACTTAGCTTAATTGGGATCTCAGGGTGCGAACAAAATGATAAGCTTAATACGTCACCGTCCAATCCATCGTCGCCGTCCCCGCATCCTGGGCCTGGTTGAGCCATACTGTAGTCGTGCCTGCTCCTGAAATTTTTGAAAACTTTCCGGTACCAGAACCCAAATTATCCTGGACAAGAAAAGAACCATTGGGCTGCACTTGTGAAGTTCCTGTAGAGGAAAATGAATCTGCGGGAGATGATCCTGTATACGTCGTCACAAAGTCGGTTCCCATACCAAGGACAAGATCAATCTTGAACGTAGTCTCAAAATGGACATCTCCTATATCGCTCAATGTTCCATCGCCCTCCATGCTTATCTGCGCGGACAATGGGACCAAGCCGGTGGAATCAAATGAAAGTGGAATAAAAGCAGTTCTGATAAACGTAAGGTCACCGGTAACAGCTTTATTCTCAATGGTAAAATCATCCTTTGAGCAGGATGAAATCACACTCATTGAAGCAATCATAACAAAAGAAATCCATGGCAATATAAAGGTCATTGGTTTCATACTTTTGGTTTTTAGTTATAGGTAAGATGAATGCTATTTCTGTTGTATAATTTACTGTCGGGCAAATCTTACGCGGGAAGCCCAAGTGATAACGGCGCATTGGAATAAATAAAAAATTACATACTTTACAGAATGTCCTGTTCGGTGCTACCAAGGTAGATGGCCATGAAAGTTATGGCAATAGGACTTTTGTTCTAGATTAGTCTTGCCGATGCATTGACACCTTTGCACTAATATGATCTTAACCAAAATGAAGAGAATACTTACTTCCTATGTCCCTGTTGTAATTGTACTCATGGCTTGGTTGTCCCCTTGTCAACCGAATCTCTTTGGACAACATAGCTTACCTGGCTTTACAAATTATGGGAATACCAACCCTGGAATTTCAAGTCTCACCGTCATCAAGACATATCAGGATCATCGCGGATTAATCTGGTTTTGCACCTCGAATGGAGCTAATTTCTTTAATGGCAAAAGCATCCAGCATCTCACTTACAATCCCCTGGATACAAACTCCATGGCCGCGACAGTCGTCACGGCGATGCAACAGGATTCAAAAGACAGGTACTGGTTTGCCCACATCGGAGGACTCACCATTTACGATCCCTATGCTGCTGTGGGCAAGCAGTTTATTCAATTGTATAAAGCCACAGACAAAAAGCCAGGACTACCGGGTGACCAGATTCAATTCTTACTTTATGATGGGCATGGCCACATGTGGGCTTCTACGATCGGCGTCGGACTCATGAAAATTGATGAATTAACATTGGAGGCGGAAGTGGTCGATCTGAAACTGGAAGAAAGCCTTAAGGTTACAGATGGGATCGGAATCTTTTTTGATTCAGCAGACCAGCGCATCTATGCTGCCGCCAATACCAGCAGGCTTATTGGGATTGACATAAAAACCAACGAAATATTCAATTTCAAGCAACCAATCGACAGCATTATTGCCCTTGGAGCATATGAGGATCCCATTGACTTCCAAGTCAGCAATGTTTTCCGGGATGAAGAAGGAACATTCTGGATGTCCACGAGAGGCAATGACCTGATAGCCTGGAATGCATCAAAAAAATATAGCCAGGTGTGGCGATTTGGAATCATTAAAGAATCCGGCGATCGCATCTTTCCAATTGCTGAAGACCGGTATAAAAACATATGGTTTGGGTTTCCGTTAAAGGGTTTGTTTGTGCTGGAGAAATCCACAGGACGGATTACCAATTATCTCAACAACCCCAATGATGCAACAAGTCTGGCACATAACACCATCAACCACGTCCTCAAAGACCGAAATGATGTCATGTGGTTGTCAACATACAAAGGTGTCAGTAAGTTTGATGGAGCTGAACAACCATTCCAATACACCAGACCATACCTGAATCGTAGTGCAACAGAAGACTCGCCTCCCCTCAAGAGTTTCTATGAGGATAGCCTTGGAAACATTTGGTTAGGCTCTGAAGCCGGGCTTCTTTATTATGCGAAGGATTCCTCATCCTACATTGAAATTCCGGTCAAGGGGCTGCAGGAAAACAATCTCGTCATCAATGCGATCACTTCTTTATCCAATGGCAATCTTCTGCTAGGCACAGGGATCGGCTTATATCAATTTGACATCGTGACGCATAAAACGGAACCTTTCTTATGGAATGATTGCGATGTATGTAATGAGAAGACCCGTGGATCAATCGGTAAGTTTTTAAAAGACACCATACAAGGAAAGCCATTTATCTGGATAGGCAGCCAAAAGTCAGGGTTATTCTTGCTTAATCTGCAATCCCAGGAGCTACAATTTGCTCCGGTCGCAACAGATACGACACCCGGACTTCCTGATAATACCATTTGGGATCTGGAAAAAGATGCTCATCAAAAACTTTGGATCGCCACCAGAGGAGGCCTACGTCAGCTCATCAGTGCGGAAACGTGGGAATTAGCGCCACCTGCGAAATCTCCGGGTGACACGATCGGCTTTCCGGAAACAGAGGTCAGGGATATATGTTTTGATCAGCATAATAATCTCTATGCGATCACTACAAAGGGATTTATCATCCAAAAAGATGGCATGTATGTTTTTGGACAAACCGTTTTTCCTGGCATAAATCCCAAGGTTCACAATGTAGCCCGTGATTCTAAGGGTAACATCTGGATACTTACGGCATCTGAATATATTCGGTACACACCCGAATCAAATAGCTACAAAATATATGATTCGCGGATTGCTAACAGAGGCCAATTCGGACTTGGCACTTTTTCGTTAAACAATGACAAGAAGTTACTTTATCGAAATTCGAAACAGATCACCTGGATTAACCCCGATCCATCTTTTGAAACCAGTAAAATACCTCGGACGTACATTATAGACTTTTTACTATTCGATACTTCCAGAATGGATTTACTGGCAGGTCATGATATCAAACTCAATTCCGACCAAAACAACATTACGATATATTTTGCCAGTGACAATTATACGTTTACTGAACTGAATCAATTCAGATGGAAACTGGAAGGCATTGACAAAGATTGGGTGACCGTCCGCAACCGTAACTTCGCACTCTATTCCGGCTTGCCTCCTGACCACTATTCCTTTGTAGTGCAGTCCAGGAATGCAGATGGTGTATGGGACGACAAGGGAGCTGCTTTGGCTTTTACCATACGTCCCCCATGGTATCTGACCTGGTGGTTTAAACTTCTAGCCATTGCATTGGCGATTGGTGTCATCAGTTATATCGTCCATGAAAGAACAAAACGATTGCTGATGGCACAGCGTATGGAAATAGAAAAATCAATGGCGCTAGAACAGGAGCGATCCAGGATATCAAAGGATATGCATGACGATCTTGGATCAGGTCTCAGCGCTATCCATCTCATGGCAAATTATCTGCGGGAAAACACTGCCGAAAAATATCCTGAGTTTAGTGATGATATCAATAAAATCCAGGTATCCAGTGAAGAACTAAACCAACGCATCCGGGAAATCATATGGACGGTCAATGCAAAGGACGATACGCTTGAATCCACGATATCCTTTATCCAGCGGCATGCACATGAATTCAGCGAATCCACGAAGATACCGATCATCGTTACTCGCCCTGACGAAATACCGGAAATCTCGCTCAACGGATTACAGCGGAAACACATTTTCCTCGCCACTAAAGAAGCGCTAAACAATGCGGTCAAGCATGCGCATCCGACGAAGATCCAAATCGAGCTGATGCCTGTAACCAGTCCCCGGATAGTGATGCGCATCACGGATGATGGCCAGGGATTTGATACAGTAAATAATCCCCAAGCTTACAATGGTAATGGTCTGGGCAATATAAAGAACCGCATGAATGAGATAGGAGGAAATGCAGACATCAAATCTTCCGAAAATGGTACAGAAATTACCTTCACACTAAACATCTGAAAAAAAGCCTATCCTCTTCCGAAGTACTTATTCAACGCTTCGACCCGGGTGCGCACCTGAAGTTTGTTATACATATTTGAAATATGGGCTTTAACGGTTTTCACACTGATAGCAAGCTCAGCAGCCACCTCTTTTTCAATCCTTCGCTTTGAGATTAGGTTGAGTACTTCTTTTTCACGACTGGTGAGTAGTGCTGCTTGTGCAGGATCTGCCTGTTGATCTGTCCCCATAGACAACACAATCTTGCGGGCTATTGATGGACTCATTGGAGAACCTCCTTCATGAAGATCATGAATGGCATTGATAATCTTTTCTGGCTTATCGGATTTGAGCACATACCCGAGTGCACCGGCTGACAATGCATCAAATACCTTCTGGTGGTCCTCAAAAATAGTAAGGATCATAAACTGGGTTTCCGGCAGGAGGGGTTTGAGTCTTGTGATGGCTTCTATACCATTCATTCGTTTAAGGCCAAGGTCAATATCCACCAGGACGATTTCAGGCCTCAGCTCCGGCAAGACGTCCAGCGCTTCTTCTGCAGTGAGGTGAAATGACAATACTTCCACATCATCCTTGGCGTTGAGGACGACCTTCAGCGTTTCGCAGAGAAACTTGTCATTTTCAATTATGCTGACTCGGATCATAATCAAGGTATTTGTGACCTACGATTGCAAAGGTATTCCTTTTCAAAATGGGCATCCTAGGACTTTCAACCTATAGATTTATCGCAAGCGACTGCGGTTGAATCATAGCAAACCTAAAAAACCGCATTCGACCAAACCGAATAACCTCCAATTCAAAAATAACCTGGTTTTGGATTTCGGCTCCTGTATGTATGAAGAATGTTGAGGCACTGAAGCATATGCGATGGTAGAGGGCTGTGATCTATGATCGCTAAAAATGTTTAGCATGTGCTATCTTCAATCCATTAAATCAAACGAATCATGCTATTAACCTTGAGAAAGCCACGGACACAAATTGTCATATTGCTCGCTGCTATTTGTATCATTGCCTGCGACCATAAAACCTATAATCAAAATACAATGACCCCTGACCAAATACCCCCTGGTATGTTCCTGGTTACGCCGGCAGCAAAGAATGCATCTGAAGAAAAGCAAACAGAAGCACCTGAAAAAAAGCTGCAAATCATGCGTGGCCAATACTTCACTTATGTATTACCTGAGGGATGGAAACTTGGAGAAGATGGCCAATTTGCTTTGTCGATGATTGCTCCTGATCAAAAGGCGTTTACGTTGATGGTTGGAAATTCAGGATTGTTTCCCAATTATGCTCCAGGCCAATTTGTGTATGACAAGCTGATGGCGATACGCCCAGAAAATCTGCAGGTTGGGCAGGGTACTCCTTGTGATCCGATAGCAGGATTTCAAAGTGCTTATGCCTTCCCGGTGACTTATAGTATTGGTGGAGCTCCCTGTCAGGGTTTGGCGAAATGTCATGTTGCACCCTATTATGGGGGCCAGACTATGGCTATGACCGCTGCGCTTTCTGATGCAACACAATGGCAAGGTTATAGTACATGGTTGCCTATGATTGCTGACCAGATTGCTGCACATGACGGTGCTGCTTTTGGTATGCGTGGCGTGATGCAACAGAATATCGATAATTCACGTGCCTATGCTGACGCAGCAAAAAAATATCGCGAATGGTCACAGCAGAACTGGCAATCGGTTACAGATGATCGTAACAACACACAGGATCGGCAGCAAAAGGAGTTTCGTGAAAATATTGGTGCTGTCCAAACCTACAGCAATCCTTACGATAATGGCCAGCCAGTTGAACTAACTACTCAGTATCAATATTTCTGGGTAGATAACAAGGGCACGATCCTGGGCAGTAATGATCCCAGCGTCAATCCTAATCAGGGTTCTACCTCGGAGTGGAGAAAAATGGAGAAGCAATAAGGTGTTTTGCAAGTAAATAAAAAAAGCCCGGTTCCTTACGCCGAGCTTTTTAACTATAAAAATCTATTACCCTTTATTTTAATCTCCTTAACAGAGAATTATTTTTTATCAACGCCCCCTTTCAGGGGGTAGGGGGTCTTCCGGGGGCAGGGGTGATTTAGTCATTTTTTGCAGTCCCCTTGATCACAAACCTCAACTTACGTTTGTCTGAGTCCGGAACCACCTGCTGGTTTCTGACATAGGTCAGATTGTATACATTGGCAATCGAGCTGCTGAATTTCAGGAACACTTTGCCGAGTTCATCTGCATTTTTTGGAAACGCTGCGCTGCCACCATTAGCCGCCATTTCTGTCAGCACTGGTTTATCTACGCCACCTTTGCCTTCAAGACCGATCGTAAAACTGGTGATCTTGACATCCGACGTTGTGTTGTTGAGCCTATCCAGGATATATGTAGGTGTAAATTCAGGATCAGAATTATTATCTGTACCATCTGTAAAGACCAATAAGACTTTGGCTTCAGCATCCATATCTTCTAACATATCAATGCCGACATTGACCGATTCATACAGTGTAGTAAATGGTCCTTGTTGCAGGCTGGCGATATAATTGATCAATGCTGTTTTATTATTGGTGGCCGGAAAACTGTGGATCTGGTCAGCGAAATCAACAATACCAATGCGGGCATTTGGAATCTCCGCAAGTACATTGGTAATAAAGCTGCTGGCATATTGTTTTACTTTTCAAAGTCTTCACCAAGAGATGCACTCTCATCCAGTACCATGATGACTGAAAGATCCTGCACCTGTGTGTAGTTCATGGTAAATTCCACGTCCTCCTTCCAGTTGTCCAGTTCTTCACGCCACTCATAGGCGGTGATACCGTCGATCTGGTAATTGATATCATTAGCATCGATGATGCGTACATTGTCGATAATGACATTCGTAAAATTAGGCGGTACAGCTATGCCTGCAAATGTCTGGCTGAAGTCAATTTTCACTTCAGGCGATGAATTGACAGCATCAAATGTAATCTGCGGGTTCGTACCCTGCGTGTTCCAGTAATCGATGTACAATTCAAATTCCTTGCTCTTAGGATTTTTCGGATCTACCCCGCCGCCACCGCAGGAGGTAAGGGAAAGGAGAAGGGCGAGAAACGATAATTGCTTGAAGATCTTCATAATATATAATTAATTTTTATAATGTCATTTATGGGTATAATGGACTATCAACCGAGGCACGAATATGGTACCACAATGCTGGTTGACTTTGATCAGTACGAGTTTCTTTGACATGGGAGGCATTATTTATATTATAAATAATCGTAATGCAATAATGATGCCAAAAAGGGTTTATAAAGCTTATGAAGCTTATAAAGCTTATAGGTTTATTAGTTGATGTGTTGATTTGTTGATAGGTTGATCTCTTATAAGCTTATAAGCTTCATAAGCAATACAAGCCTATAAGCACAATTGCTTATGTTGAAAACTCAGGAATCAAACGACACACTAAATCCCGATCGTATACTCTACAGATTATATTAATAAGAAATTAACCTCCTTGACAGGATTCCTATTCTAAATCCCTTCTAAACAATCTTAATTGCAGAATTAAAAAACTCAACAAACTAAACAATCATATCGAAGGCATGAAATACTAAACTTTCTAAGCACACTAACAACGACTCAATCATAGTTTCATGCTTAAGGGTTAACCCCCATTTTTTACCAGGTGATCACTTTGCACCAGGTAATCCTATACATTAGAGGTGTCTTACCGTATTCCCCACTCCTTTATCACGTTATAAAACCGTTTCAATTTGCTGCTGGGTGGTGCTTGATGCGCCAAATTTCCTGCGGACGCATTGTAAAATCCGGTCGATATGAATGGGTCCGGCATCAGGAACCCTGTTGGTTGACTGAGCGATACCATCCAGCGGCATTTTGAGATCAGGCAGATAGTCAAAGGTCTTCAGGTAACTGCATGCACCTGCGTGAGGCGGGACACATGCTTATGTGTCCCTGCTTCATGCGTGGGATGGTCAAAAGGGCAATTCCTATCTCTTTAATTCTTTCTACATTGTAGGCTACATGCGCAGCCTCCAACGACAACGAAAGATTTACTTAGATGGATTTGCCGGAAAGAAACCGTCAACACCGGTTTCGTATACGGGACTTGAAGAAAAAGCCAGGCAGCTATTACGCCCTGAAGCTTTTGCTTATCTGGCCGGAGGAGCCGGTAGTGAAACGACTATCGACGCTAACCGACGGGCACTGGACCAGGTCAAAATCCATCCAAGAATGCTTGGTGGTGTGCAGGAGGTCAGTATGCAACAACCTTGGAGGGGGCATACCCTTCCTGCACCTTTTATGCTCGCACCAATCGGTGTATTGGAACTTGCCCACCGGGATGGTGATCTTGCTGAAGCACGCGCTTGTGCTGCCATGGGCGTCCCCATGATCATCAGTAGCCAGGCTTCACACCCGATGGAAACCATTGCAAAGCATCTTGGTGACTGCCCACGACTGTTTCAACTCTATTACAGCAAGTCAAAAGAACTTTCACAAAGTTTTATTCGTCGTGCTGAAGCTATCCATTGCAGTGCCATCGTCGTCACACTCGATACTACATTGCTTGGCTGGAGATTGCGAGACCTTTCCTTAGGATACAACCCGTTTATCATGGGCAAAGGTATCGCGCAGTATTATTCTGATCCGGTATTTAATGCCCTTCCTGATCCAGTGCAGACTGAACTCGTGAAACCTCCAATGACGTTGGAGCTCATTCAAAATCTCATACGACTCAACAGTCGAATTCCTGGTGGATTTCTTGCCAACTTAAAATCTGGTAAAGCAATGAAAGCAGCCAGAAAGTTTACCGCCATCTTCAGCAATCCCGGCATCAACTGGGATGATATCGCCTTGATCCGGGAATGGACAAAACTTCCAATCTACCTGAAAGGAATCCTTCGTACAGATGATGCTCTCAAAGCCGCAAGCATAGGTGTAGATGGTATCATCGTCTCTAATCATGGTGGCCGACAAATTGACGGAGCCATCTCCAGCACAGAAGCGCTGCCCTCCATCGTATCTGCTGTCAAAGGCAATATGGAAGTATGGCTCGACAGCGGTATTCGTTCTGGCAGTGATGTTTTCAAATGCAAAGCCCTGGGTGCTACCGGCGTCATGATCGGAAGGCCTTATGCCATGGCACTTGCCTGCAATGGCGAACAAGGCATCATCGATTGTATCGCCAACTTCATGTCAGAACTTGAACTCAACATGGCCCTATCTGGTTGCCATACTATAAATGAATTAAACTCAACACTTGTCTCACATCCATGGAAGACCACATAAGCTTTATCCTCAACGACCTCGGCGAACATCGTGAAAAATATTTCAACGCAATGTCCCCGCCGATCATCCAGACCAGCAATTTTGTATTTCCTGCCGTAGAGGATTTCCGCAATGCTATCCTGGATGAATTGAATTCACATATCTACACGAAAGGAAATAATCCCACGGTAGAAATCCTGCGCAAGAAAATAGCTGCCCTCGAAGCAACGGATGATGCGCTGATCTTTGCCAGCGGGACTGCCGCTATTTCGATGACGATCATGAGTTGCGTCGGTCAGGGTGACCATGTGATTTGTGTACGTCATCCATATAGCTGGACGGCAACTGTCCTGAGCAGGTATCTGGTGAGGTTTGGCGTAACCTATGACTTTGTAGACGGCAGCGATCTCCATGCGATTGAAGCTTTAATCAAGCCCAATACCAAACTCTTGTTTCTCGAAAAGCCCCAACACCTTCACGTATGAGTTGCAGGATATTGCAGCATGTGTGGCACTTGCAAAAAAACACAACGTGCTGACTGCTATTGACAACAGTCACGCAAGCCCAATCTTTCAGCAACCAGCAAAAATGGGCGTTGACATCATCATTCACTCTGCGACTAAGTATATCAACGGACATAGTGATGTTGTGGCAGGTGTGGTGTGCAGCAGTCATGCCATCATCAAAAAAATGTTTATTGATGAATACATGATTCTCGGGGGGATTATCTCCCCTCATGACGCATCGCTCATCATACGAGGCTTGCGCACACTGCCTATCCGCATGGAGCGTGTCCAATCGTCCACGCAAGTTATTGTGGCGGCACTTAAAGGCCACAAGGCTATTAAGCGGATATTGTATCCTTTCGATGTTGATTTCCCGCAGTATGAACTTGCCAAAAAACAAATGTCCGGCTGTGGAGGTTTGTTCACCATAGAATTTGATCTGCCAGATATTGAAGCACTGCTCAAAGTGGTCGGTAAGGTGAAACGATGGAAAATTGCTGTCTCCTGGGGAGGGCATGAAGCGCTGATGCTACCGATGGCGGCACTATATAATCTTCCTGGGCGTGACAATCCGCATATTCCGTGGAATTATGTGAGGTTTTATGTTGGACTCGAAGAACCGGAGTATTTGCTGGAGGATCTGCTGGAAGCATTGGAAATATAAAATAAAAAGGTACGGACAGGTCGCGACCTGTCCGTACCTTTTTATTTTATATTTCAAATGCCAATGACTGGCAGTTGCAAACTGCCTTCTATTGCGCTATCTGAATGTCCTTGAAGATCATATTGATTTGGAGTTGCAAACTCCAAATAGCGGGAAATATAGAATTAGTAGAGACGCGATTAATCGCGTCTCTACTAATTCTATATTTCAAAATAAAAACTTTTTATTCGCCTTATCCCCTCCATATGATCCGAATCATATGACCTCATGACCGCGCTCATGAAATGTCTCCCGGTTTGAAAATAAATTTCGCCTGAATTTCCATGCCATCGAGGGTATGGATATGATTGGTTAAATCATCTTCAAATCAACTTCATATGCCCGTATATCAGCAACATGGTAAGATTCCGCACAAAAGGCATGTGCAATTCCGCAGGCCGACTGGCGAGTTGTATCATGAGGAACTCGTAGGCACCCAGGGGTTCGCTGGCGCATCAGCACTCGTATACCATCTGCATCCGCCGACGATCGTGAGCAAGAAAGAAAAACCATTCAGCGTACTTCCTGAAATCGCGGTGGAGAAAAACCTATCCGCACTGAGCTTTCAGGGATTTCATATACGGCCTGACGAAGATTACCTGGATAGTCGCGTTGTGCTATTTATGAACAAGGATCTCCGCATTGGATTAGCGGCACCTATGCAATCCATGAGAGATTACTTTTTCAAAATGCGGACGCAGATGAGATGATCTTCATTCACGAAGGAAGCGGCCTGGTCAAAACCATGTATGGCGAGCTGCCCTTTGAATACGGAGATTATGTAGTCATCCGCGTGGCACTATCTACCAGATCCAATTTGATACGCAAGACAACAGATTATTGATCGTTGAGTCATCCAGTCCGATCCGGACGCCACGCCGTTACAGCAATGACTCAGGCCAGCTACTCGAGCACTCCCCCTTCTGTGAACGTGACTTCAAGCTCCCTAAGAATCTTGAAACGCATGATGAAGCGGGCGAATTTAAAGTGTTCATCAAGAAGCAGGACATGATGTATCCGTATACTTATGCTACGCATCCTTTTGACATCGTTGGATGGGATGGTTATCATTATCCCTATGCGATATCGATACACGATTTTGAACCACTCACAGGTCGCATCCACATGCCTCCACCCATTCATCAGCAGTTTGAAGCTGATGGATTTGTAGTTTGTTCGTTCGTACCAAGATTGTATGACTATCATCCGGATGCTATTCCTGCACCATATCATCATAGTAATATTGATTCGGACGAATTACTGTATTATGTAGATGGTGATTTTATGAGCCGCAATAACATCCAAAAAGGGCAAATCACGCTGCATCCCGGCGGCATCCCACATGGACCTCATCCAGGCTCCATCGAACGAAGTATAGGGAAGAAAGGAACCAACGAACTGGCAGTCATGATCGATCCATTCCATCCAGTGATGATCACTAAAGCCGCGATGGAACTGGAAGTAGATGATTATTATAAATCATGGATGGGCTATGCCCCGGAAGTTGAAACCTCAACTCATCAATAAACAAGAAAAAAAACATCAAACACAATGGCTAATCTAACCGGAATCGCAAACTATGATTACTCCCTGGAAAAGATCTTTAACGAAGCCGAAGATTTTCTTCCATTACTCGGTACTGATTATGTAGAACTCTATGTAGGCAACGCCAAACAAGCTGCGTATTATTATAAAACAGCCTTTGGCTTTCAATCTATGGCGTATGCGGGTCTGGAGACCGGAGTACGGGATAGAACATCGTACGTACTTCGTCAGGGTAAGATTCGTCTTGTCCTCACTACCCCACTTCACTCCGATCATCCGATTGCTGAACACATACGTAAGCATGGTGATGCCGTGCGCGTAATTGCGCTTGAAGTACCGGATGCCGTTGATGCTTTTGAACAAACGGTCAGCCGTGGCGCCCAACCTTATTTCGAACCAAAGGAAGAAATAGATGCGCATGGGCGTGTGATTCGGTCGGGGATCCATACGTATGGTGATACAGTCCACATCTTTGTAGAGCGAAAGGACTATAATGGTGTCTTCCTTCCAGGCTATGAAGCACATGAAAGTGATTATGCCCCTGAACCAACCGGCTTAAAATTTATTGATCATATGGTGGGCAATGTAGGTTGGGGAGAGATGAACAAATGGGCTGCATTCTATGCACAAGTGATGGGATTCGCCAACCTGATTTCATTTGATGACAAAGACATCAGCACTGAATATTCCGCGCTCATGTCCAAAGTGATGACCAATGGTAACGGTCGCATCAAGTTTCCGATCAACGAGCCCGCACAGGGTAAGAAAAAATCGCAGATCGAAGAGTTCATTGAGTTCTTTGAAAGCCCGGGATGCCAGCATATTGCAGTTGCGACCGATGATATCGTTTTCACAGTAAGTGAGATGAGACGCCGCGGTGTTGAATTCCTGCATGTTCCTGGTACCTATTATGATACCGTGGCTGATCGTGTAGGTGAGATACAGGAAGACTTAATGCGCCTAAAGGAACTCGGCATCATGGTCGATCGGGATGAAGAGGGCTATCTCTTACAGATATTTACGAGACCTGTAGAAGACCGGCCAACGATGTTTTTCGAGATCATCCAGCGCAAAGGGGCGAAATCCTTTGGAAAGGGAAATTTCCAGGCACTTTTTGAGTCTATAGAGGAGGAACAGCGGAAACGAGGAACTCTATAAGTGAAAAACGAAAAGTGAAGAGTGAAAAATCAGGAGGCAGGAGATAGGAGGCAGGTCGTAGCGCATCGCAGTAAAAAAGGAGAAAAAACTCCTCCGTGTGCTCCGTGTACTCCGTGCGAAATATTTAAGGAGGCAGGAGATAGGATGCAGGAAATAGGAGATAGGCGGCAGGTTGTAGCTCAGCGTAGAAAAAAAGTAAAAACGCTCCTCTGTCTACTCAGTGCGAAATTTTGCACCTTGGAACAAAATACTGTCTACTGGGTTCAGTATTAGTAATAAACACAGACATAACGAAGCTTCTTATCGTTAAGGTGGTATCTTTGACATCACAGAATCCTATTTCTTAAAGCACCTTTACATATCAACACATGAAACAATCACCATTCAAATTCCAGGGAAATAACTCCAAACAGTTAAAGAAGGCAGATCCTGTTCCAGACCAGGCAGATGGCAAGGGCAAGGCAGGTCCATTACCGAAAGACCTGAAAAAAGTACAGCCTAAAGCTAAATTGAATACTACAATCCGGACAGGAAGACCTGTGAATGCACAAAGGCCACAAGGGAAGGGTTAAGTTAGCACTGAGCAGTCCTCAGTCTGCAGTCCTCAGTTGGCAGTCATCAGTTAGCAGTGTCTTGTCCTAGAATAGGTTGACAGTCTAGGTTACTGATATTTGCTTTTATGCGGCATAAAGGTCGGTAGGTTTTTGCATTCCCAAGGCCATATGCGGTCTTAATTCATTATATGTTTTAATGGATTGCTTCGCGGCTTTAATAGCATGGTCTAAATTCAAAAATGTCCCATCTAGGTTAAACTCTGATTTTAGTATACCGTTCACCCTTTCGGCTAAGGCATTTTCATAGCAATTTCCAACTTCGCCCATGCTTATTTCAATGTTGTGTTGTTTCAGTTTATAGGTATATCGATCGCTACAGTATTGAAAACCACGGTCCGAATGATGTATTGTCTTTCGATTAGCTTTCCCTTGACAAGCTCGGGTTAATGCCTTTAATGGCCCCTTGATCTCCAACGTGTCACTAACTTCATAACCAATAATTTTACGACTATACACGTCTGTAATTAGGGATAGATAGCAAAATCCTTTTTGCAACCTTAAGTAGGTGATATCACTTACCCACACCTGATCGGGCATTGTAACCATTACCCCTTTGATTTTATTATCATGCATTCGATACCGATGAAAGCTTTGAGTAGTTCTGGTATAGCGCTTCTTAGGCCTGATCAGGAGATTTTCAGTTCGCAGCCAGTCAAAATACTTGTCCCGCCCAATATGTAAGCCCATTCTGCTTAATTCTGGCTTTATTTCATGGTATGTTTTCTTCCCCCCTAACCGAGGCATTGGCTTACGTTTTTCCATGGTTAATTCACGCAGAATTCGTCTATCCAGGTTCTGTTGTGTTTGGTTTGCCTTCAACTTATAAAAGGCAGCCCTGCTTCTTTGCAATTTGTGACAGAGGGTACTCACTTTTCCTCCTTTCCCTTTGCCCTTTCTTGTAATAGCAAACCAGCTTTTTTTTTAACCTCTTCAACATCAAGGCCTCGTTGTTCACAAATAACTTCTAAGGTGCTTTCAGCGATGATCCGGTCAACAGTTACATCCGCCAAGGCATGCTTGAGCTGTTTAATCTGGGCTTTCAGATCCTTAATCTGATCTCTTTCGTTTGGGCTTTCCACGCGTATAATTTTTGGTAGTATACCAAAGCTACCATATTTTTTTGCCCAAGATTGTATGGTTTGAACCCCTCGAATACCATACTTATTTCTGGCAGTGGTAAAGTTGAGAGCCCCACTCTCAATTTCCTGTAAAACTTGGTTCTTAAAGGCTTCGCTGTAGCGAAAAATCGGTCCATTTGACTTCATGTTGATTAGTTTTGAAACTGTCAACTTTTTTCAGGACGGGACACAGAGTCATCAGGGGACACAGAGCACTCCATAATGGTTGGGTGTACTACGAATACCTGGATGGGTTGTTTATGGCATGATTCAGCAAGCGTCCCACTTCCTCCACTCGTTCGATTAGATCATCATGCTCCACTTTAGTAATGTATTCACAGGCTAGTGCAAAATCAAGCCAGACAATTGTCTCGCTGTTTTCCGAATCAGCATCTGTGAATTTGGAGATAAAATGGTTGGGATATTTACGTTATCTATATCCTTCTGCAATATTTGAGCAAACGGATCTGCTTGAATTGCGAATCTGTGTTGTCAACGCATACTTTTCGATTTGTGGAAACTTCTTGCTTAATTCAAAGATAAGCATGGCATTATGAAATGCCTTCTGATACACGATCAGATCTCTAAAACTTCCCATGTTGGATTCAATCTGGTGAAAGAATTAAAAAACCAGAATTGTTATATCGAATTACAAACATCTGATTTTCTATTACCCTAATTTAGGGGATTCTCCAACAGGAAAGTGAAAAATTATTTCAAAAACAAACTGTCAACTGAAGACTGCACATTGCGGACTGCTCACTACCAACTGAGGACTGCCAACTGTCAACTGCAGACTGAAGACTGCCCATTGCGGACTGCCAACTGAAGACTGAGGACTGTAGACTGCCCAAAGGCCTATCGGCCTTTAAACTGGCTCATCATGCGCTGCATATTGTCCCCTTTACTCAGGGTATGCATCATCTTGCGCATCTGATCAAATTGCTTGATAAACATATTGACCTCGTGGATATCGCGTCCGCAGCCTTTGGCGATGCGGGTTTTGCGATTCATGGTGAGGAGTTCAGGATTTTCGCGCTCGGTAGGGGTCATAGATTGAATGATCGATTCGATCTTGACAAAGGCCTTGTCATCAATCTCGATATCCTTCATCGCTTTTCCGACGCCTGGGATCATGCTCATGAGTGATTTGAGGTCACCCATCTTCTTGATCTGCGCCATCTGGCCGAGGAAGTCATTGAAGTCAAACGTATTCTTCTTGATCTTCTTCTCAATCCGTTTCGCTTCCTTTTCATCAAACTGCTCCTGGGCTTTCTCTACAAAGGAAACGATGTCCCCCATGCCAAGGATACGTTGCGCCATCCGGTCCGGATAGAACATATCGATGGTCTCCATCTTCTCGCCTGTACTGACAAATTTGATAGGCTTGCCAACTGTATATTTTACTGAAAGGGCCGCTCCACCTCTGGTATCACCATCGAGCTTGGTCAACACTACCCCATCGTAATTGATGACATCATTAAAAGCCAAAGCTGTGTTGACGGCATCCTGTCCGGTCATGGCATCCACGACAAACAGGGTTTCGTTTGGCTGCACAGCCTCTTTAATCTGGCGAATCTCAGTCATCATCGCTTCATCAATAGCAAGACGACCTGCGGTATCTATGATGACTACATCAAAACCATGGATCTTTGCATGCTCGATTGCCTTCAGCGCAATGGATACCGGATCTTTTGATTCCGGCTCCTTGTAGACCGGGACTTTGATTGATTCTCCAAGCACAGTCAACTGATCCATAGCGGCGGGACGATATACGTCGCAGGCTACGAGGAGTGGTTTGTTCTTCCTTTTCGTCTTTAGGAAATTCGCCAGTTTGGCGGAGAAAGTGGTTTTACCACTACCCTGCAAGCCCGCGATGAGGACTACCCCGGGATTACCCTTGATATTGATCCCGGCAGCCTGGCCACCCATCAGGTCAATCATCTCATCCTGGACGATCTTGATCATCAGTTCCCCCGGCTTGACGGAGGACAGTACGTTCTTAGTCCCGAGGGCCTGTTCCTTGATCTTATCCGTAAACTCCTTGGCTATCTTATAGTTAACGTCAGCAGCGACCAGGCTCCGGCGAATCTCCTTGATGGCTTCGGCAATATTGAGCTCGGTGAGCTTGGTATCCCCTCTTAAGGTCTTAAACGCATTGTCGAGGCTATCGGTAAGGCTTTGAAACATGATGTTTTCAGGTTCTGATTTTAACTAAAAAGGAGTGCAAATATACGGATTTTGGTTAGCCTTCGGCTAAGCAAAATCCGCGGAGGCTGAGGCGGAGGCTAAGGCTAAGGGACTGCGATAGCTGGCGGCGAGAACGCCATCCAGCGGCGATAGCCGTTGCAGGAGCGTCGTGGTGAGCGTAGCCGAACTGTTGCTCCTGCAACGGCTATCCCTGAAGTTTTTTGAAGTCATACAGAACACTGATGCGCATCATTGTCATCCGGAAAGCCAGAGGACTAACTTGCAAAAGGACAATTGACTTAAATCCTTTGATCATGAAATCTGCCATCATCACATTCGCTATTAGTATTTTTTTGGGGTATGCATTATTTGCTCAAAAAACAATAATCCTAATCTGAATGCACCGGTACCTATAACTCAGAAAGCAACCTATGAGGATTGGTGTATCGTTGAGCCCATTCCTTTTGATCAACCGGAATGCTGGGCTACTTCAGCATCCCAATGTGTTGCTCTAGGCTTGCTCTCTAATGTCAACCTCACTGAAGACGCGAATTCAGGCACCTATGCGCTTGTATTGACGACAGGAGAGGATTCCATAGGTATGCCACTTCCGGCAATCGCTTTCTTCAAAAATAAAATCAACACCCGCCCTGAAAAAATAACCGGCTATTACAAAGCTGACCTAAAAGGTGAAGACTACGCCAGTATCCGTGTAACCTTAACTGATAGCCGCGGCAGCATAGGCTGGGGGTCCTGGATATAACCCGAAGCACCAACATCTATGAGCATTTTGAAGTGCCACTCCATTATTACTCTGCTTCTGTCCAACCTGATTCTTTTTCCCTGATCGTTTATTCCTCTTACGACCTGCCTACCTCTGGTACGACACTTACATTAGATGACCTTGCATTGGAAACACTGACAGATGTAGCCATTCCATTGACCGAAAAATTTACAACCAGGGTAAATCCCAATCCCGCCACAGATGAGATACACGTAGAAGTTCCAACAGGCCTGGGCATGGTCAATCTCAGGATCTATAATTATGGTGGTCAGATCGTGGCCAATCAGGATTTTGAAGACCAGGTCAGAATCAATGTATCCGAACTAACAGCTGGCCTATACTTCTTTGAGGTACGCTTGCCGAAAAATGTGATTTATGATAAGGGACGATTTAGGGTAGCAGACCATGGACAGTAGAAACCAGTCGTCATAAAATTTATTTGTTCATTTAGCTGAGAAAGCCGGAATTCAATATTTTGATTCATGAGGCAGGAGGTGAAATTCATCTCCTCCTTTTTTGGAACCTGGTTATTTTACCTTTTTCTTCCTTCCAAGGAGTTCACCAAAACTATCATATTCCCGCTGGTATGTCAGTCCGACACCCACTTTGTTTTTCCTTCCCTGCACAGTCATTGTATTTTCATTAAAGGCCCGAATCTTAAGTCTGCCGTCCGGGGTCAGTTTGTAACCAAACGTCACGTCTCCTGCGAGGTACTCTGAGGCGTTTCCTATTGTGGCTCCTGTCACGTAGTCACCACCAACAGACATTTCAAGGCGGTCATTAAAAAACTTAAGCGGGAGATCAAATTCGACAACCGTTGCATACGGATCTTCAAGTGGGTTGATCTGATCAGATGTAGCACCCTGAGAGATGGGTAGATCAAGGTTCATCTGAAAGGTGATGTCTGACAATACTTCGCCCGTTGGAATCAAATTACCCAAAAGCCCACCCAGGTATCCTGACAACGTAGAGGAAATCAATTCACTAAGCGTGTTATCAATACCTTCTGTCAATAACAACCCGGACGAAGTACCTGAAGTCGTAGGGAGAAAGGTCCGGGTGATGAGTAAGCCCACCACCTGTTGCAACATCGCATTCTCATTTGCCCTCAAGGTTGACATCTTGGAATTAGTATATCCCTTGAGTACGCCTGTCAGTTCAGGAAATGCAATATCAAAAGCTATGTCCGGATGAAGCAGTGACCCTGTCAGGGTCATGTTTAAATCTACCTTGGTACGCTGCTTGGATTCATTGTAAATCTCATTTTGGGCACCCTCCTTATCGGTGATATATTCTGAGATGAGGTTATATACCGGTGCTTCAAGGTCTTTATATTTTGCCTGGACATTGAGTGTAGCATCGTACGGATCCCCGTCCCAAATGATTTCTCCACCTTGCTTCAATTCAAACGGCTTACGTATCACCCTGAAATTGGTAAATAAATAATCCCCCCGTTCAATCTTGTAATTGCCTTGCATGGTGAAATTACCTAAACGATTCATCGATAACCTCAGGTTACCATTCCCCTGGCCTCGCATGACCTCACCTGTGTTTTCGTCAAAAATAAGTTCGACGATGGCATCTTCCGTGATTGTCATATTGAGTTCCAGATCAATTCCACCGACACCGATTTGTGTTAGGGGAGCGATCGGAAGGATTCCATTCTCCATGAAAATGACAAAGTCTCTATCCGTTTGATCAGCCGCACCTGAAAGGGGAATAAAAATGTGTGTTCCTTTTGCTGTCGTTGTATTGATAACCATTCTAGCATTGGCTACCGTACCTGAGAACGTTGCATACACAGATCCGATCCCCTGCCCATAGAATACATTGTTCTCCTCTGAGGTCACATGCAGTCCCAGTATTTTGTCAGACGACAAGGTGGCATTCAAGCCGAGGTCGCGCAAATAACGATGCGTCAAACCTCCCTGCACTGTAGCTGTATTGCCCAATACATCGTACAACACTGTGCCTGAAAGGTCTATCATAGTGGGAGTGATCGTGAAAGGTTGGTCATGAAACGAATAGGCCGCCCCCAGATAATCAATTGTAGTACTTCCATTGAATACCCTTCCACCTCCATTCGGAGTCAGTGCATTTGTTTTGCCGGTCAGGCTGAGTTTCATATCTACAGAGCCTTCCGTGTCCCTGATATTTCCACCCAATAAAAATTCAAGAAAGTCAAGCGGAAACTCTGAAGCTGTAAGATCTAAGCGCAGATAGTTTTGCTGTTCCTTGGGAATGGAATTGATCGGTGGGAGATAAGCACCAACGCCAATGAGCGATGTTTCATTATTAGCTAGAAAAAGGTTGATCTGAACAGAATCTTTTGGATCTTTCATATTCGCCTTCAAGAGCAATTCTCCGTATGGCACATTGTTGATCTTCAAGGCAGGCAGGCTCAACTCAATCTCCATCTGCTGGATATCGTACAGATTATCAACTTCAAGGTCAAGCGTGTATAGTCCTGAAAAATCAAATTTATCATTGATCCAGATTTCGTTGAGGTAACTGATATCAAATCCGCTCACAAACGCCTCGATACCTTTGTTGTCTATATCATCGAGTATGATTTGCTGACTGCTGGAATGCAGTTCGAATTTTTCGAGCGTAAATTCATTCTTTCTGATTTCCACTTTGTTTCCTTCCGGTATTTTCCAATCATCACCAAACATAGATAAAGTGATCGGATTGAAAGAAATACTCCAGTTACCACCGTCCGGGCTGGCGATGATGTCGAGGTCAAGCTCATCCACGATATCCGCGAGTTGGTCTGTTTTGAAATTGACCTTTACACTGTCATCCGTAGCTGTTCCTTTGATAAATACGTCTTCGAAAAACATACCCTCATTGATATCCGCAGCAATCAATTCAAGATCAGCACCTGCCACCCCATTGTTCTCTGTAAAAGCAATCGTCGCACCATAGGCATTGATATTATTAAAATGCAATTCCGGCAGGTACAATGTGCCACTTGTTGTATTCGCCACCAGATCGAGCAAACCCGTTGTGGATGCATTTTTCACACGAAGGTTTTTGACGCCGGCCAGGTCAAACCAATGCCTGCTGTCATGCACCTCCAGATCCCATTTGAGGCGTTGAATGACCTCTGGCTTACGTGGGTTTGCCGGCGCATCTATGGCTCTAGGGTATTGGTCATGGAGATAATGTTGCAGCTGACCTACCAGGAGAAAAGGGTCAAATACACCAGAGACTGTACCTGAAAGAATTTCAGATTGAAGTGTAAAAATCCTGTCAGAGCCAATGGTATCCTTCGCTGCTGTGAGATAAAAACTATCCAGATCGTAATCCACATCCTTTATCGTTAAAACTATATTCTCCGCCAGCACGGAGCCTTCTATCTGATTAAACTTGCCAACGCGCATATCCACATCCAGGAAACCCTTAAGGGTCATAGGCTCCTTTGATAAGCCGAGTTCCCAAAAGTGAATACTATCAATCCTAGATATAAAATCAAGTCTCGGCAAACTGTCCCGCATATCGACGGTGCCTTCAAAATGCATGTCCAGATTAGGATCATTGATATCGAGCGTTCCGTTAAACAATTTTCCGGTCACCTGCCCATCTACGCGGGCATTATGATAGATATATCCTTTGTAGCCAAGGGATGATAACTGAGCTGTAATATCAGCGAACAATGATTGGGAAGCCAGGCCAACACCTTCAATGACCCTTCCGGACATAGTCACCCGTCCCAGATCAGCATTGCCTGTGAATTTACCCAGGTCAAAATCTTCGAGGGCGATTCTTCCTGAATATTTTCCATCCGCAATTCCTGATGCGATATTCAGGTTCATGTCAAGCGTTACTTTTCCCAATGAAGTATTAAAAGTTCCATAGGCTACGAAGTCATCCGGATATCCATCAAAGTCGCCTGTAAATCTGACCTGGCCAAGCTTATCCAGGATGGGTGGGATTTTCATCTTGGGGAAAATACCTTTAAGGGCAGCAGAGCTGAATGCAGATTTTTCGAGATGCAGGCTTATGAGTTGTGATCCTTTAACTGCCAGATCACGTGAACGGAAGTCTCCGGTGATGCTCAACGCACCCAGGCTGGCATTCAGATTTTTAATCTTCAACCTGTTGATATTCCCGGACACTTTACCCTGGAGGGTAATATCGTTTGCTGCATTGTCTTTAAAAAAGTCAACACTTTGCAGACCCGGCACAATGGACAGCAGATCATTGATGTTGAGTTGAATATTGGCATCCGGCAGATCAAGCTTAACCTAGTCTACGAAAGAAGCAAAATCCTTGTAGCCTGAGAATAACAAGGAAACTGAATTATCAATTTCACTCTTTGCTGTTTTGATTTTTAAAGCATCGAGGATGATACCATCTTTTGAGATGGTAGCCTTGTCTGCAGCAAGCGTGTTGATTTCAAATCCGTTTTGATGCAAAAGATGCATGTCAATATTTTTGGCACTAAATGCCCATCCACGAACCTTCAGCGAGTCCATCGCAATATCCACATCTTCCAAAAACATGTGGGCATAGTCGATTCCTTTTCCGTTTGGATAAAAAGTCAAAGGTTTTGTTCTGTTGTCAGTAATGATCTGTGCATTGGTAATCCTGACAAAATCCACATCCATACTCCAGGTCTTGCTGGTGGAAGGCGGCATTTTTGTGCTTTCGACTTGGGGCAACCTGGTGATCATGCTGATCCGTGGTTCATCCAGATCCAGATCTCCGATGTCTACAAACTTGCCGATGAGGTCAAGGGTATCCAATTCTATATCTGCCCGTTTGAAATAAAGACTCATCAGAGAGCCATTGGCTTCATCATCCATGCGAACATGAAGTGATTTCGCATTGACTGTTTTAAGATCAAGGACAAAATCGCCTTTAGTCGTATCCCTGGGGGGCATCAGGCGCAATAGAGCAAGATCAAGATTGGTCAGACTGTCTCCTGCTACCCTATGGATATTGAGCGTTCCTGTTTCTATACCTAACTGGGTAATGGTGATCCTGCGATATAAAATGTCCCAAATGCGCTTGTAATCCACATTCAGTTTTTCAGCATACAGGAGTGTATCTGAAGGATGTTCGGGAGAATAGATGAGAATATTGCGCAGCGTAAGATCGGAGATCGGATTTAAGGTAAACTCTTCGATACTGACTCTTGAATTTAACTTCTTACTGATCGATGAAGTAAGCTTATTCAGGCCCCAGCGCTGTATTGGAGGAAAATGTACAAGCAGGATGATGGCTACATTGAACAGGATCAGCGAAACCACTATACGGCCAACCCAGAGAAAAAAGCGCTTTCGCTTTTTTTCTTCCGGTTGTTGTATCTCCTGGCCTTCCTTGTCCATTACTTCTTCAATAACGTTAAATACTGTATTGCATTGATGTATGTATCAATCTTTTATTTTTTATATAACCTTTGCCGCAACAAGCCGGTTGTGAACTGCGATGGCATCCATGGCTGGCCTGACGTCATGAACCCTCAAAACCGATGCCCCGTTTTGCAATGCTATCATGTGCAGAGCGGTAGTGGCCTCCAGTGTTTCTTCAGCTGGCCTTCCGATCGTCTTCGATAAGGTTGATTTCCGGCTGAGTCCTATCAAAAGGGGTTTTCCTAAAAGCCGGAATATCTCCAACCTATCAATCAATTGGTAATTCTGCTCCATCGTCTTGGCAAATCCAAAGCCAGGATCCAGAAGCACCTCTCCTATTCCCGCCTTTTCGAGAACCTGCAATCTACTAACAAAGTACTTTAATATATCACTTACAACATCCTGATAATCTGTATGATGTTGCATATTTTCAGGATTCCCTTTGATATGCATCGCCACATAAGCTGCCTGATGATCTGCCACAACACCCAATAAATCCGGATCCCATTGCCCACCTGAGATATCGTTTACCATAGTAGCTCCGGACCTTATGGCTTCTTCAGCAACTTTGGCGCGGTAAGTATCCACAGAAATCACAACTCCGGGAAAGTCTGCATGTATTGCTTCTATAACAGGAATTACCCTCTCAAGTTCTTCTCCGACAGGTATTTCAATTGCTCCCGGCCGTGTAGACATACCCCCGACATCGAGTATGGAAGCACCTTCATCCAACATCCGGGAGGCCATTTCCACAGCCTTTTCGACTGATCGATTGGTTCTGCCCTGCTCGTAGAAAGAGTCTGGTGTGGCGTTAATAATGCCCATCACTAAAGGCTTTGACACCTCAATAAGTTGATTTCCACACCTTAACGTCCTTTTTTGTTCCTTTCTTAACATTTCCTTAAGCTCTCCTTTAAAGACTATTAATCTATCTTGCGACAAAATTAAGCCATTGACCAGGACTCATCTCACAAGGTATGCCATTTCTGTGCTGCTTATCCTGAGCACAGCCGTCGCCCTCAATGTAGCGAAGACTATCAACCGGGACATACAGTCCCAATCAAACGATCAAAAAGCCTGCGTAGATCATTGCGAACAGTTCCTGCACTGGGACCTGGGCCTGGTAGGTCTTGAAAAACTCCTGATCAAACCAAATGACATGCTTGGCAACCTTCTCTCCAGCCGTGGTGTCGAATATTTTAAAATCGATCAACTGATCCGGGCTGCGAGCTCCATATTTCCTTTCCGCTCTATCCGGGCAGGGAAAGAACTGACCATTGTCACAGACCTCGCCGATTCGACTGTGCAAGCACTAGTGTATGAACCAGATCCGTATCGCAGGATCCTATTCCACCTCGAAGACAGCATCCGCGTAGAGGTGATCGAGCGCGAGACAGAAGTTAAAGTTGAAACAGCGGGTGGCGTCATCAATGGGTCTCTCTGGGCCAGTATGGAAGAACAAAATCTTCCAGTGGAGCTGATCGCTGCGATGGAAGATGCGCTTGGCTGGTCAGTAGACTTTTATCACATCCAGAAAGGAGATTCATACAAACTCGTCTACGAGCGCAAATATGTAGAGGGCCAACCCCTTGGCATCGGCAAACTCATCGGTGCACAATACACATCAGGGAATACAGAACACTATTCTATCCGTTACAATAGCGGCAAGCATGACGGTTACTTCGATCTCGAAGGACGTCCGATGAAAAAAGCATTCCTGAAATCACCCGTGGAGTACAGTCGTATTTCCAGCAGGTTTTCAAACAACAGGTTTCATCCTGTCCTCAAAAGAAACAAAGGTCATTTCGGCACTGATTATGCTGCCCCTTGCGGAACACCTATCCGTGCTGTAGCAGATGGTCGCATCACCAAAGCATCCTATACCTCTGGTAACGGGAACTTTGTAAAAATGAAACATGACAAGACTTATGAGACTCAATATCTCCATATGTCTAAATTCGGTCCTGGTATCCGGCCAGGTGTTATGGTCAAACAAGGTCAGACCATTGGCTATATCGGTCGTACAGGCTTAGCTACCGGCTGTCACGTATGTTTCCGTTTTTGGAAAAATGGCAAACAAGTAGATCACCTGCGCGAGAAAATGCCACCGCCACAAGCGATGGATCCAAAACAACTTCCTGAATACTTCAAGGTCAGGAACCAGATCAAAGCGATGCTCGATGGTGCGAGCACTGAAAAAGTGCCGGCACCCACGACAAACAGTTTTGATTTGTTTACTTCCTAACATTTCCAACAATAAAAAATGAAATAAAAAGGTACGGACAGGACGCGTCCTGTCCGTACCTTTTTATTTCATTTTTTATTAATCACAACTCTTAATCCGCTGCTTTATCCAGTGTAAATCCAAAGGTCGATCCCTTCCCGGTGGTAGATCTGACATTGACAGATTGATTGTGCGCTTCGAGGATGTGCTTGACGATAGAGAGTCCGAGGCCTGAGCCACCGGATTCACGGCTCCTGCTCTTATCTACCCGATAGAATCTGTCAAAAAGGTGCTTGAGATGTTTTTCTTCAATGCCGATGCCGTTATCTGATATCTCTACCAGGATTTGTTTGTCCATGACATAGAAACTCACCTTGGTGACGCCATTATCTATGCCATACTTGATGGAATTGTTGATCAGGTTGGTCAGTACCTGGCGGATACCTTCGCGGTCCGCCATCACATTATATGACTTGTCTGCTCCTTCTTTAAAAGTAAGTGTGATATTCCTGGCGCGGGCATTTACTTCGAGGTCGCTGAAGATTTCCCTGACCAGGGCTTTGATATCAAACTTCTGAAGGTCGAGTATGAGATCTTCAGATTCGAGTTTACTGATCTCTTCGAGGTCCTGCACGATCGTGAGTAAGCGATCCACATTGGCGGCCGCTCTTTCCAGATATTTCATGTTGACATTTTCATCATAGAGCCCACCATCGATCAGCGTATAGATATATCCCTGAATCGAAAAGATAGGCGTCTTGAGTTCGTGCGACACGTTACCGATATATCTCTTACGGTAAGACTCGAGAGTTTTCAAGGTTTCGATTTCGTCTTGTTGCGATTCGGCCCATTGCTGAACTTCTTTTTCTACACCATCGAGGATCGGGTTATCCATGTTCTGGAAAGCCCGTTTGTCAGGCACGGAGGTCTTGGATCTCCTGATGATCTTATAGATCAGCTTGATCCGCCTGTAGATATAGCGATCGAGGATAAACTGGATTGCGAGATAAGCGACGAGGCCTACAGCTATCACCATGATGATTGCATACGTCCCATTGACCGGAATATAAAGGGTCTTTTGTCCGATCCATATGCCGAGTCCTGCAAACAGTGTGATGGCCAGCGCACCCAGCAGTGACATGGTGCGCAGGCTTAAATTCTTAAACATCCGGTTGTATTATGGTATTGAATCCAACAGGACCTGCACCTGGTCCATGATGACTTTCATCTTCTCCGGATCTTCTTCAAGTTTCCGGATCTCCTCCTTGATCTCAGGTACACTGTGCTTGTATACCTCCGTAAAGCGAAGCCAGAAAAGATCTCTCAATGAATCCTGCCTCTCTTCTGTCACTTCAGCCAATGCGACTTCGCTCAACTGCACATCAAACATAAGACTGGAAAGTTGTTCGTCCGTTAACAAATACTTTACATCACGCTTTCCGCTTTCACAACTCACCAAAACAAGGAATGAAATCATCAACCCAATCGCAGGCTTCATCATTTTTTATATTGTTTAGGATAATGAAACCCGATAAATCCGGCATACTCAGGTTTGAATTTACTCCAGCTTGAAATCATCGCCTGCGCATGGACAATCCCACAGGTGGGTACTTCGTCAATATGCACTCCCGCAATACTATTAGCCACCCAGGTGAAGGTGGGGTTATGTCCAAATAGGAAGACAAACCTGGCTGTATCCGGAGCTGAGCGAAGGACTTCATACACTGTCTCCGCCGATGCTTCGTACAAATCATTGTTGATTTCGAAATGATCCCTGCTCAGGTCAAATTCCTGCCTGAAATACTCGGCAGTAGATTTGGCCCGGTTGGCCCCAGAGCTGATGATATAGTCAGGTATCAGGCCCAATTCCTTCATTTTTCGGGCCATCATAGGCGCATCGTGGAGCCCCCTGCTATCGAGCGGGCGGTCAAAATCCTTCAGGCCAGGCTGATCCCAGCTGGATTTGGCATGACGGACGAAACAAACATCTTTTACTTCCATAGGACAGCATTACCTTAGCAAATTTATGTGCAATCACGGGGATTGAACCATCAATTGGGCCAAATAATGCGTTGGCCGGTGATAAAAGATGATTCCCTTGTCTAAACCAATCCTTCGGGAAGATGAAAGTTGTCCTTTTTGATATAGAAAGCCATTACGCGCCTGCCTTACTGGAGGAAGCCATGGATTTGGTCAAAGAGACCACCGAATACGACCTGACCGAGCCGGAACCGGGATTTTACCATTGCCTTTCAAAACAACCTGACTATCACGTTGAAATGTCGGTAAAGACCGATGGAACTGTAACTGCCAAATGCCATTGTACCGTCTTCAAGCGGGCTAAAGTCTGTAAACATTCCCTGGCAGCCCTCTTGATCCTGAGAGACCATATCCTGCGTAGCCGACGTGGAAAATCGAAATCAAAGCATGAAAACCTGCTCCTCGATGATGTACTCCGTAAACTGACGATCACCGAATTGCGAGGATTCATTTCCACCTATGGCCAATCCCACAGTGGTTTCAGGGCTGAAGTGCTGGCCAACTACCTGCACCTCATCAAGAAGCCGGACTACCACCACCTGCTTTCCGACATGACCCCGATCGATAAGTACGGGAACATCAAGCTCAACCGGAACAACCTCAAGACCGTCCGTAATATCCTCTCTACCCTTCTTCGCCAGGCGCAGCAATTATTAAAAGAGAAAGCTCTGGCCGAGACCTTCCTGATCCTGGAAGCAACCATCCATCACCTCAACAGGCTCATCATCAAGGTGCCTCAATACCAGGAGCAACTATCTACAGAACTCCGTTTTGCCCTCAGGCTTTTCGATGCACTTTGTCATCAAACGATGGCGCCCAGATTACAACAATCTGCGATCACCCTGGCGATGGAGATCAGCAGCCGCGATGGTTTTTCTTTCCTCAAGGGAAGTGTCCCGATGTTATTGGCCGTAGAGCCATTTATCCTCGAAGCAAAATCAAGACAAGCTGCGTATCAACTGGCTGAACGAAAGACCGTCAGTGATTTAAAACAGCAAGTCCTCTGGGCCGGCTTTGTGATGCGATGGAGAAGACTATGGTCCATGAAGGCCACAGGCAAAGAAGTATCCCGCATACTCCAGATCAACATGCCGGATATCATCCAGGAGTTTAGTCGCCAGACGGAATATGAAGATGTCATCTATTCGCTCAACGCAACAAAGGCTTCGGATTATGACAAGACCATCGTTCGCGGCATGCTGCAGGCAGGGCTGCGTGCTGCACGCCAAACAGGTGATCGCGGCCTTGTATCTAAACTGGCATATGAGCTGAGTCTCTCCTATCTGGATCGTGAAGCCTGGGAGATTTTAAATGAAGTCGATGTCGAAAGTGCCACCAGGGTATTGAGGGTACTAGCCGAATTTTATACCCCTGGGTCAGATGAAGCTGCTGACCAGATGTTATTACATGGATGGAGCCTCACCGGGCATAAAATGAACTACTCGTGCGACTGAAATCCATAGGTGATATGAACCTGGTGATGCGTTATGACGACCAGCTAAAAGATAGCCATCGGAGTGGACTGGAAGATGTGTATGCCGCCCATATTCACGCTATCCGTGAGGCCTATGGAGGAGTGATGGCCAGACAAAAACTGAGTAATATCTTTGGCCACTTAAAATCAATTGACTTATTTACAGCCGTTGCTGAGAAACTCAAGTATATGGACAAAAAAAATACAGACGGTACAGATAAGCATCCTACTGAGATCAAAGGATTTGTCTTTGACCTGGATGGCGTCATCGTCGACACAGCAGTGCATCACTTTCAATCGTGGAAGAAAGTACTCAAGCAATTAGGTGCAGATATCACTGAGGAGGATGATCTCCATACACGTGGAGCCAGTCGGATGGAGTCACTGGAGTATCTGCTCAACCAATATGGCATTGAATTGACACAGGAGGAGAAAGAAATGTGGGCTGCCAGAAAAAATGACATTTACCTCGAAGCCATCGAACAAATCACACCTCGTGATTTATTGCCCGGCGCCTTCGCTTTCCTGATTGATACACGCAAAGCAGGATTAAAACTTGCCCTGGGATCCGCAAGTAAAAATGCAATAGGTGTCTTGAAAAAACTCGGCATTGAAGACCGGTTTGATGTAGTCCTCGATGGTAACGATGCCAAAGAATCAAAACCCCATCCGGAAATTTTTACCAATGCCTGCAATGCACTCCAACTAGATCCATCCGAAGTCGTAGTGTTTGAAGATGCCGCCAAGGGTGTGCAAGCCGCCCTTGCAGCAGGATGCAAAGCAGTAGGACTTGGTGATCCTGAAGCACTCAAAGCAGCCCATGTCGTCATCAGCGGATTAGATCAGACCAATCCATCCCATATCATCGAACTATTATCATGAAAAATTATCTAAAACATCATCCCTGGCACATTATTGAAGAAGGATTTCATCGTGAATTCCATGAAGTCAGTGAAAGTATCTGTAGCCTTGGTAACGGTCGGTTTGGACTGCGGGGCAATTTTGAAGAAGACTATTCCGGTAAAAGCCTGAGAGGTTCCTATTTCGCCGGTGTCTATTATCCCGATCTCACACGTGTAGGTTGGTGGAAAAACGGTTATCCTGAATATTTCGCTAAAGTACTCAACAGTGTCAACTGGATTGGTGTGCGCATCTTTATTGATGGCGAGGCGCTCGATCTTGACAAAACACAGGTAAGTAATTTTGTAAGGACGCTTGATATGGAACAAGGCCTGCTCACCAGAAGCTTTGATCTCAATCCTCCATCAGGAGGTCAATTGACCTTCCATTTTGAGCGGTTCTGCAGCATGGCAGACCCCGATGCCGCCGCTATCCGGATCAGTATCAAGTCTGAAGGTTATCAAGGCAAAATCACACTCGAACCATACCTTGATTTTGATGTGCACAACAAGGACTCCAATTACGGTGATCAATTCTGGGATCGGGTCAATGAAGAGCAGGATGATTCCTTTTCGATGGTATCTGCGATCACTAAGAAAACTGCCTTTACCGTAAGTTCCTTTATGCACTCCAAAGTGGAGGTCAATGGACACCAAGTGAGCATTGCTTCTTCATCTGTTGCTCCTATGAAAGTCAGCAGGCTGTATAAAGTTGATTTGAAAAAAGGAGAAGAACTCATCCTGCATAAAACGGTAGTCAATCTCAGCAGCCTCTATGTGCATCCGGATCATCAAACCGAAGAAGGAAAGAAAAAGCTTGGCGAAAATGAAGTGATCGGATATGCAACGATGAAGCGTGACCATATCGAAGCATGGCATAAGATATGGGATGGTGCTGATATCATCATCGATGGCAATGTGATGGCGCAGCAAGGTATCCGATTCAATATTTTCCAGCTTTGGCAAACCTATACCGGAGCAGATGCCCGACTGAATATCGGACCAAAAGGATTTACCGGTGAAAAATACGGTGGCAGCACTTATTGGGATACAGAGGCATATTGCATTCCATTCTATCTCGGCACTGCAGATGCAGCTATCGCGCGCAATCTCCTGGTGTATCGTTACCTCCACCTGCAGAAGGCCATCGAAAATGCGGCCAAACTCGGCTTTAAAGACGGTGCAGCCCTCTACCCGATGGTGACCATCAATGGAGAAGAGTGCCACAATGAATGGGAAATCACCTTTGAAGAAATACATCGCAACGGCGCGATGGTCTATGCGATCTATGATTACATCAAGTATACCGGTGATACAAGCTACCTGACCGACGGCGGACTCGAAGTGATGATCGGCGTTGCACGGTTCTGGTCACAGCGCGTCAACTATTCGCAGGACAAACAAGCCTGGGTCATGCTGGGTGTGACAGGTCCGAACGAATATGAAAACAACGTCAACAACAACTGGTACACCAATTACCTCGCACGCTGGTGTATGCAATATGCGATAGAGCAGATTGAGTGGGTAAAACAAAATCATCCGGACAAATGGACTCGGATCAAACAAACATCAGAATTCAAAGAAGAGGAGATCGGCCATTGGCAGGAGCGTATCAACGGCATGTACTTCCCATGGGATGAAAGCCGCAAGGTATACCTGCAACAAGATGGATTCCTGGATAAAGATCTGATGCATGCTGATGATCTGCCTGCCTCCGAGCGGCCAATCAATCAGAAATGGTCATGGGACAGGATCCTGAGATCTTGTTTTATCAAACAGGCCGATGTGCTGCAGGGTATGTATTTTTTTGAAGATCACTTTGATGAGGATACCCATCGCCGGCATTTTGATTTTTATGAACCGATGACCGTGCATGAGTCATCCTTATCGCCTTGTGTGCATGCTATACTCGCCTCTCGTCTTGGAAAGCCTGAAAAAGCAAATGAGATGTACCTGCGGACTTCGAGACTGGACCTGGATGATTATAACAATGACACAGAAGATGGCCTTCATATCACCAGCATGGCTGGGTCATGGATGTCTGTGGTGAGAGGATTTGCGGGTATGCAGGTCAAGGATGGATTGTTACACCTCGCACCTGTCCTGCCGGCAGGCTGGGAAGGGTTTAGTTTCAAGATCCATTACCGGGAAAGGAGCCTTGGGGTGACTGTTACAGGAGGGCATTGTGATGTAACTTTACATTCCGGCCAGCCCCTGGAGATCGTGGTCAATAATGAACGTCGCCAGCTCTAATGATGTTTAGTTTGTACTTTTAGAAAGTTTTAGCTCAATAGATAGTCGATTTATGATACGCGTAATGATTGCAGACGACCACAACATGTTTGTCGAAGGAATAGAGTCCATCCTGGATGGAATCGACAATATCCAGGTCGTCTCCAAGTGCTATAATGGTCCGGAAGTGTTTGAAAAACTAGCGCACACCCCTGCGGATGTGATCCTCCTGGATATCAACCTGCCGGGGATGAATGGTATAGAAGTATGTCAGAAACTCAGCAAAGATTATCCGGAGGTGAAAGTATTGGCCTTGTCGATGCACAATGAGGAAAGTTTTGTCACTGAAATTCTGAAACACGGCGCACAGGGTTATATCCTCAAGAATACCGGAAAAAAGGAGTTGATCTCTGCGATCGAAACGGTGTACAATGGTCAGTCCTATTTCAGTGACGAAGTGACTGAGACCATCATGAAGAGCCTTGTGAGCCAGAAATCCGGTGGAAAGAAATCCTCTATGCTGGCACCCAAGATATCAAGGCGTGAAAAAGATGTGCTTGACCTGATTGTTAAGGAACATACCACACAGGAGATCGCGGATACCTTGTTTATCAGCCTTAAAACAGTAGAATCTCATCGCCGTAGCTTGCTGACCAAGCTGGGTGTGCGTAATACCGCCGGTCTGGTACGGGTGGCGATTGAAAATCAACTGACCACAAAATCATAGAACTGATTACCGCATACAAGACTAATGACCATCAACGTTTAATCCAGAAGCAAACACCCGATTCAATTTCAAATACACACTGAGAACGCTGGAATTGTTTTTTTGTCTGACCCCTTCATTTATTCACTCAAGGATATCCACGCCTCAAACCCCGGATATGAAGGACTCTTTTTGCCTTTACACCAAATCGTACCTGACCAGCATACTGCTGTTAGGATGCTTGTTAATGAATCCGCAAACAGCTACTGCTCAAGTCAGCGAAGCCAAATCCAATGCGGAATTGTATCGCCTCATCACCCAACTCGAGCAAGCCGGCAAACATAGTGAGGCGGCAGAAGCATATCGCATCATTGCTGAACGCGACCTTGCAGAGATAGAAAACCTTGACAGGGCCATCAAAAACTATATTGAAGCACAAAAACTCTTCGGCAAAGCTGGTGATTCATTAAAAATGTACCAGACCATCACGGATCTGGGTCGGCTCTATTGCGGTAGTGAATATTACCTCGAAGCTATCAGTATGTTTGAACGCGTCGAAGGTTATGCAGAGCGCACACTTGACACGGTGCTTTCTGCCCGTATGTTGCAGCAGATCGGAGAAATCTACATCGCGCGTAATCAGATGCAGGAGGCTTCAAAATATTTTGAACGTGCCAGCCGCTTGAATATGCTGATACAGGACACGCTGTTGTCTACGATCAACAGGCTCACGATCACCGCGCTCACTGGCCAGAAGCCTATGTTTAAAGACCTACCGGATTCACTGAGCATTGATCTGACGAGATATGACAGCATACGCTATCTATCCTTCCTGCCTTCTTTACATCTTCACGTGGGGATGTATAATATGCATGCTAAGAAATACAAGCTTGCCCTTTATTATTTTTCAAATGGATTGCGTTTGGCCGGTAAGGATACTTTTGTTAAAAGAGAACTATACAGGCAGCAAGCGGAGTGTTATGAAAAAATGAAAAACTATCCCGCTGCGCTACATGTCATGAAGACCCTTAACCACTTCAATGACAGTCTCAACAATGCCGGCAAATCTGCGAGTATCCAGCAGATGTTTCTCAAAGACAAAGACATCCAGCGGGAGACGGAGTTACAGATGATGGCGCGAGACAGAAATATCACTGTGTTGAAATCACGGATACAGAAAGTGCTGAGTTATGCGCTGTTAGTAGGTGCTGTCATCATGCTGATCGTATCCTACATCATCATCCGCAGTTACCAGCAACGCCTCAATTCAAACCAGATCATTGCTGACCAGAATGAAGAAATCAATATGCGTAAGATCAATGAGCTGGAGAGTAACCGCAAAATTGAATCTATCAGTTCGATGTTGCAAGGCCAGGAAGTCGAGCGTGAACGTATAGCACGTGACCTGCATGACAGTCTGGGTGGATTGCTATCGACTGTCAAGCTGCACTTTGATGCTATCCAGGCGAAAAATCCAGAAATCACGCATCAGAAGGAATACAATAAAGCCTACAATCTCCTTGATGCGGCTTGCAGTGAAGTGAGAACCATCTCCAACAATATGCAGCCGGGTGCCTTGCTCAAGATGGGTATAGTACCAGCCATCAAGGATCTGGTCAATCGCATCGAATCAGAGGATACCCCGCACATCGAATTCCTGCACTATGGTCCGCTCCACGATCTTGCCATCGGTGTCACACTCAACATCTTCCGGATTGTACAGGAATTGCTCTACAACTGCCTCAAGCATGCGCACTCCAAGGAGATCCTGATCCAGCTCATCCGCAATGATGAAGACATCGAGATCATGGTCGAAGACGATGGTGTCGGCTATGAACCCGGCGAAGTCCGCAAAGGTATGGGCACTGAAAATGTTGCTGCCCGTGTCAACTTCCTGAAAGGAGAAATATCAGTACACAGCGAAAAGGGTGTCGGGACTACGACTACGATTACGATACCCTATACCAAAGAGACGGCGGAGGATGAGGTGTTTACGCAGATTGATCCGGAGGTGTTTTCGAAGGACGAATGAGCAAGGAGCAAGGAGCAAGGAGCAAGGAGCAAGGAGCAAGGAGCAAGGAGCAAGGGAATTTTGTAAATGTAGAGACGCGATAAATCGCGTCTCTACATTTACAAAATTCCCTCTGTTGAAAAAGGCAATATCTGTATCGTGACAGTCTCCTTGCTCCATGCTCCTTGCCAAAACCCGTGCCTTCAAACGAAAACTGTATTTTTACGCCCAGACAATGACAACAGACAAAACAAACATGCTCCATAACATCTCCCCCATCGACGGCCGGTATGCTGAAAAGACAGCGGTCCTGGCTCCATACTTTTCTGAAGCGGCATTGATGCGGTACAGGTGCCATGTCGAAGTGGAGTATCTCATCGCGTTGATCGAAACGGGTGTGATACAAGGTGGAGCTTTATCCGTCTCAGAAAAGGAAGGCTTGCGAAAGATCGTGACTGGATTTTCAGATGATGATGCAAATGCCATCAAGAAATCAGAAGCGAAGATCAATCATGATGTCAAAGCCATCGAGTATTTCATCAAAGACAAACTGGATGGACTTGGATTAGCGCGCTATAAAGAATGGGTGCACTTCGGACTCACTTCTCAGGATGTCAACAACAGTGCATTTCCGCTGATGATCCGGGAGGCCTATGAGGTACAATTAATTCCTGCACTGAAATCAGTGAGGCAGGACATCATGGAGTTTGCTGTCAAGACACAGTATCTACCTATGCTTGCGCATACGCATGGACAACCAGCGTCACCTACCATTCTTGGAAAGGAACTGATGGTCTTTGTTGAAAGACTGGATGTGCAGATCGGTCAACTCGAAGCTGTTACCCTGAAAGTAAAATTTGGAGGGGCTACCGGCAACTTCAATGCGCATGTGGCTGCATTTCCTGATATCAACTGGATGGAATGGGCCGACAACTTTACATCTACGTATCTGGGGATCAAAAGGTATCACTACACTACGCAGATCGAACATTATGATCAACTGGCAGCCTTATGCCATGCGAATATGCGGATCAATACGATCCTGATCGATTTCTGTCGCGACATCTGGACATATATCTCGATGAATTATCTCTCCCAGAAAGCAAATCCAAATGAAGTGGGTTCATCCGCCATGCCACACAAAGTCAATCCAATTGATTTCGAAAACGCGGAAGGTAATCTGGGCTATGCAAATGCGATCTTCGGCCATCTCGCTGACAAACTTCCAGTGAGCCGATTACAGCGCGACCTGACTGACAGTACTGTCTTGCGTAACATTGGCGTACCCGTGGCGCATAGTTATCTCTCCCTCCACTCTATCGGCAAGGGCATTCGAAAAATTGCAGCCAATGAAGTCAAGCTTGCCCATGACCTGGAGGCTAATTGGTCTGTCCTCGCCGAAGCAGTCCAGACGATCTTACGCAGAGAAGGCGTACCAAACCCATACGAGTTACTGAAAGACCTCACACGCGGCAAGGAGCAGATCACCAGGGAGCATCTGCATGCGTTTATTGATGGCCTGGATATACGCGAGGAGGTGAAAGAGGAGATGCGGAAGTTGACACCGGGGAATTATACTGGAGTGAGCAGTTAGCAGTTAGCAGTGAGAAGTTAGCAGTTGGCAATTAGCAGTCCACAGTCTCCAGTCGGCATAACAATGTATTAAATTATCTGCGTTTCAGCATAGCGCAGAGAGCATAGGGCATAGAGCTGAGGGACTGTCAGCAAACAGATTTTGCAATGAGACCAATGGCAGTTAGCAGTCGGCACAATATGAGCCGGGAATAATTTTATACATAGTTGAACATCAATAATGCCCCATCGGGGCTACATGTCGGTAACAAAGGAACCAGGAAAATCTTCTCCCTGCCCTGTAGGGGCAGAACATCTGTTGATTGTGCTTGATCATAGATTTCCTTTCATCTCACGTGAATCATTTGAACGCTGATTACGCTGATGAATTTTAAAAAATATTTGCGCAGAGTTGATTTTGCAATTCGCAAACTACCCTTCTAATCTTCTAACCTTCTAAGCTCCCTAGGAAAGGGCTGAACCCCTTTGCTACTCTTGCGCCCTTTCAGGGCTTGGGGAAATCCGGATAATCACATTCAGCGTTAACTGGACTACATGGATACGAATATTTAAAAAGCGCAATGCTTCGACTGCCACGAGCACATCCTCGTACTCCCGCTCAGCACGACGGTTTGGCTATACGCAATGAATATATTGAAAAACGCAATATAAAGTCACTGAGAATCAATGGCTTTCCATATATTTGGTTGCGTATATAACTACGTTAGACGCAACTAATTATGGAAGAAAACGAAGCCATTCATAAAATTCTTGAATATGTTAACATGGCAGAGAACCAAAGTAATTTTGATACTATACAAATAGCTGAAGCCATAAATCTTTCTCTCGCAGAACGAATATCCTAGTTAGGAAAATTTTTAAAAACGAAGATGCTAGTGAATACAAAACTCAGAGTGTAGCCTCTATGGGAGCTCTTGGCTTTCATAGAACAATTGCTACAAAAGATGCTTTCGAAACTAAGAAATATCTTAAGAAAATGGAGGAAAACGAAAGACGTTTTAATTTATTTATTTCAACAGATTCGTCAACCTTTAATCTGCTTGATATAACCGAAAATCAACTTTATAAAGTGGTCGCTGCTACTCAAAAGGTAAAAGTGATTTTACATTAGATGGTCAAAATATTGGTTAGAAAATCTAATGGTTATAAAGATATTTACGTATGAGACTAAGACTGATTTTGCCAAACTTCGACAATATGGAAAGTCACAAGGAAACTGGATAATTGATCCTATTATGGGTTCATACTTTCCTGCCAAAGCCCTTCAACTTCTAGGCAAGGATATTACTCAAGATATACTCGGTGATGTGGAGTTTGGAGAAACTGCGCCCGATAATAAAAACAAAATAGAGTTTATTAGTGAATCCCGGTTAAAGGAATTAACCAAAGTTCAATCAAAGGAATTCGACTTATCAAGGCTAATACGTCTATGCGAAGAAATCAATGACAACTTTAATCGTCAAAATTACTTTTCTGTTGGCGCAATTGGCCGAACAATTTTAAATCATATTCCTCCAATATTCGGATGTAACAATTTTGACCAAGTAGCAAGCAATGTTGGAAGTAAAAGTATGAAGGCAAGTCTCAATCACCTCAACACTTCCTTGAATAATATCGCTGATAGTTTTCTTCATGAACAAATTAGAAAAAGGGAGACGCTCCCTAATGGAACTCAAGTAGATTTCAGACAAGATTTGGATAGACTTTTAGAAGCAATTGTAGGACACCTAAAATGATCTGATGCTACGTCTAACAATAGCTACCCCACCAGCAGGGCTAATCTGATTGACAATGATGTACTTATATTTAAAGCAAACACCTCAGGCAAAGATTTACGGTACTCACTCTGCCGGCGTGTAGCCTAGACGTTAATTTCAATTCACAATTAAGATGCTGATAAAGATTTTTAACATTATATCTATTGGCTCTCTAGTCATAGGAATATTTTTAATCACAGCATGCTGTTTTATCGGAAGCCAGGAGACTTATCAAGGACTGCTTCCAGACTTGCCTGAACATTTCATGAAAAGAACAGCAGGAGGTGTTGTAATTGGCCTATTGGGTTGCTCAATTGTAACACTTGGAAATTTCCTTTTGGATCGTAACAAATTATCCGATAGAAAACAGAGATTGATCAAAATTTCACTTTTGACATTGTTGCTGAGTTTCATCTCGTCATTGATTGGGACAACGATTTTCTATTCCTATTGAATTTGAGGAAACGCGGGATATTAAAAATCAGGAAAACCAACACAAGAGTGAAAAATTCATTTGCAAATCAACAGAAGGGAGTTAAGTGCCATCTTTTATAAGCGAAATCTCATTCCGATTTTTCTGTCAGACTGTTCACCATCTTCATGATGGATTCAAACTCTGTCTTTAAGTGGTCAATTTCCAAAACGGATAATTTCAACGTTTCATTCTCCTGAGAAAGGGTTACCAGCTGTGCATTTAATTCTTCAATCTGCTGTGCTGCTCCTGAATCGCTTTCACCAACAGCGGCACAAAAGATCCATATGCTATCCCATAATTGTCGGTATCATTTTCCGGCACATGCAATCCACTGAAGGTGTAGTCAAGGTCCTGGCATATCTGTTCAACTTCCTGGGCAAGAAAACCTGTTTGGACGGGTTCTGGAGCTCGGATTGCATCCATCATGCTGAGCCGCTCCTGTTGCAAACTATCGGGCATATTTTGGATCAGGTGGGTCTCAAATTTTTTGCGGTCAAACTGATACGTGACGGGACGAAGTCGACTGATAAACGCAAGACCGGGAATGCCTTCATCTTCCACATTATATTTAAATCTCGCATCAGATGGAAATGTCCAGTCAACCTGACCTTCGATTACAGTAACAGAAGTATTTCCTACCCGTACTTTATTTGAGGCTGTAACGTTTGCACTACTACCTAGCACCATACTGTTGTTAAGTCCATTGTTTACATGAGTAAGCCAACCGATAGCAGAATTAAAAGATCCAGTACTACTTACTACTGCGGCATTCTTTCCGATATATGTATTTCCCTGACCAGAGGTATTACCATTGCCAGCCTCGCTTCCTATAAAAGTGTTATCATCATGGGTATTCAGAACGCCCGCATTTCGGCCCACAAATACATTTCCAGTTCCGTGAACATTTGAGCCTCCCGCATCGCTCCCTACAAACGTATTTCCACCAGCTACAACATTGACATCCCCTGCATTGGAGCCTATGAATGTATTCACATTCCCTGTTTCATTTCGGCTGCCAGCACCATATCCAATAAATGTATTAAAGGAAACCAAATTAGACTGCCCGGCCTGGGTTCCAAGCATTACATTTCCATCTCCAGAAATATTCTCATTTCCAGCAAGATAACCCATAAATATATTTCCAAATCCGTCCACATTATTTTCACCTGATTCACCCCCTAAAAAGGTATTGAAAGCACCTCCATTATTTAGGAGTCCGGCGCGAAAACCAATAAAAGTATTCAAAGATGATCCATTAGAAGCACCTGCGCCTTCGCCTAGAAAGGTATTTGCTGATCCGGTGACATTGTCTTCCCCTGCCCTATATCCAATGAATGTATTGAAATCCCCAGCTTCATTATTTGTGCCTGAGTCGCGACCTAGAAAGGTATTTTTATTTCCTGAATCATTAGAAAATCCCGCATGCTCACCAACAAACACGTTGTCTGTACCTGTTGTATTGAGGACACCGCTATAAGATCCAATAAATGTGTTATTGTGAGCTGTAGAATTATTCCCGCCACTGTTCACCCCTATAAATACATTTCCGTTGCCGGTGGCATTTGCACTACCGGCAGCAAATCCCATAAAAGTGTTTTCAAATCCATTCGTATTGGCCAGGCCGGTACTATGCCCAACAAACGTATTACTGGATCCGGTTGAATTGGCCTGACCTGTTGAAGTGCCCAGGAAAGTATTCTGTGTTGCTGTAGTGTTATTCAACCCCGCATTTTTACCCAAAAAGACATTTGCACCTCCCGATGTGTTGGCGCCACCTGCATTGAAGCCGATAAAAGTATTGTCACTAGCAGTGCTGATATCTCCCGCCCCTGATCCAATCAGTGTATTGGATGAACCTATTGTATTGGTGCCACCTGCATTTTTTCCAAAGAATGTATTGTCGTTGCCCGTCAGATTGATATCGCCAGAACGATGTCCTAGAAATGTGTTTGATGTGCCTGTCGTGTTCTGGTTTCCTGCAAAGTGTCCAATGAAAATATTTCCGGACACCCTGTTTTCCTCTCCCGCTTGCGTACCGATCGCAATATTCTGCGAAGAAGTGTCTGTTGCAAAGCCCGCTAAGTTTCCTAAAATGATATTGTCCGATCCGGAAAACATATTCTCTCCTGCTGAAACCCCGATGACCTGGTTTCTATGACCTGAAAAATTATTGACGGCTGCTCCAGATCCGATGAAAACATTCATCGTACCCGAGGTATTGGACTGACCGCTATTGGCACCAACAAACGTGTTGTAATGCGCGGATGAATTCAAACCGGCACCGCGTCCTATAAATGTATTTTCATTCGCTGTTGTATTTGATTTGCCAGCCTCTGATCCCAGGAACGTATTGGAATTACCTGTTGAATTTAATCCCCCAGTCTCTTTTCCCAGGAAGGTATTGTGACTTGAAGAAGTGTTGGCATCACCTGCTTGCAAGCCTATGAATGTATTTGATTTGCCTGTCGTATTTTTCTTGCCGGCCTGATATCCGATAAATACATTTCCAGCTTCCACATTTAATTCGCCGGCAGAAGTGCCAATATTGATGTTTCTTGATGCCGTATCCTGCGAGAATCCGGCTGAGTTGCCGAACAAAATATTGTCTGATCCTGTGCTTAGCGATCTGCCGGCATTGATACCTATCATCTGATTATGATTACCTGTGGTCAGACTCGGTGCGATGCTGGCCCCAATTAGATTGTTTCCGCTACCTGTAGTATTGGCAGTCCCGGCATCTGCTCCGATGAACGTATTTTCTGATGCAGTTGTATTGGCCGAACCAGTGAAGGAACCAATAAATGTATTGTTTGCGCCGGTAGAATTGCTGAATCCGGCATCTATTCCTAGAAATGTATTTGACGCGCCAGAGGTGTTATTATTGCCTGCCCGTCGACCGACCATGGTATTGTTAGAGGACACCGTATTTGATCCTGCAGAGAAACCAAGCAATGTATTATTGGTACCGGAGATATTAAGTAATCCGGCATTGGCACCTAGAAATGTATTTTGATTTCCGGTTGAATTGGCTACACCAGCACTGCTACCGATGAATGTATTGCTGCCCGCGGTAGTATTGGCCCCTCCCGCATTTCGACCCACAAATGTATTTCCTGACCCAGATGTATTGATATCACCTGCACCTGCGCCGACCATGGTGTTGTTGGATGAGGTGGTGATCGTTTTTCCAGACTGATGACCTACAAATACATTGCCCGAACCCGTGGTATTAGCTGTACCGCTTTCGAAACCAATAAAAGTGTTGTTGTTGTTGGTACCATCGTCTGCTAAACCTGCATTGTCACCGATAGCCACATTTCCTCCCGGAAAGGAAGTGTGGAGGTATTTATTTTCCAATCGCATGCGCTCATTATTGGCGATCGTAAATCGCACCTTGTCTTCATCCGCACTTTGCTCCACCTGCACCTTTGTATCACCGTCCGCATCGAGTAATTCTTTGAGGTTGCCCGCTGCGATATCTATCCAGGCTGAGCCCTGGTACATATTGAATTTATTTGAGGTCGTATTAAATATGAGCAAGCCAGTAGCCGGTGATGCGATTATGTCCCGGTCACCTGTTGACATACGCGGTATAAGTATCCCTTTCGAAGTACTGGTGAGATCGAGTATGGCACTGGCATGTGGTGGGTCGCCGGCCGGATGGATGGATACTTGTGCCAGACTGATCCCCGGTAAAACAACTAATAACAAAGCAATGAAAACGCTGGTCAATGCGGGAAAGTCAAATTTCATGGTGCAACGGATTAAATAACACCGCAAAACTCAGTTTTGCTGCCATTCTATCCCTCTGGAGAAGCATGTAGTTTGAAAAATATAGGTTTTCCTAGAGGTTAAAAGAGGAAGGAAGGCGGAAGGGCAGAAAGGCAGAAAGGCTAAAAAGCTCATTAACTAAAGTTGGAAAATTCTTAATTGCCCCTGGCTTTAGACCTAACGTTTATACATATTTAAAATAGGGGGGGGCCGTTGCAGGAGTTTGCTCCTGCAACCTAGTGGATACGTTCTGGCATTCCCTTGAGAATCTAAATTGAATTTCGTGGTTGCAGGAGCAAATCAACGGCCTGCAGGCTATGGGCTCATTTATCCCTATGATATTCTAATAAGCATGGAAAATTGAGAGATGTGTATAAACGGTAAGTCTTTAGCCGGGGACAGCCAACAAGAGGAAGTTCGGCTTTAGCCACAATTGTGATTTTCTGGTGGCTAAAGCCAATATTTTCTTCCGACGCTTACCCTGGCTTAAAAGCCAGGGCAATTGAAGAATTCAAAACCTAAGAATGAGGTTTAGCTATTGATCTTTAGGTTTTACTGTGGGAATAATTTGGATTTGAAAATTTATTGTTACCGTCGTCCCTTCACCAGGCGATGATGCTATATCCAGGAATCCACCCAGCAAATCCACGCGCGATTTGATGCTACCCAACCCGATGCCATAGCTAGTTGAATTGTCGATAAGAAATCCCTTGCCGTCGTCCTCAACAACGAGGGTCATTTCGTCATCAAAGCTGTTGAGCTGCACAAGAACGTGCGTTGCGGCAGCATGCTTGACAATATTGTGAAGTAACTCCTGGAGAATGCGGTAGACGATGAGCTGCTGATCGGAAGAGAGATGAGTGACATCCGCTTCCAACTCAAGCCTGGGTTCGATTCCGTTTTTGACGAGGAGATTGAAACACAAATCGCGGATAGCAGGATCAAGCCCCATACGCAAAAGAGTAGCAGGCATGAGCTCGTAGGAGGTTCTTCGTAATTCGGTCGCAGTCTCCTTCACTAATTCTTTAAGCGATGTGTAATGACTATTGGCCGGATCTTTAAAAAGCAGGTTTTCAACCTGTGCAGAAATACCACTCATCAGGCTACCCAGCCCGTCATGCAGATCCCGCGCTATGCGGGTGCGCTCACGCTCCTGGGAATCAAGTGATGTAGTCAGTTGTACCAGTTCCTTTTCTTGTCTGAGTTTTTCCTTGTCCTGTTGGTGGATGATCTCTTCCTGCTCGCGCAGCCGGCGTGCTGTACGGATGCGGCTGCGGAAATAAAGAATCGTAAGGACAGCCATACCAGCCAGCAAGCCAATAATCAGCATCAGGAAATTTCGATTTCTCCGCCCTTGTTGCAGGCTTATGTTTTGTCGTTCGATTTCATGATCTTTTTGCGCCACTTCAAATTTGACATTGAGATCCTGAATCTGCGTTTGCATATCTTCAAGGTGCAGGCTATCATTGATAGCGTTGAACCGTTCCATATACATCAGTGCCTTGACTGGCTCACCCAATGCTTTTGCATTTTCATATAATGCCTGGTTGACCTCGGCCTCCACTCTTCCGTTTCTAGAAACGACGGCAAGTTCAAGCAGCTCCGGTAACAACAGGCGCGATTCATGATGTTTTTTTTGCTCGACCAATAATGCATTCAATTTCAAACCCAGCTCGACCTGATGTGTAGGCGAACTTTGTTGCTTTGAAAAACGAAATACCTCCCACAATTTGTCTTCCTTTTCAGCGAGTGTGGCATTGGTTAGATTGAGGAAAGTGTAGAAAATGAGCGGCGATGGTGGCTTCAGATCCTTTGCTGGCAAAGTCTGACATCGAAAAGGTGTCGAGGTAAGCGATATATTTAGGATTCCCAAGTGCAGAATAAAAAGAAATCAACCGGGAAAGTGTAAAAATCCAGGCATAGTCATCTCCCCTGCTGATCTCATATCCTTTGCGTAAATAGGATTCCGCTTTAGGAATATCACCCATACTGCGAAAGAGACCACCAATATTGGTATACGCATTGGCGGCAAAGAACACATCAAAACCCGGACGGTGGAGATCTATCGTTCGCTGGAAATATAAAAGGGCTGAATCCGCATCGTCATAGAAGCCGAAGATGGATGCCTTCATAAAAGCAGCTCTCATCATGAGTATGGAATCACGGATCGATGCTGACAGTTCACCGGCCTTATTGACGTACATGATGGAAGCCGCTTTATGGGAGGCGATTTTCTCACTGTTAGCCGCACGCAGATAAGCGGTGATCTGCATCTTTTCATATCCCGTTTCCGGCAGCCAGTCCAAAGCCTGCAGCGCAAAGGAAAGGGATCTGGGTGGATCCTTGAGTTTGTACTGTTCCGATGAATCTAACAGGGACTGAACATAGAGCTCCTGCTCCTCTGTCAACCCTTGTGCATACAGCGGCACAGGCCAGCAAGACCAACAAACCAAAGACATAAAAAGGATCAACCTGAGATTCACGTATATCGTTGTCTTATTAAATGAAATGTAGTTTATTTAATAGAAATAGTCATTTTCTTTTCATAAGAATATCAGAACAGCATCCCGTACGCTGAGTCTGTGAAAAGCAGTTCAAATTTCCGGAATAGCTATTACTCCATATTCGGGAGATACCTGTAGTTTAAAAATTATGGGTTTTCCTAGAGAAAAGGCAAAGAGGCTGAAGAGCGAAAGGACCGAAGAGACCTAATTCCTCCTTGCTCTACGTGCAATCACTGCGAAAATTAATTAAGGGCATTTTCAAACTGCGCCTCTTCGTCAATACTCAAATGCCCTCGGCTTTAGCCGGGGGACGAACAGCAAAGGAAGTTTGGCTTTAGCCACAATCGGGATTTTTATGGTGGCTAAAGCCGCCCCCCCCCCCCCCCCCGCCCCTTGAATGCAATATATTAGAATGTAGTACGACAGAATGGGGTAAAATAATGACTTACACTAACCCATGCGTTATCGCCATGCGCACAAGTCCCGCTGTGTTACGTACACCGAGTTTATTCATCATGTTATGTCGATGGGTTTCGACTGTGCCAACGGTAATAAAAAGTTTTTCTGCGATTTCGCCTGTTGTCGCTTCGTCCAGGATGTGGCGAAGGATTTCCTTCTCACGCCTGGACAAGGAGGGAAGGTATTGGCCATCCTTCTTTATTGTTTTTCCCTGCATCCCGGAAAGGAGTGTATCGGTGAGATCGTCACTGAAAAACGTACCGCCACCATGCACTTTACGGATACACTGCTCCAATTCCTGCTTCCCACAATTTTTCAAAAGATAACCCTTGGCTCCTGCCTTGATCATCGCCTGCACATGCGGATAATCAGCGTAGATGCTGATAGCGATGACTTTGGCTTCCGGATAACGCTGTTGCATCAACCCTGTGCACTTGATACCATCCATCAGGGGCATCTCGATATCCATCAGCACAACATCCGCGGCACTCTTTGCAATAATATCCAGGGCTTCCTGCCCGTTTCGGGCTTCACCGATGATAGCGATATCCGTTACATCCTGAAGCAGTAACCTTAAACCTTGGGTTACCACCGTATGGTCGTCTACCAGCAATACCCTGATCATCATATGGTTCATCAGGTTAAATATACAATCCTGGAAGTAGTAAATGGCCAGACTCAACAAATCATATAGCGTGATATCGATGTCACATATAGTTCATTATTGTCTTCGGCAATTACTTATGTCAGGTTTCGGTAAATAATAAAGTATGAACGCTAGTCCTCCTCATCACCAGGCTTCTCCATCACCAGATAGCAACCATAAAAAGCCATGGTCACGGCAATGCTTGTAAAGCCATACATAAAAAGCCCACGAAAATCAGGCAATGGATCTAACATAGTTAAAACACAACTTATCAAGCCTAGGAAGCCACCCAGTCCCATCATGCACCAGCCCATGGTATTACGTCGGCCAATGCGATATCGGGTATAGTCTTCCAACATGGACGTGATTTCTTCCGCAGATAGACCTTTATCTTTTAACTCTTCCTGCACCAGTGATTTCGAAATGTTGCGTTGTTGCCAGCTCCGGAAGAGCGATTCATCGTTGGTCTGTGTCTGCACCATAGGAAAAAAATTTAGTGTCGTTATGGAATCCCTACTTGTAGGATGAGAACTCCTGCTTTTCTTAGTAACCTTCCTGGAATCACGTCGATTTTACTTTACAATAATAAACAAATATTGCTAAGGATAAAATAGTTCGAACCCATTGTTTTGTTTCATTGCCCTGCAGCATCCCGTTATGGCCACGGTACATATGATTGGCCTGGTGCCCATCCTCCTTTGAATCAGATTTTGCTATCTTCAAGTTCCATTGGCTACATGCTTACAATCCACAGCAGCTTATTCAATAAAGAAATATGTTTCTAAAATTATTCGCCATTGCATTACCGGTGTTCTTTGCCATTGATATGATCTGGCTGGGATTGGTCGCTAAAGATTTTTATCGAGCTCAAATAGGCGCATTAATGAAGCCCGAAGTAAATTGGACTGCAGCCATTATTTTTTATCTGATTTTCATCGCTGGCCTGGTAGTATTTGTAATAACTCCCGCTGTTGATAAAGGCTCCCGGACGCACGCCCTTCTCTATGGTGCGCTGTTCGGCCTGGTTTGTTATGCCACTTATGACCTGACAAATCTGGCGGTGGCTAAGGATTGGCCTCTACTGGTCACTATCGTAGACTTAATATGGGGGGCGGTGCTTGCATCATCTGTTTCGATCGTAACTTATTTTATTGCCGATAAAATGGGACTGTGAAGTATTTTCTAACCCTCGCGCTGCTTTTGTTCGTGTATATGAGCCTCATGGTTTGTCATTTCTTTGATTAAGAAAAGAAACGATGTTGCCGATGTTGCGTGGGGTCTGGGTTTTGTACTCCTGGCGTGGGCCTCTTTCTATCTTGGAGACGCCAGCGGAGAAAGGGCGCTGATGGTATGCCTCCTCGTCAGTATTTGGGGAGTGCGTCTGGCCTGGCATATTTATTGGCGCAACAGAGGTAAACCGGAAGATTATCGATATCAACAGTGGCGCATTGAATGGGGCAAGTGGTTTTATCTGCGTTCATACCTTCAAGTCTATCTTTTACAAGGTGCGCTGCTTTTTAGTATTGTCTTGCCGGTGCTTTTAATCAATAGAAATAATGGCGGCTCACTTAACAGTCTTGATTTTATCGGATTGGCGGTTTGGCTTTTGGGATTTTATTTTGAAACCGTTGCTGATGCCCAGCTCGCCAGGTTCACGAAAGATCCGGCAAACAAGGGCAAACTTTTGCAACGTGGTCTATGGGCATATTCTCGTCATCCAAATTATTTTGGCGAAATCTCGCAATGGTGGGGCATTTGGCTTGTCGCTCTTTCTGTTCCGTTCGGAGCGTTTACCATCATTGGCCCGCTCACCATTACCTATTTAATACTCCATGTTTCGGGCATTCCGATGCTTGAAAAGAAAATGGAAAAGAATCATGAGTTTGCGGAATACAAAAAAAAGACGAGCAGGTTTATTCCATGGCCCCCGTGCACTATTTCCAGCAGGTAAGTCTATGCGCTTGAGCTTCATTCGAGAATAAACCAACTTTTATCAATGAGTACCGGAATGCCGGGAACAACAAATCAGCATCTGATATACCCTCATCGGGAAAATAATTGCAGCGTCATGGAGCATATTTTTTGGACAGGATTTAGTAATGACGAAAGGCACGCTGCCATTACTAAAATTCAGCAAGTGGTGTCAATGTATGGTGACATCATCGACGTTCATCTTTTTTCCGACCTTTCATTAAGCATGACCATTGAAATTGAGGAGTACAAGGTTGACAAAATGTATGACGAATTGACCGGAGAGATTAGCATGCAGAAGTGGGAATCTTTGAATTCCTTTTCTAACAAGGAAAGGACCGTATATTTAAATATTACTTTTGCAAAAGGTACAGGAAAGCTTAAAATTGAAGTTCCTGCTGTACCGGGCTGACAAATGGAAGCAACTAAAATAAAAAACTCAACGTTTGTCTTCAGACTCTAACGACCGTCTAAACAACTGAACAAACTGATTCAACGAATATGTCCATAACCAACGAAGCGGAACTCATCGGCATGCAAAAGGCAAGTGAAGCTGTGGCTCAGACCCTAAAGGAAATGAGGAACTATGCGCAACCCGGCATGACCACCAAGCAAATAGACGACTATGGTGCCACCATCCTGTCAGGTTTTGGAGCAAAATCAGCACCGCTACTCACCTATCGTTTCCCAGGCTGCACTTGCATCAGCGTGAACAATGAGGTTTGCCACGGCATCCCATCCGAAAAAAGAATACTGAAAGAAGGTGATCTGGTCAATATTGATGTTTCCGCTGAGCTGAATGGTTTTTGGTCTGACAACGGCGGCTCCTTTGTACTTGGCAAAGATGTACACGGACACCAAAAGCTTATCAACGCTTCAAAAGAGATTTTACATAAAGCCATATACAATATCAAAGGCGGGGTGCGCATTTCAGACATCGGGCATCTGATCGAAACAGAAGCTAAAAACCGGGGATACAAAGTCATCAAGAACCTCGCAGGTCACGGGATAGGCAAAAGCCTCCACGAAGAACCAAGCGATATAGCAAACTACAGAGATCGCTATAATCTGACAAGATTTAAAAAAAATGGAGTCGTCGCTATCGAAACATTTATATCCACAGCATCCACTTATGCTGAAACCCTAAAGGACGGCTGGACCATGGTTGGGAACAAGGGGGGTTTTGTAGCTCAACATGAGCATACTATTGTGGTCACGGATGGCAACCCCATTATCCTGACCGAAATGAATGGTATCTGGAATTAATAAAACCTGCAAAAAATCGTCATGTGCAGGCATTGGTCCAAATAAAAAGCCCGTGCTTTTGACACGGGCTTTCGATTAGGGTGTTCTCTTGTTTTACTTATTGACAATAATTTCTGCTCCCAATGCTTGCACACCGGTTCCTGCCAGAAAACCTTTAGCAAATACAGTATAGATTTTTCCTGCTTGCAGTGTAATCGCAGGAAGCACCAGGGCAACTGTTGAGGTACCTGCAACGCGGACGTCGAGATTGTAGGTTCCAGCATCCAGCGGCGTGAAAGCCGTTCCCTTCCGTAAAGCCACATCACCAAATACTACAGCACCAGAGCTGGCGACAGCAATATCTACTGCCGGAGCATCAGGAGACAAGTGGATGAAACGCACATGGGCCTTTCCTGAGGCCGGTGTCGACAGATCGTCCGTAAATACAACGGCCGAGATGTCGGAGACTGAATCAATGGCAAAGATTGAATAATTGGCATCCTTGGTCAGCGTCAGATCAGCATTGATCACTGTTGTAGCGGTGCCGGCAACATTGACTTTGATGTTCCGCGTTCCTGATTCCACATCGAGGTAGCCCGTGTTGTTGGGATACGTAGAGCAGCTGAATTTTGCTTGTTGCCATCGATCAGCAGATCAACACCAGGGCATCCGAGAGAAGCATGGATGACCAGGACATTGGCATAAGTCTTATCATCATCCTTGTCGCATGACGAAAAGACCATGATCGAGGATAATAACAGGATGGAGGCAATCATTGAAAGACTGTGTTTCATAAAATTCAAGGTTTTTGTGAATGAATAGCAGGTTAAACGTAGGCGCGGCAATATTGTTTAACTATTTATTTTATTTGTTAAACAATATTTTAGGAAAGGAATACTTGAAATCCCGGGAAGTCCTCATACCAGAAGAGGATAGTAGGATAAAGTGCCTATCACACCTTTTAAAACAATATCTTGGCCCACGGTGCAATAAAAAACCCAACCCAATATGCCATTCCAGACCTTTTCAAAAACAGGCCAAATACGAACCTATGAAAATCTATGTAAAGAATATGGCTTGTGAAAGCTGCAAAGTGGTGGTCAAAGATGCCCTTGAAGAACTGGATATCTCTCCGGTCAAGGTGAACTAGGGAAATCAAAACAAAGGAAGAGCTGACGGATGAAGAAAAGCTGGAACTGAACCGAAGATCAAAAAAGCCGGATTAGAGCTGCTGGAGAAAAAGCAGGGTGTCTTAGTTGAGAAAATCAGAAAAGTGATCATTGATTATGTGTACAAGTCTGACGAGAAGCCCAATGTTAAGTTTTCTGTACTCCTAAGCGAAGAGCTAAACCACAGCTACACCTACCTTGGCCAATTTCTTTTCGGAAATAGAAGCCGACGATCGAACAATATATTATAGCACTGAAAATTGAACGCATCAAGGAGTTAATCATTTTTGGAGATGATACCTTTTCAGAGATTGCCCATAAGCTACATTACAGCAGCGTAGCACATTTATCT